>NZ_NRQY01000009.1 GCF_003996855.1 Morganella morganii | reverse complement strand
CTGTGATTAGTTGCCACACTCTCGCAGTGGCCTCGCTCATGCCCTTGAGTCCGTAGTCAGGGTATTCCCGTGAATCCCTCACCTCTAACCGATGGCTGGTTGGCTGTCAGCCTGGAGTACCGGAGCTACTTGTAATATAAGAACCTTGACCCGTCGCTACACAGGCTAGACATCAGGCTACTCAGGGGTTAGTCACTACCTAACCATTGTCGCGATGCAACTGCGGTCTATCCGCGTTACTGAACCATTGGTATGTCCTCCTGTTTGTTTATCTGCGCTCACACAACCCATCCCGCCAGTGTTGCCCGTTCACGACCGTGATCACTTTCGTGCGGTGCTAATCTTCACGCCACCCATTAGGCGCTACATCGCATTTGTGCGTTGGGGTCTAAACAGGTGGATTGTGCTGTTTCGACTTTCTGAATTGTTAAAGAGCCAGAAGGTGTTTTCATACTGTGTTTGCCTTCGATGGGTTAATTAAAAACTATAGTTGTTTTAATGTCAACAACCAAAGTTGTTTGTATGGGTTGTTTTTCTCTTTACTGGTTGTATTTGGTTGTTTTTTATTGGTAATTTATTTTCAAAAAATCGTCACTATTGGACGCAGATCACACAGGCGGGGATGAAAAATATACAATTATTGTCTATCCAGGCACTGTCGCGGATGTTACTGTTGAAGAAAGATACAGAGGTGACGCATGAATGATGAACGCGAACTGATTTACAGTGAGGTATGCAGGGTAACGGGCAGGGCGGCTATTATGTTGCTGGATTCACGACAGATGATAACGAAAGGAAATATCAGACAATTGCTGCACTCCCATAAAGAACAAGAGGTTGACAGGTTTATGAATGAGGTTTACGAGGTTGCCATCGATCTGATGAGTGACAGCTGACACAAAAAAGCCCTCGCGGGGAGGGCTGTTATTCCAGATGACTGGGATTAAAGGAGTGTCAGTCCTTTTTTTACGAGCAGTATCGTGGATTTAGCATCAGTATCATCAATGCTATGGTTGAGGTCATAATCAGCAACTTGCCTTTGTTTTTTCGTTTGCTCTAATATCGCCGCCACTTTTCTCATAACCATAGGGTCTAGTGATTCTTTATTATTTTCTTTGTTGCTTCGTAAATAGCTTATAACTCCATAGTGCGAAGTTGGTGGGCAATGCTTTAGCTCCTCGCACACAGAATGATAGAGTGAATAATAAGACCTTGATATGGCATTCCTGCAACTTATTTCATCATTATTTGACAGTACACTTTCGGCAAAATCAAGGAAATCGCTTGGCTTTACGCTCATAATGAAGCCACCTCCTCACCAGTAAAAGGCTTGAACCATCCGGTGATTCCTCGCTCTAAAAATGAGTCATTTTCGGCAATCAGCATCGCCAATTCAAAGTCCATGTTTGCAATTATTTCAGGGTCTCTTGTTGAGACCGTAGTTATAAACGCAACTTCACCATGCTCCCTGTCGACATAGTGTTGGGTGGAAAGCGGTAGAGTTTTTAATTTTTCACACACCTCAAGTATTTGATTATTAATCCAATCAAAATCCTTGTCAGTAATGTTTCCTATCGCCATAAAATCACCAAAGTTGTTCACGAAATATTCGTATTGGTCAATTATATGTTGATAATTAAAATCCTGCAATGGAGGGTTTTTCAGCAATTTTTCCAATTCGGTCTTTGCCGATTCTTTATCACCAAAGAAAATTGCGGATGGTACTGTAACCACCCGGATCAATTGAGAGGATACATTACCAATCATTCCATAGACATCAGTGACATATTTTTTTATTTGTTTTGAGCCATTTAAGTATGCTAAATAATTCCTCTGCACCCTTTCATTATGAGATTGTAGTGCAACCCTGAATGAGTCATTTGCCTTGTTGTAATCTCTAGCGGAAGCATGCGCAAGGGCAATGATCATGTGGCGGATGTCATACCTATCAATTGACTCGGCTTTATGTAGATATTTTTTTAAAGAAAACCTATCCAGGGTCTCTCCGCTCAATAAAAAAGATATCAACTCATCCTGAAGCTCATTATCTATTGGTTCTGGTATCATCTTATTACCTTTAATAATTCTTAAACCACACCCTAAAACGTGTCGTCAGGCCACTGTTAGCCGTGGAATTTATACTTAATAGACTGGCTCACAAGTACCTTAGCCTGTATGAATACGCCATCAATAGACTCTTCATTCAAGTGCCATGTTTCATATTTTGGATTATCTGATATCACAGCAAGGCGCTTGTGCTGCATTTGCAGGCGCTTAATGTAGAGCTGATTGTCTAGTATGAAGACATAAATTCCATCGCCATCAAAGTGGTTTATGGTCATATCAACGAATATCTGATCGCGTGGTTCGAATGTGTCAGCCATAGAGTCACCTTTCACAGTGATCATCTTAACGGTATCAGCTGGCCTTCCGCCAAACAGCCTCTTGGCTTCTTCCGCTGAATACTCTATGGCCGTTATTGTCTCAATAAAATCATCTAAAACCATAACACCAGGGCCAGCGCTGGCTTCAACATCGAGGATTTCCACCTTGTAAGTCTCTATTGTTGCAGGAGTGACAAGATCTATTTTCACTGTGTCAGCACCAGCAGGTGGGAGTAATGGGTCATCCCCGGCACCAGATGAAAGCCATTCCGCCGGAACTGACAGAACTTTAGCTATTTCTATCAGCTTTGTAGACGTCTGAGCGCTGCCAGATTCGATTTTCTGGATCGCCGCCTGAGAGACACCAATAGCCTCGCCAAGTTTTTTCTGAGAAAGACTAGCGCGTTTTCTGGCTTGTTTTAGTCGTTGTGCAAGAGTCGTTTTCATAATCCCAAAGATACAACCTCGGTTGTTGTTATTCAAACGAATATAGTTGTTGATTAAAAACAACTATGGTTTTAATATGGAAAATAAAACAACGGAGGTTTTTATGAACGAAGCAATTAAAACCGCCATTGATATTGTGGGAACACAAAAAAAACTTGGCGAAGCATGCGGTTTGACGCAGCAGGCAGTTTTTAAGTGGCTTCACAACAAGGCGAAGGTTTCCCCTGAATACATTCCGCTAATCGTCAAGGCGACCAACGGACAAGTTAAAGGCAGAGACCTAAGGCCAGACCTCCCGCACGTTTGGGAATTTGGCAATCAGTACTGGTAAGAAAC
>NZ_NRQY01000008.1 GCF_003996855.1 Morganella morganii | reverse complement strand
TTGCGGTGCTCATGCCGGAATCTCAACGTGAGGCGCATCAATGAAACGGGTTTCAATCGGCAGTGATGGGTCATTCTTCCAGTTGATACCGAACCGGAGCTTTACACCCAGCTCATCAGCAGCCTGTTTAACGGCTTTCAGCAGCGGCTTGAATTCTTCAATCTGCCACTTGGTGTTAACCGGAATAATGTCTACTGCATGGCCGGTCAGATGTCGGCTGTTATTTGTTTGTGATTTACCAGCCGCGACCAATTCTTTCTGGCGAGCCTGTGTGCGCAGACCTTCAATCACGATGAAATCTACCGGTGTAATCTCCAGCGCGCGACGAATCACCTTCACCAGGTCGGAATTAACACCCTTCAGGTTATTTTCGCTTCGCTGACTGAATCGGAATTTACTCACTTTTTGCACCTCTGAATATTTTCGTCACATTCCCGCCAGCCAGCATCACCAGAATAAATCCGGCAACGTTTATCGCCACCTCAGAGGGATCGGCATGGGAATAGTCATTTGTCAGAATGCGTAGCGGTACTGAGCCAAAGGCCACGATTAACAGCCACGCCATGAGTGATGGTAAGAACTTGTATTGCGCGCCGTTGCGCTGGTAGTTCATCAGCCGGATAGCCGTCAGGCCACACACAAAGAAATTGGTGTAAACCCATAAGTCCGGGAGGATCATCTTCCACCCCCTCTGAATTTATCAATAGTCGCTCCGACCACTTTGTTAATAAACTCAGTGAGTGAACCCGGCTTTGAAATCGCCACCAGTACACCAACCAGACCGGCCGAAGCAAACATAGCCCCCACTGACCTATCGACCGGCTGATCGCTGACAAACTTACTCAGCAGACCGGCAACAAAGTCAGCGCCGTAAATACCAATGATGAATGACACGACGAAATAGCCCCATCTGTGCCACAACTTGATATCGCGGGATGAAAGTACGAATACAACCGCACCGGCGAATGCCCCGATCACCACGCCAGCATCCAGTCCGGCAAATAGACCAACAATAGAGACACCCGCTAACGAGGCGGTTGCTGTGCCTGTTAACGGCTCCTGCATTATGTTCAGCCCTTATTTCAGGAATAAAAAAAGGCCACCTAAGTGACCTCATGTAATTTAATAAATTTAATCTTTTTTCTTACCTTTGACTGCGTCATAAACAATACTTGCGCCAAAACAGATAATGGCGAGAGGAAGCCCCCACTTAACATCACCCGCAATAACGCCAAAGTTTTCAAGTAAGGAGATTATCCCCGCAGCAATAATAAATAACCCAAAAAACATAGATACCTCGCCCATAATAATGTGAGCGGATAGTATACCTAATCATTAGGACATCTAACAAATCCAACACTGCGCTAAATGATGTAAAAGCCGCGCACAGTATCTCTGCGCTGATTACGTTTGTTTGTTCAGGATTCTGTGGCGGCGCATATGAAAAAAGGCAGCACAGGGCGACCTTTGGAATATTTATCTGTTAGGACTATGGAACTGCGATATTTTGAACTACCAAATATCTTTTGGTGGTTGAAATATGAACTATCCGGAAATTCCGGAGAGTTGAAATAATTGTGAAGGTGGGCACTGATTTCCCACATGAGGCACCAAGTCATACCATCATGTATCCCAACAGGGACAACAGTCAGTCTTTCAGGTAGCAATTAAGCACACTGTATCTAAGCAGCCGTCAGCCCGGCATTCTCCACAATGAGAACCCCACTCGCTTTAATACCGCCGCGTGCAAGGCGGAAGCTGGCAAATGGAGTTTTCATTGCAGATATGAAAAAGCCCTCCGGAGAGGGCTGTTATGCATGCTTCGACACAAGGCCGGTTTCCCGCCGGTGTGCGCCGTTTACTTACTTCCTCGCTCTGCATTCTTTCGACCTCTCAGCCGATGCGGTTCGAGTCCCAGCCCTGCGGCGAAGTGACGAACTAGGCGGTATCTAATTTTTGGGTCCGCCTACGTATTCCAAAAATTAAAAGCAAACCCCAACACATGGCTGGGGAATTACTTATTGTTTAAACACTCCGAACGCAAAAACTCGCGGAGGATATCACAAATATACCAGGTGATAATTTTTTTGCAAGTATTTTGCATTACTTTTTATTATTCAAAATTATCATCAATCTCCTTTCCGTTATTGAGCTCATGCATTATTGCCTTATGCATCTTTGCCTCAATTATTCTAATGCACCATCTGACGCGATCACGAGCCTGTGGCATTGAAAGCGCCCCTTTGGTAATTCGCATTAAATACTGCGCGATGGACTCCATCCGGTGCCCGTATACATAATAATTCACGGCCACCCTGACCAATGGTGAGTTGCCGCCGAACACCCTGATCAGCATGTCATCAACATAAAGCCCGAGTTCGTCAGAGCACTTAGGAACTGAGCGATGTTTCAGATTTGCGATGATTTGCGAAAGTTTTTTGATAAGCTCATCCCCAACGTAACCACGGGAATGAAGCCCTTCGATAATCGCTGTTATGCCGTCTGCTGTTATGGCCCCCCGACCTGAAACAGACTCCATAAAACGACCGATTGGGCTAACCTGGTTTTTTTCATCAAGGCCGTCATATGCCCACGACCCCCACCCGCTCAGGATATGGCTAATCCAGACCCTTTCGTGTTGCTCAAGCAGTCTTGTCGGGCTGATGTCTCTTGATTTTTTAATGAACGCCAGTAGCGCCATCTGATCTTTCGGTAAATCGTGCTTTGACGTAACACAGTTGAAAAATTCACCATCCGTCAGTTGCAGGAACCGGTTGGCCTCATCGACTGCATCCTGTTTGTGCTCATAACTTCCCAGGTAAAACTTGTGCCCGAGCCGGTTTATTTGCACTATCCACCGCTTTGTTTTCCTCTCCTGCGATACGCACCTTGCCCCTGATGTATTGTTTTTCCCGAGCCTGCGATTACATGCATTCTGCTGAGAAGTGGCTTCGCGTAAATTACAGAGCCTGTTGTCAGATGTATTACCGTTGATGTGGTCAATATCATTCGCGGGCCATCTTCCGTGCATGTAGAACCACGCCAGCCTGTGGGCCATGAACTTTTTCGACTTCACACTTACGCCAATATATCCATTCCACATAAAACCTTTAACGCGAACACCGCTGTGATTTCGGCTGGAGAATATTCCGGTTTCAGGGTTGTACCACACCTGCTCTCGCAGTATTGCCAGCTCAATGTTTTCATCCGGCAAATTGCCCCTTGCATAGCCATGAGTGATCATTCGCTTTTCCCCTGGTTGCCTTTCATCTTGGATTTTGTCATCAGCACGCCGTTGTAGATAACATGCATTTCACACCGGGTATCACGGTGAAACTTCCTGACTGTATGCCGGTTTATTCCCAGCTCGCTCGCCAGTGCGGTCATATTTCCATGGTGCTTAACCAGCATTTCCGGTATCGATGTGATTTCAGG
>NZ_NRQY01000007.1 GCF_003996855.1 Morganella morganii | reverse complement strand
CTAATAACTTAAAAAATGATCTCCTTTTGAACTGAAATAGCCGCAGTAAATCAGCCCCATTAAGGTGCTCATACTCACATTAAGCATACAGGACGTTAAGTAACTAAATTCGTTAACAGAGAGGTAGCTCACATAGTAGATCTGTATCAACAAAAAACTACTCCTGAAACTACGTACTCAAACTTCCAAGAAGAGTCTTCTCGCTGATTTTTTCCATATCAAAAAACTAACGTCTACTCGGAAAATTATGATGAAAGTCACATTTCAACAAAGAAGTTAATTTTAGGAGCTTTATTGGGGGCTTAGTTGAGTTGCATGCGATTTATTAGCCAATATTATCAATGGAGTACAATGGATTTAGTATCCAGTCAGAGGAGTTGCCTCTCTCTGCGAGGGAGAGCTTCAGTATGATAATAATTTCGCTGGAGATATCCAAAGCTTTAGAGCCTATCCCAATAGGATTTTATTCCAGACAATGATGCTGCATGCGAAATGCAGCATCGTCTCGTAATTCTCGACCTTCTTCTCCCAACGCGTTAGTACACGGCGAAAACGGTTCATCCAACTATGCGTTCTTTCAACCACCCAACGATGAACTTTAAAATCAGTGTTTTTGATGGCGTCAGACTCCTCTTTCCTCGACTGGATATGCGGCTCATAACGACGCGCTTTCAAATATGTTTCCAGCCTCCAGCTTCATAGCCTTGTCCATACATAGATGCAGTCTGTGGCCCGGTCTACCTGTCTGTAGCGCGTTGAGCGTATCTTCAACCAACTTTATGTCGTGGGTATTTGCCCCGGCAACAACCAGCGCGAGCGGAAGTCCGTTCGCATCAGTCATCAGGCTACGCTTTACGCCCTGTTTACCACGGTCAGTGGGGTTGCGGCCAGTTTTTTTGAGCCAGCAAGCGGTGACTTTGTCATGCAACCATCTATTGACAGCCATGACCAGTCAATGGCACCCAGCTTTTCACAGGCAAGCAATCCGTTTTGCCAAAAACGCTCGAAAACCCCGGCATTTCGCCATTCCTGGAAGCGACGATGAGCTGAGCTTGATGAGCAAATGCCCGTCGCATTTAGCGCATTCCATTGGCAACCCGTTCTGAGTACGAAGAAAATGGCGTTCATTGCGTCTCGGTTATCGACGCGTTTGCGATGCGTCCTCAATGGGTGATGGATTTTGTGTTCCGGGAGTAGCGGCACCATTTTTTCCCAGAGTTCATCGCCAATCTGCCACTTGTTACCTGCCATACTTCGCCCTCAGAAATTACCGTGACGCACTATACGGCAATTCCTATTGGGATAGGCTCTTAGTGGTGAGGAATGCATATATCAGAATAAAGATTTGGTATACCGCCTGAATTACGTAGGTGGTTTGCTTTCCTGAAAATATTTTATCTGGGAATTGGATCATCCTTCGTATCTGGGATGTTTCTCTCTCCATAATACTTTGAAGCCTGTCTGCCATTTTCAGAATGCAGGGAAAATATAATGCAAACGAATACAATACACGCTATACGAAAAGAAGTCTTGTTTCTGGTCATTCCCGAATATGCTGACTGGGAATTTGCATTATTAGCACCTGGGTTGCGCAGGGGATTCGGGTTGTGGGCACCACAATATGAGGTAAAGGTGGTCGCTCCAGACGAAGAGCCGGTTATGTCCATCGGAGGGTTTCGTTGTCTGCCAGATTATGCTTTCAGTACTATGCCAGAAAATTATGCGGCACTGGTTCTTGTAGGTGGCATGAACTGGTGGGGAAAGGAGGCGAAACAGGTAGTACCAATTGTGCAACAGGCGTTAACAAAGAAAGCAGTGGTAAGAGCAATTTGCGATGCATCAGCATTTTTAGGAGCAAACGGTTTCCTCAATGAGGTCGACCATACTTCGAACGGGCTGGCGTATCTCAGGGAAAAGGCCATTTCCGTCTTTGCCAATACACTCATCAACATTTTGAGGCATTACAACTCAAGTTCTTCCCCCTTACGATGCAAATAAACGTCAGCAGACACATGCCGGAGACGTACCAAAAGAATGCCGTTTCCATATTGAATGATTTCAGCGAGAGTGCGACATGTTTGGCGCTGCCGCCGAACATTGCGTTGACCACGGCGTAGGAAAGTCCGACGCCCAGCGCCCTGACCTCCGGCGGAAACATTTCTGCTTTCAGCCGTCCATTGATAGAGGTATAAAAACTGATGATCACCGTAAGCGATAAGATGGTTAAGTAAAATAATATGTGTTGTTTCAGATAAAAATAAAGGCAGGAGATCTGACGGTCCCCTGCCTTTTTAATAACGCATAAAGCCGTTACACTACTGCACTTCGTGCTGATTCACTGACTTTCTGTCCCCACCAGTCCATCACTTCATAACGCTGCGTCAGATATGTCGAGCGGTTATACGCCGCGCGAGTCTGGTTGGTGTCGGCATGAGCCAGCACCGCTTCAATCACATCCGGCGAAAATCCCGCTTCATTTAACGTGGTACTTCCCAGAGCCCGGAAACCGTGTGATACCAGTTCACCGCCCAGCCCCATACGATGCAGTGCTTTATTCACCGTTTCGCTGTTCATCGGCTGGTCACGCTTCACCCTGCCGGGAAACAGGAACGGTGAATGACCACTCAGCGGCTTAAGCCGTTCCAACTGCGCTATCGCCTGCGATGACAGTGGCACCTGATGCTCACGGCGTTTTTTCATTCGCTCAGCCGGGATAGTCCAGAGTTTCCTGTCCATATCAATTTCGCACCACATAGCCCCCGCCGCCTCGCCGGGACGTACCAGCGTTAAAAGCTGCCATTTCAGTAGCAGACGCGTCATCAGACTCAGATTGGTGGCATCAAAACGCTGCATCAGTTCCGGCATTCTCTCTGGTCGGATGGTCGCCATATGCCGCTTCTTAGGTTTTTCAAATACTTTGCCAATGGTTGAGGCAGGATTGGCGTCCAGCAGGCCGGAGTTAACCGCAAACACCATCACTTCATTAATCCGCTGCGTCAGGCGGCGTAGGGTTTCCAGCGCACCCCGTACATGTACTGGCTCAAGGGCGGCAATCAGGGTATGGGCTTTGAGTTCAGTCACTGGCGTCTGGCCGATAACCGGAAACACATTTTTTTCCAGCGAACGCCAAATATCATCGGCATGGACGGCTGAAATACCACTGGTTTTTTTGATGGCAAACCATTTTTTTGCCACATGAATAAACAGACTGTCGGAGGTTCTTTTCGCCTGTTCCGCCTCATCCAGTTCCAGTTTTTTCGGGTCGATACCCCGAACCAGCAGGGCAAGATATTCGTCATGAAGGGTACGGGCCGCGGCCAGCGTCAGAGCGGGATAATACCCCAGAGTGATATTGGTGCGTGCTGTAGAGTTGGGACGCTGATAACGAAAGCGCCAGATTTTTTTGCCGGTGGCTCTGATAGAAAGCGTCAGCCCGTGGCCGTCAGGGAGGTCGTAATCTTTATCAGCAGGTTTTGCCCGTTGTACAGCGGCGGCGGAAAGCAGGCGATATGTTGCGGTCATGACTCACTCCTTTAATTGTCGTTGAATGTAAACGACGGGAATGACGTAATGTCCTGTATCCGCAAACCTTTCTCAGCCATCAACTCAATAATGGCCCACGAAATTTTCCTTTCCGGCGCGAGGGCCATTTCGTGGACCATTTTGCACCGGATACCCCGGAATACGGGAGGACAATTTCAGACGAAAAAAAACCGTATCACCTTGATAGTGATACGGTTTCTAATCATCATGGGATATATAAGAACACCCCAAAATAAGAAAAG
>NZ_NRQY01000006.1 GCF_003996855.1 Morganella morganii | reverse complement strand
CGTTGCCCGGATAGCTCAGTCGGTAGAGCAGGGGATTGAAAATCCCCGTGTCCTTGGTTCGATTCCGAGTCCGGGCACCACTAATTCTGCATCAATGCACACTGGTTAAAGGATGAGAACTTTAACGGGTGGTTAATACGGAATCGACTTGTCAAAGAGATAACAGAGTAACTGTTTACTACCGCGACGTTGTAAGTTGAATTCCTCAAGAAGGATGCCTGTGTTCGTGCACAGGCGTCCTTTTCTCGATCACTGGTGATATTCACAGCAAATCATGCCTGTGTCAAGCTTTGTAAGCTTCTCGTAGCAGTGATATCCGCATGTAAAACAAGCTCCTGTTCAAGTGCTTTTCCCGCTACTTCCATATCCAATTCGATATATTCCATAGTTGTGCTGACGTTGCGGTGACCCAGTAGATCCTTCACCAGTTTTAGATTTCTGTCCGGGGACTTCATTAACTCTGTCGCCAGTGTATGGCGAAAGCGATGGGAGGAGATATCAAAGCCACTTTCTCTGGACAACCGACGATAAAAACTACGAAACGATTGAAGGACGTATTTCTCTTTATAGACGTACTGAGTATGCTGGGTGTAGTGAACCGTTTGACATCAAACAAGAGATCCTGCGGTCCTGCGCCTCTCTCTGTCGCACGTGTAATTAACAGCTTTATTCGCTCTCTTAACTGACGAACCAGGGGGATCTTCCACTCTCGATGGGTTTTGCTGCCTTCAAGCCGAAGCTCAATCCAGCCTTGCTCAAGATTCACATCTCTCAATATGATGTGGATCATCTGATTATTACGCATGCCGGTATATCGAAACGTATCTAATACCGTCATCCAGAACCAGGTTGGATAAAGTGCACATTTACCCCCTTTTATAGGTATTCTCTCTTTTTCCCTCTGTTCATATTGTTGCATCACCAGATACAGACGGGTCAGTTGGCTCCTGGTCAATATTCGTTTTTTCTTGGTGTCAGAGCGAACTACGGTACCATTGAAGGGGTTCTCAGTGTGCTGAACCAGGTCCTTTTTAATGCCCAGATTAAACACCGCACGGAGGTGTGCCACTTTATTATTCCAAGTGTGTACCGATAAATTCTTCTCTTTCAGTAAATGGCGCCGCCATAACAATACATCTCGTTGTGACACCATCGCAGGTGTGAGGTTTTCCCCAAAAAATCGCTTGAAGGTGAGAACGACCTTCCTGTAACTCCATTCGGTAGCAGGACGAAGCTGCTTGGTGAAGAAATACTCTTCGAGTAAAAGCTCCCATTCATCATACATCAATTCTTCGTTTTTCATTAAATAACCTCATCGTTGCTTTATCGCCCCCAATCACCAAGTGATGCAGGGTTCCCTGGTTAACTACGGGATCACCAGAAACGGGCTGTCCTCAGGAACATTCCTCCCCCCATATAAACTATTGGCTTTGACCAGATAACCATTTATGCGTCTGTAAGGACCGTACCCAGCTGGTTCCTGGTACAAATGGCCAATAAAAAATCGCTGACCTTTACGTACTCTATGCCTCCCTGTTTTTTCAAAAGCCTTCTGAACACCGTTCCGGTCGGAACGCGCTTTACCGCACTCCTTGATATACAAATGAAAAATTTCAGGTACACAAAGAAACACAAAACCGCTGACCATATGAGCTCGTGCCCCCTTCTGATTTACCGGGATCCGCCCTCCCTTGATACCTGCACACAACCAATGCCAAAATGTTTCACCGATGTTGTCCTCTGCGACCGGTACACTTATCAGCAGCTCTGCCGTGACTGCAATCTCTTGTTCCTTATGACCAGGTGGCCCATGTTGCATGGACGTATGTCCAGCTTCTCCTGACAGCTCCGGTTCGCTCACTGACAGATAATTCTGTTCCGGTAAGTCACAACCCTCTTCAATTACAGTAGAAATGTCCTGTGCTGGCGCAAGGTCAGGCTCTGAAAGTGGGCTCCCATTCTTGGGGAGAACCTCCTGCTCCTGCTCGACCTGGTTTGCCGGCACAACTACGCTGACATTCATCAGTGACAGCAACGCCTGCATATCTTCTTCAGCCTTAATTACAGGTTCTGGCGCGACAACCATCTCTGCCAGTGGCAATTCATTGACAGGCGTATCCAGCGCCGAACTCAGCAATATATCCCCAGGCAAAACAGGTATTCCCTCTTCCGGGGTAACCGCAGCGCCAGCATCATGACTTGCAGCGTCAGGGTTGCCAGGCACCTGCTCACCAGTCACGGCACTGTGCAAATCCCCTCCAGGGGAACTCGCTCCCAGTTCAACCTTCGGTGAAGCTGCGCTCTGAAGCTCAGACGGCATGGCAGAAGGAACAGGCGGAACGGGGATGGCGGCGTTAACAGGCCCGGGAACATTCATGTCTATGCCCTCTCCGCGCGAAAGCCTGACGGCTTCCTGGACAATGTCACCAATGACCGGCAGTGAGCTGGGCCGGCCTGAAGCTATCAGCATCAAGGCCTGCGCCGCTGCCGGCAACGTGGACAACCAACTGACCACCTCTGCTGGCAGCAAACGACACGCAACCAACGCGCTTTGGCTCATCGTCATAGTCGGGTCCGGCACTGCTGGCCTGAAACGAAAACGGTAAGGCTCGGTGGGAGCCGTCACGCCTGGTAACCACGGCTGGCCGCTCAACAGTTCACCCTCGATCTGGCTGAGCAGAGGCAGGTAACGCCAGATCGCAGCGTAAAACACCACCGCGTTCCACAGAATATTTTGGGCTGACTGCTCTTCCGGCGCCGCCCCCGGGGGCAGCATATGTCCTTTGGCCAGGCGAACGGCATAAGTTGTTGTCTGCAGCGTGATATCGACCAGGCCACCTTCGCGGGCATACTCGCCCTGCCGGGTTGCCGGCAGCACCTGCATCAGCGTCACCAGCTTATGGAGCGGCTGCAGGTAAAACTGCTCGTACAAATCCTTTGGCAGTGCGTTGTTCTCCCACAGCTGCTGCAGGCACTGTTTACGGGCTGGCATGTCCAGCAACTGCGTGGCGGACTGCGGCATGAAATACCCTTCGGGTCCCGTCGGTTGAGATGAAGCGTTGTTCCTGGCCGGCACCTCTCGGGTGCCGACCAGCAGCTCCCTGATAGCCTTCAGCATACTGCCGTGCCCCCTTCGTCGAGAAGCACCTGCAGCAACGCGTTGATGACCAGGGTTTTCCGCGCGCGGGTGACCGCCACATACAGAAGATTGGTTTCATCAGTACGCTCGTCCTCTGGTAACAGCGGGTCAGTGATATCGGCAAAGTCCTCATTCAGGACAACAACCGGCCATTCCAGACCTTTACTGCGGTGTGCTGTCGAGACGGTGACCCGAGCCGCACTCTCCTCAGTGACTGCATACTCGCGCATCACCTGCAGCTTCTGCGGCAACGGGAAATACTGTTCAAGAAGCCGTAGCCCCTGGTTCATTTCCGGATCTTTGGTGGCTTTGGCCACCGACTCAAACTCCTCAAAATTACGATAGTCCCTTGACAGCGCTGACGAATGCATCCGTTCGGGCATATCTGCCGAAAACCAGTACAGGTCTTCCAGTTCCTCGGTTTTGTAGCCGGCAATGCCGCCAACCCAGAACACCTTATTTGCCAGCCAGGCTGGCGTCAAGCGCAGCGCCAATCACGCCAGCAACGGTTCGGCTTAACACTGTGATGTGCTGAGCCAGGTTTTCCTCTGTCAGAGAGGACACCACACAATCCTCCCCGCCATCCCCGACAACAGGTAGAGCTTCCCCCTGGCGGGCCAGCAGCATGTTGGCCACACTGGCCACCGCCGGCCCGAACCGAAAGCTGTGGGTCAGGTTCAGGCGTTCAGCATCAACCAGAGCCGGTGCATCGAGCGCGTTCTCGGCACCACGAAAACGGTATATTTGTTGATGGCGATCGCCGACCAGCACCACATTACAACGCTGCGTCAGTACCAGGCTCTGTATGACCGGATTCGCATCCTGCGCTTCATCAAACAGCAGTGTCTGCCAGCGTTTTGAGAGGTCTGGCCTGGAAAGTTGGTACAGCTTGAGATAGACATCATGCGTGACAGGGAAAGTGCCGTCCTGACGCGCGGATTCACGCCAGAGCAGTTGTGCTGCCGCCAGGATTTTCTCCGCTGACAATCCGCTATGGGCATCCTCATCAGGCAGGTGCTGTGGCCCAAACTCGCTGTCGTCACTGCATAAAAAGGCATTGAAGGTGGTGATGGCCGTCCTGGCTAACGGCCAGTGGCGGGTATTGAGCTGCCGGGCGACATCGGTGATCCGCAGATTCCCCGTTAACCTCTTCTGGTAATGCCGGCCGAAGTTTGGCCAGGCCAGCTGATGAGACGTTTTACATTCCACATTGAATGGGAACTTCTGCTCCGCTTCATCCCTGACAGCACGGTTATAGGCGAGATAAAGCATCCTGCTTTCAGGGTTGGTCAGGGCAAAGCGTACCAGGGTGGACGTTTTACCCGTACCGGCAAACGCTCTGACAACCAGGCGGTGACCAGACCAGCCAATGACGGCGGCCTGTTCAGGCGTATCAGAATAAGACATCAGCAGCACTCCATAAAATCCAGACCGGCGCTATGCTGCGCAGGTCAGAACAATACGCACCACAGATAAATCTTTTCCTGTAAGAAAAAGATTTACTGTAGCCAGGCGGATTCCGTTATCAATCCAGGCCTGGTGCAACCTGACGCCTGCATCAGCGTATACCGAAGCAGAACTGGCCTGCCAGGGCTTTCAGGGAAATTGGCCACATCAGGCGAACACTGTTTGAGTTGAACCGGGGGCACATTAAACCGACGGAAGCCTCTATCGTCAAAAAGGATCAGCCTGAAGACTTGAGCCATAAGCCAGTATAAAACACTACATTAACAAACCAGGAGGGATTAGGTATTATTTTCTTGCCTTTAATCCATGGAGATTGATAAATGTTCAGTAAAATCGGGTTATTAGTTACTCTGTGCGCTGTATTTTCAGGTTCTGCGCTGGCAGAAAACATAAGCAAAGATGTTGAGCTTAACGGTCTTAAGTTTGCTGAAACGGCAAATCGACTGACAAATATCACCGGAACCGGCACTAACAAGACCAGCCACGAAATTAATATGGTCATGATCAAGTTCAACCTGCTCCAGAATGGACAAATCATTGGCCAGGCCGTTGATATGGCCAATCATGTTGAACCGGGTCAGTCCTGGAAAATATCAGCAGCCTACAACAGCATTGAACTCAAACCCGACAGCTTTCGGGTAACAGAAGTATCGGTGCATTAACTGTTAAAAAGCCGGCAATAGCCGGCATGAGTTTATTCAGTTGCTCTCTCATCAGGGGGCCTGATCTACCCGCAATCGTGATGGCCAATTCCCCAGATAGTGACCAGGCGTATAGAGTATTCGGCGGCGCTCGTTATGAAGCGAATTACCGATCACCACTTCCCCCGCTACGCCACAGAGCGATAATTGTATATACGCCATGCCGGCAGCCAGCGGGTCAATATCCGTAGCGGACACCCACATGTGACGGTGTGACAGATAGCCGGCCTGGTTAAGCACATCGGCATAGGCCAGTACCATACAGCCGGCACCGCAAGCCGGTTCGGCAAGGGTAATGAACGGTTTATCCTTGAAAACGGTGCCAACATCACCCAGAGTAATCTGCGCCATCATCCTGCTGACGTCCCAGGGCGTGAAAAACTGGCCACGGTACTTGTCCCCCAAGTCCAGCTGCATGAAGACCTTCCCCAGGAAGTCACTGAATCTGGCCGTCATGCTCATTGATACCAGGGCCAGCAGCTGCGCTATGCGGGTGACATCAGCTTTCTCATAGCCTTTGACGATCTGCAGGTACTTGTCCTCGCGCTTTTGGTTGAAACAAAGGCGGTTCTCCAGCGCGATGACGCTGCAGCTGACAAAGTCCTCAAACACTTTGGCGCGTCGGTGGTACCGCGCCGTCTCGTTGAAAAGTGAGATGAAGGTTTTTTCATGGTTAATAAACCCGGACATACGTGTTCTCCGAAAAAAGGGAACACGTATCCCTGGCGGGAAACAATGTTCCCCGAGGGATGAAAAAAAGACCACCGGAAAATCCGGTGGTCATCGTTTAACTACAGTGCTACAGCTGGCGATTAACTCGCTGCGGCATTCGGTGGTAAC
>NZ_NRQY01000005.1:26716-27583 GCF_003996855.1 Morganella morganii | reverse complement strand
ATACAGGCGCGTGCGCTTTCTAAATAATGGTCGGCAGTTGTGCCCGTATCATTAATATCAAGGGTGTTATATATTCGCGCTAATTTATCTATTTTATCGCCATATAAAAAAGGTTCGTAGGTAATTCCTCGATTAGTGCATATATCAAATGTAATTAGTTTGCGCCCTTCATCAAGACAGGCTTTATTCATAATTGAATAAATAAATTTATCCGGTTTTTGGTCAATAAAACAAACGGCTTTATCTTTTTTCGTATTGCCTGATTAATAATAACGCCCTGTAATACACCTTTACCTGTTTGCGTCGCGCCTAATATTCTGGCGTTAGTTGTAGTAAATTCCTCGTCAGAAATGTAAACAGGGTTTTCATTTTCATTTAATCCTATAAACCAGTTATTATCTTTGTGGTATTCAGTCGGGGTGAATATTTTTGATTCGTATTTTCCGTGTTCAACCCGAACGTCTGATATTGCATCCGAGGTTTGAGAAACACGAAATCGACGAACAAAAGCCGATATTCTTGGTTTTACATAGCGTTTATGAACAAAGAAAATGACATAAGGTAACATCAATACAAATATCAAATCAGGGATAATCATGTAATCAATTCTGATTTGGCTAGATACCATTTTTAAATATTTTAACGTGGTTTCAAAATCCAAATTAAAAGCAAATAATGCGTAGATGGAAAATAAACAAATAAGCAGTAATGATAAGGTAAAGAAATAGACCAGCCCCCATTTTTTAATGGCAATAGCAATCACATCAAGCAACGAAAGGTCATCACTGTGTTTGATTTTTCCGGTCATGCAAAAGACAAAACAAAACCCAAAACGACCAGCCATAGCTTGAATCCATACGGATAAAT
>NZ_NRQY01000005.1:1084-25948 GCF_003996855.1 Morganella morganii | reverse complement strand
GTATTAGGCAGCAGGGCAAAGGTCTATATGCTGACAAAATCCGGTTTTGAATATGCAAAATATTTATTACCTTCATCGAATCTTGTTTACCGTAAAACATTATCCCTTCCTTATCTTAATCACTCCTTAAATATTCAGCAGTTTGTTGTTGAAAAACGCGAAGTCATAAAGTCTCACCTGAGTGAAAGTGAATTAATCCCAATGAGTTTATCACGGCAACCGGATTTGTTAGCAACAATGAAAAATAATCAAGTGATTGCGGTTGAAATGGAGTTAACGCAAAAGAATGCAGCGCGGATTCAATATAATTATGCGTCAGCATTTCGGGATATTGAACGGGGATGTTATCACAATGTCATTTATGTTTTTACTGATGCAAATGTACTCCGGTTTTATAAAACAGTTTACAATCAGGAAAGTTGGAATACATATCAAATTCAGGTTGATAAAAAACTCCGTCAGGTTGGTGTGTTTTCTCCGGCAGAATTAAAACAGCGTTACGGGGAGTTTGTTTTTAATTTGCAAGATCCGTATAAATTGGGATAAAGGTGGAAAGATGAAAGGTAAAAATTATCCGTTTGGTTATGTTGAATTTCTTAATAATCAGCAGAAAAACGAATATGATAATATTGAGCATGATATGTTCCCTATTATCGATCTGTACAATGATGAGGAAACTACTGATATTTTTATTAATGAGTATAATAATATATGGGTGGTTAAGAATGGACGGAATATTAAAACAAAAAACCGCTTTGAAAGTGAATCGGCATTAAATGCATGGACAACACTTATCGCGAAAACGTTAAAACAACCGTATATGAAGACCGGCGATTTTAAGGACGGTGATGATATTTATCCTATACTTGATGCACGTTTTCCAAATGGTTCGCGAATTATGGCTACATCACCGCTTATCACACCTAAAGGAACATCAGTATCATTACGAAAAGTGCCTAAAAATATATTGACAGGTGATAAGTTAATCGGGTTTGAGTACCTTACATCGGAAATGATGGTGTATTTGCAGAAAGCGATTAAACAGAAAAAAAATATCATTTTTGCAGGTAATACCGGTTCAGGTAAGACAACCTTGGTGCGGGTGATGATCCTGTTTATGGACAGGGGTATCCGAATTATTACCGTTGAAGATACGGCTGAATTAAACATTATTGATCAGTTTCCGTTAGGGATTGCTTTTGAGGCTCCGGTACGAAAAGATGTTGCTGCTGATTTGGCTACCTGTATTACTGCAACAAAACGCGCCCAGCCGGATAGCGTTGTGGTTGGTGAAATTCGTACTCCTACAGCGATGTATGCTTATTATGATGTCTGCACCAGTGGGACGGTCGGAAACCTGACTACGATCCATGCAACCAGTCCTAAAAAAGTGATTATCAAAATGGCTATTTATTTAATGAAAGCTGGCGGCTTTCTCTATGAATTAGCTGAACAACTGATACGGGAAGAAATTGATATTATCGTACAGTGCCGCCGAGATCCTGAATACGGACGACGCATTACCGAAATCACAGAGGTTCACGACACAGAGTTAAGAACTGTGTTCAGTTTTGATAAAGAAACACATAATTTCAGGGATCACTGTTGATTTTTTTGGATTGTACAATCCAAAAATGGAGAATGTCAGATGCAACCTACCGTTCAGGCATACAAGGAAATTCAGGATGCTTTTGATCATTTCAATGCAGCTTTGTTTTCAGAGGCTATTGATGAAATCGCTCTGAATCCGAGTTATTTTGCGGTGGTTCCGCTGGTTGAGATTATGCAGACTCTTGTTCATGAGATGGTGTCATGCGTGGCAATTTCACTACGGTAAAGCCGGAAGACGGGGCTATCATAACAAGCAATGGGCGGCAACAATGGAGGCCATTGGTTTAATGCCGTCTAATACTGGACGTTGGTTTGATCGGTTTCCTGCTTATCAGACAGCGGCTGAAATTCAGACACTATTATCTGATGAACAGCTAAATCACCTTGAGGAAATAGGTATTCAGTTGCAAAAGGAAGAAGAAGTTAAACCGACCCGCTATAAATACCGGTGTCGCTGTGGTTGTAATGTGTGGGGGAAAAAGGGATTAGATATCACCTGTAATCTATGTAACAGTCATTTTGAACCCTGTTAGATCAACATTCTTGCAGTGCACAACAGTTTATCTTTCATAGTAATACAACAGATACTCTGCCAGTTCTTCATCATCACAGTAAAAATAACAGGTCGGTACACGCAGAACCTTAGCCATGTTCTGAACCAACTTGAAGTCAGGGGAGTATGTTCCGCTTTCGTACTGGCTGATTCTTGATGTAGCGGTTGATTCTTCAATTCCGGCGTTTATTCCTAACCGCTCCTGCGTGTAACCACGCAGTTTACGGGCATATCTCAGTCGTTCAGGGATCATAGAGTTTTCTCTGCGAAAACATTTATAATCCCTTTTTTTATGGAAAACTTCATTTAGTAAAACTGAGAAAAAAGGATTTTTTTCGGACGATTCTTAATGAGGGTTTTTCTCAAAGAAAACGGTTGCATCTGTATGTTTGATCAGGTAAAAAAGTAATCAACTGATAAATTTGTTTTATTTACTCATCTTTTTATATTTGTTTGGTGGATTGACAGTGCGTTGATAACATCTTGCTTTTTCAAGCCATTTTTTCTTGAACTCAGGTAATGTTTGTTTTTCAGCTTCAATAATAAATGCAATTTCTTCAACATTAAGACCGAGCAGTTCTGCAATCTGTACACATTCTGCTGGTGTTACACTTCCCCTACCTTGTTTCCATTGCGAAATGCGATTTGGTGACATATCCAAGTGTTTTGCAAGTAATTGAATTGTATCATATTTTGTTTTATTAAGTGCTTCTTCAATATAACCATAAAATTTCGCGTGCATAATTATTGACCTGTTGTTGTCTTGGTGTTATTTTACATGTATAAATACATTTTTCAAATGGTGCTGAAATGGAATGCGATAAGGAAAATCCGTTAAAAAACAAAACTGTGTTTTTCAGACGGCGCACAAAATTTGGCGTTCCGGCGGTTCTTGTTGCACCTGTTTTGTTGCTCGCTGCTTTTCTTGTTTTTGCGGCTATCTCGCAAAAATCAATCCTTTTTGGCCTGCTGGCTCTGATTTTTATCATCACAACCGGCACCATATTTAAATTTATCTTCAAAGACGATCCGCAAGCACACGTTTCATGGCTAATCGGCTTCCGGCTTGGCAACCGATTAACATACCGTAGTTATAACAAACGTAATATTAAGATTTTATAGGAAAAAAGCGATGGCATATCTTTTTGATTGTAAACGCAAGTTAGGAAAGGTCATTTTCGGTCTGTTCGGGGCAGGGCTTGTACAAACTGCCCGTGCGGATAACAACACAGTCAAACTGCCTAATGCAGGAGGAGCAGAGATTTACACCATTGCAATCCAAAAAATGCAGGATTTCATGGATTTTCTGGGTGGCCCAGGAGCACTGGCTGTCGTGTTTATTTCACTGGTCTGCATTCTTGCGCTGTGGTCAATCAACCCAAAATCAGCCGGTCTGCTGGGTTGGTTATCCCGTTCCCTTGCCGCCGCAATTTTGCTGTTTAATATCGCCGGCATTTTAATCTACCTGAAAGGTAATTAATCCGTGAGGGAGATTGACCAATGGGAATCGCAAAGCACGATATCAACGATTATTTTAATCTCTACGGTAAAGACCCGCACAGCGACTATACCCTGAGTTATCACGGTAAGTTAGTCGGGGCTATATCTTTAACCGGTATTGATCCTTCCGGCATCGGTCAATCTTCTTATTCATTAATCACTGATATTTTAGGGCGGTTGCTCCAGTCACTCCCTTTTAATGTCAAGGTGGAACAATATTACAATCATGCTGCCAATCAGAAAATTCTTCTGAAAGAACGTAAAAACCCACGCAACAATCAACTCAGTCGCAACCGTCAGGCTTTCTTAAACAAGCACAGAAACCTGAATCGTTCATCGCTCATTTGGATACTAAGTGTTGACCCTGATTTTAAATATAAGGGTATCTTTTCTTTTGAGTTTATCCGTTACTGTTTTAATGCGTTATTTGACCCTTACAGCCGCGATAAATTTAAACAGATGCTTTCGAGCCGTCAGGATATTTTGCTTGATTATGATGCCCTGATTTTGCAGAAAAACCGGCTTGATGATGTGTTATCACTCATTAAAGCGCAACTGCAATTTGATAGCGCGGAAAATATGACGCTTAACCATGAGGAATTCTGGCGTTTTCAAAAATTTATTGCCACGTTTAATGCGGATTATCTGACGACTAACCCGTTTGTGACACCTGATAATGAAAATGACGCCTATCTGCTGGACGGGGACAGCCTTGATGTTATCGAGTATGAAGGGATCACCTTATTGCGTATCGGCGGGGCTGAACCGGTTTATGTCCGTTTTGGCAGTGTAACACGGTTCGGTAATGACGAAGTACCCATGTGTGCATGGACAAATAAAGAAAACTCACCGGTATTAACGAAAGGCAACTATGTTTTTTATCTTAAATATCAGTCTTATTCCGGTGCACAAAAAGATTTAAAACTCAAAACAAAAGACGATGAGTTAACCCGTGAAACATTGCGGCTCAAGGATTTTTTATTTGAAAAAACATCCGATTCGTTGGTGGACGACCGCATCAAAGAAAATGAGCACCTGACAGCGTTTCGTAAAGAGCTTGAAAAAGAGCGTTTTTCTGATTTTAAATCCGGCACCGGTCAGGCGGGGATTGCGGTTTATTCTAAAAATAAAGACGATATCATTCTGCTTTGCCGTGAACTGCAAAACAGAATAGAGTCGCGCATCAGCGTGATATGGGAAAGTGTTGCCACACTGGAAGCCTACCGCGCTATTCAACCGGCGACACCTAAGTTTAACTACCGTTCGTTTGCCATGAACGCTTATCAGGCTGGGGCGGCATCACTGATTTACCGCTCTCAGGGCGGTGTAAATGAGTGGAAAACGGGATTAGATGAAACGGATGAAGCCTTTTATATCCTCGAAAGTGATGATGGAGTGCCGTTTTTCTTCTGCCCTAAAGTCTCTGAAAAATTACTGATTATCGGTGTGGGGGCTACCCGCAGCGGTAAAACGTTTTTAGCGAAATGTATTGCGTCTCACTTTGCAAAATTCGGGGGCGTTTATGCCGCGATTGATATTGATCCGGGTTCTGTCCCTATGGCAAATTTTTTTGGTGAGGATGCCGGACTCTTTGAACTGGACATGACCAGCCAGCGGGGATTTAACCTGTTCTCAATGGCTAAATCAAAAGACGATAAAGATTTTATTGAGCATTTCAGCGGTATGTTATCTATGATGCTGAAACTTAATG
The DNA here is from genome assembly GCF_003996855.1 of Morganella morganii. GTDB lineage: Bacteria > Pseudomonadota > Gammaproteobacteria > Enterobacterales > Enterobacteriaceae > Morganella > Morganella morganii_C. The sequence goes on along the minus strand of NZ_NRQY01000005.1, from coordinate 20,573 downwards.
AAGATAAAGATTCCAAACGCTTCACAAGAGAAGAAAAAGGCGATACTGACCAACAACTCAGGGTAGTTTTAGATAAACATTTCAGTCCGTCTAATCCGTTACCGGCGACGTTTTCCGGTTTTATTTCTCGATGCCGCGCCAGTGTGGCTGAAAAGCTGGCAAATTTCCACGGTGACGGGATTTATGCCAATATTTTCGATTGCGAAACTGACGCTATCGGGGTGATAGACAAACCGATCTCTGTCTACAATCTGGCTGATGTGAAAGACAGTGAAAATGAAAAAACGGACGCAGACACTATCAGTGTCACTCAGTTAGTCCATGCCGAAATTTTGTATCGTGTCATTCAGCTTTTTGAATCACCCAAATACCGGACTTTGCCGAAGCTGCTTGAAGTTGATGAAGCGCATTATACCTTTTCAGTGCAATCAACAGCGCGAACCGCGATTAATAAAGCCAAAACATGGTTTAAGCACGGTGGCGGTATGGCTATCTGGACACAAAGCCCCTCGCATTATTCTAATATGCCGGATTGGGGAACCTTAAAATCGTCTGCGTCTGTTTTTATTTTCGCTAATGACCGTACCGGCTCAAAAGAAGATTATCAGAAAGCCTTTTCATTCTTAACGGATGATGAGATTGATCTGATTTTTCAGTTGAAACGTAAACAACAGTTTTATATCAAAATTCCTGATTTGAATATCAGCAAGATTGTTAATCTTCATGTCGAGTCTGAACAGTACGCTATCTGTACTTCTGAGGCTCATGAAGCGTCAATGGCATTTGATGTGTGGGAAAAGGTGCAACAAACACAATTATCGGTTGATGAAGCCTTGACTGAAATTGTCGATAAATTAAAAAAAGCGCATACCACACCTGAAAACGACACCGACTTAGAAGAGGATCGTTATTATGCGTAAACTTGTGAAAACCGCTTTACTGGCTTTGTGCCTCTGTCATGGTTCGCTGACAATGGCGGCGGGTATTCCCGTTGGTGATGCGACCAATGCCTTAAATCAGGTACGCCAGATGGTGCAGGATTTAAATAACTATAAAGAGTATCTTGAAACCACCATTTTAACGGATAACCAGTTAATTCAGGCGTACAAAGAATATAATTCCATGCTGGAAGAATATAAGCGGCTTTATCAGGAAGCCAGCGCATTAGCCGACGATATCGAGGGGCTTTCATCCATAGATTTCAATAATATGCTGGCGGATATCGCGAATAAATTTGACCCTTATTACGGTGAATATCACGGTGCGGTGGTGAAAGATACGGGGGATGAATTCTGGGATGATGCTTACGAGCGTAACAAAATTCTGAACGGCTACGGCCTTACCGATGAAGAATACGCCGAAATGCTCACCAGTATTCCTTATACCGACGATCAGCGGGAAATGGCGCAGCGAATGTTTGAATATCGTCAGCGTCGTGTTGCTCAGGGGATTCAGCGAGATACTTATATCGCCAGACTGGAAGATCACATGGCTGATAAAGAAGCCAAAGCTATGCTTGAGTTAGATGACCGAGTTAAATTAAATCAGAAAGATAATAATTTAACCGCTAATGTTCAGTTATTAAATCAGCAAACACAACATTTATTAAAGCAGATGAACCGGATGCAGTCACAGCAACTGGAAGCCATGAAATATAATGACCGCATGGCTGATCACTATTTTAACCGACGGGCGGCTGCCGAAGCCAGAAAACAAAAACAATTACAGAGGGATTTTAATCATGACTAAGTTAATTTTATTATTACTTTGCGGGTTATTATTTCCGTTGATTGCTACGGCTAAATATATTGATCCTGATGAAAAAATAATTCAGGTGAAACGTGAAAACAGAATGAATCAACTTTTAAAAAAATGCAAGAAATCAGATTACTCTTGCAAGGATTTAGCAATAAAAAAGGCACATTATGAATTTCCATCCGTCAGAGGTAGTAAGGAATATATAAAAAAACACTATAGTAACTTAACTAAAGAACAGGCAAAGGAAAAGTTAAAGGAATTAAAAAAGCTATATGAACAGGTTGAGAATGATGATTCTAATCCTGATGATTGGCACGGTAAATTAAGGCCAATACAACTTGATGCCGAAGCAAGATATATTGCAAAAAAATATTTTGGCGCAGGTGGGTACGGTGTTGAACAAATCGATGTGATTTTAAAAATGCACTAAGGCTAAATTATGAAAAAGCTAATTATATCAGGGGCAATATTCTTGCTCCTAGGGGTTTCTTACGCCGCTTTTGCAGATGTAACTGCTTATGAGCACTCGATAAGTCAGTTGTTTAGTAAGGAAATAGCCGTAACGGTTAACCGTATTTTGCAAGATTCAGAGATTAAAACATGGTCACAGGCGTTGGCATGGTTTCTCGGATTTATCACTATTGGCTGGTCTCTGGTTACTTATATCAAAGAAAGTGAAATATACCCTTTTGTCTATGTCTGTATTCTCTTTTTTATCTTCTGGTTCCTTTATGCTTCGTATGAACCGATAGTGTCAGGTTTTATGGATTTATTCATTGCGTTAGGTGGAAGCATGTATAAGGCGGCAATGGGTAATGTTTCAGGCGACCAAATAATAGAAGCCGTTAAGAAAGCTGTTTCTATGCCGACGACTGATATTTTTGACAGTATAGATATTTTGATGGTTGCTTTTCTGTGGGAACTTGCCGTCGCATTTTTATCAATGGCGGTTTATTTTGCCGATATTTTCGTCATAGTCGGCGGTTCTCTGGCTAAAATCGTCGGCATTCTTTTCCTGCCATTTATTATCTGTCCGTGGACTCATGGCGCGTTTAATAAATGGTGCAGCTTCTTTGCCGTTTTTGGTGTTTTTTCAATCTTTCTGAAAATTACCTCTATCATTGTCATGGTTGTGATGCGGGTATCAATTAACTTTTTGGCAACTGACGGGGTTGATCAGCGGCTTGTTAATGTTTTGAGTCAGAATTTCACCGTACAGCAGGTACTCACCATAACCGATGATACTGCTGCGATTGGTATGACTGCCATAGCATATGTGGCTGTTTGTGTTGCTTTAGTGTTTATGAGTTTTTCTTTAGCCAAACAATGCGTTGGTAATATAAATGCAGGGGGCGGCGTCAGTCGCGGTGCTCAGAAAATGGCAAGAGTTGCGATTAAAGCCTTATTGTAATCGGGGGAGTTATGTTTTCTAAAAAAGACGTTGATGAAAGAAATAAAAAATCTTTAGGGAACATTATTAAAGTCATTAAGCGTGACCGCAATATTGTGATTGCTCTTGCTGCTGTTTTATTTATTTACGCAACTATTCAGCATTTCAGTATTAAAGAATTAATTGAAGATACACGACAAACTAAAGAATTAGTTTATATAACCATTTCACCGGATAACTCTATAGATGTTGCAAGACATTTACCTAAAGATGAGCAACCTATCAGTAATGAAATTGTTAATTCATTATTAGCTAAATACGTGAAAGATTGCTTTGGTGTTCGTAAAACAACAATTTCTTCTGATTACGGTGAATGTAGTGTGTTTTTATCTGATGAGTTGTTGAGTCACTTTGTTGATGAAAATGGATTTAATGCCAATCAAAAAATCAAGGATGTGGAAAGCGGAAAGATAAAAACACAAAAAGTAATTAGTGATGTTGAGTTTGATCACTACGACGTTATCGACGGTAATTTTAATCAACGCAATAAGCCTATTGTCAGAACATCGATTACTTATAAAGAGGAAAAGCAAGAGGGCGGCAGAATATTAGGTACAGAAACAAAGCGGCTTAATATTCGCTGGACGGTATTAAGTAAAAAAGAATTGAGTAAAAAAGACAACAGCGAGTTACAGATTAATCCGGTTGGGGTTGTTGTCGTTGACCAGACAGAGGGATTTTAACATGAAAACGAAACTTTTTATTGTGGCTGCGCTTTCGCTGTTTGTTGCTCAACAAGCCGCTGGTGCAAGTTGTAAACAGATTAACTGGCGTAACGGTGATGTGGTCAAGGTTTACTCATCACTTTATCAGTCAACCCGTCTGCAACTTCCTGAAGGCAGTGTTATGGCCACTAAAGATGCACAGGTTCCTAATGGACTCTGGCAGGCAACCGGTGCGGCTAATCAGATTTTGATTCAGCCAAATTCAGCGGAGGAAGCAGGGAAATCAGCCACTATCACTGCTTTTCTGAACACTGGTGAAGTTGTTGATATTGAGGCTGTCCGAGTCGGACGGCCAAATCATCAGCAGTGTGTTGTGCTTAACCGTGCCGGTATGAGCAGTGCTGACAGAAACTCGATTTCAGGTGCTTATCAGGGCGCAGCGGCTTACACCGCGCAGGGACAACGGCAGATTGCAGAGCAACAGGCACAAAGTAAAAGTGACCGTGACCGCGCCGTGACAGAAGCCCTGAAAAAATATCGTTATTACATCTATACCCGTTACAACTGGGAAACCGGCAACGGGTTCAGCGGGAAAAATGTCATTTCTGATGTTTACGATGATGGCCGCTTTACTTATATCCGGTTAGCCAAACCCAACAGAGGCTTACTGGCTGTGATCACCGAGCAGGGCGGTGAAGAGGCAATTGCACCGACCAAATATGATGATGCTTATCATATTTATCAGATTTCCGGCATTTACCCCTCTTTCACACTCCAGCTCGACGGTAAAAAAATTAAAGTAACCCGTTCAGATAATGCAACACATGGCGAGTCCTGATGAGGTGAGTTATGGAAGAACGTAAACCAAGACAAGATGAACAACTTTCGACTCACAAAAAGAAGTTCCAATACATTGTGATCGGGATTGTCGGTGCATTATTTATCATCTTCTTTTTAAATTTTCTGTTTTACAAAGCAGACCAAAAAACAGAAGAAACACCGAAACAGACTGACAGTAACACGGCAGAACAGAGTCTACAGAGTAGTTCTGTCCGTAATTCATTACTCAGAAACAAACCGGTTGTACAGGAAAATGAGCCCGCCGGTAATGGTAATCGTGCTGACACGTCTGGTGGCAGCACAGAGACACAGACACGGACGGGGGCACGATCACCGTACACACAGAAGCCGGATGATCGCCGGACAGCCGCAGCGACACCGGTAGACCCGATGAAAGATATTGAAAATAAATTTAAAGCGGCTGAGTTAATGCGTGCGCTGGAAGCCCGTAAACCATCACGAACTAACGCAGTTGATACACCGCGCAGGGGTGATCCTTTTGCCCCCGCAGCCACTTACCAGCGGCCACAAAATAATGCTGACCAGATTAATCATTTAGATTCTCAGATTGGTGCTAACAATGACTTAATCAAACAGGCTGAATCCCGTGTAGCAAGTCGCAGACAACAGGGAAATCAGACAATACAAGCCGCCGAAAACCGGATAGGCATGGCGCAGCGTGAAGCCGCTGCAGGAAGTCTGAATAGCGGCAATACATCTTCTTCCGTAAACCGCCCTCCTCAAGTGCCTCAAAATGTTGTCGGGTACGGGCAGGACAATGTGTATCAGGCCAGTACCGAGGGCATGATGAAGTTGCCTGTAGGCAGTCTGATAAACGCCATTACAACCATGACGGCGATCTCTGATTATCAGGGCGGCAGCATGAAAGCCATGTTAACTCACGACCTCTACGATGCGACAAACAGCTATATTCTCGCCCCTAAAGGCAGTGAATTTATCATTAAGGTGGTGAAAGCCTCGAATGTGAATGAAGTTATTCAAAATCGGGTGGCTTTCATGGTGACGTGGTTAGTGCTGCCAAACGGGGACAGAATTGATTTCAGCCGTGCGTCAGGGCTTGATCGTATGGGGATTCCGGCAGTTAAAGGCACCGAAGTTGACCGTCATATTCTCGCTCAGGTTTTGGGTGTGAGCGCCTATGCCCTTATCGGCAGTAAAAGCTCTTATGCCGGTTCCGGTGACGGGGAAAATACCTATGCTGGTGATATCGGTGACGGGTTGCGCGGTCAGGGGCGAAATTTCGCCGCAAAATTCCTGCAAATTGTGCCGACCGTCGAACTGCACGCCGGTGAACCTATCCGCATTATTACTGAGGATGAAATTTATATTTATCCGTGGGACAGCGTTTATGAGGGAGGAAAATACCATGAATAAAATTTGTCTTGCTCTGCTGGTTATGGTGTTTTCCGGCTCTGCGTTGGCCGCGACGAATGCCAAAAAGACCACACCTGTAAACGTGCTCGATGCGACCAAGCTGACCACGCCTAAGACGTTAGGTTATGTTGACCCGTTAAAAGGTTATGCAAGAACCCTTTTCCCTGATGATGCGAAAACCGTTCGTGAGGCGGTCATTTATCTGCTTGAGCCAACCGGCTACCGGTTAATTACGCACGGAGCCGCACCGTATGACTCTAACGCACTGGTTGACAGGGCTATCCCTATCTCCGCAAAAATTGTGCGCACTGTACCGGTGATTGATGCGCTGCAAATTCTGATTGGTACGGAAAATACCATCATTATCGACCCCGCACATAAACTTATCAGCTTTGAAAAAGGAGTACGGGCAAAATGAAATCTATCATTGTACTTTTTCTTTGTATGACGGCGGTCGGGTGTTCCAATTCATTTACCAGCGGGGGAGATAACATCTATCAGTTATCTTCGCGCAATGTCGCGCAGCGGGATCTCACACAGGCGGAATCCTTACATAATCCGACGACAGTGCTCTATTTTGAACCGCTGAGGCTGGAAAAATGAAACGGGTGCTTCCTTTAATCCTTTGCCTTGCACCCTTATACGGGGCGCAAGCCGGTGATGATGATCAAGTACTCTATACGATGATTTATGGTCACTCAGTACCGGTTGCTAACACCTATGCAGAACCGGCAGCCGAAAACATCAACCCGCAGGAGTGGAACCATTTAATTCAAGCCCGTTGGGGTGAAACGCGCAGCCTGTCAGAAATGGAACTCTTACAGGAAGTGAAACAGGCGGTTATTGCAGATATCGAAGAAGTCCGTCAAACCCGCGTCAAAGAAAATAAACCGTTTGTTTCGGGTGATATAGAAAAAATCATCACGCACTATGCGGATAAATTCAATATTGACAGCCGAATTATTTTTGAAATTATCCGCCAAGAATCCGGCTTTAATCCTAATGCAACCGGACGACAGACAAAGTACGGCACTGCAAAGGGATTAATGCAGTTAATGGATATGAACTCTAAGCCGCATGGCATAGACCCGTACAACCCTGACGAGAATGTTCAGGTTGGTACGGCGTTATTCGCTAAATTACTGAACAAATATCAGGACATTGAATTAGCGTTAGCCGCTTATAACGCCGGTGAGGGAGCCGTTGATAAATACGGGGGGGTGCCGCCGTACAAAGAAACCCAAAACTACGTGAAGAAAATCACAGAGAGGTTATCCGATGAAAATCAATAAATGCTTGGGCGTATTAATTTTCACGCTGCTTGTATCGGGTGTTCAGGCAGAAAGCACCTATTTAAAAGATAAACCGCAACCTAACAGCGAACATCAAACTTACTTAAAAGATTTGCAACAATCTGATACTGCACAGGAAACCCAAGGTTTTCTGAAAGACTTTAAAAACAGCAGCGAGTATGCACAAGAAAACGGATATCTTAAAAATCTCGAAGCCAGCAACACACAAAAAGAGGCACAGGACTATCTCAATACGATTGATAAATCCAATCCCGATCATCAGATTAGTGCGGATGATGGTATTAATTTGATTGTTCCTGACGAGCATTTAAGCCCAGATTATGCCTGTAAAGTCGCTATGTGCATGTACGGTGAAGTTACTGGAAATAACGGGGGGGCAGAGTGCCGGGATCCGATTAAAAAATTCTTTAGTATCAATGCGTTTAAGAAACATCATCGTTTTAATCCAAGTGAAACGTTTGATATGAGAAAGTCTTTTTTAGGTCAATGTCCTGATTTAACAAAAGAATACAGGGATAAAATATTATCTAAATTCGGACGTGTAAGAGGGTAATTCCATGAAAAAAGGTATCAACAAGGTGACTTTGGTCGGTCGTGTCGGAAAAGATCCCGAAATTCGGTATCGCCCCGAAGGGGGCGCGGTTGCTGTCTTATCGCTGGCAACGTCTGAAACATGGCGCGACAAATCCACCGGAGAAGTGAAAGAAGACACGGAGTGGCATCGGGTGGTTTTATTTGATAAAGCCGCCGAAATTGCTGAAAAGCATGTCAAAAAAGGCACTCAGATTTATGTAGAGGGCAAACTTAAAACCCGTAAATGGGAAGATGATAAACAGATCGAACGGTTTATTACTGAGATTGTTGTTAATACTTACGGGGAATTTCAGTTACTAGGTAACAGGGCAGAGCAAAGCCCAACTCCTGCCCCGTCGCAGGATGCGGATGTGCCGGAAGGGGATATTTCGTTCTGAATGAGGCTAACGGGTAATTATTACTGATTATCCGTTTTTTACTTAATCTGATTTAATCAGGGGGATCGTGTGGATATATTAAAAAAAATCATAAATTCAATTGTTAATGATTTAATTGCTTTTGTTTCTGCTGTGCTTGAGGGAATTTACAAAGGTTCTTTGTTCTATGCTGCTGTAACTTTCATCATGCTTGTTTCATCAATAGCAAGCAACACCAATGAATTTATTAAGTACTTTTTACAAGCATCAGGAGCCGATAATCCTTTTCATGCATGGGGGCTTGAGGTGATTAAATATTATGCCTTTTGTGTGTCTGGGTTTATTGTTCTGTTTTTTATCAGAAACACCATGCGTAAAAGTAGATCAACAACGGATTACAAAGGAATGGGCGGTTCAACCCTAAGAGATTAAGTGAAGCACCGTTCTGATTGTTTACTGCGGATTATTAAGAGTAATGGTAATCCGCTTTTTAAATTTGGCTACTTGGCAGGGGGGAACAATGCTTAAACGGGTTCAATTATCTGTTTTTGTCAGTAGCATTCTTTTTTCTTTTGCTGTTAATGCAACCGAAATTCATGGAAATGTGATCCGTGTACTGGATGGAGACACTATCGAAATACTGAATAACAAAAAGCCGGTACGGGTACGTCTTCAAAATATAGATGCGCCGGAGAAGAAACAGCCTTTCGGACGTTGGTCAACCAATCAGCTTAAAAGCCTGATTGCAGGTAAGCCAGTCACCGTAACGTATACCGAGGCAGACCGGTACGGGCGTATTCTTGGCCGAGTTGAAACAGATAACGGCATCGAGGCCAACCGTTATATGGTACAGATTGGCGGTGCGTGGGTATATGAGCGATATAACTCTGACGCATCATTACCGGCTATCCAGAATGAAGCCAGAGAGCAAATGCGCGGCCTGTGGGCTGATAGTGAACCAGTTCCGCCGTGGGAATGGCGGCACAGTAAAAAGAAAATAAGTAATTAAGGGAATTATCATCATGTTCAAATTGATAATATTTATATTCTGCTTATTATCGTTTTCGGTGGAGTCGAAAATATTATTCTTTGGGGATTCATTGACCTATGTTATTGGTAACGCATACAAGAAACATAATAATGATACTGATGTTATTTATAACGTTGGCTTTAGCTTTATATCAAATCACGAATATATGTTTAACTATATCGACAACAGTAATTTAAACAAATATGACAAGCTGTTTATTGTTTTCGGAACAAATGATTTTATCCATAGCGGAGACATTGATAATTATTCTGTCCTCAGTATTTTATTTGTCAGCAGAATATTACATCACAATAAAAATATAGAAATTACATGGATTTTACCCCCGACAGTTAAAAATGACCGGAAAAATGAGCTTATCCAGCACACAAAAACAGCCATCAAAAAGGGAATGAAACCTATAGGCATAAGAACAGTAGACCCTGACACCGTGTTTGGCGGGGATTACCGCGAAAAAGTAGACAATAAAGCAATAAGAACGGCTGACGGGGTTCATATCACCAACTATGGTGCAAATCTCATTGTTGATTTGATACAGGGGATTTAACCCCGTATCGTCAAAACTTTTGCCATATTGCTTTTTTTAATGCTACTCTATGTTTAGTTGGCTGTTTAAATCTAACAGTATCAGATGTGAGGTGTTTATGGCTGTAACACAACGACCAATGCAAACCGTAACCATGACGGTAAAACGAACCTTACTCACCCGTGCGCGTGAGGCTGGAATTAATCTGAGCGCCACTCTGACCGCTGCCCTCGATGTTGAACTACGTCAGTACGAAGCGAAGAAGTGGCAAGAAGAAAACAGCGAAGCACTGGAAGCCCTCAATCGCTTTCACGACGAACACGGCTGTTTCAGTGATGAATACAGGACATTTTAAGAATGCAGTTCACTGTATACAGTAATACTGGGAAAAGTGCCGTTTATCCCCTGCTGGTTGATGTAACAAGTGATATTATCGGTCAGTTAAACCGGAGGATTGTTATCCCCCTGCTGCCTGTTGGAATGTACCCCAATGGTATACGACCGGAGCGCCTGACTCCGCTTATCAGGCTAGCTGATGATAACGAGTATGTAGTCATGACTCATGAAATGGCGAGTATTCCCGCTCGTTCTTTGGGGACTGCGTTCTGTGATGCTTCTTCTTATCGTACGCAGATCAAAGACGCTATTGATTTTCTTCTTGATGGTATTTAATCAGGTTTTGTTCTACGGGGGGTGAATATCATCAATCCGTGGGAAAACAACGAAACTGAGGATCTTCTCTACTTTAGAGATCCTGAAATTGATCCCGATGAAATTAAGTGTTAGATTCTGAGGGCTAGATTTAATGAATTTTTGGTCAGTTGCGCCATAAAGCAGCAGGGAACTGGTTCTGAGGTTTTACCGGAGCCAGAAAAGCGAAAACCCCGATAATCTCTTTAGTTTGGCGACCGAGGAAGATTAGCGGGGCATCCATCATATACTGTTAGAAGATTTATTGCCTTCTGACAGGGAGTATAGCGACATGCCTCATTTCTTGCAAGTCTCAGTATGTGCTCTTTCTGCGCAATATATGCGCAGAATACAGTGACCGATAGTCATAATCACGCACAAGAACAGCGTTCACGCGGCATTGAGTGGCGGAATAGTTACGTCACAAATGCTAATCCTGTGTACTCCGCGCCTAAAGAATGTGCCAGTCCGCCGCGCATTATCACCGCTTTACGCAAGGCGGCTTTGACTTCCAACCCAGCCAGACACCCTATATGGCGTACAGCGGATCGCTTTCATGCCATTAATCATCAACGGTTGCCTAAAGAACGTGCAATGAATGAGCACCGCGCCCGTGCGGTAAATGCCATTTGTGCGTGTATTGCTGACCGTCTCAATATCGTTACCGGCAAAGTATTCATGACGCTGGCGCAAATCTCAGATAGCTGCGGCCTGACTACCTACAATAAGGATGGAACGCCCTGCTACAGTCGCGCCAGTCGCGCCATTAACGAACATCTTGAAGCTATCGGCGCAATCCATTGTGATCGCGTATGGGACGAGACAACCGGCTCATGGATTCCTAACCTGATATGGGTATCAGAACTGTTTTTCACGTTGATAGGCTACGAGTACGGGAAATATGAGGCGGCACAACAGCAACAACTGGCATGGGAGAACAAAGGGCTGAAAGAAAAAGGAGAACCGGCTGTTTCATTAACCGAAGCCCGCAGACGGGCAAAGGTTAAGCACATTCAGACCGCATTTGAAGTTCGAGCCAAAAAACGCGCGTTTAAAACACAGTTACGACAGGCCAGAAAACTGGCCGCTATGGAAAAACAGAAAGCGCAGGCTAAAATCCTTAACGATCTCGTCAAACTCTACTCACAGGACGAACTGGCCGCTATGGGGCATGTTGAACTGAAAAGACAGGTTGAACATCGCTATGCGGCCATGAGAAAACTGGCTACCGCCCCGCCACATTAAAACATTCCTGATCCATTCAACTATCCGGCCATGTACGCCGGAGGCTTTATCCTGCCTGATACTCTTTTCTGATTAAAAAACACTCACTTTTTTCTATAAGGTTAGTCATAGCCCGACGCTTTTCGGCTCCATGATTGTATGGCCGCAACATACCCACATTTAAATGCAAACGTAAATAAAGGAATAGATGCAATCATAAGAAATAGATGCAAAATCACTGTTTTACTTCTTTTAATTACAGAAAAAAAATAATAACGTGCTGACGCACTGTTAATAATGCCCGCCCTTGCAGCGGCCATAAGGCCGCGCCGGTTCGGTTAGTCGCTCCGCTCCTGAGTTAGCACCCGCAAGCGGGCAAATCGCTGAACATTTCTTTTGTCTCCGACCATCCAGCAACCTCACCGCTTTGAATTCCGTGCTCATTGGTTCGCTTCGCTCACAGTCTGGCAGGGAACGAGGCTGACTTACGTTTCACATAGCATCAAAAACGACACGTAAGCCACATAGCCAACTTCTTTAAAGAAATTCATAGAACGGGAAGGACTAAAAAATAGAATTGCGTACAGCAGCACTGAGGAAGATTTTAAACATAGAACTTAAAAAAACCGTAACGCTCGCCGCAGGACGTGGCCGAGCATAGCGAGTTAACGACCGAGGAAGCGGAATTTCACAGGGGTTATCAGGCTATTATGGCCCAGTGGGAGCGAAGCTACGATTTGACGACATTTGGCTTCGACCCACGAAGCCAAACCGCACACCATGTGCATTTCTTAACCAATCTGGGGTTGTGTGCACATTTCCACGAAAAGTGCCACCTGAAAGGAAATATTTCAGCTATATCATATAGTTGACTATATTTTTTTGAGTTCTAACGAAGTGGTCAAATGAAACATGCAAAAAGTGTCTAAAAAATCGAATATTAGACATTGGTGTGCATTAAGTGCCGTTTTGCGATTTAAAAGACGCGGTTTTAGGCATGATTTCAGATGTGTAATATATTTTGATATTTCAGACAGTTAGCCATTTCACTTATATTCACATTCTTAAAATCGTTGGGCCGACACGCAGAATATCGGCTCAAAGAGAGTTTTTAACAATTAAGTATTTGATTAATATGTATTTTTAATCCTTGCGTGGCGTATATCGAGGAAATTTGCGCAATACCCCTAATAGGCGTGACCTGTTTCGTGGGCTATTTTTTGTAGTTCAACTAAATCTATCATTTAATGGTTTTCACAAAATACACGTTTTTTTGATTATCATCAGCGTCATTAAACATCTGTAGGGCAGCTTTAAGTACATTGATACGGTTGACGCCAAATTCATTAGCCACATTTTCCAGTAATTCTATATATTCGTTTGGAAAACGGAATGTCACGGTTTTAGAGGGTGCGCCAGTCCGTTTTTCCGCTTCTGAGATAAACCGTGTCAGAGCCGCTTTCTTGCTGTTCCCCCCCTCTTCATGGTTTATTGGGGTATGGAGTTTTGTACTGTCCAGTTTAGCCATTTTCCTCACCTCTTAATTGCAATGCAAATACAATAACATATTTGCATTGCAATGACAATTAAGCACCTAACTCATCGATGAGCAGTTCTACCTGTGCCTTTGCTTTTCCAAGGCTACTGCCTTTTTTTAGCTCATGTACGCCCTTTCCTTCGTTAAAGGCTTTTTCAAAAATATCGAGTTGCGATATGCGATTTTTACAGGGCTGGAGCCATATCGGGTTGCTCGTGAGCGATTTGGTTAACTCGCTTGCATCGGTGTTTCCATACTGCGTTTTACAACGAGCCAGTACTATGTATGCCTGTAGTTGAGGGTTATTCAGTTCCTGGGCCTTGCGCACTACATTGGTCATGGCTGCTATGGTATCAACTTCAACCTGAGCGGAAGGACGGACAGGGGAAAGCAGTATGTCTGCAACACTTATCGCGCTTCGGAACTCGATGCTGTCATGACCTGCGGTATCAACGATAACAACATCAGACATTTTTCTGAGTTTATCTATCTCACCGCTGATATTTCCCTGAACATCGCGGATAGCAACGGGTTTACATCCGGCTGTCGTCCTGCGTTCGAGCCAGTCTGAAAGCTCATCATTTTTATCGCCTTTCAGGATGATGACTCTTTTCCCTCGCTTGATCAGTAAAACGGCAATGTTGGCCGCCAGCGTAGTTTTCCCTACGCCCCCTTTGTGACTTCCCAGCATAATGACTTTAGACATGCAACCTCCAATTGCGGTGCAAATACACATCTGTATTTGCATGTTATGTACGTAAATGGCTTTTCTATGCAAATACAATACAGGGTTTGCATTGTATTTGCAAGTTTGTATGTGCAACTTATTTGCAATTCTGTATTTTCTTTGTATTTGCATATATGTATGTGCTGTGCAATTTGTTAAAAACAGACGTTCACTGCTGATTTTTAGTCGAATCCAAAAGATGTTAAAAAACGGTCTGAGTGGGCAAAAATCTGTAATTTTATTACAGGCTGGAAAGGGCCAGTTTGCGGCTGGTTTAGGTGGGATTTCAGACGAGAAGTGAGGATGGCGTGATGAATGCGCTATTTTTTGATGTTAAATCATTAATTTAACATAATGACTCTTACGCGCCCCTCGTTTGTAGCACCAATATTAAAATGTCACTCCGGTGCGGCGTTTTACGAAATGGCCGTGGCAGGGCAGACACAAACACACCCCCACGGTTGAAAGGAACCCGCCCCGCCCGACACAACATATAGTATGTCCGTCAGCTGCGACCGATACAACATATAGCGTTATCCACAGAAACGGGGCCGATAAGTTGCCGGATTCGGCAGAATGAGCGTTTTACCGACGCCCTGCCGGAAGCGTGAAAAGTGTCACACTGTCACGCAATTGGTTAGTTAATTTGTTTGTTAGTATATTTGTTTGTTGTGTGTAATGAATGCACAATCATCAGAACAGGGTCAGGTGTTAGTAACAATGGCATCAAGAGCTGGAATTATTTCGTTTCTGGATGAAGCTACATTACATATAAAATCTTTTTTACTTATTTTCTTTGCATCCAAAAATGTTACCGCTGGGATGAATACATAGAATTCAGCTTCATCAATAACAATCATTGGTGTAATCCTTTTTTTATTTAGACTAATGTCATTTTTTGATACCAAAGGAACGACAATCCTTGTCGTTAAATCGTCAAAATAATCATTCTGGAGAATAAGGTAGAACGGCCAAAGTTTATTCGTTTTGGCCGATGGATTGCGATATACATCAAATTGCTTTGGCATTACAGACTCCCAAAGAAATCGTCATCTGTTAGCATTCCAGCTTTTGCCATAAATTTATTCATAGCTTGCATATCCTCTTTTTCTTCTTCGCGCTCAATATTTTTTGCCTCTATTGCCTGAGCCAGAAGGGTATCCAGTGTTGCTGACAGGTTCATGTCCATACTCCGGGCTTTATCAACCAGTGAGGCCGTCAGGTACACGTTAGTGCTTCTTTTGTTGCTGTTACGGGTGGAGGTGGCTGTATTCATGGTTTTTACTCTTATGCGCAATGGTATGCGCATAAGTATGATGAGTGATGGAAAAATAATCAAGTATCCTGATTAACAGCAAAGTCAAAACCATTCCACCACTACAGCGTAAGGGGCGCTAAGTCCGTGTGTGCTGGCCGTCATTTTCTCCTGTGCTGCCTTTCCCCTTCGTATCAGGCTTCCGGTAATCGTTCCCCGTTACAACCTGTTCCGCAAGGGTATATAAACGCTCCGCGCCCTTGCAGACCAGAACGATAACGGGGCGTCGAACCGTCAGGCGATACGAAGACGAAATTCACACTGACGGAGAAAGAACCATGACTATGAATCTGCACACCCAGACAAGCACCCCTAACCCCGCAGCGGCGGCCAGCGTATCCCCGCTGGAGCCGTCAGGCTCCACAAAAACGAAATTTTCTAAAAACAAAACCAAAACAGATATTTATCAGACAGTGACGGACAGCATTATAGAAGCCCTCGAAATGGGCGTTAAACCGTGGGTGTGTCCGTGGAAGCGTAACGGTTCGGTGTCTGGTATTCCGTCAAATTTTGTGACCGGTACAGCCTACAGCGGCATGAATATCATGTTGTTATGGTGTAGCGCGGCAAAGCAGGGGTTTAATGATTCCCGCTGGTTGACCTACAAACAGGCTCAGGAACAGGGCGCACAAGTGCGTAAAGGAGAGCACGGAACGACAGCTATTTTTTACAAGACGCTGGAAAAAGAAGCCGAGGACGGCGAGATTGAAAAAATCCCCATGCTGAAAACCTTCACCGTGTTTAACGTCGGGCAAATCGACGGGTTGGAAATGGGCGCCGAAAATGGCGCCGAGATTGAATCACAGCCGGGTGACGAGTTTGACCCGCTGCCGGAGGTTGAAGCACTGTTCCAGCGCACCGGCGCGAACATTACCGAACGTGGTCAACAGGCATTTTTTAAACCGGCCACAGATGAAATCTGGTTGCCGGAACGTCACTTGTTTGCTGATGCTGCTAATTTTTACGCCACCGGCCTTCATGAGCTGACCCACTGGAGCGGGGGTAAGAGCCGTTTAAACCGTGAAATGAAAGGGAGATTTGGATCGGAAGGGTACGCCTTTGAAGAACTGATCGCCGAGCTGGGCAGCGCGTTTTTAATGGCTGATCTGGGAGTGGCGGGGGAGGTTCAGCACGAAAGCTATATTGCATCATGGCTGAAGTCACTGAAAGACGATAAACGCTACATTTTCAAAGCGGCGGCGGCTGCTTCAAAAGCGCACCGCTATTTAATGGAGTGCTGATCAGGTTCAGACCCCGCGAATGCGGGGTTTGTAAAACGTCATAAGGATGTCAAAATCCCACATAAAAGAAAGTGGAATTTTTCCTCTTTTTCCATAGCGCCCCGTTGTTTCTGGTCATTAGTGGTTTTTGTCTGTAATTGCTGTATGAATATGATACAATTCACTTACTGGTATGGAGCGTAATAGCCAGTTGAAACGCTAATCTTAATTTTAAACCGTAGGCAATAACATTGTGCCTACGGCACATGTTATTCCTGCTAAGGAATTATCATGGAAAAAATTTCTAACGAGGATTTATTGTTTACAATCCCTAGTTTTACAATGAGTTATGTCGGGGATTGTGATGGGTTAGGATTAATCGGAATAAGTCACTATATTGTGACTGTTCCGTTAGACGTTTTTAATAATTATATTAAAAACCTATCCGCAAAACCGCCTTTAAATCTGGTTAAACATGATGTTAAATTTACTGATGATCGGTGTTTGTTAAAAACGTGGTGCACAGATAAATTTATTATTCATGCAATATTTAGACGTAATGGTAATGTTGAGATTGATCTCTTTTACCTTAACTCTGATAAAGAGTTTAAGTATGTAATTGATATCTTAGACGTTGTTGACATTACACTAACACTCTTTCGCCGCTCTTAGAGCATAAAAAGAGACATAAGGGAAGCTACGCTTCCCTTTTTTTTTCTTCCTGTACTGCGTTTTCAACCTGCCACGCTATCTTTGTTATATCCTTTTTTAATTGATTGATTATTTTGAATATTTCTTTTCTTTCATCAAAATACTCTTTTGCGCTGACCACCCCCGATTTATAGAGCCGATACATGATCCGGTTGGCTTCATCGGCGGCCTGATTGATACGGATAAACGTCAGAACGGGGGGGCAGGGAAGTATATCAACCGTGACAGACGTTTGTTTATGTAACAGTTCATCATCGACTAAGTTCGTTAATGATAGTTGCTGACAGGTTCGTTTGAGGGTTTTAACCGTATCGAGGTATTCTTGTTGGGCGGTCAGTAATTTGGGTGTGATCAAGTCTATCGCTTTAACAGACAGTACATGACGCACATAGTGTAGGCGGGATTTGAATTTTTTCAGCTTACTGGCGGTATAGAGCCGCTGAATAAAAAAGGTCACTTTTTGCCCGTCCGCACAGTCGCGGGAAGACGGGCGGGGGGCATGTGATTCATCCCACATCATTAACGTAATTATGTCATTAAAAACCAACGTGATATTTTTTGTTTTCATGGTTGAGCATCCTTACCGGTGGCTTTTTCTTCAAGCGTACAGAGTAGTGACACATTACAGGCGAAACGTTTATCAAAAAGAAACAGCACGAAATTTAATAAGTCGTCCTCGCCGCTATTGGTGGCTGCCAGTTCGATGGCCATATGAGAAAATTTATCCGGCTGGCGTTCATGATACAGGTTCAGGATTAACTGACACTGCACGGGGGAACCAAATTTTAGCGCCCATTGGATCACCTCGTTAAAATTCAGGTCAGGACTGATAGCCCAGCGTTGCTTTTTTTTGACCGGACGCGCCCGTAGTGCGCTTTTAAATTGTGTTCTGGCCTGATTATACTGTGCCGCACCCTGTACCGGATCATCACAGCGCACACCCTTAATCGGGCGTTTGTCAAAACGCAACTCATACAGTCCGAGGTCGGGCAAAAACTCATAATCGGCTGGCGTGGCTAACCGGAACATTATTTATTCCTCTTTGAACATGTTAAGTACGTTATCCCGCAAAATATCTTCCTCGTTGTCAGTCGTCGGTGTCGGCGGGGTTACAGTGATAGAATCGGTGTCATTATCCACTATCCGGCACGCAAACTGTTTATCGTTCTCTGTCGGAATATACTCATAAGACGGTTCAGGATTTTGATTGTCTTCCTGTTGTGCTGTTGGTGCATTTTCTTTTTTTGGTATCGGGGATTTTACTTCTGCTGGTAATGGCGTAAATTTATCGACACTAACCCAGCATGAAAAGATTATTCTACTCAGAGAACTGACGGTTTTTAATACACCAACCCGCGACGGTAAAGTGAGTATGGTGTTTATCGGAATTAAATAATCTTCCTGCTGCCCGATAAGACGTTTTCCGCCCCAACTTTCCGCCCCGAAATCATCCGTATTGACATGTTCTAATTTGGTGATGGTTAGCGGTATCGTGCCGGATTCCTGCGCCAGTAATTCCGCCGTTTTATAATTGCATTTTTGTACAATTACAATATTACTGTTGGTTTCAATCGATGATTTTATCGATGCGGCTATTGTTGATGAATAACCTTTTATATTTAACAGATCGTCGGATTCCTGATAGGCTAAAATCATATTTGCGTGAGAGGACACGATAGTTGCCATTGCATCGGCTATTTCAGGGCTGATAACGAAACGGGCTTCATCAATCACACAGGTATAATGTTTCTCTTTATCTGGTGTGGCAATAAATGCGTCTGTCATTTCCTGAATAATACATTTTACCACCCGTTTAACTAAATCACTGTTTAGTTTTCCTCTTATATATAAAATATCACCATTTTCGATAATTTGACGTATGTTTAATAAATTATCGGATGATTTAACGGCGTTTAATCCGGATAATTCTTCCAGTTTAACAACGATTTTACGACCGAATTTAAGAATGAATTCGTAGTCTTCTTCTGAAAATGAAGTACAGCCGCCAGATAATAAATTTTTTAAATGTGCTAATGTACCATCCCACATATCATAAACTTTTANATACAGGCGCATGCTCTTTACAAATATGGTCGGCTAGTTGTCGCCCGTATCATTAA
>NZ_NRQY01000005.1:0-1064 GCF_003996855.1 Morganella morganii | reverse complement strand
AGCTTTTTAAAAAACTGCCAATTCCCCTGTGGACTCACATCAAATAATGCTGATAATAATTTACGGGTGGTAAAACCAAATTTAGCAATAGTCACAACCGCAAAATCAAACTTATCCTTAAAACGGTCACGATAGGTATTATCAGACTCGAACATATCAACGGCTCCAACAAGACAAAATTTTTATTTTGTCGGGAAAAAAGCCGTAAAGAGACATGGCAAATTTTCCCGAAAATTTGACAAGGTTTATTTTTACGCCCACGTAAAATAAATCGGTGTCCTTTTATTTTTCCCGTTTCAGGGGAAAATGAAAGTGGTCATTTATGACCATCTTTAGCACGCTCAAGGGCGGGCGTCAGGGCGAGCCAATTTTAATTGGCGTCGGCTGACCACCCTCCTTAGGCGGGGACAAGCCAGCCCGTTAGGGGCTGGCGCAGTCATGCTGGAAGCAGTGCTTAAAAAGCAACCACGAGGCACGAGTAGGTTGCTTTTTAAGCACCTGCAACAGCACGAGAATCCAAAGTTGCAAAAACTTTGAGATTCGAAGCCCCCTTAGGGGGGTGGTCAGGCGCAGCCTGACGCCCGCCCTTGGGTGAATTGTTACAGAGACTTGCGTACAGCAAGTCTCTGTAACAAGAGGGCTTGCCCTATGGCGTTGATTTTCGTCCAGAAAATCCCAGCCATTTTAACTAACCGGCGAAATTGCAACGCTTTTTCGGCGGGAAGTTAAAATTATCTTTTTGAATTTTATTGGTTTTTATCACTTTTTCATTGCGCAGCTTTGAAATGTGATAAAATCCTTTAAAATTCAATCGATTGTAAATCGATAATCTCTTATTGTTTTTGATGCCTGTGTATTTTATACTCTGTTTGTGCGCAGATTTCAAACACTTTAACTATGACTAAATATATGATTCAAATTATGAGAACAAAATCAATATAACTCATAATGTAATTCATAATATTTTGCTCAGGAAAAGTGACCATTTATGGGGTGAGGGGGTAGCATGGATGATGTAAATTTTGACCTGATTGACTATGTGTATCAGAACATTTATCCGTATG
>NZ_NRQY01000004.1 GCF_003996855.1 Morganella morganii | reverse complement strand
GATGTGACCCAGCAGCACCTTTTAGAAAGTTCTCTTCGCATGAAACCAGATCGTGTGTTTGTTGCCGAGTTGATACGTGGCGATGAGGCTTTCTATTACCTGCGTAACGTTAACAGTGGCCATCCGGGATCTATAACGTCTATGCACGGCACTAACCCACGAATGGCCATAGAACAGCTTGTTTTGTTCATTAAGGAAAGCCAAAGCGGCGGAACCATGTCACGTGAAGATATTAAACAGCTTCTGTTTAGTTGCATCGACATAATTGTTCAATTCCAAAACCATCAAGGCCGTCGATATATTTCGGAGATCTATTATGAGCCAGAGTTCAAACAAAATATTTTGGTGGCTTAAAATCCTGCTGCTGATTAGCTTGCCGCTTATCTTTTTGGCGGTAGCGGCTTGGATTGGCGGGGCTATATTCATGGCCGGTAATGGATACGAGGCCAAAGATGCTACACCCCTGACGCTATACCAATATTGGTACTATTACGGTGATATACCTAAAACTAAGTTATGGCTGATGGGGTCTTTAGTTGGCGGTTTAATTATTACCGCGTTGCCTTGTTTGCTGCCGCTTCTGCCGAAGAAAACCCCGTTGCATGGTAACGCTCGCTGGGCTAACAGTCGTGAGATCCGCGAGGCTGGTTTATTCAGTGATGATGGTATTATCGTCGGCGTAAAAAAAGGCTTTATGGGCCTTTTCATGCAGTACCTTGTATTTTCCGGTTCTCAACACGTTTTGATGGCCGCGCCAACTCGTTCAGGCAAAGGGGTTAGTATCGTAGTCCCTAACCTTCTTTCATGGCGTGACAGCGTTGTAGTTCTGGATATAAAACAGGAAAACTGGGATATAACTTCCGGCTTTCGCTCTCGTCATGGCCAAGACTGTTTTTTGTTAAATCTTGCGCCAAGGGATTACCGTTCGCACCGCTGGAACCCACTCTTTTATATTTCTGACGATCCCAATTTTCGCATTAACGACATTCAGAAAATTGGCCAGATGTTGTTTCCCAAGATTGAGAATGAAGCGCCAATTTGGCAATCATCGGCCCGTTCTCTTTGGTTAGGTATGGTGCTTTACCTCATCGAGACGGAAGAGCTGCCGGTAACAATGGGTGAAGCCCTTCGCCAGTTAACCATGGGTGATGAACGTCTGGCTGAAATTGTCGAAGCCAGACAAGAATCTGAAACTCCTTTATCAGATGAATGTTACTTAGCTCTAAAAGAATATTTAGACACGCCAGATAAAACACGTGGTTCTGTCCGTAAAGGTTTTACTTCGGCGTTAGAACTTTTCTATAACCCGGTGATCGATGCCGTAACCAGTGGTAATGACTTTGATTTGCGTGAACTGCGTAAGCGCCGCATGTCTATCTATGTTGGCATTACACCAGACGATTTAGAACGTTTGGCCCCGCTGATTAACTTATTTTTCCAGCAAGTCATAGACCTGAACACGCGGGAACTGCCGGAGCAAAATCCCGACCTTAAATATCAGGTATTGATGTTAATGGATGAGTTCACGGCCATGGGCAAAGTTAACATTCTGTCAAAAGGCATTAGCTATGTTGCGGGTTATGGCTTGCGAATGCTGCCAATAATCCAAAGCCCCGCGCAGTTACGCGAAACCTATGGCCATGATGCAGCGGAAACATTTATTGATAACCATGCGTTACAAATAGTTTTTGCGCCAAAGAATCTTAAAATTGCCAAAGAAGTTTCAGAGTCTCTTGGTACTAAAACAGTGAAAGCCAGATCCCGCAGCCGTTCTACTATTGGGAGGGCAAGCGGTTCAGAAAATACCAGCGAAACCGGCCGCGCGCTGTTAATGCCTCAAGAACTTAAACAGATGGGGAAAAGCAAAGAAATTATTCTTTTAGAGGATTGCCCACCTATCCAATGCTCTAAAATTACTTGGTATAAAGACCCCACTTTTGAAGCCAGAGGTAATGGCCGTGATGGCGTTAAATTCCCTTCCCCGGAAGTGACAATTATTGACCCGGCCAACAGGCCAAAAGGTGAAGTTTCCTTTATGAGCAACCGGGTAGAACAGGCTGAAGAGACAAAAACCGAAGTTGTGGAACGTGCTGTTACCGTTGCTGATATTGAAAATATCGACAAGCTGAATCTTGATGATTTTAGTTGTGATTTTTCAAAGGTTGAAATCCCTAAAGGGGATATTACCGATGATGCGATGGACGACATAGTTAATCAATTTTTCTCTGGCTTAGAAGCTGCTTAAAGGAGTAATTCACTATGAATGAACCAAACTTAGCAACTAAGAACACCGTCCTTATCGTCAGTTTTGAGGAAAGGAATGAAGCTAAAAAAGCGGCTGGCAAGTTAGAGAACGGCGAAAACGCTTTAGGCTTCGATGAGGAAGCGAAACACTGGTTTGCTAAACCGGGTGCAGACCTGAGCAAGTTAAGCAAATGGCTACCAGATCAGCATAAAGGTAATCCAGTGCAGGATAATAATCCGGCTGCTGAATTTGGCGCTACGTTAGCTGAAGCAGGCTTTGAACTGGATGGCCTGCCGGTGATGGATGGTAAAAAGCACCGTGTAAGAACGGCTGACGATAAAAAAGGCGAAAAGACCGGGGTTTATGCGGGCTACTTAGACGGTGTTCCGGCTGGGTGGTATCAGGATCACCGAATCCATGACCAGCCCGTTAAATGGGTATCGACTGGCCAGCAAGTTGACGCCGAAGCCCAAGCCCATTTACGTGCTATTGCGGCCCAAAACCGCATTGATAGAGAGAATGCCTTACAACGACAGTATGCGCACAACGCCCGGAGATCTGGCCAAGTATATAACGCGATGCCGGTTGCTGACGGTAGCCAAGAATATTTGGTTAAAAAGGGTGTAAAGGCATTCCCCGGCGTTAAAGCTGATAAGAAAAACCGGGTGGTTATTCCACTGGTCAACGAAGAAGGCGAAGTTCGTACCCTGCAACGTATCAGCGCCAATGGGTTCAAGTCGCTGAAGAAGAACGGCCAGAAAACCGGTAATTTTTTTGTTGTTGGTGGTGAACTGAAAAACGGCGAGCCGGTTCTCTATGCTGAAGGTTACTCAACGGCGGCCAGTATTAGCGAAGCCACCAATCGCCCGGTAGTAATGACCGTTGACGCGGGAAACCTGCCTAAAGTTGCCGACAAGCTTAAAGATAAATACCCAGATAGCTTGCATGTTGTGCTTGGCGACGACGACCGCAAAAATGCCGTTAACAAAGGGATGGCCAAAGCTGAAGAAGCGGCCATTATCGCAAATGGTGTTTTCACCGTACCGGCGTTTACCGCTGAAGAAAAAGAGCGCGGTTTAACTGACTTTAACGACCTTCACCAATCACGCGGGCTTGATGCCGTTCGCGATCAGGTTGAAGGAATCATTACTGAACATACTCATAAGGCTGAAACAATGGCTGATAAAGAACATGAGGCAATAAATACAGGCCCGGTGATTACTGAAAGTTTTGAAAGGGAAATGGACGCTGCCCTTAACGTGAATCATTCCTCTATAGATTTAGAGCCGTATCAATCTGAAGAGGATGAGTATGCGGAGTATATGGATCAGTATTACGGTGAACAGAACGCCGAGCCAGCTCCTGTAGCCGCTACCGAACAGAACGCCGAGCCAGCTCCTGTGGCCGCTGCCGAACAGAACGCCGATGTAGAAAACAGTATCGAGCCACATATAGAACAGGAAAAAGCTCAAACGGCTGATGATGATGTAAGAGCATGGTTATCATCATCACGTGTTTCTACTGCGGATATGTTAGCTGAAGACGATGAGCGTGAAGGCCGTAAACGCGAAGAGTTCAAGCAAGTAGAACCTGACGCTGAAGAGCCAGTTTTTAAACGCCAGCCGCAAGATCAGGATTATTTCGAAGACAGCTCTTATAAACCTGTAGTGCCAGATAGAGTGGTCAAGTCTTATATTGAGGTTGAAGGTAAATATTATTTCCAAAATCGCCCGGACTCACTGGCCTTTGTGGACAAAGGCGCGAAGCTTCAAACCAAACTGAGCAATAGCCAAGTAGCCGGTTCCATGATTGATATTGCTGAAGCACGTGGCTGGACTGAGATCCAAGTAAAAGGTACTGAAGATTTTCGGCGTGAAGCATGGTTACAGGCTACGGCCAGAGGACTAACCGCCCATGGCTACAAGCCAAAAGAAGAGGATTTAGCACGGCTGAAAAAAGTAGCCGGTGAGCGCAACATTAACGAAGTTGAAGCGCGTGAAGTTGCTGATAACGTGAAAACGTCACCTTCTGCCCCTTCCGGTACAAAGTCAAAAAATCAATCCGAAGCCCCTACATCCAAAACCGGCACCACTGAGTCAAGCAGTACGGCGCAAGGCAAAAATGAGGGTGCTAAAGTTGAAGCTGAAGAAAAGGTTAACAAGCTGGCCGGTAAGTTGGTAGAGCATGGCGCGGCCCCTTATGAACATAAGAAAGACAACAAAGATAATTACTATGTAACGCTGGAAAACGCCGATGGTAAGCAAAGCACAACATGGGGTGTTGATTTACAACGTGCCATGGCCGAGAGTGAAGCTCAACCGGGTGATCATGTTGAGTTAGAAAACCTTGGCCGCAAAGCTGTTACCGTTGAAAAAGATGTTAAAGACGAAACGGGCAAAGTAGTCAAAAAGGAAACTATCAATACGTTCCGTAATAGCTGGCAGGTTAAAGCTGATGCCATTCGCGATCAGGAACGCCCAGCGCGAGAAATAGTTAAAGAACATCCTGATTTAGTAAACGAAATTACAGCGGTTAAACTGGCTGAGAAAGTATCTCAGTCAATGAACGCTGACGACAAAGAACGCTTTATGAGCCGCGTCCGTGACAAACTAGCGGATAAAGTGGCCAGTGGCGAAAAAGGGCCAGAACTGAAAATCAAAGAGGTTCAAACGGTCGATAACCCACGGGTTAAAGATACCGAACTGGAACGCTGATTTATCGTTAACTACCATGGCCCGGACGCTTTTAGCTCCGGGCTTTTTTATAGGGTAATAGGCATGAACAATAAAATACTGGATCTGAATATACCGGGCCGTGAAATTGAGATGAGCCGCCAAGAAGCTGAAGAGTTAGGCGCATTTGAAGAAAGCGCCTTATCTGAAGCTGATGCAAGAGAGGCGATTGATATTGAAGACGAGCAGGAGGGTTAACCGATGGCCAGAGGTGACGACAAAGAGAAGAAACCATTCTATGAAGAAATTGCTGATCGTCTGATCAAACAGCTTGAGGAAGGAACCGCGCCATGGCAAAAACCATGGGAACCGGGTTCAAGCAGAATGCCGCATAACCCGGTTAGCGGTACTCGTTACAAGGGAGCCAACGCCCTATGGCTGGCTATGCAACAGCGTACAGATCCCCGCTGGATGACGTATAAGCAAGCCCAAAGCGTGAATGCGCAGGTTCAAAAGGGCGAAAAAGGTACGCTGGTTCAATACTGGAAGTTTACCGACACAATCCCCAAGCTCGACGATAAAGGGAAACCGGTACTGGATGATAACGGTAAGAAAAAAATGATTACCGTGAAACTTGAACGCCCAAAAGTCTTTTCAGCAGTGGTATTTAACGCGGAACAGATTCAAGGCTTACCGCCATTAGAAGTTAAGGCAACAAAACCAGATTGGGAACGCCATGAACGAGCCGAAAATATCTTGCAGGCCATGAACGTACCTATCAAGCATGATCAAGCTGATGGCGCATTTTACCGTCCTTCTACAGATTCGATACACCTCCCGGAACGTAGCCAATTTCCCAGCGCCGATAATTACTATGCCACTGCATTGCATGAAGCTGGCCATTCAACCGGCCACAAAAGCCGTCTGGATAGAGATTTAACCGGGCGATTTGGTTCTGAGTCCTACGCAAAGGAAGAACTGAGAGCTGAAATAGCCTCTTTGATGATTGGCGATGAATTGCAAATAGGCCATGACCCCGGACAACACGCCGCTTACGTTAAAAGCTGGGTGAAGGTTCTAAAGGATGATCCCAAAGAAATACTGAGGGCAGCAAAAGACGCTGAAGCTATTAGTTCCTACCTTTTGAGCCATGAGAAAGAAAAGGCGCAGGAAGCCCCTCAAAACGCACCAGGAAGCGATACAGACCAAAAAGAGGGGAATGATAGCGCATTGCCTTTAAAACTCGCTGAGAAGCTTGCAGAGCGTTTTAACAACGCAGAAGATCGGGCTAAATTCATGGAAAAGATACAGTCCAGACTTACCCACGAAAAACCAGATACGGAAATAAAAATAAAGGAAATTAATACGGTTGTAGTAAGCAAAAAAGGTCTAAAACAAGATACTGATTTAGAGCGTTAAAAAACAGGCGGGAAATAGCCCGCCTGTCTCCCCTCCCCTGTGCGGTTTCGTGCGCACGAAATTTATCGTTCTTCCTGATCGTTATCTCTATCTCTGCCAGTTGAATTTTGCTTTTTTCCGGGCTGCTGGCTTGCTAGTTTCTGACTAACTGCTTTGGCCATTTCATGTCGTTCCGTAGCCATAGGAGGCATGGTATTAACAAAATTCACAACATCAGCGGCAAGCTTTTTATCGCCCGGCTCTGAACTCTGGTTAAGTTCCTGCGCCGCCGATAGCCACCCTTTTCTAACTTCCTGCTGCCTTGTCTGTATTTTCTTTTCCCACGGTTTCGCTTTTGCAGGCTTTCCGGCCCTCGTATCTTTAAACTCTTCTACGATCTCTTTGATTTTGGCTTTATCGACTTCCGGGGTTAATCCACGCTTGCGAATATGAAGAATCGCCTGATCAATACCTTTTTTGACTACGCCACGTGTAGCGCGTGGTGTTGCTTCAGCTTCAACTCCCCTAGCGCGAAGTTCTTTAGCAAAACCTTCACGCCATATTTGAGGATCGCCTTTTTTCACATGTAAGCGCCTGCCATCGAAACCCAAGGTTTTTATACTGATATGAACATGCGGGTGATCAACGTCTTCATGAAGTGCAAAAACATACTGGTAGTTTTCGCCAAATTGTTTTTTTGCAAATGCCCTAGCCGATTCTTTGACGGCCTTAGCTTCCGTTCCTTTCGGCATGGATAGCACTACATTAGTAGTATCGCGCGTATTGGCACGTCGCTTACCTTGATCCTGAGTCCATTCCTTATGAACGGCTTTAACGTCGTCCTTTCCCTTCAATATTTCACCACGTTCATTTTCAAGTTCCAGCTTCCCGTTTCGGCTGATGTAATCTAAATGGGCTTTAACGTGAGCTGGGCCTTTTGCATTGCCACTCACCTTAACCATAACTTCAGACGCACGATTAGCTATGCGACTAGCCTTACCTTTCAGGTCTGTAGTTTTGTTGGATTTAGTCTTTACTTTACCCTCAAGGAGTTTTGACAAGCTTTCAACGGCCATGGTTAACCTCCCCAACGATTCATGTTTCTATCAATAAGATTAGATACCTTGTCTCGATGGCCATCTATCTGTTCAAGCAGCCGATCTATTAATTCCTTGTTCAGCTTATCGCTATCACGAAACTCTACATTCAACGCTCTGGCTATCTGGTTCAGGTTTCTACCTATCGCGGCCAGCTCACGATTGGAACCCCGCAAAGCATTAACTTCGGCGTCAGTTAATACCGGTTCTTTGCTCAAGGTTGCCAACACTAAATTAGTAAGCCATGTGGTTCTGCTGGGAAACCCTTCAGCCTTAGCGCGTTCTGTCATGCTGTGAATATCTTTCGGTGACAAACGTATCGTTACTTTATCTGAACGTGGTTCTTCCAATCCTTTAGCTTCATTAGGCACTATTCCCGCCGTTACCTTTTCGAGCAACAGCCCCAACATATCGGATTCACTAACACCACGCTCATGACAAAAGGTTTGCCACTTCTCTTTTAATTCCGGCGTAACTCTCTTAACGATCCTCGGCATAAGCGGGCCTTTTACAATATGGGGGGATGGGGGGTATTATAGCAAAGTCGGTGCCATGCGCCAGCACTTTGCGAATCCTGCCCTAGCTCTAACCCCCCATATTCTTTTCGTACGCACGAAGATTTTGCACGAATGGCTATTTCACGCCATCGGCTGCGCCTTGGCCCAAAGTCAAAACCGGCTCAACAGGATCAGGGGCAGATTTGCGGCTATAATTTTTGGATTGTGCAATCCAAAGGTGGTATAATTTGGATTGTGCAATCCAATAATAAAAAGCGAGATATACGCCAATGAAACCTACACAACAGACTTACGAAGAATTGCAGATTGCCTATGACCATTTCAATGAAGCACTTTTTGATGGCTCACTTCCCCCCTGCCTGATCACTCTCCAGCGGGAAAAGAAAACATATGGCTATTTCTCTGCCGAAAGGTTTGTTCACGCCAATGGAACCCGGACGGATGAAATAGCAATGAACCCCGCCTATTTTGCCGTGTGCCCGCCAGAAGAAATTATGCAAACGCTAGTCCATGAAATGGCCCATCTTTGGCAATACCATTTTGGTAAACCCGGACGCCGTGGATACCACAATAAAGAGTGGGCTGACAAAATGGAGTCTATCGGTTTAATGCCGTCCTCAACGGGGAAACCCGGCGGGGCCAGAACAGGTGATAGCATGGCCGACTATGCCATTGAAGGTGGCCAGTTCATGGACGAATACAACAAGCTTATGCAGGATGATTTTCGTATTTCATGGATGGATAGATTTCCAGCAAGGGATCGCCTTCTTGAGGCCATTGCATCTGGCAATGCTGACCAGTTCGCGGGTGACTTAGAAGCCATGGGGATTGAAGTTGGTGAAGATGGCGAGTTGACGATAAAGAACGAGAATAAATCAAACAGGATTAAATACACCTGCTCTATGTGCGAAACAAATATTTGGGGGAAGCCTGACCTGAATGTGATGTGTGGAGACTGTAACGTAGCCTTTGAAGTCGCTAACTGACGCGCTTCGCTTGTCGGCTATTGATGGAACCGTAACAGACTCGCTACGCTTGCTAGTTACGGCACCATCAACAGCGAGTTTTTAACGCCATCGGAAAAACGTGCTTTTGATGAATCCGGGCTTACCCTTCTTTCCTCGCAGCCAACTAAATAAGTTGGCTGGTATAGCTAATGCCAATACAGCAAACGTTACGCAAATAGCTACTACAGCCAAAAATGATTGGCTGTTTTTCAAGTAGGGATACGCCAGAAAAAGAATCAGGACTAAAGCGGCGATAACGCCGCTGATTAGCACTATGCGATTTTTCATAATTGCCCGCCTCAACCTTCAACAATGGCAACAACGCTAACGTCCTTTAGATCAACCTCGTCTTCACTGCCATCATCATCGTATTTAATCCAACCGAACCCATAAGAAGCTCGGCGGTTCGTGAGTAATCGCGCTGGGCGTTCATCATATTGAATCTGGACAATCGCCTTTTTAATTTTGTCGCTTGCCTCATCGGCGGCAATGATTTTACTGGCTTCATCTTCCAAATCAGAAGATGGGCCGCCGCTGATTGGTTCGCCGTCAATAACTAACGGTTGTTGCTCTTCGCCCTTCTCCAGTTCGTCGCTATCGGCACTCCCTCCGATCCATGCGTTGGCATCGCTCGGCAGCTCCTGACCGTCTTCATTGTCGCCTGACGTATTCACGGCTTTAGATTCCGGCTCTTTGAGTGAATCACAAAAAGCCCGCACATCAGCAGTAGTTAGCTCGTCTTGTGCTTCGGAACAAAAAGCCTCTACTTCTTCAGCGTGTTTTTTATAGGCACGATGTAACAGGGCCATGGCCTGCATAGAGACAACACGGCCACTGTCGTACATATCACGGATACAATCAGCCATATCAAAGAAAATAATATGATCTGATACAAACGATGCTGGCTTACCCAATCGGGCCGCGATGGCGCTTTTTTTATCGCCTTTCTCAATCCGGCGCTGGATAAACGTAGCGGTTTCAATTGGTGAAAGAGCTACGCGCTGAATGTTATCAACTGCATTATCAAATTCGTCGGCGTCCTCATCAATGAACGCCAGAACATCAGGTAGCTCGGCAAGTTCAGCAGCAGCACAACGGCGCTCACCGGCATTAAGAATATATTCCCCCGGTATATCTGGATGAGGTTTCAGACTTACCGGGTTTTTGTTACCACGTGGTTTTCCAGTTGCCGGATTTACAGACTTCATTGAATCGGCCAGCTCACGGAGTTCCTGCGGGTCGATAGTCTTTCTGGCGTTATCTGCATCCTTATGAATTTTTTTCAGAGGCACACGGATAAGGTTTCCTGCGAAACCTTCAGGTACGTCTGTTGAAGCCACTGATTGAGTAGGAGCCGGGTCGCCTCCCATCAAAGCTGAAAAGTTATCCAGCCCGCTTAAATCCAATCCCTTTTTGGCGCTCATTTGGCAACCCCCATTTTTTCAAAAATGATCTTAAAAGCTTCCTGAAATTCTTTCCCTGCCTCACGCGCAGATGTTTTCTTTAATTGCCATACCGGAATACCTTCGGAAAGGGCTTCTGGAATTGATGAACGAATGCCGATCCGCGCTCGAATTAACAGATGAGCGTAGTTCTCTACCAGATTCATTAATGTTTTTTTCTGGTCTTCAGAACGGGAATTAAAGCGATTAGGTAACATGCCTAGGAAGTTCAGATCAGGATTCCATTTCGACTTAACACCAAAAATGGTTTGCAGCATTTTTGTAATACCATCAATGGAATATTCTTCCAGCTCGATTGGCGACAACACATGATTTGCAACGATAAGCGCCGCTGACATACGCAAACCAAGGGTAGGAGGGGTATCAATGACACAATGATCAAACTGAGACGCCAGCGCGGTAAGGTGGTCTTTAAAGGTTGACATAACCGTTAACGGGGCGCGTTCTATATCGGCCATCTTTGCATCAGCATTGATTAAAGTTATGCCTTCATTTGGCGTAATAGTTAACTGTTGTTCTTCAAAAAGTTGGCTTGCCTGAAGTGCCGCCACACCTCCAGCCTTTTCTAAAGTCTTACTGGCGTTACCCTGCGGATCAAGTTCTACAAAAAGCACTCTATCGCCGCGTTCCTGAAGAGCCATAGCAAGATGTACGGCGATTGTAGATTTACCTACCCCGCCCTTCTGATTCGTCACTGTTATGATATTCATTCATTTCACCCTTAGCGTTTGCCTGTTTACGCGCCTCATCTTCCATAGCCCTTAACATAGGAACCATTGATGATGGTATACATAGCTCGATACGTTCCCAGCCTGCCGGTGGTTTGCCATGTAACTTGTGCGCTTCTCTAACTTTCTTCGTCATTGCCGCTATTGCTGTACGGCTTAATCCCGTTTCATTCACCATGTCATTTTGCTTTCTGCCATCAACCAAAATTGCTTTCACAATTTCTACATTTGCTGGCTTTAGTGCGCGTGACAGGTTAGAAATGGCATGTTCAAATTCGGCCTGCGTTAGTCGTTTTTTCATTCAATGGATTAACCTCCGAAACTCAACGGCCTAACTGTGGCCTCCCCTTAAATATAAATCATCATCTGTTGATGTCAATAGATAATGATTCATTTTTCGGTTTCGTGCGCACGAAATTTCTTGTTATCTCGCCGCCATTTCCAAGGCTCTACAATGCTTGATTGCGGATCAGACCATAGGCCAAGGCGTTTTTGTCTAGCATCCTGTTCAAGGTCTAGCATGGCTGGATTAGTCGCCTGTTCACGGTATCTGTAGGCCCACGCCATACCGTTACTAACCTGAGATTCATTTACGTTGGTGTTATCTTCCTTAAAAACTGTACCTAACACGCGGTTATAGCGATCCTTTCCCTTTTCAACGATGGTTACTTGTTGACGAAAGATCATATCAGCCAGAAATTGACGGGATTTCTGCCCGAAAGGTTGCTTGCTTTCAGGAGCATCAATATCAACTAATCTCACTCTTACTGGCGTTTTATTAACTAAAACATCAACGGTATCACCGTCGATAATTCGTATTATTTCGCCATGAATATCAGCAATTGCATATTGCAACGGTAAAATTAAAAATAGAAAAATAATATTCCAACGCTTCAACATTAATTTTCGCCTCTTTGTTCATCTGATTCCCAAATAACACCGAACCCGGCTTTATAACAAAGTAACGCCCATGCCGCGTAAGGTATCCCGCCTTCTTTACACCAACGCCTAAATGTTCGGCTTCCCTTTCCTCTCCCGGTTTCGCTTGGTAGACCTATATATTTTGATGCGTCAACACCAGTAAACTTATTTCCTGATCGCTCTTCTACCAGACTTAACACCGCTTTGATTTCTTCACCTGTCGGAGGCGTCCAACCATCACTAAAAGGGCGTAAGGTTTCAGTTCTAATTACGTTGTTCAAAGTGTCTCTCCTGAAAGCCCCGCCGAAGCGGGGCAATAGGCTTAGACGGCCTGAAAGCCTGCGTTCTGCTCGCGTAATGCTTCCATCACCGCTTTGAACTCGCTCCCGGATAGGGGAGGAAGCTTAAAGGAGGTGTGGCTATCTATTGCCTTTTTAATCATCTCGGCCAATGCTAAAATATCATTGTTCATGGTTACTCTCTCGCGGGTTTAACGTGAACTTCCCTGTATGGTTGCAGCCATAACAGGGAACCTTTCAAAAGGCCCGCGTAAGCGGGCCACCTGAATCATTTAACGATGTGGCCACTCTCCCAAAGACGGATAGCCGTAGCTTTAGCCCAGCGATACCAGTCTTTACCAGCCTCTTTATACTGATGCCCCAAGCGAACAAGAAGCCAAGTTTCTTGTAGGAAGTCGTTCCGGCCTGCGTCGATAGATTGACGTTCACTAATCATTTCATTGATGGCGTTGTTAATCTCGTTAGCCTCTTCAAAATTGCTGTTTTTCATCGGTATTCTCCGGTATTGACCGTAGCAAATTGCCCGGCCTTCACTTATAATGATAGGCCAAAATGGCCTACCCGTCAATCAAAATACACCACTTTGATAATGCAATAGCCAAAAAAAACCCCGCTAATAGCGAGGTCAATTTTCATATAGGAAATTTAGCCCATAACTGTAGTGACCTGCATTTGAAATCGGCTCGACCTGCATTTACCCCCGATTTCCAGCCCAGATTAAATGCAACTGAAAGGGGCCACCGACTCACATTAGCTGCAAACGAACCTGCATTTATTCGGCGCAGACCCAGATTAGCAGATCGGCAACCCACAATACCTGCAACTGAAATCCGCTGCTGCGGGGTTCCACAAAACGTTCGTTTTATGGATGCTTTGTCAGCCAGTGAGCGTGTGTCATTTTCAGAAGGCGGCTGCACCAGTTCGTTGAGCTGGCCGCCAAGTGTGCAGCGGACTTCTGAACGGGAAGCGTCAGCAGTGCTATGCACGAAACACCACGCGAAATCGGAATTGCTCAGGAGTCCACTGCACGACGCTGCGGATAGGTTGGCCGTGTCCGAAATCGAGCGGTTTTGGATAGGGCAAACAACAGCTGTCCAAAACTTAGGTTGACAATATTTCGGACATAGGTGATATTTCGGACACCCTATAAGGACGATTCCAACTCATGCCGCGCACCTTCGCCTATGCCCGTGTATCCAC
The DNA here is from genome assembly GCF_003996855.1 of Morganella morganii. Classification (GTDB taxonomy): domain Bacteria; phylum Pseudomonadota; class Gammaproteobacteria; order Enterobacterales; family Enterobacteriaceae; genus Morganella; species Morganella morganii_C. The sequence continues at coordinate 18,407 of NZ_NRQY01000004.1, read as the reverse complement.
GACAGGCCAGACGACCGAGAACCAGATTCAGGAGATCAAGGCCGCTGGCTTCCACGTCGAGCCGCGCCGGATCGTGACAGAGACGGTTTCTGGCAGCACGGCTATTTCGCAGCGACGGGGGTTCTCGAAGCTCATGGATCGCCTGGAGGCTGGTGATGTGCTCATCGTCACGAAGCTGGATCGGCTTGGCCGTGATGCCATCGACGTTAGCTCAACGGTGAAGGCGCTGCTCGGGATGGGAGTGCGCGTGCATTGCCTCGCTCTTGGCGGCGTTGACCTCACTAGTTCAGCGGGCACGATGACGATGAACGTTCTCAATGCCGTGGCGCAGTTCGAGCGGGATTTGCTGATCGAGCGCACGCAGTCGGGCCTCAACCGGGCCAAGGCAGAGGGCAAGACATTGGGCCGCCCGGCCACGCTCAGTGAGCAACAAAAGCAGGCCGTGCGCGACGAACTGGCGGCTGGGGTGAGCGTTTCAGCCATAGCCCGCAAGCTGGGCACCAGTCGGCAAACCGTAATGCGCGCCAGTACAGCCGATCCCTGATATGGAGCGAGCAACAATGAAACGCAAGCAAAGTAGCGCCTTCATCACGACCAAGAAGGGCTTTTGTTATCTCACTGTCAAAGTCGGCAGAAGCAATTTCAACATCATGCGTATTCGCAAATACACACTTGAGCCGCAGGATAAGCGTGACATGCGCCGGTTGTATCCCGACTATCTATTCGACTGGAAGAAAATCAATCAGCAGCTTGCCGAAAAAAGAGAGGTATGCAGAACCTACCGCTCCAAGCGTCAAGCTCCCCGGAGCACGGAGCGCACTTCAGTCCCGTTCGTTACGGTGTCCTATGACCCAAGGACGCGCACGGTCTACGCATCCGATGCAGCTAATTCATTAGCGTTGTTTGACGCCGTTCTACACATTGAGCACACCAGTAAGAAATAGTCTCGACAGACAGTGCATCTGACTTCTGATATTTCGTGCAGTCGTCTTCTGAAAATGACAGCGTGGCAGGTGGGCGCTGGCGGCCTGAGTACAGTTATTCATTGCATAAATCAAAGGCCAGAAACAACGATGACCGCTGAGTTAATGGAACAGCCGCTGGTTGCAGATAAAGTGGGTTTGTAAAAATGAAATGCAGGTCGAAGTGTTCGAATGCAGGTTCATTTGCAGTTAATCCGGGTTTGGACACCCGGATAGATGCAGTTATTGTGAGCAAAAAAGGCGCGATAAATGCAGGTTTGAGCATTTATAAACGCAGGTCGCTACACATAACAATCTTGATACTGGCACCACAGGCCGCCGCGTATCGTTCAAGTGTTGTTACACTGGCTTTACTGGCGTTTTTTTCTAATTTACTTACGGCTGGTTGAGTAATCCCCATACGTTCAGCAACTTGGGTACTATTGATACCAGCTCTGCGGCGCAGATCAGCCAAAAGTTCCTGTAACTCTTCCTCTTTCTTCTCTGCAAGATAAGCGGCCATTACATCGGGGTTCTGTAAGGCTTTAGCCTTTACTTCAGCATAAGGGATACCTTTAACTTTCATCTGTCAGTTCCTCCAGTCTCTTTAATGCTAATTGGATCTCTGCCGGTGGCGTCCTAGGTGTCTTTTTAACAAACGTGCGCAAGATATATATCTTTTTCCCTTTAGCAAAAGCAAAAAAGGTACGTGTAATATCTTTTTTACCCGCTCTTAACTCAAAAAGGCCATCTTGAATAATATCCGTATGTGGATAGCGTAACTGATTACCTTGGGCCTCAAGTTTATCCAGTGCAGCCAATGCTTTACCTTGCATTGGACTATCCAGATCTAAAATTTCCTGTTGTGCTTCCGGGTGGAAAATCAGTTCAAACACAAAGTGGCCCTTATATATATTCCATGTATGATAATTAAACTATAAAAAGTCACATCAATATTCATGAGGTGGATAAATAACACCATCCTCACATTGAGCGATTGCTTGACCGTCAACCGTGCTCGTTTTCATAGTGCAGTCGATACGAGAACCAACAGGAATAAGTGTTGCCGCATTGTCAGTACCTGAGCGGGTTTTGAGTAGTTCGGTGTATGCTTTACCAGCCTGCCGTTTCCACGTCACCGCGTTCTCTTCAGCACTGACCATACTCGCCTTAGAATTAGCTAAAGCGGTTGCTAATACAGCAACGGTAAGCCATCCGATAATGGCAAACACAATGAATGCCAACAGAATTTTTTTATCACGATTCATCGTACAGTCTCCATGTAGATCCCCTTACTTACGGGCAACTCACTAGGCAAATCATAACCTATAAGCAATCATAACTCAAGAGTTATAAATAACATATAGGTTATGGATGTGGGGTTGTAAGCGGCAAGCCGCCAAAATTTTGTGAGGCTGTTACCGGAAAAAGATTAACCGCTGGCGATGCCGCTGTTGGTAAGGTTTTCCGTTCGATCATGCCTGCTTCTGATACCTGAACTTTCCATTTGCAGAATTGAGAGTAGTAACGTAAATGGGAGCCTCATTGAGAATTAATCCGTACCACTCAAATGATACGCAAAACACTGGCTTGCGGCCTGTTTTTGTATGCTGCCGTCCTGTCCGATAAACCCACCTCTTACGGACAGGTAAATCAGCGATGGCAAAAAAATGGCGGCTTGCCGCTTACAACCCCGATGTGCTCTTTTCCAGCCAGCGCTTTGATCCTGAAGGATCGGAAACACTGGAAAAAGGATCAAGGCGTAACAGGGCAGGGGCTACGCCATTAGTAATAGGGGGGTAACTTGTCTCAATAGATCTAGGCTGATTTAGCTGCCATTTGAGCATCACAAGTAATAGGGGAGGGAGTTGTCTCACTGGCTGATGGTTTACCCAATCTGTACCATTTAGCGCGGCTCATTCCTAATGCTTCCCACGGTTTCTGTTTAGTCAGTGAATTAGCTTCGTAAACATCACGCTCAATGGCTCCGGCAGCTCTGCGGCGTTCCTCGTCACGCTTTCTGTCTCGTGCGCGTCTACGCTCTAACGCTTCATTTTTAGAAATGATAGTTTTTAGCTGGCGTTGCTCTTCATCTGTAATTTGAAACAGGTTGATTAGAGTGTCATTTTTTGGCGTGTAGAGTGGTGAAAATTCCTTGCCCCCGAAAGATACCTTCTCTCCGGCTTCATACTGCTTTGCTTTACTGTACAGCGTCATTAACTCTTGTGAACGGTAAGACCATGCAGGGGAGATCTCCGTGGCCAGTGCGGCCGCTTCGTGATACATCTGCGTTGAATTTGTCGCCCCGGACAACAGCAAAAAATTAATACGCCAAAATAAATGACGCATCCTTTCCCCTTCCGCTAACCCGCCGCGCAGCTCGTCCAGCTTGCGCAAATCTTCAAGCCTATCCCATGCAAGCTGACGACCGCTAAAACCTCTGAGGTTGCTTTGTCGGCCTCCGGGCAGCAATTGAAGTTTCTGTTCTGCTTTTGTCTGGCGTTGCTTTTCAATATCCCAGCGAGCCACCGGCAATAACATTTCAGCAAGGTACTCGAAGTTATAACGGATTGGTGCGCCATCACGTTCTAGAACGCTTACTACACGGCAAATATTGCCGCTCTTAGTGTTAACCGTATTAACCAATCGTAAAACCCGGCTGGCGTCTTTAGCTGCGGGATCAGCCCCTAGCGAGGAAAGTTTAGATACTAAATGCTTTTGGCAAGCATTCCAGCGCGGTAGCGCGGCACGTGGCAAGGTTCCTTCAAGTAGCCATTTAGCCTGAATACCACGCCCGGAATAGACCATAAAGGAGGGTTCTGGTATGCCTTCTTGTTGACAGAAATAGTTGATTGCAGCGGCCAAAGCTTCAGGTGTTCTACCCTGCGCCCAACTCATCTTGTAGGTATCTATATCGACAAAAAGCAATCCCAAACGCAAGAGGTTTACTACACGCCGGTTAGGACGCATAAATTCAGCTTGGGTTATCCATGTATCGCGTGAGGTATCGACCATGCTAAGAACGGTGGCCATCTCACTTAATGGGTAAGAAGATTGGCGTTTACCCGTTGGCCACTGAGCCAGTACAGAAAAAAAACCATGCCGCCCGGAATTGTGATAAGTCTCCGCTTCGTCGGCTGGATTAAAAAGCGCCAGTTGTGATGTAGCCACGTCTACCCCTTAGACTTGCCAAGAGGCACAACACCGCTATAATAGAGGTGTTGTAACCCTTAGCCTATGTCAGGCAATAATAGTTGTGTTGCAGCCTGCCAGCTTTAGAACACAACTTTGAATTTTAAGCCCCGTTTGTTGACCTTCCCGCCAAGTCGGATCAGCATCGGGGTTTTACCTTTTTAGGCCGCCAGTAATTGAAAAGGGCGCGCCTTATCTATTCTGCTGCGGCGATCTTCTGAATGCAGTGCATCCCATAAATCGACTTTCTTCTGCAAATCCAGCCAAAAATCAGGGTTGTTACCAAAGACTTTTGCAAGGATGAGCGCGGAATCTATTGTTATGGCCACTTTCCCATGACAGAGCTGATTAACGTGCTTTCTCGTCCATCCGGTATAGGTGGCCAACGCCGTTTGGCTAATTCTGTTCGGTTCCAAGAACTGAGAAAGCAGAACGTCACCCGGCGTTGCCGGTCTTAATACTTGTGTCTGGTTCATGCTTCACCTCGATAATCAAAACAGTACAGATTGAAGTGTAACCTATAAGGTAAACATGTCAAACTGTTCTTTGTTTTGGATTGCGCAATCCAAAAATGAGATAATTTAGCTGAAATGACCTCTATTTAACATAATGGTCGTTATCGGCACCACGCCGAGAAGGTTCGCCATAAAAGCGGTACATAAGCCGTGAAAGGTACAGTTTTCTATGCGGAAAAGAGGGGAGTTTATTGTTACTTAATTGTTACCAAATGGAGGTTTTCCATTTCGCCATTGATTTTGGTCGAAAGGTTTATTTCTGGCGTTTTTTACTTCTGTAAAGCTGCAAAACCTCTTCGGCAAAATCATCATCAACAATATAGAAGTAGCACTCTGGTACATCGAGGATGGCAGCAATTGCGCACACCATTTCAAAGGTAGGTCTGTAAGTGCCGGTTTCGTACTGAGATATACGCGATCTGGCCGTGGTTTCGTCTAGGCCCGCAAGAACGCCCAGCTTCTCCTGAGAAAGCTTTGCTTGCGTCCTAATGGGTTTGAGTCGGTAATTTATCATCACATGCGCCACTGATATTAGTTGACGGCATGTTTAGCATTACTTTACAGTGCTTATGTTTAGAAATACTGGACAAACAAACCTTTTTATGCCAACCCAGGGTCACACTACAGGAATGTTTAGACCGTTTTTTGTTACTTTTTATGATATGTATTAGGCCCAATGGGAGCGAGGCTACAATATGACGACATTTGCAAAATGGACATAACAATCAGTTAGTTAACCATTGCATCTGTATATGTCCGAAAGCGATGTACGAAATTATATCGGTGTCCGAAAGTCGTTTTGCTTAGTTTTGGACATGCAAAAATAGCCTATCCGCAAAGGGACGCTTTCGGATATAGACAGATGTCGTGAAATTGCGCGTTCGCTCCCATTAGGCCTATTACGGGGTCAGCTTGGTGAGAACTAAATCATAGAGCCAAGCAAGAGCCGTAGAAGCAAGGCCAATTATGATGAAGCCCGGAACCATGGAACGGTCGCTAAAAATAACGAGACAGAGAACAACGCCAATAAAAGCCATAGCAGATGTGGCAATCAACAACAGGCGAACTGGCAACCGTAGCCACAACATAATGAGAAAGCTTAGGGAGCGCAAAACGCTTCCTAAGCCTTTTGCCGCCGCCCCAGCGATCCACTTAGCTTTCGTAACGCCACTATCATCATCATTAGAAGCTACACCCCCACCCGGACGAATTGGAACAACGTTACTTGTCGGACTCCGGGTTTTGTTGCTTAACCCTTTGAATGTTCTCATCACAATCCCCTTTTTGTATAAATCCCATACGTTAATGATAGGCCAAAATGGCCTACCCATCAAGAAATATTCGACTATTTTTCGTGCATACGAAGGAAAATCAACTCTTCCATTATCATCAATATTGTGTATATTGATTATCGAAAGATGCAATTTTGATAAAAAATGAATTAAGGAGAAGTACCATGAACACGGTAAAAATTATCGCTGTAGCCTTGGGGTTGACTCTTATTTCTGCCATGCCAGCCCAAGCAAAAGACCCTTGTAAAGCGGTTTTATGCCTCGCGGGTATGCTGACCGGCAATGACGGCGGATCAGAGTGCAAATCAGCAGTTAATGATTACTTTTCGATAGTCAAATTCAAGAAGGGCAAGTTCAAAAAAAGCGCAACTAAAGAAGCTCGCGGCGCTTTTCTACAACAATGCACCAGTGAGGATGAAGGCTGGATTAACAAAATAAATAGCGCCTACGGCACTGTTCGTAAGGGTTTCTAACCTTCTTATGGCGTTTAAAACTAAGGGGATGTGATGGAACTCTTTTCAATATTGGCAACCTGCGCCGCTTTAACTTTTGGTACAGGTAGCCCAGCAGAACAGGCTTACCCTGTTAGTGAGCAAGAATGTAAATCAGCAGCGGCGATGTATCGTGAGCAGTTGCAAAAAGTACAGCTCACCGATCAGGACAGGGATGCTATTGCACGTGTTGCCATAGCCGAAGCGGCCAATCAAGGTGATTCGGGTTTAGCTGGCGTTGTGTATACGATTATTAACCGGCGTCTTAGCGGTCAGTTTGGCCAGACTGTGACGGACGTAGTAAACAGCCCTAAGCAATTTGAGCCAGTTACCAAAGTTGGTGGTGACTGGAAAAAGTTACCTTCTGTTACCGTTTCACAATATACGCAAGTACAGACCATCATCAATTTGGCGTTAGAAGGTCACTTGCCTGATATTACCAATGGTGGGTTATTTTTCCAGAATCCCGCAATTGTAGCTGACAGAGAAAAAGCAGGAAAAGTATCTAAAGGTTTAACTAATTTCGGTGGTTCCGCACCATCAGCGATCATTAAAGATCATGCCTTCTACGCCAGTATTAATAAAGGTGGCCCGTCTAACTCTTCCCCGGTTCAATTAACTGCTTCCGCTGTGCCTGAGCCTAAAAAATGGGATGTATACGGAACTGCAAAGTTCCAAAAAAATAGTAACGCCGAATGGAATGTATTTTCTAAAAATACGCCATCCAAAAGCGTTTATCAAAATGAAGGGGTGCAGCCATGAAATTAATGATTGTGGAATCTCCGGGGAAAGTTAAGAAAATACGCGAGATCCTTGGTGATGGTTGGAAAGTCGCCGCCAGTGTTGGCCATGTCAGAGATTTACCAGAAAAAGATATTGGAGTTGCCGCACCAGACTTCAAACCAACGTATGTGGCCACTGAGCGCGGCAAAGAGGTTTTGGCCAAGCTTAAACAGGACGTTCAGCATAGTGATGCTGTTTTCCTCGCAACTGACTTAGACCGGGAAGGGGAAGCCATTGCATGGCATCTGAAACAGGCGCTACGGCTTGAGAACCCGCAGCGGGTAACGTTCGCTGAAATAACCCCTCGCGCTATCAAAGCCGCTCTGGCGTCACCAAGGGCAATTAATATCCCTATGGTAGCCTCACAAGAAGGGCGAAGAGTCCTTGATCGCCTTGTTGGTTACATGGTTTCGCCGCGCCTGTCAGAAATGAGTGGGCGACAAGGGTTATCCGCTGGCCGGGTTCAAAGCCCCGCCGTTCGTATTATTCTTGAGCGTGAACGTGCAATTCAAAACTTTAAGCCCACCTCCCATTTTGGCGTAAGACTTAATTTTGCAGGAGATTGGTTTGCTGAATGGGATGTAAAACCTTTCTTGGCCGAAGGTAGCGAATACTTCATGGATGAAGGCTTTGCTAAAAAAATAGCCGCCATCCGGGAAGTTGACGTTATTTCTTATGAAGAGAAAAACGCATCAAAAGCACCTCCTGCGCCTTTTATCACTTCAACATTACAGCAGGCGGCATCTAATAAATTAAAGATGAAACCAAAAGCAACAATGACAACCGCGCAAAAATTATATGAGCAAGGCCATATAACTTATATGCGTACCGATAACCCAAACCTTTCTGATGATGCTCTGGTTGAAATATACCAACTCTGCAAAGCAAAGGGCTTACCTATGGCGTCTAAACCTCGCACATGGAAAGCAAAAGGTGATGCACAAGAAGCGCATGAAGCTATACGACCATCACATTTTGACGTTGAAGAAGCAGGGAGTACGCCAGAAGAAAAAGCTCTCTATCGCCTGATATGGGATCGCGCTGTTGCCTGTCAATTAGAATCAGCTCGCTACGCCGTTCGCGTGGCCCGCTTCCAGGCTACTGACAGTAGCGGCGAAAAACCAGTTGAGTTTGAGGCTGAAGGCCGAACGCTGACGTATGCCGGATGGACAACGTTGTTTAAAGACGATACCGAAGCCGATGATGGCAAAAAGGAAGAGAAACCTAAGAACCCGATCCCCTCTTTGCAACGTGGCCAGCACCTTACCGCTGAAAGTGGGAAGGTATTAAGTAAGACAACCCGCGCCCCCAGCCGCTTTACTGAGGCGTCACTTATCGCAGAACTGGAAAGGTTAGGCATTGGGCGACCAAGTACCTACGCGGCGATCATGGAAAACATCATGCGCCGTGGTTACGTCAAATCGGATAGCGCAAACAAATATCTTTTGCCTACTGAAACCGGTGCATTAGTTATTGATGCTTTGGTTAAAGGCGGTTTTAGCTTTATCGAGTACGACTTTACACGCGCGATGGAGGGCGAGCTGGATAAAGTCGCCCATGGCCAGACATCTTACAAAAACGTTGTTGGCTCTGTTTATGAACGTCTGGAATCAGAACTTAGCCACCTGAAAATTGACGTTGCACCTCAATACCCCTGTCCAAATTGCGGCAAGGCTCTTTTCCGCAAAAAAGGGGCTACCGGCTTCTTTTGGGGCTGCTCTGGTTATCCAGATTGCTCTACCACGTTACCAGATACAGCAGGGAAACCGGGGAAACCAAAGCCCAAACCAGAAGCTTCAGGCTTTAAGTGTCCTGACTGTGGAAAGCCTCTTATCCGGCGTAAAAAACCAGCCACCGGCGGCAAAAAAGGGTATGACTTTTTCGGCTGTTCTGGCTATCCCGGTTGCTCATCAAAATTTGATGCTGTGAACGGAAAGCCAAAATTTGAGAAAAAGTAACATCAAAAAGTAGTGTTCTGATTATCAATATGCTATATTTTGATTGTACCGGTGGGGGAGGAATGAAGAAAAAGACTTTTTGCGCAAAGCATTTAAAATGTTCTCGAACTTTGGAATCCCCAATCGAGAATATTGACATGAACAACGAAACGATAACAGAACCAGAACTGATTGATAACCTTGGGAATCAGTCAGTAAAGAAGATGATGCTGGTACAGGGTGAAGATGGAAAATTTAGCATCCGCGTACAGCTTTCGTGGAAAGGAGGAGATCTTTTATTAGAGACACAAAGGAAGACGCCGCGAGTGTGGTCGAGTTTAGACAGGTTAGTGAAACACATTAACAGTAAGTACGGGAAAGTCCCGATCATTGAGTTACAACTTATGGAGTAATTAAAGCATGGCAAATGTAAAAACCTTCACCCGTCAGATTGCCTCTACCACTTGGCTAATGTTGGGTTTGATGATGTTACCGGGTTTCGCTCACGCAGCCGGTGGCGATCCAATTAACCAAGGGCTTCAGTGGTTAATTGATCTCTTAACGTCAGGCATTGCCCGCTCTGCTGCAATCTTAGCGATCGCCGTGTTGGGTTACTTAGCATGGGCTGGTCGTCTTGGAGCGCGCCACGCTGGCTTTGCTATCGGCGGTATCGTGCTGGTATTTGGTGCGGCGTCTATTGCCGACGCAATCATTGCTGTAGTCCAGTAAGGAGAGCGTCATGGCATCAGGAAAAGATGTTCTCTTTGCCGGTGCTACACGCCCCTCACTTGTGTGGGGCGTAACATACGAGGCAATAATTTTCTGTATCGCTACAACTGGAGTGATTTTTCTCGCTGCAAATAGCATTTGGTTGTTGCCTCTGTATGTTCCTTTACACGGTGCTTGCTACCTGATTTGCCTGAAAGACCCCCGTTTTTTCAGGCTTATATCTTTATGGTTTGCAACTAAGTGCCGTTCCATTGGGTGGCGTTATTGGGGTGCGGCTACGGCCTCACCACTCGTTAGCACTCGCAAAAGAAGGAAAATGCCAGAATGAGTAATGCAACTGCGACAAAATCACGCCAATGGGTGAATGAAAACTCTGTTGCTGAGTTTATCCCTTATTCTGTTCACCTTGACGAAAACACCATTAAAACTACCAGTGGTTATTATCTTCAGGTAATTAAGATTGATGGCCGCGCCCATGAAAGTGCAGATCCAGAAGATGTGATTAACTGGAAAGAACAACTTAATGGGCTGTTGAAAAATATAGCCTCACCAAATATATCTCTTTGGACAAACATTATTCGCCGTGAAGAAAATACATTTCCCGGCGGGGAGTTTGAAGAAGGTAGCTTTGCTGAACAACTAAATAACAAATACAAAAATCATGTTGGTAAAAATAACATGATGGTAAACGAACTGTATCTTACAGTTCTTTATCGCCCTTCAGGTATTCCCGGCGTTAATCTCCTTCAGCGTTTTGAAAAAAACGTTGAATCTATTAAACGTATACAGGCTGAAGCTATTGAAGGGTTACACGAAGTGGTTAACACCGTCACCAGTAGCCTAAAACATTATGGGGCGCGGGTTTTAGGGTGTTATGACAGAAAGGGGATAAAAAACTCTGAAGTATTAGAGTTTTTATCTTACCTGATAAATCTTGAGTGGATTCCTCGCGCTTTACCTCGCAAGGTACTCTCTGAAGCGTTGCCTTTTGATCGTCCGTTCTTTGGTGAAGATGCCTTTGAAGTTAGGGGCGTCACTGAAAGCACCGTGGGCGCAGTCCTGAGCATTGGTGAATATCCAGAAGGCACCGAAGCGGGTTTAATGAATGCGTTCTTATCCGCGCCATTCCCGTTGATTTTGTCGCAGTCGTTCAACTTTTTAAGTAAGCCGGTTGCGACTGAATTATTAGGCAGAACACAACGCCGAATGAAAAACGCCGGTGACTTTTCCAAAACGCAAATGGAAGAGATCGACGACGCGCTTGATGATTTAACTTCAGGCCGTCTTGTATTCGGTGAACATCATTTAGCCCTAACGATTCTGGCTAAAGATGCGCGAAGCCTGAAGAAAAATCTTTCTGACGCTAAAGCCGAGCTGGTCGATTGCAACATGATTGTGTCTCGTGAAGATTGGGCTATAGAGTCTGCTTTCTGGTCTATGTTGCCCGGAAACTTTAAGTACCGGGCAAGGCCAGCCCCCATAAGTTCACGTAATTTTGCGGGGTTTTCCTCATTTCACAACTACCCAACAGGCCGCAGAACCGGCAACCAGTGGGGGCCATCGGTAACGCTACTTAAAACTACTTCTGGCGCTCCCTATTATTTCAATTTCCATAGCGAGTTAAGCGCCGAGAAGGCCAGAAAACTAGCGCAACTGGAAGCGGAAAAGGGGGCGGGTAGCATTCAGGAAACGAAAGAGGAACAAAAAGCCCTAGGGAATACGTTAATTATCGGGCCTTCAGGCTCCGGTAAAACCGTAACGCAAGGTTTCTTGATGGCTCAAAGTAAGAAATTTAACCCTACTCAAATTATCTTCGATAAAGATCGTGGGTTAGAAATCTATGTAAGAGCAGAAGGCGGCGTTTATTTACCTTTTAAGAATGGTGCTCGCACTGGCTGTAACCCATTCCAAATGGAACCTTCCGAAGATACTTATCAGCTCCTTGAGCAGATAGTTAAAAAATGTGCCGGTGGTTCCTTCACGACCGTTCAGGATACTGACATTAGTAATACCGTTCGCGGGGTTATGCGCCTGCCGAAACACTTACGCCGGATCTCTGCCTGCCTTGACTTTATGGACCCAACAGATCCAGAAGGTGTAGGCGCTCGTCTGGCTAAGTGGTGTGGCAATGGAACATTAGCTTGGGTATTCGATAACGAAACAGACGACATTGATTTTAGCAATAACACGATGTTTGGTTTTGACGTTACAGACTTCCTTGATAACGCCGAGATCAGAACGCCATTAATCATGTATTTGTTCCACCGCATTTCTCAAATTATTGATGGCCGTCGAATGATGATTTTCATGGATGAGTTCTGGAAATTATTGTTGGATGAATACTTTGAAGACTTTGCGCAAAACGGGCTGAAAACCATCCGTAAATTGAACGGGTTAATGGTGTTTGGTACTCAATCAGCTAAAGACGTTCTTAAATCCGCTATTGGGTACAGCATCATTGAACAGTGCGCAACGATGGTCTTTATGCCTAACCCTAAAGCCGATTGGGATGATTACGTTAAAGGCTTCAAGCTTACAGAACGTGAGTACCAATTAATCAAAACCGACATGGCCCCCGGCTCTCATCAGTTCCTTATTAAGCATGGCCATAATTCAGTGATCGCCAAGCTCGACCTTGCAGGGTTTAGCGACGAACTAGCCGTTATCTCTGGAACGGCTGACAACGTGGAACTATTAGAACGCATCATGCAACAAGTGGGGGATGACCCTAAAGTCTGGTTGCCAGAGTTCCATAAACAGCGCGTAGCTGCCTGATTATTAATGGAGAATACAATTATGAAACTGAAAAAATTAGCGTTAGTGCTGGCCATTACAGGAAGTCTTAATGCCGTTAGCTATGCTGGCGTTCCTGTATCTGTGGTTGCCGACCCTCAAGCATGGACAGCACACCTTGAAGATATGGCGAAATACATTGAACAAATCAAACAGCTTGAAAACCAGTTTAAGCAGCAGGTTAAACAGTATGAATCTATGACCAGCGCACGGGGATTAGCTAACGTAATCAATTCCCAATATGACACTGACGCGCTTAGTGGCATCAATACCGACAGTATTCTACGCAATAGCGGTATCAATTCAGCCAGTGATTTCAAGCTTCCTGAAGATGTAGCTGACCTTTACGACACTGCCGCTAAAAATGCCGCCACCTATGCTGGCCAAGCTTCCCGTTCACTTGACCAAGCGCAATCGCGCTTTACAGAATTATCAGGTCTGGTACGCCGTGTAAATACGGCCAGTGACCCCAAAGAAGTAATGGACTTAAACGCCCGCATTGGGGCCGAACAAGCCTTTTTACAAAATGAAGTTGGTAAGTTGCAAATTCTCCAGCAGACAGCGCAGGCAAATGATGCGTTGTACCAACAAAAGGTTAAACAGATGGCCGTTCAATCATCTGGCTCACTGCGTAATGTGAACTGGTAGAGGTAACTATGTTTTTTTCGTGCGCACGAAAAATAAGCGCTGTGTGTCTGGTAAGCCTTGTGCTTACCGGATGCTTCGACAAAGAAGAAACGCATTCCGTTGAATGGTTTTCTAACCACAATGCAGAACGGGCCGAAACCGTTAAGCGTTGTAGTGATAACCCCGGCGAGCTTGGCAATACGCCGAACTGTAAGAATGCCATTGCTGCGGAACAAAAAGCCTCTAGTGGCTCATTGCGCCACATTAATAATTGGTAAGGGAAGGGGGCGGTTATGGGTACGGGAACAAACTTATTTGTCCGTATTTTTGCCAACGTTGACTCGGCGTTATCAACCTACATTACCGATACAGTCAGCAATGTAATCGGGTATGCCTCGCCACTGTTCACCAGCATGATGATTGTCTGGATTGCCATGTGGGGCATTCTGATGATGTTCGCCAAAGTTGATGAACCGGTACGCGATGGCGTCTTTCGCATCATTCGTATTGGTGGGATTGTCGCGCTGGGCTTAACGGTCGGTACTTATATGGATGTGGTCGTTAATGTCCTACAGAAAGGCCCGGAACACATTTCAGCGGTGGTTTCCGGTACAACGGGAACAACAGCCGATACGCTGGATGCGCTCTTTACCAAAATATTCAATGTGGCCAAAGCTGCATGGGATAAGGGCGGGGTCATGAACGGAAACTTCGGTTTGTATCTGATAGCCCTGATTGTGCTGGTTGTTGGGTGTGGATTGACGTTGTTTGTGGCGTTCTTGGTCTTGTTGTCAAAGTTCATGATAACCATCCTGCTAGGGATTGGGCCACTATTCATCATTGCACTGCTATTTAACACTACGCAGCGTTTCTTTGAAGCTTGGTTAGCGATGGTATGCAACTTTGGCATTCTGCTGATTCTTTCGGCATCGGTAGGTTCGCTGATGATCTCGTTAGGTGACACCTACATTTCAAAGATGGCACCAACAGAAAGCGCAGCGGCCAATATGGCTAACTTAGGGGATGCGGCGATGTTATGCCTTGTATTTGCGCTTTGCATTTTAGTGGTAAGGCAAGTTCCTTCTATCGCTTCAGCATTAGGTGGCGGTGTGGCCATGGCCACGCAAGGAGCGTTCGGCTCTGCCATGAATGCGTTACGGCCAACAGCAATGAAACGCGGTATGCAGAACGTTAACCGAGAAGTTAAGACGACTCAACGCGCCCTGACTTCCCCCGTTCGCGGTGGTCAAGCGGCTTATGCCTCCTATCAAAAACGCTTTGGTGGTAATTCAGTCGCACAAGGATAGTAGTGAAGCCTTTTTATTGTACATAAAACGCACAAATCGAATGATGAAGGGGAAATTCCCCTCATCATTTTTTTGCGTTATGATAATCAAAATGGTATATTTTGATTATCAATGTAACGCAACTTGATAAGGAACGATTGAATGAAGAAATCTCTAGCAGTAATCGCACTCACTTTCACCCTTGGGGCTTGCACTCTCACGCCACCGCCACCGGCTGAAGCTGTAGACGATGGGCGCGGCATGGTTCCGATTAACCCGGCAATGATTACGCAAGAACAGATTAATGCCGTCAGCTCGAAGTACAAGGACGTGAATAAGAAACAGGTTCAGCAACTGAAGGAGTTTGCGCATGGCCAATAAAAAAGCAGCCCCGGCCAAAGAAAAAAAGTAACCGACAAAGATTACTTTGATGAAGCTAAAAGCTGGGATGAATCTGAGATTGTCAGAGAAAAGAAATCAGCCCGTAGAGCTTGGTCGGCATTTTGGGCTATGACTGGTGTTGTAATTGTTCAGGCGATTGCAATTTCTACAATGATGCCTCTAAAAACAATTGAAAATTCAATTGTTCGCGTTAATGACACCACCGGCGAAACTGAGGTGATCAGCAACCTGAAAAACATGGATGAGACTACCGAACAGGTGATGAGCCGTTACTGGTTGGCTAAGTATCTTCGCCACCGCGAAGGGTATCACTGGAACACCCGCGAAGATGATCGCCTTCAGGTTGGCATGTTGTCAGACGGAGCCATTCAGCAACAGTACGCTGATTACACTAATCCCAAAGTTAACCCTTACGCGCCAATCAAAATTTATGGTGAAACCACTGAGGTTGATATTAAGGTCAATCCCGCCATTACATACCTAAACGGTAAAGGTGGAGTGAAGCCAGAAAAGGGCGAGAAGGATCAGTTCGGTGAAACGGTGTATACAGCGTTAGTGCGCTACACGGCCACGGTGAAGAAAGACGGTGAAATGCCGGTAACAACCCATTGGGCCGCTACTGTCTCTTTCGTCTACCGTAAAGAGCCAATCAAGGTGGATGATCGCCTGATAAACCCGGTTGGTTTTCAGGTTATTAGCTACCGTAAAGATCAGGAAGGGGGTTAATTATGCTTTCGCTTAATAAAACCACCTTATCGGTTCTTCTCGTTCTCGGCATTTTTTCTTCTACGGCATTTGCGCTTGAAGTTCCAAGAGGCGGCGCTTATGACAAACGAGTCAAGTTCATTTCATACAACCATGAGCAAGTTGTTAAATTGATTGGCCATTATGGCTATTCAACAGATATTCAATTTGCCCCCGGCGAGAACGTCACCAACATAGCAATGGGCGACCCGGACGCTTGGGAAGTTGCGCCAGTAGAAAACCATATCTTCATTAAGCCAACAGGCGAACAAGCCACCACAAACATGACGGTTTTAACTGACCGGCGCGTATACACGTTTGATTTATCCGCTACTGGTAAGAAAACCGGTGATATGTATTTTCAGGTAAATTTCCGTTATCCGCAGGACGAAGCGGCGCGGCGTGTAGCTGAAGAAGATGCTCGCAGACTGAAAGAACGGATGAATGAAAAAGCGCCTAACGCTTGGACAAACTGGAACTATTGGGTATTCGGTTCTCGTGAAGTCTCCCCTTGGCGGGCTTATGATGATGGCCGTTTTACCTACTTCAAGTTTTCCGGTAATACCTCGATCCCCGCTATCTACATTAAACATGCTGATGGCTCTGAAACACTTCTAAACCCAACGATGGATTCCGATCACCCGGATACCATGATTGTTGAAAAAGTGGCTCCTAGGTTTGTTTTACGCAACGGCAAATATATTGCCAACGTCTACAACGAATCTTTCAACCCTCATGGATTAATCAATACCAGCGGCACAACGTCACCCGGCGTTAAGCGTGTAATTAAGGGAGGGGCGCAGTAATGGCTAAAGACCGCGACGACTTAGATACAGAAATCGAACAGGAAGATGCTGATCGTGGTATGCCTTCGATTTCCAAAAACAGGAAAACCGGTAAAGCCTCCGGTATTGGTCAGAAAATCGTAGCTGTAATCATAGGGATTATCGTTATTCTGGCGTTAATAGCGGTGAATGGTGGCTTTAAAGGTAGTGAAGAAGATAAACCGCCTAAGCTCACTGGTAACACCAGTGTAGCCAATCGGCTTGGCCCGCCGCCTTCTTTACCGCCGCCGCCAGCTCCACCAAAGACTGAGACGCCAAAAGAAGATCGGATGTTAAATACAGGGCAAATAGCCCCGCCGCCGCCGTCTTCAGCTTCGGGAACTGGTGGCAATGGGAAGCATGAACAGACGCCAGACGAACGCAAGCGGGCAAGCTCTATTCTGGCGTTTGGCAGTATTTCTAAACCTCAACAGCCCGGACAAAAAGCAGGTAATGGCCAGCCCGTTCAAATGGCCGGTGAGGTACAGGAGGGTAATAGCTCACTATCTGAAACTGACCGCGCTGATAGTCTTTCTAACCGGCTTAAAGGTACTGAGGTTAGCGGTAGCAGGGCAAGCCTGTTAGTAGACAGAAGTTACTTTATCACACAAGGCACTTTCCTTAATTGTGCGCTGGAAACGGCTATTAGTAGTGATGTTCCCGGAATGACCGCCTGCCGTTTAACTGATGATGTCTACAGTACAGACAAGAAAGTTTTGCTACTGGAAAAGGGTTCAAAAATTGTTGGCCAGTATCAAGGCGGCATAAAGAGAGGACAGGCGCGGATTTTCGTTCTCTGGACTCGTATAGAAACGCCTAAAGGGGTATTGGTTAAACTGGATTCGCCGGGTACTGATGCCCTTGGCCGTTCTGGACTTGATGGCTTCCTCGATACTCACTTTTGGGATCGTTGGGGGGGCGCAATTATGCTGACAACAATAAATGGAGGCGTTACCTACGCAGCCAATAGCGCAAATCGTAGCAACGGCGGTAATCAATATAACTTTGGTGATACAGCACAAGCAACAAAGGATGCTTCCAGTATTGCGCTGGAAAACTCTATCAACATACCGCCAACGTTAACCAAAAATCAGGGTGACAATATTTCTATCTTTGTAGCCCGCGATCTCGACTTCAGGGGGGTGTATGACCTTAAAGCAGCCTACTAATGCTAAAGGTTCATCACTTTTGGAGTACCTTCGGGTACTCCAGCCCTTTTTAAACGAAGACGGGGTTACTGAAGTGGTGGTTAATAAACCCGGAGAGGTAATTACTGAAGGCCGGAAAGGGTGGCAGTTTCATAACGTACCAAAGTTAGATTTTGCTGCTTGCGCTGACATATCAAAGCTTACGGCCACTTATTCTGGCCAGTCATTTGACGAGCGTAAGCCGATTGTTTCCGCAACATTACCCTACGGCGAACGTATCCAGATTGTGCGGCCACCGGCGACACTGAGCGACCGTTACAGCCTGACTATCCGTAAACCCTCTGACGTGATCAGAACGTTGGATGATTACGAGCGTGACGGTGCATTCGATCACATCGTAACGGACGCTGTAGGGCTGCGTGACTTTGAGCGAGAACTTATTGAGCTGAAGAACGCCAGACGCTTTAAAGAGTTCCTCACGCTGGCGATTAAACATCGCCAGAATATTATCGTTTCCGGCGCTACTGGTTCAGGTAAAACAACGTTCATGCGTTCATTGCTTCAGCTTGTACCCGATGATGAAAGACTGATCACCATCGAGAACGTAGACGAGCTGAAGCTATACCAAACACATAAAAACGTTGTGCCTCTGTTTTACAGCGCCGGTGGCCAAGGTATTGCT
>NZ_NRQY01000003.1:130870-135975 GCF_003996855.1 Morganella morganii | reverse complement strand
TTTCATCCCCTATCTCCCATATCGTGACATCCAGTGATCCGCCACTTACCCTTTCACCACGCCTGATACGCATATCATCAATCTGGCTGTCGTCCTTCCAGAAACCGGCATGAGTGAGCGAATCGAAAACAGCCTTTGGCAGGTTATCGAGGTCTCTCTGTCGTTTGTCCGGGGGATTTGCTGTGATGCTGATTCTGATGCGGGATGTGGTGCTGATATCGAGGTTTTGCTGCCTGATTAACTCTGTGATGTGCTGCCGGTATCTGGTTCCTTTCTCTGCTATGTAGTGCCGACCTCTGGCGTGTCGCCAGTACGTGTTGTTGGATGGCGGCCACGGCAACTTAAGGTGATATTGGTTCATGCCGATATTTTCCCCTCTGCCAGCAGCTGCGCCTGCGTCCGGATAACGCCCTCAAGGTGACACTGTTTTGCATACTCAGCGTCTGTGAGGCGTGTACGTCGATCTGTTTCGTCATGACACGCACTACACGCCCATGCGCCAAAAATGTCCGGTGACTTAATTCCGGTGCCGCACAATCCCGGCATCCGATAATGAGCCAGCACCACTGTTTCAGAATTGCCGTTACATATGCCCGGAATTCGGATCTGGCATTCTCTGCCGCGTGCTTCTTTTCGTAAGTTCGCCATACTCACCACCAGTATTCATAGATGCCGAGTCCGGTAACAAATATCACCCAACCCAGAATGAACGGATTACTCAGATATCCCAGAATGCGTTTGATCATCACCATCTCCTTTTATCTTCCCGACTACTTCCAGATGTGGACATTCACTGACGCACTGGTCGCACAGCCATGTTTCATCGTCGGCCAGTTCTTTACTGCACAGTTGGCATTCCACAGCGCACCTCCTGCTCAGATACCGGCGCTTTCACCTTCGCACCCATGCGTTTTTTATCGGGGAAACTGCTGAAGTGAGCCTTAATTTTTGATACGGCATAATCATCAAAAACGTAATAAGCCTGCTTACCGTGTTTGTGGCTGACGTGGACACTGCCGATATCTTTCATCATGTTGAGAAACGTGGTCGCCATCATGATTTTTAACTCAGCGGCCAGTGAAACCGTCTTCACCGTGAAACTGTCCAGCTGGCGAAGATTCCGGACTATCCGCAGGCATACATCCTGTTTCTGCTCGGCGGTTTTGATATAGGTTCTTTTCATGCGTCCTGCTCCCTTTTGAGTTTCATGTACTCCGAACCCTCCGGCGTAGTCAGTATTAAACCGAACTGTGCAGCCCATGATTCGATTTGCTGAAGAAAGTAATGCATATCCCCCTTATCCAGTTTTGAAGTGCGCCTGAGCGTCTCACGCTGCGTTTTTTCGCCGGTGATAACATCGGTGTACTCCGTGGTTTCAAATCCGAGGTATGTCGCCTTCAGACTTCTTTTTACCCATGCCTCTGTACAGAACGGACGACCGGCACGAATCAGGTAATCGCTGATTTCTTTGTACCAGACATGACTGAGTGAATTTTGTGAAAGGCTTCGTTTCGGGCGGTAGGGTTTTGCGGTGATACTTAACTTCTGATGGGTGCTCAGTAGTGATTTCAGTTGCTCGTAAAACAGTTTTTTGTTGGATTCATGCAGGCAGAAGTTTTCCACATTACCTCCTGTGTTTTCTCTGTCATTTGAACCTCATTAACCAGCCGGTAATGTTCCTGTCGATAATTTCGGTGTGCTTCACTTTGCCCGCTCTCCTGCACATAACGTATGTAGCCACACCATAAACCGGATAAATAAACGGAGTTGTCACTGCAATGAAAATCATGGTGAACAATGTGATAGCAGTGAATGGCAGCTCTCTGATTTCAGTATCCAGCCAGAAAAACCAATTGTAACTCTTCATGCATTCGACATATTTATGCGCCGTAAACGCCATGCAGTCGAAGAAATTGAAGTCATACCCCGCCGCTGCCGCATACGCTGGTCTGTCAAGAAAGTGTCTGAGAGTTACCGGATATTGTTTGAAATACTTCATCACTCCTCCGGTGGTTGTGTCTGGTACGGCAGTCTGCTGCGAACTCCGGCCATGTAGGCGCGGTATCTGATTTCAATCTCACTCAGGTTGTATCCAGTGATGCCGAAAAAATCTTTTCTCCGTTTGTTCACGATGTACCCGAATGTGTGCCCAAGCTCACCCGCGCACCACTTTTCAAACTCCGTTGGTTCCATAATCAGCGATCCTCTGTAAATCGGATTAAACATTCACGGTTCGACATACACAGGTAAGCCTTACCTCTTGGAAAGCACCGATATAATTTCCGGTCAAGGTGGAGTGTTTTGCTTTTTACAGGCTTATCGCTGTGGAATAACTTTATTTCTCTTGGCTGCTGCTTATCAAGCAACAGGTTGAAATTGTTAAAGTTGGTGTTGAACTCTTCGTAATCGTAATCTTTGTGAAATAAAATGCTCATATCAAAAGTCCTTCTGTCTTGGGTTATGACGCTACTTAACCTGTCTGCGGAAGCTTTCCCAGGTGAAATTGATAACGGTCGGCGATCCCATTCTCAGGCGGTCAATAACCCGATCACCCAATGCTTTCGCCAGTTCGTCAAAATTGAGATTGGTCAGCACCCCCACCGGCTTTTTGTTCGATAACCGGCGGTCTACCACCTGGAAGATAATCAGCTCTTCGTTCAGGTTATTACGCTGTACGCCGACATCATCCAGCACCAGTAAATCCACTTCGCACAGGTCGTTGATCAGCTGCGACTCCGTAGTTTTTGCCCCCTTCTGGTATGTCTCACGGACACGCATCATCAGGTCTGGCAGAGTGGCGATCAGAATGCTTTTCCCGTTCCGGATTATCTGGTTGCCGATAGCCGCTGCCAGATGGTTTTTACCGGTGCCGGGGTTGCCACTGAAAATAAACCCGCCAAATGATTTACCAAACTCAGCTGCGTACTGCTGTGATTTACTGAGCGCCCGCTGTTGTTCCGGCGTTGTCGCCTGGTAGTTCTCAAACGTGCATTCCTGGTGTAACGGGCTGATACCGGAGCGCCCCATGATTTTATTGAGACGGGTAACGCGGTTTTCATCGGCGATCCGTTTCGCATCGATAGCGCCCTGCTCACGCTGCCACGCCATCAGCTCAGCGGCATTCGTGAATTTTGGCTTGATATGCTCAGGCTTCATGCGGTTAAACCGCGCCAGAGTCTGCGCTGCTGTTGCCATCAGAAGTCCTCCGGTATGAACTCACTCGCTCTCGATGGCTGCACAATGCGATCACCGACACGGCGACGGGCAGGCGCTGAGTTTTTGTTCTGGTAGTTGAGTTTCTGGCTTGCAGTGATAAACCAGTTTTTTGGCTTTTCAGACCGAAATTCCATGTCCAGCCGTTTCAGCTCATGCTCCAGGTCGATATTCGAATACAGCCCGCTCCACTCAGCGAAGTCTTTGTGGTTCAGGCGGATAACTTCTCCCTCGAATGCATACTTGCTCGACATCTGGTGAATACTTGCCAGGTTATTTTTTTGCTCATCAGGGCAAGCCGGTTTTTCGGCTTGGGTGTTTATAGGGTTAAGGGAATCAGGAATCAGGTTAAGGGAATCAGCCGGGATTGTTGTGTGCTCTTCCTGTTCTTGCACCATACAAGTACTGTGCTTTTCTGGTGCTCCTTTATTATCAGCATCTTGCGATAACTGTTCAGGTATTTCACTGACCGCTTCTTTAACATGAGGATTCTGATGCTTCTTCCAGTTATTCACCTGGATAAAATCATTTCCGTCCACTGAATACCGGGTGATGAAGTTTTTACCATGCAACTGTGCCAGTAATTTGTCACAGTCCACCTCGTCATAAGGAAGAACCATTGCCTTAATCTTGCGTGGCTTGTCTTCCATGCGACCTTCACGGTCTGCGATTGTCCACAGCCCGACAAACAAAATACGGGCGTATGGGTCGCACTCGGCCAGGTCATCATTAGTGAAAAACCCGGGCTTAATATTTCTTGCTCTGGCCATTAAAATGGTACTCCTGTGTCCTCGGTGGCTGGCTCTGCTGGCCTGCCTTTCCCGTTGGTTTCTTCAAGGTATTTTTCATACATCTGATCTACCTGGCTTCTGATGACGTAAGCCGTTCCATCCTGTAAAAAAAGAGACCGACTACTTTTTCTGTTACTTTCAATTAAAAACTGATGAGCAATCCTGATTAGCCTCTCTGCCGCGGCCAATCGACACCCAAAGACCTGAATGCCAAGAGAGTCAAAGAGATCTCCGATATTTAGCTTTCCAAGCTTCTCTGTGCTAATGATGTCGTAATGGTCTGCGATCTCTTCTACCGGTGCAGAAGTGCTAAATTCAGTTATGTCATTGCAAACAGATAGAATCCTTTCCAGATCGCCACTGAAAAACTCTCTACTTTCATTCACCCTACAATCAGCAAGATGTTGGTGAATCAGCTTTTCATCGCCAAGTGGGTCAGCTGAGTAATAGCTTTCTTCGATTTTAAATTTCGCCGGAACACCGGTAGCAGAAGATAGTTCCTTGGCTCTTATCTCTGGCGAGATAGTGGTCATGCCGACCTTGTAAATGCCTGGCATAAACTCATTGCTCAGAACGTACACCCATCCAGATAAACGAAAACCTTCGGGCATGGTTGCATGTTCAATTATCTGTTTATGGAATGTCAGTTCATCAAGATTCATAGCGACCTCCATATCTTTGTTTCGTAATTACTTTCATGTATAATTAGTCCTCATCAAGTACTAAATTGATTTGACTCTTAGCCTCGGTTACCGCCGGGGCTTTTCTTTTTGGTGTTCTGATATGCCCGAGCATCTGAATCAGTGCCCTTGCCTCATCACCCTGCAACACAACCATGTCTTCCCCGCCCTCATATTCAATTGCCGCCAGTAAACGAGCGCAGCGCTGTATGAAGCTGAGATTTTCTTTGTGTTGTGGCGACTGCCACCGGGAGATTTGAGATTCGTGTATGCCTGTTCTGTGCGCAATTTCACGTGCGCCGGTTGAATGAATCCCTTTGAGAATTTTTGTCTCGATTTCACGAAACTTGCGTTCGTTTGATAATTCCATAATTCATAATGTCCTTATTGAGATACAGTTATTCGCTCACTTCCTGTGAGG
>NZ_NRQY01000003.1:107669-130850 GCF_003996855.1 Morganella morganii | reverse complement strand
TTTATGGATCGGAAACACTTTTCTGTTTGTAGTAATATCAGGGAAACCATAATACAAGGAATGAACAATGAAGCGATTTGATGACGAAGTGTATAGCATCCTTAACGCAGCAGAAGCTCACGGTATGATTGGCGACTCTGCTACAGCAAACAAAATATTGGCCGCAGCCAAAAAGTATTATCAGTCCGGTAGCGAGTCAGACAAAAAAGAAATTGAGGAGAAGCTAATCGCCCTGGGGAGAGAGCCCGGCATTGGCCTCCCTGTGAATTACATGCAATTCGTTAAGTAACAGATGTCAATTTTAGGAACCCGCCAAGCGCGGGTTTTTTATTGTCTGCATTTTATAAAACTCTGCAAACGTCATTCATTGAGTGGCGTTGATAGAGATTTATATAAGTTCTTGGCCTCGGCGGTATCGGTGGCCCACGGGAAAATACAAAATTAACCAGAGGAATGTTCTAAATGGCAGTCGAGAACGCAGTTTACTCCATAACTGTTCATCTGGATTCAGGTGCAACGCTTAACGGCTATGTATACCAAGGTAACGCAATTGATGATGGATTCTGGCTCACCTATTCCAGCACGGCAGACATGGGGAGCGCGGTAGTAGTCAGTCGTGAAAAAATCCAATATATCGAAATCACCGGAGTGGTAGACACAGCATGCGCCAGCGCCCATGGTGTCGGTGATCTGAGTGGTTCGTCATTACGTTGGTGCGGGTGCAATAAATTTTCAGTAGCTAACTATACCGGCATGACCGTTCACCAACTTCGTCAGCTTCAGAAAGACCTGATAGAAGAGTACATGAATAACCGCGACATAGAGTGGTTTTCGGAGCAATCGAGGCTGATTGATTCCGCTACACAGATAGCCTACTTGAAAGGACGATATTAAAGGAAAGGACATGGCGGCTAAAAAGAAAATGGGTCGCCCCTCAGATTACTTACCAGAGGTGGCAGACGACATATGCGCATTGCTCGCCGGTGGTGAGAGTCTTAGAAAAATATGCGAACGACCGGGCATGCCTGGAAAGGCGACAGTGTTCAGATGGCTTCGTGAAGAGACTGACTTTCGAGACCAGTACGCACGCGCACGCGAGGAGCAGGCCGAGGCTCTGCTCGAAGAGGTTCTTGAAATAGCTGACGGCTGCGTGCCGGATGCGGCTGAGATTGCCAAGGCAAAACTGCGCGTAGACACCCGTAAGTGGTACATCACCAAAGTGGCACCGAAGAAATACGGCGACAAGATCACCACAGAGCTGACCGGTAAAGACGGCGGTCCTATTCAGTATTCAGATATCACCGATGAAGAGCTTGAGGAAAGGTTAAAGGAGTTGGGGCATGGCAGGAACAAGTCGCAGCTCAATGAGAAACTTGCAGACTCTTGAGGCGTTTAAACAACGACAAATTGAGAGAGCGAGAAATAGCCTTTTAGATTTCACCCTGTATACAAACCCACTGTATGAGACTGGCTGGTTTAACGAGTTGCTGTTTGCAGAGTTAGACCAGTTTTTAGTTGATGCGGAGGCTGGGCTGATGCCTCGCCTGATGATATTCGCACCTCCGCGCTCGGGCAAAAGTGAAGCGGCATCACGTCGGTTTCCCGCGTATGTTCTGGGTAAGCATCCGAACTGGAATGTGATCGCCTGTTCCTACTCGTCAGATTTGGCTAACAGGATGTCCCGCGATACACAGCGAATAATAACATCCACTCGGTACAATGAAATATTTCCCGAAACTAACTTGACTCTCAGCCGGGCCGGGGCGGGTGGTGCAATACGCACTGCTGAGTTATGGGAAATAATCAACTCCAAAGGTGATATCCAAGGCGGCTCATATCGTGCTGCAGGCGTTAATGGCGGCATCACTGGTCAGGGTATGAATATCGGTATCATTGATGACCCTGCCAAGGACTACAAAACTGCATCATCAACGGTGTATCAGGAATCAGTTATCGACTGGTACGACACCACATTCTTTACCCGTGCTGATCCGAAGATAAACGGAATAATCATCATCCTCACCCGTTGGCATCAGAACGACCTTGCCGGGCAGTTACTGAAACTTGCTGAATCCGGCGGGGAACAATGGCGGGTTGTCAGTTTCCCGATGGAGGCTGAAAATCATGAAGTCCATGAGCTTAACGGGAAGAAATACAGCCTGAGAAAGCCCGGTGAAATCCTCTTTCCTGAGCGCATGCCCTGCAAGTTTGTTGATAAAGCCAAGCAACGCGGCTCTCTGGTATGGAATGCCCTGTACCAGCAGCGCCCTACGGCAAAAGGTGGTGGCCTGATTAAATCCGAGTGGTTCGGTGAATACAAAGAGCTGCCCCCGCTTAAATGGCGGGCTGTCTATGGGGATACCGCGCAGAAAACGAAAGAAGTTAATGACTTCTCCGTGTTTGAGCATTGGGGGCTTGGCGTGGATGGCTACATGTATCTGATAGATATGATCCGGGGCAAGTGGGAAGCCGATGAATTAAAGCGCAGAGCTACGGCGTTCTGGAATTCGTGCAAATCACTTAAAAATGGACCACTCAGGCACATGGCGATAGAAGATAAAGCGTCCGGCACCGGCCTGATACAAAGCATCCGCAAAGATGCGTTATGTCCGGTGAAAGCCATTCAGCGAGATAAGGATAAATACACCCGATTGATGGACACACAGGGCTTCATCGAGTCCGGCTACATCAAATTACCAGCAGACCGGCCTTTCGTCAGTGACTTCCTTGTTGAGATGGAATCAATCAACCCCGATTTTAACACGCATGATGACCAGTTAGATCCAATGATGGATGCCATCACTGAGATGAAAGTTAATGCTGGCCTTCTCTTTAATATTCCAGACGAGATACTCCGATGAGCAAGAGTAAAAAAACACAACAGCCTGTCGGAAAGCCACCGCTCAGGATTAGTGAGATTGATTTAGAAAAGGCTTCCGTGTCGGGTGAAGAAAAAAAATTCGCTGAATTTAAGCGGTACGAGCCTTTGCCCGGAGTGATACCGGAAGCCAAAAAGGATGCTGTACTCGCAATGGATGCCACTCCGTACGATATGTTAAATAACATGTCTATTGGCGATGAGTACTCCGGCTTTCGTGGTTACCCTCAGCTTGCGGCAATGTCTCAGCAGGTAGAGTACTCGAACATGCACAGCGTATTTGCTGATGAGATGACCCGTAACTGGATTGAGGTTAAAAGCAGGAAAGAGGGTGACCCTGGAATTGAAGTAATGGAACAAGCGCTGATTAAATACGATGTGAAGCGCCTGATTCACGAGGCGGTCAGACAGGATTCACAATACGGCGTGGCACATATCTATATTGATACCGGCGCTAAAGCTGACGATGAACTGGAGAAGCCGTTATTTCTTGACCCCCGAAAAATACCTCAGGGGGCACTGAAAGGTCTGCGTGTCGTCGACCCAACCTGGATTTATCCGGCAATGTACAACACACAGTGGCCTCTGGCTGATAACTTCTACAAACCGAGCGCATGGTTCGTAATGGGGAAAACGGTTCATGAATCGCGATTTAATGACATTGTGAGCCGCCCTGTTCCTGATATCCTCAAGCCGTCCTATAACTTTGGCGGATTATCTCTGACTCAGTTAATGGAGGACTACGTTGTAGATTGGCGCGATGCCAAGAAGAACGTAATTAAGATACTCCGCACGCTGAGAATGAGAGCGCTTAAAACGGATATGGATGCTCGCCTTCAGGTTCCCGGAGAGTTCGATAAACGAATTAAGATGTTTACGAAATACCAGGATAACTTTGGTCTATGGGCGATAGATGTGCATGAAGACCTGCTTCACATGCAAACCTCGCTCAGTGAGCTTTCTAATTTGCTGTCAAACTACCAAGATCAGCTTTGCATTCCTTCCCGGATTACTAACCTGAAGCTGCTGGGTAACGCTCCGGCAGGTTTAAATGCTTCGGGTGACTCTGAGTTAGATACGTGGCATGAGACCGTATCAGGGTATCAGGACGGCAACCTAAGACGGCCTTTGGAGAATATCTTCAAGATTATTCAGCTCTCAGAATTCGGGGAGATCAAAGAAGATATTTACTTTGAGTTTAAGCCTCTCGATGAGATTAGCGAAAAAGAACGCGCCGAAATCACTAAAATTCGCGTTGATGCGGTGGCAGTGGCTGCTGATAGTCAATTGGTTAGTTCGGAAGAAGCCAGGGACGCGCTGAAAGGCATAGAGGGGGCTGGTTTCGAAAACCTGGATGGTGATTATGAGCCGGAAGACAACGAGACTTAAGCCGGTTAATTACAACGCTGGCAACATTAAGTGGTATCAGAAACAGCTGCTCGCCGAAATCAGAGATATGAATGATGAGGTTAAACGCGAAATAGTCAATGCTATTCGCGACAATCCTCTCGCTCAGGATGATAATTTGGCTATGGATGCAAACCCCGTCTCCATTATTAAATGGCTTTTGGATGCTCTGGCAAGAAAGTGGGTGGACCGGTTCATTAACAAGGCTCTTCCTGTTTCTGATGAACTGATGAATAAAACGCAAAGTGCGGTTGACAGGGGGCTATTGGCAGCTGCACGGCGTGAATCCATGACCATCAACATGCAATGGACTGATGCCATGCTTGAAAAGCGTGAGGCCATCATTGCAGAGAACGTCTCTCTTATCCGCTCCATCCCCGAGAAGTATTTCACCGAGGTGGAGGGCATGGTATATCGCGCTGTTGCCCGTGGTGGTGACAGAAAAATGCTTGCTGATGAAATAGAGCGCAATTTCGGTAAACGTCACGGAATTACACGACGCAGAGCTGAATTTATCGCCCGTGACCAGACTCGCAAGGCAACAAGTGCACTATCGGCGGCAAGGCAACAGGCTGCTGGTATCGTTGAGGCTGAATGGGTGCATAGTGGAGGAGGAAATAAGCCTCGTCACAGTCACGTTAAGGCAGGAAGGGAGAGAAAGCGATTCAGGCTGTCTGAGGGGTGCCTGATTGATGGCGAATATATTATGCCTGGGCAATTACCAAATTGCGGTTGTACGTGGCGACCCGTGTTGCCGTTTTAATAACAGATCACTTCGGTGATCTTTTTTTATGTCTGAATAAAGGTAAACCATGAAAGACGTGAAATTTGCCTTTGATAAAGCAAGTGTAAGGACTTACGACGATGACGGGATGATGCATGTTGCATTGACCCCAATCAGCAAGTCCAACGTTTGC
The DNA here is from genome assembly GCF_003996855.1 of Morganella morganii. Taxonomy (GTDB): domain Bacteria; phylum Pseudomonadota; class Gammaproteobacteria; order Enterobacterales; family Enterobacteriaceae; genus Morganella; species Morganella morganii_C. The sequence continues at coordinate 125,648 of NZ_NRQY01000003.1, read as the reverse complement.
ATCTACTACGGCAAGGAAATACCAGACTCCGAGGCGCTGGGGCTGGAGCCGAATAAAGCCTATCGCCTGCTCCGCGATCCTGAAGAGCTCAGGAAAGCCGTCAGTACATTCAACAACAAGCCACTGCTCAATAAACACATTGGCGTAACCGTTATTGACCCACCAAAGGAGGCGATTGTCGGCTCTACAGGTGAACGGGCTGAGTTCGATGGCACTTACCTGAAAAACTCACTAGTGATATGGGATATCGATTCCATTCTCGGCGTGGAAACCGATAAGCAAAAGGAAATCTCCTCATCTTACCGCTACAGGCTTGATATGACGCCCGGCGAATATGAGGGCGAGGCTTACGATGGTGTCATGCGTGACATCGTTTGTAACCATGTGGCAATTGTGCCAAGTGGTCGGGCGGGTCCCGATGTGTTTGTTTATGACTCAAAACCTACAGGAAACATCCTAATGACACTGAAAGAAAAGCTGATGGCAGTCATCAAGCCATATTTGGCAAACGATGAAAAGCCGGACGAAGTTGAAAAGAAAGTCGATGAAGTCATCAAAGACGATGCGACACAGGCAGAAAAAGACAACGAATCTGAAGCTGAACGCTTAAAGCGCGAAGAAAAGGAACTCAAAGAGCGGGAAGAGCGCGAACGGAAAGATCGTGAACGTGACCGCAAGGCAGATGACAGCGACGATGACAAAGACGATAAGTCTAAAAAATCCGCTGACGATGAAGATGACGACAAAAAAGCCAAAGATAACAAAATGGCTATGGATGCCGCTATCAGCGCTGTCGAACGTCGTTTTATGGATCTTCGTCAGGCTGAGCGGGATGTTCGTCCGGTGGTAGGCGAGCTTGCCTGTGATAGTGCAGAAGAAGTTTATCGCACCGCACTGAAGCAAATGGGCTGCGAAGACCACGCCACCCTGCCGAGCGGGGCTCTTCGTTCAGTATTTAACACACTGGCAAAAGCGCCAACTATGGCGCAAGACTCTGCGCCTATTGCGGCATCTTCCCGCGACGCTGTTCGCAATTTCTTTGAGGGCAAATAATTATGGCATTTCAATCAAGTGTACGCACTTACTCCGGTGTGGGTCAGGAGGGGCAACCAGCCTCTAACAGCCCTATCATTGCGGCAGCGGGTGGCCCGGGTGCTTTCCAGGCCGGTGATAATGGCTTGTCTATGTGCCGGTTCGCATGGCGTGATACCGCCAACCCTAAACTTTTAAATAACACAGGTACGGGTAAGCCGGTTGGTTATATCTACAACAATGCCAACGCAACGATTGATTACCTGAAGAGTAACAGCCTGTTAATCCCTAAAGGCCGGGAAGCATCTCCGATTGTTGGTGGTGACTTCTGGGCGAAATCTGCAACGGCGGCTGTTGTCGGGCAGAAGGTCTTCGCAGTACTGGCTGACGGGACACTTAAAACGGGTGACGCAGGAGCAACCGTCGATGGCGCAGTTGAAACAGAGTGGTATGTTGCAAGTGCTGCCGCTGTTGGTGATTTATTCGTAATTTCTACATGGAGCAAAGCGTAATGGGACAATTAACTCAGGCTGATTTTTCAGCATTTAAGAAAGAGGCAGAATCCCGTGGTTTTTATCTGCCGCCATCTGTCACTCGTTTTGCTATGGATGCTGATGTTCAGCCGTCTATGCCTGCAAACGGCGGCATTCCGGCAATCGTCTCAACCTTCATTGACCCTGAAATTGTCCGCACTATTTTTGCCAAGCAAAAAGCAACCGATATTTTAGGTGAGAAGAAAAAAGGATCATGGGCGCAAGATACTATGCTGATTCAGCGCGTTGAGCAATCCGGCGATGTGGTCGCATACGATGACTACAGCGAGCAGGGGGCTAACCAGGTAACCAGCGCATGGGAAAACCGCCAGGTGTACCGCTATCAGACGATGGTCACTTATGGTGAGTTGGAACAGGAACGCTATGGCCTGGCTATGCTGCCGTATGTCGCAGAAAAACAACGCGCAGCAGCCTGGACAATGAACCAGGCGCAAAACAAGTTTTATTTTTACGGCGTTGAAGGTTTGCTGAACTACGGCATTCTTAATGACCCTGCCCTGCCTACCCCAATCACTCCGGCCACTGTTGGTGGCGCAGTTCAGTGGAAAGATAAGCAGGTTATCGATATTTATAACGATATTCTTGCTCTGTATGCCGATTTAATCGCCCGTACTAACGGCGCTGTTGGTGACGGCGTTGATATGGCCTCACCGCTGGTGCTTGCCATGAGCCCGACTTCTTCCGTTTGGTTCAAAAAATCCAACGAAATCTTCGGTAACTCAGTAGAGAAAATGGTTAAAGACACTTTCCCTAACCTTCGTGTCGAAGTTGCACCGCAGTATGACACTGATGCAGGTGAGTTGGTGCAGATGTTCGTAGAGAGCGCACAGGGTCAGGAAGCTGGTTACTGTGCGTTTAGCGAAAAACTCCGCGCTCATCCGGTGATCACCATGACATCAAGCTGGAAACAAAAGCATTCCGGTACAACATACGGCGCAGTTATCACCCAGCCGTTCTTATTCGCTCAGATGGTAGGGGTATAAAATGGCTAAGAAAGAAGTAACAGAGGGTGTTGCGGAAGGCACTGCATCGGCACCAGTTGTGATTACCAAACCGGAAATTTACGTTATTGGCTGCAAACTTCCGAACGGCCTGACTTTCCGGCATGAAGGTAAATCCATCACTCTGGCAGGGGCTAACTCGTCCCTGCTTCTTAATGGTTTTGGTATTACCCGCGATGTTCCTGCTGATGCCTGGGAGGCTTTTGAGAAGGCGTTCAAAGATCAGAAGATTATCCGCAACGGCATTGTGTTCGCTGTAACGGATTACGCCTCTGCTGAAGATGCCTCAAAAGAGCGCTCAGGTCAGAAAACAGGACTAGAGCAGGCCAGTACTAAATCAGCCGGAGTGGAGCCACTCACCGAGGATTAAGCATGGCAATTGTGGAGCTGAAAACAACCACGTTCCGCGCCATGTTCCCCGAGTTTTCCAATATTGCAGACGATTTGCTGCCTTACCTTTTCGATCAGGCCACCGATTACCTCGACAACACCGAAATGTCTCTTGTTGCACAAAGCGATAAGCGTGAGCGATTGCTCTATCTGCTCATGGCTCATTTGGCATACATGAGATACGGAGATAAAGACGGTAAAGGCGGCTCCGGCATGGTTGGGCGGGTATCGTCTGCAAGTGAGGGAAGTGTGTCCGTGTCTTCTGAACTTGGTCAGATTGAGTTCAGAAATGCATGGTACACGCTAAGCCCTTACGGAATGGACTACTGGCAGGCCACAAAGGTTTATCGAATGGCCACATACTATCCGGGGAGCATTTATGGCTAACGGTCTGGAAAAGTACCTCAATGATCTGGCAGAAAGGCTGGATTCACTGGAAGTCAGGGCTGGTTTTTTAGGGGGAGGTACTTACCCGGACGGTACCAGCATTGCAACCGTGGCATATTCCAATGAATACGGCGCCCCGGGGAACAACCAACCTCCGAGACCTTTCTTTCGTAACGCTATAAGCGAAAAGCAGGGTGAGTGGTCAGATGCTGTAGCGAGGGGGATTAAGGCTGGACTTGATGGCAGGGGCGTACTGGAAGCGGTAGGAGCAAAAATTAAAGGGGACATACAAACATCTATCGCTGAATTTTCAGATCCTCCGCTTAAAGAGTCTACTTTGAGGGCAAGGCGGACCCGTAAGGTAATGCCTAACTCATCAACAAAACCACTTGTAGACACCAGAGTAATGATTGGTGATGTCAATTATGAGGTGACAGATGATTAAAGTCCGCGCCCTCGCAAATACCGCAATCCAGTGTGTAAATAAAAACCTCCCTGCTGTGCTGATGGCTAACGACGGATATGAGACTGATGAGGCCGGAGCTACCACGCCGAAGTTTACCAGTCACGACATTTCCGTTCAGTTACAAAGCCTGAGCACACAAGACCTGGAACACCTAGGGGTTATCAACCAGCAGGGGCAGTTTATTTACGGCTACGCGCGCGGACAGATCTCCGCATTGCGCCGAGCCAAAAAGCAGGGCGCGGACAAACTCCGGTTCCGGGCATACGGTGAAGACGAAGAATCTGAATGGCTTGTCACTCAGGTTATTGAGTCCTATCCGTCATGGGTGAAGGTGCTGCTATGGCGACAATAAGCGTAACCGAGCGCGATATCTTTATCGAATTGCGTCGGTATCTGACTGAGTTATTCAGTTGTCCTGTGGCTCAGGGGTATCAGAACAACGTCCCGATTCCTGAAAATGGCATCGTTATGCACATGCTGTTTGAGCGTGATCTGGATTATACAGCTGATTACTGGAATCCGGCGGATGAGCAGATGACGGCGCAGCGCTCTGTTGAGGCTACGTTCCAGCTTGATTTTTACGGTGAGGAAGCAAACAGCCGCGCGCGTGTTGTCGCCAACCTGTGGAAGTCCTCCTACACCACCGACCGGATGACAAAGTGCCAGCCCCTGGACAACGGCCAGCCGAGAAAGGATGTGCTTGTTAACCAGGCGAATCAATACGAAAACAGGATGATGCTGGACGTCACTCTGCAATATAACCCCGAAACCTCCTATCACGTCGATAGTGTCGACGAAATATCCATTACCACTACCAATATCTAAGGTAAAAATATGCAATCAATTCCGGCAAGCAAGATTGTCAGTATCCTGCCCGGTGTCGTCGGCACTGGCGGTAATCCACTGGCGCTTAATGCGCTGTTTATCACAAAGAAACAACCCGAGGCCATGCTGGGTGTAAAAGCATTCGGCTCTGCTGATCAGGTTGGTGAGGTGTTCGGCATCAGCTCCAAAGAGTACGAAGCGGCTCAGGTTTATTTTAAGGGCTTTGATAACTGCACAGTACTGCCTGACACGCTCTATATCGCGTCTATGGTGACAGCTGCGCAATCAGCAAAACTGGTCGGTGCAAAAGTCCCTACGCGCCCACAGAACGATTTTAACCCGTTACCGCAGGGTCTGGCGCTGACCATTGACGGTAAACCGGTATCAGTCACCATTGAGGGTGATGTGAACAGCTATTCCTCTCTGGCCGCCGCAGTTGCTACGTCGCTGGGTGAGGCAGGAACATGCAAATATGACACCGGCGCAAAAGTGTTCGTCATTGAGGGTGCAACAAAAGGTGCTGTTGGCTCAATCACGGCAGCTGAGGGTGAGCTTGCTGAGTTCATGGGGCTGACTGAAGCTGATGGTGCTCAGGCAAACAACGGTATTAATGCCGATACCATTGAGGAACTGCTGCCGCGCATCACCAAAGAAACTACTAATTTTGTGTCAATCATGGCGATTGATTTTACGGCAGATGAGAAGCTCGCAATTTCCCGCTGGGTGGCAATGCAGAATGATCGCTACCTGCATGTTCTGTGTCAGACCGATAACACCAATGGTGAGCTGGAAACTATCAGCAGCGCCATCAAAGAGTCTGATATTGGCGGCACCTGTCTGTTTTACGGCAATCACAAACACGGCGCATTTATCTGCGGGTATGCGGCCAGCCTGAATTTCGATGAGCTGAACGGGCGTACCAATCTGGCGTTCCTCAGTCAGGAAGGCCTCACCCCGTCCGTAACCGATGATGCCACCGCCGACAACCTGATGGCGATGGGCTTCAATTTCTACGGCGCTTACGCCACTGCAAACGACCGCTTTATTTTCGCTTATCCGGGCTCTGTATCAGGAAAGTTTAAGTGGATGGACAGCTATGTCATTCAGGTGTTTTTCAACAGCCAGCTGCAACTTGCACTGATGACCATGCTGAAGAACTTCAACAGCATTCCGTACAACGATTCCGGACGTGCCATTCACCGCGCAGCTATGTCTGATCCGGTGTTCCAGATGCTTAACTTCGGTGGCATTCAGCCGGGCGTTGACCTGTCAGAGCAGCAGAAAAAGCAGATCAACATCGAGGCCGGGTTTGATGCGGCCGCACAACTCAATACAGCAGGCTGGTGCCTGAAAATTGAGAAGACACCGGCGCAGACACGCGGACTGCGCAAATCCATGCCGTTGAAACTCTGGTATGCCGACGGCGGCAGCGTTCAGCAGGTCAATCTGCCTTCAATCAACGTTCAGTAAGGGAGTAACACACTATGCCTATGGGTCATAACCCTAAAACAATTACCTCCGCTAATGCGGTGTTAATGCTGCGTTGTGAAGGCGTTTACGACGACTATATCCGTATTCAGGGCTTCCAGGCAGATAACGCGTGGGAGTTCGGAGAGGCGAATATCGGTGAAACGCGCATGGGGGTCGACGGTAAACAGTCCATCGGCTACACCCCGCATGAAACACCGTGGACGCTGTACCTTGAAGCCAACAGCGTGTCGACGCAGGTGATGGAGAATATCCGCAAAGACTTCAACAGCAATATGGAAACCCGCTTTATTGAGATTATCGTGGAAATGCCGTCAATCGGTAAGCGGTATCAGGGTAAGGGCGGAATGACAACAATGACCGGCGGTGCTAGCGGTAAGAAACTGCTCGATGGCACCAGCTACAACTTCAACATGGTATTCGAAGGGGCTGAGGAAATCTGATGGCACTGAACAGCAAAACAATCACTATCGAAAAAGGCCGTGATGCCGGGAAGATGTTTGTCGTTACTGAAATGCCGGTAACCAAGGCGGATAACTGGGCGATGAGAGCGATGTTCGCACTGGCTAATGCCGGTATTGATATCGGTGATGTCAGCCCGTCAATGGGGATGATGGGTATCGGCCAGGTGGCTATTAAAGCCCTTGCCAATATCCGCGCCGAAGTCGGCATCCCGCTGCTGAATGAACTGCTGGACTGTGCGCAGATTGTTCCGTCCGGCGGCAATGCACGACAAATCGAAGTGGATACAGATATTCAGGATATCACCACGCTGCTGTTGCTTCGTAAAGAGGCGCTGATCATCCATATCGGTTTTTTAATGCAAGGCGGTGGGTCAGATTTGAGCAGTTAAAAGCTGGTCTGCCGCTGAAGAAAGGAGTCCTGGCTGAACCGGTGAATGTCTCCGTTATCGTGAAGGATGTTGTCGAGTCCGGTTATGCCACGTACACGGAGCTTTCAACGGTGCTGGGACTTGAGGACGCAATGAACCTGCTCGAAATCCATCAGGTGAGCGAGTACAACAAGCGTCTCATTGAAGAGATACAGAAAGATAACAGGCCGTAAGGCCTTTTTCTTTTCTTTGAGCAAATATATAAAGGTGGCTAATATGTACATTCCGAATACAACGTACCTGGAGAAAGGAATGTTAATAACTTACGATGATATCAAAGAGGCGCAGTTGCGTCTGGATGAAAAAGTCAGAGAAAGAGCCGGAAAATTACAGCACTACATAGAAAAGCTTACTGTTGAATACGGCGGCTCTCTCAGGGTTCCGGGAGATCCGTGGCTTACAGGTAAAGGTCTGCTGTCTGATTTTGTTAAAGTCGGAGTCAGGAAGAATGGTGTTTTTGAGGAAATGCCGTTATCAATGCTATCAATGGATAGTCTTCGTGACATTCACTTTAGCTTATGCACTGTCATCGACAGCGGTGATGTGGAAGGGAAGGCGCTCTACGTTGTGGATATGTCTATTTCCATGAATGATGGGAAAGTGTGTTTTTGCGTGGCAGGTCACGCGAAAGAGATTACCATCTGGATGCCTGACTCCACTGGTGCGTTTCATGAAGTGTGCGCCGTGGTAAAATCTATCATTATGAAAGGGTTGAAAGACCCACGGCTGGATTAATCAGAATCAACCAACACCAGGGTCGCAATAGCGGCCTTTTTTTATGGGGCAAATATGGCGACGATAATTGACGCGCTGGTTGTGACGCTGAAGCTTGATAATCGCGGATTCAGCAATGAAGTGAAAAAAGCGACCGCAGAGAATGACAAGTTGTCAGCAGCAATCGACAACGTCAGTGATTCGTCTGCCGACCTCACTATCACCATCAAAAACCAGGCTGACGAAACCAAAAAGGCAGCGAAGAAGCAGGACGACTTCACGAAGTCCATCAACAATGGCATCAAAGCAATTGGTGCTTTATTCGCAACAATCATAGCATCGTCCGGCCTGTCAAAACTCATCTCTGAGATACAGAAAAGCAATGACCAGCTTTACTTCCTGAGTAAAAACCTCGGCATGAGCGCCACTGAGATTAAAAAGTGGCAGAACATGGCTGAGATGTCCGGCGGCTCTGCGGATGGTATGGCGGCGAGCATGTCAAACCTCAGCAAATCGCTGTGGGATTTGGTCACTATCGGGGATTCCTCGGTGCTGCCGTACTTCAATGCGCTGAATGTCGGTGTGGTGGACTCTGGCGGCAAGCTGCGCGACCTCGACGCTATACTGCTGGATGTGTCCGACAGTCTTTCCGGTATGTCCCGACCGCAGGCGTACAACATTGCGAAAAACATGGGCTTTGATGAGGGGACGATTAATACCCTGCTGCAAGGCCGTGATGCAATGCAGGAAATGCTGGACACGCAGCGCGGACTGGTTATCTCCAGTGAGGAAGAACTGGAAATCAGCCGTCAGCTTAACAAACAGAATGCGAAGGTTCGTCAGGGCTGGGAGGGGCTGAAAACCCTGCTGGCAAACTACCTGATGCCGTCACTGCTGAAATTCTCCGAGATGGTAACCGGAGTGCTGATGTTCCTGAATAAGAACCGCGATACCGCCGTGACGCTGTTTAAGGGAATTGGTATAGCGATAGGCTTGTTCCTCATACCGATGGCGCTGAAAGCCGCTACTGCGTTTATGGCGATGTTTGCGCCTCTGTTCGGCGGTGTTGGATTAATCCTGCTGCTCGGCCTTGTGCTGGCCGGTCTCTATGATGACTACGAAACGTGGAAGAAAGGCGGGGATTCCCTGTTCGATTACTCCGGGTGGGAAGAAAACATAGAGATGGTGCTGACCGCGCTGAAAGACCTGAAAGATTGGTTCAAGGACACAACAATCGGAAAGTGGTTCACAGATCAGGACGGCAACCTTGAAACATGGAAAGTGGCGCTCGGTGCTTTCGGCCTGTGGTTTGCCGGTAAGTGGGTTGTCGGGATTACCGGCGGATTGCTGAAAATAGGTGCTGGGTTTCTCGCAATGTTCGGGTGGCCGGGGCTATTGGTCGCCGGACTGGTGACAGCTCTCGGATTATGGCAACTGAAGCTGAACGAGCTGGATTTATCCCCATTAATGACGGCTGCGGCAGAGGCAAAGATTAAATTCGATGACCTCACCAAGAGCATCAATATGTTCCGCGATGCCAAAAACGGAATTGATAAAGTTCAGGCCGGTATCCGTGCCGGTAGTGAGATCATTCCGGGCGGCAATATTTTTAAGGCAGGCATTGATAATAAGATTGTTGATAAGGTAATCGACAAGGTCAGGAAAGACGGATTTCTGAAGTCACTTAATGACGCTGCGGTTGGGGCTTATTCTTACCTTGCAAGCGGGAAGTCATCCAACTCCTCTGGTTTTACTGCGACTGGGGTTGAGGTTCCAAACCAAGATAAACGCATCTACAAGACCACTAATGGTGATGTCATCAGAGAGGGCGGGTCAAGGGCTTGGCGCAACAATAACCCGAGCAATATGATATGGGGGGAGGGTGCCAAAAAATTAGGTGCGATTGGGCATGATTTTAATGCTCAGGGTCACGTCATGGCGATATTTCCGGACAAAGAAACTGGGGATAAAGCCAGGGAGTGGATGCTGTTTGAAAGTAACTGGGCTAAGCAGCTTGCCACTAAAAGTGACTACGGCGCTGGGCTGGGATATAGGGACAAAACTCTGTCCCAAGCACTGGCGAGCCACTCCCCACCAGAGGCGGCAAATGATACCGCTGCATATATCCGCGACGCATTGGCTGCGGTTGGCGGAAAAGATAAACACATGGGTGATTACACAAGCGATGAGCGTAGGGCGATACTCGACATCATTGATAAAAAAGAAGGTTGGGGCGTTGGTAAAGAATATGCTGCTAATTCTCCCAAAAATATTAATGCAGAGAGGTTGCTTGAAAATATCGCCGCCTTTAACCAGCAGATCTCGCAGCCGCTAACGCCAAATGCAATGCCCGGCATTCAGCAAACAATGGCAAATTCGCAGGCGCTACAATCAGGCTCTAAATCGATCACGTATAACATTGATTCAAAGGTTGAAAACTTAAATGTGAATACCTCTGCGTCAACAATTAGCGGTACAGTTACTGATGCTCGTGATGCGTGGAGGGGTGACCTGTTCCAGACGATCACCCCGATGAGCTGATTTGCTTTGTTTTGCAATAACTAGGTGGCACAATGTACTGAAACAATTCAAAGGGAGTTTCTCATGTTTAAGTACATTTGTGCTTTATCTGTTCTTCTTTCTGGATATTCGTTTTCAGCAGTAAACAATAATGACACGGGGTTGTACCGAGATAACAATTACAATGTGTTAGCTTTAGCTGGCGGATATAATTGTGGCGTTTATTCGTTACCCAAGAATATTGAAAATATTGATGATTACAATAATGTCAGGATTGGTTCAGCAGTGGTAGAAATAACCCCATACAGCGGGGATAACAGTGTCATGGTTAACGTCAACCTTGATACAGGCGTGACAGTAACCTCTCCGCGACTTCCCGTTGTAAACAAAAGCTCCACTGGCACTATTTATGCTGTAAAAAATGAAGATCTGTTCTTCATGTATGGCGCAACTGAGTCGGAAGGAATTGGCATTTTTATTCAGGATGAAAGGGAAGGTAGTGAAAAAAGTCTGCGTATTGCTGGATGTAAGTACGCCAAGGAATAAGCGCTAAGTGATGAGGTTAATAATGATTAAACGCTTACTTATTGTTGCCACTGTGTTTGCTCTTTCAGCCTGCACAATCAGTAATGATCCTCACTGGGGAAAACCAAAGAAGCCAGAATACCCAGCATACATACCAACTGACGGGACATATGCATGCGTATACGATGTGGAAACAGAAACCGGACAGTCTCTACTTATAAATAACGTTAGAACTAAAAAGCCACCATTGGCCGTCCTTGGCGTGAAGAAAATCAGCGACAGCAAAATTGCAGCAAAACTACAGCTTGATACCGGTGCTGAGTTTGAGGGTTATAATTTGGTTAGATTAGTGCCGGAAAAAGGGAGCACAACTTACCAACAGTCACCATCGCCAAAAGATATGGCTAATTCTTACTATTTCTTGGGTGTTATATATGCCACTGATGAAAATATGGACGTTATTGGGTTGTCTGCATTCTATCAGGATGTATCCTCACCAGTAGGTATCAGTGCTCACTGCGTGGAACCATCAAAATTCAAGGAAATGATACAAAAACCAAATTACGGAATGTATCAGTATTGAACGACTAAGCCCCGGAAGGGGGCTATCCGGTGCTGAGTTGTGTGGTGTGGTAGACAGGGTAAAATCGAACAGATCGGAACGAACCGGAACAGTCTGAAACGGCTCACATTGACAATAAAAAACAGTAAAAAACAATAAAAGATTACACAACCAAGGTTGTACTCAGGGTTCAAAATCACTATATTACATACAAGGATTACTTGCAGGTAATCCCCTAAGCTTTCGAGCAATGCAGTATAGTTGAGATGTGTTGGTGCAAGAAGCACGTCCGAACTTGTTATCGTGTTATCCATTATAACACCTGCGTATGCACTCTTGTAAGCTACTGTAGCTAGGAGGAATTATGATTAAATTCATTCGTGACGAGTTTGAAGGTTTCTAAACTAAACCATGCAAATTGCATCGACGGGGCCGAGAGGCTCCGTTGTCATATGAGGGGTAAGTAGTGGCTGGTGATGCGTCCATCGTTGAAAAGGTCTCTGCTGTTTCTAATGAGGCATCTGTAGTTATTGGAGAATATTGGCAGTATGCTGGTGTTATAGCCCAGTGCGTTAGTGCAATAGCTGTTGTCGTTGGTGCATTTATTGCTATCAGGACGACAACCAGAACGTTGAATGCCAATGCCCAAACAGCATTACTGGCTCAACAGGCTCATGCGGATACAGCTAAAAAAACTCAAACTTCGATATTTTTATTTGAAAGTCGCCACGACCAAGGGTTTATAGATGGCCTCAATGTATTAAGAGAGAGGAATGAATCAGGGAAGTCATTCAGGGCTTATATCTATCCATGCGAAGGTCAGACTGAAGAAGAAAAAGAAGCAGACAAAATTGAGAAGAGAAAAATAGGTTATTACCTTAATTTTTTTGAAAGGGTCTCAGTGTCTATAAAAAATGGCATTTATGATGAGCTAATGCTGAAGCAGGTTCTATATAATACAGCCATAAAAAATTATGACGTCGCCGAGCCTTTTATTAAAGCATTAAGAGAGCTGCATGGCAGTAAAACCTATTATCAGGAATATGAGTGGTTGGTTGATAGGTGGAAGCGAGATCCTCTGGAAGTTAATAAACCACACTAAGACCCGCTCAGGCGGGTTTTTTGTTGCCTGCTGATCCACCGAGCTACCATTGATTTAACAGCACTTTCCACGTAATAACCTCATAAACTGATCCCCGCTTAACTGCGGGTTTCGTCGTTGGAGAAAACCATGTTCGGACTACCGGAAATCCCCAACTGGAAGGGCATTCCAGACGCTGCGTTAGATGCCGGAATCAGCTTCGGCGGTGCAACACTCATCAATAAACTATTCGGCAACTATTGGGGGATATTCAATCAGTACGGCGTTCCGCTTCTGCTGGCCGATAACGTCCTGTCATTGCAGTACCAGAACACAAGCCGGGTCGTAAGCGCTCCGATTGAGAAAGGCACATTTGCCAGCTACAACAAAGTTGCTGACCCGTTCAAAGCCACTGTGCAGCTAAGTAAGGGCAGCGGCGGTGCGCTGGAACGTGGCGCATTCCTGGCTCAGCTTGAAATCCTCGCCAAAAGCACCCTGAAGTTTATCGTCATCACGCCGGAGTATGTCTATAAATGGGCGAATATAACCGGTTACGACCTGGTACGTGAAGCCCGAGACGGGGCAACGCTGATTAAGGTGAACGTGCATCTGGAAGAAATCCGCGAAGTCACCGTTAAGTATGACGAGGAAAAAGTAAAAAATCCGGATGATGCCAAGAAAAAGGATGCGGGTGATAAAACTCAGGCGGCTGAATCTGGCTCGATGGAGGGAACGCTAACAGAACTTGAGAAGATTTGGGATGACCCGGATAAATCATATTTCAAAAAGGGATTTGATGGTGGTGCCATCCTTTGGCGGGGCATAAAAAATACCTGGGGGGAAATCAGCAACATCGGAGAAGAGACAAAATTTATGGTTAACCAGATAACCGGAGGCTGATGTGATAACAGAAATCCCCCTTTCACCGACACCGAACCAATCACTCTCATTCATTCTCGGCGGCAGCACCTACGACATCACACTCGAATCCCGGCTCGATAACCTTTTCGCTACCGTGGTGAAAGACGGTGAATATCTGGCATGCAACCGCATCTGCCGGAATATGACTTACATCTGCCAGTGGCTGATATTTGCGGACACGGTGGGTAACACAGACCCAGTTTATACCGGCCTTGGCTCACGATACAGGATGGTGTGGATAGATGGCATTTAACCGGAAAGTAATAAGGCTGACTCTTACCCTGAACGGGAAAGATGAGTCATTCACATCAGACAGCCAGAACAAGCTGGAGGCTGTCGGGCTGCGTATCAGTGCGGAAATTAACTTCGGTAACGGGATGCCTGCACCATCTGCCAGGCTGCGGGTTTATGGCCTTCCTGCTGAGACGATGAATAAATTACTGCGGATTCGGTGGAAGGATTTGGATGGTCTGCGCGACAGCGTCATGGTTGAAGCTGGTGATCAGGGTGAAGACCTCATAACCGTATTCAAGGGGGGTATAACGTTTGCCTACCCTGATTATGCAGAAGCGCCCAATGTTTCCCTGATTATCGAGGCTCAGACTGCTGTCCTTGAGGCCATGACACCGAGTGATGCTGAGAGCTATGAAGGCACTCACGATGTCATAAACATCATGGGGAACGTATGCAGGCGCATTGGTTACACACTGGAAGACAACGGAGTTAAGCAGCCGCTTGAGAACGTTTATCTCTGCAATACCGACATCAGCAAAATAAAGTGGCTGGCAGAGGCTGCAAACCTAGATCTGTATGTTGAGCAGGGGAATATCGCCGTCACCAAAAAAGGACAGCCAAGGAAACTTAAAATTCCTGTTGTTTCCCCTGATTCTGGCTTAGTTGGCTACCCGACACCGACAAAAGAAGGCGTTCAGTTCAAGTGTTTTTACGATCCGATTATTCGCTTTGGTGGCCTTGTCCGCATCAAAGACAGCATTGTTGAGCGGTGCAATGGCGACTGGATAACCTACGGTGTCCGCGTAACACTGGAGACAGAAACAGAAGGCGGGCGGTGGTTCATGGACGTTTCAGCATACCCAAGGGGGCAGGATGAAATCGCAGTCAAACGATAATCTCAAGCTTCCGTTCTGGCCGCAGGATTTGGCGGGCGGTGTCCGGTCTCAGGAGATGATAATCAACAACCTGATCGGGAAAATGGGAACAGTAACCATCTGTAAAATCGTGAAGGTGAAAGGCGGCGGAACTGGCACGGTCGGAATGGTTGATATCCTGCCGATGGTGTTGCAGATGGATGCAGGCGGAAATATTTACGAGAACGCGGTTATCTACAACGTGCCTTACTTCCGGTATCAGGGCGGTGCAAACGCGGTGATTATTGACCCGAAGCCCGGGGATATCGGAGTTTGCCTGGTATGTACCCGCGATATCTCCAGAGTGAAACGCACCAAAAAGCCAGCCGCGCCGGACAGTCACAGAAAATTCGACTGGTCGGACAGTCTGTATATCGGCGGTATTCTGAACGGAGCACCGGCGCAATACATTCACTTTCTGGAAAGCGGAATTGACGTTGTGTCGACCGGCGTTATCACAATGAAAGGCACAGAAATAGTGCTGGACGCTCCTGTACGAACCACAGCAGCAGTGCAGGCTGCTCTGGATATCACCGACAACACTGCATCAGGAAACAGCCAGACAATGGCCTCTATGCGCGTTATTTACAACGGGCACACCCATCACGAGAACGGCCAGGGTTCAGACACCAATAAACCGAATCAGCAGGCTTAATATGAAAACACTTTTTGTTCACCCTGACACATGGGATTTAACTCTCGACGTGTCGGGGAATATTGCCGTGGCTTCCGAGCAGTACGCGATAGCGCAGTCCGTCGCGAACAAGTGCCGGGTGTTCATGAAAGACCTGTACTACGCGCAGGAGGACGGCATTCCGTACCTTGAGGAAATATTAGGGCGCAACCGGTTCTCATTGTCGCTGTACCGGCAGTATCTTCAGGACGCGGCTCTTTCGGTGCCGGGAGTGGTTACCGCAAAGGTCGAACTCAGCACGGCAAATGACAGGGTTGTGCGCGGCCGCATTTTATTCACTGACACCAACGGGAGAGAGGGGGTATTAGAATTATGATCCCACCGGTTGAGATAACCCCGAAAGGGATACTGGCACCCACCACACAGGAAGTCACCGCTGGTCTGTGGCAGCTTATGCGTGGGTGCTTTGGCGACAACATCAACACTGATGCAGATACACCGCAGGGGCAGTTGGTCACCACACTGACCGCCATTATCACTGATGAACGAAACTTCATGATCGGGTTACTGAACAGCTTCGACCCGCGCTATGCATCCGGCACCATGCAGGACGCCATCGGCTATATCTACTTTTTACAGAGAAAGCAGGCGACACGCTCAGTCGCTGAATTAACCTTTACCGGCCTGTCCGGAATGACGGTTCCCGCCGGTTTTGAAGTGCAGGATGAGCAGGGGCGGACATGGTTCACGAATGCGGATGACACCATAAAAAGTACCGGCACTGTGATTGTTAATGCCAGTTGTGCCGATGCCGGAAGTAATGACGCTCCCGCAGGGACAATCAACCGTATCACCCGCAACATTACCGGTGTTGATTCGGTGACCAATG
Source organism: Morganella morganii (assembly GCF_003996855.1). Classification (GTDB taxonomy): domain Bacteria; phylum Pseudomonadota; class Gammaproteobacteria; order Enterobacterales; family Enterobacteriaceae; genus Morganella; species Morganella morganii_C. The sequence goes on along the minus strand of NZ_NRQY01000003.1, from coordinate 109,619 downwards.
AAAAAGCAGCCATCCCCGGACGCAACGCAGAGTCCCGCCAGGAGTTTGAATTCCGCAGACAGCAATCTGTGGCGATTAACGGCAAAAATACCAATCAGGCTACGTACGGCGCAGTGTCCAACATTAAAGATGTTATTGACTGTTATGTTATTGATAACCCGACAGATGAGACAGTCACGGTGGGGAAAACAAATTACCCGCTCATCCGAAATTCAATCGCGGTTTCTGTCGTCGGCGGTGATGACGATGAAATAGCAAAGATGATCCTGACTAAAGCCGGTTCCGGGTGCTCATTTGTCGGCAACACCGAAGTGACATATGAGGATAAAGAAAACTTCCCGTACATGCCGCCGACATACAAGGTTAAGTTCATCAGGCCGGAGCATATCCCGGTAGAGTTTGTGGTGACTTTTGAGGATAAGCTGCTGCTGACCTATCAGGAGAAGGAGTCGGTTAAATCAGCCATTCTGGAAGAATTCAAATCAGGGCGCGGTAAAGGACAGATAGCGCGTCGGCTTATCGCCAGCGATTATATCTGCACTGTGGCTCAGTCTGCGGCCAACAGGCTGTTGTCGGTTCAGGTGAGCAGGAAGGACGGCCAGATTGGCAATTATGTTGATTTCGGTATTGATGAGTTTCCTGTGCTATCGCCGGACGATATAAGGATAGAGTGATGATTGACATCAGAGAAACATTGCTCAGTCAGTATGCCAACTCCCCCGCCATTACCACCATCCTTAAAAAATCCAACGAAGCCATAGACCCGAGGCACAGTGCGGATGAGTTCTATAATCTGGCCGTTAACGTTCTGACGGCCCAGGGTTTCGGTCTGGACATCTGGGGGCGGATTGTTGGCATTGGCCGCGGGATATCGATACCTGATCCTGATGCTGATTATTTCGGGTTCGACGGGACTGAGAAATATCTGCCATTCAACCAGGCTCCGTTTTTTGGTGATATCAACGGCCAGGCATCCTATCAGATGGATGATGAGACCTATCGCGAGGTCATCATGATGAAGGCGTATGCGAATATATTATGCGCCACAGCCCCTAATATTAATTCATTTTTGAAGGCTTCATTTACCCGTGGCCGGGCGTATTACCTCATCACCGGACACATGACAGCGAGATATGTATTTGAATACCGGTTATCAGAATTAGAGAAAAATCTTATCTACAACCACAACATTTTACCTCGCCCGAGTGGTGTTGAAATAAGTATCAATGAATTGCCGGTCAATGAATATTTCGGGTTCTACAAAACCGGATTCCAGCCTTTCAGTCAGGCTCCTTTCATGAAATAGGTACCAAATGAAAAACCCAAAATTAATAGTGAAGCCTTTCGCAAAGAACGGGCAGAAAAATGTCATCCCTGAAAACTACGAAACCAGCATGGAAAGCAACCAGGCAACATGGGATCAGGGATTCGGTCAGATAACTATGCTTCCTGTTGCAGCAGGAGGTTTGCCGCCAAAAGGTCAGGATTTTAACGGCATCTTTAACCAGATCTCCGAGAATATCGTTTATCTCTCTCAGGGTGGACGGTTTAAATTTTCAGCGGAGTACGCGGAAGCAATCGGCGGATATCCGAAGGGCGCAATCCTGCAGTCAGACGATGAGAAAAAAGAATACCTGAGCCTGATTGATAACAACAAAGTCGACTTTAATACAGCGTCCGATATCAGCGCATCATGGAAACTTGTTAACACTGACGACCTGTTAGCTCAGATAGCCAGCAAGCAGCCGAAAGGTGATTACGCAACTAAGACTGAACTTAATAGCGGGCTGGCGGGTAAACAGCCAGTGGGTGATTACGCTACAAAAACAGAAGTCGGATTAAAGCTCGACAAAAATGCAGTTGTTCAGGCAGTGGGTACGTCAACCACAGAGGTCATGAGCCAGAAAGCTGTAACTGATTTAGCAAATACAAAGCAGCCTACCGGAACTT
>NZ_NRQY01000003.1:0-106535 GCF_003996855.1 Morganella morganii | reverse complement strand
GCCGGAGGTTTTGTGAAATATGAACTGCAAACGACAGACGGCCGTGCGCGCCGTGGTCGCTTAATTTTTGATCGCGGCGTTGTTGAAACCCCTGCATTTATGCCGGTGGGGACTTATGGCACAGTGAAAGGGATGACACCGGAAGAAGTCAGAGATACCGGTGCGCAAATCTTATTAGGCAACACGTTCCATCTGTGGCTGCGTCCCGGTCAGGAAATTATGAAACTGCACGGCGATCTGCATGACTTTATGCAGTGGAAAGGGCCGATTCTGACTGACTCCGGCGGCTTCCAGGTCTTCAGCCTGGGTGCGATGCGTAAAATCAAAGAAGAAGGTGTGCATTTCCGTAACCCGATCAACGGTGAAAAAATCTTCTTAAGTCCTGAAAAATCGATGGAAATCCAGTACGATCTCGGGTCTGATATCGTGATGATTTTTGATGAGTGCACGCCATACCCGGCAGATTGGGATTACGCGAAGAAATCCATGGAAATGTCCCTGCGCTGGGCAAAACGCAGCCGTGATCGTTTCGATGAACTGGGTAACCCGAACGCGCTGTTCGGTATCATCCAGGGCAGTGTTTACGAAGATTTACGCGATGTGTCTGTGAAAGGGCTGGTGGAAATCGGATTTGATGGGTACGCTGTGGGCGGTCTGGCTGTCGGCGAGCCGAAAGAAGACATGCACCGTATTCTCGAGCATGTCTGTCCGCAGATCCCGGAAGATAAACCGCGCTATTTAATGGGCGTGGGCAAACCGGAAGATCTGGTGGAAGGTGTGCGCCGCGGTATTGATATGTTCGACTGCGTGATGCCGACCCGTAATGCCCGTAACGGACACCTGTTTGTGACGGATGGCGTGGTAAAAATCCGTAATGCGAAGTATAAATCAGACACATCAACGCTGGATGCGGAATGTGACTGCTATACCTGTCGTAATTATTCGCGTGCTTACCTGCATCATTTGGATCGCTGTAATGAAATCCTTGGCGCGCGCTTAAATACCATTCATAATCTGCGTTACTATCAGCGTCTGATGGCGGGTATCCGGCAGGCAATTGAAGAAGGCCGTCTGGAAGCATTTGCCGCTGAATTTTATCAGCGGATCGGGAAACCCGTTCCGCCGTTAAGTGAGTGATTTCCCCGAAACGGGATCACCCGGTGGTGTATAACATAGGCGATGCACCACCGGCAGGTTTATCTGCCTGATAATTATGTGAATAACAAGAGGATAGTTTGATGAGTTTTTTCATTTCTGACGCAGTAGCATCGACAGGTGCGGCAGCTTCTCAGAGCAGCCCGATGTCTCTGATTATCATGCTGGTTGTATTCGTACTGATTTTCTACTTCATGATCCTGCGCCCGCAACAGAAACGTGCAAAATCACACAAGCAATTAATGGACTCTATCGCGAAAGGCGATGAAGTGTTAACTACCGGTGGTCTGATCGGTCGTGTGGCTAAAGTGTCTGACACCGGCTACATCGTTCTGGAACTGAACGAAACAACTGAAGTAACCATCAAACGTGATTTCGTCGCAGCAGTTTTACCGAAAGGTACACTGAAGGCGCTGTAATCTTCCTGTAGTATGATTTTCCCGAAGGGACTGCCGTGTTAAACCGTTATCCTTTGTGGAAGTATCTGATGCTGATCGCTGCGATCCTCATCGGTTTGCTTTATGCACTTCCAAACCTGTACGGAGAGGATCCGGCTGTTCAAATCACTGGCGCGCGGGGAACCGCCGCCAATGAACAGACCCTGGATCAGGTCCGGACCATTTTAGAAAAAGACAAGATCGCGAGTAAGTCGGTCGCACTGGAAAATGGTGTGATACTTGCCCGTTTCTCAAATCCTGATATCCAGTTACGTGCCCGTGAAGAGCTGGTGAAAGGCTTAGGTGAGCAATATGTTGTTGCCCTGAACCTTGCCCCGGCAACACCGAAATGGCTGACAGCCGTCGGTGGCGAGCCAATGAAACTGGGTCTCGACCTGCGTGGTGGTGTGCACTTCCTGATGGAAGTGGATATGGAAACCGCGCTGGGTAAATTGCAGGAGCAGAACCTCGACGGTGTCCGTTCCCTGCTGCGTGAAAACAGCATTCCGTTTGCCTCTGTCCGTAAATCAGCGGATTACGGCGTGGAAGTCCGCTTCCGTGATGATGCATCACGTTCCGAAGCCAGCGCGCTGTTATCAAAACGCCTGCGTGATTTGGTTTTCAAAGACGGATCAGATAATACCCTGACCGCCGTGATGAGCGATCAGCGCTTAAGCGAAGCGCGCAGTTACGCCGTCATGCAGAACATTACTATCCTGCGTAACCGTGTTAACCAACTGGGTGTTGCTGAGCCGCTGGTACAGCGCCAGGGTGCGGACCGCATCGTGGTGGAATTACCGGGTATCCAGGATACCGCACGGGCGAAAGAAATCCTCGGGGCAACCGCAACGCTGGAATTCCGTCTGGTCAACAGCACTGTTGACCCTGCCGCTATCGAAGCAGGCCGTATTCCGGGTGACACCGAAGTGAAATATACCCGTGACGGGCGTGCTGTGGCAATGTATAAGCGCGTGATCCTGACCGGTGACCATATCACTGACTCCACGTCACAGAGCGATGAATACGGTCAGCCGCAGGTCAGCATCTCGCTGGACAGCGCCGGTGGTAACACCATGTCCGATTTCACCAAGGATAACCTGTATAAGCCGATGGCGACCTTGTTTGTCGAGTATAAAGACAGCGGGCGTAAAGATGCCGCAGGCCGCTCAATCCTTGAGAAAAACGAAGAAGTTATCAACATTGCCAATATCCAGTCCCGTTTAGGTTCGAACTTCCGTATCACCGGGATTGATAATGCCAATGAAGCCCGTCAGTTATCACTGCTGCTGCGTGCCGGTGCCCTGATTGCACCAATCCAGATTGTGGAAGAGCGGACCATCGGGCCGACGCTGGGCCTGCAAAATATCGAGCAGGGCCTGGAAGCGTGTCTGTGGGGGCTGATGGCCTCAATTCTCTTCATGGTGATCTATTACCGTAAATTCGGTCTGATCGCGAGCAGCGCGTTACTGGCGAACCTTATCCTGATTGTCGGGGTGATGTCGCTGTTACCGGGTGCAACGCTGACCATGCCGGGAATTGCGGGGATCGTACTGACCCTTGCGGTTGCGGTTGATGCGAACGTTCTGATAAACGAACGTATCAAGGAGGAACTGCGCAACGGGCGCTCTGTCCAGCAGGCAATCCATGAAGGGTATAAAGGTGCCTTCTCAAGTATTATCGACGCAAATTTAACCACACTGATTACTGCCATCATTCTTTATGCGGTCGGTACCGGTTCGATTAAAGGGTTTGCGATTACGACAGCCATTGGTGTGGCAACCTCCATGTTTACAGCGATTATCGGAACACGCGCCATCGTGAACCTGCTGTATGGCGGTAAACGTATTAATAAGCTGTCTATTTAAGGAGCACGTTGTGGCACAGGATTATACTGTTGAACAATTAAACCACGGCCGCAGAGTCTATGACTTTATGCGCTGGGACAACGTGGCATTTACCATTTCGGCACTGCTGCTGATTGCCTCTGTGGCAATCATCGGTGTGAAAGGCTTTAACTGGGGTCTGGATTTCACCGGCGGGACCGTCATTGAGGTGAATTTCAGCCAGCCGGCTGATTTGGATAAAATCCGTGATACCGTTTCGCAAGCCGGGTTTAAAGATCCGCTGATCCAGAACTTCGGCAGCAGCCGTGACATCATGGTACGTCTGCCGCCTGCCGAAGGCACCGCAGGACAGGAACTCGGTAAAACGATTATCAATGTTATTAATACGAACATTGATGAAGGCGCGGTTGTTAAGCGTATCGAATTTGTCGGACCGAGTGTGGGTGCGGAACTGGCTCAGACCGGGGCGATGGCGCTGATCGCGGCATTAATCTGTATCCTGATTTATGTGGCGATGCGGTTTGAATGGCGTCTGGCGTTAGGTGCGGTTATCGCGCTGGCGCATGACGTTATCATCACCCTCGGTGTACTGTCGTTGTTCCATATTGAGATTGACCTGACCATTGTGGCATCCCTGATGTCGGTTATCGGTTACTCACTGAACGACAGTATCGTGGTATCTGACCGTATCCGTGAGAACTTCCGCAAAATCCGCCGTGGTACGTCGTATGAGATCATGAACGTTTCCCTGACTCAGACGTTAAGCCGTACCATTATGACATCAGCAACCACCCTGTTAGTGGTTCTGATGCTCTATATCTTCGGCGGTGCAATGCTTAAGGGCTTCTCACTGGTCATGCTGATTGGTGTGTCTATCGGTACCATTTCCTCAATCTACGTGGCGTCCGCGCTGGCCCTGAAACTGGGTATGAAGCGTGAGCACCTGATTGTGCAGAAAGTGGAAAAAGAAGGTGCGGACCAGGAATCTATCCTGCCGTAATTTCTGCCGTGAAAAAACAGAAAACACCCTGTATGTGCAAGCATGCAGGGTGTTTTTTATGTGTAAACAGGGTAAACTACCGCAACAGTTCATTGACCCGCAGGATAATTTATGCATTGCCCGTTTTGCTCTGCCGTTGATACCAAAGTCATCGACTCACGTCTGGTGGGTGATGGCTCCCAGGTCCGCCGCCGCCGCCAGTGTCTGGAATGCCACGAACGCTTTACCACGTTTGAGGTTGCCGAACTGGTGATGCCGCGGGTGATCAAAAGTGATGACAGCCGCGAACCGTTTGATGAAGAAAAACTGCGCCGTGGTATGCAGAAGGCGCTGGAGAAACGTCCGGTCAGCTCTGACGATATCGAAACCTCCCTCAGTCACATCAAATCGCAGTTACGGGCTACCGGTGAACGGGAAGTCTCTGCTAAGTTTGTCGGCGAACTGGTGATGAATGAGCTGAAAAAGCTGGATAAAGTCGCATATATCCGTTTTGCGTCGGTTTACCGCAGCTTTGAAGACATCCGGGAATTCGGCGAGGAAATCGCCCGCCTGCAGGACTGAATATGATGCATTCTGATGAATTTTATATGGCCCGCGCCCTTGAACTGGCGGCGCTGGGTCGTTTTACTACCGCACCGAACCCGAATGTCGGCTGTGTGATTGTCCGCGACGGTGAAATCGTCGGCGAAGGTTATCATCAGCGTGCCGGTGAACCGCATGCGGAAGTGCACGCGCTGCGCATGGCCGGTGATAAAGCCCGTGGCGCTACCGCGTATGTCACGCTGGAGCCGTGCAGTCATCACGGTCGTACGCCGCCGTGTGCGGAGGCACTGGTCAGTGCCGGGGTCAGCCGGGTGGTGGCCGCTATGCAGGACCCGAACCCGCAGGTGGCAGGACGCGGATTGTTTAAACTGCGCGAAGCCGGGATTGAGGTCAGTCACGGCGTACTGATGCAGGAAGCGGAAGCACTGAATAAAGGTTTCTTTAAGAGGATGCGTACCGGTTTTCCGTATATTCAGCTGAAAATGGCCGCCTCAATTGATGGTAAAACCGCGTTAGCCAACGGTGAAAGTCAGTGGATCACCTCAAAAGCCGCGCGGCAGGATGTCCAGCAGTTCCGGGCGCAGGCTGGCGCGATTTTATCCACCAGTGCGACGGTTCTGGCTGATGATCCGGGCCTGACTGTCCGCCATGCGGATTTCCCGGCATCGTTACAGCAGAGCTATCCGGAGGCGGAGATCCGCCAGCCGGTGCGGATCATCACGGACAGCCGTCAGCGGGTAACCGCACAGCACCGTGTCACGCAGTTACCGGGAAGTTGCTGGCTGGCGCGGACCGCCTCTCAGCCGGATAACTGGCAGGGTGATGTTGAGGAAATGATCCTGCCGGAGAACGGCAGCTGCGTGGATCTGGTTCTGCTGATGATGCAGCTCGGCAAGCGTAATATTAACCATATCTGGACAGAGTGCGGTTCACATATGGCAGGTGCGCTGCTGAAAGCCGGGCTGGCAGATGAGATTGTGCTCTATCTGGCGCCGAAAATTCTGGGCAGTGATGCGCAGGATCTCTTTACACTGCCGCCGCTTGCACATTTGCGGGATGCACCACAGTTCCGGATTGACGACTGCACGATGGTCGGGCCGGATCTCCGTCTGCGGCTGATCCCGGTTTATTAATCGCTGAATTTACGCCGGAATTTAATTTTTATTCCGGAGTTTGAAAAACACAGGCGCGGTGACGGAAAGAATGTGATAAAATCCGCGCCCCGCAGTATGAAACTCGTAAGAAGGAACGGCTATGAACGTCATTAAAGGTGTTGTCAGTGCGCCGGGTGCGCGTATCGCCATCGCAATTGCCCGCTTTAACAACTTCATCAACGACAGCCTGTTAGACGGTGCGGTTGATGCGCTTGAGCGTATCGGTCAGGTCTCCTCTGAGAACATTACAACGGTCTGGGTGCCGGGTGCGTATGAACTGCCGCTGGCAGTAAAAGCCCTGGCAGACACCGGAAAATATGACGCTATCATTGCTCTGGGTACTGTTATCCGCGGCGGCACTGCACATTTTGAATATGTGTCAGGTGAATGCAGCTCCGGGTTATCAGCGGTTGCGATGAACAGCGGGATTCCGGTCACTTTCGGGGTGCTGACCACCGAAAATATTGAACAGGCCATTGAACGTGCGGGAACCAAAGCCGGTAACAAAGGGGCGGAAGCCGCAATGACCGCGCTGGAAATGATCAATGTGATTAAAGCCATTAAAGGCTGAATTTAGATTTTAGTAAGGGGATATGTGTGAAACCTGCAGCTCGTCGTCGTGCTCGTGAATGTGCCGTTCAGGCGCTTTATTCGTGGCAGTTATCCGGCAATAACATTGCGGATGTTGAATCAGAATTTCTGTCAGAGCAGGATGTCAAAGATGTTGATGTCGCCTATTTTCGTGAGCTGCTCTTCGGTGCGGCAACGAATGCAGTGCGCCTTGATGCACTGATGGCGCCGTACCTCTCCCGCCAGCTGGAGGAGTTAGGTCAGGTGGAAAAAGCCGTTCTGCGTCTGGCGATGTATGAATTAAGCTACCGTGAGGATGTCCCTTACAAAGTGGTTATCAACGAAGCGATTGAACTGGCGAAAGTGTTCGGCGCGGAAGAAAGCCACAAATTTGTCAATGGCGTGCTCGATAAAGCCGCGCCAAATGCCCGCAGAAAGTAATCATCTGATACTTTATGCACGGACATACATGACATGATATAAAAGAGGCCGGTTTAACCGGCCTTTTGTCTTTATCTGATTGCGGAATTTTTGATTATGGCTTGTGGTGAATTTGATCTCATCCGGCGTTTTTTTGACCGGCAGCACTATTACCGCCGGGACGTTGAACTGGGGATCGGGGATGATTGTGCCCTGATGACCGTGGCGGAAAAACAGCAGGTTGCTGTCAGTACGGATACTCTGGTGTCCGGCATTCATTTTCTGCCGTCTGTCTCTGCCCGTGATCTTGCCTGGAAGTCCCTCGCGGTGAATTTAAGTGATCTGGCGGCTATCGGCGCAGATCCGGCCTGGGTTTCACTGGCGCTGACACTGCCGTCTATTGACGAGGCCTGGCTGGGTGAATTCAGTGACAGCTTCTTTGAACAGCTGAATTATTACGGTATGCAGTTAATCGGCGGCGATACCACCCGCGGCCCGATGAGCCTGACGCTGACCGTTCATGGTCTTGTCCCGGCAGGGCGGGCAATGAAACGCGCCGGTGCCCGTAACGGCGACTGGATCTATGTCACCGGCACATTGGGTGACAGTGCCGCCGGACTGGCGATTTTGCTGGATGAATTGCAGCCTGAAGACCCGGCACATAAAGAATATCTGCTGAAACGGCATCTGCGTCCGCAGCCGCGTATCTTACAGGGACAGGCGCTGCGCGATCTCGCATCCTCTGCAATAGATATTTCTGACGGGCTGATTTCCGATCTCGGCCATATCCTGAAAGCCAGCCGCTGCGGTGCCAGAATTGAGCTGGATAACTTACCGATGTCTGAGGCACTGAAAGCCTGTTCATCTCCGGAGCAGTCACTTGCCCGTGCGCTGGCCGGTGGTGAGGATTATGAACTGTGCTTTACGGTTCCGGAAATTAACCGTGGCGCGCTGGAAATGGCGCTGGCACACACCGGCGCACCTTTCTGTTGTATCGGGCAGATGAAACCGGAGAGTGACGGCATCCGCTATTTCAGTAAAGGTGAGGAAGTAAAACCGGCCCTGAGCGGGTTTGATCATTTTGCGGTGAAGGCTTCGGCAGAGCTATTATTGATGACATAAAAAACCCTGCAACAGCAGGGTTTTTTATGTCCGGGAGAATAATCAGGCTTTTGCCAGATAATCTTCAATAGATTTTTGGATATGCTCTGCATCCAGACCCATATCACTGCGGATTTCTTCCTGGTCGCCCTGTGGCACATAGCTGTCCGGCAGGCCGATATTGAGCACCGGCACCGGCTTGTGCTGTGCCATCAGGAATTCGTTAACACCACTGCCGGCACCACCCATAACAGCGTTTTCCTCGACGGTTACCAGGGTGTCATGACGTGCGGCCATGTCCAGGATCAGGGCTTCATCCAGCGGTTTGACAAAACGCATATCAACCACGGTAGCGTTCAGGTTTTCCGCTGCTTTCAGCACTTCTTCCAGCAGGGTACCGAAGACCAGAATCGCGGTTTTTTCCCCTTCACGGCGCACAACACCTTTACCGATCTCAATCTGAGTCAGTGGCTGGAGTGTGGCGCCGCAACTACCGCCGCGCGGATAACGTACCGCAACCGGACCTTTGCCGTAGTGATAACCGGTGTGCAGCATCTGGCGGCACTCGTTTTCATCACTCGGAGTCATGATCACCATGTTCGGCAGGATACGCAGGAAGGCGAGATCAAACGCGCCCTGGTGTGTCGGGCCGTCGTTACCGACAATCCCAGCGCGGTCGATAGCAAACAGCACCGGCAGTTTCTGGATCGCGACATCGTGGATCACCTGGTCGTAGGCGCGTTGCAGGAAGCTGGAGTAAATCGCAACAACCGGTTTGTAACCGCCGATAGCCAGTCCCGCAGCAAAGGTGACAGAGTGCTGTTCGGCAATCGCCACATCAAAATACTGATCCGGGAAGGATTTGGAGAAACGTACCATACCGGAACCTTCGCGCATGGCCGGGGTGATCGCCATCAGTTTCGGATCGTGTTCCGCTTCCTCGCACAGCCAGTCACCGAAGATTTTTGAGAAGGTCGGTTTGGCGGATTTGCTTTTCGGCAGTGTGCCGGTTGACGGATCAAACTGCGGCACGGCGTGCCAGCTGATCGGATCTTTTTCAGCCGGTTCATAACCGCGTCCTTTTTTCGTCATAATATGCAGAAACTGAGGCCCTTTCAGGTCACGCATATTTTTCAGTGTCTGGATCAGGGATAACACATCGTGTCCGTCCACCGGCCCGATATAATTAAAGCCCAGCTCTTCAAAGAAGGTGCTCGGAACCACCATCCCTTTGATGTGCTCTTCAGTTTTCTTCAGCAGATCTTTAATAGGCGGCAGGCCGGAGAAGACTTTTTTTCCGCCTTCACGCAGTGTGGTGTAGAGCTTGCCGGAAAGCAGTTGTGCCAGGTGGTTATTGAGAGCACCGACGTTTTCGGAGATAGACATCTCGTTGTCATTGAGGATCACCAGCATGTCGGATTTGATATCCCCGCCGTGATTCATCGCCTCAAAGGCCATCCCGGCGGTGATTGCACCGTCACCGATCACACAGACGGTTTTACGGTTGCGTCCTTCGCGGGCAGCGGCAACCGCCATCCCGACACCGGCACTGATGGAGGTGGATGAGTGACCGACACTCAGGACATCATATTCACTCTCTTCACGCCACGGGAAGGCATGCAACCCGTTTTTATGACGGATGGTGTCAATACGGTCACGGCGTCCTGTCAGGATTTTGTGCGGATAAGCCTGGTGGCCGACATCCCAGATCAGGTTATCAAACGGCGTCTGATAGACATAATGGAGTGCGACAGTCAGTTCAATCGTCCCCAGACCGGAGGCAAAATGCCCGCTGGAACGACTGACACTGTTTAACAGATATTGCCGCAGTTCATCGCAGAGTTTCGGTAAACTCTCTTTCGGTAACAGACGCAAATCATCAGGCGTCTCAACGAGTGCCAAAGTCGGATATTTAGCGATATCAATACTCATGTAATGCTCACTAATTCTTATTAAAGTTTCTGAAAATACCGGAACATGCCGGACGGATTAGCTGTTACGTTCAATCACAAAATTAGCAAGTTCACGCAGGGTTGCTGTGTTGTAATGATGTTCTTCAAGCTGTGAAAGCGAAGCCAGTGATTCCTGATAAAGCGCCTGTGCTTTATCCTGAGCGGCTTTCAGCCCGAGCAGCGACGGGTAGGTGCTCTTCCCGTGAGCGGCGTCACTGCCCTGGCTTTTTCCGATCACATCCGTATGACCGATAACATCCAGAATGTCATCCTGAACCTGAAACGCCAGGCCGATAGCCTGCGCGTAAGTGTCGAGAGCCGGTAACACGCGATAGCCTGCTTCACCGGCACTCATCGCGCCCATGCGGACGGAAGCACGGATTAAAGCACCGGTCTTATGGTTATGTATTTGTTCCAGCGCATGAATACCGATGTTTTTTCCTTCGGCTTCCAGATCAAGCGCCTGGCCGCCGCACATTCCGCCGAGACCGGCAGCATCCGCCAGCTCGGCGATCATCGCCAGACGGTCTTCCGGGCGTACATCCGGCATCGGCCGTCCGGCGAGAATTGCAAATGCCTGGGTTTGCAGGGCGTCGCCCGCCAGAATAGCATTGGCTTCGCCGAAGGCAACGTGGCAGGTGGGTTTGCCGCGGCGCAGTGTGTCGTCATCCATGGCCGGTAAATCATCATGGATCAGGGAATAGGCATGAATACACTCAATGGCCGCCGCCGGGGCATCCAGATTTTCTGCCGTTACACCAAACATCTCACCGGTGGCGTACACCAGGAACGGGCGCAGGCGTTTGCCGCCGAGCAACGCACCGTAATGCATGGCTTTTCCCATGTCGGTGGCGGCAAACGGCAGGGTGGTCAGGATCTCATCAAGAACGTGATCAACACGCTCTCTGGCCTGTGTCAGTTGGTTGCGGAATGTTTCGGGAGTTTGTTCTGGCATGGTCATTCTCGTTCACACAGGGAACCGCGGTCAGTCGTTTTCAGGTGTGAAATCGCTCAGCGGGGCGTTTTCATCATCATTAAGCAGAATTTGTACCCGCTGTTCGGCTGCCATCAGCGTTTTCTGGCTGGTACGGGTCAGTGCGATACCGCGCTCAAATTCGGCCAGCGCTTCTTCCAGCGGCAGATTACCCGCTTCCAGACGGGTGACGATCCCTTCAAGGGCATCGAGTGATGCTTCAAAGCTCAGTGCATCGGTTTTCGTTGCGGATGTTTTTTTGGTCATAGTCTGTTTTTCACTGATGTTGCATTTATGTCGCAAATAATTCCTAGTTTACACTTTTCAGTGAAAATTGTGCCCTTCATTTACGATTTTTACGGGGCAGATCGAGATATGGTGATATACTGCCGCCTTTCAATTTCATCAACGGGGATTGCCGCTGCCCGACACCGGCTGCTCCGTCCTTTGCAAATCAAGCCGATAGCCAGTAAACCGTTATGAAGTTTATCATTAAATTATTTCCTGAAATTACCATCAAAAGCCAGAGTGTCCGCCTGCGCTTTATTAAAATTCTGACCAGTAATATCCGCAATGTGCTTAAAGATCTGGCCGAAGACGTGGCGGTTGTCCGTCACTGGGACTATCTTGAAGTCCGCGTGAAGAAAGAAGAGCTGGGTGAGGGCGTGGCTGACCGCCTGACCCGCATTCCCGGCATCCACCATATTTTACAGGTGGAAGAGCGCACATTTACCGATCTGCACAATATCTATGAGCAGACCTTTGAGATGTATGCCGCATCACTGGAAAACAAAACCTTTTGTGTCCGCGCCAAACGCCGCGGCAAGCATCCGTTCAGCTCTATTGAGCTGGAACGTTATGTCGGCGGCGGCCTGAACCAGCGTATTCCGTCTGCGAAGGTGAAACTGACGCATCCGGATGTGACAGTGAATCTGGAAGTGGAAGATGACAAACTGATCCTCGTGGTGCGTCGTCTGGAAGGGATCGGCGGTTTCCCGATCGGGACTCAGGAGGATGTCTTATCCCTGATCTCCGGCGGGTTCGATTCCGGCGTCTCCAGTTATATGCTGATGCGCCGCGGCTGCCGTGTTCACTACTGCTTCTTCAATTTAGGCGGTGCGGCACATGAGATCGGTGTGAAACAGGTGGCGCATTACCTGTGGAACCGCTTCGGCAGTTCGCACAAAGTCCGTTTTGTGGCGGTGAATTTTGAGCCGGTCGTGGCGGAAATTCTGGAAAAAGTCGATGACGGCCAGATGGGCGTGGTGCTCAAGCGGATGATGGTCCGCGCGGCATCCCGTGTGGCGGAACGCTACGGCGTGCAGGCGATTGTGACCGGCGAGGCGCTGGGACAGGTTTCCAGCCAGACGCTGACTAACCTGCGCATGATCGACAACGCGACAGATACGCTGGTGCTGCGTCCGCTGATCTCGCACGACAAAGAAACCATTATCAATCTTGCCCGTCAGATCGGTACTGAAGATTTTGCCCGCACCATGCCGGAATTCTGTGGTGTGATCTCAAAAAATCCGACCGTGAAAGCCGTCAAAGAGAAAATTGAAGCCGAGGAAGAAAAATTCGACTTCGCGATTCTGGATGATGTGGTGCTCAACGCGCAGAACATGGATATCCGTGTGATTGCGCAGCAGAGTGAGCAGCAGGTAACGGAAGTGGAGATGGTGTCTGAGCTGTCTGCCGCAGATGTGGTACTGGATATCCGCTCACCGGATGAACAGGAATCGCATCCGCTGAACATTGAGGGAACTGAAGTGCGCACACTGCCGTTCTACAAACTCAGCACACAGTTCGGCGATTTACCGGCAGATACCACCTATCTGCTCTACTGCGATCGCGGGGTGATGAGCCGTCTTCAGGCACTTTACCTGGCAGAGCAGGGTTATACCAATGTGAAGGTGTATCGTCCCTGAGCAGCAGTTGTCATTTATTTTCGAACCCCGCCTCTGAGGAGACGGGGTTTTTTATTGTTTTTTTTCAGAGTTTAAGGGATATCGTTATGTCAGCCCGGGTAATATGCTGTCCGGCAGCAACATACATTACTGACGAGGTTTCAGAATGAAAAACAGTGCGGTTCCGGTACCGGCAAGCCGTTTTGTCTATTTTATTGTTATTGTGGTGGCGCTCCTTCAGGGGCTTACACTGAATGCAACATCCGATTACCTTATCCGCAATTCATGGCAGATGCCGGGTTCACTGGTCTGGTTGCCGATGCTGCTGGCTGTGTTTGTGCCGACGGTATTCAGTTATCTGATTAACCGGTTTTCCTCCGCGGCTCTCTGGATCGGGCTGGTGCTGACGGCAGTTATCTGTGTCTGGATGAATTTCTGGTATCTGAATGAGGCGACGGCAGGCAGCTCACGTGAGCTTTCCTCTCTGTTTCCCCTGCTGACATTTTTGTTCTGGCTGATTCTGCCGTGGTTGCAGCAGCGGCAGTCGTCCGGTGCGTGGAATCCGGATTATGCGCTGCTGACGGAACAGTATGTCAGAAATACCGTTCTGGGCGCTCTGGCCGGGCTTATCGGCCTCCTGGTGATGGGCATGCTGCATCTGGCGGTCTATCTGTTCCGGATTGTGAACCTGGAGTTCCTCAGCGGGTGGCTGGATGACTCTCTGTATTACTGGGTGAGTTTTTGTCTCGGGTTTAATATCAGCCTGGTATTTGTTCAGTCAGTATTTTCCTTCAGTACCGGAAAGATTGCCGGTTATGTGGCACGGGTGTTGTTACCGCTGCTGACGGTTATCGGTGTGATTGCCGCCGGCGGATTGTTGTTATCCCTAGTGACCGGTGTTCGTGTCAGCGGGCTGGGCTCATTCACCATGATTTGGTTTGTCGTGCTGAATATCATTCTGCTGAATCTGGTATACGGCAATGCGTGTGTTCCGCGTTTTCGTTCCTGGCTTAACGGGCTGGTGCTGGCCGGTGTACTGTTACTGAACGTCTTTTCGCTGTCGTCGGTTTACGGCATTCTGGTGCGTGTTAATCAATACAGCTGGAGTATGGATCGCTTATACGGATTCAGTATCGCACTGTTTCTGGCGGTGGTTGTGCTGGCGTACAGCGTGGCACTGTTATGGAAACGCAGCGGATGGGCGATATTGCTCGGGCCGGTTAATAAAGGCGGTTTATTAGTACTGATGGCGGTTATTCTGATAATCAGCAGCCCGCTGGCGGATTTTAAACAGATCACCGCAAACAGTGTTCTGGCAGGTATTGAAAAGGGCAAAATCAAAGTAACGTCGGATATCCGCTATACCCTGGAAGGTCTGGGTAAGCGGGGAGAGGCGGCACTTGCGGTGCTGAATGAAAATCCGGAACACCGCAAAGCACTGACACAATCTCCTTATGACCGGGATAACACCCGGACACTGCGTGACGTGCTGCTCCCTGTGCAGGGCAGTCCTGAACTACCGGAGTCCTGGTGGGCGGGGAAACCTGATGTTACACGCAGCTGGTTTTGTACGGAATCCTCCGCGAACGGGGAGTGTCTCGGATTTATGGCGGATGCGGACGGGGACGGACAGGATGATGCCGTGGTCTGCATTAGCGGTTACTCCAATACATCACTTTATTGTCAGATCTGGCAGCAAACCACGGAAGTCACGGAGGGGGAGCCGGATAAACGGGTCTGGACAGAGAGAGATTATCAGGATATTCAGTATGCATCTGAAGGGGAGCAGCAGGCGGCCTGGGCGGCACTGAAGGCGGGGCATTACTCACTGAAACCAAAAGTCTGGATGATGGTGACGCCGGAACCACAAGTGCAGTGAATATGAAAGCGCCCGGTATCACAGAGAGCCGGGCGTTTTTTATCAGTTATCCGCCAGAGTGCGGTAAGGGGTGTCCTGATAATCCCATATCCCCGGCGGCAGCACTAATTCAGCCGCCACTTTCGCGGCAGTTTCCTGTCCGCACAGGCGCTCTGTCAGGCGCAGGGCAAAATCGATAGCGGTGGCCGGGCCCTGACTGGTCAGCAGATTAACGCGTTCATCAAAATAAACCCGCTGATTAACCCACTGTTTCGCTGGTATTTTATCTTCCAGCGCAGGATAGCCGGCCATATTGCCGAGCGGAAACAGATTGTGCGTCACCAGGATAACAGACGGTGCCGCACAGATAGCGGCGACAATGTGCCCGTCACAATGCATGCGGCGGATTTTTTCAATCACCAGCGGGCTGTCACGCAGGTTTTCCGCACCTTTCAGGCCGCCCGGCAGCACAATGGCGTCAAACGGGGTATCCGCCACCCGTACCAGCGGCACGTCGGCCATAATCTGGATTCCGCGTGAACCGGTGACCAGGCAACTGCCGTCATCATTGGCGCTGGCGAGTGTGACCGTCACACCGGCGCGAACCAGCAGATCCGCAGTGGTGACGGTTTCGGTTTCTTCGCAGCCGTCAGCGAGACAAATGAGAACTGAAGGGGGCATTTTGTTCCTCTTTTTGTTTAACGAGGCTGTAAACGTGAATATGTTCCGGCAGCAAAATCCCGTGATAGCGGGCGCATTGCAGAAGATAGCCGGTGATGTAATCAATTTCGGTATAACGGCCGTAAAGAATATCCCGGCGCATGGATGAGCTGTGATCGGCGGTTTTTTCAATCACATGAAGAATGTATTCATAGATATCATCACCATCAGTGTGGATACCTTCGCGCAGCATCACTTCCGCAACTTCATCACACAGTACCCGGATTTGCGGCAGATGCGCCATCAGTTCGCCGTTTTTGCAGTCGTAGATAACGGTCAGCGGGGAGATCACGCAGTTCACGGCCAGTTTTTGCCAGCAGGCAGCATCAATTTCATCATGCCAAGCCACATCCGGCAGGGCGTCGTGCAGAATATCCGCCAGATGACCATAATGGCGGGCGCGCTCATTCACCGGGCCGATGTGAGTCAGCCCGCGACGGCTGTGATGCAGCAGGCCGTTTTCTTCAAAGGCACTGTGGGAGGTGATGCCGGTCAGCAGCGGGTTCGGACAGCGGGACAATTCACGCGCCACACCCATGCCGTTATGCAGCAGTAACACCGGGCAGGATTCCGGTATCTGCGGCAGCAACTGATTTACAGCTTCGGAGGTTTGCCAGGCTTTCAGGCAAACCAGTAATAATTCGGTTTGCGCAAGGAATTCCGGATCGTTTGTGGTAAATTGCCCGTAAAACGGCTCTCCGTTCAGAGAATCAATATTCACATTCAGGTAAGGCTCGGGAATTCGCATCCATCCCTGCACCTCATGACTGCCTGACAGTGCAGCGAGCCAGAGTTTCCCGATTGCGCCGCAACCCAGTACTGTTATTTTCATAAGGACTCCGGACAGCGAAAAAGATGTGAGCAATATCACTGAATAGTACCACTTTTTGGCTGTTTGCACCTTAGTAAATTATAGCGGGAAATATAGTGCTTTTGTTGGTCAGATAAACCCGGTATCATGCCGGTCAGTTGAATATAGGGAGGTCTTCCGATGCCATCATTTGATATTGTTTCTGAAGTTGAATTACATGAAGTACGCAATGCGGTGGAAAACGCACAGCGTGAAGTGACCAGTCGCTGGGATTTCCGCAACATTACCGCCACGATTGAGCTCAATGAGAAAAATAACAGTGTTAAAATGACCAGTGAATCTGATTTCCAGGTCAATCAGCTGGTTGATATTATGCGGGAAAAGCTGGCTAAACGCGGAATCGACGGCGCGTCTCTGACCGTGCCGGATGAGATTGTTCACAGCGGCAAGCTGTACAGTGTTGAAGCAACCCTGCTACAGGGGATCGACAGCGCGCTGGCGAAAAAAATCGTCAAGCTGATCAAAGACAGCAAACTGAAAGTGCAGACACAGATTCAGGGAGAAGAGGTCCGTGTGACCGGTAAATCCCGTGATGATTTACAGTCTGTTATGGCGCTGGTACGTGAAGGGAAACTGGGGCAGCCTTTCCAGTTCAAAAACTTCCGCGACTGAGTGTTATCCGGCAATCCGCATCAGCACGGTTGCCGGTTCCTGTTCAGCCCTGTAAAACCGCCTCGAGTTGTTTGCGGTTTGACAGTTTGGTATCTGTTTTCACATACACCGCCCGCTCCTGCGCAATAATCACCACATCACGCACACCCGGTTGCTCGCGTAATTTCGCGGCAATATCAGGATGATTCACGTCATTTTCCGGCAATTCCAGACGCAGACTGCTGACATACGGCGGCTGACGCAGTGTCAGACTGACAGCCAGCCAGATAAGTGTCAGAACCAGTCCTCCGCCGAAAACCGCGATTGCGCCATTAATGCTGTAGAGCAGGCCGCCGAGACTGCCGCCCAGTGCCACGCCGATAAACTGGCTGGTGGAGTAGATCCCCATGGCTGTTCCTTTATAGCCGGCCGGGGCTTCTTTGCTGATCAGTGACGGCAGAATAGCTTCCATTACATTGAAGGCGATAAAGAAAATCTGTAATCCGCCGTAAAGCAGCCACAGGTTTTTGCCTGCCAGCAGAAACAATATTTCCGCCAGCGCCATCATGACCACGCAACTGACAAAAACCTGCTTCATTTTGCGGTATTTTTCCGCATAAATAATAAACGGCAGCACAGAAACAAAGGCTACCAGCATCGTGTACAGATACGCTTTCCAGTGGGACTCCCGCGCCAGCCCGGCATCACTCATCACCAGAGGAAGTGCGACAAAGGTGGCCATCAGCAGGGTGTGCAGGGCGAGGATACCGAAATTCAGCCGTGCGAGCTGCTTATCCATCAGCACCTGTTTAATCGCACCTTTTACGACAGCAGTTTCCCGGTTCTGCCGGTGTTCTTTGTTGTCCGGCACGACATACAGGGTGACGAGGATCCCCAGAAAAGCGAGCAGCGCAATGCCCCAGAACAGGCCGGACAGGCCGACGATATCTGCCAGTACCGGGCCGAGCACCAAAGCAACGGCAAAGGTGATCCCGATGCTGATCCCGATAAACGCCATCGCTTTGGTGCGGTTTTGTTCCCGCGTGGTATCTGAAAGCAGCGCCATAACCGCGGCGGAGATCGCGCCGGCGCCCTGGAGAGCCCGTCCGGCAATCACGCCGTAAATAGAGTGACTGAGCGCGGCAACAATACTGCCCGCCATAAAGATAATCAGCCCGCCGACAATCAGCGGTTTACGGCCGATTTTGTCAGAAAGCAGGCCGAAGGGGATCTGAAAGATAGCCTGTGTCAGGCCGTAGACGCCAATGGCAAAACCTATCAGGGTGCTGGTGGCGTCTTTAAAATCGAGTCCGAATGTGGTGATAACGGGTAATACCATGAACATGCCGAGCATGCGCAGAGAAAATACCGAGCCTAAGCCCCAGGTCGCGCGACGCTCAACCGGGGTCATTTTATTATCGTTCATGGGATAACCTCAAAAAGACAGACACCACATTCTAATGAGATTTGTGGTTTTTACTAAACACAAAATGGCAGGGAAGCCCTGCCATTTTGTTATTACAGAAAGTGTGTGTTAACGACTGTAGGCCAGCAGAACATCACCGGAGACACTCGGGTCAACAGACATCATCACACTGAGTGACGTGATAGCGACAATGGAGAACACGAACAACTTACGCGCCCAGACACGATCATTTGTTGTTTTATAGCCCGATAACGCCATGCCCAGCCACCAGACACTGACTGCCGCAGCGACAATCAGGTATTTATATCCCGCATACCCGCTGATGGCGAGCATCAGCGTGGCAAACATAAAGGCGATGATGTACAGGATAATGTGGTTTTTCGCCACAGAAATACCTTTAATCACCGGCAGTACGGGGATATTGGCCGCCTGGTAATCTTTGAAACGGAAGATGGCAATCGCGTAGGAGTGCGGCATCTGCCATAAACTGAAGATTAACAGCAGGATCAGTGCACCGGTATCAAACTGGCCGGTCACCGCGCAGTAGCCGATAACCGGCGGCGCGGCACCGGACAGGCTGCCTACCAGTGTGCCGTAGACCGATTTGCGTTTCATGTAGAGGCTGTAGACCCCGACATAAACCACAAAGCCGGCAACAGCAATCAGCATTGCCACCACATTGGCTGCCACTAACAGCAGCACCATGCCGGCAATACCCAGCACAGAGGCATACACCAGACTGATTTTCGGGTCAATAAGCCCTCTTACCAGAGGGCGGTTTTTCGTGCGTTCCATGACGGAGTCGATGTCGCGGTCGATGTAATTGTTAAAAACACAACCGGAGGCCACGACCAGCGAGACACCGAGCAATGTCGCAATGAACAGGGGGTAATCAATATCGCCTTTGGAGGCGAGCAGGAATCCCCCGACCACAGAAATTAAATTTCCGAAAATAATTCCCGGTTTGGTCACTTGCAGGTATTGCTTCATCATATCGGCAACTCTTAATCAACCATCATATTGATGTTCAGGTTGTACATAATCCACAGTGAGCCCACGACCACGATACCGATAATGAGGAGCGTGAACAGGAACGCAATCAGGTTCCAGCGCTCTTCAGACGCGGTATTCATGTGCAGGAAGCACGCCAGGTGAACAAGAATCTGAACAACGGCAGTAATCACAACAGTCGCCAGCAGAACAGATGTTGAGGCAGTTCCCTCAATCACCATATAAAACGGGATGACTGTCAGAATGACCGACAACACAAAGCCGATCAGATAGGTTTTCACACTACCGTGGCTTGCCCCGGTACCGGCTGTATTTGAATGACTCATTACAGTGCCCCCAACAGATAAACAACGGTGAACACACAAATCCAGACCACGTCCAGGAAGTGCCAGAACAGGCTTAAGCAGTTCAGACGGGTTTTATTCACCTCGGTCAGGTCGCGGCGGCTGGTCTGGATGATCATGATGATGATCCAGATAAGACCGGCGGTGACGTGCAGACCGTGTGTTGCCACGAGAGTGAAGAAACCGGACAGGAAGCCGCTGCGATCCGGGCCGTAACCTTCGCTGATTAATTCATGGAATTCGTAAATTTCCATCGCCACGAAGCCGAGGCCGAACAGGAATGTCACAAATAACCACAGATTAACCTGACTCACCTGATTGCGGTTCATTGCCAGCATGGCAAAGCCGTAGGTGATACTGCTGAATAACAGCAGGAAGGTTTCCACCAGCACAAACTGTAAATTAAAGATTTCTTTGCCGGTCGGCCCGCCTGCGGTGCCGTCTTTCAGCACTACATAAATGGCGAACAGACTTGCAAACAAAATCAGGTCACTCATCAGGTAGACCCAGAATCCGAAGACCTTGGTCGCACCTGCATCGTGATGCCCATGATTATCATGGGCGTTATTATGTTGAGTCAGGGTATTAGTTGACATTATCTACACCTGCCTTGCTCAGTTGTTCATAGTGGGCGTTTTCGATTTTTTCGACTTCAGCCACAGGAACATAGAAATCCACATCTTCGTCGAAGCTTTTCACAATCCAGGTGACGATCATGCCGGCGAAACCGACAATCGCGAGCCACCAGATATGCCAGATCATGGCGAAACCAAAGATCAGGCTGAAACCGGCGATAATCACACCTGCTGCCGTGTTTTTCGGCATATGAATTTCTTCATATTTTGCAGGACGTTTATGCGCGGTGCCTTTTTCTTTCATATCCCACCATTCATCACGGGACTGAACATCCGGCACTTCAGCGAAGTTATAGAACGGCGGAGGTGAGGAGGTTGCCCACTCCAGTGTGCGGCCACCCCACGGGTCACCGGTGACATCACGGTTCTGGTTGCGGTCACGGATACTGACATAGAACTGAATGACCTGGCACAGAATACCGACACCGATGATAGCCACGCCGACGGCTGCGATTAACAGCATAGTGTGGAAGGTCGGGTCAATGTTCTGGCTGATACGGCGGGTCATTCCCATGAAGCCCAGCACGTAAACCGGCATAAAGGCGACAAAGAAGCCGATGAACCAGCACCAGAATGCACGGACACCCCATTTTTCGTTCAGGGTGAAACCGAAGGCTTTCGGGAACCAGTAAGCCGTACCGGCGAAGCACCCGAAGACCACACCACCGATGATGACGTTATGGAAGTGTGCAATCAGGAACAGACTGTTATGCAGGACAAAGTTTGCGCCCGGTACTGCCAGCAGAACCCCGGTCATACCACCGACGGAGAAGGTGATAATAAAGCCGACCGTCCAGAGCATCGGGGTTTTGAACTCGATACGCCCCTGATACATGGTAAACAGCCAGTTGAATATCTTCACCCCGGTCGGAATGGAGATGATCATCGTGGCGATACCGAAGAAGGCGTTGACGTTCGCGCCCGACCCCATGGTAAAGAAGTGGTGCAGCCAGACGATAAAGGACAGTACGGTAATCGCGATGGTTGCCCATACCAGTGAGGTATAGCCGAACAGGCGTTTTTTCGAGAATGTTGCCGTCACTTCAGAGAAGACCCCGAAGACCGGCAGAACCAGGATATAGACTTCCGGGTGACCCCATGCCCACACTAGGTTGATGTACATCATCATGTTGCCGCCCATATCATTGGTGAAGAAATGGGTGCCCATGTAACGATCAAGGGTCAGGTCGGTTAAGGTCACAGTCAGAATCGGGAACGCGGCGATAATCAGGATGTTGGTGCAGAATGCTGCCCAGGTAAAGACCGGCATTTTCATCATCGACATGCCCGGTGCGCGCATACGCAGAACGGTGGCGAAGAAGTTCACCCCGGTCAGCAATGTACCGATACCGGATATCTGAAGGCTCCACAGCCAGTAATCGACCCCGACGCCCGGGTTATATTCCAGTCCCGACAGCGGCGGATAGGCCAGCCAGCCGGTCTGTGCGAATTCCCCGATACCCAGAGAGAGATTCACCAGTATCACACCGACCACAAAGAACCAGAAGCTCAGGGAGTTCAGGAACGGGAAGGCAACGTCACGGGCGCCGATCTGTAACGGCACAACCAGGTTCATCAGACCGACAACAAACGGTGTCGCGACAAAGAAGATCATAATAACGCCGTGGGCGGTAAAGATCTGGTCGTAGTGTTCAGGCGGCAGGAATCCGGCTTCACCGGCAGACGAAAGGGCCTGCTGGGCGCGCATCATAATGGCGTCAGCAAAACCACGGATAAGCATCACCATCGAAACGATGATGTACATAATACCGATTTTTTTATGGTCAACAGTGGTTAACCATTCAGTCCACAGCCACGTCCATTTGCGGAAGTAGGTGATAAGACCAACAAGTGCAGCACCACCCAGAATGATACCCAGTACCGTAATGACAACGATAGGTTCATGCAGGGGGATGGCATCCAGTGTTAATTTTCCGAACATGCTTTACCCCTCATTCCCGGCATGAGCAGCAGGCATATGGCTGCTGTGTTCATCTGCGCTCATGTTCATCATTGAATGGCTTTCGCCTTCCTGTGTCTTTCCGGCACCGTGGCCGCTGTGACCAAATTTGTTGATGGTATCCACAAACAGGTTTGGTTTGACAGTTGAGAAATAGACAACCGGGTTATTCACACTCGGTTTTGCCAGCGCGTTAAACGCTTCGGTAGTGTTCAGTGTGTCAGGTGAGGCTTTCACCTTCGCAACCCACTCATCAAAGGCTTCGCGTGTCGGAGTGGCGGTGGCGGTAAATTTCATGTCAGAGAAACCGTGACCGCTGTAACTGGCGGAAATTCCCTTATACACACCCGGCTCATCAGCAATCAGATGCAGTTTGGTCTGCATACCTGCCATCGCATAAATCTGGCCGCCTAACTGCGGGATGAAAAACGAGTTCATCACAGAATCAGAGGTGATTTTGAAATTGACAGGAACACCGACAGGGAATGCGATCTCATTGACAGTAGCAATACCTTGATCCGGATAGATAAATAACCATTTCCAGTCCATTGAGATAACCTGGATTGTTACCGGCTCCTGGTCACTGACCAGTGGCTTGTACGGGTCCAGTTCATGGGTGGTTTTCCATGTAATGGTACCCAGGATCAGAATGATAATGATTGGAACAGTCCAGACGACCAGCTCAATTTTATTGGAATGCGCCCAGTCAGGACGGTAAGTTGCTTTTCTGGTTTCCCGGTAACGCAGGGCAAAAACGATTGCCATGATAATGACTGGAATAACCACAATGAGCATCAGACCAATGGCGGTTAAAATCAGTGTTTTTTGCTCAGCACCGATAGTGCCTTTCGGGTTCATCAGCGCCATATCGCATCCGCCAAGCAAAAGTGCAGATGCGAGCAGCGAGATTACCCCAATACTCTTTTTGTAGTTCATAAGTCTCATCCAACGACCCCAAAAACAAAGGTACTTAAGTACTCTTGTCGTTTCATCAGTCCGCACATATTACGGCAAGGTAAGATCAGTGTAAATATATGTAATAAGATTGGTTGGTTTGTTGCCTCTTTATGTTAAAAGGATCACAAGTAGGCCGATTTTTATTAAATCGTGAAGTGAAAATCACAATTTTAACAATCAGGAGACAAATTTATATTTAAGCTTAGATTAGGGAAGGAAATACCGAAAGGACGGGACGCTGATTATTACACTTTATGTGATGTAATAGTGAAAATTTTTTGTTCAGAAACAGTTTCCTGGTAGAAATACGGGGGATTTTGTCCCCCGCAGCGAAAAAACATGACTCAGAAGTTATATTTTATGCTGTAAACCACAGCCTGCTGGTAAAAATCCTCACCCAGTTTGTTATCCGCATAACGATACTGAATGCCGGTTGTCACTGACGGAACCGGTGTCCACCATAAGGCCAGCGCGCCGTTGACACCGTCACGCCCGCCGTTGCCGTAGCGATCGTTACGGTTAAGCTCGATTTCGTTCCAGTTGGTGATACTGAACTTTTCATCCCACAGGTTAAAGTCATAACCGGCAACCCAGCCGAGGACATAACCGTTGTTACCGCTGTAAAACGTTTGATCAACATAGTGCAGCGCAGCAAACGGTTTGAACCATAAGCCGTTGAATTCGGTGTTATAACCGATACCGTACAGCGTGTTCACTTCATGGAAGTTACCACCGTTGCCCGGCAGGGAATAGGTGCCGTAGACATGGCCGTAGGCATTAAAACCGGTGTCACCCAGGTAGATACGCGCCGTGGTTTTGAAGGTGTAACGCTGGTTATCCCCGGCATCGGAATCGTTTTTACTGTTAAACGCATTCTCGAGGTCGAAGAAACCATAGAGCTCACCCCAGGTAAAACCGGCTCCGCCCTCAAGCTCCAGATACGCAAAGTCATCTTTATGCGAGCTGTTACCGCTCTTGTGGGTGGTATGCGGAGTCCAGTCCAGATAGTTCATGCTGACGTTAGCAAATCCCCACTGATATTCAGCCTGCGCAGAAAACGCGGCGGTTGCAGCGATCAGGGCTGCAATAGTCGTTTTTTTCATAATTTATTAGCTGTTTATTTTGTCGTTAAAGAGTAAAGAAGCCAGAAGTAACAGCGCGAATATAGGTCGAAGGCACAAAAAGGAAAATGGCTGATGTGATGTATTTGTGGTTTTGAATGTAATTTTAAGAAATAAATTACAAAAATTGTGACTAATATCTAAAATTAGGCATAAAAAAAGCCGGTTTTAACCGGCTTTATAAACTTTTGATTGAATTTTTCCTGATATTCGTAGCAACCGATCAGGCCAGTTTATCGCGGCGGAGTGCACAATAATCGAGCAGCCCACCGAGGAACAACCCTGCAATACCGATATTCAGACCGTAAATAAACAGGTCGCCTTTCAGCGTATCCGGAATAAAGCCCGGGGTCAGTTCAAACACACCGGTCAGCAGGAGGATCAGGCTGGCAGTGAACAGCACGCCGGTGATCCCCAGCAGCGACAGGGCTGTCCGGTAGCCGTTACGGAAATGCCGCCGGGGCAGAAACTGTTCCGTTTTCTGGGTATAGAGCAATGTTTTGCGGCACAGCAGCAGCAGCAGCAATCCCGGAACCGCGGCAAACACAGTGAACAGATAGAACCAGCTCCAGTTGTAGGTTTCCACCATCCAGCCGGCAAAAGGCCCGGTATAGACACGGCCGACCGCTGACAGTGCGGAGAGCAGGGCAAACTGCGTGGCGGAGAATGAGCGGTTACAGAGCGTCATCAGCAGGGCGACAAAAGCCGCGGTTCCCATTCCGCCGCAGATATTTTCGATAAATACCACGCCGCCCATCATATAGATATTTTGTGGCGTGACGGACAGCACCCAGTAGCCAAGGTTTGAAAATCCCTGCAAAATTCCGAAAAACATCAGTGACTTAAACAGGCTCCAGCGCTGCATCAGATAACCGCCGTACAGGGCGCCGACAATCGTGGCGGCCAGTCCCAGGGTTTTGTTGATAAGCCCCACTTCGTCCGGGCCGAATCCGGCACCCCGGATCAGAAAGGGTGTGCTGAGTGTCAGGGCAAACGCATCCCCCATCTTATAAAGGACAATCAGCAGTAACAGCAGCCAGGTATTGTTGCGGGAGAAAAACTCCGCCAGTGGCTCCCGTACCGCCTCACGCAGTGTGCGCGGCGGCGGGGCCCCGGTTTCCGGCTCTTTTGCTCTCAGTGTGGCGAATACACCTATCAGCATCAGTCCCGCCATCAGCAGGTACATATTCTGCCAGCCGGTATAGCGGTGGGCGATAAACAGTGCCAGCCCGCCGGAGAGAAGCATCGCCAGCCGGTAACCTAAGGTTGATATCGCCGCCCCGGTGCCGCGGTCTTTCGCGGACAGCAGATCGGTTTTATAGGCATCAAAAATGATGTCCTGTGATGCGGAGCAGAAGGCGACAATCGCGGCTGCCGCAGCCAGCCACCAGAGGTGTTCCGTCGGTTTCAGCATCCCCATACCGGCAATACTGACAACCAGCAGGAGTTGTGTGGCGATCATCCAGCCGCGGCGGCGTCCGAGGAACGGCAGCTGATAGCGATCCATAAACGGCGCCCACAGGAACTTAAAAACATAGGCCTGGCTGACAAGCGTGAAAAAGCCGATGGTTCTGATATCCACGTTTTCGACGGTGATCCAGGCCTGGAGTGTACCGCTGGTCAGCGCCAGCGGCAGCCCGGATGCGAAACCGAGCAGTAAAAGAATACGGGCATTACGCTGGCTGTATGTCGCCCAAATACTCCGGAGCATGATTATCCTCACACACCGCAGGCTGCGGTGCATTCACAGTGACTGAAAAACAGCAGGCCGCCCGGCGTTATCCGGCTGCGGGCGGCACGGCAGATTAGTAGCGGGTGTTCTGCTTAATGAACTGGCTGATTTGTGTATCCTGAGCCATGTCCGCGACAATATCGCTGAGTGCGCGGTTAAAGGCGTCAGTGATTTTTTCGTTACTGGCGCTGAACGGCCCCTGCACATTATAACTGGTACGGAATGTCCGGCTCTTTGTGCTGTTATTCTGCGCTGTGGCCAGAACGGTAATATCGATATTGACGGTAATGTTATGACGGACGCTGCCTTCCTGGACATCAGCCTTAAAGGTATTGATAGCGATCTGCACATTGGCGTTCGCTGGTGACCCAATCATAAAACCGCGTGCGGTCATCTGTTTTTCCAGGGTTTCCTGCATCAGAAAACGCAGGTCACGGGACGGACGCAGCTGTGCCAGCTGGCCGTTGCGGCTGAATTCGGCCAGTGTCTGCGAAGAGCGTTTATCCACGCCGGTAATCGAAATGGTGGCAGCACCGAGTGTCGGATCCGCAGACGGTAATTTCATCACCGGCTCAATGGACAGGGTATTGGACGGCGCCTGACACCCGGCCAGTAAAAGCATTGCGAACAGCGGGAGGAGGTATTTTTTCAACATAATATGAATCCGTTACAAGTTGTTGAAGTCAGTCACAGCACCGGATCAATGCCGGGGTGTGAGTGTTCGGCTTAACGCATGATGATAATCGGCTTTATCCGTGAATGGTATGGATTTTGATAAAAAACTCACTACACTGGGCTTTCTCTGAAAGCCAGTATTGACCGGAAGGATAGTTATGTCAGCATCATTTCCTGCTGTGATGCAGCAGCGTATTGAAGAAAAACTGAATCATGCACTTACCCCTGATTACATTGATGTGGTGAATGAGAGTGGTCAGCACAATGTTCCGGCAGGATCGGAAACTCATTTTAAAGTGGTGGTGGTCAGTGAGACTTTTGACGGTATGCGGCCTGTTGCACGTCACCGTCATATATATACCCTGCTGGCGGATGAACTGGCGGGCGGGGTTCACGCACTGGCGCTGCATACTTATACCCCGGATGAGTGGAATCACAGCCAGGGCACGGTGAATCCGTCCCCGCGTTGTCACGGTGGCGGAAAGTAAGCCGCTTGTTGAGTGAAAAAGCAGCGCACAGCACAAAATTTAACAGAAAAAGAGTGAAATTCAGACTCTTTTGTCTGCACTTCTCGACGCGGCCTGTCAGCATCGCTATAATGTCGCGTCTGAAATTCCGTATGGTTTCGGGACGCTTCTGAATATAAGGGAACTCGGTTTTTAAATGCGACCGCCCCGGTTCATTATCGTTTCACACAGGCATCGGGCCGGTGTGAGATCTGGAGTTGACCGAGCAATAGACTTTTTTGAGGTAATAAGATGCAAGTTTCTGTTGAAACGACTGAAGGCCTTGGGCGTCGTGTATTAATCACCGTTCCTGCAGCCGACATTGACAAAGAAGTAAATAAACAATTAGCTGAAATCGCCAAAAAAGCACGTATCGACGGTTTCCGTAAAGGTAAAGTGCCGCACAACATCATCAAACAGCGTTACGGCGATGTTGCGGTTCAGGATGCACTGAGCGACCTGATGTCACGTAACTTTGTCAGCGCGATCATCGAAAACAAAATCAATCCTGTCGGTGCACCGGACTATAAAGTCGATGAGCCGTACAAAGAAGGTCAGGATTTCACTTACACTGTTGAGTTTGAAGTCTTCCCTGACGTTGAGCTGAAAGGTCTGGAAACAATCGAAGTTGAAAAACCGGTTGTTACCGTTAAAGACGAAGACATCGACGGTATGGTTGAAACTCTGCGTAAACAGCAGGCTGAGTGGAAAGTAATTGAAGACGCGGCAAAAGCTGACGATCGCATTACTATCGACTTCACCGGTTCTGTTGACGGTGAAGAGTTCGAAGGCGGCAAATCATCTGATTTCGTACTGGTCATGGGCCAGAATCGTATGATCCCGGGCTTCGAAGACGGTGTTGTGGGTCACAAAGCCGGTGAAGAATTCGAAATCGATGTCACTTTCCCTGAAGATTACCACGCTGAAAACCTGAAAGGGAAAGCAGCGAAGTTCGCTATCACCCTGAAAAAAGTGGAAGAGCGCGAACTGCCGGAAATGACTGAAGAATTCATCAAACGTTTCGGTATCGGCGACGGTTCCCTGGAAGGTCTGAAAGCGGAAATCCGCAAAAATATGGAACGCGAACTGAAAAATGCAGTACGCAACCGTATCAAATCCCAGGTTATCGATGGTCTGCTGAAAGCAAACGAAATCGATGTACCGAAAGCAGCTGTTGACAGTGAAATCGAAGAACTGCGCCGTCAGGCGGCACAGCGTTTCGGCGGCTCTGAAAAACAGGCGATGGAACTGCCCCGCGAACTGTTTGAAGGTCAGGCTAAACGCCGTGTAATGGTTGGTCTGCTGTTAGGTGAAGTCATTTCTTCTAACGAACTGAAAGCTGAAGACGATCGCGTTAACGCGCTGATCGAAGAAATGGCATCAGCATACGAAGATCCGACTGAAGTTGTGGAATACTACAACAAAAACAAACAGATGATGGACGGTATCCGTAATCTGGCACTGGAAGAGCAGGCTGTTGAGACTGTTCTGGCGAAAGCAAAAGTGACAGATAAAGAAACCGGCTTCACTGACCTGATGAACCAGGTTCAGGCAGCAGGTTAATCCTCTCTCTTTGTGAACGGCCGAAGGCTGTTTATCTGATTAAAACCGCAGGCAATGTATATTGTCTGCGGTTTTTTTGTCATTTCTGACAATATTCCTTGAAAACTGCGGTGGTTATCCCCCATATTTGCCATATCAGGTCTCTGCCGGACAGTATATGTTTTATATGCATGATCGAATCGCGTATAGCGCATGGTCATCTCACCGGATCTCAAGTAAAATAACCGGTATCCGCCAGGCACCAATAAAATTCAATCAGGAGATGGACATGTCATATCACGACAATCAGGATACTTTCGCACCCAACATGGCGCTGGTGCCGATGGTTATCGAGCAGACTTCACGTGGTGAACGCTCCTACGATATCTATTCCCGTTTATTAAAAGACCGTATTATCTTTTTAACCGGTCAGGTTGAAGATCATATGGCAAACCTGATCGTGGCACAGTTACTCTTCCTGGAAGCTGAAAACCCGGAAAAAGACATCAGTCTTTATATCAACTCACCGGGCGGGGTGATTACCGCAGGGATGTCTATTTATGACACCATGCAGTTTATCAAACCACAGGTTAGCACTATCTGCGTAGGCCAGGCCTGCTCAATGGGAGCTTTCTTACTGACGGCAGGTGCGCCGGGCAAACGTTATTGTCTGCCGAACTCCCGGGTGATGATTCACCAGCCGCTGGGCGGCTATCAGGGACAAGCTACTGATATTGAAATTCATGCACAGGAAATTCTGAAAGTGAAAGCGCGCATGAATGATTTATTAGCTCACCATACCGGTAAATCCGTTGAGGAAATTCAGCGCGATACCGAGCGTGACCGCTTCCTGTCCGCGAAAGAAGCGCAGGAATACGGTCTGGTTGACCATATTTACACACACCGGTAAGTAACACCGGTACTGTCCGTATCCTGCCGGGCGGCAGGGTACTGCGGTGCTGTGACATTTTTTGCAGCTCACAGGCGGTGAGCT
This sequence comes from Morganella morganii, assembly GCF_003996855.1. Taxonomy (GTDB): domain Bacteria; phylum Pseudomonadota; class Gammaproteobacteria; order Enterobacterales; family Enterobacteriaceae; genus Morganella; species Morganella morganii_C. The sequence goes on along the minus strand of NZ_NRQY01000003.1, from coordinate 76,536 downwards.
GTACAGATTAAGTGAGGTTTACTGATGACAGACAAACGCAAAGACGGTTCAGGAAAGCTGCTGTACTGCTCTTTCTGCGGAAAAAGTCAGCATGAGGTTAAAAAACTGATTGCCGGCCCGTCAGTGTATATCTGTGATGAATGCGTTGATTTATGCAACGATATTATCCGTGAAGAAATTAAAGATCTGATACCGGCCCGGGGCAGTGAACGCAGTGAACTGCCGACGCCTCATGAAATTCGTCAGCACCTCGATGATTATGTCATTGGTCAGGAACTGGCAAAAAAAGTGCTGGCAGTCGCGGTATATAACCACTACAAACGTCTGCGCAACGGCGATAAAACCGCTGACGGCGTGGAACTGGGTAAAAGTAATATCCTGCTGATCGGTCCGACCGGCAGCGGTAAAACGCTGCTGGCTGAAACACTGGCCCGCTACCTGGATGTGCCGTTCACGATGGCGGACGCCACCACACTGACCGAAGCCGGTTATGTGGGGGAAGATGTGGAAAACATCATTCAGAAGCTTTTACAGAAATGCGACTATGATGTGGAGAAAGCACAGCGCGGTATCGTCTATATTGATGAAATCGATAAAATCTCCCGCAAATCAGATAACCCGTCGATTACCCGTGATGTCTCCGGTGAAGGTGTTCAGCAGGCACTGCTGAAACTGGTTGAAGGGACGATTGCTGCTGTTCCGCCACAGGGCGGGCGCAAACATCCGCAGCAGGAGTTTTTACAGGTTGATACCTCGAAAATTCTGTTTATCTGCGGCGGGGCGTTTGCCGGTCTGGATAAAGTGGTCGGTCAGCGTCTGAATACCCGTTCCGGTATCGGTTTCGGCGCGGAAGTGCACGGCGAGAAAGACAAAGCGACAGAAGGTGAATTACTGGCTCAGGTTGAGCCGGAAGATCTGATCAAATTTGGTCTGATCCCTGAATTTATCGGTCGTCTGCCGGTGGTGGCAACGCTCGGTGAACTGAGTGAAGATGCACTGATTCAGATCCTTCAGGAGCCGAAAAACGCATTAACCAAACAGTATCAGGCTCTGTTCAGCATTGAAGATGTTGAACTGGAGTTCCGCCGTGAAGCACTGATTGCCATTGCGAAAAAAGCGATGAACCGTAAAACCGGTGCCCGTGGTCTGCGTTCCATTGTTGAGGCCGCATTGCTCAACACGATGTATGATTTACCATTGATGGAAAATGTTGAAAAAGTGGTTATTGATGAAAATGTGATAACCAATCAGACCGAACCGATGCTGATTTACCGCAAACCGGAAGCTCAGGTTTCCGGCGAGTAACGGAAAGTTAGCGCAGTTGTTATCAATATTAACCAAATGAGGGAATTTTCCCTCATTTTGCTTTTCTTACTAAATAAAGTGTTGAATGTGAGAAATGCATCCCCATATATTGATTATTCTATGGAGTGGAACCCGTGATAACGCGTTTCACGACGTTCCCAACAAGGCGTAAGCTAAACGAAGAGAGTGCTCTATGAATCCTGAGCGTGCTGAACGCATTGAAATCCCGGTACTGCCTTTGCGCGATGTGGTGGTCTACCCCCACATGGTTATTCCTTTATTTGTCGGGCGCGAAAAATCTATCCATTGCCTGGAAACAGCGATGGATATGGATAAAAAAGTGCTGCTGGTAGCACAAAAAGAAGCGTCAACGGATGAACCGGGCGTCAATGATTTATTTTCCGTCGGGACAGTCGCGTCTGTATTGCAGATGCTGAAACTGCCGGACGGCACCGTGAAAGTGCTGGTCGAAGGCCTGCAACGTGCTCATATCAAAAAATTAAGTGACAACGGTGATTTCTTCTCTGCCCGGGCAGAGCTGATGGAATCCCCTGTTGTGGACGAGCGCGAGCAGGAAGTACTGCTGCGTACGGCGATCAACCAGTTTGAAGGTTATATCAAACTGAATAAAAAGATCCCGCCGGAAGTCCTGACATCCCTGCACAGTATCGAAGATGTCGCCAAACTGGCTGACACTATCGCTTCCCATATGACACTGAAATTACAGGACAAACAGTCTGTACTGGAAATGTCAGATGTGGTTGAGCGTCTCGAATATCTGATGGCGATGATGGAATCGGAAATCGATCTGTTACAGGTTGAAAAACGCATCCGTAACCGCGTCAAAAAGCAGATGGAAAAAAGCCAGCGCGAGTACTATCTCAATGAGCAGATGAAAGCTATCCAGAAAGAACTGGGTGAGATGGACGACGCGCCGGATGAAGCTGAAGCGCTGAAACGCAAAATCGAAGAAGCGCAGATGCCGAAAGAGGCGAAAGAGAAAGCCGAAGCGGAATTACAGAAACTGAAAATGATGTCGCCGATGTCTGCGGAAGCAACGGTTGTCCGCAGCTATATCGACTGGATGATTCAGGTTCCGTGGGTTAAGCGCAGTAAAGTGAAGAAAGATCTGATTAAAGCGCAGGAAATCCTCGACAGTGACCATTATGGCCTGGAGCGGGTGAAAGAGCGTATCCTTGAATATCTGGCGGTGCAGAGCCGTGTCAGTAAAATCAAGGGGCCGATCCTGTGTCTCGTCGGACCGCCGGGGGTGGGGAAAACCTCACTGGGGCAGTCCATTGCCCGTGCAACCGGCCGTAAGTATGTCCGTATGGCGCTGGGCGGCGTGCGTGATGAAGCGGAAATCCGTGGTCACCGCCGTACCTACATCGGTTCTATGCCGGGTAAACTTATCCAGAAAATGGCAAAAGTCGGCGTAAAAAACCCGCTGTTCCTGCTGGATGAGATCGACAAAATGTCATCGGATATGCGCGGTGATCCGGCTTCCGCACTGCTTGAGGTGCTGGACCCGGAACAGAATATCGCGTTTAACGATCACTACCTGGAAGTGGATTACGATCTGTCCGATGTGATGTTTGTCGCGACATCCAACTCCATGAATATTCCGGCACCGCTGCTGGATCGTATGGAAGTGATCCGTCTGTCCGGTTATACGGAAGATGAGAAACTTAACATTGCCAAGCGTCACCTGCTGCCGAAGCAGATTGAACGCAACGCGCTGAAGAAAACCGAACTGCACATTGATGACAGTGCAATCCTCGGCATCATCCGTTATTACACCCGTGAAGCCGGTGTGCGCGGACTGGAGCGTGAAATCTCCAAACTGTGCCGTAAAGCGGTGAAACAACTGCTGATGGATAAAACACTGAAACACATTGAAATTAATCAGGATAACCTGAAAGATTACCTCGGTGTGCAGAAAGTGGATTACGGCCGTGCAGACACTGAAAACCGCGTGGGTCAGGTGACTGGTCTGGCGTGGACAGAAGTCGGCGGTGACCTGCTTACCATTGAAACCGCAGCGGTTCCGGGCAAAGGAAAACTCTCCTACACCGGTTCACTGGGTGAAGTGATGCAGGAATCTATCCAGGCCGCGTTAACCGTGGTGCGTGCCCGTGCGGATAAATTAGGGATCAACAATGATTTCTATGAAAAACGCGACATTCACGTCCACGTTCCGGAAGGTGCAACACCAAAAGACGGCCCGAGTGCCGGTACAGCAATGTGTACGGCGCTGGTTTCCGCACTGACCGGTAACCCGGTGCATGCCGATGTGGCCATGACCGGGGAAATCACCCTGCGTGGTCTGGTGCTGCCTATCGGCGGTCTGAAAGAAAAACTGCTGGCAGCACACCGCGGCGGTATTAAGACTGTTCTGATTCCGGACGAAAACCGCCGTGATCTGGAAGAAATTCCGGATAACATAAAAGCGGATCTGGATATTCATCCGGTTAAAACGATAGATGAAGTTCTTTCACTTGCCTTAGTGAATCCTGCTTTCGGAATGGAAGTTATAAGTAAAAAAGCGTAGGAAATAGTGACCTGCGTCAAGAAGTTCAGATAAATAAAGGGCTGACAGGTACTTTCGGACTTGTCAGCCTTTTTTTGTCCCGCTAATTTAGCGAACATTCTTACGAAATATGCGAAGTCTGCAATCTTGCCAAGAGCGAAAAGGCTTGATATAACGGCTGTGGCTGTCAGGAACATACTTCGTAAATCCGGGCCGAAAATTCTGAAAGGGGATGATAATAGTGAATAAGTCACAATTGGTCGATAAAATTGCTGCAGACGCTAATATTTCTAAAGCTGCGGCTGGTCGCGCGTTAGATGCAATTATTGGTTCAGTAACTGATTCTCTGAAAGGCGGGGATGATGTGGCTCTGGTTGGTTTCGGTACTTTCACTGTTCGTGAACGTGCAGCACGTACAGGCCGTAACCCGCAGACCGGTAAAGAGATCAAAATCGCCGCTGCGAAAGTCCCGGCTTTCCGTGCAGGTAAAGGTCTTAAAGACGCAGTAAACGGCTGAGTTTTTCCTCAGACACCGGGATATTTATCTGTCCCAGGCACAAAAACTGTATAAAGCTAAACAGGAAGCGCATCAGAATGATGCGCTTTTTTTTGTTTTAGGGCATAATTTCCCCTGACCTGATTTTTCTTTTACCAAAGCGGAGTTTGGATTTCTTATGATGGAAAACCTGCGCACAGCGGCGAACAGTCCTGTGATTAAAATTATCTTCGCCATCATTATCCTGTCATTTATTCTGACAGGTGTCGGTGGTTACCTCGTCAGTGGTTCTAACTATGCTGCCAAAGTGAACGATACTGAAATATCGGTCCAGCAGTTAGAGCGCGCCTTCCAGGAAGAGCGTAACCGCCAGCAGGCTCAGCTGGGTGACCTGTTCTCGCAGTTAGTCAGCACCGAACAGGGTGTTAAACAGATCCGCTCTCAGGCACTGAACCAGATGATCGACACTATTCTGCTGGAACAGTATGCACAGAAATTAGGTATCACTGTCAGCGATGAGCAGATCATTAATGCGATTCGTCAGGAGCCTGATTTTATGATTAACGGTCAGTTCAGCCAGGACGCTTACGGCACATTCCTGTCCCGTAACGGTATCACGGGTGACGCCTATGCAGCCTATCTGCGCAAGCAGATGATTCAGGCTCAGCTGATTCAGCCGTTTGTACGTGATTCGTTTGTGCTTGATTCTGAAGTGACCAATGCGGCGGCGATTTTACTCCAGTCGCGCACTATCCGTACCGCAACACTGGATCTGGTATCTGCTCAGGCAAAACAAACCGCAACCGATGAAGAGTTACAGGCTTATTACGCGAAGAATAAAAATAATTTCATCGCACCACAGGCCTTAAAAATCAGTTTTGTTGAGCTGGATGCCGCAAATATCCAGGACAACACTGACGTTACTGAAGAACAAATTCAGGACTTCTACGATAAAAATATCCCGCGTTTCACTGTACCGGCAAAAGGTGAGTACAGTCAGATCACTCTGGCCACGGAAGATGATGCCAAAGCGGTATTGAATGAACTGAAAAACGGGGCGGATTTCAAAACTCTGGCGAAAGAAAAATCCACCGATAAACTGACCGCCCGCAACGGTGGTGTGATCGGCTGGATGGAAGACGCCGCACTTATCCCTGAAATCAAAGGTGCCGGGCTGACAACGGCCGGTCAGATTTCAGAGATCCTGAAAGTGGATAACGGCTACGCGATTTTCCGCCTGGATGTGTATGAGCCGGAAACTGTTAAACCACTGGCGGATGTGAAAGAGGAAGCCACGCGTCTGACCAAAGGCGAAGCCGCAAGCAAAGCGTTCTTTGACCTCCAGCAGAAAGCCAGTGAAGCCGCTGCGAACGATAACGAATCCCTGATGGGCGTTGAGCAGGCGACAAACGTTAAAGCTGTACAGACTGACTGGTTTGCACTGAATAACCTGCCGGATGCTATCAACTATCCGGAAGTGTTAAAGGCATTAACGGACAACGGACTGTTTGATGAGAAAGGGCCGTCCGGTGCTAACTCCGATATTATCACCGTTTCCGGTGACCGCGCATTTGTTGTCCGTGTTGATGAATATCGTCCGGAAGCGGTGGAATCCTTTGAAAAAGTGAAGTCAGACATTGACGCGCTGGTGAAACGCAGCAAAGCCGAAGCCGCGCTGAATGCGGAAGCCGATAAACTGCTGGCTGCTCTGAAAGAAGGCAAAGGCGATGCTGCGTTAACAGAAGCCGGTGTGAAATTCGGTGCGGAGCAGACAGTTCAGCGCCTGAATCCGTCTGATCCGGTTATTAATGCCGCCTTTACCCAGCCGCATCCGGCGGACGGCAAACCGACCTACAGCCGTACGATTGACGGCAAGGGCAACATTGTTCTGGTTCAGCTTGATAAAGTTACCGCCGGTACTGCAACAGATCAGGAAAAAACGGAGCTGCGTACGGTACTGCGTCAGCAGATGGCTTCCACTGAGCTGGAATCATTACTGCTGAACCTGCGTGCCAGTGCAGATATTGATGTGAGAAATATGGACTAAAATTTTTCGATCTGTACCGAAAAATAAAATGTCGTGTTACATCCCCCGAAAGGCTGCGTTCGCAGCCTTTCGCATTTCTGTTCTGAGAATCCCCCGGCAGAAAAAATATTTGCGACACTCCGCTTTGTGCTAAACACAAAAGGAGAAATAGCATGAAAACAAAATGGACATCTGCATTATTATTAACATCAGCACTGTTAACCGGCGGTTTTTTCAGTAATTCCGTCCTGGCTCAGACAGCACAACCGGCGGAAAGCCCGCAGGTTCAGCAATCCGTTGCACAGGAAACAAATCGTATCAGTATTAACACCGCCACAGCGGAAGAGCTGGCACGGGAACTCAGTGGTATCGGGCCGAAAAAAGCACAGCGGATTGTGGAGTACCGCACGGAAAACGGACCATTTACTTCTGCGGAACAACTGAAGGATGTATATGGTATTGGTGAACGTATTTTTACCATGAACAGCGATAAGATAGAGCTGTAATATCAGCTGAGGCTGATTTCCTTTCCCCGGGCTGACGGGGGAGGGAATACCGGAAACAGAGTAAAGGGAGAAATATTATGAGCACCACAATTAAAGTGATTGGCTACCATATTGATGCCTTCGGTCATGTTAACAATGCGCGTTATCTGGAGTTTCTGGAGGCCGCCCGCTGGGACTGGCTGGAAAGCTACGATGCTTACCGCTGGTTTAAACAGATGGATATCGCCGTGGTGGTGGTGAATATCAATATTAATTACCGGCTGCCGGTGTATGTGGGAGAGCGGCTGGTGATAGACAGTTATTTACAGCACGCGGGGCAAAAAAGCGGTGTTCTCAAACAGATTATTACCCGCCGGGAAGATAAACAGGTTGTGGCGGATGCGGAAGTGACCTTTGTCTTTATTAATATGAAAACCGGTAAAGCGATTCCGATTGAAGGGGAGATCCGCGATAAATTTGAATTGCTGGCGGCACCGAAAGAGGGCTGATCATCAGAAGGACAGAAAAATGCCCAGCCGGTCACCGGGCGCGGCAGGGATTTATGGCAGGCCGGTGATTTTTTTCATGGCTGCCATAACAGTACTGCGATCAGCAAGATAGTTGTCCAGCCCGTTACGGCGCAGATGACAGGCGGCACATTCGCCGCAGCCATCCCCCTGAATGCCGTTATAGCAGGTGAGCGTCTCTGTGCGGACGGTATCCAGCTGTCCGTAATAATCGGCCAGTGCCCAGGTCTGTGCTTTATCCAGCCACATCAGCGGGGTTTCAAAGCGGATGTCGCGGGCAAGACCGGCGTTGACGGCTTTATTCAGGGCTTTGACAAACTCGTCCCGGCAATCCGGATAACCGGAAAAATCGGTTTCACAGACACCGGTGATAATCGCTTCCGCATTGACCTGATAGGCATAAATTGCCGTCAGGGTGAGAAACAGGATATTGCGTCCCGGGACAAAGGTATTCGGGATATCACTCTGCTCACTTTCGCTGAACCCCGGCACCGGGATGTTATCGCGGGTCAGGCTGCTGACCGCCAGCTCATTCAGCAGGGAAACATCCAGCACCTTATGTGTCGCCGCACCCAGTTTCAGGCTGAGTTTACGGGCAACGTCTATTTCCTGACTATGGCGCTGTCCGTAATCAAACGTCACACAATGCACTTCGTCATAGTTGCGGAGTGCCTGAATCAGGCAGGTTGTGGAGTCCTGCCCGCCACTGAATACGACCACAGCACGTTTCATCGGTAAACCTCGTTATAAAAAGATAAGGTTTATGGTAACGGCTGCATCACCATTTGGGTAGTGTTGCCTGTGTATCAGTCAGATCACCGATGTTTTCCGCCACCCACTGCGGGTTGTAATAGGTGTCAGGATAACGTTCGCCGCTGTCACAGATCAGCGTGACAATCGAACCGGTCTGTTTCTGTTCATGCATCTGTTTCGCCAGTTGCAGTGCGCCCCAGACATTGGTGCCGGTGGAGGCACCGGTGCGGCGGCCGAGCAGTTTTTCCAGCCAGTACAGGGTGGCGATACTGCACTGGTCACTGACTTTAATCACATCATCAATCACGCCCGGGATAAAAGACGGTTCCGCGCGCGGACGGCCGATGCCTTCAATCTTACTGCCGGTATCGCAGCGCAGATGTGAACATTTCTGATGGTAGCAGTCATAAAAAACAGAGTTTTCAGGATCGACGACAACCAGTTTTGTGTCATGTCCCTGGTAGCGGATAAACCGGCCGAGGGTGGCAGAGGTACCGCCGGTACCCGCGCTCATCACAATGTAACGCGGAACCGGATGGGCTTCCCGTGACATCTGGCGGTAAATGCTTTCGGCGATATTATTGTTGCCGCGCCAGTCAGTGGCGCGCTCGGCATAGGTGAACTGATCCATATAGTGGCCGCCGGTTTCACGGGCCAGACGTTCGGATTCTGCATAGATCTGAGCGCTGCTGTCCACAAAGTGGCACTTTCCGCCGTAGAACTCAATCTGTTCAATTTTACGGCGCGCGGTGCAGCGCGGCATGACAGCAATAAACGGCAGGCCGAGCAGACGGGCAAAGTAAGCTTCTGAGACAGCGGTGCTGCCCGATGATGCCTCAATAACCGGCGTACCTTCACGGATCCAGCCGTTACAAAGGCCGTACAGGAAAAGCGAACGTGCCAGGCGGTGTTTCAGACTGCCTGTCGGGTGAGTACTTTCATCTTTGAGATATAATGAAACCCCCGGGTAAACGGGTAATTCCAGCGGGATCAGGTGGGTATCCGCACTGCGCTGATAATCGGCCTGAATGGCATTAATGGCGGATGTTGTCCATTGGGTTGTCATGTAGTATCTCCTCACGGTCTGTTGATGCATCTTAGCAATTCTGTGAGAGAAAAGGCTTTTTCTATTTTCTGTATCATGCATGATATGGAGAAATTTATTCTCTCTGGTGGCGATATGTTAGATAAAACAGACCGTAAATTGTTACAACTTTTGCAGGAAGATGCGTCATTATCACTGAACACACTGTCCGAAGCGGTGAATCTGACATCCACTCCCTGCTGGAAACGACTTAAGCGGCTGGAGGATGACGGTTACATCCGTAAACGCGTGGCGTTGCTGGACCCGGAAAAACTCGGACTGGGACTGACCGTGATCGTCATGATCAAGACACAACATCACAGCAGCGAGTGGTATACTCAGTTTGTTGAGTATGTGCAGCAGATGTCTGATGTGGTGGAGTTTTACCGCATGGCCGGAGAATTCGATTACATGTTGCAGGTCGAAGTGGTGGATATGAAATGCTTCGATCATTTGTATAAAAAACTGGTCAACGGTGTACCCGGCTTAATTGATGTGACTTCCAATTTTGCGATGGAGCGCATAAAGTACACCACCGCATTGCCGATTCCGGAGAAATGCAAAGCGGACTGATTATTAACCTGAGATGTTATACGGGACCCTGTGAGATTATTTGCCCAATTAAATGGTATTTCCTCAGTGAGTGGCGGCGCTATACCGGTGCGGTCACTTTTCTGATCATTATCGCGGTATTACAGATCCTGCCGCCGCGTTTTGTCGGCATTATCGTTGACGGCGTGACCAAAGAGACGATGACCACTACGGCGCTGTGGGGCTGGGCCGGCGTGATGCTGCTTATCGCTCTGGTGATTTATATTCTGCGCTATATCTGGCGTGTCTGGTTGTTCGGCGCATCCTATAAGCTGGCGGTGCGCCTGCGGCAGGATTTTTACCGGCAGTTCAGCCGCCAGTCACCGGCCTTTTATCACCGCTACCGGACCGGCGACCTGATCGCCCGCAGTACCAATGATGTGGACAAAGTGGTATTTGCCGCCGGAGAGGGCGTGCTGACGCTGGTGGATTCTTTTGTCATGGGTCTGGTGGTACTGCTGACGATGAGTATTGAGATCAGCTGGCAGCTGACACTGCTTTCTCTGCTGCCGATGCCGCTGATGGCGCTGGCTATCAAACGTTACGGCCAGCAGCTTCATCAGCGCTTTAAAACAGCCCAGGGCGCGTTTTCCTCACTGAATAATCACGCGCAGGAAAGCCTCAGCAGTATCCGGATGATTAAAGCGTTTGGCCTGGAAGATCACCAGTCTTCCCGGTTTGAATCCGTTGCGGCGGAAGCCGGACGCAAAAATATGCATGTTGCACAGATAGATGCCCGTTTCGACCCGACCATTATCATGGCGATAGGGATGTCAAACCTGCTGGCGGTTGCCGGCGGCAGCTGGATGGTGATGCAGGGTACTCTGACGCTCGGCGGGCTGACCAGTTTTATTATGTATCTCGGGCTGATGATCTGGCCGATGCTGGCGCTGGCCTGGATGTTTAACATTGTGGAGCGCGGCAGCGCGGCCTACAGCCGGATCCAATCCCTTCTTGAAACCCCGCCGGTACTGGCGGACGGCACTGCATCCCCGCAACCGGGGCGCGGGGAGCTGTCAGTCGCTGTGGATGAATTCTGTTATCCGGAAAGCCGCCGGGCGGTTCTGCATGATATCCGTTTTACCCTGAAACCGGGTCAGCTGTTCGGGCTGTGCGGCCCGACGGGCTGCGGGAAGTCCACGCTTCTGGCACTGATCCAGCGTCATTATGATGTGACAGCAGGTAAAATCTGTTTTCAGGGTAAACCGCTCCCTGAACTGACATTCTCCGGCTGGCTGTGGTAAACCAGACACCGTTTCTGTTCTCCGATACGATCGCCAATAATATTGCACTGGGGCGGCCCGGCGCGACACAGGAAGAGATTGAACACGCGGCCCGGCTGGCCAGTGTGCATGATGATATTGAGCGCCTGCCGCTCGGCTATGAGACTCAGGCCGGTGAGCGGGGTGTTATGTTGTCCGGCGGGCAGAAACAGCGGATTTCCATTGCCCGCGCATTACTGATGGATGCGGAAATCCTGATCCTTGATGATGCCCTTTCCGCGGTGGACGGGCAGACCGAACACCGGATACTGCAAAATCTGCGGCAATGGGGCGAAGGACGCACGGTCATTATCAGTGCGCACCGGCTTTCGGCACTGACAGAAGCAGACAACATTCTTGTGCTGCAACAGGGGGGTATCAGTGCTCAGGGGCGTCATCAGGAACTGATTAATCAGAACGGATGGTATAGAGAAATGTATCATTATCAGCAGTTAGAGGCCGCGCTCGATGAGTGAACAGACCCGCCCGGAAGCAGCAAAAAACCTGTGGCCGTCGCTGAAACGTCTGCTCGGTTACGGTCGTAACTACCGCCGCCCGATGGCCGTTGCCATTGTGATGCTGTGGCTGACGGCTATTGCGGAAGTTGCCGCGCCCGTTCTGGTGAGTTATTTCATCGATAACATGGTGGCGAAAAATCAGATTGTCCTGCCGGTGACACTGATGCTGGTGGCCGGGTTTATCGCCTTACAGATTGCCGCGTCCCTGCTGCACTACTTTCAGCTTATCTATTTCAACCAGGCTGCTGTCGGTGTGGTACAGACACTGCGCGCCGATGTGATGGACGCCGCACTGCGTCAGCCGCTGAGCGCATTTGACACTCAGCCGGTCGGGCAGCTGATCTCCCGTGTCACCAATACACGGAGATGATCAAAGACCTGTTCGTGAACGTCCTGCCGACACTGTTCCGCAGTATCGCACTGATTGTGGTGATGCTGATCGCCATGTATTCCCTGGAGTGGAGGATGGCGCTGGTGGCAACGGCGATGTTCCCGGCGGTGATTCTGGTGATGTGGATCTATCAGCGGCTGAGCACGCCGATTGTGCGCCGGGTGCGCAGTTATCTGGCAGATATTAATGACGGTTTTCATGAAGTTATCAGCGGCATGACGGTCATTCAGCAGTTTCGTCAGCAGGCGCGTTTCGGGGAACGGATGTTTGCCGCAAACCGCCGTCATTATGAGGTCAGAATGGCGGCACTGCGGCTGGACGGTATTTTGCTGCGTCCGCTGCTGAGTCTGTTTTCGGCGGCTATCCTCTGCGGCCTGATGCTGCTGTTCGGGGTTGAGGGTACGGGGGTTATCGGCGTCGGGGTACTGTACGCCTTTATTACCTACCTCGGGCGGCTGAATGAACCGCTGATCACCCTGACATCCCAGCAGTCCGTTTTACAGCAGGCGGTGATCTCCGGCGAACGTGTTTTTGAGCTGATGGACAGCCCGCAGCAGCAGTACGGAGCCGATGATCAGCCGCTGACCTGCGGCAGTATCCGCGTATCCCGCCTGACATTTGCCTATCAGCCGGGAAAACCGGTACTGCGCGATATCAGTATGGATGTGCCGGAGCACAGCTTTGTCGCTTTTGTCGGACATACCGGCAGCGGGAAAAGCACACTGGCGAATCTGCTGATGGGCTATTACCCGTGGCAGGCCGGGGAAATCAGCCTCGGCGGGCGTCCGCTGGAACAGTTTTCACATAAAGCACTGCGGCAGGGCATCGCGATGGTGCAGCAGGACCCGGTCATTATGGCAGCCTCCTTCCGCGATAATATTACCCTCGGCCGGGATATTGATGATGAGCGCATTCCCCGGGTGCTGGAGATGGTTCAGCTGAGTGAGCATGTCTCACAGCTTGAGCACGGACTGGACACAGAGCTGGGCGAGCAGGGTAACACCTTGTCTGACGGGCAGAAACAGCTGCTGGCAATGGCACGGGTGCTGGTACAGACCCCGAAAATCCTGATCCTGGATGAAGCAACTGCCAGTATCGATTCCGGTACTGAACAGGCTATTCAGAAAGCCTTACAGATGATCCGCCGTGAAACAACACTGGTAGTGATTGCACACCGTCTGTCCACTATTGTGGATGCGGACACCATTTATGTGCTTAACCGCGGCGAAATGGCGGAATCCGGCTCTCACCGGGCTTTGCTGGCAGAGAAAGGCCGCTATTACCAGATGTATCAGTTGCAGCAGGTCGGGGAATCACTGAATGCCCCGGAAGAGAGCGTTGTGCCTGCACTATAATTGTGAGATCGTTCACGAAAATGGGTGCATGCTGCTGTAAATAAGTGCAATCCCCCCGTTACCGGAAAAGGTGTCTGATGAATCAGACACCTTTTTTGTTTCTATTTCGTTGTTATCAATAGATTTAATTTTTATTCCGCTTATTGGCATTACTTTTGCAATTTATCCGCAGGACCACAGCAACCTGAAGCGGAGAATGCGATGAAAATGATAATGGCCATCATCAAGCCTTTTAAACTTAATGACGTCAGAGATGCGCTGAACGAAGAAGGTATTCAGGGATTAACGGTACTGGAAGTGCGGGGCGCGGGCAGACAGAAGGGGCATACTGAACTGTACCGGGGAGAGGAGTACAGCACGGATTTTCTGCCGAAGACACAGATTAACATTGTTGTGCCTGATGATTCCCTTGATCGCATTATTGAGGCGATTTGCCGCTCGGCATACACGGGCAGTATCGGTGACGGGAAAATATTTGTTTCAAAAATTACTCAGGCGGTACGGATCCGTACCGGTGAGCAAAATGATGACGCCATTTAAACCGCGCGGAGATACTCAGATGATGAAACGAAAAATGGTATTGCCTGTAGTGATGTCCGCGCTGCTGCCGATTCAGGCATTCAGTGCAACGGAAGGGATGGATCGCGCGGATAATGGTTTTATGCTGATCTGTGCCGCACTGGTGTATTTTATGACACTGCCCGGTATCGCCTTATTTTACGGCGGACTGGTGCGGCGTGAGAACGTATTGTCAGTGATGACTCAGGTTATTGCCAGTTTCGCACTCGTGTTGCTGTTATGGGTTTTTTATGGCTACAGCATGGCATTTTCTGACGGAAATGGTGTGATTGGCGGTTTGTCTCATGTATTTCTTAGCGGGATCACGCCGGTCAGTAACAGCGGCAGTATCAGTCAGCTGACACACGTTATTTTTCAGGGATCTTTTGCAGCGATAACAGTTGCGCTTATCACCGGTGCACTGGCGGAGCGGATCAAATTTACCGCCTTTCTGTTATTTACGGTTATCTGGTTCTCTCTGGCGTATGTGCCGATGGCGCACATGGTCTGGGGCGGCGGCTGGCTGGCGAAAGATGGTGCACTGGATTTTGCCGGGGGAACCGTGGTGCATATCAATGCGGCGGTCGCCGGGTTAGTGGGTGCTTACCTGTTAGGACCGCGCCTGTTACCGGGAAAAACCGCCACCAAACCGCACAGTCTGCCGATGGTATTTACCGGTACGGCGATCCTTTATATCGGCTGGTTCGGGTTTAACGCCGGATCGGCCGGAAAACCGGATGGTATTGCGGCACTGGCTTTTCTGAATACTGTGATTGCGGTAGCCGCGGGAGTGCTGGCGTGGGTGATTGCAGAGTGGTGCATGCGGGGTAAGCCCTCACTTCTCGGTGCGTGTTCCGGCTGTATCGGCGGTCTGGTCGGGATCACACCGGCTGCCGGGACGGTGGGTGTGCCGGGAGCAGTTGTCATCGGACTGGTCAGCGGAATTGCCGGTTACTGGGGTGTCACCGCACTGAAACGCCGCCTGAAAGTGGATGATGTCTGTGATGTCTTCGGTATTCACGGCGTCTGCGGTATCGCCGGATGTTTGCTGACCGGCATTTTTACGGCATCGGCACTCGGCGGTACCGGCTATGCAAAAGGTGTCACTATGCTGCATCAGGTATGGATTCAGGCAGAAAGCATCCTGGTTACCATGCTCTGGAGCGGAGTGATTACTTACATCGCATTCAAATGCGCGGCACTGACAACCGGTGTGCGCTGCACAGAAGAGGATGAGATTAACGGGCTGGATATCAGTGCTCACGGTGAACAGGCTTATAACCGTTCATAGCTGCAAAAAAGTAAGCCCCCGCTCACAAATGTGCAGCGGGGCTTTTTTTACCGGCGGTATTTACAGATCCCGTAAGCGCAGAACACCTTCCTGGACAGTAGAGGCAACCAGCACACCGGCCTGATTGTAGAAGTGACCACGGACAAATCCGCGCCCGCCGGAGGCGGTCGGGCTTTCCACAGCATACAGCAGCCATTCATCCAGCCGGAACGGGCGGTGATACCACATGGAGTGATCAATAGTAGCAATCTGAATTTCCGGCTGCATAAAGCCGTAGCCGTGCGGCTGAAGGGCAGTCGGCAGGAAATTATAATCAGAGGCATAACTGAGCAGATACTGATGCAGCGCCTGATCATCCGGCATTTTACCGTTGGTTTTCAGCCAGGTATAACGCACCGGCGGATTCTCCGGGTTCTGAAACGGGCTGTAAAACCGTACCGGGCGCCATTCAATGGCCTGCTCCCGCAGAAACAGTGCCTGCATCTTCGGCGGCAGATTAGCCGCAATTTTCCGCGCGATATCTGTTTCGGAAGCCAGTCCGTCAGGGCCGGCAACGTCCGGCATCGCATTCTGATGCTCAAAACTGCTCTCTTCCCCCTGGAAAGAGGCGGTCATATAGAAAATCGGTTTTCCGTTCTGAATGGCGCTGACACGGCGGGCGCTGAAGCTTTTGCCGTCACGCAGATTTTCCGTATCATAAATAATCGGTTTATGGCTGTCGCCCGGCCGCAGAAAGTAGCTGTGGAATGAGTGAACGCGGCGCTCAGCCGGAACGGTCTGTCCCGCTGCATACAGTGCCTGTCCGGCAACTTGTCCGCCAAAGACCTGGGGCAGGCCGAGATCTTCACTTTGCCCCCGGAATAACCCGTCTTCGAGTTTTTCGAGTGCCATCAGGTTTAGCAGGTTTTCTAATGCCAGGCTCATAGTTACCCTTATTTATATTTTCAGCAGGAACCGCTCATTCTAATCGCTGCCGGTGCAATTGAAAAATGATAAACCGCCGTTATGTGCGGTTCCTGACCGGCAGATGCGTATGTTTGTGTCAGTGGTGTGTAAAATTACAGCGGTCAGTCCCGGGTGCCTTGCTATTTCAGTGCTGATCCCGGATAATGGCACCGCCTCATTATTGAGGGTTCCTATGGGGGCTTTGTTGGTTCTCCCGCAACATGAACTTGTTAACTCGGTCAGATCCGGAAGGAAGCAGCCATAGCAGGGGAATTGTGTGCCGGGATGTCGCTGGCAAGGCCCCCACCCATTTCTGCTTTACCTGTCGCTATTATTACCCCGTTATTGATTCTGAACACCTCTGTCCGCACAGGTGGTCACGTCTGTTATTCATTCTGCGCATATTATTCCAGTATCAATAATTTAATATTATCCCTGTCAGCACAAACCGGGGTTTTCAGCGGGTAACATCAGATATAAGAATATAGTAACAGGAGTGAAATTTGTTTTATGTTCTCAGTGTAAAAGAGAATGTTTCACTTAAAACCGCATGATTAGATAAAAAACGTATTTTTGATTTAACCCGTTATAGTGGTAGAAAGTGAAAATGAAATTTTTGGTATGCTCTGTGTTTAATAAATGCGTATCAACATTTAATAATCTGGTGAGTGAAAAAAACATAAAATATATACTTTTGTTATAAACAATATCAGTATCGTAATATATGCAAAAAATAGCGGGGTAAATAGCGGGCATGATCGAAAGCCAAAGTCAGTCAGCTGTGCCTTTGGCCGTGATCACTAAAAATAAGAACTATTGCCTGAAAGAGAGGCGGTTACAGCAGGCTGAATTAACGGACAAATTTCCAGACGGATGCCGGGATTTTGTCATACAGTTTATTCATGGTTAATTCGGCCAGACGATGATCTGCGGCTGAATAAAAAACCTCCAGCTCGTCATCAGTCAGTTCATATTTATTTTTCTCAATGACACGTTCCAGTGTCTCGATAGAAGTGCACTTACGTAAGCGCATGAGATAGTCAATTTTAGTCATCATATGTTATCTTCTTGCTGAGTTATTAGTACGCAATATACTGATATATAAGTCTGTATTCCGTTAGTGGACAAGATGTCCCTCGCTGGTCAGCATACCGCTTACCAGTGATGCCATCTTTTTCCATTCCTCAACATCATTAAATGAAACTTCCATCTGACCAAACAGCGCGTAAGTTTCATCGATGTATTCATCGACAAATGAGATGAGATCCTTATTTTGTGTATGCTTTATCTTAAAACTCCAGGCCACGTCAGCAATGTAGCTTAATAATTCGTTAAGTTTTAAGTTTGAATCTGAGGCTAAATCATTAACCCAATAATTATTGCTTCTGATGAGAGTTTGCGTGCCTTCACGGCAAAGTTCATCACACAGATACTTCAGTACCGCAATATCGTAATTTCGTGGAGAATACTCGTCCATAATCACCTCCTGAATGTAGCCGGGAATGATAAGGCGCTGAAAAACGTTAAATTATAATTAACAGATGAGTAAGTTATTACGCTATCGACGTCGGTATATTATATATATCATCCGCGTTTAATTATAAATAAAGGTAATGTAAAGTTCTGTTCAGCACAAGTGGATAACCAGACGCTGATTACGTGTTAATCTGTTTCAGTCAGTGAACGTGATGTTCCGGAAAAATACGTGAATAAAAAGGTCTGATTTAACCCTATTAGTAATATAACACTATTTCGGCGCTTGTCACTAGCCAAAATACAAAAAAAGTAAATTTAAATGCAGAATAAATGCGCAGCTGTACCCGCTGTAATTACTCATCTTCTTAAATTTACTGGATTTTTATGGGAAGGAAATGAGGGGAATCATAACGTGTTATGACGAAACCTTACATTTGCAAAATGTTATAATTTACATTTATCTATTGTTTATTTAAGTTCTTCTTACTCAAATTTAAAAATATTCATCATGACAAAAAAATAAAAAAGGTCACATCAGTGACCTTTTTATGTTTAAGCAGGATTAAAACCCGTCAGGACTATCGCTCTTCTGCGTTACCGCATGAGCATGCTCAATGTCATCATTCTTCTTACTGAAGCGGCGGCGGATAACCACATAGAAGACCGGCACGAAGAAGATAGCCAGTGAGGTCGCGGCGATCATACCACCGAATACCCCGGTACCAACGGCGTTCTGTGCACCGGAACCGGCGCCATTACTCAGGACTAACGGAATAACCCCGAGCATAAAGGCCAGTGATGTCATCAGAATAGGACGCAGACGCATCTTAACGGCTTCCAGTGTTGCCTCAATCAGCCCTTTACCTTCTTTCTCCATCAGGTCTTTGGCAAATTCCACGATCAGGATGGCGTTCTTCGCCGACAGCCCGATGGTCGTCAGCAGGCCGACTTTGAAGTACACGTCGTTATCCAGTCCGCGGGCATGCGTCAGTAACAGTGCACCGATAATCCCGAGCGGAACCACCAGCATAACAGAGAACGGAACTGACCAGCTTTCATACAGGGCCGCCAGACAGAGGAAGACCACAATCAGAGAGATGGTATACAGTGCAGGAGCCTGGTTACCGGACAGTTTTTCCTGGTAAGACATACCTGTCCACTCGACACCGAAGCCCTGCGGCAGTTCTTTTGCCATGCTTTCCATCAGTGCCATTGCATCACCACTACTTTTACCTTCTGCGGCGCTGCCCTGAATCTGCATGGCAGGAATACCGTTATAACGTTCGAGGCGCGGTGAACCGAAGGTCCACGGATCCTTTTGCGTATCGATAAAGGCGGAGAATGGTACCATCTGGCCTTTGTTATTGCGGACATACTGCTCGGCAATATTTTTCGGCTGCATACGGAACGGGGCATCAGCCTGCACGTATACTTTCTTCACGCGACCGCGGTCGATAAAGTCGTTGACGTAGCTGCCGCCGAACATGGTGCTCAGCGCGGCGTTGATGGTTTTGATATCAACCCCTAATGCCTCGGCTTTCTGCTGGTCGACATGGATATGATACTGTGACGTATCTTCCATCCCGTTCGGACGTACCTGAACCAGCATATCCGGATGCTCACCTGCCATTTTCAGCAACTGGTTACGGGCTGCTGTCAGTGCTTCGTGACCCTGGTTGGCGTTATCCATCAGTTCGAGGTCGAAGCCGCTGGATGAACCCAGTTCCACAATCGGCGGAATGTTTACCGCGAAAATCATGGCGGAGGTATCGGTAAAGAAGTGCTGGTTGGCACGTGCGACGACGGCTTCCACTTTATCTTCTTTCGCTTTACGTTCGTCCCAGTTTTTCAGAACGACAAACGCCAGACCCATGTTCTGTCCCTGACCCGCAAAGCCGAAGCCGTTAACGGTAAAGACAGATTCAACCACTTTTTTCTCATCTTCCAGATAGTACTTACTGACACCATCAAGAACAGTCTGAGTTTGTTCCTGTGTGGAACCCGGAGATAACTGAACCATGGTCAGCAGTACCCCCTGGTCCTCTTCAGGCAGGAACGATGTCGGCAGACGGGTAAACATGAAGATCATGCCTGCAACCAGCAGAACATAGATCAGCAGGTAACGCCCTGTACCACGCAGCATACGGCCGACACTGTTGGTATAGTGGTTGGTCTGCTTTTCAAACACACGGTTAAACCAGCCGAAGAACCCGGTTTGTGTGCCGTGGCTGCCTTTGGTAATCGGTTTAAGCATGGTGGCGCACAGTGCCGGTGTCAGGATCAGTGCCACGAAAACAGAAAGTACCATCGCGGAGACAATCGTTATCGAGAACTGACGGTAGATTGCCCCGGTTGACCCGCCGAAGAAGGCCATCGGAATAAATACCGCTGACAGTACCATGGCAATACCGACCAGAGCACTCTGGATCTGAACCATCGACACTTTTGTGGCTTCTTTCGGCGGCAGGCCTGTCTCCTGCATTACACGCTCGACGTTTTCCACTACCACGATGGCGTCATCCACAAGAAGACCGATTGCGAGCACCATCGCGAACATTGTCAGGGTATTTATCGAATACCCGAATGCGGCAAGGGTGGCAAAGGTCCCCAGCAGTACCACCGGTACGGCGATAGTCGGGATTAGTGTCGCACGGAAGTTTTGCAGGAACAGATACATCACCACAAACACCAGCATGATCGCTTCGACCAGTGTTTTCACCACTTCGAAAATGGAGATTTTAACGAATGGTGTTGTATCGTACGGATAAACGACTGCCAGTCCGTCTGGGAAAAATGCGGACATATCATTTAATGTGTCGCGGACGGCTTTGGCGGTATCCAGGGCGTTGGCGCCTGTTGCCAGCTTAATACCGATACCGGCGGCCGGTTTCCCGTTATAGCGGGCAATCGTGCCGTAGTTTTCCGCGCCCAGTTCAACATATGCCACGTCTTTCAGACGAACAACGGAACCGTCAGTATTAACCCGCAGCATAATTTCCTGAAACTGCTCAGGACTGTTCAGACGGGTTTGTGCAATGA
Organism: Morganella morganii; assembly: GCF_003996855.1. Lineage (GTDB taxonomy): Bacteria > Pseudomonadota > Gammaproteobacteria > Enterobacterales > Enterobacteriaceae > Morganella > Morganella morganii_C. Next base: position 55,904 of record NZ_NRQY01000003.1, on the reverse strand, counting down.
TCGAGGCGTTCAGGCGCTGGTTTTGTACCGGCGGGGTTCCCCCCAGCTGACCGGCGGCAACCTGGTTGTTCTGTACCTGAATGGCACTGATGATATCAATAGTACTCAGGTTGTATTTCACCAGTTTATCCGGGTCAAGCCAGATACGCATTGCGTACTGACTGCCGAACAGCTGCGTTTCACCCACACCGCCGACACGGCTGATCGGGTCTTTGATGTTGGAGCCGACATAGTCCGCAATGTCATTTTGTGACATTGTGCCATCTTCAGAGATAAAACCGGCCACCAGCAGAAATGAACTGGCTGATTTCTCAACCGTGATCCCCTGTTGCTGAACTTCCTGCGGAAGTAACGGCATCGCCAGCTGGAGTTTGTTTTGTACCTGAACCTGGGCAATATCCGGGTTGGCGTCAGCTTCAAAGGTCAGCGAGATATTCATGTTACCCGCTGAGTCACTGGTTGAAGACATGTACACCATTTTGTCGATACCGTTCATGTTCTGTTCGATAACCTGGGTTACCGTGTTCTGAACTGTTTCGGCATCCGCGCCCGGATAGTTTGCGGAAATTGAAATTGTCGGCGGCGCAACAGTCGGATACTGTGCCACAGGCAACTTCATGATCGCCAACAGACCTGCAAGCATGGTAATAATGGCGATTACCCATGCAAATATCGGTCTTTCAATAAAAAACTTTGGCATGAATCACTGACTCCTTATTGGGACTTCTGAGCAGATTCAGTATTTTTCGGCGCAGCCGCCGGCTGTGCATTTAAATCTGCTTCTGTTGCCTTAACGGCAGCACCCGCTTTGATTTTCTGGAAGCCTTCAACCACCACGCGCTCACCATCATTCACACCGGATGTGATCAGCCATGTGCTGCCGTAAGACTGACCGACAGTGACAGGACGGACTTCGATTTCATTTTTGGCGTTCACAACGTTAACGACTGCGCCGCCTTTTGCTGTACGGATAACACCCTGCTGAGGAACCAGGATGGCGTCAGGACGCACACCTTCATCAACGCGGGCGCGGACAAACATCCCCGGCAGCAGAGTTTCCTGCGGGTTCGGGAACACGGCACGCATGGTGATAGAGCCGGTGGTTTCGTCGACAGTCACGTCGGAGAATTCCAGATACCCTTTATGGATATAATCTTTGTTCTCTGCGGTGACAAGACTGACCGCAACCTTACCCTGTTCTTTATCCACGGCACCGCTGGCGATTTCGTGTTTCAGTCGCAGATAATCATCGCTGGACTGAGTCACATCCACATAGATAGGGTCAATCTGCTGAACCAGTGTCAGTGGCTGGGTCTGACCCGTTGACACTAATGCCCCTTCAGTCACGTTTGATTTGCCGGACAGACCGGAAATCGGGGAGGTGACTTTGGTGTAGTTCAGGTTGATTTGTGCAGTCTGAACCGCAGCCTGTGCAGCCTGAACCGCAGCCTGAGCCTGTGCATGTGTGGAGACCGCCTCGTCATAGTCCTGGCGGCTGATATAGTTTGTTCCCAGCAACGGTTTATAGCGGTTCACTGTCAGGCGGGCCAGTTCGGCATTTGCTCTGGCTTTTGCCAGTTCAGCCTGTGCGCTGTTCAGCGTAGCCTGAAAAGGAGCCGGATCAATTTGATAGAGCGATTCGCCTTCTTTGACGTCACTTCCTTCTTTGTAGTTGCGTTTTAAAATAATGCCGCCGACCTGAGGGCGCACTTCCGCGATGCGGTATGCAGAAGTTCGTCCCGGTAATTCCGTGCTCACTGTCAGTGGTGCAGCTTTCAGTGTGACGACTTTAACATCCGGCGGTGGCATTTCGCCTCCTTGCTTCTGCTCTTCACCACATCCGGACAGCAGAAAGCTCCCGGACAGAACGAGCATCGCCAGAGGTAGAACGCCTCTGTTTTTTCGCATAGTAAACCTCTATAAAATGTCGATTTTTAACCGGTAAATATGGTTGATTAACTAATAAATCAGCGTGCTATAATACAAACATACACGAATGTATGTAAATTAACTTCAGATGACACAGGCCTTACATGGCACGAAAAACTAAACAACAGGCCGGAGAAACCCGCCGGCAGATTATTGAGGCCGCATTAACCGCCTTCAGTGAGCGGGGCGTGTCTGCGACGTCGTTAGTGGATATTGCAAGGCAAGCAGGTGTGACCCGTGGTGCGATCTATTGGCACTTCAAAAATAAAGTTGATCTGTTTACTGAAGTCTGTTCGATAACTGATACAAAAATTGGCGTTATTGAACAAGAGTATCGGGCAAAATACCCGGATAATCCACTTTTAGTGTTTAAGAAAATATTAATTTACATTCTGACCTCAGTGGTATCCGATCCCAAAATGCGGGCTATTCTGAGTATTTCATTTCATAAATGTGAATTTACCGGTGAAATGAGCGAATTAATTACCATCAGACAAAATTTATATGCTGCCGAATACTCAAGAATAGAATCTTTCCTGATAGAAAGTGTGACACTGGGACTGCTGCCGTCAACCCTCGACCTGCGCCGTGCGGCAATCATGCTGCGCGGAATGATAACCGGATTGTTAGAAAACTGGCTCTTTTCGAACGAGAGTTTTAATATTGACGGGCAGGCTGAATATTTGGTTGACGGTTATCTGGATATGTTAATGCTCAGTAAAAATATGCAACTACCGCCGGCAGACGCCTGATTTACATTTTATAACATCAACCTTAAGGATATCATGTATGAAGCCTGTATTAATTATTGCCAACGGCGCTGCATATGGCAGTGAATCTTTATTTAATGCATTGCGTCTGGCGATAGCAATTAAAGAGCAGGACAGTCAGGTGCCGATGAATGTTTTTCTGATGTCAGATGCGGTGGTGGCCGGGTTACGCGGTCAGCAGCCGAAAGAAGGCTATAATCTGAAACAGATGCTGGAGATCTTACTGGCACAGAAAACGGCGATTAAGCTGTGCAAAACCTGCACCGATGCCCGCGGTATCTCTGAGCTTCCGCTGGTGGACGGTGTGGAGATAGGCACACTGGCCGAACTGGCGCAGTGGTCGCTGGATGCAGAAAAAATCATTACTTTTTAATCAGATAACCTGAAGCAGACAGCCGGGGAAGGGCAGATACAGGTGGATATTACTATGAAGCAAGTCAGCCGTGTCCCGGCTTCCGGTCTGCTGAGGCAGATTTTTCTCCGTCTTTTTACCTGTTTTATATTTCTGCTGCCGGTGCTGGTTCAGAACAGCGCGGTGGCAGCTGTACAGGATATTCCTGACCGCAACACCATCCAGACCGAACTCAATGCCCTGAATAACCGCAAAGAACAGACGGCCGGGGATAAGTTGTCCGTGCAGGATCTGGAGCGGGCGCTGATATTTTATGACAATCTGGATGCCCTGAAAGGAAAATCACAGGAACTGAAAAAACGGGTGGATGAAGCCCCGAGATTGTCAGAACAGGTCACACAAAAATTAACGCAGATTAAATCATTAACTGATGAAGGTCTGGCGGATTACCGGGTCTCTATTGAACATCTGCCGCTCTCACAACTGGAGCTGAAACTTAACAGCACCCTTGAGGCGTTGCAGACAGCACAGAATAACCTCTCTTCTTATAACAGTGATCTGATTGCACTCCAGACCCAGCCGGAGCGTGCGCAGAATATCATGTATGCCAATGTGCAGCGTTTACAGCAGATCCGTGTTGAGCTGAACGACTCCATAGCGGCTCAGAAAGTGTTGCGGCCGACCGAAATCGAAGCCCTTCAGGTCGAGCAGTATTATTTACAGCAGCAGATTGATTATCAGAAGCGGGCATTACAGTCGAACACGCAATTACAGAACCTGTTGCAGGTGCAGCGTGATTATGTGGTCGAACGCATCAAACAGCTGGAAAGCAATATTGATGTGATTCAGGAAACGGTCAGCAGCAAACGGCTGGATTATTCGGAAGAGGCGGCAAAAGAAGCACAGAGTTCGGATGATACCCAGCGCAATATGCGGGATGACCCGCTGGTACAGCGTGAAATCGCCCGCAACCATGATTTAAGTGAAAAACTGGTCGCCGCTACCCGTGATAATAACCAGCTGGTACAGCGCACCATTAAAGTCCGCAGTATTCTTGACCGCGCGCTGCAATCCGAGCGGAACCTGAAAGAGCAGATTACTGTACTGCGCGGCAGTCTGCTGCTCTCGCGTATCCTGTTTAAAGAGCAGATTGATCTGCCGCCGGATCTGCTGGTTAAGGATTTGCCGGACAGGATTGCGGATATGCGCCTGGAACAGTTTGAGATCAACCAGGAGCGTGACCGGCTTTATCAGCCGGATAGTTTTGTCAGCACCATGATTGACGAGTATGCCAAAACGCATGACATGCCGGCGACCGACGCTGAGCTGCGTGCTCAGAAACATGCACTGATGCAGGTGGTGTCTGTCCGCCAGGATCTGCTGGATCAGCTTAATACCCAGATGGGCAACCAGATTTCCCAGGCGATTAATCTGCAACTCGATCAGACTCAGCTGGTGACTGTGGTGGCCTCCCTCGAGAAAACCCTCGCGCAGCAGATTTTCTGGGTTAACAGTAATAAACCGGTAAACCTGGCCTGGTTTCAGTCCTTCCCCGGCGCAGCCAAACAGGAACTGACATCACTGGATTTAAACTGGTCACTGCAAAGTCTGGTTAACGGTTTTGTCGATTCTCTCTTTATTACCATTCCGCTGCTGATTATTGCGCTGTTGCTGCGTTTCGGCACCAAGAATATCGATACCAAACTGGCTGAAATTAATGCCGATGTCGGGCGGCTGAAAAAAGACCGTCAGATATACACGCCGATGGCGCTGGGGCTGATGCTGATCAAAACCCTGCCGTCCTCGCTGTTTGTGATTGCCTTCGGGTATTTCTGCCTGAAAACAGGCAGTGCGGATTCCGCGCTGATGTGGACTATCTCCCGCCAGCTGGCGCTCTTCTGGGTGCTGTTTGAGTGGAGTTACCGGATAATGAAACCGGAAGGGATTGCCGTCACGCACTTCGGGATTGATCCGGAAATCTGCCGTACCGGCCGCCGCAGACTGGTGCGCCTGGCACTTCCGCTGCTGCCGATTATGCTGTGGGCAGCTTACGGCATGGAATACCCGCTGCGCCTGGTGGATGATGTGATAGGTCAGCTGGTGGTGCCGGTGGCGCTGGTGTTTGTCTTTGCATTCACACTGCCGTTCTGTATTGAGATCTGGCGCGAAAAGGGCTCCCACCTGGTGCGGGCCTTCCTGCTGACCTTACTGACCTTCTCACCGCTTATCCTGGTGGTGCTGGTCGGGCTGGGGTATTACTACACAGTGCTGCGTCTGAGCAGCCGCTGGATAGACAGCCTTTACCTGCTGCTGATGTGGTATATCGTGTATCACTCCAGTTTGCGCGGCCTGGCACTGGCGGCGCGGCGTCTGACCTATCAGCGCGCACTGGCCCGCCGTCAGAAACAGCAGGTTCAGCATAAAGAGCAGCATGACGGGGATGATGTCCCGGATGTGATTGTGGAAGAGCCGCCGATGTCGATGGAGCTGATCAACCAGCAGTCACTGCGCCTGACATCAATGGTGCTGTTTATTGTCTTTGCTGCCGCATTCTACGGAATATGGTCTGATTTTATTACCATTTTCTCGTTCTTTGACAGTATCACGCTGTGGCATTACAACGTCGATACCGCGCTGGGAAATGTGGTGGAGGCAGTCACGCTCGGGGATCTGATTCTGTCGGTGCTGATTGTGGTGGTGTCCTGGATTATGATGCGTAACCTGCCCGGTCTGCTGGAAGTTCTTATACTCTCGCGGCTCTCGCTGCGCCAGGGGACGTCGTATGCTATCACCACTATTCTGACGTACCTGATTGTCGGGATAGGGACGATTGCCGCATTCGGTACCCTCGGAGTGTCGTGGGGTAAATTACAGTGGCTGGCGGCAGCCCTGACCTTCGGCCTCAGCTTCGGGTTACAGGAAATCTTCGCCAACTTTGTCTCCGGTATTATTATTCTGTTCGAGCGCCCTATCCGTATCGGCGATACAGTCACCATCGGTACTTTTTCCGGTACGGTTAACAAGATCCGCATTCGTGCAACCACAGTGATTGATTTTGACCGTAAAGAGGTCATTATCCCGAACAAAGCCTTTATGACCGAGCGCCTGACCAACTGGTCACTCTCCGATACGGTGACGCGGATTGTGATTAATGTCGGGGTGGCTTACGGCTCGGATCTGGCGAAAGTGAAAGAGGTTCTGCTGAAAGCGGCCACAGATAACCCGAAAGTGATGACCGACCCGGCGCCGGGTGTATATTTCACCGAGTTTGGTGCCAGCAGTCTCGACCACCAGCTGCGTTTCTATGTGCGCACCATTGGTGACCGCAGTGCCACCACGGATGAAGTGAACCGCGCGATTGACCGGATGGCGCGTGAAAACGATATCAATATCGCTTTTAACCAGCTGGAAGTGTATCTCCACGATCAGAACAGCGGCAAAGAAGTGCAGGTGCAGGGAAAGGATGACGGCGCTCAGCCGGCCTGATCACCCTCTGTATCGCGCAGTTTGTTTTCATAATCGCGGCGGACAATCTGTAACGCCGCGAGCACGGTTTCAGCCGGAATATGGTTTTCTTCCAGCAGGCAGATAAGATCCACCGCCAGTTTTACCTCATCGGGGGCATTTTCAAGACTCATGGGGTATCCGGTATCTGATTAAAATTCGGTGCCGTCGTGGCGCTCTATCTGCCGTTCAATGCGCTGTAAAGCCTGACGGCAGCGGACAAGGCGTCCGGCCAGAGCCGCCAGTTCTTTCTGGATTTTCTGTTGTTCGGCAAAGGTCTGTGCGCGGCCGAGTGCCAGTTCGCGGTCATCAGTCATTTGTGCCAGGCGGCGCTCATAATCCTGATGCTGTGCCAGGCGCTGATACAGATCCACCTGACTGTCCCGTTTCACATAGCTTTGCTCTTTCTGCCGCAGTGACTGCGTGGCGGCCTCGCGGTTCAGTGCCGCAATCTGGGCGACAATCTTTTCTGCCAGGAAGCGTACCTGTTCAGCCTGGTTTTCATCCGCGCACTGCTCAAGCTGCCCGGTATGGTGCAGTAATTCATCCATACAGAGGCGAAGGGTTTTATTACGGGCGGCGAACAGGGTATCATCGAAGCGGCGCTGGCTCAGTTCCCGGTCTGCTATCGGGGCAATCTGTGTTTCCAGCGCGCTGATTTTCTGCCGCAGCGCCTGTAACAATTGTCTGGTGCTCATTATCCGCCTCAGTGAAATGTGCCCGGGATCATCGTTGTTGAGGATCATAGTTACAGAAGCATTTTTTTGTCTGTTTGATATAAAACAACAAATAATTGTCAAAGTCACGGGATACGGTTGCAATTTTCCCCTGATTTGCATAGATTCTGAGGTTTCGTGTTATCTCTATGGCACCTATTATGAGCGCAACTGCTGAACAACTGCAATTTATTAAAGAAAGTATCCGGGCTATCCCTGACTATCCTAAGGAAGGGGTACTGTTTCGCGACATCACCACATTACTGGCCAATCCGGAAGCCTATCGTCTGACGATTGATATGCTGGTGGAACATTTCGCAGACAAAGGGATCACCAAAGTCGTGGGCACTGAAGCCCGCGGATTCTTATTCGGCGCACCGGTTGCGTTACGTCTGGGTGTCGGCTTTGTGCCGGTCCGCAAAAAAGGGAAATTACCGTGTGATACCCTCAGCGAGACCTATGATCTGGAATACGGCACTGACACGCTGGAGATGCATAAAGACAGCATCAGCAGCGGTGACAGTGTTCTTGTTGTCGATGACCTGCTGGCCACCGGCGGCACGGTGAATGCAACCATCCGTCTGATCCGCCGTCTAGGCGGTGAAGTGCATGAAGCGGCCTTTATTATCGGCCTGCCGGATCTCGGCGGCGCGGAACGACTTGAAGCGGAAGGTGTGCACAGCTTCTGCCTGCTGGAATATGCCGGCGGCTGAGTCTCTCCCCCGTATTAAACGCAAACTCAGCCTCGCCCATTGTGGTGAGGCTGTGGTAGCATGATGGAAAATCATGTTCACTCTCTGCGGAATCCATGAGCTATCAAGTCCTTGCCCGTAAGTGGCGACCACAAACATTTTCACAGGTTATCGGTCAGCAGCATGTTCTGACAGCGCTCGCAAACGGGCTGGAACATCAGCGGCTGCACCACGCCTATCTCTTTTCCGGCACCCGCGGGGTCGGAAAAACCACCCTGGCACGCCTGTTTGCCAAAGGCCTGAACTGTGAGCAGGGCATTACCGCCACGCCGTGCGGTAAATGCCAGAACTGCCTGGAAATTGAGCAGGGGCGGTTTGTTGATCTGATCGAGATCGATGCCGCGTCGCGCACCAAGGTGGAAGATACCCGTGAACTGCTGGATAACGTCCAGTACGCCCCGTCACGCGGGCGTTTCAAAGTTTATCTGATCGATGAAGTCCACATGCTCTCCCGTCACAGCTTTAATGCGCTGCTGAAAACCCTGGAAGAGCCGCCGGAGCACGTTAAATTCCTGCTGGCGACCACCGATCCGCAAAAACTGCCGGTGACCATTTTATCCCGCTGCTTACAGTTCCATCTTAAAGCGCTGGATGTGGATCAGATCAGTCAGCAGCTTGACACCATTCTGACTGCCGAACAGATTGAAAATGATGCCCGCTCACGGCTGTTACTGGCCCGTGCCGCAGATGGCAGTATGCGTGATGCACTGAGCCTGGCGGATCAGGCGATTGCCCTGGGTGCCGGAAAAGTGACCGCAGATGTGGTGACGCAGATGCTCGGCACTCTCGACGACGAACAGCCGCTGACTATCCTCGAAGCCCTGGTGAAAGGGGATGGTGTTCAGGTGATGAACGGCGTGAATGATGCCGCATCACGGGGCGCGGACTGGGATAATCTGCTGACAGAAATGCTGGCGGCATTGCATAAAATTGCCATGCTGCAACTGCTGCCGGTACAGGATAACAGTACCGGAGTGACAGACGAACGTCTGCGCATCCTCGCCCGGGCCATTGCCCCGGCGGATTTGCAACTCTATTACCAGACACTGCTGGTCGGCCGCAAAGAGCTGCCGTATGCCCCTGACAGACGGATGGGCGCTGAAATGGCGCTGCTGCGTGCACTGGCATTCCATCCGCGCAATGTAATTGATGAGGTGATAACCGCGCCGTCTGTGGCACCGTTTTCCCTGCCGTCACAACCACAGACAGCGGCACCCGCTGCCCCGGCACGCAGCACGCCGCCGGTGATGCCGGAGGAAACGGAAAACAACCCGACAGCCCAGCTGCTGAAAGCCCGTGACGCACTGAACCGGCAGGAGATCCCGCCGTCAAAAAAGTCTGAGCCGGTTACCTTAACTGATAAGGTTAAACCGGCGAACTCAGCACTGGAGCGACTCGCTGCCGTGACTGAAAACCGCCGGGGGCATGCGGTGTCTGCACCACAGCCGAAAGCATCTGGTAAACCGCAGCCGTATCAGTGGCGTCCGCAGAAGCAGGATGAGCCGGAAGAAAAAATACCGGTTACGCGGCCGAAAGATATCAAAAAAGCCCTTGAGCACGAAAAAACACCGGAAGTGGCTGAAAAACTGGCTGTTGCCGCCCGTGAACGGGATGCATGGGCTGCGGATATTGATAAAATGCAGTTGCCGAAACTGGTGCAGCAGCTGGCACTGAATGCGGTGAAAGAGCAGGTTGGTGAAGACAGTATCTGTCTGCATCTTCGCTCTTCCCAGCGACACCTGAATTCAAAATCAGCACACAGCATGCTGAGTGATGCACTGAGTGAACTTTATGGTAAAGTTATCAGTCTCACGATTTGTGAAGATGATGATGTCAGCACAAAAACGCCGCTGGAATGGCGGCAGGCTATCTATGAAGAGATGCTGGCGCAGGCGCGTCAGTCCATTGTGACGGATAAAACCATTCAGACCCTGCTGACTTTTTTTGATGCGGAACTGGATGAAGAGAGTATCCGGCCTGTTTAACCACCTTGCGTTGGAATACGCAATTTAGTCAAAGAGAGAAAACTATGTTCGGTAAAGGCGGTTTGGGCAATCTCATGAAGCAAGCCCAGCAAATGCAGGATAAAATGCAGCAGATGCAGGAAGAGATTGCAAATACGGAAGTCACCGGTGAATCCGGTGCGGGCTTGGTTAAAGTCACTATCAACGGCGCACATAACTGCCGCCGCGTGGAAATCGATCCAAGCCTGATAGAAGATGACAAAGAGATGCTCGAAGATCTGATTGCTGCCGCATTTAATGATGCTGCGCGTCGTATCGACGAAACCCAGAAAGAAAAAATGGCGTCAGTGTCCAGCGGAATGCAGCTGCCGCCGGGCTTTAAGATGCCGTTCTGATGCAAACCAGTCCGCTTCTTGAAGCACTGATGGACGCCCTGCGCTGTTTGCCGGGCGTCGGGCCGAAATCGGCACAGCGTATGGCGTTTCAGCTGTTACAGCGCGACCGCAGTGGCGGAATGCGTCTGGCGCAGGCACTGACCCGTGCGATGTCGGAAATCGGCCACTGCCGCGACTGCCGGACCTTTACCGAGCAGGAGCAGTGTACTATCTGCGCCAACCCGCGCCGTCAGCAGACCGGCCTTATCTGTGTGGTGGAAAGCCCTGCTGATATCCACGCTATCGAGCAGACAGGGCAGTTCTCCGGCCGTTACTTTGTGCTGATGGGACACCTGTCGCCGCTGGACGGCATCGGTCCGGCAGATATCGGACTGGACAAACTTGAGGAGCGGCTGGCTCAGGAAACTCTCCATGAGGTAATTCTGGCCACCAACCCGACAGTGGAAGGGGAAGCAACAGCCAATTATATTGCGGAAATGTGCGCGCAGTATGATATTTCGGCCAGCCGTATCGCTCACGGTGTACCGGTCGGCGGCGAGCTGGAAATGGTGGATGGCACAACCTTGTCCCACTCCATCGCCGGACGTCAGAAAATCCGTTACAACAGCAATTACTGACGGTAGTTTCTGCCTGTTATCCGGACAGACGGCCTGTGCCGTCTGTCACTTTTCCTCAGAATTGTCACAAAAAATTCCCCGTTTGCCTTGAAAATCCAAAGACCGGCCCCACCTGATTTTTATCCTGTTTTTTTTCGTTGATAAGTCAGTCTGAGGTTATTCATGAGTCTGCAAGAACAAGAAACCCGTGGTTTTCAGTCAGAAGTAAAACAGCTTCTGCAATTAATGATCCACTCACTTTATTCCAACAAAGAAATTTTCCTGCGCGAGCTTATCTCCAACGCCTCTGATGCGGCCGATAAGCTGCGTTTCCGTGCCTTATCCGACAGTTCACTGTATGAAAATGACGGTGATCTGCATGTCCGTCTGTCCGCTGATAAAGAAAAGCGTACGCTGACCATCAGTGATAACGGTATCGGGATGACCCGCGATGAAGTTATCGACAACCTGGGTACGATTGCCAAATCCGGCACCAAAGCGTTCCTGGAATCGCTCGGCTCTGACGCGGCAAAAGACAGCCAGCTGATCGGTCAGTTCGGGGTAGGCTTCTATTCCGCCTTTATCGTGGCGGACAAAGTCACTGTTATCACCCGTGCGGCGGGTGTACCGTCTGACCAGGCGGTGTTCTGGGAGTCCGAAGGGGAAGGGGATTACTCTATCGCCAAAACCCATAAGGATTCACGCGGTACCGACATCACCCTGCATTTCCGTGAGGGGGAAGATGAGTTCCTCGATGACTGGCGTCTGCGCTCGGTTATCGGCAAATATTCCGACCATATTGCGCTGCCGGTGGAAATCGAAAGCAAAAATGAAGAAGATGGCACTGTTATATGGGAAAAAATCAACAAAGCTCAGGCACTGTGGACGCGCAATAAGAACGACATCAGTGATGAAGAATATAATGAGTTTTACAAGCATCTCTCCCATGATTTCGCTGATCCGCTGACATGGGCGCATAACCGCGTGGAAGGGAAGCAGGAGTACACCAGCCTGCTCTATATCCCGTCCGTGGCACCGTTTGACCTGTGGCACCGCGACCAGCGCCGCGGCCTGAGTCTGTATGTCCAGCGCGTCTTTATTATGGATGATGCGGAACAGTTCATGCCGAACTATCTGCGCTTTGTGCGCGGCCTGATAGACTCGAATGATCTGCCGCTGAACGTCTCCCGTGAAATTTTACAGGACAGCGCTGTCACCCGCAGCCTGCGCAGTGCACTGACCAAACGTGTTCTTCAGATGCTGGAGAAACTGGCAAATAATGATGCTGAAAAATATCAGACCTTCTGGCAGCAGTTCGGCCTGGTTCTGAAAGAAGGTCCGGGTGAGGACAGCACAAATGCGGAACTGATTGCTAAACTGCTGCGTTTTGCCAGCACGAAGGAGGACACCTCCGCGCAGACCGTTTCCCTGGCGGATTATGTTTCCCGCATGGCGGAGGGTCAGGATAAGATTTACTACATCACCGCAGACAGCTATGCGGCAGCGAAAAACAGCCCGCACCTGGAACTGTTCCGCAAGAAAGGTATTGAGGTGCTGCTGCTTTCCGATCGCATCGATGAGTGGATGATGAATTACCTCAATGAATTTGATGGTAAAACCTTCCAGTCTGTCAGCAAGGCGGATGAATCCCTGGAAAAACTGGCGGATGAAGATCCGGCAGCGAAGGAAGAAGCAGACAAAGAGCTGGCGCCGTTTATTGAGCGTGTGAAAACACGGCTCGGCGGCCGTGTGAAAGAGGTGAAACTGACACACCGTCTGACCTCCACGCCGGCGATTGTAACCACCGATGCGGATGATATGAGTACGCAGATGGCGAAACTGTTCGCCGCAGCCGGCCAGCAGGCACCGGAAGTGAAATATAACTTCGAACTGAACCCTGAGCACCCGCTGGTGAAACTGGCTGCAGAGCAGCAGGACGAAAGCCGCTTTGCTGACTGGATCAATCTGCTGCTCGATCAGGCACTGTTTGTTGAACGCGGAACCCTGGAAGATCCGAACGAATTCGTTTCCCGGATGAATAGTCTGTTATTAGGCTAAAAACAGGCGTTCCCGCGCAGGGTGAGCGCAATCGCGCATAACCCGCTTAAAAACCACATGATTTCATAATAATCATGTGGTTTTTTCATTGAAATCAGGAAAAACGAACGGGAGAGTTTCCCCGCTTTTCTTGAGTCCATACCCTGACAAATGGTATGGTAGCTTGTTTTTATCCGAATTATAAAAAAGCAACCAGCAAGGGGTTTACGCAATGCGTATTATTCTGCTCGGCGCTCCGGGCGCCGGTAAAGGGACTCAGGCTCAGTTTATCATGGAAAAATACGGGATCCCTCAGATCTCGACGGGTGACATGCTGCGCGCAGCAGTAAAATCCGGCAGTGAATTGGGTCTCCAGGCAAAAGAACTGATGGACAACGGCAAATTAGTGACTGACGCATTAGTTATCGCACTGGTTAAAGAGCGTATCAAACAGGATGACTGCCGTAACGGTTTCCTGCTGGACGGGTTCCCGCGTACCATTCCGCAGGCAGATGCGATGAAAGAAACCGGTATTACCGTTGATTTCGTTCTGGAATTTGATGTTCCGGATGACATTATCGTTGACCGTATTATCGGCCGCCGCGTGCACGCAGGATCAGGCCGTGTGTATCATGTAAAATACAATCCGCCGAAGACAGAAAATAAAGACGACGTGACCGGTGAAGAACTGACCATCCGCAAAGATGACCAGGAAGAGACCGTCCGCAAGCGTCTGGTGGAATACCATCAGCTTACTGCTCCGCTGATCCAGTACTATCAGAAAGAAGCTCAGATGAGTGACGTGAAATACAACCGTATTGACGGCACCCGTCCGGTAAGCGAAGTCAGTCAGGAATTAGCCCGTATCCTGGGTTAATCCGGCACTTATTTCTGTCAGGCAGCCAAACGGCTGCTTTTTTTATCCTGAGCAGCCAGCGAACCTGCGGACAAAAGGATGAAGAACATGGCAGAAAATAATAAGAATCATTACGAACAATACATTACCCTGACAATCATTCTCAGTTGCTGACAGGATTTTCTGATGATAAATCAACACAAACGCGGCGTTTTACTGGTTAACTTAGGCACCCCGGATGCGCCGGAAACTCCGGCGGTAAAACGCTATCTGAAGCAATTCCTGAGTGACCCGCGTGTGGTGGATGTCTCTCCGCTGCTCTGGCAGTGTATTCTGCGTGGTATTGTGCTGCCGTTCCGTTCACCGCGTGTGGCGAAACTCTATCAGTCTGTCTGGATGGAAGAGGGCTCACCGCTGCTGGTGTACAGCCGCCGTCAGCAGGCTGCGCTGGCAGCACAACTGCCGGGAACGCCGGTGGAGCTTGGCATGAGCTATGGCTCACCGTCACTGGAATCTGCGGTTGATGCCCTTCTGGCACAGGGTGTGACACATCTGGATGTCCTGCCGCTGTATCCCCAGTATTCCTGCTCAACCACCGGTGCGGTTTTTGACGGGCTGGCAGATATTTTCAAACGCCGCCGGACATTTCCGTCACTTTATTTTATCCGCAGTTATGCGACACACCCGCTTTATATTGAGGCGCTGGCACAATCGGCAGAAGCTGCCTTTGCGGAGCACGGGGAGCCGGACCGGCTGATTTTGTCCTATCACGGGATTCCTGTCCGTTACGCGAAAGAGGGCGATGTTTACCCGGCAGAATGTGAGGCAACAACGGCATTACTGCGGGAAAGGCTCAATTTTCCGGCTGAACATATCATGCATACTTATCAGTCACGCTTTGGCCGTGAGCCGTGGCTTACGCCTTATACTGATGAAACAATGAAGTCATTACCCGAAAAAGGTGTGAAATCTGTTCAGGTGATGTGTCCGGGATTTTCTGCTGACTGCCTGGAAACATTAGAAGAAATTAAGGAACAGAATAAAGCATTCTTTTTGTCTGCCGGAGGGGCTAAATATCATTACATTCAGTCCCTTAATGATTCTGATATTCATATAAAACTGTTACAGGAGTTGATTGGCTAGTTTTTTTGCATTCCAATCTGGAATAGTCCGAAATATACCACTGTGATGCGTAGAATTTTGAGGAATTAATGTTAACATTAATCATGTAACAATTAATTAGCCTAAAATTGACAGATATTATTGTTCATTTTAAGTGAAATTCAGTATTTCATTGCAGACAGGACAGGTGCTACGGACATGGTGAATGAAAAGGGTTCAGTGAACCTTAATAATGACGAGATCGATATTATTGATCTGCTGAAACTGTTATACCGCTATAAAGTTTTTATCGTCATTGTGACCGTATTGTTCGCTGCCGTCGGCTTCGGTGTTTCCAAAATATTACCGCAAAAGTGGACCAGTACAGCGGAAGTGACGGCAACAGAGCTCCGGGACATGCCTGAGCTGAATAAAATTCGTTTGCAGATGAATGCACTCAATGTATCTGCGGTATCTGATTTACCTGATGCGTTTAATGTTTTCGGTACTGTCTGGCAGTCGCCGTCAGTACAGAAGTCATTCCTGAGCTTACCGGGTGATACTGTGGCTTCCGGTACTTTCGGTTTTAAGAAAACCGATGGCGATATACTGAAACCGGCCACTGCTGAAGTAACCTTCACTGCGGCTGATCCGCAGACAGCGCAGAAAATGTTATCGGACTACCTCGATTACACTGCGCAATACAGCCAGAACGTCATGCAGATGCAGCTACAGGAAAACCTGGCTGCTGCACTGAGTGCCGGTCAGAGCCAATATAGTGTGGCACTGGTCAAAGCAGAGCATCAGCGTGAACAAACTCTGGCTTACCTGGAAGCGGCAGAACGCATTGCACCGGCGGCGGCATCTGTTCCGCCTCAGAATCCGGAAGCTGATCCGATTGCGGCTTACAGTGCCATGGGCCGCCCTGCGGTTATGCAGATGACAAATTCACTGAAAGCATTAGATTTACCGGCGGTCGATGCGGATCTTCTGGACAGAGCCTATACACTGAAGACCATTAAAAGTATCGCGCCTTTCTCAGTGGATATTATTCCGTTTACCGTGACCGAATCCCCGGATCTGCCGGTGGTGAAAGACGGTCCCGGTACTAAAATGTATCTCATCGCATCAGCCTTTTTAGGGTTTATCCTCTCAGTGTTGGCTGTTTTTTCATGGAATATGTTTGTTAACAGGAAAAAACCAGCATAATTTCCGGTTGAGCGGACATTAAGGGTTCTGTCCGCTCACACTCTCCCTCCGCTTATGATAAAATGTGCCATCTTTTTATCCGGCCATGAACCTTTATGAAATTCCCCGGCAGACGCAAATCCAAACACTATTTCCCGGTCAGCTCGCGTGACCCGTTATTACAGCCTGTCCAGCTGATGAAAGATGATGAAAATACCCGTGCGTATATCGTCGGTATTGATCAGATACTGGTGGATATTGAAGCTAACGTGGATGATGATTTTATCCGGCGTTATCAGCTCAGCCGCGGGCATTCGCTGGTTATTGAGGATGATGTGGCTGAAGAGCTGTACCGTGAGCTGATTGAGCGTTCGCTGATCACCCACGAATTTGCCGGCGGTACTATCGGAAATACCCTTCATAACTACTCCGTACTGGCGGATGACCGTTCTGTGCTGCTGGGTACGATGTGTAATAATATCCGGATTGGCAGTTATGCCTATTATTATCTGTGCAATACATCCAGCCGCATGGATCTCAACTATTTACAGGGCGTTGACGGCCCGATCGGCCGCTGCTTCACCCTGATCAGTGAAAACGGTGAGCGGACATTTGCCATCAGCCCCAGGCTGATGAACCAGCTGCGTCCGGAAAGCATTCCGGAAGCTTCCGCACTGGTGCTGACCGCCTATCTGGTGCGCTGCAAACCGGGTGAACCGATGCCGGATGCCACCATGAAAGCCATTGAATACGCCAAAAAACATGATGTCCCGGTGATCCTGACGCTGGGAACCAAACATGTGATCGCAGAAGATCCGCAGTGGTGGCGTGACTTCCTGGCAGAAAATGTCTCTGTACTGGCGATGAATGAAGAAGAAGCGCTGGCACTGACCGGGCTTGCCGACCCGCTGCCGGCTTCCGATAAAGCCCTCGACTGGGTGGATCTGGTATTGTGTACCGCAGGCCCTGCCGGGTTATATATGGCGGGTTATTCAGAAAAAGAATTTATGCGCGAAACCACCCATCCGTTATTACCGGGGGCGCTGGCAGAATTTAACCGTTATGAATTCAGTCGCGCGATGCGCCGGAAAGATTGTCAGGACGCCGCACGGGTCTATTCCCATATCGAACCGTATATGGGCGGTCCGGATAAGATTATGAACACCAACGGTGCCGGTGACGGGGCATTATCCGCCTTACTGCATGATATTACGGCTAACAGCTATCACCGGATGAATATCCCGAACTCCAGTAAGCACCAGCGCCGTTATCTGACCTACTCCTCACTGGCTCAGATTTGTAAATATGCCAACCGTGTCAGCTATCAGGTACTGATTCAGCACTCACCGCGCCTGACCAAAGGATTACCGGACCGGGAAGACAGCCTGGAAGAGTCATACTGGGAACGCTGATAACAATAACTAACAGATAATCGCCGGAATTTTCCGGCGTTTTTTATGGGCAATAACAGATAACTTATTATATTACCTATAAGGATAATCCGTGTTACACATCGGCATCAATTAAACTGCCCACCACAGCAGTCTCGGCCCCCACGACTGGTGCAGCCGGTGTCATTGCAGCCCCTATTGCTGCTGTTAACACAAGGTCATTTATAAATTTAATATTATCAATATTATTATGATTACCTGCTCCTGAAATATTCCCCATCATATGCTTAGCTAATAATTTCATATTATTTAATCCTTTTTACAGAATCTGATACCCATAGTGAGATCAGATTAATAACACTCCCTGTAATAACCGAGATGGAATAATTAATATCTGTGCAAAATGAAAAATTAAAATATACCTCTTTTAATACACCTGTCTTTAAAAGAGGAAATAATGTGACAAATAGCGTTGATACAATCACAGATATAATAACTCTATTTATTATTTTTTGTTTTAGTATCATTTTTCTGAAACATATGATATTCACAAGACTCAGCAGAACTGCAATAAAATACTGACCAGAATCAGGCATAGCACCTCCTCAGGAGCAAGGGGTAACGATTTTTTTATGGTATGTATTTCTTAAAACACATGACGATGACAGATATTATTATATTTTTACCTGATGGGATACTGACTATTTTCAGGTAATGAAATAAAATTAATAATTATTATTTTAATTATCAATTAAAATATAATAACTCTCGTAATATAACATATTGGAATTCATTTTCTCTGATATTGATATTGATATTGATATTGATATTGATATTGATATTGATATTATATTTCATTGCCCGTACGACTGGTAATGTGATTATGACGGCAGAACTGCACAAATAATGGCGTTCAGTGACTGAGTACCTGTTTATTATCCTCTGATATAAATCCTGCTCCGGCAGGATTTTTTATATACACATAAAAAAGCCCGGACAAACCGGGCTTATATTTCAGCAGGTTAAAACAGATTATGCCGACGGATGCGGGTTCTGATTCTCAGTTGCGTCCGGTGTGGTATTCGTTTCCGGTTTGCGCAGCATGTCATGCAGTGAGCGGCCTTCTGTCTCAGTCTCCGGTGCAGTTTCTGCCGCCGGATTGATATTGACCGGGCAGCCGAACTCATGGTCAGTCTGATTTTCCACCAGCAGTGTGCTCATCGCACGGGCGATTTCAAACTCACCAATTACCACCCGGTTTGCACCGCGCTCCATAATATAGGTGCGCTCATCATCATAATGCGCGCGGACAATAATCGTCATATGCGCATTCATGGCGCGGGCTTTGGCGACAATCTCACCGGCCTCATAGCCATTAGGGATTGTCAGCAGCAGCGCACTGGCACAATCGGTGCGGGCAAGTTCCAGCACATCCTGTGCCACCGCATTCCCCATCACGGAAAAGTAGCCGCGTTCAGCCAGCTCTTCAAAACGGGCGCGGGTATCTTCCACCACCACAACCGGATAACCTTTATTATGCAGCTTATCCGCCAGCATCGCACCGACACGGCCATAACCGACAACTATGGTATGTCCGCAGATATTGACCGGCACCTGAGTGATTTCTTCCAGCGTTTCCTCTTCCTGCTGCTCTTCCGGGGTTTCGGTTTTTTCCAGATAGCGATCCAGCAACGTAAACAGTATCGGGTTGAGCATGATAGAGACAATTGCACCGGCCAGGATCAGGTCATTTGCCTGGCGGTTGAGGACTTCCAGTGTGACGCCCATTCCCGCGAGAATAAAGGCAAATTCCCCGATTTGCGCGAGGCTGACCGCGACCGTCAGTGCTGTCCGCCGGTTATGGCCGAACATCCTCACCAGCAGCAGAGCGGCGGCAGATTTACCGATAATAATGATTGCCAGCACACCAAGCACGCCCAGCGGGTGGTTGATCAGCACCATCGGGTCAAACAGCATGCCGACAGAGACAAAGAACAGTACCGCGAAGGCATCACGCAGCGGCAGGGTATCCTGTGCGGCACGGTGGCTGAGTTCTGACTCATTGAGCACCATACCGGCAAAGAATGCGCCGAGAGCAAACGAGGCATCAAACAGGGCAACGGCGGCATAAGCAATACCCAGTGCCAGCACCAGTACCGCCAGGGTAAACAGCTCACGGGAACCGGTGGCTGCTGTTTTGGCGAGTAACCACGGGATCACGCGGCGGCCGATAAAAATCATAATCAGGATGAATGCCACCACTTTACCGATAGTGACGCCCAGGCTCATCAGCAGTTCTGATGTGCTGGCACTGGCTTCCGGATTATTAATGATAGAGGCGGCAGCCGGTAACAGCACCAGGGTTAACACCATGGCGAGATCTTCCACAATCAGCCAGCCGATAGCTATCTGACCGCGCTGGCTCTCTATCAGTTGCCGTTCTTCCAGGGCGCGCAGTAACACCACGGTACTCGCGGTGGATAAACTCAGGCCAAATACGATCCCGGTAAATAATCCCCAGCCGAACAGACTGGCAAGACCGAGACCCAGAATAGTAGCAACGGCTATCTGACAGATAGCACCGGGTATCGCGATATTTTTAACCGCCAGCAGATCTTTCAGTGAAAAATGAAGCCCGACCCCGAACATCAGCAGAATAACCCCGATTTCTGCCAGTTCCGGAGCCAGAGAGGCATCGGCAACAAATCCCGGGGTAAAAGGGCCTGCTAACACACCCGCCGCCAGATAACCCACTAACGGGGAAATCTTTAACCGCTGCGCTAACATACCGAGTAAATAAGCGAGAACGAGACCGCCAACAATAGTTGTGATAAGAGGCGTTGAGTGCACTTTTTTCATTCTCCTTTTGATTCGTGGTGTGAACGGATGTTGGTTAGCTATAAATATAATACATGTTTTCGTGACATAAATCGCGTCAAAAATATAACTAATTATGTAAAAATCAGCACTTAACAGCAGATACCATTCAGCTTTGGCTATTTTTAGCTTATTCTGCGCTTTGTGATCCCCGTATGTACTGTTATTGGTTTGCTTTGATATTTATTTTTATCGTTTATTAACAAAGTATTGAGTGTCTTTAATCTTTTTTTGATGTCAATTTTGCTATATCTGTAAAAATAACATGAAAAATACAGGTTTAATCAGGGCGTTTATACCGGTAGCAGTACAGTAATCTCCCCCGGGGATAAAATAACAGCACCTGAATACGGAAAAGCAAGATACGATTTAATTAGGTTGTATATTGATATTTAACGATTTTTTAAGGATCTGTTATCGTATTTGTGCGGTCCGGTGAAATAACAAAACATTGAGTTATGTCTCACTTTTTTGCTGTGTTTATCATATCTGGTGTAAAAATTTGTGAATTTTCATCATACTTTCAGCAGAACGCCGGAGAGAGATGTTTCTGTGCCGGTATCATCATTCAGACACACAGGGAATGACCATGACATTTACACTGAAAACCACAGCCTGTGCGCTGGCGGTATCTGCAATGCTTTTTCCGGCGCTGGCGAATGCCTGGGAAAAAGATAAAACCTACGACATCACCATCCTGCACACCAATGATCACCACGGCCATTTCTGGCAGAACGATCACGGTGAATACGGCTTATCCGCCCAGAAAACCCTGGTGGACGGTATTCGTAAAGAGGTGGAAGAGAAAGGCGGATCACTGTTGCTGCTCTCCGGCGGCGATATTAATACCGGCGTGCCGGAATCTGATTTACAGAATGCCGAACCGGATTTCAAAGGGATGAACCTGGTCGGTTATGACGCGATGGCACTGGGAAATCACGAGTTTGATAATCCGCTTGAAACGCTGTGTACTCAGGAAAAATGGGCCACATTCCCGTTCCTGTCCGCCAATATCTATAAAAAAAGCACCGGTGAACGACTGTTTAAACCGTATGCTGTGTTTGACAGGCAGGGCGTGAAAATCGCGGTGATTGGGCTGACTACGGATGATACGGCGAAAATCGGTAATCCGGGTAATTTCCCGGACACGGAGTTCCGCGTCCCGGCAGAAGAAGCAAAAAAAGTGGTTGAATCACTGCGTGAAACCGAAAAGCCGGACATCATCATCGCCGCCACTCATATGGGACACTACGACGACAGCAACCACGGCTCCAACGCCCCCGGGGATGTGGAAATGGCGCGCAGCCTGCCGGCCGGATATCTGGATATGATTGTGGGTGGTCACTCACAGGACCCGGTCTGTATGCAGCCGGAAAATAAAAATTACAAAATTGCCGATTACGTACCCGGCACCCCGTGTGCACCGGATAACCAGAACGGAACCTGGATTGTACAGGCACATGAATGGGGCAAATATGTCGGACGGGCGGATTTTCAGTTCCGCAACGGCGAGTTCACACTGAAGCACTATCAGCTTATCCCGGTGAATCTGAAGAAAAAAGTCACCAAAGAGGATGGCGCATCAGAGCGGGTGTATTACACCAGTGAAATTACCGAAAGCCCGGAAATGCTGAAACTGCTGACACCGTATCAGGAAAAGGGCAATGAACAGCTCAGTATTAAAGTTGGCTCTGTTGACAGCAAGCTGGAAGGTGATCGCAGCAAAGTCCGTTTTGAACAGACCAGCATGGGGCATCTGCTGTTGTCCGCGCAAAAAGAGCGGGCGAATGCCGATTTTGCCATTATGAGCGGCGGCGGTGTGCGTGATTCTATTGAGCCGGGCGATATCACCTATAAACATGTTCTGAAAGTACAGCCGTTTGCCAATGAGCTGGTGTATATCGATTTCAAAGGCAGCGAAGTGCTGCCGTATCTGACCGCCGTGGCAAATATGAAAACTGATTCAGGGGCTTATGCCCAGTTTTATAATGTGGGGTTGACCCTGAATAAAGACGGCTCGGTGAGTGATGTGACCATTGACGGCAAACCACTGGAACCGGAAAAAACCTACCGAATGGCGACACTGAATTTCAATGCGATCGGCGGGGATGGTTATCCGAAAATTGATACGCATCCGGGCTATGTCAATACCGGTTTTGTTGATGCAGAAGTGCTGAAAGGCTATATCGAAGCCCATTCTCCGCTGAAAGCGGCAGATTATGAACCGAAAGGTGAAATTATTTATAAAAACAAATAATTGGCTGTCTGAGTAATAAAAAACCGGGAACTGCCCCGGTTTTTTATTCACATAACTTATGGGTTGTGTTATCCATCAGTATTTTGTGTATATTATTAATGTGATTAATTTGTTGTTTATATTGATGTTTTAAGTTTTTACTCATAATTAATGGCATCCTGCCACGATTCGCCCTGTCTGTTTTGATTATTTTTTCTAAAATAAGTATGTACCCGCGGTGGTTAATATCAGCACCGTGCGGATATCCCTCCTCTCAAACAGGACATTATGATGAACAAAACAGAAAACACCTTACATAAAAAAACACCATCGGTGACGGTGTTAAATAACCGGGGGCTGGCGGTACGCGATATCGTGTATCACCGCCATCCGGATACACCGGATAAAACCGATGAACGGATTACCCGCCATCAGTTTGATGCGCGCGGTTTTTTACAGCAGAGCGCCGACCCGCGTTTGCAGGCCTCCGCACAGCGTAATTTCCGCTATATCACCTCGCTGTCCGGACAGGTGCTGCGCACCGAAAGTGCAGATGCGGGAACATCACTGGCACTGAATGATGCGGCAGGGCGGCCGGTGATCAGCATCAGTCAGATCCGCACGGATAACGGGCAGGATGACCGCAGCCGGGCCGTGACACATACCTTTCAGTATGAGCGTTCCGGCTCAGGACGCCCGCTGAGTATTGCAGAGCAGACAGCCGGACAGAGCACCGTGGTGAGTGAACGTTTTGTGTATGCGGGCAACAGTGAGGCGGAGAAAGCGAAAAACCTGGCGGGGGTTTGTACACACCATTATGATCCGGCCGGTCTGATGCAGACGGACAGCATTGCGCTGACCGGTGTCCCGCTGTCGGTGACCCGTCAGTTGCTGAAAGACGCAGATAACCCAGATATCGTGGTTAACTGGCCGGAAAGCAATCTTCAGGCATTATTGTCTGCTGAAAAATACATCACACAAACCACGGCAGATGCCACCGGTGCGGTGCTGAATACCACCGATGCGGCGGGTCATCAGCAAAAAGTGACTTATGATATTGCCGGATTGCTGAGCACCAGCCGGGTGACGGTGAAAGGTGGCGCGGAAAAAATCATCATCAAATCTGTGACGTATTCCGCTGCCGGACAGAAACTGCGCGAGGAGCACGGCAACGGCGTAGTGACCACTTACACTTACGAACCGCAGACACAGCGTTTGATCGCCGTGAAAACCGAACATCCGGCACGGAAAAAAATATTTCAGGATCTGCGCTATGAATATGATCCGGTCGGCAATGTGCTGTGTGTGACTAATGACGCCGAGGAGACGCGCCTCTGGCATAATCAGAAAGTGGTGCCGGAAAACCGATACACCTATGACACGCTGTATCAGCTGGTCAGCGCCACCGGACGTGAGATGGCCAATGCCGGGCAGCAAAGCGGTTCCCTCCCTGATATTTCCCCGTTTGATAAAGCCACTTACACCAATTACACCCGCAACTATGTCTATGATCGTGCTGGGAATATGACGCAAATCCGCCATTCAGCCCCGGCGACCGGCAATAACTACACTACGGATATCACTGTCAGTCAGCGCAGTAACCGGGCGGTATTAAAAACCCTGGCGGATACGCCGGAGAAAGCGGAAGCCCTGTTCACCCCGGGCGGACAGCAGACACAACTCCAGCCGGGACAAACTCTGTCCTGGACAGCACGCGGCGAGCTGCAACAGGTTACGCCGGTGGTGCGTAACGGTACCGCCGGTGACCGCGAAAGCTACCGTTATGATGCGGGCAGTCAGCGTATTCTGAAAACCGCCGTGCAAAAAACCGGTAACAGCACACAGACACAACAGGTGATCTATCTGCCGGGGCTGGAACTGCGCAGCGGAAAAGAAAATTATCAGGTGATCTGCGCCGGTGTTGCCGGGCGGGCACAGGTGCGGCTGCTGCACTGGCCGGATGGTAAAAAAGATCACCAGCGGTTCAGTTATGACAATCTGATCGGCAGCAGCGGCCTGGAAACGGACGGCGATGGTAACCTGCTGAGTCAGGAGGAATATTATCCGTTCGGCGGCACGGCCATGCTGGTGGCCGGTGCGGACAGCGGCATTGACTACAAAACCCATCGTTATTCCGGCAAAGAGCGGGATGCGACCGGACTGTATTACTATGGCTACCGCTACTATCAGCCATGGGCAGGGCGCTGGCTGAGTTCAGACCCAGCGGGAACTGTTGACGGACTGAATCTGTTCCGGATGGTGAGGAATAATCCGGTGACGCTTTATGATAATGACGGGCGTGCGCCTGTCCGTGCAGCTTTATCAGCTGGCGGTTTCCGGGATATGTTGCCAGAACCGGCTGTTCAATATCAGCGGGGGCTGGGATATCAACTGACAAAAAGTGTCAGTCAGCCAAATTTACATACTGCATCATTGCAAACAGGGGAAGGCGGAACATTTATCGGATACCATGGTACAAATGAACAGGCAGCAAAAAACATACTTGGTAAAGGTCTTGATATCGATATGCTTCCTCACGGCCAGATTGGCCAGGGGTTCTATATTGCCAAAGACCGCTATCTTGCTGAAGGTTCTGCAAATCCGGATGGCGGAAGAAGAAAGGCTGAATTAGACCATAATATTCCGTTCTTCCGAAAGGTTCAAAATTCGTTACTTGGTCTTTTCGGATCATATTTTAATGCGTATAAATTCAGTCCGGATTATCCTGATAATATTATCCCTGCTGTACTGAAAACATATCAAAAACAGCCTTTGGTGAATTCTCAGTGGAATAGCATGCTAAGAGATGATTTATCAGGAGTTCAGTTTGCGAAACCGGATGAAAGGCAAGCTGTTTCAGACATAATAATGAAATCGATGGGAAAAAATCTCCAGATGGTTATCCCTTCTGATGAATTCAGTAAATTGTCAGTAACCAGGGATAATGGTATAACCGAAACAGGTATCTGGCACCCGGCAAACGAAAGTCATTCACCTGAGGGGTATCAGATCATCTCTGCCACAGCCGGAAAAAATCATACCCTGAGAAGTCCGGATGAAAGTATTAATACTGAAATAGTCGATCAAAATAGCCAGATAAGAAAACGATTTAATAACAGCAAAGCCGGATATATGAGAAAGCGAGCTGCATAGGTAAGTTATTATTAAAGGTATTTAAGCACTTCCCCCGGGAAGTGCTTTTTTCGGTATATCAATCCCGTTTTGCCACCGGCGCAAATTTCCCGTCCAGCACTTTCGCCAGATCCTGCGGCGCCAGTTCGATATCCAGACCGCGCTTGCCGCCGGAAACGAAAATGGTGGCAAATTCCTGTGCGCCCTCATCAATCAGGGTAGGCAGGCGTTTTTTCTGCCCCAGCGGACTGATCCCGCCCACCAGATAACCGGTGACTTTCTGTGCATTCACAGGATCGGCCATTTCCGCTTTTTTCACGCCGAGGGCTTTGGCCACCGCTTTTAAATCAAGCTGTTCTGAGACCGGTGTGACTGCCACGGCAAGATGTTTATTATCACCGTTAAGCGCCACCAGCAGGGTTTTATACACCTGACGGGCATCAAGATTGAGTTTACGGACCGCTTCATCACCGAAATTGTGATCATTCGGATCATGTTCATACGGATGGAGGGTGAATGAAATCCGGTTTTTTTCCAGAAGTTTTACAGCCGGTGTCATAGGTATTTCCTTGCTGATAATTCAGATGGCAGTGTCACAAGGCCTGCCAGTTTAACACAAAATAGACGGCAGATTATGGTCGCCGTAGAGATGCAGTGCACCGACCGCCACCACATAATTACCGGGCGGCAGTTGTGTCAGCCGGATTTTCCAGGCGTCGTTACGGCTGACCATCAGGTGCTGATAAGTCTGTTCGCTGAAGGTGGCGGGCAGCGGCTGCGCGGGTTTTTCCGGCCGGTAATCCAGCCACCAGCCAAGCATAATTTGCAGTGCCCGCGCATTGTCATGCCAGTATGCCAGCGTATCCTCCAGCAGGCTCAGCCCTTCATCCGGGAAATCCAGCAGCATCTGCATCTGTGCCTGAGTGCCTTCCAGTTCAAAAACGGGGATATTCTGCCCGTGAGCGGCATTGAGCATCTGATAGTCAATTCCGTAATGCGGCCGCAGTCCGAGGTTTTGTGCCTGGGCTGACTGAAGGATCAGCGCCACCTGCCAGGCAGGCAGGGTATCCAGGGTCTGAACCGGCTGGCGCTGCTCCTCACAGTACCGGCGGTAGTCGTTTCTCAGGTGCTCCGGTAAGCGCTCATTTACCGGCAGACGGGGAGATTCCGGGTCCTGTCTGGGAAACGGCGGTGCCGGACGGGTGATATCGGCTTCCACAATCAGGCCGTCGGCACGGTTGATTCTTTCCAGCAGCGGGCCGGGCAGCGGATACATCGCTTCCGAACCCATATGAATACTGCCGACCAGATGCAGCGAGATATCCCCGGGCAGTGTGAGGTCGATGGAGGGCCAGGTGCAGCCACCCTGCGGATCAGGCGGGATAAGGTAATCTTTCAGCCGGCGGAACAATGTTTTCATGACGACTCCTGTCGTGAAACGATACCCTAGTTGACTGCAAGCGCGTGTTTTTTTCAACCCTGATAAGTAATATCCGGTTAATCAGTAAGAAAAAAATAAGGGAGCGAATCATTCGCTCCCTTAAAATGATGACTGATGATTAATCTTTCGGTTTAAAGCGTAACAGCCGGTTGGCGTTACTGACAACAGTAATGGATGACAGCGCCATTGCCGCTCCTGCCACCACCGGATTGAGCAGTGTGCCTGTGAACGGGAACAGCACCCCGGCCGCAATCGGTATCCCGAGAGTGTTATAAATAAAAGCACCCAGCAGGTTCTGCTTCATGTTGCGCAGTGTTCCTTTCGAGATAGCCACGGCATCAGCCACACCATGCAGGCTGTGACGCATCAGGGTGATAGCCGCGGTTTCGATGGCGATATCACTGCCGCCGCCCATGGCGATCCCCACATCAGCCCGTGCCAGCGCCGGGGCATCGTTGATGCCATCGCCGACCATCGCGACACGGCGTCCGGCCTGCTGTAATTTTTCAATGGCAGCGGCTTTACCGTCCGGCAGCACACCGGCGATTACTTCATCAATCCCGGCTTCGCTGGCGATAGCCCGGGCGGTCACTTCATTATCCCCGGTCAGCATCACCAGGCGGTATCCCTGTTTGTGCAGGCGCGCCAGCGCGCTGACGCTGTCTTCACGCAGCGGATCGCGGATGGAAAGTATCGCCGCGATATTGCCGTCCACTGCCAGCATCACAGGGGTCACGCCTTTACCGGCCTGTGACTGCACCAATGCATCCGCTTCACCGGCAGTGCTGATATTTTGTGCCTGCATCAGCGCATGGTTACCCAGCAGCAGTGTCCGGCTTTCAGACTCCCCGCTGATCCCCATACCGGCCAGGGTACGGAACTGCGTGACAGGCGGCAGTGTCAGGTCTTTCGCGCGTTCAGTAATGGCGCGGGCCAGCGGGTGATTAGAGCCGCTTTCCAGCGCCGCCGCGAGACACAGAACATCATCATCACTAAATCCGTTGAAGGTGTGGATCTCCGTCACCTGCGGCATACCTTCTGTCAGTGTCCCCGTTTTATCGAAAACAATGGTGTCCAGGGTGCTTGTCTGCTGTAACGCATCCGCATCCCGTACCAGTACACCAAACTCAGCGGCGCGTCCGACACCGGAAATAATCGACATCGGCGTTGCCAGCCCCAGTGCACACGGACAGGCGATAATCAGTACGGTGGTGATAATCACCAGCGCATAGGTTATCTGCGGCGCCGGGCCGAAGAAGTACCAGACGGCACCGGCAATCAGGGCAATTACCACCACGACCGGCACAAAAACCGCTGAGATTTTATCTGCCAGCTGACCGATTTCCGGTTTGCTGCTCTGTGCCTGGCGCACCAGTTTAATGATGCGTGCCAGCGTGGTTTTGCTGCCGACGGCAGCGGCACGAAACAGCACGGTTCCGTCCTGCACGGTGGTTCCGGCAGAAACGGTATCGCCGGTGGTTTTTTGCTGCGGGATAGGTTCCCCGGTCAGCATCGCCTCATCCATCCACACTTCACCCTGCGTGATCTCACCATCGACCGGCACGCGGTCACCGGTGGTCAGGCGCAGGATCATCCCCGGCTGCACATCTGCCAGCGGTACATCTTTTTCACCGTCCGGTGTGACGACCCGTGCGGTCGGCGGTGTCAGATCCAGCAGGCGCTCCAGCGCTTTTGATGAACGCTGACGGGCGCGCTGCTCCAGCATATGACCCAGGTTTATCAGACCGATGATCATGGCACTGGCCTCATAATAGAGATGACGTGCCTGCGGCGGGAACACATCCGGCCAGAGGTTAACCGTGATGGAATAGAGCCACGCGGCACCGGTGCCGAGGGCCACCAGGGTATCCATCGTTGCACTGCCGTTTTTCAGAGATTGCCAGGCGCTGCGGTAGAAATGCCCGCCCGCCAGAATCATCACGGCCAGGGTGACGATCCCGATAGTCAGCCAGATATTGTTATTCGCCGGGGTCAGCATCATATTGTCGCCGATCATTCCCCAGATCATCACCGGAATACCGACAGCCAGTGCCAGTGCGGCCTGCCAGCGGAACCGTTTCATATTGGCGACAGCAACTTCCTGCTGGCGTTCACGGCGTTTGGCATCATCCTGAATCAGCTCCGCACCGTAACCGGCTTTCTCCACGGCCGCGATCAGCGCATCCGCAGAGGCGTGACCGGTGACCAGCGCACTGCGCTCCGCGAGGTTAACGCGGGCATTCTCCACACCGTCCACACTGAGCAGCGCTTTGTGTACTTTGCTGACGCAGCTTGCACAGGTCATGCCGTCGAGCAGGAAAGAGAGACTGTCGTCATCCTCTTCAATCACAGGCATGGCAGGGGTATTATCCGGTGTGGCCGGAATATCGCAGTGCTCCGCTGCCGCTGACTCAGTCTGAGGCAACGTCAGCGGTTCAGATTTTGGGGAAGCGTTTTCTCCCGCCACCGCCGCCTGAAAACCGGCCGCTTCCACCGCGCTGATTAAGGTCTGTGCATCGGCGCTGCCGTACACTTTCGCTTCTTTGGTATCAACCACCGCAGCCGCAACACCCTCAACCGCTTCTAATGCACTTTGCGTTTTCGCTGCACATTTCATACAATTCAGCCCGGAAAGCTGTAAAATTGTACCGGGTTTGTCTGCAATCTGTGCTTCGTAACCCGCTTCTTCGATGGTACTGATGAGAGATTGCGCATCCGCATCGCCGGTCACTCTGGCAAAATCAAGGGTGACAACCGCAGAATCAACATCCGGACGGGCGTCGAGTGCTTTTTTCACACTGCTGGTGCAATGTCCGCAGGACAGCCCCTGTAACGCAAGAATAGTGGTATTTGCCATACTTTTTTTCCTTACATGTTTCGCATCATCACGCCGTATATCAGCACACGGCGCAAGAGATAAAATTCTGTTCGGGGGAACGGGAATTTTGATTTAAGATGATGTTAAACCTTCCCTCAAGGGTAAGGTCAAGGAGAAGTTATGAATATCAGCGATATTGCACAAAAAACGGGTTTAACGCCAAAAGCGATCCGTTTTTACGAAGATAAGTCTTTGATCACACCACCGGATCGGGGTGAGAACGGATACCGGTATTTCAGTGAACAGCATGTGGATGAACTGACATTGCTGCGCCAGGCAAAAGAGGTCGGTTTCACGCTGGATGAGTGCCGCGAGCTGTTATCGCTGTTCCGTAATCCGAACCGTCACGCGGCGGATGTGAAATCCGCGACACTGGGTAAAGTGAAGCAGATTGAGAAAACCATTACGGAGCTTACTGCCATCCGTGACCGCCTGCTTGCCCTGGCGGAATCCTGTCCCGGGGATGACAGCGCGGAGTGTCCGATCATCGAACACCTCTCCGGCTGCCGTCACAGCAAACCTGCCTGCCATAAATAATCCGCCTGTTTTGTGCGTCTGCCCGCCGGGCGGACGCCGTTTTATATCCTGTCAGTTAAGTTTTTCTTATTTCCGCCGATAACAGATAAAAGCACGGCTTTTTTTCATCCGGTGCCATACCGGAGAAAACCGGCATTTTCTGTCCGCTGCGGCGGTAACTGACGCAAAGGATAAGTAAGACGAATTGACCAAACTGCTGACATTATTACGCTGCATATTATTATCGTGGCTGTTTTTTTGCCCGCCATTATATGCCGCACCTTTCCCTTCCGCTGCGGAAAATCCGGGCGCTGATGCCTCGCGCCGGGCGATGCAGGATGCCACACAACAGATCAGCGACCTGCTGGAGCAGCAAACTTACCGACAGCTGAGCAAGCCGCAGACGACTATCACTCCTGCTGAGCCGTTACTGCGTGCGGCAGAGAATGAACAGTGCCTGCCGGTCAGCGGCGTGTATCTCGCCGGTATCACATTGTTGTCTCAGGACGATCTCCGCTCACTCTCGCCACTGCCCGCCGACTGTATCCGCAGCCGCGATATTAATATGCTGGTGGCGGAACTGATGGAACGCTATCTGGAAAAAGGCTATATCACCGCGCGGGTCCGCTTTCTGCCGGTCAACGGTTATCACGAGCTGGGGATCGGGGTGACAGAAGGGACGATAGAGCAGTTTGACGGCGCGGATCGCGGCGTTAATACGTCACTTCTGTTTCCCTCTCTGATCGGCAAACCGCTGAAAATTACCGAACTGGAACAGGGGCTGGATCAGGCAAACCGCCTGAAATCCAATCATGTCACGATGGATATTCTGCCCGGTAACGCTCCCGGAGAATCAGTGGTCCGCCTGGTTAATCAGCGCGGCACCCCGGCCGGTTTCTCTCTCAGCGGGGATAATTACGGGCAGAAAAGTACCGGCCACAATGTTATCCGCGCCGCTGTCACCGCTGACAGCCCGGCGGGATTGTCCGATTTTGTCAGCCTGAGCGGTTCCGCCACAACCGACAATCCGGCAGCACGTTACAGCCGCTCCGGCATGCTGTTCTATTCCGTGCCTTACGGCGCACTGACTATCAGCACTTACGGCAGTATCTCCCGTTACCGGATCAATCAGGCACTGCGTTATCAGCACGTCATTCTGCGCGGGGACAGCGCTCAGGCTGCGCTGCGGGCGGATTATGTCATCTTCCGTAACCGCTCCCGGATTGATTCCCTGATGGCGCAAATGACATACAAACGCAGCCGCAACTACCTAAATGAAACACTGATTGGCGTCAGCAGCCCGTCCCTGAGTGTCGCCGAAGCCGGTTACACCGGGCTGATTCTGGTACCGGGCGGCGTTATCAGCACATCGCTATCGGCAGAAAAAGGCACCACACTGCTCGGGGCAGATACCCGGAACACGCTGCCGGGCGCCGATCCGCAATACACCAAAGGCAAAGTTTCACTCAGTTATGTTCAGCAGTTTTTGCTGTCGGAGGACACATACCTGTTCAGCAGTCATCTGGCCGGTCAGTACACACAGGATCACCTCCCCGGGGTGGAGTGGCTGACACTGTCGGATAACAGCACGATCAGAGGGTTTCACGACGGCTCGTTATCGGCGGATAAGGGATGGTACTGGCAAAACACCCTTTCCCGCCGTTTTGTCCGGCAGGGGATCACGGTAACGCCCCGCGCCGGTGCGGACTACGGACGGGTTATGGCTCAGACCGGGCAGGCGGGATGGCAGTCTGCCGCGGGTATCGCCGCAGGGGTTAATGTCAGCTACGGCGGTGCTCAGCTGGATGCGCAAATCAGCCGCGCCCGGACCTCAGCGGCGGCTCTGCCTTCGCAGGATACCCTGTTTTCCCTGCGCCTGGGATATCAGTTCTGATCTGCTCCGTCAGTCGTTGGATGGTAAGGAAATACAATGAAAAAAGAACGCTTTAAACTCTCTTCTTCAGGTAAGGTGGCCGCGTGGATGGCGCTGGCCTTTGTCACGCTGAACAGCGCAGCCGCAGGGATTGTGGCGGACGGCGGCCCGGGCGGCCCCGGGGTTTCGCAGGTAAACGGAACGGATATTGTCAATATTACAGCGCCGAACAGTAACGGGCTGTCTCATAACCAGTATCTTGATTTTAATGTGGATAATCAGGGCGCGGTCTTTAATAACGCCCTGACTGCCGGGCAGTCACAACTGGCCGGTATGCTCGAGGCAAATAAAAATCTGAACGGGCAGGCAGCCGGGGTGATCCTTAACGAGGTGGTCAGCCGTAACCCGTCGCTGCTGCTGGGATAGCAGGAAGTATTCGGGATGGCGGCGGATCTGATCCTTGCCAACCCGAACGGGATCAGCTGTCAGGGCTGTGGTTTTATCAACACCAATAATGCCGGGCTGATCGTGGGTAACCCTCTGATTAAGAACGGTATGATCAGTGCGTACAGCACCCTGGATAACACAAACTCACTGACGATCGGTAATAACGGGATCACCACCGGTAAGGTGCTGGATCTGGTCGCTCCCGCGATTAATGCAGACGGTGAGATCCGTGCGGCGGCACTGAATGTGATCACTGGGAACAATACCGTTTCCGC
Source organism: Morganella morganii (assembly GCF_003996855.1). Lineage (GTDB taxonomy): Bacteria > Pseudomonadota > Gammaproteobacteria > Enterobacterales > Enterobacteriaceae > Morganella > Morganella morganii_C. Next base: position 22,678 of record NZ_NRQY01000003.1, on the reverse strand, counting down.
TGATCTGCTGACCATTTCCGCCGGTAAAAACGCGGTTCCGCTGGACAGCTATTATCTGGGCGGTATGCGCGCAGGGAAAATCCGCCTGGTGAATACCGCGCAGGGCAGCGGCGTAAAACTTGCCGGTAACATTGATGCTGTGAATGGTTTCGATGCGCAGTCACAGGGCGCGCTGACACTGACCGGCGCACAGGTTACCGGCGGGGATATTCACCTGAGCGGCGATACTGTACGCACCGAAGGACAACTGCGTAATGAACATCACCGGACAGAGGACAAACGCAGCGGGCAGTCCGTCACCGGCGAAACCCGGCAGGGGCGCTATACCCGCACCTCGCTGGACGGCAAAAACATCACGCTGGTGGCTCAGCAGGAAGCCCGGCTGACCGGTACAGATCTGACCGGATTGGATATCTCCGTTCAGGCCGGAACCATCACGCTCGACAGCGATCAGGTTGCGCAGTCAGACACCCGCACCACTAACCAGTGGAAAATGTCGTGGGAAAATAATGAAACCCGCAAAGATGAAAGCATCCGGCAGGAAACCAGCAACCTCCGTGCTGACGGAGATATCCGTCTGGCGGCCGCAACCGGTGATATCACCCTGAAAGGGGCAAAACTGGCGGCGGGAACGCATCTCAGTGCTGATGCCAAAGGCGATATTCTGCTTGAGGGCGTGACCAACTCCCGCACACAGACGGTGTCCGGCAATAAACGCAATGAGACGGCAAAACTGCTCAGTGGTACACACGACGATATCACGTCAAAAGAGCTACTGGTGAAAACAGAACTGACCGCAGGCGGTAATCTGGGACTGAATACCGGTCATGACATCTGGGCTCAGGCGGCACAGGTACGCGCCGGACAGGATATGATCATCAACACCGGCAATAATCTCACCATCGGTACGCAAACGGCGACACAGCATCAGGGGAATACAGAGAATGTCACCTCCTGGGGCGGTATCGGCGGCGGCTCCCGTGAAAACAGTGCCACCACGGAAGAAACGGCACTCGGCTCTGATTTTACCGCAGGCGGTAAGCTCTGGCTTTCCGGCGGTAACGGCGTCACCGTCACCGGCAGCAAGGTGAAAGGCACGCAGGACAGCCTAGTGCAGACCGGGCAGGGCGCGCTGGTCATCGAAAACGGTATCAGCCGGACGGCAAAATACATTGATAACCGTGATGGCGGTGCGTTTAACATCACCCGCAGTACCCTCCGTGAAAACAGTGAAGATATCCGGGTGGAGCGCAGCGAGCTGAGATCAGAGGCCGATCTGCGGCTGGCAGGGAAAAATGATATCACCATCGCCGGAAGCCTGATTGAAAGTGTGGGCACACTGAAAATTGATACCCTGGGTGATATCAATGTCCGTGCGGCACAGGCGCAAAAACAGTCTGACAAAACAGAAACAACACTCAAAATCAGCGGATATGCCAAAGAGGATGAGGATAAACAGTACCGCGCCGGCCTGGACATCAATCATACCCGCGACACACAAAAGCAGGATTCTGTCACGCAGCAGGGCAGTGAGCTTAAAGGCGGCAGTGTCTCTGTCACCGCCGGGAACGATCTCACGCTGACCGCCGGAAAGACCCTCTCCCAGGAGGGCGCATCACACACCGTTGGCGGCGCTTATACGGAAACGGCGCAGACCTCGGAACACCGGGCTGCTCACAACAGTGATCACACCACGGAAACCACCAAAGGCGGTGAAGGCAGCCTCGGGGTCTCGCTGGATTACAGCAAAGTCTCGCGTCCGCTGGCGAAAGCCGGTGAAAATATCGCGGAAGGCAATATTGCCGGTGTGGCTGACAGCACCGCCGCCACCGGACTGCCGGACATCGGCGTTGATCTGGGCGGTAAAGGGGAAAACCGGCAGAGCATCACCGAAAACACACAGGCGAAAACCACTTCTGTTAATGCAGGATCTGTTGCCGTGAACGTCACCGATCGTGTCCGCGATGAAGGGACACAGTACCGGGCGGAAAACGGCGGTATTGCGATCAATACCGGGGATTATCAGTCTGCGGCTGCGGCAGATACGCATCATCAATCTGAGTCTGTAACAGAGGGCAAAGGAAGCCTGCGTGTGGCAACATCCACCGGGCAGGATGTTGCGATCAACGCGGAAGGCAGCGGTGGTCATCGTCTGGCAACGGAAAGCAGCAGTAAAGCGGTGACCGGATCGCTGTCAGCGAAAGGCGATATCGTGGTGCAGGCGGGGCGTGATATCTCATTACAGGGCGATACGCTGCGCAGTGAGGAAGGAAATATTTCTGTCCGTGCCGGTGACAATCTGACGCTGGATCAGGCGGCGGATACACACAGCAAAACCGTCAGCGGCTATGACGCCGGGGCGAAAGTAAACGTAGAATCGATTAACCTGAAAAATGCGGGCGGTGGCCTCAGCGGCGGACGTGAAGTGTATAACGAAGCCGGCACAACGGCGAAAACCGGCGTGATTGAGGGCAAAACCGGGGTGGTATTACAGGCCGGAAACGATCTGACCGCCAAGGGCACCGATATCAGCAGTGACGGGGATATCACGGTGAAAAGCGGGCACAACACCCTGCTTAACAGCGCGGAGAGCACAAATACTCTTTCCGGCCATCAGTGGCACGGTGGTGTGCAGGTCAGCGGCGGTAAAACGGAAACCGGCAGTAAACTGGGCGGCGGCGCGGATTTCAGTATCAGCAAACAGTCTGAAAATGTCACTGACCAGCGCGGCGGCAGTCTGCGCAGCGGTGGTACGGTTGCTGTCTCAGCAGATGGCATGCGGGATGATGCACTGCATCTGAAAGGCACACAGACCGATGCAAAAAATATCGCACTGACAGCCCGTGACGGAGGGATTGTGATCGAATCCGTACAGAAAACCACGGATAAAGCTAACTGGAATGCGGGCGGAAACCTGAATATCAGTACTTCGCGCAGCACGGAAAATCCGGAAACCGGCTCACGGCATAATATCAGCGCCGGTCTGAAAGGCGGGATTGATAATCAGCAGACGGTAACACAGAAAAATGCCCTTACTGACAGCGGAAATCTCACGCTGAACAGCCGCAATGACACGCGGATTCAGGGCGGAAAACTGACCGCAGATACCATCAGCGGACGCGTCGGTGGTGATCTGATTGTTGAAAGCCGGACTAACACCGAATCCGTTCTGAAAGCGGATGCGGATCTGTCGGCGGCACATACCAATGACGAGGGCAGCAGTACCACCTCGAAACTGGCGAATGCCGGTACACCGAAGTTTGCGGATGATATCAAAGCCGGTCTGGAAAACGGTCTGGATAAAGCAGCAGATTCCGTGCGGGAAAATGCCGGAACCGGTGCCGGTACGGTGGCGGATAAAGTGAAATCCGGTCTGACATCCCCGGCCGGGATGAACGGCAATGCTAAAGCGTCCTTTGAAACCCGTTCCTCAGAACAGGTGGGACAGCAATCCGGTCTGACCGCCCGTGAACAGGGCAAACTGCGTACCGGCGGCAGCACTATTCTGACCGGCGCGGTGCTGGACGGTCTGCCGGATGGCGGGAACACGGAAATGCGTTCTGTGGCGGTCAAAGAAACCGGCACCCGTATTCACGGTGAACTCCCGCTCAATGCCGGACAGGCTATCAGTGCGGTTAAGGACGGGATCGTAAACGGAAAATCCCCGGTGGGTATTTCTGTCACCAATGATCACAGCAGTGTGAACAGTAAAGTGAAGTAATTATTAGTTTATTCAGTAAGATAAAATGGCTCCCTGCGGAGCCGTTTTTTAATGTGACAATCCGGCGTGGTTTAAAAATTGTTTATATAGCTACCCACACACACCGCTTAATTGTGATCAGTAAAAAAAATAAAATAACGATTCCCCGTATTTCCTGTTCTGATCAATTCCCCGCTGAAAAAATAATCCGTAATTTTAATCAAAACACTTATCCGTAAAAAATAATTAATTTAGTGAAATACACCATGTTTTGAGAATAATCCAGTGATTGACTTTGTATTATGCGATCTGCGTAAAAGAAAAATTAGTTGGTAATGGATAGCGTAAATGCAATTTATAACTCAATGGAAGGTGTTCTCTATGAAACGTAGTGTTTTATCTCTTGCTGTGGGTGCTGCACTGGTGATTTCTGATGCAACGGCATGTACCACTATTTTTGTCGGTGAAAGTGCGTCTTCAGATGGTGCGCAATATATTGCCCGCAATGAAGATATGAACCCGGCAAACCCGAAAGTTTTGCAGGTGAATCAGGAAAAAGTAAATAAAGACACTGAGTTTAAAACCAACTTAAATAAATTCACCTATACCCTGCCGGAAAAGGCAATGCGTTATACCACTATCCCGGAATGGAATGATAAAGGTCAGTTCCGTTTCAGTTCCAACGGCTTTAATGACGCGGGTGCCGGGATCAGTGCCACTGAAACGATTTTCGCCAATGACGCCTCATTAAAAATTGACCCGTATGTCGAAGATACCGGGATTATTGAAGATGCGATTCCGGATGTGGTATTACCGTATGTCTCTTCCGCGAAAGAAGGTGTTATGCGGCTAGGGAAAATTATCGAGGAAAAAGGGGCCGGTGAGGGTTTCGGCGTTGCCTTTATTGATAAAGACGGGATCTGGTATCTGGAAACCGGCAGCGGCCACCAGTGGATGGCTGCAAAAATTCCGGCTAATACTTATTATGTCACCGCAAACCAGGGGCGCCTGGAAAAATTTGATATCAATGACAAAGAGAACTACCTGTCATCTCCGACACTGATTTCCTTTGCTGAGAAAAACGGCTTATATGATCCGAAAAAAGACGGCGGGTTTAATTTCAAAAAAGCCTATACCAAAGATGACGCGAAAAGTGACGGTTATTACAACTATCCGCGTGTGTTAGTGCTGCAAAAAATGTATAACCCGGAAATTAAGACAGACTTTAAAGATGTGAAATCCAATGATTTTCCTGTCTTCTTAAAACCGGCGAAAAAACTGGGGCTGGAAGATATTAAAGCCGGGCTGCGCAACCATTATGAAAATGTCGGCACATCCCCGTATGCAACCACCTATCCGGATACCACAAAACGGCCAATCTCCGTATTCCGGACCCAGCACTCCCATATTTTACAGGTACGCAAAGATTTACCGAAAGAAATCGGTAATGTCCGTTATATTGCTTTCGGTATGCCGACATTATCTGTTTATGTCCCGGTGTATTACGGGCCGGACAGTTATGTTGAAGCCTATACCGTCGGTTCACCGCAGGCTGATAATGCCTCCGCTCACTGGAAATTCCGTAAATTACAGACACTGGCGATGATCGATTTTAATAAATATTCGAAAATTGTGCAGGCGGAATACAGCAAACAGGAAGCTCAGTTTGCCAAAGAACAACAGGCAATGGAAAAAGAGTATCTGAGTATTTATAAAACAGACCCGGCGAAAGCCAAACAGCTGTTACAGGACTTCCAGAATAAAGTGATGCAGGATGCGTTAAATACCACGGATAAGCTGACCAATATTATTATGCAGGATCTGACCAATTCCGTGAATGAACGCTACCGTTTTAAAGGCGCGTAATGCGGTAAGGTTATTGAGATAAACAAAAAACGGCCTCTGTCACCAGAGGCCGTTTTGCTGTTGTCTTTCCGGTCAGTTACCGGCTGACAGCCCGGACGGTCAGTGTGATGCCGTCAACGGCAATCACTTCCACTTCCGTACCGGCAGGCAGCGCCGACTGACTGTAAACCCGCCAGCTGCCGTCTGCCAGGCGGATGCGGCTGTAACCCTCTTCTGTCTCTGTCAGCAGTGCAGCGCGCAGGCCAATCAGTTTGTGATTGGCCTGATTCGGTGAACTGCTGTCGTCACGCTGGCGGTGGCGCTGGAAATTACGCCACAATACTGCACAAATCACCGTCATCACAGCGAAGATAATGCCCTGCCACTCGAGGTTTATCTCCGGCATAATCCATGTCAGCAGTGCGACAATCAGTGCCGCCACACCACTCCAGAGCAGATAGCCGCCGGTGCCGAGCATCTCCAGAATCAGCAGTATTCCGCCGAAACAGAGCCAGAACCAGACCGCCTGTGATGCGATCATCTCAATCATGCAGATTTACCCTGACCTTTAGTGTCTTTTGACACATTGAACATTTCAGCCACACCGCCGATAGCACCCATCAGGTTGCTGGCTTCCAGCGGCATCATAATGACTTTGCTGTTTTCCGCTGCACCGATTTTAGTCAGTGCATCGGTATATTTCTGCGCCACAAAGTAGTTGATAGCCTGCATATTACCGTCAGCGATAGCATCCGATACCATTTGTGTGGCGCGGGCTTCTGCCTCTGCCGCACGTTCACGGGCTTCTGCTTCCAGGAATGCGGACTGACGCAGACCTTCAGCTTTCAGGATCTGAGACTGTTTTTCACCTTCGGCTTTCAGAATAGCCGCCTGACGTATCCCTTCTGCCTCGAGAATATCCGCACGTTTGGTACGTTCCGCTTTCATCTGGGCGTTCATCGCAGACACCAGCTCTTTCGGCGGACGAACGTCACGGATCTCAATACGGGTAACTTTAATCCCCCACGGGTTAGTGGCTTCATCGACAATATGCAGCAGGCGGGAGTTAATGGAATCACGCTGAGATAACATTTCATCCAGCTCCATCGAACCAAGCACGGTACGGAAGTTGGTCATGGTCAGGTTGATAATCGCCAGATTCAGGTTGCTGACTTCATACGCGGCACGCACCGGATCAATGACCTGAATAAAGCAGACGGCATCAATGGTCACGTTGGCGTTATCACGGGAGATAACTTCCTGTGACGGAATATCGAGAACCTGTTCCATCATATTAATTTTACGGCCGATGCGATCCATAAACGGCACAATAATATGCAGGCCCGGCTGGAGTGTCCGGGTATAGCGGCCAAAACGCTCAACAGTCCACTGAAAGCCCTGCGGTACAGTTTTGACACCGGTCGCGACAATAATAACGGCGATGAGAATAATAATCGGGACAAAACCCAGTGAGAACAAATCCATGAGCCAAAATCCTTATCAGTAATGAGTGGGTTAAATAATTCAGCAATGCAATAATTAGTACAGTAACGAGTATAGCTTACGACGATAAGATGCGGCAGTACTGTCTGCGGTTCCCATTACCGCCATAATATCCATCATCGTTTTGCGCGCCTGACCTTCCGCAGCGGCCAGATCTTTCTTCAGGAAGCTGAATAACAGGGCGAGGGCTTCATCATTGCGGTGCACCTCATGCAGCTTCAGTGCCAGCTGTACCGCGAGTTCCGCATTGTCCGGGTCTGCCGTAAAGGCATTTTGCAGTTCCTGGATTTCCGGGGTATCTGCGGCCTTCTTTTGTAATTCAATTTGAGATAAGAGACCATGATAGCGCGTATCCTGATCCTGAATCGAGACAGACTTCAATACTTTTTCAGCTTCTTCTGACAGGTTCACTTCCAGAAGGGTCTGTGCCAGCAGCAGCGTGATTTCACTGTTGCGGTTATCTGCCTGGTGCGCTTCACGCAGCAGCGGCAGGGCAGCCTGAAAATCGCCCGCTTCAATCAGTTCAATGGCCTGACCGGTTTTGATTTCAGATTCAGATGGCAGGAATTTTGCCAGAAAGTTACGGACGGTCTCTTCATTTTGCGGTCCCTCAAAGCCATCGACCGGCTGCCCCTGATGGAACAGATAGGTGGTCGGTATCGCACGCAGACCGAATTGTGAGGCGATCATCTGCTCGGTATCGCAGTTCACTTTGGCGAGGATCATCATTCCGGCATAATCAGCGGCCACTTTCTCCAGAATGACCCCGAGTTCCTGACACTGCGGGGACTGGGCGGAATGGAAGAAAAAGACCACCGGTACCTGCATTGAAGATTCAATAACCTGGCGTAAATTGGTTTCGTTAACGTCTGTGATATGTGCGTTTGATAACATATTCATTCTCTTAATAAATTGGCGGACTTTCTATTAACATCTGGGCGCAGCACGGCATTTCAAGCGGCAGAGGATTTTTTGTTTAGTATTTTATCCATCAGCCACAGCGGCAGCAGGCGTCTGAGCCACATCACTATCACGGTAAGACCCGTAACAGGATAGCGTATTTTCGGGTGCCGGTGTTCCAGGGCATGGATGACTTTTTTCACCACATCCTCCGGTTTACCGGTAAACAGGCGGGCAATTCCCGGATTTTTAACCGGTTTATCCTGCATCGTTTGTGTGACATTTTCCGTAAAGCGGGTGGTGACAGGCCCCGGTTCAATCAGGCTGACGCGGACTCCGGTGCCGGAGAGTTCCATCCGCAGCGCATCGGACCAGGCTTCCAGCGCGTATTTACTGGCGGCATAGGCACCACGCCCGGGGGTGGAAATCAGACCCATCACGGAACTGGTCTGGATAATCCGGCCTTCACCGGCCTGTTTCATGGCGGGCAGCAGCAGGGTGGTCAGCTGGTGTGTGCCGAACAGATTGGCGGAAAACTGTTTTTCCAGCTCTTCGCGGCTGATGGTTTCCAGCGGGCCGTACAGACCAAAACCGGCATTATTGAATAATCCGTACAGGCGGTTGCCGGTTAGTGACAGCACCTGTTCCGCGGCGCGGGCAACACTCTGCGGGCAGTCCAGATCCAGTTCCACCGGTTCAAACCCGAGGCGCGCCATTTCTGCCAGATCTGCCGGTTTCCGGCAGGCAGCCAGTACACGGTAGCCCCGCTGTTTCAGTGTTTTAGCCGCGCATAGCCCGATACCGCTGGAGCTGCCGGTGATCAAAACTGCTTTTTGCATTTCTTTACCTGCTTAACTGCTTATAAATCATGGATAAATCATTTAGGATAGTCTGACACCATTATTGTAAGTAAGGCAGCAGTGTTTTATCCATCCAGTCAGTCACATAGGGCTGTGCCGCTGCGTTCGGGTGTATGCCGTCATCCTGTATCCACTGCGGATGAGTGACGACCGCTTCCATATAAAACGGGAGCAGCGGAACCGCATTTTCCTGTGCCAGCGCGGGATAGAGTGCAGAGAACCGATCCGTATAGCGTTTGCCGTAATTCGGCGGAATACGGATCTGCATCAGCAGCGGTTTCGCCCCGGCGGCTTTCACGGCATCAATTGCGGCCTGAAGATCGGTGCGGGTTTGTGTCAGCGGCAGACCGCGCAGGCCGTCGTTGGCACCCAGTTCAATCAGTACCCATTGCGGCCGGTGCTGCTCCAGCAGCGCAGGCAAACGGGCAAGTCCCTGAGCGGCCGTATTTCCGCTGATACTGCCGTTTATCAGTGTGATGCCGTTACCGGCCTGTTGCCAGCGTTGTCCCAGCTGTGCTGCCCACGCCTCTCCGGCCGGAAGGCGGTAACCGGCACTCAGGCTGTCCCCCAGTATCAGTAATGTTCCGGCGGCATACAAATTCCCGCTGATCAGCAGCAGAAAAAGGAAACAGAGATGGCAGCGAAGCCTATTCTTGAAATTGATCATCTTATTAAGCGCGTTGGTCAGGGTGAAAATGAGATCACTATATTGCAGGGTGCCGGGTTAGTTGTCGAGCCTGAAGAGACAATTGCGCTGGTGGGGGAGTCCGGTTCCGGAAAATCGACCCTGCTGGGTATTATTGCCGGTCTCGATGATGCCACGTCCGGTGAGGTGAAACTGCTCGGGCAGTCACTGCCGCAGCTGGATGAGGAAGCGCGGGCAAAACTGCGGGCGCGGGATGTCGGTTTTGTATTTCAGTCCTTTATGCTGATCCCGACCCTTAATGCACTGGAGAATATCCAGTTGCCCGCGTTGTTACGCGGTGAATCTGAATCCGCCAGCCGGGAAAATGCGGAGCAGCTGCTGATTCAGCTGGGGCTGGAAAAACGTCTGAAACATATGCCCGCCCAGCTTTCCGGCGGAGAGCAGCAGCGGGTGGCGATAGCCCGGGCGTTCTCAACCCGGCCGAAAATTCTGTTTGCCGATGAACCGACCGGTAATCTTGATCGTCGTACCGGTGACAAAATTGCGGATCTGCTGTTCTCACTGAACCGCGATTACGGTACCACGCTGATTCTGGTCACGCATGATCTGACCCTGGCCGCCCGCTGTCAGCGGCGGCTGAAGCTGTCGGACGGCAGACTGGAGGAACTGACATGATCTGGCGCTGGTTCTGGCGGGAGTGGCGCACGCCGTCCCTGCTGGTGGTCTGGCTGTCACTGACCCTCGCGGTGGCCTGTGTGCTGGCACTGGGACGCGCCGGTGATCGTATTAATCAAAGCGTGAATTATCAGAGCCGTGATTATCTGGCCGGTGATCTGGTGCTGCGCGGCTCGCATCCGGCTGATGAAACCTGGCTGAAAAAGGCACAGGAAAATGGCCTGGTGCTGAGTCAGCAGATGAGTTTCAACACCATGGTGTTTGCCAATGATGTGCCGCAACTGGTGTATGTCAAAGCGGCGGATGGCGCTTATCCGCTGTACGGCGAACTGGAAACTGATCCGCCCGGCCTGAAACCTGCGCAGGGGGAGATTCTGATCGCGCCGCGCCTGGCAGAACTGCTCTCGGTAACACCGGGGCAGATGCTGGAAGTGGGGGATACGGATCTGAAAATCGCCGGTTTTCTCATTCAGGAGCCGGACAGCGGTTTTAACCCGTTTCAGATGGCTCCCCGCGTGCTGATCAACTTACAGGATGCGGAAGCCACCGGTGCAATACAGCCGGGCAGCCGCCTGACCTACCGCGATATGTTTGCCGGTGCGCCGGATGCGGTGACCGTGTTTAAACAGCAGTATGAGGACGCGCTGCGGATTGACCAGCGCTGGGTCACACTACAGCAGGAAGGCGGGGCACTGGCGAAATCTATCGATCGCGCGCAGCAGTTCCTGGTGCTCTCTGCGCTGCTGACATTATTGCTGGCGATCGCCGCTGTGGCTGTTGCGATGTCGCACTACTGCCGCAGCCGTCACACGCTGATTGCGGTATTAAAAACACTCGGAGCAGGGCGGCGGGAGCTGCGTTACTGGGTTGTCGGGCAATGGGCGGTACTGATGGCAGCTGCGATGGTTGCCGGGTCACTGCTGGGGCTGATTTTTGATGCTGTACTGATGAGCCTGCTGGCGCCGCTGCTGCCGAAGGCGCTGCCGGACCCGGGATTGTGGCCGTGGGCATGGGCGCTGCTGACCCTGGTTGCCATCACTCTGCTGGTCGGCGCGAGGCCGTATCGTCAGCTGATGCTGACGCAGCCGACCCGCGTACTGCGTGATGATGTGGTGGCGCCGGTCTGGCCGCTGCGCTGGTATCTGCCGCTGGCTGTGCTGATTGTGGCGGGCGGTCTGGCGGTGCTGACCAATGCCTCTTTTCTGCTCTGGGCGGTGCTGGCCGGCGTGGTACTGATCGCCGCGCTGTTGGCGGTGGCCGGATACGGCGGTTTGTGGCTGCTGGCAAAAATCCCGTTTCGCGACCTGAGTCTGCGCCTGGCTGTCCGCCGCCTGCTGCGCCGGCCGGGTCAGACTCTGGTACAGACCGGCGCATTTGCGCTTTCCTTCATGCTGCTGGGATTGCTGGTGATGGTGCGCGGTGATTTGATCGGGCGCTGGCAGCAGCAACTGCCGCCGGATACACCGAACTATTTCCTGGTGAACATGACTGAAGATCAGATAGCGCCAGTCAATCAGCTGCTGGCTGCGCATAACGTGACACCTGCGGAATATTACCCGGTGGTACTGGCGCGCCTGTCCGGTATTAACGGTGAAACCGCGCTGGCGTGGGCGGATGCGCGTGATCCGGGCAACAACACGGTGCGACGGGAACTGAGCCTGACCTGGCAGGAATCGCTGCCGCCGCTCAATGAGCTGGCGGACGGCACCTGGCCGCCGAAACCGGGGGAGGTCTCTATTGAGATGGAAGTGGTCAAAGAACTCGGACTGAAAGTCGGGGATACCCTGACCTTTACCGGGGATACCCGTCCGTTTACCGTAACTGTCAGCAGTGTGCGGCAGGTGGACTGGGAAAGTATGCGGCCGAACTTCTTTTTTATCTTCAATCACGCTTCTCTGGAAAACCAGAGCGCCATGTGGCTGACCAGCTTTCACTATGATGGTAATGACGGATTAATCACTCAGATGAATCGCAAGTATCCGTCCATCAGTATTTTTGATACCGGCTCGATGCTGAAACAGATCCAGACCATTCTCGCGCAGGTCAGCCGTGCACTGGAAGCGATGGTAGTGCTGGTGCTGATTTGCGGCGTGCTCTTACTACTGGCACAGATTCAGGTGGGAATGAATCAGCGCCGGGCTGAACTGGTTGTGTACCGTACGCTTGGTGCGGGAAAACGTCTGTTGCGGCGCACGCTGTGGAGTGAATTTGCGCTGCTGGGGGCGATGGCTGGTGTGGTTGCGGCACTCGGCGCGGAAGTTGCTCTCTGGCTGTTACAAACCCGCGTGTTTGATTTTCCGTGGCAGCCGCAGTGGCCGCTGTGGATTGGACTGCCGCTGGCCGGTGGTTTCCTGCTTTCGCTGTGTGGCAGTGTGCTGGGGCTCCGTCTGCTCGGGGATTCTCAGCAGTACCGCCGTTTACAGAGTTAGTCCGGCGACGGTGTGTATGCCCTGACCGGCTTGTGCTGCGGCGGCCGCATAAAGAATGTGGCCGCTAAAATCACAATCACCGGCAGGGCAATCAGCAGGAATGCCGGAGTAAAACTGCCGCTGTAATCCTTGATGGCACCGGCAAAGAACGGTGCCAGGCAGGCAAAGGTGGAAATCAGATTCACAACAGAAAACAGTTCCAGATACGGACCGCGGCCGAAATAATTTGCCAGCAGCACACTGGAGGCCAGGAATGTCATACCGTAACCAATCCCCACCAGCACGGTAAACAGGATCAGCAGAGGCCAGCTTGTCGCGATACTCAGTGTAAGCACACCGAACGTGATGGTGGCGAGGCTGATAATCAGCAGTTTTTTCGGCTCCAGCCACTCCCCGATAGCTCCGCCTGCCAGACGGGAAAAGGCGTTGATAAAGGCCATGGTACTGAGCAGCGTGGCGGCAATGGTTTCACTGAATCCTTTGTCCATGATATGCGGCACCGCGAAACTGTTCACGGTGAATCCGCACCATAAAAAGGCAGTATAAGAAGCGGCGATCACATAGAACTGCCAGGTTCTCAGCGCCTGACGGGCGGTCCAGCGTGCCTGGCTGCGGTAGATGCGGGAACTTTGTTTCTTCTGCTGCCACATGACGGCACGGGCGTGAGTGATTTCACGGCGGCCTTCCCGCATCACCAGCAGGGTGATCAGGGTGACAACGGCCAGCGTCAGCGCGGCGATCAGCCAGTGGACCCGCCAGGAGCCGAACACATGTGCGGCGAGAAAATAGATCCACGGCCCGACCACACCGCCAAGCCCGCCGAGGGTAAAGTAAAAACCAAACGCCAGCGACTGGCGGCTGAACAGCCGCGAAATCACATAGGTGCCGGGAACGGTGGCCATAAAGGTAAAACCAATCCCGAGAAAGGCGGTGCCGATAAAATAGCGCTGAATCGACTGCGTGGTGTACAGGCTGTAAAATCCGGCCAGAAACAGCAGCAGCCCGGTCAGCAGGGTCAGGCGGACATTGGTTTTACGGATCAGAAGACTGGGCAGAAAGCTGGATAACCCGCAGGTCAGCCCGAGCAGGGTGAACCCGAAACCGGCATCCGTCCAGCTCCAGTTCAGCTCTCTGAGCATACCGGGTAAAACCACGCCTAATGAGGTGAAGGTGGTGGCGGTGGTCAGAAAATAAACCAGCCCCAGCAGGGTGAGTATAGTCCATTGATAAACTGGGCCTAAGCGGCGATCTGACGAAAACATCCCGGCTCCGGAAAAGGCGTAAAAAGCAAAATGCCCGGCTGAATACCGGGCACCAGAATGAGACTATTGTCGCCGGAAACGATGCTGACTACCAGCTTAATATTGCTTTTGCCCAGTCCGCAGAGGACTGATATTCCGCCGGTAAATTCTGTGCCAGCTCACTGAGTGCCGCAATAAGCTGTGCCGGTTCCGGATGTGACAGGTTAATGTGACCGACCTTACGCGCCGGACGCACTTCTTTATCATACCAGTGCAGATGCGCCAGCGGCTGTGCCAGCCACTGCGTATTCAGTTCAGTACCGATAATATTCACCATTACCGCCGGGGCGGTCACGACCGGCTGCGGCAGCGGAAGATCCAGAATCGCCCGCAGATGCAGCTCAAACTGGCTGACTGACGCACCGTTTTGTGTCCAGTGGCCGCTGTTGTGCACACGGGGTGCCAGCTCGTTGATCAGCAGACCATCCTCTGTGACAAAACATTCCATTGCCATCACACCGGTATAATCCAGCTCATTCAGGATCGCGCCCAGCATCTGCTCAGCTTGTTCCTGAAGCGGGTTTTGTGTCTGCGGGAAGGCCACGCTCATGCGCAGAATCCCCTCTTCGTGATGGTTATGTGTCAGCGGATAAAACACACATTTCCCGGTACGGTTGCGGGCACCGACCAGTGACACTTCGCCGGAAAACAGAATGCCTTTCTCAGCAATACACTCACCGTAAATCTCCGGCGGCAGGGCAGATTCATCCCCGGGACGCACACGCCACTGGCCGCGCCCGTCATAGCCGCCGGTACGGCGCTTGACGATCACAAAATCCCCGAGACGGGCAAAAATGTCCGGCCATTCATCAGGGGAAGAAAGCGGCTGCCACGGTGAGGTGGCGAGATGCAGATCATCCATCAGCTGTTTCTGCGGCAGGCGGTCGGCCAGGCGCGGAAAAATATCGCGGTTGATAAAGGCAGGGTGTTGCTCCAGTACCTGTGTCAGCGCGGTCTGCGGCCATTGCTCGATTTCGGCGGTGATCACACTGTGCTGATAAGGAACGGCCTCCGGTTCGGCATCTAACCCGACCGGATATACAGAAATACCCAGCGGCTCACCGGCCTGGCGCAGCATCCGGCCCAGCTGGCCGTTTCCCAGAACACACACCGGTTTCATCAGCAGGCCTCCCGCGGGTCCGGGTTGCTGAGCACATCATCGGTCTGTGCTGTGCGCCATTCTGTCAGACGGACAAGCAGAGCCTCATCATGCAGAGCAAGAATCTGTGCCGCGAGCAGAGCAGCATTGGCGGCACCGGCTTTGCCGATGGCCAGCGTGCCGACCGGAATACCTTTCGGCATCTGAACAATGGAATAGAGACTGTCGACACCGCTGAGTGCGGCACTCTGCACCGGCACACCCAGTACCGGAACGAGGGTTTTCGCCGCCAGCATACCCGGCAGATGCGCGGCACCACCGGCACCGGCGATGATCACATCAAATCCGTTCTCTTTTGCGGTTTCAGCGAAAGAAAACAGTTTGTCCGGCGTGCGGTGCGCGGAAACCACTTCTGTGTGATAAGGCACCTGAAGTATATCGAGGATCGCAGCGGCGTGCTCCATGGTGCTCCAGTCACTTTTGGAACCCATGACTATAGCCACTTTGGCTGCCGGTGAGTGTTGTTGCGAAGAGGCGGCGTTCATGTTTTCGGTGCTCCTGTACATCCCGCGTCACGAAAATTGACAGACGTCCGGCAGTGAGCCGGTGAAGAAGACGGGCATAATATCACGGTAAATCACGAAGGAAAACGTTTGCGTCACGGATTTTTCACAAATACGGGCAGGGAATGGCTCAGAACGGAAAGAAGATCAGCGAAATACTGTCCGGGGTGATTTTAAAGGCGGAACCCTGTGAGTGCCACGCGCCGAGAACACCGCGAAAGTGTGTTTCGCCGTCAGCAGAAACATCGTGTACCGCAGGACGGTGGGTGTGTCCGTGGATCATCCAGCGTGTCCGGTACTGACGGAATGCCTTCATCACCTCGTTCTGATTTACATCCATAATCGCTTCGCTTTTACGCTGATTGGCAGACTGACTGCCCGCCCGCATTTTTTTCGCGATTTTCAGGCGCAGTGACAGCGGCAGCCACAAAAACAGACGCTGGACCCACCGGGTGTGAACGCGCTGACGATAATGCTGATAATCCGTGTCATCCGTACAGAGGGTATCGCCGTGCAGGATCAGGATCTGATGCCCTTCGGCTTCAATCACCTGTGTGTCCGGCAGCAGGGTCATGCCGCACTGACGGGCATAGCGTTTGCCCAGCAGGAAGTCACGGTTGCCGCAGATAAAGAAGATCTTCACGCCGCGATCACTGAGGGATTTCAGCGCATCCGCCACGGTTTTATGCAGCGGGTTCGGGTCATCATCACCAATCCAGTAATCAAAAAAATCACCGAGGATATAAAGTTGTGATGCGTGAACCGCCTGTTCCCGCAGAAAACGAAGAAAGCCGGCGGTGATCGCCGGCTCCTGCTCATTTAAATGCAAATCTGCAATAATAAGCGTGGTCATACTTACTCAGAAACAGTGACGCTTTCGATGATCACATCTTCGCGCGGCACATCCTGGTGCATACCGCTGTTGCCGGTTTTGACGGCTTTGATTTTGTCCACAACATCCATACCTTCAACTACTTCAGCAAACACGCAGTAGCCCCAGCCACTCGGTGTTTCTGAACGGAAGTTCAGGTAGTCGTTGTCAACCACGTTGATGAAAAACTGTGCAGTGGCGGAATGCGGATCGTTGGTACGGGCCATCGCCAGGGTGCCGCGGTTGTTTTTCAGACCGTTGTTAGCTTCGTTTTTAATCATACCCAGGGTTGGTTTTTGCTTCATGCCCGGCTCAAAACCACCGCCCTGGACCATGAAATCATTGATAACACGATGGAAAATGGTGTTATTGTAGAAGCCGTCTTCACAATATCTCAGGAAGTTTGCGACCGTTTCCGGTGCTTTGTCCGCGAACATCTTAATGACGATATCACCATGATTTGTATGAAAAGTTACCATAATAATTTCCTGCTGCTTATATTATAAAGGCAATAATCTGCCGTTTTTATCTCCGGGGTGTGTTATATCATACTCACTAATCTGCGTCAGTATTTGTTATAATCACCGGGTTTTACAGGGTCTTTCTTGCATTTGCAGGGTATTCGCGTTTCAATAACCTGACCTGTCTCAGATTATGATCCCCGCAGACAGATATAAAAAATAAATTATTTATTATCAATTAATTAACAGAAGTCACCATCAACACGTACAGACTTTTAATGGAATAGTCCTATGCTGAAAATTTATAACACCTTATCAAGACAAAAAGAGGAATTTAAGCCCATTAATCTCGGTAAAATCGGGATGTACGTGTGTGGTATCACTGTTTACGACCTGTGTCATATCGGACACGGCCGGACATTTGTCGCGTTTGACACCATCGTGCGCTATCTGCGTCACGCCGGGTACAATGTGAACTATATCCGCAATATCACGGATGTGGACGATAAAATTATCAGACGGGCGAATGAAAATAACGAAACCTGTGATCAGCTGGTGGATCGCATGGTGGCGGAAATGCACCGCGATTTCGATGCAATGAACCTGATGCGCCCGGATTCAGAGCCGCGCGCCACACATCATATTAAAGAAATTATTGAAATCACGCAGTTACTGCTTGATCGCGGTCATGCCTATGTGGCGGACAACGGGGATGTGATGTTTGATATCAGCAGTGATCCGGAATACGGCCTGCTGTCACGCCAGGATCTGGAGCAGCTCCAGGCCGGTGCCCGTGTCGAGGTGGCGGATGTGAAACGCAACCCGATGGATTTCGTGCTGTGGAAAATGTCCAAACCGGGTGAGCCGTCATGGGAATCCCCGTGGGGTACAGGCCGTCCGGGCTGGCACATCGAGTGTTCCGCGATGAATAGCAAACAGCTGGGCACGCATTTTGACATTCACGGCGGCGGTTCTGACCTGATGTTCCCGCACCATGAAAACGAAATTGCACAGTCAACCTGTGCCCACGACGGCCCGTATGTCAATTACTGGATGCACTCCGGTATGGTGATGGTCGATAAAGAGAAGATGTCAAAATCACTCAATAACTTCTTCACCATCCGTGATGTGCTGGGTTATTACGACCCGGAAACGGTGCGTTACTTCTTGCTGTCCGCGCATTACCGCAGCCAGCTCAATTACACGGAAGAGAATCTGAAACAGGCACGTACCGCACTGGAGCGTTTCTATACTGCACTGCGCGGTACAGATAAAGACGCGGTGGTGGTGGTGAATGAGGAATTTGCAAATCGTTTCCGTGAAGCAATGGATGATGATTTCAACACGCCGGAAGCCTATTCTGTGCTGTTCGATATGGCCCGTGAGCTTAATCGCCTGAAACAGGAAGATATGACGGCGGCAAATGGCCTGGCTGCTCAGCTGCGCCAGCTGGCCGGTGTACTGGGTCTGCTGACTCAGGAGCCGGAACAGTTTCTGCAAAGCGGCGCACAGAGTGAAGGTGATGAAGATACAGTGAAAATTGAAGCACTGATCAAACAGCGTAACGATGCCCGCGCGTCAAAAGAGTGGGCGCTGGCGGATGCAGCCCGTGATGCATTAACCGGTATGGGTATTGTGCTGGAAGATGGTCCGCAGGGCACCACCTGGCGCCGCAAGTAATCATTATTATATTCTGACTGAGAAGCCCGGTGCTATTGTGTGCCGGGCTTTTTTATTCCGGTTTATTCTTACAGTACAGCAATGAGTCATCAGTTACTTTATTACAGTACCTGATTTATCATGTGATTTTTGTCGTGTTTTTATATTAAAAATAAAGGAAGCATCTGATGAATAAAAATATGTTAGCTATGTTGGTGATTTCTGTCTGTGCATTCGGTTCAGTCACTGCGTCAGCAGCAGGATTGTCAGATAATATGAAGACCCTGAATGCGAATTTGCAGATCGTTGAAAAAACAGATGATGTGGCTGCGCTGAAAGATGCACTGTCAGAAATGCGCACCGCAGCACTGAACGCCAAAGAAGAATTACCGGCAAAGCTGAAAGGTAAAGCAGCAGACAGTGCAGAAGTGAAGGATTACCATCATGGCTATGATGTGCTGGCCGGACAAATTGATGAGGCACTGAAACTGGCGGGAGAGGGTAAAATTCAGGAAGCGAAAGCTATGGCTGAGCAATTTAAAGTCACCCGTGGTGAATACCATAAAAAATACCGTTAACAGATAATACCGGCACTATTTTCAGTATTAAAAACGCCCGGCTGCTATTGCCGGGCGTTTTGTATTTCAGGGACATATAAAAATATTACGGACAGCCGGATAATCAGTGCCGTTTGCGGGGCATCATCCGTAACAGCGTATTATCTTTCCAGAAGTAGTGATGTGCTAATGCGGCGGCGGCATGAAGACCAACAATGAAATAACCGGTATTAGCAATAATCTCATGAATATTTTGTATGGTATACGCGAGATCTTCATCCGGTGCGGCAGATACCGGCATAGGAATACCAAATAATGACCAGTCATAGCCATTCAGATATTTAATACTGAAACCGAGCACCGGTAAAAGAATAAATATCACAAAGATAAGTAAATGCCCCAGGTGGGATAACCCGGTTATCATCGGAGAGGGTTTTGGTATGATAGCCGGAGCCCGGTATTTTATTCTGACAATCAGGCGGACAATCATTAATATACCAACGAGTATGCCACTGCTGTAATGCAACCCGGATAAAATACCTCTCAGCGGTTCATCAGTATTATCCCGTAACAGGGCGCTGGTATAAACGACAATCACAAGCAGGAAAATAAACCAGTGCAATGCAATTTGCACAGGCTGAAATTTTTTAGTTTCCATTTTTTGCGGCTCTTATTTTATGCGGATAAAAAACCAGAGGTAATACTCTGGTTTATTCACAGATTGATATTATTCAGCCACTTTTACCTGCTGACCGGCAAATTCCACCACTTTACCGGCGGTGATTTTGCAGCGTTTGCGGGTTTCTGTTTCGCCGTCAACAGTCACCTGACCATCAGCGATAAACTGTTTGGCGGCGGCACCGCTGTCTGCCCAGCCCTGAATTTTGAGCAGGTCACACAGTTCAACATGCGGATGCCCGCTGAGATTAAAAATATCCATGGTTATTCGTCCTTATCGTGAAATTCTTCGCAGGCCTGTAATGTATTCTGAATCAGTGTGGCAACCGTCATCGGTCCGACGCCGCCCGGTACCGGCGTTATCCATCCCGCACGTTCAGCAGCTTCGGCGAAATTTACATCACCGACGACTTTGCCGTTTTCCAGGCGGTTAATACCCACATCAATAACAATCGCGCCGGGTTTGATCCACTCGCCCGGAATAAAACCGGGTTTCCCGACTGCCACGATCAGCAGATCCGCATTTTCAACATGATGACGCAGATTGGTGGTAAAGCGGTGAGTCACCGTTGTGGTACAACCGGCCAGCAGCAGTTCCAGACTCATCGGACGGCCGACAATATTGGACGCGCCGACAATTACAGCATTCAGACCAAATGTATTGATATTGCAGCGCTCAAGCAGCGTCACAATACCACGCGGTGTGCACGGGCGCAGATTTGGCGCACGCTGGCACAGGCGGCCGATATTATAAGGATGAAAACCATCTACGTCTTTATCCGGATGAATGCGCTCAATGACTTTGACATTATCAATACCGGCAGGCAGAGGAAGCTGAACGAGTATCCCGTCGATAGTATTATCGTTATTTAGTTTATCAATGAGATGGAGGAGTTCGGCTTCGCTGGTCGTATCGGGGAGGTCATAAGAACGTGAAATAAATCCGACTTCTTCACAGGAACGGCGTTTGCTGGCGACATAAATCTGAGATGCGGGGTTCTCACCGACCAGGATAACGGCAAGACCGGGAGTCCGTTTTCCGTTAGCAATCCGTTGCTGAACTTTTGCGGCAACTTCGGCCCGTATGGTCGACGCAATCGTTTTCCCGTCTATAATTTTTGCTGACATCGTGTAAAAATCCATAAAACAGATAAAAGATGGGCACTATTCTGTCAGAACATTTTCCGTCTGTCAGTTATGTTTTATTGAGGTGCCGGAAAGTTACTGCTGAAGATAACTTATTTTCTGATTGACTCGCCGCGTCTCAGCCGTATAATCCACGGTGCTTCAAGCAGTTAACCCGCTGTTTTTTTCCTCAGCGCGCCCTTAGCTCAGCTGGATAGAGCAACGGCCTTCTAAGCCGTAGGTCACAGGTTCGAATCCTGTAGGGCGTACCATGTAATATCAATAAGTTACCTTCATTTAAAACTCTCCACTTTTGCCATGTGGGACGTATTTGGGACGGAACTGTGACATTTTGGGTCATCGTTGCCGAAAATAACGTCAATTTGTTTTGCATGCTGAGTTAGGTGATTTGGTGCAAGGTGTGCATACCGTCGTACCATCTCTACCGACTCCCATCCGCCCATTTCCTGAAGAACTGAAAGCGGCACTCCTGACTGAATTAACCAGCTTGCCCAGGTATGCCTCAGATCGTGAAACCGGAAGTTTTCTATGCCTGCCCGTTTTAACGCAGATCTCCATGCTGTGTTAGAATCGACCCGCATTTTCCGTACTGCCGGCGTCTTTGTTCCGTCAGGCTTAACTTTCTGCTCAGTGTGGACGAATACCCACTTATGATGATTCCCGATCTGATCTCTTAGTACACCGCATGCTGTATCATTGAGCGCGACACCTATTGCCTGCCCTGATTTGCTGTCTTCCGGATGAATCCACGCTACCTTTCTCTGCATGTCAATCTGGCTCCACTCCAGACTGATTATGTTCGACCGGCGCAAACCGGTTGCCAGTGCGAAGGTAACAACCGACTTCAGCGGCTCAGGGCATTCCTTTATCAACCGTTGTGCTTCATGATATTCAAGCCACCGGACTCGCCTCTCCCTCACTGTCGGAACTTTAATTACCGGTGCCTTTTCCAGCCACTTCCAGTCAACCTCGGCAGTGCGCAAAAGTGACTTCATTATTGCCAGGTGCTTTGCTTTTGTGGCGGTTGATACTCTCGCCTCCTGGTAAGCCGGTATTTCTTTCCCTTTCTTTTTCGCCGCGGCAGCTTTTTTCTCCCAGCGTTCTCGAACCTTCCTGTTTTTCATCTTGCTGACCGCAGCGTATATCTTCGCTTCGGTGATGTCTTTTAGCTGAACCCCTTCGAAGTGATCAAGCCAGAACGAAAGCCGACCTTTGTCATCGTCCAGTGATTTTTTATCGGCTTTCTCTTCCAGCCATCTTACAATCGCCTCTTCAAATGTTACACTCGGGAAGTCGCCGAGTTTTTCTATGCGCCATAACTCAGACTTTCGCTTGTCGTGCAGCTCCTGCGCTTGCTTCTTGTCCTCTGTGCCAAGAGACTCCTTGATGCGTTTGCCGCCTGGCGTCGAGTAGTCCCCGTACCAGATCTTACCTCTCCGGAATATTGACATGGTTTTGTTCCTCCAGTCTCACCAGTGTTCACTGGCATAGTGTGAATCGATTTGTTAGCCGCGGCAATACATGCTGCTCTGGTAAATAGGTAAGGGGAATTTTTCTTCATGGGATTTTTTCTGGTATAGGCAATCACCCCTGCACGGCACCACTGAGAAAGGGTGTTTTCCGTTATCCCGATCAGCTGTGCCGCGTCTTTTCTGGATATGGTCATTCCTGACATCTATTTCTCCTTTTGCAGTAATCGCACGTAATGGCTCAACACGTCTTTATTGTTGAAGCGCATGTGGTTTAGCGGAGCGAACTTGATGGTGTATTTGTCGAGTATTGCTG
>NZ_NRQY01000012.1 GCF_003996855.1 Morganella morganii | reverse complement strand
TTTTTTATTAAGCGGCTTTCCGGTCAGGGTTCGCGGCTTCAAGTAACCATTCAGCGGTAAAAGAACCGTTTGAATGCCGGGCTAACAGCTCGGAGTAATTGGTTTTCTGTGTGTACTCGGTACGCGGTAAACTCCCGTTCCTCACCCATTTATGGATAGCTACGGGAGTTATTCCGCAGATTTTTGCAGCGGCAGTCTGTCCACCTACTGCATTAACTGCACATTCAACTGGGTTCATTTGGTTAACTTCCTTATTAATTAAATTAACTGTCGGTTAATATTAATTTATAACTGACAGTTAAGTCAAGTTCTAAGATACTTAACTCATGGTTAAAGCAAACGACACAAAGGCTGAGTTCACTGCCCGACTTCAAGAGGCTTGTTTAGATGCCGGAGTCGGAGGTCGTGGGCTAGGAAAGAGAATTACTGATGCTCTTTCTGAACAGGGGATAAAGATTAGTGGGCCGGCCGTTTGGAAGTGGCTGAATGGTGAGTCTATTCCTGACTCGACTAATATTCTTGCGCTTAGCAAATGGCTTGGGGTTCGTCCTGAATGGCTTGAATATGGGAGAGGGTCTAGGGTAACTGATGGTGTACCGATGTCTGATGTCACATCAGAAGCGGTAGATGTATGGGATAATTCATCAGCACTGGATGAAGATGAGGTATTTATTCCATATTTTTCAAGCATTGAACTCGCGGCAGGATGCGGTCACTGCAATAACGAAGACTATAGTGGGCATAAATTGAAATTTTCTCGTGCTACTCTACGCCGTTATGGTGCTACACCTGAAAATGTTGTCGCATTCCCTGTTCATGGGGATAGCATGTCACCAGTGATACCAAACGGATCAACTGTAACAGTAGATATGGGGCATAAAAATATAGTCGATGGTGGCATTTTCGCTATCGAGCAAGATGACCTTTTCCGAGTTAAATTACTTTATCGTCAACCAGGTAAAGTGATCATAAAAAGCTATAACGCTGATGAATTTCCAGAGGAAGAAGCGGAAATGAATAAAGTTAAGATCATTGGACGCGTGATCAATTGGTCTGTTATGGCTTGGTAAGTATACTAAATTTGACATAGAGCCGCTTAATTGCGGCTTTTTTGTGCCTGAAATTCGCCAAAGTAAAAATAAATTCAAATTAAATTAACCGAAAAAACATCCAGTTAATAAAATATCTTAATTAAATTAACCGTTGGTTATTGACTAAAATTAACTGATAGTTAATAATCTACTCCATCGAAGGCAAACACAGTATGAAAACACCTTCTGGCTCTTTAAAAATTCGGACTTCACATCAGGCGCTGAGCGAACAGATTCGCATAACTCAGTTCCCCGACAATCTCCAGCCTTTACGGGGGCATGGCATTCTCGGGCAAGCGGCGGACAGTGCCTGGTGTTTATTTATTCTTGCTCATTCTCAGAGTGGGCAAGGCTGAATACCGACAAGGAGATAAGCATGTTACCGATTAATGCAGGAAATAAAGCAACAATGAGTAGCCGGGAGATCGCAGAGCTTGTTCAGTCCCGTCACTCAGATGTGATGAAAAGCATTGAACGACTGATGGACTCCGGAGCTATTCAGGGGTATGCGGCAACGCCGTACACCCACGAACAGAACGGGCAGACCTATGACGAGTACCTTGTTTATAAACGAGATAGCTATGTAATTGTCGCTCAACTATCACCGACATTCACGGCGGCGCTTGTTGACCGCTGGCAGGAACTGGAGCAGGAAAAGGCACTCGGATTTAACCCGAATGACCAGATAGCCGTGCTCGAACACTTCCTGCTGGAAAAGAAAAAATCTCAGGCACTGCAAATCGAAAACGACAGCTTAAAAAATCTGTTTGTTGATGGAATGACCCCCGCTCAGTTTGCTAAATCACTGAACGGCGTTAATTGCCAGAAGATAAATTCGCACCTGGCAAATGAAAGGAAGTGGCTGTTTAACAGTGGCAAATCGCTGACAGAATATGACTGGCGGGTAGCGTCTTACGCCAGAGACAACTACCTGACAGAAAAGCCAGTAAAGATAAACCGGTTAGGTAAAGACGAAAAAATGAAATATCAGCCGATTTTACTTAAAAAAGGCGCGGCAAAAATTTACAGCATGTATATCGCGGGTGAATTGCCGATGAAAGCGAACTGGAACGGATTGCACACTCACGACAAGTCAGTGCGGATTGCGGGGTGAGATTGCAGTGTGGGCATGACTGGATGGGTGTGTGAGCGCAAAGGCTAATCACAG
>NZ_NRQY01000011.1 GCF_003996855.1 Morganella morganii | reverse complement strand
GTTGGGTAGGGCACGTGCGTCCAGGACGGGTTAGCCGTTGCCCTCCCACCGAACCGTACGTGCACATTTCTGTGCATACGGCTCTCCGTTGGATAAAACAAAGGTTCTTCGGTCTGGCAGTGTTCCCCTGTGAAGATTGACGTGACATGTCCGGCAGAGCACTAATGTTTTCCTGTTACGGGCAATCATCAGCTTCTTCCAGTTATCCATACCCGACTTGATATCCTTAAGTTTCCTCACATGGTGGACTTCAAAAGGACCGATTCCGATACCGCAATATTCACATCGGCATGCAGCCATCCTATCCAGCAATTCAGTTCTGCCAGAATATTTATGCGTATTCGGCAATATATCCGGTGAACTGTGTTTTGGCGCACTTCTGTTTTTGAGTCTGAATATCTCCAACTCGTATATCTTTCCATTACGATTTCCCCGATAAACATACCGGCCATCCGCTTGTCTTAATCGTCGAGCGACTTTGGTGCGTGATGTCCGATGTTTACCTGCCAGCGTCTTATAAAGACTATTTTCCCATATCCAGTGCAGCTTATTGAGATAGAGGATTGGTGCGAGATTGTAGTAATTCGCGTAGCCACGCATTTCAGCATTGTACTGACCAATGATTTCATAGTCAGACATGTGCATCATTGCTGGCCGACTAGCGCTGTTACCATATCCGCCATCGTAATTCCCATAGCCACGTAGAGAGCAGAATTTCTGTATTCTGTCCCTCGGTACACCCAGATGGATATGTTCCGTTACCGTACGTTTCACCGCATGAGTTTTGCTTCCATCTGCATTAAGTCCTACAACACATTTGACCTGTTTATTTTCACGGCGTGCTTTAATTTCATAGCCGAGAAAAGTGAATCCCTTCTTTGGGTCAATAATGCCGGATTTTTCTTTTGATATTTCCAGATGAAGTTCAGTTTCAACAAAAGCGATTACTTCTTTCATTATCGTTTTTGCCTCACTTTTACTTCCTATTACACCAATCAGAAAATCATCAGCATATCGAACATATCGCATTCTTTTGAATTCAGTATCATCCATAATAACACTGGGTAGCATGCGCAATTTTTTCTCCAGTTCATCCGCTTCATGTTTCCATTTTTGGATTTTCTGCTCATCAGCAGGCATTCCAGAAGCGCCGAAACCTTGCCTGATCCATTTAATACGATTTGCCCGGTTCTGTAGTGCTCTTTTGTATATGGGATTTGGTTTCCTTCGTCCTCCTTTACCGAACTCGCTGATTCTATTTTTCATAAACTCATCAAGCTCTTGGAGAAATACATTGGCAAGGATAGGGGAAATAATACCACCTTGCGGTGTTCCACTATGGGTGCCAAAGTAACGCCAGTTGTCCAGATAGCCAGCTTTCAGGAACTTCTTAATAAGTGCCAGAAATTTGTTATCAGCGATCCGTTTACTCAGGGATTTCAGCAGCAGATCGTGGTCAATGTTGTCGAAGTAACCTTTGATATCAACATCACATACCCATTTTGTTCCTTTCCAACCGTTTCTGATTTCTTTTAATGCAGAGTGACAGGAACACTTTGGCCTGAATCCATAGCTCCAGTCGCTAAAGACCGGTTCATAGATTTCTTCCAATAACATCCTCATTACTTCCTGTATTAATTTATCGTCTCCAGTCGGAATGCCTAATGGACGTTTCTTTCCATCTGGTTTTCGGGCATCTTTGGGTATGAATATGCGCCTGCAAGGTTTGGGTTTATACGTGTTTGAGTTAATGGTTTCAATAAGATTGATAATCCTATTGACGCTCATTTCATCCATCGTATTATTATTTATCCCTTTCGTCATGGCTCCCCGATTGGAATAAATATTGGCATAGGCCTGCGCCCAAAGATCCTTATTGCTACACATTATTTTATGCAGTTTTTTGATCTTGTGACCTTGTGTGCTGGCTTTGCTTATACCACTTAGAGCATTGAGTGTCCTTTGTGATAGCACTGACTATCGAACCTCGCTTCTATGAGTATAGTTCCAACTGGCTCCCTTCCCCCTTACGAATATAACTTCACCGACAATTACTTATCGATTTATATATATTTTTCAGATTGGTTATCCAATTGCGACTCCATTACAGAGCTACGTTGGGTACTACGGAGTCTCCGTTACCTTATTGGCTAATTACTTAACCAACTTAGGTAATCCCGTATTTCTTTGTAGCCAAGGTGCGTCCCACTTAGGTTCCACTTACGTTCAATTACCACTCTCACCGAGCAGGTGCCAATATTGTTGGATATAGCGGCCTTCTAAAAATAACCACTATAAATATCGGTATGACTCCTGAATAACCGTGAGTCAAAGGCATCCCGAAACCCACTATGAACTATGATTCAACCAATCAGGCTTAACCATATGGGACTTGCAATGGCTGGCGCAAGGTAGGTTATTTCCCCGCAACCAGCCTTCTCCTGACATGCTGCACTCCCCTTCCTCTTTCGAGGTTGCAACCCATTACTGGGTAAGGATAAGTCAGGCTTGCAATAGGTATTCCAACAACCTATGATTATCTCGATGCATTGATATAATCACTTGATTTACAAAGCAAAACGGCGCACCTAGAA
>NZ_NRQY01000010.1 GCF_003996855.1 Morganella morganii | reverse complement strand
ACACCTTCGGGTTGTGAGGTTAAGCGAATAAGCGTACACGGTGGATGCCTAGGCAGTCAGAGGCGATGAAGGACGTGCTAATCTGCGATAAGCGCCGGTAAGGTGATATGAACCGTTATAACCGGCGATTTCCGAATGGGGAAACCCAGTGTGATCCGTCACACTATCATTACCTGAATACATAGGGTAATGAAGCGAACCGGGAGAACTGAAACATCTAAGTACCCCGAGGAAAAGAAATCAAACGAGATTCCCCCAGTAGCGGCGAGCGAACGGGGAACAGCCCAGGACCTTAATCAGCATCAGTGTTAAGAGAACAGTCTGGAAAGGCTGGCCACAGCAGGTGATAGCCCTGTATCTGAAAGCACTGGTGTTGTGAGTCCGATGAGTAAGGCGGGACACGTGTTATCCTGTCTGAATATGGGGGGACCATCCTCCAAGGCTAAATACTCCTGACTGACCGATAGTGAACCAGTACCGTGAGGGAAAGGCGAAAAGAACCCCGGCGAGGGGAGTGAAAAAGAACCTGAAACCGTGTACGTACAAGCAGTGGGAGCACCCTCTGGGGTGTGACTGCGTACCTTTTGTATAATGGGTCAGCGACTTATATTCTGTAGCAAGGTTAACCGAATAGGGGAGCCGCAGGGAAACCGAGTCTTAACTGGGCGTCTTAGTTGCAGGGTATAGACCCGAAACCCGGTGATCTAGCCATGGGCAGGTTGAAGGTTGGGTAACACTAACTGGAGGACCGAACCGACTAATGTTGAAAAATTAGCGGATGACTTGTGGCTGGGGGTGAAAGGCCAATCAAACCGGGAGATAGCTGGTTCTCCCCGAAAGCTATTTAGGTAGCGCCTCGTGAATTCATCTCCGGGGGTAGAGCACTGTTTCGGCTAGGGGGTCATCCCGACTTACCAACCCGATGCAAACTGCGAATACCGGAGAATGTTATCACGGGAGACACACGGCGGGTGCTAACGTTCGTCGTGAAGAGGGAAACAACCCAGACCGCCGGCTAAGGTCCCAAAGTCATAATTAAGTGGGAAACGAAGTGGGAAGGCTCAGACAGCCAGGATGTTGGCTTAGAAGCAGCCATCATTTAAAGAAAGCGTAATAGCTCACTGGTCGAGTCGGCCTGCGCGGAAGATGTAACGGGGCTAAATTATGCACCGAAGCCGCGGCAGCGATATGTAAATATTGTTGGGTAGGGGAGCGTTCTGTAAGCCTGTGAAGGTGACCTGTGAGGGTTGCTGGAGGTATCAGAAGTGCGAATGCTGACATAAGTAACGATAATGCGGGTGAAAAACCCGCACGCCGGAAGACCAAGGGTTCCTGTCCAACGTTAATCGGGGCAGGGTGAGTCGACCCCTAAGGCGAGGCTGAAAAGCGTAGTCGATGGGCAACGGGTTAATATTCCCGTACTGGTGGTAACTGCGAAGGGGGGACGGAGAAGGCTAAATCATCCGGGCGACGGTTGTCCCGGTTTAAGCGTGAAGGTGGACTGACCAGGCAAATCCGGTCGGTTGTTAACACTGAGGCGTGACGACGAGCCACTACGGCGGTGAAGTGATTGATGCCCTGCTTCCTGGAAAAGCCTCTAAGCATCAGGTTATCATTAATCGTACCCCAAACCGACACAGGTGGTCAGGTAGAGAATACTCAGGCGCTTGAGAGAACTCGGGTGAAGGAACTAGGCAAAATGGTGCCGTAACTTCGGGAGAAGGCACGCTGGCATTAGGTGAAGTGGTTTACCCATGGAGCTGAAGCCAGCCGCAGATACCAGCTGGCTGCAACTGTTTATTAAAAACACAGCACTGTGCAAACACGAAAGTGGACGTATACGGTGTGACGCCTGCCCGGTGCCGGAAGGTTAATTGATGGGGTCAGCCGCAAGGCGAAGCTCCTGATCGAAGCCCCGGTAAACGGCGGCCGTAACTATAACGGTCCTAAGGTAGCGAAATTCCTTGTCGGGTAAGTTCCGACCTGCACGAATGGCGTAATGATGGCCAGGCTGTCTCCACCCGAGACTCAGTGAAATTGAACTCGCTGTGAAGATGCAGTGTACCCGCGGCAAGACGGAAAGACCCCGTGAACCTTTACTATAGCTTGACACTGAACATTGAATCTTGATGTGTAGGATAGGTGGGAGGCAACGAAATGTGGACGCCAGTCTGCATGGAGCCAACCTTGAAATACCACCCTTTAACATTTGATGTTCTAACCCGGGTCCATAATCTGGATCGGGGACCGTGTCTGGTGGGTAGTTTGACTGGGGCGGTCTCCTCCCAAAGAGTAACGGAGGAGCACGAAGGTTGGCTAAGCATGGTCGGACATCATGCGGTTAGTGCAAAGGCATAAGCCAGCTTGACTGCGAGAGTGACGGCTCGAGCAGGTACGAAAGTAGGTCTTAGTGATCCGGTGGTTCTGAATGGAAGGGCCATCGCTCAACGGATAAAAGGTACTCCGGGGATAACAGGCTGATACCGCCCAAGAGTTCATATCGACGGCGGTGTTTGGCACCTCGATGTCGGCTCATCACATCCTGGGGCTGAAGTAGGTCCCAAGGGTATGGCTGTTCGCCATTTAAAGTGGTACGCGAGCTGGGTTTAGAACGTCGTGAGACAGTTCGGTCCCTATCTGCCGTGGGCGCTGGAAGATTGAGAGGGGTTGCTCCTAGTACGAGAGGACCGGAGTGAACGCACCACTGGTGTACGGGTTGTGATGCCAATTGCATTGCCCGGTAGCTAAGTGCGGAAGAGATAACCGCTGAAAGCATCTAAGCGGGAAACTTGCCTCGAGATGAGTCTTCCCTGACCCTTAAAGGGTCCTGAAGGAACGTTTGAGACTAAGACGTTGATAGGCTGGGTGTGTAAGCGCAGCGATGCGTTGAGCTGACCAGTACTAATGAACCGTGAGGCTTAACCTGACAACACCGAAGGTGTTTTGAGTTGAGAGACGCTATAGATCAATTTTTCAGCATAGTGAAGGGACGAAAGTCATTCATTATGAAAAGCTTGTTTTGGATTGAAATGAATTTGCCTGGCGGCCTTAGCGCGGTGGTCCCACCTGATCCCATGCCGAACTCAGAAGTGAAACGCCGTAGCGCCGATGGTAGTGTGGGGTCTCCCCATGTGAGAGTAGGGAACCGCCAGGTTATTA
>NZ_NRQY01000001.1:2760244-2907536 GCF_003996855.1 Morganella morganii | reverse complement strand
TGTTTGTTCGCGTTTTTTTTAGACAAAACATGTATATTTGAGCTTTTATTCGCCGGTTTTGTCATTAATATGCACCATAATGCGTCATCTGTATCATTATCCCGCTTTGTTAATGCATTACACCAAGGAATCAGAATGCAGTTTTCAGAACAACTCAATGCGTCACAAAAGAACCTGTCTTATCTTCTGGCTGAAAAACTGGGGCAACAGATTTTATCCGGCCAATATCCGCCGGAGTCTATTCTGCCGGGGGAGATTGAGTTGGCGGAGCAGTTTGAGGTAAGCCGGACAGCAGTCCGTGAAGCGATAAAAATGCTGGCCGCGAAGGGAATGGTCTTACCGCGTCCGCGTATCGGCACCCGGGTGATGCCGGTGATAAGCTGGAATTTCCTCGATCATGACTTTATTAAATGGTGGCTGAGCAGCGGTGACCACCAGCAAGTGCTGAAATATTTCCGTGAGCTGCGCGCCGCGATTGAACCCCAGGCCTGTGCGCTGGCAGCAATGAATGCCGGAAAAGAACAAAAACAGTCACTCTTCTTTCTCTTAAAAGAGATGACATTATTATCCGCCCATTTTGAGCGGGATAAATGGATAGCCGTTGATCACCGCTTCCACCACCTTATCTATCAGGCGTGCGGAAATCCGTTTTTTGCTTCTTTCGCGAATTTATTCGATTTTGTGTATCACAACTTCTTTGAATCTATCACCACCAATCAGGTTATTGAGATTGATCTCCATAAAGAGATAGTGGATGCCATTATCGACGGCAACGGAGAACGTGCCCGTCAGGCATGTCAGGTGTTGTTGAGTAAAGTGTGAATATGTAATAGTTACACTACTGACTATTCAGAGATAATGTATTAAGGGAAAACATGTTTAAAACAGCCCGGAATATGGCGGGTCTGCCATGGATTGCCGCAATGGCATTCTTTATGCAGGCGCTCGATGCCACCATTCTGAACACCGCTCTGCCGGATATTGCCAGAAGCCTGAACCATTCTCCGCTGGCGATGCAGTCCGCTGTTATCAGTTATACGCTGACAGTGGCGCTGCTGATCCCGGTCAGCGGCTGGCTGGCCGACCGTTTCGGCACCCGCAGGGTATTTATTATCGCAGTGGTTCTGTTTTCCTTCGGTTCTTTATTATGTGCCTTTTCCCCCAGCCTTCCGTTTCTGGTGGTATCGCGGATTATTCAGGGGATAGGCGGGGCGATGATGATGCCGGTGGCCCGGCTGGCACTGCTGCGGGCTTATCCGCGCAGTGAACTGCTGCCGATCCTCAATTTTGTCACCATTCCGGGATTAGTCGGCCCGGTACTGGGGCCGCTGCTCGGCGGGATACTGGTGACTTACGCCACCTGGCACTGGATTTTTATCATTAATATTCCTATCGGGATTCTGGGGATTATCTACGCCATCCGCCATATGCCTGATTTCACCATGCCGAAACGCCGGTTTGATACATTAGGATTTGCCCTGCTCGGTGCCGGACTGGTGTCTGTTTCTGTCAGCCTGGATCTGTTCGGGGATAATGCCCTGGCGGCGGCAACGCCGTTCCTGGTGATGGGCAGTGGTTTTGCGCTGCTGACCTTCTATGCGTTACATGCCCGCCGTATCGCAGCACCGATTATCCCGCTGAGTCTGTTCCGCACACGGACATTCAGTGTCGGGATCGCAGGGAACGTTGCCACGCGGCTGGGCACCGGCTGTATTCCGTTTCTGATGCCGCTGATGTTGCAGGTCGGTTTTGGTTATCCGGCCGTGGTGGCGGGAATGATGATGGCACCGACGGCGATCGGTTCTATTCTGGCAAAATCAGCGGTTACTCAGATTCTGCGCCGCTACGGTTACCGGCTGACGCTGTTTGCGGTCACACTGGTGATAGGCGCAATTATTTCATCCTTCTATTTCCAGTCGCCGGGAATGTCGATTTATCTGCTGGTATTGCCGCTGTTTATTCTCGGGATGGCGATGTCCACACAGTTCACTGCGATGAATACGATTACCCTCGCGGATCTGACCGAGCACAATGCCAGTTCCGGTAACAGTGTGCTGGCCGTGACCCAGCAGCTTTCCATCAGTTTCGGGATTGCGGTGAGTGCGTCTGTATTACGCTATTTTGAGTCTCAGGATTGGGGATCTATCGTCGATAATTTCCACGCGACCTTTGTGACTGTCGGGGTGATGACGATTCTGTCGGCGTTTGTGTTCCTGTTCCTGAGCCGGACTGACGGGCGGAATATGATTAAGAAGAAAACCCGCCCCTCAGACAGCCCGGCCCCGCATTAACGGCGGATAACTGAACCCCGGTTTATCAGTGCCGGGGTCAGCACCAGTAAATCAGAAGGCGCGTCTGCGTCATCCATGCGGCTCAGAAGTTTATCCACCGCCAGTTTTCCCAGCTCATCTTTCGGCTGGTGAATCGTGGTCAGCGGCGGCGTGAGGAATGCCGCCAGGTCGATATCATCGTAACCGACAACCGCAATATCCTGCGGGATGCGTAACCCTTTCTGCCAGATAGCCTGATAGGCGCCGACCGCCATCGCATCGTTACCGGCAAATACCGCCTGCGGTGGCACCGGCAGAGAAAGCAGCTGATTCATGGCACTGAAACCGCCGCTGAATTCAAAATCACTCTCCAGCACATACCCTGACGGCACATCCAGTCCGGCCTTTGCCATTGCGCGGTAAAAACCGTCCAGACGGGATTTGGCCGGTGATTTATCCAGCGGCCCCGCAATACAGGCAATCCGGGTAAAGCCATTTTCGATCAGATGATTGGTGGCGATTTCACCGCCGAGGAATGAATTATCCTGAATCACATCCCCGCCGAACGCGAACGGCGACCAGTCCATCATCACCATCGGCAGACGGGGATAGCGGCTGAATACCTCCGCTGACGGGCCTTTTATCTCCGTACACATCAGCAGAAGACCATCTACCCGCTTTTGCAGCAGGGTTTCCAGGCTGCTGTTCATCCTTTTGTGATCCCCCTCCGTATTACAGAGGATCAGGCTGTAGCCGCGCTCATAACAACTGCGCTCCACGCCCCGGACAACTTCCGCATAAAACGGGTTATTACTGGTGGTTACCAGCATTCCGATGGTATTCGTACGATTCATTTTCAGGCTGCGCGCAAGCGCAGACGGCGCGTAGTTCAGTTCGGCAATGGCATCATTCACTTTCTTGCGCACGCCGTCACTGACAAAACGGTTGTTGTTGATGACATGGGAGACTGTCGAGGTGGATACACCCGCCAGCCGCGCCACGTCTTTCATCGTCGCCACAGTATTAACCACGCTCCGCAAGGAAAGCATCAATTTCACGGCGCCACGGCACCGATGGCTGTGCTCCCCTGCGGGTGACGGCGATCGCGGCGGCGGCATGGGCAAAACGCACAGCATCGTCTGCCGGTTTTCCTTCCAGAAGCGCAGTAACATATGCACCATTGAAAGTATCACCGGCGGCAATGGTATCCACGGCATTAACTTTAAATCCCGGAATACGGCGGCCTTCACCGCTGACACTCAGCCAGACACCCCGGCTGCCCAGGGTGATCAGCACCTGTTCAATGCCTTTATCATGCAGTACCTGTGCCGCTTTGGCAGCCCCGGTTTCATCACTGACAGAAATACCGGTCAGTTTTTCCGCTTCGGTTTCATTCGGGGTGATAACATCCACCAGCTTCAGCAGGCTGTCCGGTAATTCCCGCGCCGGAGCCGGATTGAGGATAACTTTAGTCTGATGGTTTTTTGCTGCCTGTGCTGCGGCAATCACCGTTTCCAGCGGAGATTCCAGCTGCATCAGCAGGGCATCCGACTGCTCCACTATCTCTTTATAAGGTGCAAAATGTTCCGGCGTCAGTGCAGCATTGGCACCGGCACTGATACCGATGACGTTTTCGCCCTCTTCATTCACAAAAATCATCGCCACGCCGGTGGTCGCTTCCGGTACCACACTGATTGCGGCGGTATGAATATGGTCGCGCTGTAACTGAGCCAGAATTTCCGTACCGATGGCATCATCACCCACACAGGCAATAAAGGTAATATCAGCACCGCTGCGCCCGCAGGCCACTGCCTGGTTTGCGCCTTTGCCGCCGAAGGCTGTCTGATATTGCTTACCGATCACCGTTTCGCCCGGAGCAGGGAACTGTGCAATATTCATAATATGATCGACATTAATACTGCCGAGAACGGTCAGACGGGATGTTGTCATTACCTTTATTTCCTTAATTGCTGACAATACTCCCCGGCACACGGTACCGAGGAGGCTGATATAGTTAGTCTTTTACAATCAGTTCTAACTCAACCGGGATGGTTTTATCGGTTTTTTCGCCTTTCAGGACTTTATCCGCAGTCTGGATGCCGATGATACCAATCTGGTCAGGGCGCTGTGCCACTGTTGCACCCAGTTTACCGCCTTTCACTGCTTTAATGCCGTCAGCTGTACCGTCAAAACCCACCACCAGCACATCATCACGGCCGGCAGTCTGTAATGCGCGCTGTGCGCCTAATGCCATTTCATCATTCTGGGCAAATACCGCCTGAACAGCCGGATGTGCGGTCAGCAGGTTCTGCATAACGTTCAGACCTTTGGTACGGTCGAAATCTGCCGGCTGGCTGGCCAGCACATTCATTTTATGCTCAGCAACTGCCTGTTTGAAACCTTCGCCGCGCTCACGGGAAGCGGAAGTCCCGGTGATACCTTCCAGCTGGATAACTTTGGCATCCGCGCCGGTTTTACGGGCGATAAAATCACCGGCCAGTTTGCCGCCGAGGACGTTATCAGAGGCAACGTGGCTGACCACTTCACCTTTATTGGCAACACGATCCAGGGTGATAACCGGGATATTGGCTTTGTTGGCCAGGAT
Organism: Morganella morganii; assembly: GCF_003996855.1. GTDB lineage: Bacteria > Pseudomonadota > Gammaproteobacteria > Enterobacterales > Enterobacteriaceae > Morganella > Morganella morganii_C. The sequence continues at coordinate 2,902,661 of NZ_NRQY01000001.1, read as the reverse complement.
CACCGCGTTACCGACGGCATCAGAGTCTGTCGGGTTAATCAGCATCAGTTTGGTGCCTTTCACGGTCAGATCCTGCACGTTAGCCAGTTCTTTTGCCGGGTTATCCATGGAATCCAGAACCACCAGGTCGTAACCGAGTTTATCCGCTTCTTTCTGTGCACTGTCTTTCATGGTGACAAAGAACGGGTTATTCAGTGTGGAGATCACCAGCGCAATAGACTCTTTTGCCAGAGCATTGGCGCTGATAGTGGCGCTCAGTGCAACAACGGAGAAAAGGGTCGCAATCTTTTTCAGTTTCATGTTTCAGTTCCTTGCAGGATTCGGGTAAGTGGATTATTTACTGCTTTTGTTATCAACGAGTACAGCCAGCAAAATCACAACCGCTTTGACAATCATCTGGTAGTTGGAGGAGATCCCCAGCAGATTCAGCGCGTTGTTCAGAAAACCTAAAATCAGCGCCCCGATCAGGGTACCCATAATACGGCCTTTACCACCGGCAAGACTGGTGCCGCCCAGTACCACCGCCGCAATCGCATCCAGCTCATAACCGTTACCGGCCATCGGCTGTGCGGAAGATAAACGCGCCACTTCAATCACACTGGCTAATGCCGCCAGCAGACCGCAGAGTGCGTAAACAATGATTTTGATTTTATCGACATTAATACCGGACAGACGTGTTGCGGATTCATTACCGCCCAGCGCGTAGATATAACGTCCCAGACGTGTGTGATGCAGCAGATACCAGGCCGCCGCAAAAACAACAATCATCAGCCATACCGGTGCCGGAATGCCGAACAGACGGCCGATACCAAACCAGCTGAACACATCGGCGTTATCACTGAACCCGGTGCTGATCGGGCTGCCGTCGGTGTACACACGGGTTACACCGCGCAGTAACAGCATCATCACCAGTGTGGCGATAAAGGCCTGTACTTTCCCTTTGGCAACAATCACCCCGGTCACGCCGCCGATAGCCGCGCCCAGCGCCAGTGCGCCCGCGACCGCAACAATGGCGTTAACATCCGCACCCACCATGGATGCTGCCACCGCACCGGTCAGTGCCAGCAGAGAACCAACAGACAGGTCAATTCCGGAGGTCAGGATAACCAGTGTCATCCCCACGGCCATAATGGCGTTCACAGAGGTCTGCTGGAGAATATTGAACAGGTTATTCAGGGTAAAAAAGTTCGGGCTGATCATGGAGACAACCACAATCAGGATCAGCAGCGCGATCAGTGATTTCTGCTCAAGCAGCCATTCTTTGGAAAACCAGCGTTTTGACGCCGGGGTTGAATCTGTACGCATATCTTACTCCTGCCCTGCGCCATATTGTTTGCCGACTGCGGCGGCCATTAATGCTTCCTGAGTGACGTCTTCCGCGGCAAATTCCCCGCTTATCCGCCCTTCGTGCATGACCATAATCCGGTCACTCATCCCCATGACTTCCGGCATTTCAGACGAAATAAGGATGATACTCAGGCCTTCCTGTTTAAATTTATTGATCAGCTGATAAATCTCTTTCTTCGCCCCGACATCCACACCGCGTGTCGGTTCATCGAGGATCAGGACTTTCGGCCGCGTCATCAGACCACGGGCGATAGCCACTTTCTGCTGATTACCGCCGGATAAAAATCCGATGATTTGATCCATACCCGGGGTTTTGATATTGAACAGCTGAATAAAATCACTGACGGTGAGATGCTCTTCTTTATGATTAAGACGTCCGGTTTTGCTGCTGAAATACGGCAGCGCCGTCAGTGACATGTTCTCTTTTACGGACATCCCCAGCACCAGACCATCACGTTTTCGGTCTTCGGAGATATACACGATGCCGTTATCCAGCCCGGCTTTCGGTGAGTTTATCTGACAGACTTTACCGTCCATTTCGACAGTACCGCCGGTTTTTGCCATCGCACCGTAAATAATTTTCATCAGTTCGGTACGTCCGGCACCCATCAGCCCGGAAACGCCGAGAATTTCGTTCTCATGCAGCGTGAAACTGATATCATGCACGTCGCGGCCGCTCAGGTTTTTCACCACCAGCTTCTCTTTGCCGCACGGCAGATTCAGACGCGGATACTGATCTTCCAGCTTACGCCCGACCATCATTTCAATCAGGGTATCCTCAGTCAGGTCAGACACCGGTTTTTCACCGATAAACTGGCCGTCGCGGAATACCGTCACATCATCACAAATCTCAAAAATTTCTTTCAGACGGTGAGAGATATAGACAATCCCGCAGCCCTGCTCACGCAGTTCGCGGATCACACTGAAGAGCGACTCGGTTTCGGTGTCCGTCAGGGCATCTGTCGGTTCATCCATAATGATGACTTTCGACTCAAAGCTGAGCACCTTGGCGATTTCCACCATCTGCTGATCGCCGATGGACAGTTCCGCCACCAGCCGGTGACTGCTGTAAGCGAGATTCAGACGGGCCAGTAACTTATCCGCTTCGGCATACATCTTTTTCCAGTCAATGTTGCCGAAATGACCGGTAAACTCGCGGCCGAGAAAAATATTCTCTGCAATCGTCAGTTCCGGAATCAGGTTCAGTTCCTGATGGATAATCCCGATACCGGCTTCCTGTGACGATTTCGGCCCCGTAAACTGACGCTCCTGCCCCAGAAACAGAATCAGACCGGCATCTTTTTTGTAGATCCCGGTCAGCACTTTCATCATGGTGGATTTGCCGGGCCAGACCCGCAGGGCGGCACCGGATAAGGCTTTCACACCGGGGAAAGCTTTATCGATACCTTTGAGTTCAAGTAACGGTTCCATAGACACCTCAGAATGTCACGCCGGAGAACAGCATCACATTGGCAAACGGTGTGCACTCACCGGTCCGGATCACGGCACGGCTGTTTTGTGTCTGTAATTTGAAAGAGGCATGAGTCACGTACTGAATCTGAATCACATTACCCTGCTGTAATTCCAGTGCTTTCAGATGTGCCACGATAGCATCATGCAGCTCACTGTTATGCGTCTGGATATCTTCCGCCATCAGTGCGGCTTCCACCTGCATCTCCTGAGTAATGACTTTAAATACCGACATAAAATCAGGCACACCCTGCGTTAATGCCAGATCAATACGCGGTGTGGCGGGCGGGATCGGCAGCCCGGCATCAGCAACAGTAATATGGTCGGTATGACCCAGACGCGCGATAACCGCGGAGACATCACTGTTCAGTAAAGCCCCTTTCTTCATAAAATCCTCCAGAGCGAAACGTTTCGCTTTTAAACCATGGTAGGAAAAATACGGGAAAACTCAATGTTCATCCATAAAAAATGTGATGATCGAAACGTTTCGCTTATGAATATGTTAAATAAAAAAGATAACTGATTGAATGAGTTATAGCTGAATGGATTCAATTACACTGACAGATAAACTCACGACAATCCGGTGGTTTATCCGCTGAAATCACTCATTCACCCCCTGAATACCCTATGGCAGACATACTCTTTATAAAGCCATTACACCACTGATAAGTTATGACATCGCAGAACATCACCAGGTGTTGTTATGTTTATTTTTCCCCCCGCACCGGAGATTTCCTTATGATGAAAAAAACGGCATTTGCCGGCATACTTTTCTGCTTACTGACTTCACAGGCGTTTGCTCACGGCTATATCACTGAACCTGCTTCACGGGCAGCAAATTGCCGGGAAGGTAAAAATACCGGCGAAATGTGTGGTGCCGTCCGATGGGAACCACAAAGTATTGAAGCATTATCCGGATTTCCGGAGGGTGACTTCCCGCCGGACGGCCAGCTTGCCAGTGGTGGTATTGAGCGTTTTCTGCCGCTGGATGACCAACTTAAGAACTGGCATAAGATGGCGGTAAAACCGGGAGCAGCCATGTTCACCTGGAAAATTACCGCAGCCCACAAAACCCGTAACTGGCGTTACTACATCACCAAACCGGACTGGCAGCCGGGCGCCTCTCTGACCCGCGCTTCATTTGAACCCAAACCATTCTGTACTTATGACGGTAAAAATCAGGCTCCGCCTCAGACGGTGACACATCAGTGCACCATTCCGGAACGGAGCGGCTATCAGGTTATTTACGGCGTATGGGAAATCGCGGATACCGCCAACAGTTTCTATCAGGTGATTGATGTCCGGTTTGACTGATTAACGGCATTGCCGGTATCCCCGGCAATTTTTTATCACTATTTGCGCAAAAAACAGAAGAAACGTGATTTTACGCAGTAAACGCGGTAGCTTTTTTAGTTTATAAACGCAGAAACTGCATCAGTAAATTCACGGGAGTCTTATGCAACGTTCTGAACGTATTGCCCGGCTGAGCCGCCATCTGGAATCCGGGCTGTATGAACGACAGCACGCCATCCGGCTCTGCTTACTGGCAACCCTCAGCGGGGAAAGTGTTTTTCTGCTCGGCCCGCCGGGGATCGCCAAAAGTATGATTGCACGGCGGATGAAACTGGTTTTCAGTGACGCCCGGGCTTTTGAGTATCTGATGACCCGCTTCTCCACCCCGGAGGAGATCTTCGGCCCGCTCTCCATTCAGGCACTGAAAGATGAAGGGAAATATCAGCGCATCACACAGGGATATCTGCCGGATGCGGAAATCGTGTTTCTCGACGAAATCTGGAAAGCGGGTCCCGCTATCCTCAATACTTTGCTGACTGCAATTAACGAACGCAAATACCGCAACGGCGACAGCGAAAGTGCTATCCCGATGCGGCTGCTGGTGGCCGCCTCCAACGAACTGCCGGACAACGACAGCAGTCTGGAAGCCCTCTATGACCGGATGCTGATCCGTTTATGGCTGGATAAACTACAGGAAAAACAGAGCTTCCGCGCCATGCTCATCAGCACACCGGGAGCATCGGATGAACAGATCCCCGCGCACTTACAGGTAACCGATGAGGAATATCATCAGTGGCAGGAAGAGATTGACCGTGTTGTGCTGACCGATCAGATATTTGAACTGATTTATCAGCTGCGTCAGCAGATTGAGCGGCTGGATAACGCGCCGTATATCTCAGACCGGCGCTGGAAAAAAGTCCTGCGGCTGTTACAGGCCAGTGCATTTTTTAATGAAAACAGCAGTATCACACCCCTTGACCTGATTTTGCTGAAAGATTGCCTGTGGCATGATTCCTCCTCACTGAAATCCGTTCCGCAACTGCTGACACAACTGATGTGCGAACAGGCCTATCAGCAGCGCAGCCTGCTGCTGAAGCTGGAAAAATATTATCAGGAGTGGATACTGGAAACGCAGTCCCGGCAACAGCAGGATGCCTTCCGGGTTATCCGCAGCAATGCCCGTTTCGGACGTAAAGTCAGTTATGCGTTGCCGGATACCCTGCCGCCCGGCCCAGTAACCCTGTTTTTACATAATCCCCTGACATTACATGATATGACAGTTACTCATGTGACTATTGAGCGCAGTGCCTTTGATACCTTCTTTGATAAAGGGGAGCACATTGCGGCAAAATTCAACGGAATCGGGTTTACTCAATCCGTTTCCGCCGCAGTGAATGATAACGGCCTGCTCGAATTACGTGATGTCAGTCTGCGCAGCAGTACGCTGTTCCCGGCAGATACCGAAACCCGGATGACAGAGGCACAAACACAAATCTGGCTGGATAAGCTTTTTGCGATTCGTCAGACTCTGGTACAGCAGCGTCAGCTGTTTGCACAGCATCAGCCCGCACTGTTTGTCAGTGATGACTGGATTGCGCAGATAGAGGAAAGTTTCCTGCCGGTGACAGAGCGTCTGGATAAACTGACTCAGCAGATGAGCAGCACCCCGTGTTAAGTCTTTCGGCACTGGATGTTACGCTGGCAGTCAATGAAGGGGAACTGATTGAAGAGATCCTGCTGACACTGCTGGCCGCCCCGCAGCTGGCCTGGTTTTTTGAAAAACACCCGCGTTTGCGCCGTGCGGTACTGACTGATTTGCCGTCATGGCGCAAATCACTGGAAGAACGGGTTAAAGAAGCCCTGGTTCCGGCGGCACTGGCGGATGAATTCCGTCTTTACCAGAAAAGCACCGCCGCAGACCGGACAGAATTTTACCGTCATCTGCCGGAAATACTCAAAGCGCTGGAGGACATAAACTCCCCGTTCTCTCCGGAAGCACACCGCCTGCACAGAGATGAGCAGGAAACCACCTCCCATCAGATATTATTCAATCAGCGCTGGCGTATCAGCCTTATTTTGCAGGTCACCGCTTACCACAAAGAGATTCTGGAGCAGGAAAAAGAGCAGATTCTCGCCGAACTTCAGCAGCATCTGGCGCTGAGCGGCAATCTTGATCCGATCATCAGTGAAAATGAACAGGCTTCCGGCAAGTTATGGGATCTGGCGAAAGGATCACTGAAATCGCCCGGACCGGCAGATGATCTCCTGCTGCGTTACAGTGAGTTCTTAAAATCCCAGCCGGAACTGGAAAAACTGGCCTCGCTGCTGGGGCGCAGCCAGACAGCAAAATCCGTCCCTCAGGACAGTGCGGTGACAGAACCGGTCATCATAACCGAGCTGGTGCCGGATCAGACCCCGGAAGAGGTCAGCGGGGTCGGGCTGAGTGATGATGTGCTGCGTCTTCTGCCCGCAGAGCTGGCATTACTCGGCATCAGCGGCCTGGAACTGGAATTTTACCGGAAGCTGGCCGAGAAACAGCTGTATACCTACCGGTTACAGGGCGATCACTGGCAGGAGCGGCAGGTGATGCGGCCGATCGTTCATCATAAAGATGAAAAACAGCCGCGAGGTCCTTTCATTATCTGTATCGATACTTCCGGTTCGATGGGCGGTTTTAACGAGCGCTGCGCCAAAGCATTTTGTCTCGCTCTGGTCAAAATTGCCATGGCCGATAACCGGCAGTGCCATGTCATGCTCTTTTCCACCGGACAGGTACATTATGATTTTCTCGGCCCGGACGGTATCGAACAGATGACCCGCTTTCTGCTTCAGAGTTTTAAAGGCGGAACGGATCTGGCGTCCTGTCTGACAGAAGCGGCAAAACGGCTGGAAACGCCGCAGTGGCGTGATGCGGATGTGGTGGTGATATCTGATTTTATTGCCCAGCGGCTGCCGGATGAAGTGGTAAAGCAGGTTAAACGTTCACAGCAGCAGGGAAAACACCGCTTCCATGCGGTAGCCCTGTCCCATTACGGAAAGCCCGGTATCATGCGGATTTTTGATCACATCTGGCGTTTTGATACCGGCTTAAAAAATCGTCTGCTGCGCCGTTTCAGGCGGTGAGCCTCCGGGCTCACCGTACAGCAATGTATTACAGCATATCAGTGATGGTTTCGCGCACTTCCGGTGCCCACACACTGCATTGTACCTGGCCGATATGGCTGCGCTGGAGCAGTAACATCACCAGACGTGACTGACCGATCCCGCCGCCGATAGTCTGCGGCATTTCACCGGCTGCCAGCGATTTGTGCCAGTCCAGCTCCATCCGCACCTGCTGGCCGGTCAGATCCAGCTGACGCGCCAGGGTAACTGGGTCGACACGGATACCCATTGAGGATAACTCGAACGCATCCTGCAATACCGGGTTCCACACGAGGATATCCCCGTTCAGCCCTTTGTAGCCGTCACTGTTCTCGGTGGTCCAGTCATCATAATCCGGCGCGCGGACATCATGGGACTCACCGTGAGATAATTTACCGCCGATGCCGATTAAGAATACGGCACCCAGTTCTTTCGCGATGGCGCGTTCACGACCTTTGGCATCCAGATCGGGGTAACGCGCAAGCAGCTCTTCAGAGTGAATAAAATGAATTTGGTCCGGCAGGAACGGTGTCAGACCAAATTCCTTACTTACTGCAAGTTCTGTTTCTTTTATTGTCTGATATATTTTACTCACTGTCTGCTTCAGATAAGGCAGCGTGCGCTCCTCATCTGCCATCACTTTTTCCCAGTCCCACTGATCAACATAGACAGAATGGATTGGGGTTAAGCGATCCTCATCAGGACGCAACGCTTTCATGTCGGTGTACAGACCCTGACCCGGCAGGAAATCAAAACGCCCTAAGGTTTTACGTTTCCATTTAGCCAGTGAATGTACGACTTCAAAGGTTGAGCCCGGCAATGATTTAACTTTCACCTGAACCGCTTTCTCGCTGCCGGATAAATTATCCTGAGTACCATCACCCACACGGCTTAAGATTGGCCCCTGGACTTCAATAAGGCCCAGTTGTTTTTCCAGCAGACGTGAGAAATATGACTTCACGAAACTGATTTGCTGCTGCTGTCGGATGAATGATTTTTCCATGATAATAATCCTTGATATGCGGAACATGTATTGCCTGTGAAATAGATTAAGCAACAGAATGGGGTATAAATTCAATATTCTTTAGCAAAAATACCCTTTGCTATTTATAAAATTCATTTTTATGATGATAAAAATGAATTTTCGTTAATTTAAGGGACATAAAATGGCCGAAATTTATCAGATCGACAATCTGGACCGTGACATACTTCACGCTTTAATGGCGAATGCCCGCACACCTTATGCTGAATTAGCGAAAAAGTTTGCCGTCAGTCCCGGTACCATTCATGTCCGGGTCGAGAAAATGAAACAGGCGGGTATTATCACCGGCACCCGGGTCGATATCAGTGAAAAACATCTGGGATTTGATGTGACCTGCTTTATCGGCATCATCCTGAAAAGCGCCAAAGATTACCCTGCCGCTCTCAAAAAACTCGATAAGCTGGATGAAGTGGTGGAAGTCTATTACACCACCGGTCAGTACAGCATCTTTATAAAGGTGATGTGCAAAACAATAGAATCTTTGCAGGACGTACTTATCAACAAGATCCAGAGTATTGATGAGATACAGTCCACTGAAACCCTGATCTCCTTACAAAACCCGATCATACGGACGATCCGCCCGTAAGAAAAAATTCTTATAACCACATTATCCACAGGTAGATCCCAGCTGTTTCACAGCGTACAATAGCGGCTCTTTACAGCAGGGGATCATCATGACCACAGTCACTCTTATCACCGGCAGCACTATGGGCAGCGCAGAATATGTAGCTGAACATGTTGCCGAAATCCTGGAAAACGCCGGTTTTACCACGGATGTGCAGCACGGGCCGGAAGCGGACGACGTGCCGCAGCAGAACAGTACCTGGTTAATTGTCACCTCCACACACGGTGCCGGTGATCTCCCCGAAAATATACAATCGTTTGCCGATGCTCTTCGTGAGCAGAAGCCTGATCTCAGTACCGTCCGTTACGGCGCTATCGGGATCGGCAGCAGTGAATATGACACCTTCTGCGGTGCAATCCGTACACTGGACGCCCTGCTTACCTCTCTGGGTGCCAAAAAAATCGGTCAATCACTCGAAATAGATATTCAGAAACACGAGATTCCTGAAGATCCGGCTGAGATCTGGATCGAAGAATGGAAAAATTTACTCTGATTTGCTGATAAAAACAGCGATCAACTGTGGATAACTCTGGGATCAACCAGCGATCAACCCGTAGTTATTCACTGTATAAGATCACTCTCCGCCAGGCCCTGTGAATAAGTACCCGTTTTGCCCCCAGCTTATACGTCACAGGATCAACGGTACTTCACAGGAAATGATCCTTTACAGTTTTATGATCTTTATGAGGATTTATCACTTATCCACAGAGGATCACGATCCTAATAAAAGATCTAATAAAGAGATCTTTAAATAAAAAGATCTTTATATAATTACCTGCGTCTTTACCGCTCATGGTCAGATGGCAAGAGTTGAGTTATATTCTCTCCCCCGATGCGCTACTGCATTTTGTAATGAAGGTTTATCATGTTTTATCCGGATCATTTTGACGTCATTGTTATCGGCGGTGGCCACGCCGGTACTGAAGCTGCAATGGCAGCGGCACGTATGGGCCGTCAAACACTTTTACTGACTCACAATATCGACACTCTGGGTCAGATGTCCTGCAACCCTGCTATCGGTGGGATCGGTAAGGGACATCTGGTTAAAGAGATCGATGCACTCGGCGGATTGATGGCACATGCCACTGACCGTGCCGGTATTCAGTTCAGAACCCTGAACGCCAGCAAAGGACCGGCAGTCCATGCCACCCGTGCTCAGGCTGACCGTGTACTTTACCGTCTGGCAGTTCGTACCGCACTGGAAAACCAGCCTAACCTGATGATTTTCCAGCAGCCGGTTGAAGATCTTATCGTTGAAAACGATACCGTTACCGGTGCAATGACCCGTATGGGGCTGAAATTCAGAGCCAAATCGGTTGTACTGACGGTCGGGACATTCCTGGACGGCAAAATTCATATCGGACTGGAAAACTACAGCGGCGGCCGTGCCGGTGATCCGCCGTCAGTCTCACTGTCACACCGCCTGCGTGAACTGCCGCTGCGTGTCGGGCGTCTGAAAACAGGGACTCCGCCACGTATTGATGCACGGACTATCGATTTCGCTCAGCTGACACCACAGTTTGGTGACAACCCGATGCCGGTATTCTCCTTCATGGGCAGTGCGGAAGAGCATCCTGAACAGATGCCGTGCCATATCACCTACACCAATGAAAAAACCCATGAGGTGATCCGCAATAACCTCGATCGCAGCCCGATATATGCCGGTGTGATCGAAGGGATCGGCCCGCGCTACTGCCCGTCTATCGAAGATAAAGTGATGCGGTTTGCGGATCGTAACCAGCATCAGATCTTTCTGGAGCCGGAAGGCCTGACCAGCAATGAAATTTACCCGAACGGTATCTCCACCAGCTTACCGTTTGATGTGCAGATGCAGATTGTTCACTCGATGAAAGGTATGGAAAACGCACGGATTATGCGTCCGGGCTATGCTATCGAGTATGATTTCTTTGACCCGCGCGACCTGAAACAGACACTGGAAAGCAAATACCTGCACGGTCTGTTCTTTGCCGGACAAATCAACGGCACCACCGGTTATGAGGAAGCTGCTGCTCAGGGGCTGCTGGCCGGTCTGAATGCCGCCCGTTATTCTGCTGATCAGGAAGGCTGGTTCCCGCGCCGTGATCAGGCTTATATCGGCGTGCTGGTGGACGACCTGTGCACACTCGGCACCAAAGAGCCGTACCGGATGTTTACCTCACGGGCGGAATACCGCCTGATGCTGCGTGAAGACAACGCAGATGCCCGTCTGACAGAAACCGGCCGTGAACTGGGGCTGGTGGATGACGTACGCTGGGCACACTTCAGTGAAAAAATGGAGCTGATCGAGAAAGAACGTCAGCGCCTGAGAGATATCCGCGTTCACCCGCAATCCGAAAGCGTGAAAGAGATCAACGCGATCCTGAACACGCCGCTTTCCAAAGAAGCGACCGGTGAAGATCTTCTCCGCCGCCCGGAAATGGACTATAACCGTCTGATGACCCTGAGTGATTTTGCGCCGGGTGTTAATTCACCGGAAGCGGCACAACAGGTGGAAATCCAGGTGAAATACGAGGGGTATATCTCCCGCCAGCAGGACGAAATTCAGCGCCAGCTGCGTAATGAGAACGCCACGCTGCCTGTTGATCTTGATTACAAACAGGTGACCGGGCTTTCCAACGAAGTGGTGGCGAAACTCAACGACCACAAACCGACCTCGATCGGCCAGGCGTCGCGGATCTCCGGTATCACACCGGCGGCTATCTCCATTCTGCTGGTCTGGCTGAAAAAGCAGGGCCTTCTGCGGCGGAGTGCATAACGGATGAGTGATTTACAGCAACAACTTACCGCACTGCTGCGCAGTGCGGATATCCGGCTGACCGATCAGCAGAAACAGCAGCTGACCGGCTATGTGGAGATGCTCCACAAGTGGAACAAAGCTTATAACCTGACCTCTGTCCGCCAGCCGGAACAGATGCTGGTACGCCATATCATGGACAGCATCGTGGTGGCGCCGCACCTGACCGGCAGCCGGTTTATTGATGTCGGCACCGGTCCCGGGCTTCCCGGCGTACCGCTGGCGATTGTCCGCTCGGAGTCTCATTTTGTCCTGCTCGACAGCCTGGGCAAGCGTGTGCGCTTCCTGAAACAGGTACAGCATGAACTGGGGCTGACCAACATCGAACCGGTTCAGAGCCGTGTGGAAGAGTATCTGGGTGAACCATTTGATGGGGTTATCAGTCGTGCATTTGCATCACTGGACGATATGCTCAGTTGGTGTCACCACCTGCCGGCCCCCGGAACAGGACGCTTTTTTGCACTGAAAGGCGGTGTGCCGGAAGAGGAACTGACCCAGTTACCGGAGGGGATTTCTCTCGTCAGTGTTGAGAAACTGGTCGTGCCGCAACTTGATGAACAGCGTCATCTGGTGATTCTTAAGCCAAACTGAGTTTGCTGTACGTCAAAAAACAGAAATATTTTTAAGGGGACGGAGTCAGCGCATTTTCTGCACCGTCCCTTTGTTTTTCCGGATACGAAAATAAAATGCGTAACGGAGCCTTTACAAAGTGACAACGGCTGATTGGTTACTTTCCGGTAAGTTTATCTGCGAAAAATTTCATGCCGAATCGTTTTTACTGATAACGTATTATTTCAAAATTATTTATTTTATTTAAAATTAACCTGTAAATATTAGTTAAATATTTATTTTTTAATTAACCGGTTGATTGATATTGCTATTTTTACAATCGCGTATTGCTATAAAATGTTAATTCAACTAATGTATTTTATGTTATGTGATTTTTGTCACGTTTCAGAAATCAGTTGCACGTCGTATTCCGAGGTAGGGTAGACTCTATTTTTTGTACGATTTGTGGCGGCGACAAAGAAATTAAATTTTTATTCACTTTTTCGCTACTTATTGATTGAAAACAATCTGGCTGCCCGTATAATTTGCACGTTTTTGTCTCTTGACACTCTCGCTCAAAGGCAGTTTTATACATCATTCAGTAAGCCTGACCCCGGAAGGTGCACACGGAGAAACTAAATGTCATGTCTGTCTCCCTTTTCAACGGAAAATTGACCAAAAAACTGTTGTTTTTGCAGTTTATGACGTTTGTTGTTCTTAGTGCGCTTTTTTGCATAAAAAGTATCGAGTGGGGTGCTTCCGCGCTGGCCGGGGGAGTTGCCGCATGGATACCGAATGCGATTTTTTTGCTGATCAGTAACCGGCAGAAAGCGCATGAGGAACCGCAGTCGTACCGGATTGCATGGTTTTTTGTGGTAGGGGAAGGGTTTAAAGTTATCTTCGCGATAGCGATACTGATGATTGCTTTAGGAGTGTTTAAAGCGGCAGTTGCACCACTGGTCTTGACCTATTTAGCGGTGCTTTTCGTGCAGATTATCGCACCGGCCGTGCTAAGCGGTTAGCGGTTTTAACAACAAAGGGTAAGAGGCATCATGTCTGCATCAGGAGAAAGTTTAACCACAAAAGAGTATATCGGTGGCCATCTGAATAACCTTCAGCTGGACCTGAGTACTTTCGAGTTGGTCAATCCCCATGCGAACGTTACTCCATCTTTTTGGACGCTGAACATTGACTCCCTTTTCTTCTCAGTCGTATTAGGTATTTGCTTTTTATGGCTTTTCAGAAGGGTGGCAAAGAAAGCGACAAGTGGCGTTCCCGGGAAATTTCAGACTGCGGTAGAAATGCTTATCGGCTTCGTTGACAGCAACGTCCGTGATATGTATCACGGCAAGAGCAAGGTTATTGCACCTCTCGCATTAACTGTGTTCGTATGGGTGCTGCTGATGAACGCACTGGACTTATTACCAATCGACTTCATTCCGTATATCGGTGAACACATCCTCGGTTTACCTGCGCTGCGTATCGTTCCGACCGCAGACGTAAGTATCACACTGTCGATGGCGATTGGTGTATTCGTTCTTATCCTCTTTTACAGCTTCAAGATGAAAGGCGTGAAAGGATTTGCTAAAGAGCTGACATTACAGCCTTTTAACCATCCGTTATTCATTCCTGTCAACCTGATTCTGGAAGGGGTAAGCCTGCTGTCAAAACCTGTTTCCCTCGGTCTGCGACTGTTTGGGAACATGTATGCAGGTGAGCTGATCTTCATTCTAATTGCAGGTCTGCTACCGTGGTGGTCACAATGGTTACTGAGCCTTCCGTGGGCGATTTTCCACATACTGATTATTACGTTACAAGCCTTTATTTTCATGGTTCTGACGATCGTCTATCTGTCGATGGCGTCTGAAGAGCATTAATTTTATTACCAATAACTGTGATTTAACTGAAACAAACTGGAGACTGTCATGGAAAACCTGAATATGGATCTGCTGTACATGGCTGCCGCTGTAATGATGGGCCTGGCGGCTATCGGTGCTGCGATCGGTATCGGCATCCTCGGTGGGAAATTTTTAGAAGGCGCTGCTCGTCAGCCGGATTTAATCCCTCTGCTGCGTACGCAGTTCTTCATCGTAATGGGTCTGGTTGACGCCATCCCGATGATCGCTGTGGGTCTGGGCTTGTATGTAATGTTTGCGGTTGCGTAGTGATACGGCCACTCCCGGATATTTACATCAACTCAATTAATTAAAGAGGTATTGTGCTGTGAATCTTAACGCAACAATCCTCGGCCAGGCCATCGCGTTTGTCCTGTTTGTTTTGTTCTGTATGAAGTATGTATGGCCACCGATCATGGCGGCCATTGAAAAACGTCAGAAAGAAATTGCTGACGGTTTATCTTCCGCAGAACGTGCTAAAAAGGACCTGGACTTAGCGCAAGCCAATGCGACCGACCAAATGAAAAAAGCGAAAGCGGAAGCATCTGCTCTGATCGAACAAGCGAATAAACAACGCGCTCAGATTATCGATGAGGCAAAAGCAGAAGCGGAAGTTGAGCGTAACAAAATCGTAGCACAGGCGCAGGCGGAAATTGACGCCGAACGCAAACGTGCCCGCGAGGAGTTACGTAAACAGGTCGCCATTTTAGCTGTCGCGGGTGCCGAGAAAATTATTGAACGTTCCGTGGATGAAGCTGCTAACAGCGACATCGTTGATAAACTTGTCGCTGAACTGTAAGGAGGGTGGGGCATGTCAGAAATCGTTACTGTAGCTCGCCCCTACGCCAAAGCAGCTTTTGACTTTGCTGTGGAAAACAGGGCCGTTGAAAAATGGCAGGACATGCTGGCATTTACCGCTGAAGTGACACGCAATGAGCAGATCGAAGATCTGATTTCCGGTTCTTTTGCTCCGGAAACCCTGGCTCAGGCGTTTATCACTGTTTGCGGTGAGCAGATTGATGAGCATGTTCAGAACCTGATTCGTATCATGGCTGAGAATGGTCGCTTAGTGACCCTGCCGGAAGTTAGCCGTCAGTTCGCAACACTGCGGGCTGCGCTGGAGTCAACTGTTGAGGTTGAAGTCACTTCAGCCGGCGAACTCAATGAACAGCAGCTGGCGAAAATTTCTGCAGCGATGGAAAAACGTCTGTCACGCAAAGTTAAGCTGAATTGCAAAATTGATAAGTCAGTTATCGCGGGGTTTGTATTGCGCGCCGGTGACCTTGTCATCGACAACAGCATTCGCAATCGACTCGAGCGTCTAACCGACGTCTTGCAGTCTTAAGGGGACTGGAGCATATGCAACTGAATTCCACCGAAATCAGCGAACTGATCAAGCAGCGCATTGCTCAGTTCAATGTCGTGAGTGAAGCTCACAACGAAGGTACGATTGTTTCCGTCAACGACGGTATCATTCGTATCCACGGTTTAGCCGAAGTTATGCAGGGTGAGATGATCTCTCTGCCGGGCAACCGTTATGCTATCGCACTGAACCTGGAGCGCGACTCTGTTGGTGCGGTTGTGATGGGTCCTTATGCCGACCTGGCAGAAGGCATGAAAGTAAAATGTACCGGTCGTATTCTGGAAGTGCCGGTTGGCCGTGGCCTGTTAGGCCGTGTGGTCAACACCCTGGGTGAGCCTATCGATGGTAAAGGCCAGGTTGAGCACGATGGTTTCTCACCTGTCGAAGTTATCGCACCGGGTGTTATCGACCGTCAGTCCGTTGATCAGCCAGTACAGACCGGTTATAAGTCTGTCGATGCGATGATTCCAATCGGCCGTGGTCAGCGTGAGCTGGTTATCGGTGACCGTCAGACCGGTAAAACTGCACTGGCAATCGATGCAATCATCAATCAGCGCGATTCAGGCATCAAATGTATTTACGTCGCAATTGGTCAGAAAGCGTCCACTATTGCTAACGTTGTCCGTAAATTAGAAGAGCACAATGCGCTGGCCAACTCAATCGTTGTGGTCGCGAGTGCGTCTGAATCTGCGGCACTGCAATATCTGGCTCCGTATTCCGGTTGTGCAATGGGTGAATACTTCCGTGACCGTGGTGAAGACGCGTTAATCATTTATGATGACCTGTCAAAACAAGCGGTTGCTTACCGTCAGATCTCCCTGCTGCTCCGTCGTCCGCCGGGACGTGAAGCTTATCCGGGTGACGTTTTCTATCTGCACTCCCGTCTGCTGGAGCGTGCTGCGCGTGTTAACGCGGAATATGTGGAAGCGTTCACCAAGGGTGAAGTGAAAGGCAAAACCGGTTCTCTGACCGCGCTGCCAATCATCGAAACCCAGGCAGGGGACGTATCAGCGTTCGTTCCGACAAACGTTATCTCCATCACTGATGGTCAGATCTTCCTGGAATCTGCGCTGTTCAACGCCGGTATCCGTCCTGCGGTTAACCCTGGGATTTCCGTATCCCGTGTGGGTGGTGCAGCACAGACCAAGATCATGAAAAAACTGTCCGGTGGTATCCGTACCGCTCTGGCACAGTATCGTGAACTGGCGGCGTTCTCACAGTTCGCATCTGATCTTGATGATGCAACCCGTAAACAGCTTGACCACGGTCAGAAAGTTACCGAGTTGCTGAAACAGAAACAGTATGCACCTATGTCAGTGGCAGAACAGTCCCTGTCACTGTATGCAGCTGAGCGTGGTTACCTGGAAGATATCGAAATTTCGAAAGTCGTGCCGTTTGAAGCTGCTCTGATTGGCTACGCCACTCGTGAACATGCTGATCTTCTGAAAGAAATCGACCAGACGGGTAGCTATAACGATGATATCGAAGCGAAGTTGAAAAACGTGCTCGATACCTTCAAGGCGACTCAGTCCTGGTAATACTAAACGGCCTGTGTGAACAGTACAGGCCGTCTGGTTCATGAGGAGAGCAAATGGCCGGCGCAAAAGAGATACGTTCTAAGATCGCCAGCGTACAAAATACGCAGAAGATCACTAAAGCGATGGAAATGGTCGCGGCGTCCAAAATGCGTAAAACGCAGGACCGCATGGCGGCCAGCCGTCCTTATGCAGAGACCATCCGCAGTGTGATTGGTCACATTGCATTAGGTAATCTGGAATATAAACATCTATACCTCGAAGAACGCGAGGTTAAGCGTGTCGGGTACCTGGTTGTTTCTACCGACCGTGGTTTGTGTGGTGGCTTGAACATTAACCTGTTCAAAAAGCTGATTGTCGAAATGAAAGATTGGGCTGACAAAGGTGTTCAGACTGATCTGGCTCTGATTGGGTCAAAAGCAGCATCATTCTTCTCCGCGGTGGGCGGGAATGTAGTTGCTCAGGTTAACGGCATGGGTGATGAACCTTCGCTGGCTGACCTTATCGGTTCGGTAAAAATCATGCTTCAGGCCTACGACGAAGGTCGTCTTGACAAGCTGTACATTGTAACTAACCGGTTTGTGAATACCATGTCTCAGGTTCCGACCATTGTTCAGGTTCTGCCGTTACCGTCAAGCGATGACGAAAACCTGAAGAAGAAAACCTGGGATTATTTATACGAACCTGATCCTAAAGCGTTACTGGATTCCCTTTTACGGCGCTACATCGAAGCGCTGGTATACCAGGGCGTTGTGGAAAACCTGGCCAGTGAGCAGGCCGCGCGTATGGTTGCAATGAAAGCTGCAACTGATAACGGCGGTAACATGATCAAAGAGCTGAATTTAGTTTACAACAAAGCGCGTCAGGCAAGCATTACACAAGAACTCACCGAGATTGTGTCCGGTGCTGCCGCGGTTTAACACCCGGGTTTTACGAATTACGTAGAGGATTCAAGATGGCTACTGGAAAAATCATCCAGGTTATCGGCGCCGTTGTGGACGTCGAATTTCCTCAGGATGCAGTACCGAAAGTGTACGATGCGCTTGAGGTAAAAAATGGTAATGAAAAACTGGTGCTGGAAGTTCAGCAGCAGTTAGGCGGCGGGGTTGTCCGTTGTATCGCTATGGGTACATCTGATGGTCTGAGCCGTAATCTGGAAGTAACCGATTTAGGCCACCCGATCGAAGTCCCTGTCGGCGTGAAAACCTTAGGACGTATCATGAACGTTCTGGGTGATCCGATCGATATGAAAGGTGACATCGGCGCAGAAGAAAAATGGTCTATTCACCGTGCTGCACCAACATACGAAGAACTGTCTAACTCCCAGGAACTGCTGGAAACAGGTATCAAAGTAATGGACCTGATCTGCCCGTTCGCGAAGGGTGGTAAAGTCGGTCTGTTCGGTGGTGCGGGTGTGGGTAAAACCGTAAACATGATGGAACTGATCCGTAACATCGCGATCGAGCACTCCGGTTACTCTGTATTTGCAGGGGTCGGTGAGCGTACCCGTGAAGGTAACGATTTCTATCATGAAATGACAGACTCCAACGTTCTGGACAAAGTATCACTCGTGTACGGCCAGATGAACGAGCCACCGGGAAACCGTCTGCGCGTTGCTCTGACCGGTCTGACCATGGCGGAAAAATTCCGTGATGAAGGCCGCGACGTACTGCTGTTCGTTGATAACATCTACCGTTATACCCTGGCCGGTACTGAAGTATCCGCGCTGTTAGGCCGTATGCCTTCAGCGGTAGGTTACCAGCCGACACTGGCGGAAGAAATGGGTGTACTTCAGGAACGTATCACATCGACCAAAACAGGCTCTATCACGTCTGTACAGGCCGTTTACGTCCCTGCGGATGACTTAACTGACCCATCTCCTGCAACCACGTTCGCCCACCTTGATGCGACCGTCGTTCTGAGCCGTCAGATTGCGTCTCTGGGTATTTACCCTGCGGTTGACCCGCTGGATTCCACCAGCCGTCAGCTTGACCCGCTCGTTGTTGGTCAGGAGCACTATGATGTTGCCCGTGGCGTACAGTCAATCCTCCAGCGTTATCAGGAACTGAAAGATATCATCGCAATCCTCGGGATGGATGAACTGTCAGAAGAAGATAAACTGGTTGTTGCCCGCGCCCGTAAAATTCAGCGCTTCCTGTCCCAGCCGTTCTTCGTGGCAGAAGTCTTCACCGGTTCACCGGGTAAGTTCGTTTCCCTGAAAGACACAATTCGTGGCTTTAAAGGTATTCTGGAAGGTGATTACGACCATCTGCCGGAGCAGGCGTTCTACATGGTTGGTACCATCGAAGAAGCTGTGGAAAAAGCGAAGAAGATTTAATCCGGTTGACAGGAGGCTGATATGTCTGCAATGACGTTTCACCTGACGGTAGTAAGTGCCGAGAAACAACTGTTTAAGGGCTTAGTCCAGAAGATTCAGGTGACAGGCAGTGAAGGTGAGCTGGGTATTTACCCTATGCATACCCCGCTGCTGACTGCCATAAAACCGGGCATGGTACGGATTGTTAAGCAATTTGGTGAAGAAGAGCTGATCTACCTTTCAGGCGGAATGCTCGAAGTACAGCCAAACGGCGTTATCGTACTTGCGGACACGGCTATCCGTGCAAACGATCTGGATGCTGCACTGGCGATGGAATCAAAACGCCGCGCAGAAGAAAACATCCGGAAAGCACATGGTGACGTGGATTATGCTCAGGCATCAGCCGAACTGGCAAAAGCAATTGCAAAATTACGTGTAATTGACGAGTTAGCCAAGAAGATGATGTAACCGAGGCAGTTAAAATATAAAAGCCAGTCAGTATCCGCTGACTGGCTTTTTTGCGTTGCGAAATATGTGGTATTTTCCTGTGTAAACAGGTTTACTTGGCACTCTAAAAGAGGAGCGATCAGATTTCTTATGTCTACGAATGCTAAAAGTGTGGTAATTCTCGCTGCGGGTAAAGGTACCCGGATGTACTCCGCGCTGCCGAAGGTGTTACATCACCTGGCGGGCAAACCGATGGTTCAGCATGTGATTGATACAGCCCTTTCTCTGGGCGCACAGAATGTGCATCTGGTTTACGGACACGGCGGTGATTTATTACAGAATACGCTGGCGGATCAGAATCTGAACTGGGTTTTACAGACTGAACAACTGGGAACCGGACATGCGATGCAGCAGGCGGCACCTCACTTTGCCGATGACGAAGATATTCTGATGCTGTATGGCGATGTCCCTCTGATTGCCGCTGAAACCCTGGAACGCCTGATGGCGGTCAAACCGGAAGGCGGCATAGGTCTGCTGACGGTGATCCTGGATAACCCGACAGGTTACGGGCGTATTATCCGCGAAAACGGTCAGGTGACCGGGATAATAGAACAGAAAGATGCCTCTGAAGAACGGCAGAAAATCAACGAAATCAACACCGGTATTCTGGTGGCCAACGGCGGTGATCTCAAACGCTGGTTAGCAAAACTGAACAACAATAATGCGCAGGGTGAATTTTATATCACCGATATTATTGCCATTGCGCATCAGGAAGGGCGTCGTATTGAGACTGCTCATCCGGAAAAACTGAGTGAAATGGAAGGGGTGAATAACCGCCTTCAGCTCGCGGCGCTGGAGCGTATTTATCAGCGTGAACAGGCCGACCGCCTGTTACTCGAAGGTGTAATGATTCTGGACCCCGCACGTTTTGATCTGCGCGGTACCCTGACACACGGTAAAGATATCATCATCGACGTGAATGTCATTATCGAAGGGAATGTGACCCTCGGGAATAATGTGGTGATTGGCGCCGGTTGTGTGCTGAAAGACTGCGTTATCGGTGACGGCTCTGTGCTCAGCCCGTATACCGTGGTTGAATCATCCGAAATGGCACGTGACTGTACTGTCGGGCCATTTGCCCGCCTGCGTCCCGGCTCTGTGCTGGCGGATAAAGCCCATGTCGGCAACTTCGTGGAAATGAAGAAAGCGACACTGGGGATCGGCTCCAAAGCCGGGCACCTCAGCTATCTGGGGGATGCGGAAATCGGCAATGATGTGAATATCGGTGCGGGAACTATCACCTGTAATTATGACGGTGCAAACAAATTTAAAACGGTGATCGGCGATGACGTCTTTGTCGGCTCTGATACCCAGCTGGTGGCACCGGTCACTATCGGGAAAGGTGCGACTGTCGGTGCCGGTACAACAGTAACAAAAGATGTGGGTGACAATGAACTGGTGATAAGCCGGGTCAGACAAACCCAGATTGCCGGCTGGAAACGCCCGGTAAAAATGAAAAAGTAAATACAATAATAACCCCATATCTACACAGCCCGGGGACACGGCAACGCCGTAAAAACAATCAGGCAGGACATCGTTAAATCAGGAATTTACAACTATGTGTGGAATTGTTGGTGCAGTAGCACAACGTGATATCGCTGAAATTCTGTTAGAAGGGCTTCGTCGTCTGGAATACCGCGGATATGACTCTGCCGGTATGGCGGTTGTGGACAGCGAAGGGCATCTGACCCGTCTGCGTGAAGTCGGTAAAGTGAAAATGCTGGCGGAAGAAGCAGAAAAAACGCCGGTTTCCGGCGGCACCGGTATCGCGCACACACGCTGGGCAACGCATGGCGAGCCTCTGGAACGCAACGCACACCCGCATGTTTCCGGGACTATCGCCGTTGTTCATAACGGTATTATTGAAAACTACAGTGAATTACGGGAATTACTGAAAGGCCGCGGCTATCAGTTCACTTCCGATACGGACACTGAAGTTATCGCTCATCTGGTAAACCATGAGCTTTCTCAGGGCGGTACACTGCGTGAAGCTGTGCAGCGTGCTATTCCGCAGCTGCGCGGTGCTTACGGTACGGTGATTATGGATTCCCGCACACCGGAACTGCTGGTTGCTGCCCGTTCAGGCAGTCCGCTTGTGGTTGGCCTGGGTGTCGGTGAAAACTTCCTCGCGTCTGATCAGCTGGCACTGCTGCCGGTGACCCGCCGCTTTATCTACCTGGAAGAAGGGGATATCGTCGAAATCACCCGCCGCCATGTTCATATTTTTGACTGTAATGGTGATGCTGCCGAACGCGATGTGATTGAATCCAACGTTCAGTATGATGCCGGTGATAAAGGTATTTACCGTCATTATATGCAGAAAGAGATCTATGAGCAGCCGCTGGCCATCAAAAACACGATGGAAGGGCGCCTGCGCAATGATAGGGTCGAGTTCAGCGAACTGGGTGAAAAAGCCCGTGATGTGCTGTCCGGTATCGAACATATCCAGATTGTTGCCTGTGGTACGTCATTCAACGCCGGGATGGTATCGCGTTACTGGTTTGAAGCACTGGCGGGTATTCCGTGTGATGTGGAAATTGCCTCTGAATTTCGTTACCGCAAACCGGCCTGCCGCAAGAACAGCCTGCTGATCACGATTTCACAATCCGGTGAAACCGCAGATACCCTGGCTGCACTGCGTCTGGGTAAAGAACTGGGTTATCTGACCTCACTGGCTATCTGTAACGTTGCCGGCTCATCACTGGTGCGTGAGTCAGACTTTTCAGTGATGACCAAAGCCGGAACTGAAATCGGGGTCGCTTCCACCAAAGCATTCACCACTCAGCTTACCGTTTTGCTGATGCTGGTGGCATACTTCGGCCGTCTGAAAGGCAAAGGAGAAGCTCTGGAGCACAGTATTGTGACTGCGCTGCACGCCCTGCCGAGCCGTATCGAAAGCATGCTGTCACAGGATAAAGTTATCGAGCAGCTGGCTGAAGATTTCTCTGACAAGAGCCATGCATTGTTCCTGGGTCGCGGGGATCAGTTCCCGATCGCGGTGGAAGGTGCACTGAAACTCAAAGAGATCTCGTATATCCACGCAGAAGCCTATGCCGCCGGTGAATTAAAACACGGCCCTCTGGCACTGATTGATGCCGATATGCCGGTCATTATTGTGGCACCGAACAACGAACTGCTGGAAAAACTGAAATCCAACATTGAAGAAGTTCGCGCCCGTGGTGGTCTGCTGTATGTTTTCGCGGATAAAGATGCCGGTTTCAGCGACAGCGAAAATATGAAAATTATTCCGCTGCCGTATGTGGAAGAACTGATCGCTCCAATCTTCTATACCATCCCGTTACAGCTGCTCTCTTATCACGTCGCCTTAATTAAAGGTACCGATGTGGATCAGCCGCGTAACCTGGCGAAATCAGTGACGGTTGAATAAACTGAGCCTGATTTAGTTTCAGATAATTAAGTCGTTAAGCCCGGTGCGCATCACTGCGATGTACACCGGGTTTTTTATTCCCCGCGATTCTCATAGTTAAGAAAAATAACATCATTATTTGACTGATAATCATATTTATAAACTAAATGTGATTAAGTTCACTTACTTATCAGTAATAGAATTTGAATTTACCTTGTTAATAATCAATTATATAGAAAGATAAAACAAAAAGTAAATTAAGATTCATGCAATAAAAATATCGCAAAACATCGATATCTGAGTAAGTTATGCTTAAAAATATCAGTATAAGAACCGTTATTGTCGTCTTTCTCATCTGTAATTTCACTACAATTAATATTATATTTCTATTACCTCTGACTTTTCTGATTAAATTAGTAATGCTTAATATTGTGAGTGTTTTTACATTCGCCTGCTCATGGTTTTATATTACGAAGTATCTGGTGATGCCGATCAACGCGGTGAAAAACAGTATTGATGAGGTCAATGCCGGTAACTTATCAGTGCGGATACCTGTGTTTGGCAATAACTGCTCCGGACGCCTGATCCCCGGGGTGAATCAGCTGGCGGAAAGCCTTTCTCTGCTGGTCAGTGAGATCCGAAACTCATCAGATTCTGCGTCCGGGTTATCTGAGCAACTGGCAATGCGCAGTTTTGAACTGTCCGCCAAGACAGAGCAGCAATCAGCCATGCTGGTGGAAACGGCGGCCAATATGGAAGAAATTGCCGCGGGGACTAAAAATAATGCAGAAAATACCGTGCTGGTCAGTGAACATGCGCAGGAAGCAACATTGTTTGCCGGGCATGGCGGCAAACTGATGGAGGAAGTTGCTGCCAATATGCATTCTATTAATCAGTGCACCAATAAGATGACTGAAATTATCACTCTGATTGATTCCATCGCATTCCAGACTAACATTCTGGCCCTGAATGCCGCTGTGGAGGCAGCTCGTGCCGGTGAACACGGCAGAGGGTTTACTGTAGTTGCCGGTGAGGTCAGAAATCTGGCTCACCGTAGTTCGGAGTCTGCAAAAAATATTAAGTCTCTGATTTCATTAACAACTGATAATGTGAATCAGGGAGAGGATATTGTTCATCGCGCTGAAGTGAATATGAATAAGATTGTTGAAGGTGCGGAGCGGGTAAACGGCCTGATGGCGCAGATCTCTGTTTCCACACAGCAGCAGCAGGGTATTGAGCAGATAGCGACAGCTCTTTCTGAGCTGGAACAGGCAACCCAGGGCAGTGTAATGATTGCCGGTGAGCTTGCCGGTTCTTCTGATGCACTTAAGGTTCAGGTTGCGGATTTACAGTCACGGACACGAAATTTCCGGCTGACAGCTCATAATGTCATACCGTCACACCGTAAGCCGTTATCAGGTCGCGGTAAACCGGTGGCACGGCTTACCGCACCTGCTCAGGCATGATTGCCGAAAACCTGTATTGCCTGCTGCAACCGTGAGGCCCGCCGTGTCAGTTCGGCAGTGGCACCGGTAACATTACTGACCATTTCGGTATTGTTGCCGGTCATGGTGCCGATACGGGCGACAGATTCATTAATAAGCTCCAGTGCCAGTGTCTGTTCTTTGGTGGCAAGGCCTATTTCATTGATCATGGATGACATTTTCAGCACATCGGTGACCATTTCCCCGAGCTGAGTTTCTGTCTGCTCTGCGATTGTCACACCGCTGCGGACGTTGGCCGCATTTTTTTCAATCAGCGTTTTTATCTCTCTGGCGGCAGAGGCAGAATACAGTGCGCAGGTTGAGCACCTCAGCCGCCACCACAGAAAATTCCCGTCCGGCATCGCCGGCACGGGCGGCTTCCACCGAGGCATTCAGGGCAAGAATATTGGTCTGAAAGGCAATACGGTCAATCACACCGATGATATCGACAATATGATTATTATCTGCAGAAATGGTATGCATCATATCAATGGTTTTCTGCATGGTTTCGTTGCTTTGTGTTGCACTGTTACTCGCATTACCGGCGATATTCATGGTCATATAGACACTTTCGGCTGTCTGCTGCACCGCACTGCTGATTTCCTCAATGGCGACAGCTGTTTGCTGTAAATGGGCGGATGCCTCTTCAGAACGGGTATGCAGTGCGGTTGTTTCCTGTGAAACCCGCAGGTTGATGGCGCGGATACCGGCAACCTGGGTGCTGACGTCATCCACCAGCGAATTCAGATTAAGCCCTGACTGATTTACCAGGCGCATCAGAAGGCCGATTTCATCCACTCTATCCATGTGTACTGATGCCGGTTTACGACCGGAAACGACTTTTTTCATCTGTGACAGCAACAATTTAACCGGCTGAGAGATTTGTGACTGAAGGTAAACCGACAGCAGAATAAATAAAGTCACCACCCCACCCGACTGAATAAACGGATTTAACGGTGAAAATAACAGAGACAGAATTAATAACATCACAATTAATAAGGAATAATTAAT
This sequence comes from Morganella morganii, assembly GCF_003996855.1. Lineage (GTDB taxonomy): Bacteria > Pseudomonadota > Gammaproteobacteria > Enterobacterales > Enterobacteriaceae > Morganella > Morganella morganii_C. The sequence continues at coordinate 2,876,921 of NZ_NRQY01000001.1, read as the reverse complement.
CCGTTTCCCGACCGGCAGCCATTTCATTAATGATAAAAATGCCAATTTGCCTTTGCGGATAATAATCCCCTTGAAAAAACGATATCCGTTTAGCTTATTATTCTTCAACCTGCTGTAAAGTGATACGCTGTTTTTTATTTCATCACGGGATGGTACTGTCTGGACAGAAATATAGCCGGTTAATTTTTTATCGTGCCATACAGGGGTGACGTTTGCTCTTACCCAATAATGGTCGCCGTTACGACAGCGGTTCTTGATAATACCTGTCCAGCCGTCACCCTGTTGCAGGGTATACCACATATCAGCAAAAGCAGCCGGGGGCATATCCGGATGGCGGATAATATTATGAGGCTGCCCGGTAAGCTGCTCTTCCTCAAATCCGCTCGCGGTAATAAATGCAGAGTTTGCATAGGTTATATGGCTCTGGGTGTCAGTGGTTGACATTAATATTGCATTATCGTTAAGCGAATATTCATGCTGTGTGACAGGCATGTTGTTTTTCATGAAAACCCCGGGATGATGTAAAATAATTAAAAAAATTCCTCCGTACTGAAAAGAAACAGTACAGAATGGTTGTTTTATTTTTGTGCTAATATATTCTCAATTTACCCGGGAATACATATATTTTTATTTTTAAAAATTATTTTTTGTCATGAAAATGAAATAATTTAAGAGAATTTTAATTATTAAGTTAATATTATAATTTCTTGTATTTATTGATGTGGTCATGAGTTTTATGTTATTTGTTGTTTATATCAGATAGGTGTTTTTAATTTAAATAAATCTCAGTTTCGGAAATTTAAAATCATTACTTAACCGTAATTTTTGGCGGAGACAATGGCGCGGCTTTTTAAGTACAATGTGTACCGGTTATCTGGCCGCGTGTTCAGGAATGTAACGTAATGTCATTTCTGCAATATTCAGTGAGTCGGGAAGGGCAATGCGGTAAGTGCAGAACACTTTTCTCAGGTTCATATCCACAACAATGGTATCGAGCTGTAAATTTTTCGGGATGGAAAATCCGAGACCGGACCCGATAAAAACAAACAGATTCTCCACCGGAACATAAAACAGGACATGCTGGCGCTCAATCTCTGCTGCGGACACCAGACCAAACAGTTTCAGCGGCAGTTTATTACCGGCTTTAAGGTGGGGAATTTGCAGTGTCGGGTGCGCACCGCACCAGTAATTGAGGTTATCCGGCATTTGTGGCGGATGTGATGATATTGCGTTCTGATGATAATTACCGGCGTATTCTGCACGCCCCTGCCAGGTCCGGCCAAAAAAGCCGAAGCCGTCCGGCCGGAGTATCTGACTGATATGTTTTGCCGGAATATCCGGGGATTCTATCTGGTGTGCCGGTAACTGTGCTTTATCACATCCGGCCAGAAATTCAGCCGGATACCAGCCCATACCAATCGGGTTTGCCGGAGAGGTCAGAACGGTATCACCGGTACTGTATGTGCCGCCGGAGGCATGTTCATAGCGGACATCAAGATAATTGATCGGTTCAGATTCCGTCAGAAACCATTCATTGCCCTCTTTTATCCAGCTTCGGGGACCGAATATACGCAGAGCTTTCTGATATTTGCCGATCTGAATACCCACATCAAAAACCGGAACCGGATTATTCTCCGGTACAAAAGCTGTGGCATTAACGACAATATCTGTTTTCGGTTTATAGGGGGCCAAATCACTTTCATATTCAATACTGGTATCAACCATTTCACTGTAGCTGACATCCGTATAATTCAGCGGGGATTGTTCGGGAGAAATAATCAGCTGACTCTGACCGTCACGGTTATTTATCCGGATATCATAAGTGATGCGTGACGCAACAACATGAAATTTATCATGATGCGGGTTATGACAGTCATAATTCAGTGCCGGAAAAATAGTGTGATTGATAAAATTCATTACCTCAGCCTTTATGATATATAAGAATCATAATAATACGTAATTTCCCCTGGGCTGATGTAATACAGAGCAGATATAATGATGTTCTATGTATAAATACGATATTTTACGGATTCAGCTGGTTTTTAATATGGATAATTTACCCTTTTTTCCGGATAAATAAGATAAGAGTTAACCGATATTATTTTTAATATTTACCGCCTGTATCCGCAGGCGGTAAATACATGTATGTCAGCCGGTAAAATTCAGACAGGCAGCTCCTCTGGCGCCGCCGGAATCCCCGTAACGGGCTTTATGGATGGCTGGCAGTGAGACAACACCGTAGAGATACTGGGGCAGGTATTCCGGCAGCAGGCGGTAAATTTCCTCAAACTGTGATAATCCGCCGCCGACCACTAGTAAATCAGGGTCAAAGACACTCAGCACATTTCCAAGATAGTGCGCGAGCAGTGACATATAGCGCTCAACATGCAGTTTTGCATTATGATCACCATCGTAGTAACGGGTGATAATATCAACTGCACTGAGTTTTTCGCCGTAAAATGCTGTAAAAATCCGCTCAAATCCCGGACCGGAAAGATAGGTTTCAAAACAACCGGTTTTTCCGCAGCCGCAGAGTGCTTCCGGAACCTGATGCCCGAGAAGTTTGTCCCCCTCCAGTGTCATATTGATATGGCCGATTTCCCCGGCGATACCATTTTTCCCCGGTAACACGGTACCGTTAATCACAAAGCCGCCGCCGACACCCGTACCGAGGATCAGCCCCAGTACTGTCGGGTAGTGGCGGAATGCCGGATCCCAGGCTTCGGAGAGGGCAAAGCAGTTGGCGTCATTTTCAATTTTTACCGGGCGCTGTAATATCGTTTCCAGATCACGGCGCAGCGGCTGATACTGCGCGGCGGGCACATTGGTGGTAAATACGGTTCCTTTTTCATGATTCACAATACCGGGAACGCCGATACCTATTTTTCCTTTACATCCGAGTTCGGTATCCGCCTGTTCTGTCAGTTGCCGGAATGCGTCAAGCAGCGCGGCATAGCTCTCTTTCGGTGTCGCGATACGTTTTTGCCAGACCGGCTCCAGTGCTTCATTAAAAACGGCAAGCTCAATTTTTGTTCCGCCCATATCAAAACCGTAATACATGATGATTCCGCCCTGTTCTGATCACTGTTGTGTTATCTCCAGCATAAAGCACCGGCGGCCGGATGAGAACCCGCTTCCTGATATAAGTCCGGCTTCTGAACAGCGGGGAATCATCAATAAATTCACTTGCACCGTTATTCATATTTTGTCAGGTTAAGAGTATTGCAAACACAGTTCAGATGAGAATAAAAGGAAACATCACGATGAAAAATGTGGGATTTGTCGGCTGGCGCGGGATGGTGGGGTCTGTGCTGATGCAGCGCATGACAGAAGAGCGGGATTTTGACAGGATCCGTCCGGTATTTTTCTCGACCTCACAGAGCGGCGGGGAAGCGCCGTCATTCGGCGGGCACCGCAGTACGTTACAGGACGCTTTTGATATTGATGCATTGCGTGCGCAGGATATTATTATCAGTTGCCAGGGCGGCGATTATACCAATGATGTCTATCCTAAGCTGCGTGAGAGCGGCTGGGACGGCTACTGGATTGATGCGGCATCAGCACTGCGGATGAATGATGACGCTATTATTATTCTCGACCCGGTGAACGGTAAGTATATAGAAGAAGGGCTGAACCGCGGCATTAAAACCTTTGTCGGCGGTAACTGTACAGTCAGTCTGATGCTGATGTCTCTGGGCGGTCTGTTTGAGGCGGATCTGGTGGAGTGGGCTTCTGTGGCGACATACCAGGCTGCATCCGGTGCCGGTGCCCGTCATATGCGTGAGCTGCTGGTGCAGATGGGCGCACTGAACGCGCATGTGGTGAAAGAGTTGCAGGACCCGGCTTCCGCGATTCTGGATATTGAACGCAAAGTGACTGAATTTACCCGAAGCGGTGCATTACCGGCGGAACAGTTCGGCGTGCCGCTGGCCGGGAGTTTGATCCCGTGGATTGATAAGCAACTGGATAATGGCCAGAGCCGTGAAGAGTGGAAAGGCCAGGCGGAAACCAACAAGATTCTGTCACGCGGTCAGAATATTATTCCGGTGGATGGCCTGTGTATCCGGATTGGTGCATTGCGCTGCCACAGTCAGGCATTTACCCTGAAACTGAAGAAAGATTTGCCGGTAGCGGAAATTGAATCTCTGCTGGCTGCTCATAATGAGTGGGTGCGTGTGGTACCGAATGATCGCGATATCACCGTGCGTGAGCTGACTCCGGCGGCAGTTACCGGCACACTGAAAACACCTGTCGGGCGTATTCGTAAACTGAATATGGGGCCGGATTATATCTCGGCATTCACAGTGGGTGACCAGCTTCTGTGGGGAGCCGCAGAGCCATTGCGCAGAATGCTGAATATTTTATTAAAATAACAATAATTATCTAGCATTAACACATATATCAGGCCTATGTGCTAATTTTTATACATAGGTCGTTTTTTTGTTTGCGTTTTGTTTTTTTTACAGTATCTGTATCTTCCCGCTAAGTGAACCGGTTAAACAAAGGAATGAGCTTGTTTTTTGCGGTCGCAAAATAAGCATCGGATCTATATTGCCGGAATTCGAGGTGCATTCGGTTTATTGTTTGTTATTTGCACAGAATGTTCCGGTAACATTTCCCCGGTACTCCTTTTTTATTTTATTGTTAAAACGGTATCCATAATTTGTTGTATATCCGAGCTGCTGCTTTATTACGGATAGTTATTTTTTCTGATAATTAATAATCGGGTCATCAGCGAAACAGCCTGACTTAGTGTTTATATTTAGCGGTATGTTTTAAATACCCAGCTGTATCTGTATCTTTCCTGATTTTTTGTCTGCTGTTTCCGGTCATGTAAAAATGGCTTGATTCGGGTAAGAAAAAAAGACACGGATTATATAATGCTCCGCACTGGCTGGTTTTTCCTGTCATTCATCCTTCTTTTGTTAATTCCATTTTGTTTAGTTCTTATATATACGCTCCGTGGTTTCACAAAACAGTAACAAAACAAATAAATGTTTCTTTTGTATTTGTTGTATTTTTTATTAGCGAAATTTATTTTTTTATCATTTTAAAAATAAATCACATAAGAAATAATAATTGTTAACCCGATTTACGGGTTTGAGTATTGTGCATTTCATGGGCTAATATACGTAAGTTGCTCCGGTAATTACATGGTTTTAGCTGATTATGTCTTTTTTTACCGCAATCGGCCATGAGTAACCGGATATCATTGTTAATTTATTTTAACTATCAATAAGTAGTCTGAGAAGGAGGTTTTATGTCTCTTCATGCTGTGAAAGGTAATAATAGTTCAGAATTTATTGATATTTACGCATCAACGGACTCGGATGCAAAACTCCCTAAATACAAAATGCCGGAAGACAGCAGTGACCCGAGAATTATTTACAGTGTGGTCCGGGATGAATTACTGCTGGATGGTAACTCCCGTCAGAATCTGGCGACATTCTGTACAACCTGGGTTGAGGATGAAGTTAAACAGCTGATGACGGACAGTGTCGATAAAAATATGATCGACAAAGACGAATATCCGCAAACCGCTGAAATTGAAAGCCGTTGTGTGCATATTATTGCCGACCTGTGGAATTCCCCGCAGGCTCAGGAAACTATCGGCTGCTCTACCACCGGCTCCAGTGAAGCTGCGATGCTTGGCGGGCTGGCAATGAAATGGCGCTGGCGTAAAAATCGTGAAAAGCAGGGGAAAGAGACCTGTAAGCCGAACCTGGTGACCGGCCCGGTACAGATGTGCTGGGAAAAATTTGCCCGCTATTTTGACGTGGAACTCCGGCAGATTCCGCTGGAGGGTGATGCACTCGGCATGCAGCCGTCTGATCTGCGCAAGTATTGTGATGAAAACACCATTGGTGTGGTGGCGACGCTGGGAGTGACGTTTACCGGGATTTATGAACCGGTTGCGGAACTGGCAAAAGAGCTGGATGCAATACAGCGGGATACCGGTCTGGACATTCCTCTGCATGTTGACGGTGCCAGCGGCGGGTTTATTGCACCGTTTATCCAGCCGGAACTGGTGTGGGATTTCCGGATTGAGCGGGTGAAATCCATTAACAGCTCCGGACATAAATACGGCTTATCGCCTCTGGGTGTGGGCTGGGTGGTCTGGCGCAGCAAAGAAGATCTGCCGGAAGAGCTGGTTTTCAATGTCGATTATCTCGGCGGCAATATGCCGACATTTGCACTGAATTTTTCCCGTCCCGGCGGGCAAATCATTGCACAGTATTATAACTTCCTGCGTCTGGGACGCGCCGGTTATACCAAAATTCAGCAGGCGTGTGCAGATACTGCGCAATGGCTTGCGGATGAACTGAATAAACTGGGGATTTTCGACCTGGTGTATGACGGCCGCGGCGCACTGCCGGCGGTGGCTTACAAGCTGAAACCGGGCGTAACACAGTTTAATCTGTACGATCTTTCCGACCGAATCCGCACACGCGGCTGGCTGATAGCCTCTTATCCGCTCCCGGCGGACAGAGAAAAAACCGTTGTTCAGCGCATTATGATCCGCCACGGTGTCAGCCGTGATCTGGCTGCACTGCTGCTGGATGATATTAAGCGGGCTATCGATCATTTCAGACAAAACCCGGTGGTGAACTCCACTGCCAAAGCAACCTTCCATCACGGTTAATTTCCATTACGGTTAATTAACAATGACCTCCGGCCGGTATCAGCGGCCGGAGGCTCTCACTCATTATCCTCCGGGGTGCTTTTATGACTGATACTTCAACCAAAAAACCGTCTTCCGGTGCAGCAAAACTGACTGTCGGCACACTTATCGTCATGAATATTGTGGCGGTGGTGAGCCTGCGCGGTTTGCCTGCCGAAGTGGAATACGGTCTCAGTGCGATTTTCTATTATCTGTTTGCGGCGGTGTTCTTCCTTATCCCGGTATCACTGGTCGCGGCGGAACTGGCTACCGGCTGGTCAGAAAAGGGCGGGGTTTTCCGCTGGGTCGGTGAGGCATTCGGGCCGCGTCTGGCGTTTCTGGCGATGGCGATGCTGTGGATTGAGGTGACTGTCTGGTTCCCGACCGGGCTGACATTCGGGGCGGTATCACTCGCCTTTATCAATCCTCATCAGGCATTTGATGAAGCACTGGCGGCAAATAAATTCTTTGTGCTCGGTGTTGTCCTGTTTATCTACTGGCTGGCGACCTTTATTGCCTTTAAAGGCGTGGGTGCATTTGCCCGTGTATCAAAATGGAGCGGGATTGTCGGGACGATTGTACCGGCAATCATTCTGATTGTGCTCGGTTTCTCCTATTTGTTCAGCGGCCAGACGCCGCAGATTGACCTTGCGTGGGATAAGGTTCTGCCGGATTTCTCAAACTTCGATAACATTGTGCTGGCGGCCAGTATTTTCCTGTTCTATGCAGGGATGGAAATGAACGCTATCCATGTAAAAGACATTGATAATCCAACCAAAAATTACCCGAAAGCCATTATTTTGGCAGCGGCGGGTACTGTGGCTATCTTTGTGCTCGGCACACTGGCAATCGCCTTTATCATTCCTCAGTCAGATATCAGTCTGACCCAGAGCCTGCTGGTGGCTTACGATGATATGTTCAAATGGGCGCATATTCCGTGGATGGGGCCGATTGTTGCCGTCATGCTGGCTATCGGCGTGCTGGCGAGTGTCGTGACCTGGGTTGCAGGACCGTCTTCCGGGCTTCTGGAAGTGGCGAAAGCGGGCTACCTGCCGCACTGGTTCCAGCATACCAACAAGAACGGAATGGCGACACATATCCTGCTGGTGCAGGCGGTGCTCGTTTCTCTTCTGGCGGTACTGTTTGTGGTACTGCCGTCCGTACAGGCAGCCTATCAGATCCTCAGTCAGCTGACGGTTATTCTCTATCTGATTATGTATATGCTGATGTTCAGCGCCGCGATTTATCTGCGCTTCAGTCAGCCGCAGCGTGCCCGTCCGTATCGTATTCCGGGCGGTAATGCAGGGATGATTATCCTCGGCGGCATGGGGCTGCTCGGTTCATTAACCGCGTTTCTGTTCAGCTTTATCCCGCCGGCACAGATTGCGGTCGGCAGCCCGGAAATGTATGTGGGGGCGCTGATCGGACTGACCATTCTGTTCGTTCTTCTTCCGTTTGTTATTTATCAGATTCGTAAACCCGGCTGGCGTGATCCGGACAGTGATTTCGCACCGTTTACATGGGAAAACAAAGGAAAAGCATCATGACGGATTTAACAGCTATCAAACAGGCGGTGACCAATGCCCGGCAGCAGTTTCATCAGGCTCCCGGCGGCGCCAATGCGGACTACATTCCGTTTCTGGCTAATATCCCGTCTGACCTGGCGGCAGTCGCAGTGGTGACAGTGCAGGGGGATGTTATCAGCAGCGGTGATGCTGATTACCGGTTTGCTATCGAGTCAATTTCCAAAGTCTGCACATTAGCACTGGCGCTGGAGGATATCGGCCCGCAGGCGGTTCAGGATCAGATTGGTGCTGATCCGACCGGGCTGCCGTTTAATTCAGTAATGGCGCTGGAACTGCACAATGACAAACCGTTGTCGCCGCTGGTAAACGCCGGGGCAATCGCGACCGTCAGTGCGGTAACCGCAAAATCCGCGGATGAACGCTGGCAGCGGATACTGACGATGCAGCGCCGTCTCGGGTCGGACGCTATTGCACTGTCGGATGAACTGAATCAGTCGGAGCAGACCACTAATTTCCATAACCGGGGCATATCCTGGTTGCTTTATGCGGCACAAAATCTTTATTGTGATCCGATGGAGGCCTGTGATGTGTATACCCGCCAGTGCTCCACACTGCTGACCACCAAAGAGCTGGCCACAATGGGCGCGACACTGGCAGGACACGGGAAAAATCCGGTGACCGGTGAGCAGGTACTGGACCCAGCACATACCCCGTTTATCCTGGCAGAAATGACAATGGAAGGGCAGTATGGCCGCTCGGGTGACTGGGCATATACTGTCGGGTTGCCGGGGAAAAGTGGTGTCGGCGGGGGGATTCTGGCCGTGGTGCCGGGTGTGATGGGCATTGCTGCGTTTTCACCGCCGCTGGATGATGACGGAAACAGTGTCAGAGGACAAAAAATGGTGGCTTCGGTTGCTGCCGCACTGGGATATAACCTTTACCGGTGATCCCGCTGATAACGACAAAGCCCGGATTTCCGGGCTTTGTCAGATATGAATTAATACCAGCGGCAGCAAATATTTTGTTTCAGGAGTCAGGTATGAAGCCAGTGTCATCAGAAAAGCCGTTAACATTATTACAGGTTATTGCACTGGGGATCGGTGCGATGGTTGGTGCCGGGATTTTTGCACTGCTGGGGCAGACAGCGCTGATTATGCAGTCTGCAACATGGATTGCCTTTGCCTGCGGCGGCGTGGTCGCGTTATTTGCCGGTTATGCGTATGCCAGATTATCCGCCAGTTACCCTTCTCCGGGCGGAATTATTGACTTCTTCCGTCTGTCCTTTCCTGCTGTGCTGACGATCGCCTTATCTTTTCTGTATCTCGTCACGCTGATCCTGACGGTTGCAATGGTAGCCCGGGCTTTCGGAGCCTATGCTGTTCAGCTTTTTCATCAGGGAAATGAATCCGCTTTATTACCGGAAGTATATACGGCATTTATTATCGTCGTGGTCGCCCTGATGAATATCACCGGCAGTCATGCTGTCGGAAAAATTGAAGTCCTTCTGGTGGGTACCAAACTGGTGATTATTATCGCGTTGGTGGCAACGGGGATATTTACGGTGGATACAACACTGCTGAATATAACCCCGTTCTCCGGTGATACCCTTTTTTCCGCCGTCGGGCTGACATTTTTCGCTTATGCCGGGTTCGGCATGATGGCGAATGCCTCAGACAAAGTAGTCAATCCCGGCCGGGTAATGCCAAAAGCATTTATGATAGCCATCCTGTTCACGATTGCGCTTTATATCAGCCTGGCGCTGGTATTGCTCGGAAACCTCTCCCCGTCTGAACTGGCCCGCAGATACTGCTGTGGCTCAGGTGGCATACCCCGTATGGGGGAGCACCGGTTTTGTGATTGTTGCCGCCGCTGCACTGCTGGCGACAACATCGGCCATTAATGCCACTTTGTTTTCCGCATTCAATATTACTGACAGAATGTGCAGCACCGGCATTCTGCCGGTTTCCTGGGGCAAAACGATATACCGGCAGGGAACGGCAGTGAATATTCTGCTTATTCTGCTGACATTGCTGCTGGCGCTGTTCCTGAATCTCGGTGACCTGGCAAATGTCGCCAGTTTTACGTTCCTCCTGTGTTATCTGATGGTGCTGGTGGTATGGCGTCAGAGCAGCGTTATCCGCGCTTCAAAAATCATTACCGGGACCGGGATTGTTCTGGTCACCGCCGTGTTGATTGGTTTTGTTGTGACATTACTGAGCAAAGGGTTCATTTCTGTCAGTGTCATTACCGCGGCGCTTATTCTTTGTCTGGCTGCCGGTTATCTGCGGAAACGGAGCCGGAAAGATGAATGAATGGCTTGATAATATTCTTCTTAACTATGTGACTTTTGTATCGCTGTTCAGTCCCCCGGCGACGATCACCGCTGCCACGATTATCCTCGGCCGGATTGACAGGGGAATACTGTGGCAAATCGCCTGGAAAATTGCGGCGGGATACACACTGGTCATGCTGGTGGTTATCTGGGTAGGGAACTGGCTGCTGACTGCTCTGGGGCTGAGTGCGGACGCACTGACGGTCACAGGCGGTATTGCGTTACTGGCACAGGGATGGCCGATGCTTATCCGCGGGGTTAAAGAGGAACACAGCGATATTCCGGTCAGTGCTACGCCGCCGAAAGATATCATGCGGCTGGCGATGGTGCCGCTGCTTTTTCCGCTCTCGATGGGTGGCGGTACAATAGCCGTCGGGATTTCGCTGGCAGGACACAGTGATTCATTGTCCGGCCTGATGCAGCTCTCGGTTGTGATCCTTCTGATGCTGCCGACAATTGCCCTGACCTTTCTGGCAACAGGGCCGCTGCACGGACGTTTATCACCGGGGGTGATGGATACTCTGGCGCGGATCTCCGGCATTATTCTTGTCACACTGGCGATTCAGTTACTGGTATCGGGCATGGTCGGCATTATCACTGCAAACCTGAAACATCTTGCTCACTTCGCGGGGTGATCGCCGGAAAAAAATAAAGCCCGGAAATCCGGGCTTTATCAGGTCTCAGAGAGAAAAAAAATTATACGTCGATGTTTGCCGCTTTCAGGGCATTCTCTTCGATAAAGGCGCGGCGTGGTTCAACATCATCACCCATCAGCGTGGTGAATAAATGATCTGTTGCAATCGCGTCTTTAACTGTAACCTGCAACATACGGCGGGTTTCCGGGTTCATGGTGGTTTCCCACAGCTGATCCGGGTTCATTTCACCCAGCCCTTTATAGCGCTGTACAGACAGACCACGGCGTGATTCTTTCATCAGCCAGTCAAGTGCCTGCTCAAAGTTACTGACGTTCTGACGACGCTCACCACGGACAACATAAGCACCTTCTTCAATCAGACCACGGATAAGTTCACCCAGTTTGGAGATACGGGCGTATTCGCTGCCGTGAACAAAATCGAAATCCAGGTTGTAGTCAGTATCAACACCGTGAGTACGGATAGTCAGTACCGGCTCAAACAGCTGACGCTCTTTGTTTTCCGCAATGTGGTAGCTGTAAGTGCTGCCGTGCTCTTCATGACGGGTCAGGCGTTCTGTCAGGCTCTGCGCCCAGCCTTCGACCTCATCTTTGTTCAGCAGCGCTGATTCTTCCAGTTTCGGCTGATAGACCAGGCTGTTTAACAGCGCCAGCGGATAAAGACGCTCTAAACGGCGGATAATTTTGTGCGCGCCGTTATACTCGTGCAGCAGTTTTTCCAGATGTTCGCCCTGAATCGGTGCGGCGGTTTCATTTACATACAGTGCCGCGCCATCCAGTGCGATAGATACCTGATACTGCTCCATCGCTTCGTCATCTTTAATGTACTGTTCCTGCTTGCCTTTTTTCACTTTATACAGCGGCGGCTGTGCGATATACACATAACCGCGCTCAATGATTTCCGGCATCTGACGGTAGAAGAACGTCAGTAACAGGGTACGGATGTGTGAACCATCGACGTCGGCATCGGTCATGATGATGATGCTGTGATAGCGCAGTTTGTCCGGGTTGTATTCGTCGCGGCCGATACCGCAGCCGAGCGCGGTGATCAGGGTGGCAACTTCCTGAGAAGCCAGCATTTTATCAAAACGCGCCTTCTCAACGTTCAGGATTTTACCTTTCAGCGGTAAGATTGCCTGGTTCTTGCGGTTACGCCCCTGTTTTGCAGAGCCGCCCGCTGAGTCCCCTTCCACTAAGTACAGTTCGGAGAATGCAGGGTCACGTTCCTGGCAGTCCGCCAGTTTACCCGGCAGACCGGCTAAATCCAGTGCGCCTTTACGGCGGGTCATTTCACGGGCACGGCGTGCAGCTTCACGGGCGCGTGCGGCATCAATAATTTTGCCGACAATGATTTTGGTGTCGTTCGGGTTTTCATCCAGATATTCAGACAGCTTTTCGTTCATCAGGGTTTCAACCGCGGTTTTCACTTCGGAAGAAACCAGCTTGTCTTTAGTCTGAGAGGAGAATTTAGGGTCCGGTACTTTGACGGAAATAACCGCCACCAGACCTTCACGGGCATCATCCCCTGTGGTGCTGACTTTGGATTTTTTATTCAGCCCTTCTTTCTCAATATAGCTGTTGAGGGTACGGGTCATTGCGGCGCGGAAACCGGCGAGGTGAGCACCACCGTCGCGCTGCGGAATATTGTTGGTGAAGCAGTATACGTTTTCCTGGAAGGAGTCATTCCACTGCATGGAGACTTCCACGCCGATATCGTCTTTCTCGGTGGAGAAATAGAAAACGTTGTTATGAATCGAGGTTTTGGCGCGGCTTAAATATTCCACGAATGCTTTGATACCGCCGTCATAGTGGAAATGATCTTCTTTGCCGTCGCGTTTATCGACCAGACGGATCGATACACCGGAGTTCAGGAAGGAGAGTTCGCGCAGGCGTTTTGCCAGAATGTCGTACTGGAATTCAGTCTCGCCTTTGAAGGTGTTCATGCTCGGCCAGAAACGTACGCGCGTTCCGGTTTTGTCGGTTTCGCCGACAACCGTCAGACGATCCTGCGGTTCACCGTGGCGGTAGATCTGCTCATGAACTTTGCCGTCACGGCGGATAACCAGTTCCAGTTTTTCAGACAGGGCGTTAACAACAGAGACCCCGACGCCGTGCAGGCCGCCTGAGACTTTATAGGAGTTATCATCGAATTTCCCGCCGGCGTGCAGAACAGTCATGATAACTTCTGCGGCGGAGACGCCTTCTTCTTCATGGATCCCGGTCGGGATACCGCGGCCGTCATCCTGTACGGAGACTGAATTGTCATTGTGAATGGTCACAACGATGTCTTTACAGTAACCGGCGAGGGCTTCGTCGATAGCGTTGTCAACAACCTCGAAGACCATGTGGTGTAAACCGGTTCCGTCATCGGTATCACCAATGTACATTCCCGGGCGTTTACGCACCGCGTCCAGCCCTTTTAATACTTTGATACTTGAGGAGTCATAGGTATTCGACATCAACGTTTCCCGCTCATCTAATCCTGATTATTGAACCTGTATTTTACCTTTTTCCACGACAAACAGGCGACTGTTTTCATCTGCCATATCACTGACCTGTTCAGGGGTGATGGCACTGACAAAAACCTGTGCCTGTGTGGCTTTCAGCCGGTGAGCCAGTAAACGGCGGCGTCCGGCATCCAGTTCGGAGGCAAAATCATCAAGCAGATACAGGCATTGCTGCCCGCTCTGACGGGTGAAATATTCACCCTGTGCTAACCGCAGCGCGCACATCAGCAGTTTTAACTGACCACGTGAAAGCAAATCTTCCACCGGCACCCCATCCGCCCTGATCCGTAAATCCGCTTTATGCGGGCCGGAGGCGGTGTAGGTCAGTGCGCGATCCCGTTCAAACTGGCGCTGCAGAAGCTCTGAATAATCGGTCTCTTTATCCCATCCGCGCTGGAAAGAGACACTCAGCGAAAATTCAGGTAAAAATTGCTGACAGGTCTGCTCAATATCCTGAGCAATTGCTGTCACGTAATGCTCCCGCCACTGACTGACTTGTTCAGCAACCGGAATCAGCTGCTGATCCCAGTGGCGGATCTGACCATAATTCGACACCTGGCGAAGCGCGGCATTACGCTGCCTCACCAGACGTTTTAAATCACTCCACATCGCAAAAAATTGCGGCTCATTGTGGAAACAGCCCCAGTCAATAAAGGCGCGGCGGAATTTCGGTCCGCCGTTGAGCAGTGTAAAACCTTCCGGGGTGATAAGCTGCATCGGCAGTAATTTTGCCAGTTCGGCAATTTTATGGCCGTCGGTACCGTCAATACGAACCTTGCTGTCACCCTGGCGGTTTTTACTCAGGCCGACGCTGGTGGCCCGGTCTGTCTGTTCCTGCCCGAGCTTGCCGTGCAGAATAAATTCTTCATTATCATGGCGGATAACCCGCCCCGCCTGCACTGAACGGAATGCCCGGCCGTGGCCGAGTGTGTAAATGGCTTCCAGAACACTGGTTTTACCGCTGCCGTTCGGGCCGACCAGAAAGTTAAACCCGGTGGCCAGCGGTAAATCCGCATTTTCGATATTACGAAAATCACGGATAAGTAAACGCGAGAGGATCATCGTGTTACAGACGCATCGGCATCACAACGTAAGCGGCTGCATCACTGGCGTCATCTTCAATCTGTACGCTGGAAGTGGCATCCGTCAGTTTCACTGAGACATCTTCACATTTCAGTGTGTTAAGAACATCAAGGACATAACTGACATTAAACCCGATTTCCATGTCCGTTCCGTCATACGTGACATCCACGATTTCTTCGGCTTCTTCCTGCTCCGGGTTATTGGCGGTAATTCTGAGCTGATTATTGCTCAGGTAAATCCGCACGCCGCGGAATTTCTCGTTCGATAAAATCGCCGCACGCGAAAAAGCCTGCTTCAGCATATCACAATTTGCCGTCAGCGTTTTGTCCGGGTTTTTCGGCAGAACCCGGCGGTAGTCCGGGAATCGGCCATCCACCAGTTTGGAGGTGAAAATAAACCCGCCGACATGGGCGCGGATATTATTGCTGCCGATTTCCAGTTTCAGCAGGGCATCGCCGCCGTCCAGCAGACGCATCAGTTCGATAACCCCTTTACGCGGCACTATCACCGAATGGTCCGGCAGTTCCTGCCCGATATCCAGTGAGCAGACTGCCAGGCGGTGCCCGTCAGTGGCGACGGTGCGCAGAACTGAACCGCTGGTTTCAAACAGCATGCCGTTTAAATAATAGCGGACATCCTGATGTGCCATGGAAAATTGTGTGGATTCAATCAGGCGTTTTAATGTCGCCTGTGACAGGGAGAAAGTGACATCACTCTGCCAGTCATCCAGATTCGGGAAATCCGAGGCCGGTAAGGTGGACAGCGAGAAACGGCTGCGACCGGAACGGACCAGAAGACGATCACCATCCAGCTCAACACTGATTTGCGCGCCGTCCGGCAGACCCCGCCAGATATCCACGAACTTCCGTGCCGGTACCGTGGTTTCGCCGTTTTCATGCGGCTGATCCAGCGGAACCGCAGCCATCATTTCCATCTCAAGGTCTGTCCCTGTAAGATGCAGTACGCCATCAGAGACTTTCAGCAGTAAGTTACCCAGAATCGGTAGGGTCGGGCGACCGCCCAACGGACTGCTGACCTGTTGTAAGGGTTTTAACAATTGCTCACGTTCAATGATAAATTTCATAGCGCTATGATGATAATGTCCGGATTAAGTTAGAAAAATCTTCTTTGATGTCGTGGCTTTCTTCACGCAGCTGTTCAATTTTACGGCAGGCGTGCAGAACGGTCGTGTGGTCACGGCCACCAAAAGCATCCCCGATTTCTGGCAAACTGTGGTTTGTCAGCTCTTTTGCCAGCGCCATCGCCATCTGGCGCGGCCGGGCGACAGAGCGCGAACGGCGTTTGGAGAGCAGATCAGCCACTTTAATTTTATAATACTCAGCAACAGTTTTCTGAATATTATCGATGGTGACCAGTTTCTCCTGGAGTGCTAACAGATCCCGCAGTGCTTCGCGCACAAAATCGATGGTAATCGCCCGCCCGGTAAAGTTGGCGTTGGCAATTACCCGGTTCAGTGCACCTTCCAGTTCACGGACGTTGGAGCGCAGACGTTTCGCAATAAAGAAAGCCACTTCATCCGGCAGGCGGATGTTGTTTTCATCAGCTTTTTTCATCAGGATCGCGACCCGCGTTTCCAGTTCCGGCGGTTCAATGGCAACGGTTAATCCCCAGCCGAACCGCGATTTCAGGCGATCTTCCACCCCGTTAATTTCTTTCGGGTAGCGGTCGGAGGTCAGGATTATCTGCTGATTACCTTCGAGTAAGGCGTTGAAGGTATGAAAAAATTCTTCCTGAGAACGCTCTTTGTTAGCAAAGAACTGAATATCATCAATCAGTAAGGCATCGACAGAACGGTAGTAACGTTTGAACTCTTCAATCGCGTTGTTCTGCAATGCTTTGACCATATCCTGCACAAAACGTTCTGAGTGCATATAGACCACTTTGGCGTTGGCTTTATTTTCCATAATGCTGTTGCCGACGGCATGTAATAAGTGGGTCTTACCCAGACCGGTTCCGCCGTATAAGAACAGCGGGTTGTAAGCGCCACCCGGGTTATCTGCCACCTGACGGGCGGCTGCCCGTGCCAGCTGGTTAGATTTACCTTCCACAAAGCTGTCAAAGGTGTGTTTCGGGTTAACGTTGGAACGGTAAGCCACATCCGGCTCCGCGCTGTTATCATGCCAGCTCGGGCGCAGTGCGGGGGCTTTCCCCCTTGAAGGCGGTTGTTTCATCGTCCGTGACGGGGGAATACTTCTTTCCGGTGTGCTGCTGACAGCGCCGGCCGGTTTATTGCCGACCTCAAAACGCAGCTGCGGGATATCGTTACCGCAGAAATCGGACAGGAGCGCATTAATGTTATTAATGTACTTCTCCCGTACCCAGTCGAGCACAAACCGGTTAGGGGCATAGAGCGCCAGAGTGTCATCACTCAGCTCAGCCTGAAGGGGGCGTATCCACATACTGAATTCTGTGGCAGGTAATTCATCCTGCAAACGGGCAAGACATTGCTGCCAAAGCGAAAGAGACACGGTGAACTCCCCTAAACAAGACCAGTCAAAGAAACAGAATAAGATTTTTCACGCAGACACAGCACATACAGACGAATTGTCCTCTGCATGTTTCAACGGACACTTCAGTGTACAAAAGTGAGGCTGTGTTATGGACGATTATTCCCTGCACCGGCGATCACCGCACGGGTGAAAATGATCGTGACGACGGATCATATCGCAAAAGCGGGACAAGATCCTCATCCTTTTACACAGTTTTCCGGGTTTTTATCCACAGGGGCTGTCAGCCCGTCCGGAGCGGGATTCAGGCCGGAGTATAACGAATCCCGGCAGGAGAATACAGCGGGAAGATCCCGTTTGGGGATAAGTTTTGGTGAATTATCCTCAGGCAGAAAACCGGCAGCCGGGATCAGGGGATTGATCGAATATTCACGGATCGCGGATCGATCCTTGCGCTTTGGCGGGGAGTCCGTATAATCTTGCACCCTGTGCGCGTTATCTGTGTCTTGATACGGTGATGTGTGCAGGCAGGTTATGGGTAAATGCAATTATGTGCAGAAATCTGTGTTATCGCGCCATCTTTGATTGACGGACAGGCCCGGATTTTATTACAATCTCGCATCTTTCCATATTGATGTTGCGATAAGGCACAGAGGTCAGCCACTTTCCGTGATGACCCTTTCAGCAGAAAGATGTGAATCCGACGCTGAATTTACTGTTTGCCGATGCGTTTACTGAATCAGTAATAATTTAAAGTTTAGGTAGAAACCGCTATGAAACGCACTTTTCAACCGTCTGTACTGAAGCGTAACCGTTCCCATGGTTTCCGCGCTCGTATGGCTACTAAAAATGGTCGTCAGGTTCTGGCTCGCCGTCGTGCTAAAGGCCGCTCTCGTCTGACCGTTTCTAAGTAATAAAGCTAGCCATCTGTGGTTAAGCTCGCTTTTCCGAGGGAGTTACGTTTGTTAACTCCCGAGCATTTCAATTCTGTCTTCCAGCAACCACAACGGGCAAGCACCCCTGAAATAACACTTCTGGGTCGCCGTAATGAGCTGGAGCATCCCCGCATTGGTCTTACCGTCGCTAAAAAAAACGTTAAACGGGCTCATGAGCGTAATCGTATCAAACGGTTAGCGCGCGAATACTTTCGTCTGCACCAACATGAGTTGCCCGATATGGATTTCGTGCTTCTGGTAAGAAAAGGGGTATCGGAGTTGAGTAATCGCGAGATTACGGAAGCATTGGGTAAGTTATGGCGTCGTCACAGTCGCTTGGCGCACGCTTCCTGATCCTGTTAATCAGAGGTTACCAGCTGGTGATAAGTCCGCTGCTGGGACCACGTTGCCGCTTCACACCAACATGCTCGCAATACGGAATTGAGGCATTGCGCAGGTTTGGTATGATAAAAGGCGGTTGGTTAACGGTGAAACGCGTATTAAAATGCCACCCTTTACACGAAGGTGGTGATGATCCTGTCCCACCTAAAAATGATGATAACAGAGAACATTAACGATGGATTCGCAACGTAATCTTCTATTCATCGCTTTGCTACTCGTATCCTTCTTTGCATGGCAGACGTGGGAAAGTGATAAGACACAAGCACTTAACGCGGCTACTCAGGCAACGCAGCAGACGACAACGCCAAGTGGTGAAAGCAGCGGGCAGAACAAATATATTACGGTCAAAACAGATGTGCTGTCACTGAACATCAATCTGCGCGGCGGTGATATTGATGAAGCTGACCTTTTGGCTTACCCGGCAACCTTAAAATCCGCAGACCCGTTCCGTTTACTGGAAACAACCCCTGAATTTGCCTACCAGGCAATCAGTGGTTTAACCGGTGTGAATGGCCCGGATAATCCGAATAATTACAAAGATCGCCCGCTGTATGCTACTGAAAGCGATACATTTGTGCTGCCGGAAGGCCAGGATGAACTGCGTGTTCCTCTGACTTTCGTTCAGGATGGTGTCACGTATGTGAAAACCTATATCCTGAAGCGCAAAGACTATGCCATCAGTGTTGATTACACCATCAAAAACGACACCTCAGCTCCGCTGGAAATGGCGTTTTTCGGTCAGTTAAAACAGTCTGTGAATTTACCGGAACGTCTTAACAACGGCAGCAGCAACTTTGCGTTGCATACCTACCGTGGTGCGGCGTACTCGTCTGAAGACACTAACTACAAAAAATACAGCTTCAGTGATATCGAAGATAAGCCACTGAATATCAACACCAATGTTGGTTGGGTGGCGATGTTACAGCAGTATTTTGCGACAGCGTGGATTCCTGAAAAAGGCACCACTAACAACTTCTATACACTGTACAGTGCCAAAACCGGCGATGCATTCATTGGCTATAAGAGTGATGCAATCCGTATCGGGGCAAACAGCGAAGCGAAATATAACGCAACACTGTGGGTCGGCCCGGAACTACAGAACGAAATGGAAGCTGTGGCTCCGCATCTGGACTTAACCGTGGATTACGGCTGGCTATGGTTTATTTCTCAGCCGCTGTTCAAGTTACTGAAGTTTATCCACAGCTTCATCGGTAACTGGGGCTTCTCCATCATTGTTATCACCTTTATTGTCCGCGGTATCATGTATCCGCTGACCCGTGCGCAATACACCTCTATGGCGAAAATGCGTATGCTTCAGCCGAAGCTGAAAGCAATGCGTGAGCGCATCGGTGATGACAAACAGCGCATGAGTCAGGAAATGATGGCGCTGTACAAAGAAGAGAAAGTGAACCCGCTGGGTGGCTGCTTACCGCTGATTATCCAGATGCCTATCTTCCTGGCACTGTATTACATGCTGATGGGCTCAGTGGAACTGCGTCACGCGCCGTTTATCGGCTGGATCTATGACTTATCTGCACAGGACCCGTACTACATCCTGCCGATTCTGATGGGTGCAACGATGTTTGTGATCCAGAAGCTGTCTCCGACAGCCGTCACAGACCCGTTACAGCAGAAGATTTTCACCTTTATGCCGGTGATCTTCACAGTCTTCTTCCTGTGGTTCCCGTCAGGTCTGGTGCTGTACTATATCGTCAGTAACCTGGTGACTATCCTCCAGCAGCAGATTATCTATCGCGGTCTGGAAAAACGCGGTCTTCACAGTCGCGACAAAAAATAAGCCCGTGACCGGCGGGGAATCTCTGCCGGTCTTATAGTATTATTTAAAGGCGGTCATATTGACCGCCTTTATTATTTATCACACGGTGAGAAAGAGAGACATGGTCATGAATAACGCTGAAATTCAGAGCACCGATACCATTGTGGCACAGGCAACCCCGCCGGGACGCGGCGGAGTCGGTATTCTGCGTGTGTCCGGCCCGCAGGCGGCACAGGTGGCTCAGATTGTACTGGGGAAACTCCCGAAAGCGCGTTATGCCGATTATCTGCCTTTCCGTGATGAAACCGGCAAAGTGCTGGATCAGGGGATCGCGATTTTCTTCCCCGGCCCGAACTCCTTTACCGGTGAGGATGTGCTGGAACTCCAGGGACACGGCGGGCCGGTTATCCTTGATTTATTGTTAAAACGTATTCTTCATATCGGTAATATCCGTATCGCCAATCCCGGTGAGTTTTCAGAACGCGCATTCCTCAATGACAAACTGGATCTGGCACAGGCGGAAGCCATTGCTGACCTGATTGATGCCAGTTCGGAACAGGCGGCCCGTTCTGCGATGAATTCATTACAGGGCGCTTTCTCCGGTGAAGTGCATCAGATGGTGGAAGCACTCACTAATCTGCGGATCTATGTGGAAGCGGCAATTGACTTCCCGGATGAAGAAATTGATTTTCTCTCTGATGGCGTGATTGAAGCCAAACTCGATACTGTGATTGCTGATCTGGAACGGGTACGCTCTCAGGCACGTCAGGGCAGCCTGCTGCGTGAAGGGATGAAAGTGGTGATTGCCGGCCGTCCGAATGCCGGAAAATCCAGCCTGCTGAATGCGCTGGCCGGGCGTGAAGCCGCAATTGTCACCGATATTGCCGGAACCACCCGTGATGTGCTGCGCGAACATATCCATATCGACGGTATGCCGCTGCATATTATTGATACTGCCGGTCTGCGCGAAGCCGGGGATGAAGTGGAGCGGATCGGTATTGAACGTGCCTGGCAGGAAATTGCACAGGCAGACCGTGTTCTGTTTATGGTGGACGGGACGACGGTGGATGAACAGACCCCGGAACAAATCTGGCCGGAATTTATGTCCCGCTTACCGGCCGGTATTCCGGTTACTATTATCCGTAATAAAACGGATATTACCGGGGAATCTACCGGTGTAACAGAGCGGAACGGCGATACGCTGATTAAACTTTCCGCCCGGGAAGGTCACGGGATTGATTTGCTGCGCGATCACCTGAAAACCACCATGGGATTTGAAGGCAACACCGAAGGCGGATTCCTCGCCCGCCGCCGTCATTTACAGGCACTGAACACCGCCGCAGAGCACCTGATTTCCGGCCACGAGCAGTTAGTGGTTGCCCGCTCCGGAGAATTGCTGGCAGAAGAACTGCGCCTCGCCCAGCAGTCACTGAGCGAAATTACCGGGGAATTTACCTCGGACGACCTGCTGGGACGTATTTTCTCGAGTTTTTGTATCGGGAAGTAAGCCGAAAAAATCCTAACACTGATCCGGTTTAACGATAGCCACATTCACTGCCTGTGCCTTACGCCGTGCAGGCAGTGTAATACAGATCAGACAGGTGAAAATCAGTGCGACCCCGGCCCAGCCGGCAGCGGTGAGTTGTTCGCCGACAATAATGGCGGCGAGTGCGGCAGCGACAACCGGTTCCAGCAACGTGATTGTGGTGGCTGTACTGGCAGGAATACGTGCCAGCGCGTAACCGAAACAGACATAACCCAGAAACATCGGCACACAAGCCATATAAATGCCGACCGCGGCATTTTGCCACGAATCCAGGAATGGCGCGCCGTAAAGTGCCAACACCGGCATCAGCAGTAACCCTCCGATCCCGAAAATACCGCCCATTGCTGCCCGTGACGGAATGTTGCGCTGCATCAGGCGGCGTGCAGCCCAGGAATAAAGAGCATAAGTAAAGGCGGCGAGTAATCCCAGTATGACACCGGTCAGTGTGGCAGATGTATCCGCAGCGGCAATCTGTTCTGTGCCGCCGGAAAGGGAAAGAAGCGCAATACCTGTCAGGCCGAGAACGGCACCGCTGAGCCAGCGCAGTGTCATGCGGGCTCCATCCATAATAATTTCAATAATTGCCAATAAAACGGGTGCCGTACCGATAGATACCACTGTGCCGATAGTCACCCCTGCCAGACGCATCGAGCCATAGAATGCGAGCGGATAAATTGCAACGGCAACGGCACCCAATAACAACAAATGCCATTGCTGCCGGAAAGTGCCGAGACTGCGGCGGATAGGTTTAATAGCAATCGCGGCCTGGAGCAGCCCGCCGAAACCCATTGCTGCGGCACCGATGGCAATAGCACTGACATCCGGTGCGAAAGTGGCAGAAACCCCGGTAGTTCCCCATAAAAAGGAGGCCAGGATAATGACGGCAATTCCGGTGAAGTGGCCTTTGGGTGTCTGAATCACAGCGCCTCCAGCAGTATTTTTGCCATGGCCGCGGCCTGTAATACCCGCGCACCGTGTTCGTCCAGCCCGGCAAGTACAATAGCGCCTTCCAGTAAGAACGTCAGGTGTGCTGTCAGTTGTTCTGCTTTGGCGGTGTCCTCCGGCAGTAACTGATAAAGATTCTTGCGGATAATATCAGCCACTTCAGACTTGTGAGCACACACTTCGCGGCGTTCCTCACTGCCGGCCGGAAACTCAGCGGCTGCGTTCAGCAGGCCGCATCCCCGGAATCCCCGTTCATAGGCAAACTCAGCATGGTCGTGATAAGCATCAAATACCGCGAGGACCCGCTCTTCCGGAGTTATTGCCTGTTGCAGGCGGATGTCATATAACGCCAGCCATTCCTCATGCCGCAGCCGGATGTAAGTGGTCACCAACTCAGCTTTGGAGCTGAAATTGTTATACAGACTTTTTTTGGCGACACCGGCCTTTTTGGTGATCGTATCAATACCGGTTGCCGCAATGCCCTCGTTGTAAAACAAGATGCCTGCGGCTTCCAGTAAGCGAACTTTGGCACTGAGCCGGGTCTGTGTTGTGTCTGTGTCCTTCATCCGGAAAATCTCTTGTGACTAATAAGTAGGTAGACCAGTATACCTATTAACGCTGTGTACACAAGAAATAATCACTGTGGTGAATACACTCAACCGTTAAAAACCCTTGTTGAGCTGAAAACGTAATGAGAATGTCACCCTCCGCTTTGCGCCCGGTGGCGGCGTACCGACAGCAGCCACTCTGATGACGGCATCCATTGCGGCATTATCCAGTAATTCGTAACCGGAAGAACGGATAACCCGTGGTGCAAAAGGCTTGCCGTTATCATCGAGTGAAAATGTGATAGTACTGATACCCCGCTGCCCGGCACTGCGAGCCCGGCGGGGGTAATGTTTTTGCTCCTCAATCTTTTGCCGCAGCAGGTTAAAGTAATCCTCCTGTGCTTTCCGGTTATCAGCGCCTGCGGTCGCAGAGTTTGTCGGGGATACAGCCTGTCCGCCGGATTGCTGAAATGTTGTTTTATCCTCTCCGGTATCTGCTGTGGTTTCTGTGGTAACCGGTTCTGATTTCTCCGCTTTTTTGTTCACGGCTTTTACTGCCGGTTTTGCTGATGGTGGTTTGGTTGTTTTCTCCGGTGTTGTCCGGCGGGCGGTTGCCAGTTCTGCCTGAGACGGTGATTCCTGTGGTGGTGGTAATTGTTCCGCTTCCGGCTCTGTTTCCTGATATGCCGGTGCTGAATTCATCTGAATGGCGACAGAAACAGCCGGGGTTTTCCCCCGATTGTCAATCTGATGCAGTTGTAGGAAACCACCGGGGAGCTGCTCATGATGAGCAGCCCGGCGACGGAGAAACACACACCAATCACAGCAGCAGAAACCATGTGCTGCCATGTTCCGGTTCTTTCCCTGGAAAACAGGAAAGGCGGATGCGGTAATGCTGTTGCACCGTACATAAATCAGAACCTCGCGGAGACATTGAATTTTACGGCCCGGCCCGGTGCAGGCATCATCGACCGGGTGAGCGGGTCGAGGTAATATTCATTGGTCAGGTTGGTAGCGGTCACCTCCAGGGCAACATCCGGGGTGATTTTATATTTGGCATAAGCATCCACCGTCAGTACCGAATTCCAGCGCATCGGGTAATTATTAAAATTGCTGTATCGTTCCGGGATAATCGTCATCAGGCGTTTCTCCTGGCTGTTTTCCACCGCACTGTGGTAGAGCCAGCGGCTGCCGATTTCTAATGACTCCTGGAATAAACGCCCGCCGAGGTTAAAGGTTACAGAATAGTGCGGCTGGATTTGGGTACGCAGGAACCCGCCCAGATAACCGCCGTCAATGCATGACGGAATATCTTGCAGCCCTGTCGGGTCCATAAAGGCATGAGATGTTTCATCACAGACTTTATTAGTGAGGTTATAGGCCACACCCAGATCACTGAAGATCCAGCCATGATCATAACGGGCCTGGATTTCAACACCTTTCAGGAGCTGCTTATCCATCTGTGAAAAACGGAAATAGTTATCACGATCAAAGACATTGAGAATATCCGTATGGAAGTAATTCAGCCGGATATCCGCATGGCGGTCGGCGCGGAGCAGTGATTTTCCGTTAAAAACCACACCGTATTCCCGGGTTACTGCGCGTTCCGGTTTATAACGGTAACCGATATGCGGGACAGAGGAACCGGAGAACCCGACAGTATCTTCAAACAGGCTCGGCATACGTACAGTTTCCGCATAGCGGCCATACAGACGCAGATCATCGGTCAGATGAACCGAGGCAGACAGCATCGGTGTCCAGGCGCTGGCCTGGCGGCGGGGTTTTTCTTTCCAGGTGTGGGTAACGGGTTGCACTTCTCTGTCACCGTGCTGAATAGGATAATTATTATATTCATAGAGATAGGTTTCCTGCCCGGTGTAAGGATCAATACCCCGCAATGCGGTATCGATATCCGGCCGGTCTTTCTGTTTCAGGCGTCCGTCACTGGTATCTACCGGCCAGAATTTTTTTTCGCGAACCATCCTGCGAACTGCTTTATTGGTCGGGTCATCTCTGTAACGTATTGGCCAAATCGTTTTTCCCCGTATTGTTTCCCTTTCTTCCGGGGTCAGTTCGAGCCACAGGCCCTGTTGCCGTTTTTTATAAACTTGTGATTCTGTTTCAGTCATATTCCGGAAATAATTCAGGTAATAACCGGTAACTTCATAGTCTTGTTTACAGTAAGGGTCTTTACGGGCCGCACTCATTGGAAAGATCATCGACACTCAGTATACGGTTTGTCTGCCGCCGGCACTGAGTGACAGCCAGGAGACGGGTTGCCAGTCCAGACTGACGGATTGCTGATATTCAAAGCGGCGGCCTTTACGGGCGGGAACAGCGAACATAAAGAGTTTGTAGTTTTCCAGGCTGGTATTACTGTCCAGATGCTCAAACTGCATGTTGGCGGCCAGAGTCACCGACAGTTCCGGGGTAAAAGCAAATTTATTGCTGAAATCCAGCCCGTAACGCTGATTCTGTACATTCAGGGCAGCAGTGTTAATCAGTGCGCCGTCGATTGCCGGGTTGATGGTGCTGATATCCCCCTGTTTATAGCCGTGGTCCATATTTTTCGGGTAGCGCGGCCAGCCGCCGCCGGAGTTGGTATTGCTGGTGGTCAGGGTAGTCCACAGGCGGATATCTGAATCAATATAGGCAAGATGCGCCGGTTGGGATTTCAGGTGAAGATAACCGGCCTGTGCATGCAGGTCAGCCAGCGGCCACTGCGGAATAATATTATCCTCAGCGCGGATCCAGCCCAGCCGTGAAGGCATAATATCGCCGAAATCAGAGCGGGTATCGCGCCAGCTAAGTTGCAGCGCGTGGTCATCATTAAGATACCAGGTATTTTTTATCAGCCAGGATTCCGTTTTTGCCGATGTATTGGGAACTTCATTACCCTTGCGGTAAATACGGGACACAAACGGCATATACGGGTCATAGGTTTTGTTGGATGTTTGCAGAATACCGATATCACTGTCAGACATCTCATCATTATATTTTTCGCTGTGGCGTTTACCGGCAAAATAGTTTCCCCGGTCGCGGTAAGCATAAGCCAGTAACAGATCCATATTTTCCTGACGGGTACCTACTGCCAGACGCCAGGCGTAATCGCTTTTATTCAGGGCTGGGGCATTATCCCGGTTTTCCGGGGTTAAGTGGGTGCCGGGGTCGTCAATAATAAGCCAATCGAACTGCATATTATCCACAAGGCGGTAATCTTCCCCGATCCCCAGATTTGGTATCCGGGCTTTGGTGGTGTTACTGCTGTTTTCCAGCATCAGTGCGGCACCAAACTGGTCACCGTTTTTCACCACGTCATTGATGGTGAGTGTTTTCATGGCAACACCGCCGCCTACCGACGTTTTCAGGTGCGGGTTAAGGGACGGGCCTTTTTCAATCTCAATTTCACTGATCAGCATCGGGTCAAGGTAGTTACGGTTATTGGCACCGTTATAACCTCGGTACACCGTCACGGCCTGTTCGGTGCCGTCGATGGTGACCGGTACACGGCCCGGCCCCTGTATTCCGCGGATATTGACATCCAGCGCGTTGCCGTTGCGGGCATCACCGCTGAATACCCCGTTGGCGCCTTTGAGAATATCGGCGGCAGAGGCACCTTTATAGCGCTCTAT
Organism: Morganella morganii; assembly: GCF_003996855.1. Classification (GTDB taxonomy): domain Bacteria; phylum Pseudomonadota; class Gammaproteobacteria; order Enterobacterales; family Enterobacteriaceae; genus Morganella; species Morganella morganii_C. The sequence goes on along the minus strand of NZ_NRQY01000001.1, from coordinate 2,849,907 downwards.
TTCTTCTTTGGTGAGGATCAGGGTGGAGACATTTTTGTCATAGATTTTATCTTTGGCGCTATCAGCAGCGGCCTGTTCATTACGGAGCGTAATGTCGCCCAGTTGCTGATTTTTTTCCTCTGTCGCCAGTCCCGGCAGCGGGATAAATAACACGGGCAGAAGCAGTGTGATTGTTTTATATGGATGACCAGATAATGGTGAATGCGAAGACATAACGATTCCCGGATGATAAAAAATAAATAATCAGAAAGGGTTAAAACAGCCGTTCAAAACGCAGCATGATTTCAGTCTGCCGGTAGGTATAAAGCCACGGTACAGAACTGCGGTTGCGGGTGTGGATCAGGGAAAGCTGAGGTGAAATCTGCGCGAATGACGGCGGGTAGAGCGCGAGTGTTGTACTGTACTGTCGGGTGAGATCCTCCCTGGCCTGGCGGTGTAACGGATGTGTATGGTGATAACGTTTACGGGTGTAAACGGCATGAACAGACTGGGACACAGACGGGTGCCACAGGTAGGTCAGTCCGGTATGCAGGGCAGCCGTCCGGTAATGTTTATAGGGATCATTTTTTTGTGAACGGTGGTTTCTGCCTGTAAATACAGTGTGGCTGCCGGATGCGGACGCCAGGTTATCTGCGGCATCAACTGGTATTCAGTGCCGTTATGTGAATGCAGATAAGGCTGATAACGGTGCTGTCGCAGTGCAGCCAGTCCGCCCAGTGACCACTCTGGGCTGAGTTGCTGATTCAGATATGTTTGTAAACCGTAAGCGGAGGAAAAACGGCGTCCGGCGGAAAAATGCTGCTCCAGCAGCGGGGTCAGTTGCCATAAAGTATGGCGATCCTGATAGTGATAACCCGTTTTAGCCGTCAGTGTTACGGTATTGGCTACCTGATTTGCGGCATCATACCGCGTGGATACCCGGTAGTGCTGCGTCAGAAAATGAGAGCCGGACAGCGGTGTCAGCCTGCGTAAATCCCAGTCGCTGCGCCATTGTAAGACGGCGTGGGGGATTTGCGGGATAAGGCTGGCGTAACAGGAACCATCGGGGCTGTAGTGCAGGCAGTGTGCTTTCGGCAGTGGGGTCTGATAATAATTATCTGTGTAATGGCTGCCGGCACTGAGCAGTAATGACCAACTGAGTGCCCGGGTGAGTTCGGTAATGGTGCGGGTAATTTCCGGATAGTGGGGAGAGGTCACCGGCAGGCGCTGACTCAGTTCCCGGAACAAAAGCAAGGCGTTCCCGATCTGGCGATCGGCCCGGTAGCTGCGGGCCAGTTCCAGTTGTGCGGCAAAGAAATGGGGTTTCTGTTGCAGAATGGTATTATATAACCCGATAGCAACCCCGGGGCGCTGGTTTAAATAGGCCAGTTTTGCCTGGCTGAAGATAATCAGTAACGGGTCAGCCTGATGTTCCTGCTGATAAACAGATAAGTAATGATAAATCGCTTTGAGGTTATTTTTCTTTAGTGAGAGATATAAATTACGTGCAGTATTATTATCTTCTGAATGATTGTTTTTTTGTATAGTTGCAGATGCCGGTAATGAAAAAACAAGTAATAATAAAAAAGAATAAATCCGTAAATTAACTTTATCTGCGACGACATAATTATACCCGGTAAACATCAGGAACAGATAATCTGTTCCTGATGAAATGTATCAATAATGAATTAGGACTTGGTTCCGCCGAACGCGATATTCTTCGCTTTATCACTGCTGAACTCAGCATAACCGGCAACCTGCTGTGCATTGTCACCAAAGAAATGCCCGTTGGTCGTACCGCTGACGGTTGTGGTATCGGTACCGGTGGTGCTGACAGATGCAGTACCATCAAAGGCTGAACCACTGACAGTGCCGCTCAGGCTGTAACTGAGATCGGTTGAGCTGAGAGAGCCGGTAAAGGTATTAGCATCAAAATTCGTGCTGAATGTGCCGCTGATCTGTTCACCGCTGCTGTAGCCGCTGAGTCCTTTAATGCTGTACTGTGCCGTCCCTTCGGATGGCATAGCAGCGGTGATATCTTTCCCTGCGTAATACGCCATATGGGAATCGTCACTGAAATCGGTACCGGAAACCCATTCACCGTAATAAATATCGGCATCGGCTATTTTGGCAAAATTAAAAGAGCCCATATTACGGTGTGACTGCGGCACAGAGGTGATAACAGAAACACCGTTATCGTTTGGAACTGCACGGTTTGGTCCCTGCAGACTGGCAAAGCTGACTTTGGTTCCGTTGTGCATGCCGGAATAACCGATTCCCGGTTCTCCGCCCGGTGATGGATGTCCCTGACGCTCTGATGCAGCGGTTACGCCAACAATGATATGAGCGCCATCTGGTGTTTCTGAACTACCATAACCCGCATCAGCCTGAGCCTGTACAGCGGAGAATGCAGCACACAGGGTGACCAGTGTTGCCAGCGGGGTCTTCAGATTAAACATCTTCATAAATTAAATTCCTTATAATTTCATGAATGGTCGGGTGAATAAAAATGTATTTCCCAGCGTGTTTCCGGAAAACAAATAAACGATAAAGGAGAATGAATTCTCTGTAAATGAGAATTATTATCATTTATTTGCAGTGAGAATAATTTGATTAGAATGCTAATTAAATAACGAATTAAAAAATCACCATTTTTTATTTTTTGTGACAAATTTATTTCAAATATAAGAATGAAAATATGTGATGTACATTCAGAGTTTTTCTGTGTGGTAAATCAGGTTATTAATTCGCTAAGGTAATTTAAGCTGAAATATTATTTTTTAATTTTATTGGTGATTGGATTTTAAACGCAATAATAATGCATTTAATTAACGGCTGTTATCGCGTTTGATTTTGTCTTTCTGTTTCATACTGTCCGGTGTTTTGAGCTGAACGGATAATCTGACAATGAAAAAGACGCTGATATTTTTGCTGTTAACGGTGCTGACCTGCGGATCTGCTTCGGCTGCATGGCCGCAAACCGGGAGAAGCGATTTTTCTGAGCATTATGAGGTTATTACCCTGACACCGGATATGCCGGTGCCTGGTGCGTCCGATAATGACCCGGCAACAAAAGGTCTGCGTCTGATTGGTCTGCGGCGTGATGGTAACGGGGAGTACACCGAAGTCACCCGCCAGTTTTCTCCCGGGGCAACAAAGCACATCCGCTATAAAGGGCGGCAGTACCGGGTGGTCGGGGATGTTTACCGGGCGGATAATCTGTCAGACACCGGACGCTGGGATAAAGGGCAGTCCGTGCTGACGGAAGAGTATTATGAAATTCTCGATAAAGACGGAAAACGGACAGGAAAGGGTTTCCGGTTTTCACGGCGGGAATAAGACCGGAGATATAAAGCTAACGTTAATTATTTTTACCTGAAAACCGTTAATATACGTGCAATAGGGTATGTAAGCGGAGAATCATATGTCGTCAGTCCGGATCCTAAGTGTCGCACAGTGTCATGAGTCACTGCTGGACAGTGCGGAAGCGCTGGTCGCGGAACAGTGCCCATTATTCATGTTATCAAGTCCGGTAGCTGACCAGTACCTGGATACACTGTATCTTGAGGAAAATCTGTTTTTTCAGCAGGTTGCTGTTGCGACCATTGCCGGAGAAGAGCTGGTCACCGGGCTTCTGAGTGCGATTCCGTTTTATTTTCCGGAAGATGCGCCGCTGACTGATCTGCCGGATGAGGGCTGGGATGCAGTGCTGACTATGGGGGCAACCGATACCCGGAAACCGACCCTGGTATCCGCACTGTCAGTGACGGTTGACCCGGATTTTCGCGGGCGCGGTATTCCCGCACAGCTTATCACCGCACTGAAAGCGGCGGCTGCACAGGCCGGGCTGAAGGGCGTGGTGGTACCGGTGCGTCCGACACTAAAAGCACAGTATCCGTTGCAGGATTTCGCGGAATACTGTCAGTGGCAGACTCCGCAGGGCGAGCCGTTTGACCCGTGGATCCGCACGCATGTCCGGCTTGGCGGGCAGGTTATCAAACCGGCGATGCGTTCGGTGAATATCACATCCTCTGTTGATAACTGGTCGGAATGGACCGGCATGGCCTTTCCGCATGCCGGTCAGTACATTGTGCCGGGTGCTCTGGTGCCGGTTCAGGCCGATCCTGAAAACGACCGGGTCATTTACCATGAACCGAACCTGTGGATATATCATCCGCTGGCTGAATAGTCAGGGGGTCAGCCGTTCAGGGTGGGTATAGATTGTGGCCCGCCCTTTTTTACAAAATCCAGCCAGCGTCAGGCGGCAGCGTTTGGCAGTTTCAATCGCCAGTGTGGTCGGAGCGGAAACCGCAAACAGAATTTCCGCGCCGCACTGCGCACTTTTCTGTACCATCTCATAGCTGGCACGGCTCGATACCAGTACAGCGCCGTCTGTCCATTGTGCTTTTGCCCGCATACCCAGCAATTTATCCAATGCCACGTGGCGTCCCACATCCTCACAACCGCCCAGTAATTCACCCTGCGGGGAGATCCAGCCGGCGGCGTGGGTGCAACCGGTCAGTTTTCCGATTTCCTGTACCTGCGGCAGCAGGCTGAGTGCCTCATCGAGGTGACTGAGTGAAAAGGTCTGTGTGAAATCCAGCGGCGGGATCGGACGGAAAATCTCGCTGATTTGTTCGGTGCCGCAGATGCCGCAGCCGGTGCGCCCGGCCATATTACGGCGGCGTTCTTTCAGTCCGGCAAAACGGCGGGATGATAATTCAACGCGGACTTCAAATCCGCCGTGGCAGGCATCCGTGATATCAATCCCCCGTATTTCGGCGACGGATTCAATAATGCCTTCGGAAAGCGAAAAACCGGCAGCAAAATCATCCAGGTTTTTCGGGCTGGCCATCATCACCACATGTGAAATGCCGTTGTACACCAGAGCAACCGGCGTCTCTTCTGCGACCCAGTCATTTTCATTATGCCCGGGTTTGCTTTTTTGTTGCACGCTTGTGAGATGAGCACCGCGAATTAGACAATTATGTAACGATTCTATGGAATAAATGTCATCCATCAGATGAATTCCTGCGCTTAATAATACATAATAATAGTATGGGTAAAAGTTTACACCATTCCACCAGGCAATGAACCTGATCGCACGCATCACTGTGCGGATAAAAAGAAAGTTCGCTGCGGCTTACTTTGCAGCGGCATAAGAGCAATGTAATAAGGAGATCTCCATGCAAGTCAGCAGAAGGCAGTTCTTTAAGATCTGCGCTGGCGGTATGGCGGGTACAACGGCAGCGGCTCTGGGGTTTACCCCGGCGGTTGCTATTGCCGGTTCTCGTCAGTATAAGCTTTTGCGCGCACGTGAAACCCGTAATACCTGCACGTACTGTTCCGTTGGTTGCGGGCTGTTAATGTACAGTCTGGGTGACGGGGCAAAAAACGCCAAAGAATCTATTTTTCACATTGAAGGGGACCCGGATCATCCGGTAAACCGTGGCGCGCTGTGTCCGAAAGGCGCAGGTCTGATTGATTTTATCCACAGCGAAAGCCGTCTTAAATACCCTGAAGTCCGCGAACCGGGCACCAACGAGTGGAAACGTATCTCGTGGAATGAGGCGTTTGATCGTATCGCCCGCCTGGTTAAAGATGACCGCGACAGTAACTTTATTGAAAAAAACAGCGATGGCGTCATCGTCAACCGCTGGTTAACCACCGGGATGTTATGCGCGTCTGCCGCCAGTAACGAAACCGGCTTTGTCACCCAGAAATTCTCCCGCGCCCTCGGCATGCTTGCCGTGGATAACCAGGCGCGTGTCTGACACGGACCTACGGTAGCAAGTCTTGCTCCGACATTTGGTCGCGGTGCCATGACCAACCACTGGGTTGATATTAAAAATGCCAACCTTGTTGTTGTGATGGGCGGAAACGCGGCGGAAGCTCACCCTGTCGGGTTCCGCTGGGCGATGGAAGCCAAAATTCATAACAATGCCAAACTGATCGTGATTGACCCGCGCTTTACCCGTACTGCGGCTGTGGCGGATTTCTACACGCCTATCCGTTCCGGTACCGATATCGCGTTCCTGTCAGGTGTAATTAAATACCTGATGGAAAATGAAAAAATTAACCGTGAGTATGTTGAGGCGTACACCAACGCCAGCCTGATCGTGCGTGAAGATTATGCGTTCGATAACGGTTTGTTCAGCGGCTATGATGCGGAAAAACGTCAGTACGATAAAACCACCTGGAACTACGAGCTGGATGAAAATGGTTTCGCCAGACGCGACACCACATTACAGCATCCGCGTTGTGTCTGGAATTTACTGAAAGAGCACGTCAGCCGTTATACCCCGGATGTGGTAACCAATATCTGCGGAACGCCGAAAGACGACTTCCTGAAAGTCTGTGAATATATCGGCGAAACCTGCGCGAAAGATAAAACTGCATCGTTCCTGTATGCACTGGGCTGGACACAGCATACAGTCGGCGCACAGAACATCCGTACCATGGCAATGATCCAGCTGCTGCTGGGTAACATGGGGATGCTGGGCGGCGGTGTGAACGCACTGCGCGGTCACTCCAATATCCAGGGCTTAACTGACCTGGGTCTGCTGTCGCAGAGCCTGCCGGGCTACCTGACGCTGCCGTCTGACAAACAGACGTCGCTGGAGAGTTATCTGGCTGCCAACACACCGAAACCAACGGTGCCGGGCCAGGTCAACTACTGGGGCAACTATCCGAAGTTCTTTATCAGCCTGATGAAAACGTTCTACGGCGATAAAGCACAGAAAGAGAATAACTGGGGCTTTGACTGGCTGCCGAAGTGGGACAAAGGTTACGACGTCCTACGTTATTTCGACATGATGGATAAAGGGGAAGTCAACGGCTATATCTGCCAGGGCTTTAACCCGTTAGCCTCATTCCCGAACAAAAACAAAGTAGTTAAGGCGCTGTCAAAACTGAAGTTCCTGATCACGGTTGACCCGCTGAATACCGAAACATCGAACTTCTGGCAGAACCACGGCGAGATAAACGATGTTGATCCGGCACAGATTCAGACCACGGTGTTCCGCCTGCCATCCTGCTGTTTTGCGGAAGAGAACGGTTCTATCGTTAACTCCGCCCGCTGGTTACAGTGGCACTGGAAAGGTGCGGATGCCCCGGGTGAAGCTATCAGTGACGGCGAAATCCTCTCCGGTATTTTCCACCGTGTCCGCAAACTGTATGAGTCGGAAGGCGGTAAAGTGCCTGAGCAGGTGCTGAACATGACCTGGAACTATTTCGACCGCGATAATCCGACCCCGGAAGAGGTCGCGCAGGAGAGTAACGGTCTGGCGCTGGTCGATCTGAAAGATGCTGACGGCAACGTGATTGTGAAGAAAGGCGAGCAGCTCACCTCATTCGCACAGTTGCGTGATGATGGTACCACGGCAAGCGGATGCTGGATTTTTGCCGGCAGCTGGACACCGCAGGGCAACCAGATGGCACGCCGTGATAACGCTGACCCGACCGGGCTGGGTAACACCCTCGGCTGGGCATGGGCATGGCCGCTGAACCGCCGTGTGATTTATAACCGTGCGTCAGCGGACCCGGCGGGTAAACCGTGGGACCCGAAACGCCAGATTCTGGAATGGAACGGCAGCAAGTGGATCGGTATGGATGTGCCGGACTACAGCAACGCCGCGCCGGATTCGGATGTCGGGCCGTTTATCATGCAGCCGGAAGGGATGGGCCGCCTGTTTGCTATCGATAAGATGGCGGAAGGGCCGTTCCCTGAGCACTACGAGCCGATTGAAACGCCGCTTGGTACTAACCCGCTGCACCCGGATGTGGTTTCCAACCCGGCTGCCCGTATCTTTAAAGATGACTGGGCGCAGATGGGTAAAGCAGAGGAATTCCCGTATGTCGGTACAACTTACCGTCTGACGGAGCACTTCCACTACTGGACCAAGCATTCACGGTTAAATGCCATCACTCAGCCGCAGCAGTTTATCGAGATCGGTGAGCGTCTCGCGAATGAGAAAGATATTTCCCATGGTGATACGGTGAAAGTCAGCTCCAAGCGTGGTTATATCAAGGCGAAAGCAGTGGTTACCAAACGCATCCGGACGCTGGATGTGAATGGTCAGAAAGTGGATACCATCGGTATTCCGATTCACTGGGGCTTTGAGGGGGTGGCGGTGAAAGGCTTTATCACCAACACGCTGACACCGTTTGTCGGGGATGCGAATACCCAGACACCTGAATTTAAAGCCTTCCTGGTTAATGTGGAAAAGGTGTAAGGAGATAAATTATGTCAATGCAATCACAGGACATTATTCGTCGCTCTGCCACCAATTCCCTGACCCCCGCACCTCAGGTGCGGGATTTTAAGGAAGAAGTGGCGAAGCTTATCGACGTGACCACCTGTATCGGCTGTAAAGCCTGTCAGGTGGCCTGTTCGGAGTGGAACGACATCCGTGACAAAATCGGCACGAACGTGGGGGTATATGACAACCCGCAGGATCTGTCCGCCAAGTCATGGACTGTCATGCGTTTCTCCGAAGTGGAAGAGAACGGCAAATTTGAGTGGCTGATCCGCAAAGACGGCTGTATGCACTGTGCGGACCCGGGCTGTCTGAAGGCCTGTCCGGCGGAAGGCGCTATCATTCAGTATGCCAACGGGATTGTCGATTTCCAGTCAGAGCACTGCATCGGCTGCGGTTACTGTATCGCGGGCTGTCCGTTTAATGTGCCGCGTATCAACGAAGAAGATAACCGTGCTTATAAATGCACACTGTGTGTTGACCGTGTGGACGTGGGTCAGGAACCGGCATGTGTGAAAACCTGTCCGACAGGGGCGATTCATTTCGGCTCGAAAGAGGATATGCAGGCACTGGCAGGTGAACGGGTCACTGAACTGCAAAGCCGTGGTTACGCCAAAGCCGGTCTGTATGATCCGCAGGGTGTCGGCGGTACGCACGTGATGTATGTGCTGCACCATGCTGATAAACCACAGTTATATCACGGCCTGCCGGAGAATCCGGAAATCAGTGCGGCAGTGAAATTCTGGAAAGGCGCGTGGAAACCACTGGCAGCAGTCGGTTTTGCGGCGACCTTTGCGGCGGCAATCTTCCATTACGTGGGTATCGGCCCGAACCGGGTATCAAAACGCGAGGAAGAAGAGGCCCTGAAAGATATTCAGGATGTTCCGGCAAAGACTGAGCAATCAGCAGGTCAGGAGGAGTAGAAATAATGCAACAGGATGATCGCGAAAAAATTATCCGCCACAAACCCATTGCGCGTATCAATCACTGGGCTGTGGTCATTTGTTTTCTGTTTACGGCCATCAGCGGGCTCGGGTTTTTCTTCCCGTCGCTTAACTGGTTTATGAACATTCTGGGTACCCCGCAGTTATCACGTCTGCTGCATCCGTTTACCGGTGTGGTGATGTTCTTACTGTTTGTGTTTATGTTTTTCCGTTATTTTAAACACAACTTTATCAACCGTGATGATATCGAGTGGGCGAAGCAGATCGGCAAAATCATGAAAAATGAGGAAGCCGGAGATGTCGGTCAGTATAACCTCGGTCAGAAAGGGGTGTACTGGGCAGCCAGTATCTGCCTGTTCCTGCTGTTGCTGAGCGGTATTGTTATCTGGCGGCCTTACTTTGCGGATTATTTCTCTATTCCGGTGATCCGTATCGCGCTGCTGGTTCACTCAATTTCTGCCATCGGGCTGATTATCACCATTATTGTTCACGCTTATGCGGCAATCTGGGTGAAAGGATCAGTGCGTGCGATGACGGAAGGCTGGGTAACCCGCGGCTGGGCGAAGAAACATCACCCGCGCTGGTATCGTCAGATTGTGGCAAAAGAGCGCGAAGAGGATAAAAAAGGTCAGTGACCGTTTTTAATCTTCTCGTGTGACCATTCAGAAGGCAGGGATCTCCCTGCCTTTTCGACATTTTAAGGCAGCCGGTTCATAATAGGGTTTTCGTTGCCGGACCGGCTTATCCTCTCCATATCATAAGAAGAGCAAGATCATGAGTATCCGAATTGTATCCAAAGAAGAGCTGGGACAGGCTCAGAAAAATGAAAAAGGGATTGGTTTTATCCCGGCGGTGCTGTTCCCTAATCTGAAGAATCTCTATCAGCGCCGTGCCGAACGTTTTGATGAACTGGCCAAAGATAATCCGTTTGCGGATTACCTGGAATTTGCGGCTGAAATCACCCGCGCCCAGCAGAAAGCCCTGTATGACAATCCGCTTGAAATGGATATGGATGCCCTGATGGCTTCCAATACACTGGGCAAAGCCCTGCTCGACTGCCGCACCTTTCAGCGTACTGAACACTGGCGCAAACTGCTGAAAAGCATTATTGCCGAGCTGCTGCCGGTCGCGCCGGATCATGCCCGTCCGACCCTGGAAAACCTGGACAAAGCCTCTGAGAATGAGCTGGAAGACATGGCAACGGCGTTGTTTAATCAGGAATTTTCTGCTGTATCACCGGATAAGTCCGTGTTTATCTGGTCAGCATTATCCCTGTACTGGGCGCAGATGGCGTCGATGATCCCGGGCAAAGGCCGCGAAGAGCACGGTGAACACCGCCAGTTCTGTCCGGTCTGTGCGGCGATGCCGGTTTCCGGCGTGATCCAGATCGGCACCACACAGGGACTGCGCTATCTGCATTGCGGATTATGTGAAACCGAATGGCATGTGGTTCGCATTAAGTGTACCAACTGCGAACAGACCCGTGATCTGAATTACTGGTCACTGGAAAGTGAGCAGGCGGCAGTAAAAGCCGAAAGCTGCGGTGACTGCGGCAGTTACCTGAAAATTATGTCACAGGAAAAAGACGCGAAAGTGGATACCGTGGCCGATGACCTGGCAACGCTGATTCTGGATGCCCGGATGGAAGAAGAAGGTTTTGCCCGCAGCAGTATTAACCCGTTCCTGTTCCCGAACGAATAAGCCAGTGAAGTGAGCCTGCTATGAACGAACGTGCATTATACAGCCAGATACCTGCCATTGACGGGTTATTACATGAAACACCGGTCGCTGCACTGACAGAACAGTACGGACAGACCTGTATCGTCAGTGTGCTGCGGGAAATGCAGGATGATGCACGTGACGCGATCCGTGAGCGGCAGCAACTGCCGGACTGGCACGATTGCTGGGCGGATGAACTGTCCCGCCGCCTGGACAGCGAGCGGGAGGCTCTGCGTCCGGTCATCAACCTGACCGGTACTGTGCTGCACACTAATCTCGGCCGGGCATTGCAGGCGGAAGCCGCCATTGAGGCGGTGACTAACGCTATGCGCTGGCCGGTCACTCTCGAATATTCTCTTGATGATGCCGGACGCGGCCATCGCGACAGCATTGTAGCAGAGCGCCTGTGTCAGCTGACCGGCGCGGAAGCGGCCTGTATCGTTAATAACAATGCGGCGGCGGTATTACTGGTGCTGGCAACGATGGCAGCCGAGCGTGAGGTGATTGTTTCCCGTGGTGAGCTGGTGGAAATCGGCGGAGCCTTCCGTGTGCCGGAAGTCATGAGTCAGGCGGGATGCCGGCTGAGAGAAGTCGGTACCACAAACCGTACTCATCTGCATGACTATAAAAATGCGATCAGTGAGCAGACCGCGCTGCTGATGAAAGTCCACACCAGCAATTATCATATTGAAGGTTTTACGGCTGAGGTATCCGTGCAGGAACTGGCGGAACTTGGCCGGGAACAAAATATCCCGTCAGTGATTGATCTGGGCAGCGGTGCACTGATTGATATGACACAGTGGGGTTTGCCGGAAGAGCCGATGCCGCAGCGTTATCTGGCTCAGGGTATTGATATTGTCACTTTTTCCGGCGATAAACTGCTCGGCGGACCGCAGGCGGGGATTATTCTCGGTAAAAAAGCGTGGATTGAGGCGATACAGCGCCATCCGCTCAAACGCGCCCTGCGGGCAGACAAAATGACCCTGGCGGCGCTGGATGCCACGCTGCGTCTGTACCGCCGACCGGAGAAACTGGCGCAGACACTGCCGTCACTGCGTCTGCTGACCCGGTCTGCTGACGATATTTATGATATGGCACAACGGCTTGTGCCGAAAATTCAGGCATATTACGGTGATGAATGGGTGATCCGCGCAGAGCCCTGTTCCTCGCAGATTGGCAGCGGATCACTGCCGGTGGAGCGTCTGCCCGGCTGGGCAGTGACGTTTACCCCGCAAAATGGAAAAGGCAGCGCCTTAGCCACCCTGACGCAATCTCACCGTCAGCTGACCATTCCGGTGATCGGGCGGGTAAGTGACGGGCGTCTGTGGTGGGATCTGCGTTGCCTTGAAGATGAAAACCGACTTTTACAGGCACTGTTACCATGATTTTTGCTACAGCCGGCCATGTGGACCACGGAAAAACAGCACTTATTCAGGCAGTTACCGGTGTGGATACCACTCATCTGCCGGAAGAGAAAAAAACGCGGCATGACCATCGACCTCGGCTATGCCTACTGGCCGCAGGATGATGATACGGTTATCGGCTTTGTGGATGTGCCGGGCCACGAAAAGTTTCTCGGTAATATGCTGGCGGGCATCGGCGGTATCCGCCATGTGCTGCTGATTATAGCCTGTGATGACGGGGTGATGGCACAAACCCGCGAGCATCTGGCGATTCTGCGCCTGGTAGGTCGTCCGCAGATCTCCGTGGTGCTGACCAAAGCGGATCGCGTCCCGGCGGAACGGGTTGAGGACGTCCGGCAGCAGATCACCGAACTGCTGTTATCTGACGGCTGGCCGGAAAGCCCGGTATTTGTCACCTCATCCCATAGCGGTGAAGGCTTGGATGCACTGCGGGCGCATCTGCGTCTGCACCATCAGCAGCAATCCTCAGACAGCCGGACAGAAAAACGGTTCCGGATGGCGATTGACCGTGTTTTCAGCGTCAAAGGGGCGGGGCTGGTGGTGACCGGTACTGCGCTGGCCGGACGGGTCAGCACCGGTGACACATTATGGGTGACCGGCAGTGACAAATCTGTCCGCGTCCGCGGGATTCATGCCCAGAACCGTCAGCAGGAACAGGCTCAGGCCGGTGATCGCGTGGCGATCAACCTGAGCGGTGATGTCAGTAAAGAGACGGTTTCCCGCGGCGACTGGCTGCTGAGTGAAAAACCGGTGCAGTCCGCACACCGCATTCTGGCGGAAATTGAAACAGACGAAGGGCTGAAAAGCTGGCAGCCGGTGCATATTCACCACGGCGCCAGTCATATTACCGGCCGGGTGTCTCTCCTTAATGACGATAATACCTATCCGCTGCTGGCAGAAATTACGCTCGATACCCCGCTCTGGCTGGCGGAAGAAGACCGGCTGATTCTGCGCGATATCAGTGCGCAGCGCACACTGGCGCGCGCGCGGGTACTGAATTTATCGTCTCCGCGCCGCGGAAAACGCCGGCCGGAATTTCTGGCGTGGTTATCAGAACGGGCAGCTGCACAGGATGACCGGGCGGTTTTATGTTGTGAATTACCGCGCGGAGAGGTTTCTCTGCCGGTGTTTGCCTGGGCGCGACAACTGACAGCGGAAAAACTGACGGAATGCACAGCCGGACTGAGTTTGCTGATCAACGATGGTTATGCTCTTTCGGCACAGCGGGTTGAAACAGCAAAAGCTATTCTGCTGGCCACGCTGGCGGATTATCATCAGTCACACAGTGACCAGATGGGCGTCGGCCGTGACAGACTGAAACGGATGGCATTACCGGTGCTTTCTGATTCCATCGTATTTCCGGTTATTGCACAATTACTGGATGAAAAGCAGATTGTCAGAACCCGGGGCTGGTTGCACCTGCCGGAATTCGGCCTGGCCTTCGATCCGGCTCAGGAGGTGCTCTGGCATAGTGCGGAACCGCTGTTTCAGCAGGAACCCTGGTGGGTCCGGGATCTGGCAGTTAAATTCGGTATTGATGAAACAGCAGCCCGTCAGTTTCTGAAAAAAGCCGCACAGCTTGGCCATATTATGGCGATTGTACCGGATCGCTATTATCACCGGTCACAACTCACTGAATTTGCACAGTTTATCCGTGAATATAACCAATCACATGAAGAAGGTATCGGGGCAGCACAATTCAGGGATAAATACGGCATGGGACGTAAACTGGCCGTACAGATCCTGGAATTTTTTGACAGGACAGGTTTTTCCCGCCGCAGAGGGGATAAACATATTTTGCGGGATGAGGGACTGTTTTAATTTTCTTCAAAAAGGATTTCAGGTATGAAGATTGATTTGGAGAAACTCATTGATGAGTTTAATAAAAATAAATTTCCCGGTTATTACGTCGGGATGGCTAAATCCTACGGATGGGATATAGCATATATTGAGATAAAAACTAATATATTTAATGTTGCTCTGGATATTGATATCAGAGGAAATATTTATCTTGTTTTCAGAGATCATGCATCACTGAGCATTTTCAATGAATTTCTTCATCGTGACTTTGAAGAAAGAACAATGATTTATGATCAGAGAAATAATAAATATGAACTGGGAACTATTCCTGAGCAAGATCTTGATACACTTTCAATAACGTATGGTGCTATAAGAAATATTATCGAATTTTATAATGATATTTCTGTGGATTACCATAATAAAAAACAGCTGGAATCAAGCAGAAATATAGAGTCACTCCTTCTTCAGGAAACAGAAAATAAAACCTGGAATGATTTATATCACTTCTTTGAAGGAAAGCGACTATCTGCTTTGGAAACAGTTAAATGGATTAAGGAAAATAATTGCAGTCTCAGCCGGTTTGGTGACGGAGAAATAATGCTTCTGACCGAAGATGGCATTTATTTTCAGAAAGCAGATAAAAAACTGACATATGAATTACGGAATATATGTTCAACGAAAAATAACACCCTGGTATGTATGCCACATTGTGTTGTAGAACGTGGTTTTTGGCATACTTTTTGGGTTCAGTACTGGTTCCGGAGTAAGTTTTTTATTAATCAGCCGGTATATGGTGATACCTTTGTCAGTCGTCCGGAAGGATTTTATCAGTTTGGTGATGAATTGGTTAATGCCTGGATGTCTATATGGGAAAATAAAAACGTCTGCATTGTAACCGGTGAAAAATCCCGTTTAGATCCTGAACACCTTATGCTTTCAAATATAAAAAATAAGGAAATCATCTACTCCGGAAATACAAATTCTTATGATGATATCGATTCACTGACAGAAAAATGTCTGGAGAAAAAGGATATAGATATCTTTTTAATCGCATCTGGCCCGGCGGGAACCGTATTATCTGCCAAGCTGGCAGGTAATAACAGAATTGCACTGGATATCGGCCATTTAACAAACAGTTATGACGTGGTTTACGCAGGAAAAGATAATCCTGAACAACTGCCTTTCTGCTGATAATAAAACAGGCCGTATTTACGGCCTGTTTTGTCCGGTATTGCTGATATCAGGCTTTAGTAGCTAATATCACGCTGGATGCTTTTATCAGTGCCACAATTTCATTACCTTCATGTAATTCCATTTCATCGCGGCTTTCATTGGTAATAACCGCCGTCAGCGGCAGTCCTTTTTCAGTTCTCAGGTGAATAGTGCTGTTTACCGCGCCATTTACCATTTTGCTGATTTTGCCGCGGAACTGGTTACGGGCGGAAAAACGCAGGCCGCAATCCGGATTTGCCAGTACCACCCACGGCGCTTTAATAATCGCGACAGCTTCTTTTCCTTCGCGGATCCCTAATACGTCACAGCTCTCTTTGGTGATGACGGTTGTCAGAATTTCACCATGCTCAAGTGTTAATTCCACTTCATTATTAACAGCGCCGGTAACAATGCGGGAGACTTTACCGGTGAGCTGGTTACGTGCGGAAATTTTCATTGTGTGACCTCTTTCCTTTTAGTGATTAACTGAAATGGTTAATCTTTCAGTTGTATCACACGATATACGCAGCGGCGAGAATCTGTGAGCAGATATTCGACCCGTTCCACATTTGCATTTAAAACTGTCTGAAACAGTTCGAGCTCAGCGCGGCAAAATCCCTGACACATACGGGCGGCGGAGCAGATAGGGCAGTGATTTTCAATAATCAGCCAGCTTCCTTCCGGTTCTTTTTCCCACTGTGCCATATAGCCTTCCTCTGTGCGGATGGCCACGAGGCGGATAATGCGTTCTTCCAGGGTTTCGGCGCCCTGAAGTTTGTCAAAATAGTCGCGGCGGGCTTCATTTTCGCGGGCGGTAATAATCTTGCTGATGGCATCTTCGCCGAGTTCACGGCGGATTGTGGTCAGGATTTTGACGGTCAGTTCCGCATGACTATCGGGAAAACGCTTATTTCCCAGTGCGGTCAGATGCCAGCGCTGTACCGGACGACCGACACCCCGGCATTCGGAATGTGCCTCAACCATGCCGTCCCGGGCCAGCTTGGTAAACTGCTGACGGGCGGCTTCACCGGTTGTGCCCAGATGCTCCCCGGCTTCGGATGCCTGCATCGGGCCATGCTTTTTCAGGAGAATAAGCAATTTTTCCCCGACAGATTGTGCGGAACTGAGGTTGCTTTCCAGGTTAGTTCTTGACATATTCTCGTGCCCGGTATTTATTTATCCAAGTTAATTCTTGTTTAATTTATCGTATTCAGCAAAGTATCACAAGACTAAAGGATGGTTCTATGTTGCCCGATGACAGCCGCTGGCGAGATCTCTTTTCAGGGAAAAACGCTGCGATTTCAATCGCTCTCTCGTTCGGTGTTGTTATCCACGCCGTTAATATTTTAATGGCAACCACCATTTTGCCATCCGTGGTTGCCGATATCGGCGGCCTGAACCTGTATGCCTGGAACACCACGCTGTTTGTGGCGGCATCCATTATCGGTTCAGTACTTTCTCCCCGCCTGCTGGCCGTATATGGTGCGCGCATCGCCTATCTTATTTCTGTGGTTGCCTTTTTTGCCGGCAGCCTGGCCTGTGCGCTCGCTCCCCGGATGGACATTATGCTGTTGGGGAGGGCCATTCAGGGCTTCGGCGGCGGTGTTATGTTCGCATTGTCTTATGCCATGATCAATTTAGTGTATGTTCCGGCATTGTGGCCGAGAGCAATGGCACTGATTTCCGGGATGTGGGGTGTTGCCACAAGTCGGTCCGGCAGTCGGGGGTATTTTTGCCCAGTTAAATGCCTGGCGTTATGCTTTTGGTGTGATGTTGCCGCTGATGGTCGTTTATGGGCTCTTTTTGCTTACGATTATGCCGAAAAAGCAGAATAATGACGGTAACCGGCCGCGTCTTCCCCTGATTCAGCTGACATTACTGACCGCGGCGGTACTGGTGGTTTCTGCCGGCAGCCTCAGCCCGGATGTATTCCTGAATGTGGGCGGCGTAGTGATCTCCCTGCTGCTGCTGATTATGCTTGCGGTGATTGAGCAGCGCAGCCGCACCCGGTTATTACCGGAGAATACTTTCCGGCGCGGCAGTCATCATGCGGCACTGTATGTCACTATCTCCCTGCTGGCTATCGGGATGACCTGCGAAGTCTTCGTACCGTATTTCCTTCAGAGCCTGCACGGTCAGTCGCCGCTGGCCTCCGGTTATATGAGTGCACTGATGGCGCTGGGCTGGACAGTCAGTGAGATCATCAGCGCCGGATGGAAAGGGGCGAAAATGCGCGCCAGTATTCTGCTCGGACCGGTCTTTGTGCTGGCGGGGCTGGTTCTGCTGGCACTGACGCTCTCTGTACCATCTGCCGGAACATGGGCCATTATGTCGCCGATCCTGCTGGGATTATCCCTGGTCGGGTTCGGGATCGGATTTGGCTGGCCGCATCTGCTGACCCGGATTTTACAGGTGGCTGCCCCCGCAGATAAAGAGATTGCCGCCTCCATCACTACAGTGCAGCTTTTTGCCACAGCCTTGGGTGCCGCGCTGGCGGGAATGATTGTTAACGTCAATGGTTTCAATGACGGTACATTGACGGGTGTGATGTCTTCAGCTTACTGGCTGATGATGTTACTGGCGATTGCCCCCCTGATTGCGATTTTCACTGCCCGCCGCTGCGCGGCCATTTCTTACGGCTGATTATCCCGTTTCTGATAATAGTGTATGCCGGAATGAGGACTGTATCCCGTTCCGGCGTTTTTTTACACTGACCGGATGTTTTCTGTCAGGGTAATGTCCGTTATGTCTCAGTATCATCTTGAATTTGAAAGGCCAATCATTGAGCTGGAAGAAAAAATCGCCGCATTGCAGTCATTTAAAGAGCGCAGCAGCGATTTGGGGTTTGATCCGGATGATGAAATTGCCTGTCTGCGGAAAAAATGCGAAAAACTGACTCAATCGATTTATGCGGATCTGGGCGCATGGGAGATTGTCCGGCTGGCCCGCCACCCGCTGCGGCCTTATACTCTGGATTATATCAATCTTATTTTTACCGATTTTCAGGCACTTGCCGGTGATCGCGCCTTTGCGGATGACAAGGCGATTGTCGGAGGACTGGCACGTTTTGAGGGACGCCCGGTGATGGTTATCGGTCACCAGAAAGGACGCGATACCAAAGAGAAGTTACTACGCAATTTTGGTATGCCGTCACCGGAGGGTTACCGCAAGGCGCTGCGTCTGATGAAAATGGCCGAACGTTTTCATATGCCGGTGCTGATGTTTATTGATTCCGCCGGTGCGTATCCCGGCGTGGGCGCGGAGGAGCGCGGACAGGCGGAGGCGATTGCCCGTAACCTGCTGGAGTTGTCGCGGCTGAAAACCCCTGTTATCTGCACCATCACCGGCGAAGGCTGTTCCGGCGGGGCGCTGGGGATTGGTGTCGGTGATCGCATCAATATGCTGCAATACAGTACTTATGCGGCGATTTCGCCGGAAGGGTGCGCCTCTATTCTGTGGAAAAGTGCGGATAAAGCGCCGCAGGCTGCCGAAACCATGGGGATGACCGCCCCGCGTCTGAAGGCGCTCGGTATTATCGATACCATTATTCCGGAACCTGCGGGTGGTGCTCACCGCAACTATCAGCAGGCGGCGGATAATCTGCGTGACCAGCTGTTGCAGGATCTGGCGGCGTTATCCGTGTTACCGGAAGACGAACTGCTGGCGCAGCGCTATCAGAAATTAATGTCTTTCGGCTATTGCTGAGGACAGATTAACCTGTTTGTGATAAGAATAAGGATGAATATCTCACACAACGGGGACGCTGTCATGGCGGTTGATCTGAATTTGCTGCCGGTTTTTCTGGCGGTGGCGGAGCAGGGCAGTTTTACCGGTGCCGCCACCCGGCTGAGTATGCCATCTTCCAATGTCAGCCGGGCCATCAGACAGCTGGAAACCCAGACCGGCTGCCGCCTGATCGAGCGGACGACCCGGCGTATGCGACTGACGGCACAGGGGCAGCAGTTGTACCAGTGTGCAGGAAAAACGGATTCCATGCTGCGGGAAACCTTTGCACAGATCCGCAATGATGATGTGCTGACCGGCCATTTCCGGCTGACGGTGCCCGGCGAAGGCTGCGGAGAAATGCTGGCACCCATCCTGGCCCAGTTTGCCGCACTGCATCCGGATTTGCAAATCCGGTGTGATACCCGGCTGATTCCGGGGGATATCATCAGTGATGACATCGATCTGCTGCTGACCTATCAGCGCGGGGAGATGGCAGACAGCAGTTATCACAGCCGTCTGATTCAGTCATGGTCGTGTGTGGTGGTGGCTGCGCCGTCATTACTGGCCCGGACCGGTATCCCGGTTTCTGCCGCAGAGCTGACCCGGCTGCCCTGTATTTCCAGCCTGAGTGCCCTGAACGGCCAGCCGTGGATTTTCCGCAAGCC
Source organism: Morganella morganii (assembly GCF_003996855.1). Classification (GTDB taxonomy): domain Bacteria; phylum Pseudomonadota; class Gammaproteobacteria; order Enterobacterales; family Enterobacteriaceae; genus Morganella; species Morganella morganii_C. Next base: position 2,830,180 of record NZ_NRQY01000001.1, on the reverse strand, counting down.
GGACGGCGGATTGCTGACATTACGCATCAACAGCCGCTATCAGGTTAACGGTGCGGTGCTGGCAGCAGCGGCGGCTATTGAGGGGCTGGGTTTTGCGATTCTGACCAGACACTTGTGTCAGCAGGCTTTCCGTGACGGCACATTGCAGGCCGTCCGGCTGAATGAAGAACCGGCTCCCATCGAGCTGAGAGCCGTGTATGCGAGCCGTCGTGAATTATCACCGGTTGTCGACAAATTTCTGCATTTTCTTGAAAGTTCGCTGCGGGATCAGGATAAGAATCAGTAGCTGCGGAATACGGTCTGTTTTCCGTCCGCATCATAGGCGATCACATCATACGGCTCTTTCATATCTTTATATTCCATGCCGAGGCTGCCGACCGGCATTCCGGGAACAGAAATTCCTTTTGCTCTTTCCGGCAGTGCACTGATGGCATCCAGGCTGTCAACCGGGACGTGACCAATCACATATTTGCCGTTCAGTGTGGCGAGGTGACAGCTCATCAGGTTCGGAGTGGCACCGGAACCGAGCATCATTTTTTCCAGCTGTGCCTGCGGAATAACATTGGTTTCCACATCATAACCGGCTTTTTCCACCCCTTCCGCCCACTGGCCGCAGCAGCCGCAGGTCGGGGATTTATACACGGTAACGGTTCCTTTCGCCGCCATGGCCCCGGCAGAGAGTGTGGTTAATAATAAAGATAACGCCCAAACGGATTTTTTCATCGGTATTCCCTGTAATGAGTCGGATAATAATGATGAGATTAATGGTTTACCTTAGGGGAAGGTCAATACAGGGGAACGTATAGTTATGCGGAGAAGTGTAAAGGTTCCGGGGCCGGAAGCCGCCGGAACCGGAGAGTACTATTTTACACGGATAATTATTTTACCGAACGGGCCGCGCTGAAGATGCGCAAAAGCTGCCGGAACATCACCGAAAGGATAGACAGTATCGATAACCGGTTTGATCTGATACTGTTCAACGGCGGCACAAAGCCGTTCCAGTGCCCGGCGGTGACCGACAGTGATCCCCTGAAGAGTTGCCTGTTTCAGCATCAGCGGAACGGCAGGCATCACCAGTTCTTCACTTTGCATAAACCCAATCTGTGCAATATGTCCGCCCGGTGCCAGTGCGGCCACGGACTGACGCAGATTTTCCCCGCCGATAACTTCCAGAATATGATCTGCACCATGACCGCCGGTCAGTGACATCACGGCATCCGCCCATGCCGGTGTCGCCCGGGTATCAATAACACGGGTGACACCCAGTGCATTCAGACGGGGGATTTTGTCTGCGGAACGGGTCAGCACAACGGGTTCCGCACCCATTGCCAGTGCTATCTGTAATCCGGCCAGTGATACACCACCGGTACCCTGGAGTAATACGGTCTGGCCTGGCTGCAAATTCCCGCTCTCTGTCAGGGCAAACCAGGCGGTCAGCCCGGTGACCGGCAGTGTGGATGCCTCTTCATCAGTCAGTGACGGGGGAACCGCGACCAGCGTCTCCTCATTCAGTACAATATACTCAGCCAGTACACCGGGCAGCGGGCCGCCGAGTGACAGTCCGTGATGTGCCATTTCTGCCGGCGGGGCGTTATCTGTCCACTGTGTCCAGAAATTGCCGGTCACCCGTTCACCGGTATGAAACCGGGTGACTTTTCCCCCGGTCGCGACAATCTCTCCGGTCATATCAGAGGCCGGTGTGAACGGCATTTCCGGCAACTCCGGTAACAATTTTCCGTCAATCACCAGCAGATCGCGGTAATTCAGGGAGACAGCAGATACGCGGATCAGTACCTCATGATCTCCCGGTACAGGTACCGACACATCAGCAAGGGTCAGGTTATCCAGTCCGGTGCCGGTCAGTTGCCAGCGTTTCATCATTTTTTGCATAAGAAGCTCCTTTTATTCTGTTCTGCTATTTTATTGGCAACTTTTTTGCGTGTATGCTGATGTTTTGGTGTAACAGTGACTCCTGAAAGTTGACAATCATGGCGAACCTGAATCTGTATTCACAATTGCAAAATATGGCGGCATTCGTGCACACCGTGGAGACCGGCAGCTTTACGGCGGCAGCGGTGCGGATGGGAGTATCCAAATCCGCGACCGGCAAAAGTGTGGCGAAACTGGAGGAACGTCTGGGAGTACGATTGCTGCACCGGACAACGCGGAGTGTCAGCCTGACGGAAGAAGGGCAGATTTATTATCAGAGCTGTTTATCTGTGCTGGATGAGCTGCATCAGGCGGAATCACTGCTGTCAGCCCGCCGGCAGGCAGTCTCCGGAACATTGCGGATCAGTCTGCCGGTCTCTTACGGGCGGCTGTATGTGATGCCGGTACTGACACAACTGGCAAAATTACATCCGGAATTAAAACTGATGGTCAGCTTTACTGACCGCAGGGTGGATCTGATAGAAGAAAATACCGATATCGCGATCCGCCTTGGGTATCCGGAAGACAGTACCACACTGATTGCCCGCCGTCTTGGAACGCAGCATGCGGTGATTTGCGCATCGCCGGATTATCTTGTCCGCCGGGGTACACCGCAGACGGCGGAAGCCCTGGCAGAGCATGATTGTCTGGGATTTTTGTCCCGGGGGCAGATTTTGCCGTGGCCGGTGATGAACAAAGATGGCACAGTTAACCGGCTGATTATCCGCCCTAAACATATTATCAGTAACGGAGAAGCTTTGTGTGACGCAGCAGCGGACGGGCTGGGGATGACCACCTGGCTGGCGGCACGGGATATTGAACAGGGGCGGCTGCGGGTACTGCCGGTTGCCACCCCGGAAGGTGATGCGCCAGCGCCGGTCTTTGCGGTATGGCCGCGCTCGCGTGACCTCTCCCCGCGTATCCGTGTGGTGGTGGATGCTTTGCTGGCGGCACACAATCCTGACCCGGAGGTAACAGAATGACTCACCTGACACTACAGATAACAGCAACAGAAACCCGGATTTTTTCCTCAGAGGCCGATGTGCGGCTTCCGCTCGGTGACAGTGTGATTGACGGATTTGTTTTTCATCATTCGCCGGTGACCGCGTATGAAGCGGAAGTGGCGATTGAGCATATTGAAAACCGGATTATCCCGGCACGGGCGGCATTACCGCCGGGCGCGCTGATTTTGCATTGCCCGGATCCGCGGCTAAACTATTTACTGACCGGTGATGAAGCGGATTTCTTATCCACAGAGGAAATAGAACGCGCGTTTAATGAGATTGTTAATGTCATCAGCGGCAGCCCGGTATCATCAACATCACTCCCTTCAGACAAACAATTCACGGCTTTTTTACTGATTATCCGTGAGATTACTCATCACTGGGGACTGGCTGGGCTGATTCCGGAAACTACCGGAAAAAATGATGTGATGTAACATGTATACAAAATGACTTTTATCAAAATAAATTATAAAATTTGTATTATTATTTAGTTCCCATGCATCTGTAGCGGGAATGATATGACGACAGAGCAGAAAAGATATGAGCATTGCACTGATAAATAAGATTAAATCCGTTTCTTCGCGGTTTTCGGCCGGGTATTTCGGCATGGTTCTGGGGCTGATCGGCACCGGGATGGCATGGCGCTATGCAGCGGCAGAGCAGGGGTATCCGGCACTCATCGGTGAGGTGATTATCGGTGCCGGTTGCGCGGTCTGGCTGGTACTGATATCCCTGTTTATTATCCGCAGTCTCTGTTTTCCGGAAAAAATGACTGATGAGTTCCGTCACCCGGTAGCCAGCGGGTTTTCCAGCCTGTTACCGGCAACCACTGTCCTGGTGGCAATGGGTCTGACGCCTTACCTTCCGCTGTTTTCCACCGGGCTGTTTGCCCTCGGCGCGGTGGCGCAGCTCTCTTACGCCGCGTGGCTGGTTGGCTCGCAGTGGAAAGGGGAGTACCCGAAAACAGCAACCACCCCGGTGCTCTATCTGCCGACAGTCGCCAATAATTTTATCTGTGCGATGGCATGCGGCGCGCTCGGGTTTACTGATCTTGGTATTCTCTTTTTCGGCGCCGGGGTCTTTTCCTGGCTGAGTCTGGAGCCGGCGATTCTGAAACGTATCCGCAGTGACGGGCTGATGGATGAAAAATCCCGCCTCTCTTTCGGTATTCAGCTGGCACCGGCGCTGGTGGCATGCAGTGCCTATCTGGCGGTGAATCAGAATCACATTGATTTCTTTGCCAAAATGCTGCTCGGCTACGGGTTATTGCAACTGGTATTTATGATCAGATTGATCCCCTGGTTTACCCGGCAGGCATTTACCTTATCATTCTGGAGCTTTTCATTCGGCGTGTCGGCACTGGCCAAATCATCTCTGAATATCAGCATGTCTTCAGATAGTGAATTTATCCACCTGTTGGCATTCACTCTGTTTATCTTTTCCAACGCCTTTATTCTGCTGCTGGTGGTGAATTCACTGCGTCTGCTGGTCAGAAAACAAATCACCCGCGCCCGTATCCGCGAAGAGAATTAATGTTCAGCCGCCGCTTACCGGCGGTTATCAATTTGATTATTTATTAATCATCATTCTCATAATGATATCTGTCCTGAAAAATCCCGGTATCCTGATGTGTTCAGTTTAAATAGTGAACAATTTCACAAAGTGATCAAAAACTCCGTTATTAATCACATTTTATAACCCTTTTCCTCTCTTATTCCCCCTCCTGGTGTGGTTATTGCTTTATCTGTTGATACAGATTGCATGACAGCCATCTGTTCTCCACAAGAGTCTTAAATAAAAACAGATAGTTATTAACAGAGTCAGATAGTCAAATTCACTTACAGGAGAGAAGAGATGTCTGATCAACAAAACACAGCATCTGATCTTATTTACCAGCTTGAGGATAAACCCCCGTTTTTGCAGGCGATTATCGGTGCCGTGACCCATCTGCTGGCAATTTTCGTTCCGATGGTCACTCCGGCGCTGATTGTCGGTACCGCCTTACAGTTATCGCCTGAAACCAATGCGTATCTTGTTTCCATGGCCATGATTGCCTCTGGTGTCGGCACATGGTTGCAGGTAAACCGCTACGGTATGGTCGGCTCGGGGTTATTATCGATTCAGTCCGTTAACTTTTCATTTGTGACAGTGATGATTGCCATCGGCACCAGCATGCGGGCTGATGGTGTTGATGAGGAGCTGTTACTGTCCACTATCTTCGGTATCTCGTTTGCCGGTGCGTTCTTAGTTGTGGGATCGTCTTTTATCCTGCCCTATCTGCGCCGGGTTATCACCCCGACAGTCAGCGGTATTGTGGTACTGATGATCGGGCTGAGCCTGATAAAAGTCGGGATTATTGATTTCGGCGGCGGCTTCTCCGCCAAGTCTTCCGGTACTTTCGGTGATTATCAGAATATCGGTGTCGGGTTACTGGTTCTGCTGGTGGTTATCGGGTTTAACTGCTGCAAAAGCCCGCTGCTGCGCATGGGCGGGATCGCGATCGGGCTGATTGTCGGCTATATCTGTGCCTTGTTTCTGGGGATGGTCGATTTCAGTCAGATGAGCAAAGCATCGTTTATCACGATTCCGGTGCCGTTCAAATATGGTTTCTCGTTTAACTTCGCCCATTTCCTGGTCGTCGCCATTATTTATCTGCTCAGTGTGCTGGAGGCAGTCGGTGACCTGACGGCAACCGCACTGGTGTCCGGGCAGAAAATTCAGGGGCCGGAATTTCAGTCCCGTCTGAAAGGCGGTGTGATGGCGGATGGTCTGGTGTCTGTGGCGGCATCCGCCATGAGTTCACTGCCGCTGACCACTTTTGCCCAGAATAACGGGGTCATTCAGATGACCGGGGTGGCTTCCCGTCATATCGGAAAAATCATTGCGGTTATTCTGGTGATTCTGGGGCTGTTTCCGGGGATTGGCTGGTTCTTTACGACGATTCCGGCACCGGTGCTGGGTGGCGCTATGACGCTGATGTTCTCCATGATTGCCATTGCCGGGATACGTATTATTTTGTCGAACGGTCTGCGCCGCCGCGAAACCCTGATTGTGGCGACTTCGCTGGGGCTGGGGCTGGGTGTCTCTTATGACCCGGCGGTTTTTCACGTCCTGCCGACATCCCTTTACGCACTGGCAGAAAACCCGATCTGTATGGGCGGCGTGACAGCTATTATTCTGAATTTAATTATTCCGATCAGTAAGGAAACCGAACCGGATGATATTGAAGAATCCGTGAAGGAAGAGGAAGTTTAATAAAAAACGGCGGATATTGAATATCCGCCGGATTTTTTCTGTTAATGAAGACGTGCTTTCATTGAGTTTAATACGTTAATTTTGTTAGTTGCCGGATTGATGATGACATCTTCTGACAGGACTTTCACATGAACCTTACCCGCATTTTTTGCCAGTAATGCATAGCTGTAACCTGCCCGTATATCAAAACGGGAAGCCTGTGCTTCATTGTAGTCAAAAGCAGAAACGCCCTCCGCAGTTTGATTGATTCGGGTACCGTCTTTGCCCATATAGGCTATTGCACCGCTATCGAATGCGTGCAGAGTACTTATAAGGTCATTATTATGTACCCCGCTGACCGGTAAATTTTTATCTGCAAGTATATTAAAAACCTGTTGTGTTTTGTTGATACCCTGAATACCGGTTTTCCATTCGTCATCACCCGGTTTCTGCCCGGTATGAACGACATAGAAATGCGATCTTTCCATTGCGTACAGCATAGTGCATCCGCTCAGAGCACCAGAGGTAATAATAACCGGTTTCCCTTCTGTCATATCATTTGTATTAATACGTATACCTACTGAGCCGGACATACCGTTTACGACATTTATCCCGGTAATATCATCGGAAAGTGTTTTTCTTCCCCAATATGTTCCGATTGTTCCTGAACCGGATTCGGTGGAGGTTACCTGTGCACCGCGGAAAATATCGACAGCACCGTAAAGAACACCTCCTTTTTTCAGTAAGTCAGGTTGATACTCTCTTACTGCCGGAGAGGTATCAACAGTGTCGAGCCGGCCGATACTGAATGGCAGCGATGTCTCTGAGCTGTCATTGCTGACAAACAACCCTCTGTTACGCAGAGGTGTGATATTCCCTTTCTTTAGTTGTGCGCTGTCTGATGCAAAGAGCTTCGAAAGCCTTTCACCTGCCAGCCCGTCAGTATCAGTCAGTGAGACCGGGTTATTGTTCACCATACTGAACAGATTCAGTCCGTCTGCGGTTCCTGCCGGATCAGCTGAGAGCCAGCGTCCCGCCCATGGCTGATAGTAACGGCGGCCATAGTAATACAGGCCGGTAGCATCACTTTCTTTACCGGAGTAACGGATTGTTTTGTAGTCTGCTTCAGTTTTGCTGCGGGTAGCCAGAACTGCGGTGCCTCCATAAGGGTAGTACTCTTCCAGAGTGATGATATTTCCGTCACTATCCAGTTCCAGGTTACTGCTGCTGGAGAGATTATCGTAACTGTAACGTATCTGGTTATTAGTGATACCGGCAGGACATCCGGCTTCCCAGTGCAGCGCCCGCACCTGTGCGCGTCCGGCCTGCCCGGATGTGATGACCTGCAAACTTTCTGTTTCTGTGTTATTACGGGACGTGGTGTGCAGTTCCAGGCCGGCCAGATAAATGACCCGCTGATATTGCGCATTACTTTTTTTCCTGCTGATTTTCAGGATACGGCGGCCACCGGCGTCATAACGGTAAGATTCACCGTCCTCCGCAGAACCGGGGTTCTGAACATATTTCAATTCATTACGTGAATTCCAGCGCAGGGATTGGCCGGGCTGTAATAGTGTCTGTAATCCCGCAGGTGTAAACAGGGTATCAGCATCTGCCGGGCTTTGCGTAATGCTGCTTAATACACCACGGTTACTGCTTTCACTGATGGTAATCGAGGTGGTGTAATTATTACCGGTGGCGGGGGATGAATGGCGTATTTGCGTCAGATTTCCGGCATTATCATAGGTATAAATACGCGTGTAATTGGTATAGGCCGTGTTTTCCGGAGGAACAGGAGAAGGGAGATCTGTATTTTGCGGGGTTGCCGCTGTTTCCCGGCCGGTAGCTTTAACCAACTGATACAGGCTGTCATAGATGCAGATATTTTTCGGAACAACTTTCTGATTACGCCAGAAACGTGTCTCTTCGGCATCATTTGTAATACTGAGAATATTACCGACCGGATCATATTCGTAACGCAGATCCTGAAGTATTTTCGCCCCGTTTTTGTGTCCGGCAGGACGCTCTGTTTTAATACCGGTAAGGCGCTGAGTTTCAGGTTCATAGGAATATGTTGTGATGACGCCGTTGTTATGCACCTCCTGCAATTTTTGTCCCGCAGCAGAGTAATCAACTGATTTAATAATCGGTTGTTCTTTTTCACCTTTGATTGTCAGCCAACTGGCGGAAAGATGACCGGCAATATCATAGCTGACACGCTGTTGGTTGCCTGTGGCATCGGTGGTTGTCAGTATTGCTCCCGTGGCATCTGCTGTTGTCAGTGTTGTACGGGGTTCTGAAGACAGCAGTGAATCTTCTGTCTGAGTCCAGTCCGGGGTGATATCCGGGTTATCTGCATCTTTAAGTAACCGGCGGGTAACGGAAAGAGGTATGCCGGTCAGCGCAACACTGTCTGTCTGCAACAAACCTGCGGAATCGAAGTGGCGTATGCATTGCCCTGCCAGGTTATATGCTTTCTCCTGAGCTGTGTTACCGGCATAGAAGAAACGTTCAGCAATCAGTGATGTGTTTCCTCCGGTCTGTTCTGCAATATATGACGGCCGGCCATATCATAGTGGATAGCCCGGGTGACCGCACTGCTCAGATCATGCTGTCAGTTTTTATCTGTACTGATATTTGTGATTGTTATAAACGGGCGTCCCGCAGCATCATTCAGATTGATTTGTATGCCATTATCGGCACCTGTCATACACAGGACTGTGCCGCTGAGTCCGGTAATACCTGTAAAGTTAGATAATTTTTTACCGGACAGGCGCGGGTCTGCGCTTTTGGTTAAAAAACCCTGGGGATTATAGCTGTGATGTGTAATACGTTCTTCAGTTTCATCCGGTGTATCAGGATGCCGGTGATAGGCGATATTGCGTATGGCCAGACCACGGTTGTCAAGAACAGTTATTGAGGGGGTTTTGCTGAACAGCGATGTATCCATAATATTCTCCTGCGCTGATAAAAGCATCGTTTATAATATAAACAAACGATAGTGGTAATATTCATCTTAGCAGTCGTAAATATTATTTATTGTTGTATTTTTTATTTTTATCAGAATTATATATTGTTAATTGTGTCCGTATCTGAGAGTGCAATTTTTAAAAGGGACAAAAAACGGCGGATATCCGCCGTTTTTCCGGGTAATAATGAATGGTTATTCGATATTCTGAATTTGCTCACGCATCTGCTCAATCAGCACCTTCAGTTCAATGGCGGAACTGGTGATACCTGCATTGATGGATTTTGAGGCCAGGGTGTTCGATTCGCGGTTGAATTCCTGCATCATAAAGTCCAGACGGCGGCCGACAGCCTCTTTTTTCTTCAGGATATTATGGGTTTCTTTCACATGGGCATCGAGACGATCTAACTCTTCCGCCACGTCAATGCGCTGTGCCAGCAGGATCAATTCCTGTTCCAGACGGTTCGGATCAACCTGAATCTGTGCGTCGTCCAGTTTGCTTTGCAGGCGCTCACGCTGCCATAACAGGATATCCGGCATCTGTGCACGGACTTTGCGGACTTCTTCTGTCACGCCGTCAAGGCGCTGTTCGATTAAGGTTTTCAGTGCCGCACCTTCACGTTCACGGGCATCGATAAAGGCCGTGATGGTATCATCGAGAGCAGCCAGCAGTTCTTCGCTGATGGTGTCCAGATCCTGCTCCTGTGCAGACATCACACCCGGCCAGCGCAGAATTTCCAGCGGGTTGATTTCCCCTTCGTGGCTGTAGTTTTTAACCCAGTTTGCGGCCGCAACCAGCTGTTTTGCCAGGTCTTCATTCATATTCAGTGCACTTTGCGCGTTGCTGCTCAGGTCAAAGCGGAGGTTACACTCAACTTTACCGCGGGTCAGGCGCTGACGCAGACGCTCGCGGATCACCGGCTCCAGGCTGCGGAGCTGTTCCGGCAGGCGGATGTAGGTTTCAAGGTAACGCTGGTTAACAGAGCGGAGTTCCCATGAGGCATTGCCCCACGGACGTTTTACTTCCTGACGGGCAAATGCGGTCATACTACGGATCATGATATCTGTCCTGTGATGGATTTATTGCTCTGATTATAGCGCTGTTATGGTGTTAAGGCATAGGCATTCACCGGTTTAAGCCGTATAATGCGCCCCCAACAGTTAACTGAACCGGAGAATCGCTATGAGTCAGTCATCACGTCCCGCTGGCCGGGGAACAGACCAGGTGCGTCCTATTACTATCACCCGTCATTATACCAAACATGCCGAAGGCTCTGTGCTGGTGGAGTTCGGTGACACCAAAGTGTTATGTAATGCCTCCGTGGAAGAAGGTGTGCCGCGTTTCCTGAAAGGTCAGGGGCAGGGCTGGATTACTGCGGAATACGGCATGCTGCCGCGTGCGACCAATTCCCGTAATGCCCGTGAAGCCGCCCGTGGTAAACAGACAGGCCGCACAATGGAAATCCAGCGCCTGATCGCGCGTTCATTGCGCGCTGCGGTTGATCTGACCAAACTGGGCGAATTCACCATCACCCTCGACTGTGATGTTATCCAGGCTGACGGCGGTACCCGTACTGCGGCCATCAGCGGTGCCTGTGTGGCACTGGCGGATGCCCTGAATCAGATGGTCGCAAAAGGCCAGCTGAAAGCCAGCCCGCTGAAATCCATGGTTGCCGCTGTTTCTGTCGGTATTGTGGATGGTGAACCGCGCTGTGATCTGGAATATGTCGAGGATTCTGCGGCAGAAACCGATATGAATGTGGTCATGATTGATGACGGACGGATGATTGAAGTCCAGGGCACGGCAGAAGGTGCGCCGTTCAGTCATGATGAGCTGTTGTCGTTACTGGCCCTCGCAAGGGGCGGGCTGGAGACCATTTTTTCCGCCCAGAAGGCGGCATTAGAAAATTAGTCAGAAGGCGACGTGATAGTCGCCTTTTTTATGCCTGTAATTCAGGTGCGTTATCCGTAAATCAGAGCCAGGAGATCCCGATGAAAGCTTATCAGCGCGAATTTATTGAACTTGCGATGAAAAAACAGGTACTTAAATTTGGTGAATTTACGCTGAAGTCCGGCCGGAAAAGCCCGTATTTCTTCAATGCCGGGTTGTTTAATACCGGACGGGATTTGGCGCTGCTCGGGCGCTTTTATGCTGCGGCATTGTGCGACAGCGGTGTGCAGTATGATGTTCTGTTCGGGCCGGCCTACAAAGGAATTCCGATTGCAACGACGACCGCGGTTGCACTGGCGGAGCATCATGATCTTGATATGCCATACTGTTTTAACCGTAAAGAAGCCAAAGACCACGGGGAAGGCGGAACATTGGTCGGCAGTCCGCTTAATGGCCGGATTGTGGTGGTGGATGACGTGATCACCGCCGGTACAGCAATTCGTGAATCGATGGAAATCATCAGACAAAACAATGCAATACTTGCCGGTGTGATGCTGAGTCTTGATCGTCAGGAAAAAGGCAAAGGCGAGTTATCTGCGGTTCAGGAAGTGGAGCGGGATTACGGCTGTCAGGTATTTTCCATTATCACACTGAATGATTTAATCAGTTATCTGGCGGAAGATCCGCAGATGGATACACATTTGCGGGCGGTACGGGATTACCGTGAGCAGTATGGTATTGAAATCTGAACAGAACAGCAGGCAAAAAAAAGCCCTCGCCCAATAAAACGGGCGGGGTGAGTAGTTTAACTAAAAACGGTATTACTGAAGTTGTGCCAGGAGCAGCGGCCAGCGGACTTCAAATTCCTGTGTCGGCCGGTATTTAAATTCTGAGCGAACAAAACGGGACAGCATGCCTTCGCAAAAGGCGAGTAACTGAGATGCTAACAGGCTTTCATCATAAGTAAAACCGCTGCCGTCACGGATCCGCTTTTCTTTTAAGACCTGACGCAACTGAGCTTCGATTCGTTCATACAACTGATTAATTCTGCTCTGTAATTTATCCTGCTCAAACATCAGTGCGTGACCGGTCATGATACGGGTCAGGCCCGGATTTTTTTCTGAGAATCCCAGAATCAGCATCAGAATCAGTTTTATCCGCGAAATTGTTTCTTTTTCATCCTGAAGGATGAGGTTTATCCGCGAAATCAGTGAGTCCTCAATAAATACAATCAGGCTGTCGAACATTTTTGTTTTGCTTGAAAAATGACGATAGAGCGCTGCTTCTGAAACACCCACACTGGCGGCAAGTTTGGCGGTTGTTATACGCTGACTGCCGTCACTGGACTCAAGCATCAGCGCAAGCGCCTGCAGGATCTCCTCGCGCCTGTTCTTCTTTTTTGTACTTTCTGCCATGTCAGATAAAACCCCTGCGTTAAAGCAAAAACACATTTGCCGGCTGACAGCCGTACAACAGTACCGCTGTCAGAAAAGCGACGGAGATAACGGCGTTATTAGTATTATTGACGGCCTGAATGGCCAAATCCGCCGGCTCCGCGTTCACTTTCGGTAAATTCTTCAACAATATTGAATTCAGCCTGAACAACAGGAACGATAATCATCTGTGCGATACGCTCGCCCGGTTCTATTGTAAACGTGGTGTCACCCCGGTTCCAGACAGATACCATCAGCTGTCCCTGATAGTCAGAGTCTATTAAGCCCACCAGGTTGCCGAGCACCACACCATGTTTATGGCCGAGCCCGGAACGCGGCAGAACCATTGCCGCCAGAGACGGGTCTGCAATATGAACTGCAAGACCGGTCGGCAGTAACAGTGTTTGTCCCGGTTTCAGGTCAGTGGCTTCATCCAGGCAGGCACGTAAGTCCAGACCCGCAGAGCCCGGCGTGGCATAGGCCGGTAACGGAAATTCCCCGCCGATACGCGGATCAAGAATCTTAATGTCGATTTTTTTGGTCATAGTGTTTCAGTATTTCGTCCAGTAAATGGTGGCTGAGCTCTGATTTGCTCATGTTCGGTAAGCTGATATCGCCGGTATGCCAGTACAGGTGCAGGGCATTATTGTCACTGTTAAATCCTTGGTTTTCAACAGAAACATCATTGGCGCAAATCATATCGAGCTGCTTTTTCACCAACTTGCCGCGCGCGTATTCTTCCACATTTTGGGTTTCAGCTGCAAATCCAATCACAAATGGCCGGTTTTTTTCCAGTGCGCCGACACCTGCGATCACATCCGGGTTTTTCACCATCGTGAAGGTGATTTCGTCGCCCTGTTTTTTTATTTTCTCAGGTGCAACCGCTTTGGCGCGGTAATCGGCAACAGCAGCACAGCCGATAAAAATATCCTGCTGCGGGGCTGCCAGCTGTGCGGCATCATTCATTTCACAGGCGCTGCTGACATCAATACGTTTAACACCCGGTGGTGTCGGTAATGTGACAGGCCCGGCTATCAGCGTGACATCCGCGCCGCGTGCTGCCGCTGTCGCAGCAATAGCAAATCCCATTTTACCGGAGCTGTGATTACTGATAAAACGCACCGGATCGAGTGCTTCGCGTGTCGGCCCTGCGGTAATGGCCAGGCGGAGGCCGGTCATGTCCTGTTTTTTGCGGAAGTGTTGTTCTGCCCGTGAGACAATCTCTGACGGGTCCAGCATTCGTCCCGGGCCGGTATCACCACAAGCCTGATTGCCGCTGTCCGGCCCCCAGACAGCAAAACCCAGCTGTTCCAGATGCGCGAGGTTTTCCTGAGTGGTCTGCGCTCTGTACATCTGCTGGTTCATGGCCGGTGAAACGGCAATGGTGGCATCAGATGCCAGGCAGATAGTGGTGACCAGGTCATTGGCCATGCCCGCACTCAGGCGGGCGATCAGGTCAGCCGTGGCGGGTGCAAGGATAATGAGATCCGCCCATTTTCCCAGTTCAATATGACCCATTGCAGCCTCGGCTGCCGGATCAAGCACACTTTCAGCGACCGGAAAACCGGAAACCGCCTGGAGTGTGAGCGGGGTGATAAATGCGGTTGCAGCGGGTGTCATGGCGACACGGACAATTGCGCCTCTGTCTCGCAGACGGCGGACAATTTCAGGGGTTTTATAGGCTGCGATACCCCCACTGATACCCAGAACTATCTGTTTTCCTGTCAGTTCGGACATTGTGTTTTATCCAGTTATTTTTCGGAGATATGCGATTTTACCACAACACTGCCGTATAGGTAGGGTGCTGTGTATTTATCCAGCTAAATAATGTTTTTTCTTCGGCGCGCCTCGCAAAAATGAGGGGTTTTATGCGGAAAAGCTGCCGGAACTGACATACTTTTTCTGCTGAAACAGGAAAACAAACGGGGGAAAAATGGACAACATAACCGGAAATACGGCATTGATGCCGAGAGAGAAACTGATCGCATACGGGGCATCAGTACTGAGTGATTCAGAACTGCTGGCTATTTTTCTTCGTACCGGCACCCGGGAGCGGCCGGTCAGACAGTTTGCGGAGTATCTGCTGGAAGTTTTCGGGTCGCTGCACCGGTTGCTGACAGCAGGTTATGAGGAATTTAAACCCCTGAACGGGATCGGGGACAGTAAATTTTGCCAGATGCAGGCGATTGTGGAATTGCCCAGGCGCTATTTCAGCAGTCAGTTTCAGGAAACACAATTTCTCAGCAGTGCCTGTACCGTAAAGGCATATCTTAATCAGCGAATGGCCTGGCAGGAGCGGGAAGTGTTTTCTGTACTTTTTCTCAATAATCAGAACCAGCTTATCCGTTATGAAGAGATGTTTTCCGGTACGGTAAACTGTGTGGAAGTACATCCCAGAGAGATTTTGCGTCTGGCGCTCAAAGTGAATGCAGTTTCTGTGATTCTGGCGCATAATCACCCCTCCGGTAACGAAAACCCCAGCCGGGCTGACCGTCTGCTGACAAAAAAAATTGTTCAGGCATGTGAGTTGGTAGGGATTAACGTGTTGGATCACCTGATTGTCGGGAAATTCAATATGTTTTCGTTTGCAGAACACGAGCTGATCTGAGCAGTTTTTTTCGCAGAAACACACGATCTTTACTGTTCGGGTCTTGAGCGTTTGCGCCGGAAAGCGTATACTACGCCACCTTTGAGGATCTTGGGTTTGGCGAGAAGAGCCTATCTCAGCATATTTTTGCTGGTTGACAGAGCAATTTCCCGGCGAGTCAAAAGTAAGCTGAGATGGGCTCCTAAGCCTGACGAGGCAGCCTCACCCAATACAAAGCTCGAGCTGATTAGATTTTTGGAGAATAGACATGTCCCGAGTCTGCCAAGTTACTGGCAAGCGTCCGATGAGCGGTAACAACCGTTCTCACGCATTAAATGCGACCAAACGTCGTTTTCTGCCGAACCTGCACTCTCACCGTTTCTGGGTTGAGTCTGAAAAGCGTTTCGTGACTCTGCGTGTATCTGCTAAAGGTATGCGTATCATTGATAAAAAGGGTATCGAAGCTGTTTTAGCTGATTTACGTACCCGCGGTGAGAAGTACTAAGGAGCTGAAAAATGGCTAAAGGTATTCGCGAAAAGATCAAACTGGTTTCTTCTGAAGGTACAGGTCACTTCTATACCACTACGAAGAACAAACGTACTATGCCTGAAAAACTGGAAATGAAAAAATTCGATCCGGTTGTTCGCAAGCATGTAATGTACAAAGAAGCAAAAATTAAGTAACTTCTGCTTTCTGATTGAAAAACCCCGGCTTCGGCCGGGTTTTTTATTGCCTGTCGACCGGCAAAGTAAATTTGGCAGAGGGCAATATTGTCATCTGTACTCATTATATGAGTTCGATGGTGTAATACACTGATGTTTTACAAATTATTGGTATTTTTATATAAAATAGTATCATTTTTAATGTTAATTAAAGATAAAATGATAGATAAATCGTATACTTATCTTAAATACTGATTGTAAGAGTATTAAAATATTATGATTGCTGTATCATTTACGGATACTATTGCTTTATCAGGATATACAACTATAAGAGTTGGTTTGTTTATTATTTTTATATAGTTTTTATATGATTACTGAGTTGGCGTATCAGTGACCGCCAAAATCTGAATCAGTTTACTTCGCAGATAAAAACGAATGTTGGAATATGATATGAGTAACCCCGTTATTTCGGTCATGATTGCAGTACATAATGCGGAGTCATCAATCCTGGCCGCTTTAGAAAGTCTGGATAATGCCCTGAATGAGAATGGTTCTCCGGAGAGGGTTGAAGCTATCATTATTAATGATGGTTCGACAGACAAATCATTAGATATTATCAGTCATTATCAACCACGAAACTTTATTAAACTTGTTGAAACTGTTAACTTTTCTAATGTCGGAAAAGTCCGCCATTATGCATATTCATTATCCCGCGGCGAATATATCACAGCATTAGACAGTGATGATGTACTGAAAAATGGTGCACTGACCCTGGTTATGGATATTATGCGGGAGCATCCGTTTGATTTACTGATAACCCGTCTTGATGAACATCATGACCGTAATCCGGTATTAGTGATTGAGAATAAACCTGTTGTATCAATCACTCAGGACAGACTGAAAGAATTATATCTGGAACATAAGACGGTAAAAGGCCATTTACTCGGCAGATTTATCCGGCGGGACATCCTGACGGATGATATGTTCCCTGAAATTTTTTGCTATGAAGATGTGGTTATTACCGCAAATGTTATTTGCGCAGCTCAGAATATCCTGATCACTGACACTCAGATTTATTGTTACTATAAGCATCGCGGCAGTTTATCCACAGAAAAAAGTATAAATAAAACAGTCCTTTTTCTGCAAATTGTTTTATCTATGGAAAGTTTTTTCGTAAAAAATACAAATGAAAAAGTGATGTTTGAAGGACTGTTTGTTAAGGTATGTTCTGATTATTTATCAAGAAATAATCAACGTAAGCTTCCCCGCTTTGTTATGGATCGCTTCAATGATATCAGGGTATTTCGCTTTCTGTTCAGCCCAAAAGTAAGATTAAGCAGGAAAATAATGTTTTTAAAAATAAAGTCATCGGGAGTTTTTTAAATGACAATGAGCAGAACACTGCCAATTATCATTGGTATGTTAATGACATTCTCGATGGTTATTGCTTCTTTCGTTGATACCTTGTCACGGGATTCTTATTTTATACTGAGTTATTTATCCGTTATCGTGACAGTCTGGCTGGTCTTTTCCAAAAAAAGATCGCTTTTCAGTGACCGTGCAGTGCTGCTGGTTGCTGCTTCCTTTCTGCTGTTTGGCCTCTCGCGTGTCGCTTGGTCATTTCTGATGAATGATGACGGGTTGAATATTTATAAAACCCATTCCCCGACAGCCTCAAGGATTATACTCGGGGCGTTTATTTTTTGTGTTTGTATTTTATTAAAAAATGAACTCAGACAGTTTTTCAGTAATAAATATATTTCATCCATCATAAAGGTATTGCCACTTTATATCTTACTGTATGCGCTCTATGATATTTTTATTTTAAATAAAACCAGAGTGGAATTAGATACAAACCGGGCAACAGTCACCGCATATTTGGTCAGTGCGATTTTTTTTGTCAGTCTTCATTTCTGTATTCAGGTGAGAAACAAACTAAACATTTCATTGTTTTTCATTAATCTGATAGTTTCAAATGCGATTATTATTCTGACACAAACCCGTGCCGCGATAGCTATCTATCTCCTGCTTTCTGTTGTCTACACAGCCATTGTTTTCCGTAATAACCTGAATATAAAAAAGGTCAGTATTATTGTTGTACTGATGCTGATTTTTGCAGGAGTATCATACGAGTTTTTATATAAGTCCCGTATTAATGAGGCGATCACCGAAACGCAGGGTTATGATGTGACAAAACCGGGGGGATCACTGGGTGACCGCTATACCATGTGGTACGCCGGGTTGTCTGCGTTTAAGCATGCCCCGCTGGGGGAGTCTTTTCAGGCCCGTAATGATTTTATTTCAGAAAAAATAGCTGCCGGTACAATCAGTGACTCAATAACTATCTACCTGACGGTGCATCTGCACAGTGAACTGATTGAAGTGCTGTCATTGCAGGGGATTATCGGTGGTGTGCTGCTGGTGCTGATTTATCTCTCTCTGTTATATGCCGGTATTCGCAATAAAAATGTATTGCTGATAATGATTACATTGTGTCTGGCCGGTTATGGCCTGACAGATGTCTTGTTCTTCAGCCGTGAGAGTATTACTGTTTATCTCCTGTGTATTGCTGTGGCACTGGTGACCGGCGGTAAAGAAGATACCGCAGAGCAACCGCTGCCGATTAATCGCTGAGGAGTTATCTGTGCCGGAATTACCCGAGGTCGAAACCAGCCGGCGCGGCATTGAGCCGCATCTTGTTGGTAATACAGTACGTTATGTTGAAGTCCGGAACCGGCGGTTGCGCTGGCCGGTGTCGGAGCAGATTGAGCGCCTGAGTGACCGGCCGGTGCTCAGTGTGCAGCGCCGTGCAAAATATCTGCTGATTGAGCTGCCGGAAGGATGGATTATCATTCATCTGGGGATGTCCGGCAGTTTGCGGATTCTTTTGGAGGAAACGCCGGAAGAGAAACACGATCATGTGGATATGGTGCTGGGTGACGGTAAAATTCTGCGTTATACCGACCCGCGCCGTTTTGGCGCCTGGTTATGGGCGGATGATTTGGCAACCTGTCCGGTACTGGCGAATCTGGGGCCGGAGCCGCTGAGTGATGATTTTGACGCCGCTTATCTGTTCGCCAAATCCCGCAAGCGAAACACGCCGGTCAAAAGCTGGCTGATGGATAATAAGATTGTGGTGGGGGTCGGGAATATCTATGCCAATGAATCCCTCTTTTTATCCCGCATCCATCCCCTGCGGCCGGCTAAAGATCTGACTGAAGATGAGGTTATCCGCCTGGTTGCCACCATTAAACAGGTACTGACAGAATCCATAAAACAGGGTGGTACCACGCTGAAAGATTTTTTACAGTCGGACGGAAAACCCGGTTACTTTGCTCAGGAATTGTTTGTGTACGGAAAACAGGGAGAGTGCTGTGCGAACTGCGGACAGAAGATTGAAGTGGTAAAAGTTGGTCAGCGGAGCACGTTTTTCTGCCCCGCCTGTCAGCACTGATTATGCTTTACCGAGTTTTTGCATCATCGCCTGTGCGACGGACTCCGGCAGAAATGCAGAGACATCGCCGTCGTGCAGAGCCACATCTTTGATCAGGGATGAGGATACAAAAGAGAGATTCTGCGACGGCAGCAGAAAAACGCTCTCCAGATCCTGTGCAAAATGGCGGTTCATATTGGCCAGCTGCCATTCATATTCAAAATCAGCAACGGAACGGACACCCCGGATCAGCACATTGGCATTTTGCTTTTTGGCAAAATTCGCCATCAGTTCAGAAAACCCGACCACTTCCACATTCGGGATATGTGCACACACATCTTTTGCCAGCGCAACCCGCTCATCGAGGGTAAACATCGGATTTTTACGGCTGCTGCTGGCGATCGCCAGCAGGATATGATCAAACATTTTTGAGGCGCGCTCAAGAATATCGATATGTCCGCAGGTAATGGGATCAAAAGTGCCGGGATAAATTGCGCGTGTTTTCATGATGCTGACTCATCGTTGTTACTCACGGACCACAGGGTGGCGTATTTATTAAAGGTATATTGTGCATTCACAAATGCAAGGATAAGCCCCTGTTTACCGTCAAGAAATCCGGCTCTCAGCAGCCAGGTTTTGCAGAACGCACCGGCAGTGTGAGTCAGAACGGAGAGGAAAGAGCAGCGTTTACCTGCCAGATGGCGGGCTTTTGCCCAGTCGGCGGCATAACGCAGCTGTTTTTGCTGAAACTCCGGTAAATCGCGGCAGGTCAGGTGTAAGACATCACCTTTCAGCGTGATGATATTGGCACCCTGTGTCTCCAGAGATTCATGAACCGAATTACTGTTGTACTGATATTGTTCGCGCGGATATAACCGCAGAACGCGATCCGGATACCAGCCACTGTGCTTCATAAAACGCCCGAGAAACAGATTGCGGCGGGCGAAACGGTATACCGTATTTTTCTGCGGTGCGGCAAGTACCTGTTCAATGGAATGTTTCAGCTCAGGGGTGACCCGTTCATCGGTATCCAGCATCAGAATATAGTCCCCGGTGGCATACTGCTGGGCAATCTGCCGCTGGCGGCCGAAGCCCGGCCAGTCCCGGTTTTCATACACCTGCGCCCCGGCATTGCGGGCAATGGTCAGCGTGTCGTCCTGACTGCCGGAATCGAGCACAATGATTTCATCCGCCAGCCCCTGAACGGAGTTCAGGCAATCGCTGATAACATCGGCATTATTTTTGCTGATCATCACAACGGAGAGGCGTTTTTTCTCTGTCATCAGTGGCTCCGCGGCGGCAGATACGGCCCGAGCAACTGCATCAGGCGGTGAAGTGCACCCTGATTTTCATGAAGTACCTCGGCGGCATGCCGTCCGCAGTACAGCCGGTAATCCTCATCATTGAGCAGATTACTGACGGCATCACACAGGCTTTGTTCATCTGTGACGGTCAGCAGGGCATCCGCCTGCTGTAATTTACCGCAGATATTTTTGAAATTGAACGTGTGTGGTCCCATCAATACCGGCAGGGCATGTGCGGCGGCTTCCAGCGGATTATGTCCGCCGCGCTCAACGAGGCTGCCGCCGACAAACGCGATATCTGCCAGTCCGTACAGGAGCATCAGTTCGCCCATGGTATCCCCGACCACCACCTGTGTTTCCGGTGACGGGATGGTATTACGGCTGCGCATCACATAGGTCAGACCGGCTTTTTCAGTCAGCTCGCGTGCTTTGGCAAACCGCTCCGGATGGCGCGGCACCAGGATCAGCAGCAGATTCGGATAGCGGGTCAGCAGGGTTTTATGGGCACTGAGGATGATTTCCTCTTCGCCTTCATGGGTGCTGGTTGCAATCCACACCGGACGACGGGCTGCCCACTGACGGCGCAGGGTAACGGCTTTGGCAGCCAGTTCCGGCGTGACAGAAATATCGAATTTCAGGCTGCCGGTCACATGCAGTTGCTGTCGGCGCAGGCCGAGCTCAATAAAGCGTTCCCCGTCTTCCTGATTCTGCGCGGCGACCAGTGTGATCCGGTTCAGGATGGTTTTCACGAAACTGCCCGCTTTCTTATACCCGGCTGCCGAGCGCGCTGACAGGCGGGCATTGGCGATCACCAGCGGAATTTTCCGGCGGTGTAGTTCGGTTATCATGTTCGGCCACAGTTCCGTTTCCATCACGATCACCAGTTTCGGCTGAACCGTATTGAAAAACCGTTTCATTGACCCCGGTAAGTCGTAAGGCAGATAGACGTGGTAAACGTCATCACCTAATGCTGATAAAACCCGCTCTGAGCCGGTGGGTGTCATGGTGGTGACAGTGATAGGTAACGTCGGATAATGGTGGCGTAACGCACGGACCAGCGGTACTGCGGCGAGTGTTTCGCCCACAGAAACCGAGTGCAGAATGATACCGCCGGTGCCGGTTTTCCCTTTACAGAAACCATAACGTTCGCCCCAGCGTCTGCGGTAGGCCGGGGAGCGGCGGCTGCGCCATAACAGACGTAACCAGATAAGAGGTTGGATCAGGTAAAGCAGAACCTGGTATACACGCAGTAACATTTTATCAGTTTCGCAGATAAGATTGCGGCAATAGTAGCATAAAACTAACACGAATAGCGCATTAAAAAGCACAAACCCGGCGGCGCAGAGGGCGAAATTCACGCTGTCCGGCACAACACACTGCGCTATCTGTTAATACTGACGGGAACGATTTGTGGTAATCTGTGCCTCAGATATTGATACCTGGTATTCCCTGATTTCTGCCTGACCTTAAATGGAACTCTTATGCAAACAGCATCCGCGCCGGTACAGCGTATTTTAGTGATAAAACTTCGCCATCACGGCGATATGCTGCTGATAACACCGGTGATTAATACCCTGAAAACGAATTACCCGGATGCTGAGGTAGATGTTCTCCTGTATCAGGAAACCGCACCAATGCTCAGCCGTCATCCCGGCATCAGCCATATTTTTGCCATGGACAGAGCCTGGCGTAAAGAGGGAACCTGCAAGCGTATCGGGCATGAATGGCGCTTACTGAAATCACTGCGCCACCGCCGTTATGACATGGTGGTAAACCTGGCCGATCAGTGGTACAGCGCGATTGTGACCCGTTTCACCGGCGCCCGCATCCGCACAGGGCTGGATTTATGGAAACGTCAGAGTATTTTCTGGAAAAAATGCTATACCCTGCTGGCGGATACTTCACAGGATTCTGTCATGCACACGGTGGAGCAGAATCTTAACGGGTTAGCCCCGCTGAATCTGCCTGTGATAGTCAGCCATGCCACGATGGCATATTCAGAGGAAGACCGGCAGAAGACAGAGCAGCTTTTGCAGCGCAGGCAGGTGACCGGTGATTATATTGTGGTGCAGCCGACATCCCGCTGGTTCTATAAATGCTGGGATGACGACAAAATGAGCGACGTTATCCGCACACTGGCGGATGAGGGGCATCAGATTGTGCTCAGCAGCGGGCCGGATCAGCGCGAAAAAGAGATGGTTGCTTCCATTCTGGGGTCGTGTCAGCAGGCGGTGGCGGACGGCAGAATTGTTTCCGTTGCCGGAGAACTGACCCTGCCGCAGCTCGCGGCACTGATAGACCGTGCAAAACTGTATATCGGCGTGGATTCTGTTCCGATGCATATGGCTGCCGCTCTGAAAACACCGATGATAGCCTTGTTCGGCCCGACAAAACTGGTGTTCTGGTCGCCGTGGCAGGCAACCGGTGAAATCATTAAAGCATCGGATTACGGCGAACAGCCGGACCCGGATGATGTGGATACCGGGACGGATGAACGTTACCTGAGTCCGATCCCGGCAGAGGCAGTGATTGCCGCAGCACGGAGATATTTATGAAAGAGATGCGTCTGGCGATCGTCCGTCAGAAATACCGTCCGGACGGCGGCGCGGAGCGTTTTGTATCCCGGGCGCTGGAGGCGCTGGATAATCAGAATCTGGAGCTGAATGTCATCACCCGTTCCTGGCAGGGGGCGGCAGCGCCCGGCTGGCATATTCATGTGGTGAATCCGCCGAAATGGGGGCGAATCAGCCGTGAGCGGGGTTTTGCACATGCTGCCCGCACCTGCTGGCAGAATGAAAAATTTGATATTGTTCAGAGCCATGAACGCATCGCCGGTTGTGATATTTACCGTGCCGGGGATGGTGTGCACCGCCGCTGGCTGTTACAGCGGGCGCGGGTACTGCCCGCCTGGCGGGCGAAACTGTTGTTTGCCTCGCCGTATCACCGTTATGTGATGAAGGCGGAGCAGGAGATGTATCATGATCCGCACTTTAAGCAGGTGATTTGTAATTCAGAAATGGTAAAAAAAGAGGTGATGGAAGACTTTGGTTTGTCAGAGTCACAGATAACCGTCATCTATAACGGGATTGATTCTGAGAAATTTCATCCTCTGCCGGAAGCAGAGCGCCTCGCACTCCGGCAGACGTATCAGATCCCGGCGGTGGCAAAATGCCTGGTGTATGTCGGTTCCGGGTTTGAACGCAAAGGGCTTGCGGCCGCGATTGCTGCTGTCAGCCGCAATGATGCCTGGCTGCTGGTGATAGGTCAGGATAAGGCAGAAAAAAAATATCGTCAGCTGGCGGCATCTCTCGGGTGTACTGATCGCATCCGCTTTGCGGGCATGCAGAAACAGACACTGCCGTTTTATCAGATGAGTGACGGGTTGCTGCTGCCGACGCTGTATGACCCGTTCCCGAATGTGGTACCGGAGGCAATGGCCTGCGCACTGCCGGTTATCACCAGCACCACCTGCGGCGGCGCGGAGTTTATCACGCAGGGTAAAGAGGGGTTTGTCTGTGATGCACTCGATATTGACGGGCTGGCAGAGGCAGTATCACAACTGCCTTGTGATCACCTCAGCAGCCGGATGTCTGAATGCGCGCGGCAGCGGGTTTTACCTTATACACCGGCAGCGTTATCACAGCAGCTTATCGATCTTTACGGGCGGGTCCTGGCATAATGAAACAGCATATCTTATTTATTATTGACGGTTTACCGGGCGGCGGCGCGGAACGGGTGGTTCTGAGCCTGAGTCACGGGCTGGTTCTGGCCGGTTATGATGTGACGCTGTTATCACTCAGCAATACCCGTGATTATGACATTCCGGAAGGGGTGGATTATCAGGTTTCTGCTGATACATACCGGGGATTATTCCGCCGTCAGACTGAGATCCGGCGCCGGGCCGGAAAAATGGATGCTTTTTTATCCGGCCTGTTTACCCGTAAAGGTAAACCGGTACTGGTGGTGTCCAATCTGCATAAAACCGACCGTATTGTGGCTGCATCACGGGTGCTGACCGGGCTGAATGTCTGGTTCTGCCTGCATGGTATGTTTTCCGCCAGTTATCTCGGCAATAAAACCGGCCTTCGCCGCCGGCTGAAACAGGCAAAAATCCGCAGTGTGTATAACGGACGGAATATTATCGGTGTTTCCGGTGCGGTTTGCCGGGATCTGTGTGAGAACGTCGGAGTAACGCCGCAGCAATGTGTGACCATTTATAACCCGTTTGATGTTGCGGATATTCAGCGCCAGTCGCAGAAAGATAATCCATATCAGGGACAGGACTATATGGTTCATCTCGGGCGTTTTCATGAGGTAAAACGGCAGGATCGGTTACTGACTGCGTTTGCGCTGGCTAATCTGCCGTGCAAATTGCTGCTGGCGGGACAGGGCAGCACCTCTTTCACGGAAACACTGAAAAGTCAGGTAGCTGAACTGGGGCTGGAAGATCGGGTGGAATTTACCGGCTTTCAGTCAAATCCGATGCCGATCATCCGTGGCGCAAAAGCCGTAGTATTAAGCTCTGACAGTGAAGGGCTCTCTTCTGTTCTGATTGAATCACTCATCTGTGGTACACCGGTTGTCAGCACCCGTTGTCCGGGCGGAATAAGTGAGATTATGACCGGGGAGCTTGCCGCGTATTTATCTGATATGACACCGGTGAGTCTGGCGGAAAAAATCCGTCTGGTTTATGAACATCCGCCGGTGATCACCCCTGAGATGTATCATAAGTTTGAGCAGCAGACGATTGTCCGCCAATACTGTGATTTAATTCAGCCAGTCCCGTCAACACACGCGTGAGGAGCATAACCATGGCGAAACCCGCTTTTATCATCACCCTTGATACGGAAGGGGATAACCTCTGGGAATCCGGGCCGGTGATCACCACGCAGAATACCCGGTTTTTACCACGCTTTCAGGCATTATGTGAGAAATACGGCTTTAAGCCGGTCTGGCTGACCAACTATGAAATGGCAACGGATGATGCCTATATTGAATTTGCGCAGGATGTGATTGCCCGGCAGACCGGGGAGATCGGCATGCATCTGCACGCCTGGAACAGTCCGCCGCTGAAAGCGCTGACAGCAGATGATGACCGTTTCCAGCCGTATCTGATTGAATACCCCAGCGATGTGATGAAAGAAAAAATTAACGTCATGACATCGCTGCTGGAAGATAAATTACAGACCAAAATGGTCAGCCACCGCGCAGGGCGCTGGGCCTTCAATGAAAAATACGCCCGCCTGCTGGCAGAATTTGGTTATCAGACAGACTGCTCTGTGACACCGCGGGTGAACTGGGCATATACCCCGGGAGCACCGGCACCCATCGGAAATGGCGGCACCAATTACCTGAACTTTCCGTCTGACGCCTATTTTATGGATCTGAATGATATCCGCCGTTCCGGGGATTCTTCCCTGTTACAGGTGCCGATGAGTGTGCAGTTCCGCCATTCCCCGCTGATGAACGGCCTGAAACAATTTTACGACAAGTTACGCGGCAAAAAACGCTCGCCGTCCGTGAACTGGCTGCGGCCGAAAGGCGGTAACCTGGCACAGATGCAGCAGGTGGTTGATGCCTGTCTGGCACAGGGAAATGATCACATTGAATTTATGCTGCATTCATCTGAATTTATGCCGGGCGGCAGCCCGACATTCAGGGATGAGGGAGCAATTGATGCACTGTATGATGATTTGGAGCAGCTGTTTGCGTATATCGCACTGCGGGCGGAAGGGATGACGCTGGCGGAGTTTTATCAGCGGAAACTCGCACAGCGTCATGCATCATAATCTTAACGCGGCATGTGCTCTGCCATCGCGGCGAGCACATCATCCGCACTGACCGATGACAAATCCCCGTCTTTTGCTGTCAGGGCAAACTGTCCTTTACCGTAACCGCCGATCAGCCCGGGGTCTGTCGGGCCGTACAGGGTGATATTGGGTTTATCCAGTGCGGCCGTCAGGTGGCTCAGCCCGGTATCGACTGAAATCACCCCTTCTGCCCCAGCGATTTCTGCCGCCACATCCGCCAGTGATAGTTTCGGCAATACATGCACATGAGTGAACCCTTCCGCCAGACGCAGCGCCCGCTCCTGTTCATGCGGTGCGCCCCACGGCAGGCGGACATGCAGATCAGTATCAGCCAGTTGTGCAAACAGCGCCCGCCAGTGTGACTCCGGCCAGTGTTTGGCGTCGCGGGTGGTGGCGTGCAGGCAGACCAGATACGGCGCGGTATCCGGTGAGATTGTCCGGTTATTCAGAAAATGGGCGGCGATGGCGTAATCGCCTGGTATCAGTGGTTTTTCATAACCGAGACTCAGGGCAAAAAGCTGACGGATGCGCTCAACAGCATGCTGTGTTTTGCTGACAGCGTGTTTTTCATCATAGAAAAAACTCGCCAGCGGTTCGCGGATACTGTGCCGGTCATAGCCGTGTTTGCAGCCATGCGCCAGCCGGGTAACCAGCAGGGCACTTTTGATCAGTCCCTGTGCATCAATCACAGCATCATAAGTCTGCGACTGAACAGCTTCGCGGAACTGACGGCGCTCATTGCGGATATCACGGCGGAACCAGTTTTTCCGCCAGCGGCGGATAGCGACCGGAATGACACGATCAACAGCAGAGTGCCAGCCCGGGATCTGGGCGAACCCCTCTTCAACCACCCAGTCAAAGGTGATATCCGGGAATACCTGCACGGCGTCAGTCAGTGCGGGCAGCGTATGCAGCACATCGCCCATCGACGAGGTTTTGACGATTAACACACGGCGCATGGCGGGGAACTCTTCAGCAAATCATCCAGTTCAGACAAAACCTGCTCCGGCTGAATATCAATCAGGCTCTGATGATAGCCTTCGTGAGCATCCCCTTTGCGGACTTTGTGATAACCGGTGATCAGACGGATAACGCGGGCTTTCTCTGACAGCGGCGGCGTGAAATCCGGGCTGCTCGGGCCGTATAAGGCGACCAGCGGGCGATCCAGTGCGGCAGCCACATGCATCAGGCCGGAATCGTTGGTGATAATGGCGTGACAACCGGCGATCAGATTCACCGCCTGTTCCAGTGAGGTTTTTCCGGCCAGATTCAGGCAGTTTTCGCGCTGATCATCACTGAGCATGGCGAGGATCTCCTCACCGGCAGTGTGATCTTTTTCTGAGCCGAACAGCACTATCTGAAAATCACGCTCATCAATCAGTTTCTTCGCTAATTCACCGTAGTGATAATGCGGCCAGCGTTTGGCCGGGCCAAATTCAGCCCCCGGACAAAATCCGACGACCGGGCGGTGATCACTGATATTAAACGCAGCCATGCTTTCGGCAATATCCTCATCCCGCACCACCAGCTTCGGCCACAGCAGGGGCTGCGGCAGAGCAGTGGCAGCAGGGACATCCGCTTTATCATACGCGAGGGCAACATAGCGCTGCACCATCAGGGGAAAAGCGGCTTTGTCGAGTTTCCGGTGATCGTTGAGCAGGCCGTAACGCATCTCGCCCAGCCAGCCGGTGCGTACAGGAATCTTCGCAAAAAACGGCACCAGCGCCGATTTTAACGAATTCGGCAGCACATAAGCACGATCATATTTATTATCACGCAGGGAATGACCCAGACGGCGGCGCTCGCCGAGAGCCAGTGCGCCGTGGCCGACCGGCATGGCGATAGCTTCATCCACTTCCGGCATTTTTGCCAGCAGCGGGCGGCACCACGCGGGTGCCATCACATCAATCGTTGCCTGCGGATAACGTGTTTTCAGGGTACGGTAAAGGCTTTGTGACATCATCATGTCACCGACCCACGATGGCCCGATCACCAGAATTTTCATGTGTGTTTAATTAATTTCCCTGATTTAACCAAGCCATATATTCACGAACACCTTCGGCGACCGTTTTGAACTCGCCCGGATAACCTGCTGCGCGCAGATTGGTCAGGTCAGCCTGGGTATAAGCTTGATAGCGGCCTTTCAGTTTTTCCGGGAACGGGATGTAATCGAGCGCACACCGGCGTTCGCTGTGGAAACCGGTCACGGCATCGGCGACAGCCTGAAAAGATTCCGCACGGCCGGTACCGCAGTTGAAAATACCGGATTTGGCATTTTTCCAGAACCACAGGTTTACATCCGCCACATCCCCCACATAGATGAAATCGCGCAGGAAGTTTTCACTGCCGGAGAATAATTTCGGGTTTTCGCCATTTAAAATCTGGTTATTCAGATGGAAAGCGACGCTCGCCATGCTGCCTTTGTGGCCTTCACGCGGGCCGTACACGTTGAAATAACGGAAACCGCAGATCTGAGATTCTGCTTCCGGCAGGATTTCGCGGACATACTGATCAAACAGGAATTTTGAATAACCATACACATTTAATGGTTTTTCATACTGCCGGTCTTCAATAAAGTTATCACTGCGCCCGCCGTAGGTTGCGGCAGAAGAGGCATACAGGAACGGGATCTGACGATCCAGACAATAATGCAGCAGTTCTTTAGAGTACTGATAGTTATTATCCATCATGTACTTGCCGTCCCACTCAGTGGTGGACGAGCAGGCACCTTCATGGAAAACGGCATCGACATCCCCGAAATCATCCCCGGCCACAATACCGGCAATAAAATCTTCTTTATCCATGTAATCGGCGATATTCAGATCCACCAGATTCGCAAATTTGGTGCCGTCTTTCAGGTTATCCACGACTAAAATATCAGTGTAACCGTCATCATTCAGTGCTTTTACAATATTGCTGCCGATAAATCCGGCGCCGCCGGTGACAATAATCATCACGCATTCCTCTGTTCGGTTCATTTAAGAAAATGAAAAAATCAATGCTTTCATCATAGCATTGAAGGGGGGCTGACGTGGATGAAAAAATTGCTGCGGCAGGAGGAACACCTGTGTCGCCGGGTTGTTTTTCGCCGGTGATCTGTTATACCGTGGACAATATTTATTATGTTATCCGGCCGGACACGGTCTCCGGACTTTAAAGGAATATGCATGAACCCGACCACTGTTTTCCGGTTACCGCTGTTATTTGTACTGGCCTATGTTCTTATTCTGAGTGGTTCGCTGGTATTGGTTTCTTACCCTGTTATCAGTATCCGTTACCCTGAATTATCATTAGCGGCTTATTTGTCAAAAGTATTTGCTTTTCAGCTGGTTCAGCTGACCGGATTTTTCACGCTGACGTCATTTCTTTTTTATCATTACCGCATAACGCAACTGAACCGGAAAACGGTTCTGACGGTTATTGGTCTGACCATCTTTTTGTATACGGTAAACAGTATTCTCGGCAGCCTTAAAGCGGAATGGCTCAGTCATCTGATAGCAAAAATGATTGCGGATAAGGCTGAGTTTTCTCATTTTATTCTGATGATCAAAACCGCAGATATTTGCCTGTACCTGATCTCATTTGTATTACTGGGTATTGCGACCCGTATGGCGGCAAAATATTATCTTAAAGTCAGCCAGCCCGCGGTTATTCCGGACGGAAAAGCACCGGATATTTACGCACTGTTGTTCAGTTGCGGGATGGTATATCTGATGTGGATGACGGCATTATTCCTGACGGCAGTGATATCGCCCTATCTCCCCGGCGGGGCACCGGAACCGGTATCTGATAATGTGTATACCACAGCGATGGGTTTACTGATTTCGTGCGGTATTATTTTTATTTTTATCCGTCAGCGGTTCCCCGTGGCAGGCGGAATACTGCAAATCAGGCCGCTGGTGCTTTCCGTACTGCTCAGTACGGTGCTCAGTATGCTGGCCATGGCGGCTGTCACCGCCGGTACTGTTTATATGGTGTTACTCACAGACAGTTTCCGGCGGTTCGGAGAGACAGAGTTATGGATGATGACGGCGGTCAGTGTTGCGCTGACACTATGGATAAGCCGCCGTGTTATCAGTGTAATGTTCCGCCGGTGATAACACGTTATTTTGCCGC
Source organism: Morganella morganii (assembly GCF_003996855.1). Classification (GTDB taxonomy): domain Bacteria; phylum Pseudomonadota; class Gammaproteobacteria; order Enterobacterales; family Enterobacteriaceae; genus Morganella; species Morganella morganii_C. The sequence continues at coordinate 2,799,808 of NZ_NRQY01000001.1, read as the reverse complement.
AGGCGGTATTGTTTCCGGCTGCGGCTGTATCATACGGATGGAAGAAAGGACTTCCGCCACTTTACCGTTCAGCTGATCTTTCATAACGGCTTCCGCCAGCAGATTGATATAGCGGGTGTAGAACTCCCCGCCGATTTCCGCTTTACCCGCACACTGCTCTGTCATTGGTGTCAGCCACGGTTTTTCCTGCTCTGCCGGTTTAACCGGCGTGACTGGTTTGACCGGCTGTGGTTTCACGGCGGATGGCTTGCCGGCATGTGTCAGCATATACCCCGGAGACACCAGCTGAATATCCGGCGGCAGTTGCGGGATAAGCTTATGCAGAGCGCGGACTGTCGACGGATGCGGGTGCCCGATGGCGATCACTGACCCCTGTTTGCGCGCCAGAGCAACGGCCCGGTTCAGTTGTTTGCGGGTTTCTTCTTCTGTCTGCACATTATCCAGAAAAACCTGGCGGCGCAGCACGCGAACCGGTGTTCCCTGTGCAGCCTGTGTGACTTTGGTGCTGCCGATGGTCACACTGTCGAGAAAATAAAAACCGGAGCCGGAAAGCGACGTCATCACATGCTGCATGGCGGTCAGATCAGAGGTTATCGCACTGCCCATATGGTTATTCATCCCGGTGGCATACGGCACCCGGGCTATCGCGGCTTTAATCAGGGTATCAATTTCTGCGGCACTCATGGACGGACGCAGGGTATCGCGCTCCAGCGGCTGTTTGCTGATTGGCGCCATCGGCATATGGATCAGGATTTCACGGCCCTGGCGGTGTGCTTTCTCTGCCATTTCTTTGCCGAACGGGGAGTTCGGCAGGATCGCAATCGAAACCTGCGGCGGCAGTTCCAGGATGCGGTTATCATCCTGTTTGCGGTAACCGAAATCATCGATCACAATAGCGAGCTGTGCGGCCGCGGCAGAAAACGTTATCAGTGACGAAGTGATAAAAAGTAACGAAGTCAGTAAGATATTTTTGGTTTTCTGCCGGTAAGTCACTGTGTGCTATCTCCCCAGCCAGGGCTGCGGGTTAACCGTCCGTCCTTGGCGCCGGATTTCAAAATAGAGGCCCGGTCTTTCCTGGCCTCCGCTGCTGCCCACCAGTGCAATCGGCTGACCGGCTTTCACCTGATCACCCACATTCACCAGTGCGCTCTGGTTATATCCGTAAAGGCTCATATCCCCTTTACCGTGCTCGACCACCACCATCAGACCATAGCCCTGCAACCAGTCTGCCAGCAGGACACGACCATCCGCCACCGCTTTTACCTGAGTGCCTTCCGGTGCGCCGATCACCATGCCTTTCCAGCGCAGTTCACCGGAGATACTGTCACCGAACCGGTGCAGCAGCGGGCCGCTGACCGGCCAGATCGCCTGACCGGCCGGACGGCCCAGCCCTCCGGTACGGGACATCAGCGAGCGCTCGTCCTGTGTCGGGGTATAGGTGGAGCCTTTTTTCTTCGCTTGTGCCTGTTTCTCGCGGATACGGGCGGCTTCACGGGCTTCGCGTTCCGCACGGGCTTTGGCCTCGCGCTCCGCTTTGGCTATCTTGTTACGCAGCTGGCTTTCGTTTTCCCGCATCACCAGCAAATCTTTCTGATCCGCTTTCAGCGAGCGCTCCAGCTCGGTCAGCGTGGATTTCCGGGCAACACGGGCACTGTCCAGCTTTTTCTTTTCTGTTTGCTGCTTACCGAGCAGATTTTTCTGCTCTGCGCGTTTCTGCTGCTCAGTCTGACGGCGGGCGTGCAGCTGCTGAGTGGTTTCTTCCAGCTCCGCGATGGTTTTTTCCCGCGCGGTGCCGATATAGGTGTAATAGGCGAGGATACGCTCATCGCGCCGGCCTTCCTCACCTTTGAAAATCAGTTCAACACCCTGATGACGACCCTGACGGAATGCGGCATCAAGCTGTTTTGACAGCAGTGCACGCTGGGCTTTCTGTTTCGAATCCAGCTGTTTTATTTCCGTGCTCAGCGCGGTAATTTCACCATCGAGCTGTTTCAGCGTTTTCTGCGTGGAATACAACTCACGACCGGCGGAGGCGATATCTTTTTCCTGATTTTTCAGCTGGGTTAACAGATTCGCGCGTTTTCCCTGCTGTTCTTTGACGCTCTTTTCTTTCTCTGCAATATTCAGCTGGAGATTCTTCAGCTCATTTTTGCTGGCATCTGCGGAGGTTGTATTGGCGGCAGAAACAGCAAAAGAGACCGGCAACAGCAGCGCTGCCAGCAATGTGCGGACACCGGGAGATACCCGGTGTGAATATGTGCGGAAAACGTGCTTATGCGCCAATTTATCTGACCCTGCCGTTGCGCCAAAGAAACGATCGTATTTAACTATTGTAAACTGCAATTATTCCATGCCATTTAGGGCGTTACCAGTCCTGTTATCCGACATTTACACTTCGGGACAATCCGGAGGCGGATATTCACGGTGAATTTGTTGCGTTTGTTTTTTACCTTAACCGTGAATCAATGGTAAATTAACCCCTCTGTCTGACGGAAAAATGAATTTTCGCGGCATGCGCCGCAAAATTATGATGAAAACAGCCGTAACCCGGGCAAGACCGGCTGTATTTGAACCGGCACACAGGTATACTTCTGCCCTTTGATCTTTGTTATTAACCAACGGGAGTTATTGTCCCCCATGCTTCAAGAAATTATGCCATTTGTCAGTAAGCACCCTATTATCAGCCTTGTTTGGGTCGCGTTACTGATCTCAGTCATCGCACTGAGTGTCAAAGGACTGTTTTCCAAAGTGAAAACGATCCCACGTTCTACTGCTATCGCACTGATGAATAAAGAAGAAGCGATTGTTGTGGATACCCGTACCCGGGACGATTTCCGCCGTGGTCATATCATTGATGCGGTCAATCTGACACCATCAGAAATTAAAGACAACAATCTCGGTGAAGTGGAAAAACACAAAAACCGTCCTGTTATCCTGGTTTCCGCTAACGGTATGGAGCTGGTCAAACCGGCTGAAAGCCTGCTCAAAGCCGGGTTTGAACGTGTATTTGTGCTGAAAGACGGCCTCTCCGGCTGGACCGGTGATAACTTACCGCTTTCCCGCAGTAAAAAATAATCCGGCAAAGGATGATTGGAACATCCCCTTTGTAACTCACACTCTTTATATGGATATCAAAAGGTAACACTATGTCAGAACAACAAAACCCAGAAATGTCTTTCAACATTCAGCGCGTATACACCAAAGATATTTCTTTTGAAGCGCCGAATGCACCTGCCGTTTTCCAGCAGGAGTGGCAGCCGGAAGTGAAGATGGATCTGGACACCGGTTCAACCAAACTGGCTGATGACGTTTATGAAATCGTTCTGCGCGTCACTGTGACAGCAACTATGGGCGAAGAAACCGCATTCCTGTGTGAAGTTCAGCAGGCCGGTATTTTCACCATCGGTGGTCTGGAAGGGACCCAGCTGGCACACTGCCTGGGTGCATACTGCCCGAATATCCTGTTCCCGTATGCCCGTGAGTGCATCGCAGGTCTGGTCGGCCGCGGTACATTCCCTCAGCTGAACCTGGCACCGGTTAACTTCGATGCACTGTTCATGAACTATCTGCAGCAGCAGGAACAACAGCAGGCTGCGCAGGAAGACACACAGGAAGCATAATGACAGACGCTTCTATGACTGTACTCGGTGCCGGTTCATACGGCACCGCTTTAGCGATTACACTGGCCCGTAACGGGCACCGTGTGGTGTTGTGGGGACATGACCCGGAACATATCCGTCAGCTTGAAGCGGATCGCGCCAACCAGGCATTTCTGCCGGATGTGCCGTTCCCGGATACTCTGATCCCGGAAGCCTCCCTTGAAAAAGCCCTCGCGGCCAGCCGTAATATTCTGCTGGTGGTACCGAGCCATGTATTCGGGGATGTGCTCAAGCGTGTCAAACCGCTGCTGCGGCCGGATGCCCGGATTATCTGGGCGACCAAAGGCCTGGAAGCGGAAACCGGGCGTCTGCTGGGTGAAGTTGTGCGTGAAGTCCTCGGGGATAAAATCCCGCTGGCCATGATTTCAGGTCCCTCTTTTGCCAAAGAGCTGGCTGCCGGCCTGCCGACGGCGATTGCTGTCGCGGCGACAGAACCTGCCTTTGCGGATGAGGTTCAGCAGCTTTTCCACTGCGGCAAAAGCTTCCGTGTCTATAAAAATCCGGATTTTATCGGGATTCAGCTCGGCGGTGCCGTGAAAAACGTCATTGCGATCGGTGCGGGGATCTCCGACGGAATGGGGTTTGGTGCCAATGCGCGAACCGCGCTTATCACCCGTGGTCTGGCAGAAATGACTCGCCTGGGAGTGGCATTAGGCGCAGATCCGTCTACCTTTATGGGTATGGCCGGTCTGGGTGACCTCGTGCTGACCTGTACCGACAACCAGTCCCGTAACCGCCGTTTCGGCATGATGATGGGGCAGGGCGTCAGTGTTGATGAAGCACAGGAGCGCATCGGTCAGGTGGTGGAAGGATACCGTAATACCAAAGAAGTCCGTGCGCTGGCAGAGCGTGCAGGTGTGGAAATGCCTATCACCGAGCAAATCTATCAAATACTTTACTGCAATAAAGATGTGCTCGAAGCTGCCCGTGCCCTGTTGGGTCGTGCCACCAAAGAAGAAGGTGAGCATTTTTAAGCCCGTTTTTTATCCGAAGTCTGTGAGGTAATTATGTCCTATGAAGAACTGGAAGAAGTCTGGAGCTATATAAAGCAGGAAGCACGGGACTTTGCTGATTGCGAGCCGATGCTGGCCAGTTTTTTCCATGCGACATTACTCAAGCATGAAAACCTGGGCAGCGCGCTCAGTTTTATGCTGGCCAATAAACTGGCAACCCCGACCATGCCGGCGATTTCTGTCCGTGAAGTGGTGGAAGATGCCTATCACAATGATCCGCAGATGATTAAATCCGCTGCAATGGATATCAAAGCCGTTCGTCTGCGGGACCCGGCGGTGGATAAATACTCCACGCCGCTGCTGTACCTGAAAGGCTTCCACGCTTTACAGGCATACCGTATCGCCAACTGGTTATGGAACCAGAACCGCCGCGCACTGGCGACCTATCTCCAGAACCAGGTTTCTGTTACATTTGGTGTGGATATCCATCCGGCCGCAAAAATCGGCCACGGTATTATGTTTGACCACGCAACCGGCATTGTCATCGGTGAAACCGCGGTGGTGGAAAATGATGTTTCTATCCTGCAATCTGTCACTCTCGGCGGTACCGGCAAAACCGGCGGTGACCGCCACCCGAAAGTCCGCGAAGGCGTGATGATTGGCGCGGGTGCCAAAATCCTCGGTAATATCGAAATCGGACGCGGTGCCAAAATCGGCGCAGGCTCCGTGGTACTGCACCCGGTTCCGGCACACACCACCGTCGCAGGCGTACCGGCAAAGATTGTCGGCAAACCGGGCTGCGATAAGCCCTCCCTGGATATGGATCAGCACTTTAACGGGTGCGAGGGGATTTAGTTTCCTGACCCAGACGCCAAAAGTAAAAAAGACAGCCAAGGCTGTCTTTTTTGTGTCTGAAATACAGAACACATTAATCCCGCAATAACGCCCCGGCATAATCCAGCTGACGCCAGGCTTCAAATACAATCACTGCAACTGTATTGGATAAATTCATACTGCGGCTGTCCGGTAGCATCGGCACACGGATCTTCTGATCCACCGGCATATTATCCAGCACATAAGGCGGTAATCCGCGCGTCTCCGGCCCGAACAGCAGATAATCCCCTGCCTGATAGCTGACATTACTGTGACGCGGTGTTCCTTTAGTCGTCAGTGCAAATACACGGTTACCGGTCGGCGACTGTGCATTATCAGAACTCAGCCCCTCGCTTTCGAGAAAAGCATAATAATCATGATGATGTTTGATATCCGCAAACTCACTGTAATCCAGTCCGGCTCGGCGCAGCCGCTTATCATCCCAGGTAAACCCCAGCGGATGGATCAGATGCAGCCGAAAGCCGGTATTGGCACATAAGCGAATAATATTACCGGTATTTGGCGGTATTTCAGGTTCGAATAAGACTATGTTGAGCATGGTTTTTACTGATAGTGAAAAGCGGCCAGAGGCCGCTTCAGGAAGGATGCTGACTATTTTCCCCGTATATCAATAGCGGGGTCAAGTTCTTCGGAGATATTTTGAATTTTTTCACTCAGTCCGTAATCATCCGGGTCATCCTGACAATCAAATAAACTGTAGTCCGACTGAAGATGTTCATTTCTGATTCCCAGCCACCCTGCGATGCCATCTGTAAAATTCAGCCCTGACTTAAATGATTTGCAGGCTTTATGCTCATATATATCAGAACTGGTCATAAACAGAGGCACCTCATAGTGCAGTTTGCTTATATGGTTATTATTAAAATTAATGACACCGTCTATATCTCTGTGTGCTAAACCATGATCCGAAAAATAAACCATAGAGAATGAGGCATGCTGAGTTTTATATTCATTCTCCAGAAGACTGTAAATTTCCTTAAGAAAATCATCGGTTTTATTAATTGACGAGGTATAGCAATTGAGGTAACTGTATTTCTTATCCTGTATTGGAACGATAAGCTTATAATCATCTATCCGGTCACATGCCTGCGGGTGAGAACCATATAAATGAACGACAATGAGTTTTTTCTTCCGGGGATGAGATTCAATGGCTTCTTGGATAGAGGGGAGTAATTGAAAATCACTGGTATTTTTTGATTTGTACTCATTGTACTTCAGGAATTTTTTATGGGTACTATTCTTGGCTATAGCAGTAATCGGAGTATCAAACTCACCAATATAGCCTTGGTTTGATATCCAGTAAGTTTCTATGCCGGCAGAATTGACTAAATCAATAAAGCTTTTCGTATAGTCTGGTTCCCGGTTTTTTTTATCGGGATGAGTGAGCATAAGACGCAGAGACGAAATGGTATTCGGGCCATCAGACGTTAAGCCATCAACCAACAGACCTTTTTCGGTACTGATAAAAGGGGTGTTAATAACCGGATAACCGTATGCACTATGATAGTCTTTTCTGGCACTCTCACCAATAACGAGAACATAGGTATCATACGTTGATTTGCCTGTCAGAACCGATTCACCCCAGGTACTTTCTGCTTTGGTATAGTTGAGATTCACCAATTCATCTTTTACTTTTTGAGAAGAATTAAGTATCGCCTTAAAGTAAGAAAAGGGAGACTGATCCAACAGAGCAAAGAAAATAAAAACACATAAGATAGTTTTATTTTTATAAAAATCTATTTTATATTTTACTGTTAAAAAACGAAACAGCAGTAAACCAAAGATAATAATAAAAGGACATAAATAATTATACAGCGGAAGTTGTGAGAAGAATTCCTTACTTTCCAGTAAATCAGTAGCAAATATTGACGCCACATACTGATAATTAGGTGAACCAAAAATCAGCCCGATAGGTGAATAAATAGCATAGAGGAGTGTAATCGGAAATATCACAAACCAAAATGCTTTTTTTGATGAGTTAAAGATGATAATCAGAATGCTCAACAAAAAAGTACTGCCTTCGGATGAATGTGAACCCACACCTTTTAGCATTAATTTTGAGGTATAAAAGATTACAGCTAATGCCAAAAAAGACAGGGCGATTTTTTTTAGTATTGGTTTGTTGATGGCCATGGATAGTGGTTTTTTAATAATCGTAGTAAGGTTACTGCTGGGGGATATTAAGATGGAAATGCAAAGTTAAATAAAGTTAAATTTCAATTTTTAGAAAATCCAAAAGATCTTTATTCGTTTTATTTTGGTCATAGTTGTTTTTTGCAAGTAAGTGACTTTCTTTTCCCATCTTTTTTATGACATCAGGGTTTTTAATAAGGTATATCATCTTTTCATAGAGATCCTGACTGGACCATGGCTTTACAATTAATCCATTTATACCATCAATAACAGTATCTCTGCACCCGGGAACATCAGTAGTTATAATAGCTAGCCCCATAGCCATCGCCTCTTGAGTGCTGCGAGGTAACCCTTCACGATAAGAGGGTAAGACAAATACACTACTTTTTGAAATCCATTCTTGAATATTTTTTACAAACCCCGGGTAAGTAATTATATGATGGTTAATCAAGGAATTTAACTCTGACTCAGTTAAGCTACCCGGATTAGCACTGTCTAAATCACCCAATACAATAAACTCAACGTCCGGATATACTTTTTTAATTTTTGATGCAGCATTAATAAACTCATAAATTCCTTTTTCTTTTAAAAGTCTACCAATGAATAAAAAAGATATTTTTTCATTAATGTGGTCATCAGTTTTGACAAAATCATCAAGGTTCAAACCAATACCGCCCCAAATAAATGTTTCCACATTTAATTTATATCTTTCAACTAAATCTATATGGTCATTTTTATTAAGAAGTATAAGTCCTTTTATCGTTGAAAATGATATCTTATAGAGAAAGATTTGAATTGATTTAATGATCTTTGTTTTTAGTGATAATCCATTTGGTTGTTCAGTAAAACAATAACCAAGACCTTCCAGCATGGCATATCGTTGTGGAACTTTAGCTAACTTAGCGGCCAAGGACCCAAAAATGGCGGGCTTTGAAAAATAAGATAATACAAGGTCGAGATGCAGTTTTTTCAATATTAAAAATAATTTTATTGTATTTATAATATCAGAGAATGGATTTATACCCGATCGACTAAGTTGGTAGTCTACAGGTATAGCACCGAGATCAGTTATTTTTTCTCGCGTTAAATCTGAATAATCAATAGCAAGGCAGAATACATCATGACCTGATGAAACTAATTTTTTTATTAGTTCCTTTCTGAAATTTAATTGAGATACGGCTGTTGTACCAATTAATGCTATTTTCATTTTGATAATTTATTGTAAAGGTCAAGCCATTGTTGGCTGATGGTAGTCAATGAAAAATTATTGATAATGTGTTGTCTTGCTTTATTTCCCAACTCCTGACGCTCTTCTGAAGACAGACTCAGTGCTTTGTTTATATACTCAGTTAAGGATTGAGAGTTCTTGATCGGAATAATAAAACCAGCTTCACCAATAACTTCACTGACACCGCCTGAATCTGTACCGATTACGATTCTTTCACACGCCATAGCTTCGGCGACAACCAGCCCAAAACCTTCCCAAGCAGATGGAAGAATAAAAATATCACAAGCAGACATCCAATCCTGAACATCATGGCAGATACCCAGCCATGTAATATTATCAGATATACCCAGTTCTTCAGATAGATTCTTTAATCTTTCCTTTTCTTCACCATCCCCAATAATGACTAACTTGGGCTGGATAGGAGTATCCAGGTTGGAAAAAGCATAGAATAAATTGGGATAGTCTTTAGCTTCTGTTAATCTACCGACAGATAGTATTAGAGGCGTATTATCATCTACACCAATTTCATCTCGTTTTATTTTTCTGGCAATTCTATTGTAGAAAAAAAGCTCAGTATCAATTCCATTATAGAATGAAATCATTCTTCCTGGTTTTACGGCTTTTTTTTCAATAAAAGAGTCTACCGCTTCTTTACTTACATTTGTTGATATAGTCGCTAACCAATCAGTAATCCGGTAGAGAAACATTCTTAGTTTCCCACCTTCATTTTTGTTGTGAGCAGTACAGATTAGCACAGGAAATTTTACTATCAAACGTAATAATCTGGAAAATATATTGGCGTGAAACATATGGCTATGGATAATATCAGGTTTTATTTTTTTAATTATTTTCCTGGCTGATAATAATGAAGAAATAAAATTTAATGGATTTTTATCCATCGAGAGAGAGTATATATTTATATTTTTAGGGATGCAGATGTTATTTGAATGATTGGATAAGTTTATAATTGTAATATTGTTTTCATGGGATGTTGCATCTGACAAGGAGCAGATTTGTTTTTCTGCCCCCCCCATACCAAGAGACGTGGTTATATAAATTATTTTCATGGATTATATATCTAAGGGTTGTTTATTAATTGTAAGTTTCTATACCGCTCTAAAGAGTAGTTATAAAGAATATCATCATCAATTATTAAATTTTTTAAATAAAAAGTGGTTGTGGAAAAGTTTATCGGTGAATTGCTATTTCTAAAATAGGAAATGAAATGAGAGGAAATAAAAATACAGACTATAAATAGAAGAGATTGCTTTTGTATTTTAGATGCTTCATTAGATGATAGAAAATATGAGAAAACATAGAAACAGAGGAAGTATATATAATAAGACACTCTAACAAAAAAAGGTATTAAGCTACTTAAGAAATGAATTTGGCAACCAATGATAAATATCTTTATATATAGTATATAAGATTCTTTTTTTGTGTTAAATAATAATATGGTTAATATCAGGAAATATAATATGTCCAGGGTCGTAAGATAACCAATATTAAATGTGATTTTATTACTATCAATGTAGAAGTTTAATTTGTCCCCAATAAACGGTATGAGATAGAAAAGGGAGGCTGAATTCTGTATGGAACCTATAAATAAAGAAACGAATATTGTGGATGCGCATAAGAAAAAATATTTATTTTTTATCTGTATTAATGGGAGTATAAATAAGAAAATAATCGAAGATGTATGAAAAAGAGAAGCGAGAATAATTAGGATGTAGCATGATGATCTACGGTGGCGATATAGCATGAATGAATATAGCATTATGATACAAGCCATAAATTGGCGGAGCTGTTCCAATACTAAATTATGACCTAAAGCTATTAATAGAAAGCCTACAAAGTAAAAATAGTTACATTTATTTTTAATGCAAAATAAAGAAATTAGACTGAAGCAAATGATGAAATAATAAAGTATTGCAGCGGTGAAATTATCAAGAGATAAATAAAGTAGAAATGAAAATAAAATAGAAAAGGCGGGTTCGAAGGTTGTGAATGCGGAACCAGGGTCTTTGAATTTTAAATAATAAATTAGCCAGTCATTTCCGTTAAAATAAAATAAAGTATAAAACACACTGATAAATATGGAAAAAAACAATGATAGTAATGTTTTTGTTCTGGTGTTTAAATTCTGCCAGAATAAACCGATAAATAAAAAAATAAATGAGTTTATTAAAATTAACATATTTTGGATAATGTGTTTTTAAATTTTAAACTAAAGTATATAAATACTATTTTCATTGACTCAATAGCATTTCCATTTTTTTATTGGAACGGTAATACTTTATTGAGTTTTCGATAGTGTTAATCCAACTGGCTCTGTTATTTATTTTGTTTTTCCAGTCTATGTATCGTCTGAATACACCCCAGGTGGTTTTTGATACTAACCTCATACTCTTTTTATTTAGTTCTTTGTTTTCACTTAAATCATTAATTATTTCATTGAAAATGACTGCGTTGTTAATTACTAGATGATAGTTTTTGTTTATGCGACGTGTTGTTGATTCTGTATTATTTATAAAGTAATAGCTACCATCTGACCTGGAAATAAATTTAGATTTGTAAAAACATAGTCGGGATATGATTTCATCATTGTTAATAAAATTAGTGTTTTCAGTATTTTTTGATAAATATATAGAGTAGGCATCTAATATAATATTCTTTTTTATAATACCAAAACCATGCAAACCCCAATTATCTATACAGTTAAGAAATGCATCATAACCAGATATTATCTTTGAGTGTGTATAATAAGAAAATAAAGTATTTTTCTCTATATTTTCCTTGCAATTTACGTATTTTAATGAAAATAATGAAAAATCAATAGAAGGGTTATTAAATTCGTTCATTGAGAGCTCAATAGTATTATCATTTATTTGGTCATCACAATCCAAAAAAGCAATATACTCATGTGAAGCAATGTCGATACCCAGTTTTCGTGCTTTAGCTGCCCCACCATTGGTCTGATACTTGTATATTATTTTTTTATCAGGATTACGGGAAATTATATTTTTTATTATTTCAGGCGAATTATCTGTGGAGCCATCATCAATGAATATAATTTCTATGTTTTTATATTTCTGTTTTGATATTCGTTCAAAACAAGGAGCTAAGTTTTTTTCTTCATTGTAGATAGGTATTATTATAGAGCAAAAAGGTTTCATTGTTTGAGTCTTTTTATATGCCATATATAAACTAAGAGAACTGTGATAAAGTATAATGAATAATTTATACAATATGCGATGGATGGAGTAATGAATCCATATTTTTCAATTAAAATTTTTGTTAAAACTGGGAATGATAAGCTAAATATTATTTCCAGGGTTGCATTTATTTTAAAGTAGCCTTTGGCTAGTAAGATTACAGCAAAAAGCCAACTGGAAACTCTAAACACATCCCCTATATTTTGAAATAAAAATAATGAAGAAGCCTTACTGAAATCACTAGTAAAAAGTATTATTAATATAAAATCACGTAGCAAGAATATTGTTATTGCAGCAAGAATAGCGAGTGGGACTATTAATGTTATTCCTTTGCGTAAAATATATAAGTGTTCTTTTTTTGTTTTGGCAATTGCTGTTTTAGGAAAATAATAAACAGTCAATGCTGTAGTTAAAACCGCAAGATAAGCCTCAGATATTTTTAATGTAGCTTGCCAGTATCCGGCATCATCAATAGATAGGTCAGAAGTAATAATACTTCTGACCATTATTATAGATAGAGGCCCGGTGAGTGCACCAATGATTCCCATATAAAAATAGTTAAGCATATTCTTATATGATTGCTTATCAGTAGTTGAAAACCAGTATTTTAACTTAAACCATTTTTCTTTATATATTATTGATAATAAATATAGCCCAGAAATGGCATTGTTTAGAGCAGCAGAAATAAGTGCACCAGTTTTTCCAAGGAAATATACAAAGATTGCCATGCTAATTAGGAATAATACAATGGCTACTGCGTTTGTTAAAAAATACTTTCTATAGTCTTCCAATCCATTAATCACGGCAAGAAGAATGCTATTTAAGATATTTAATGGTACGACTAATAGAGATAATATTATTATCCAATAATACTGAGGATTGGAAAATAAAAAATTAGAAATGTATTTCGATGACAAACATCCTATAATGATAATTATTGCTGCTGCTATAGACGATAACTTTGCTGCAGAACTCCAATATTTTGCGGTGTTATTATAGTCATCTTTATACTCAGACGTATAACGAGTGAGTCCTTGTGACACTTGTGAGGATACAAATCCATTTATGAGTGTTACAAAACTTTGTAATTGACCGAGCGCGGCTACCCCTGAGGGGCCTGTGTATACAGCTACAATTTTTGATATTAAAAAACCACAGCATAAGCGTAATAAGGTTAATAAACCACTTAATACTGTTATAGTGAAAAATTTCAAAATAACCTCAGGTTTAACTATATGAACTTATTTTTATTTATCTTATTATATAAAGTTATAATTATATGCGGTATGTTAATGTACTTTAAAAAAAATAACTTTTCATTTTTATAGGTGACTAATATAAGTTTATTATAAAGATACGGGAAAATAAATTTTTTCCTATTTTCATTAAATAACATTAAGTCTTTAAATAATAGAGGATTAATTCTACGGGTGGTTACTTGTTGAGAATGGATTCTATAATTAACAGTTGTTTTTCGTAAGAACCCTACGGAATAATTGTTTGAAAAAATGGTATACCATGTTGGTAGGTCTTCAAGGAGATAATAGTTTTCATCAAATCCTTGAATATCAGTTAAAGTCGACTTTTTAAAAAAAACAGCAGGGGCAACATTACTGAAGTATAATAAAAATAACCAATGATAATATTTACTCAATGCCCTATTTTTTTCTCGATAGGCAAGAATATTCCTCGTGAAAGGTAAAGGGTAAATAGTAGTAAATACTTTACGATCACAAAATGGTTTAAATAGAGAAAAAACCACATCATTATTATTGTTTTTAGCATAGTTTATAAAATTCTCAATCGCATCATATTCTAATATATCATCGGCTGCGATTAATTTTAACCACTCTCCCTGTGATTTTTTTACTCCGCGATTACAATTCGCAGGAATACCCTTTCTGTCTTGACTTTCAATAAGGAGGAGTTTTGTATTATTTTTTGTTGCCCACTGTTGGCAGATATTTATAGTGTTGTCGGTAGAACCATCATCAGTAACTATAATTTCAATATTGGGGTATGTTTGTTTTAAGCAGCTATCAAGAGTAGCTTCGATGAAACTTTCAGAGTTATATGAAACTATAATGATAGACACTAATTCAATATTATTCATGGGTTTTTTATCTTAAATTAATTCCCACAAATTAATTTTATCTATGATGAAATTAATTTGCTCTTTAGACATTACCGGGCTAATAGGAATACTTAATACTTCAGTGTGAACTTTTTCTGTTACAGGTAATAACAGTGAATTATATTGTGGATAAGCTTGCTGCTTATGTGGTGGTGTTGGGTAATGGATTAGCGTTTGGATACCACAATCCGAAAGATGTTTCTGTAATTTTTCTCGATGTTGGCAAGAAATAACAAATAAATGCCAAACATGCGTTTGTATTTCTTTTTTATATTCTTCAGGATTTACAGGCAGCTTTATTAATGGATTCTTAATATTATCAAGATACTGTTGTGCTATTGACTGTCGGATCTGTGTTTCATGTGGTAAGTATTTTAATTTTACATTTAGCATGGCTGCTTGAATTTCGTCTAAGCGGCTATTTACACCTTGATAAATATTCAGGTATTTTTTATGAGATCCATAGTTCCGCAGTGCTAATAGCGTAGTTGCTAACTCCTCATCATTTGTTGTGATTGCACCAGCATCACCTAATGCTCCCAAGTTCTTTCCGGGATAAAAGCTAAAGCCAGCGGCATGACCCCAATTACCTGCTTTTTTATTCTCGATAGTTGCACCATGAGCTTGTGCGCAATCTTCTAAAACAAGTAAATTAAACTCCTCTGCGATATCCATGATTTCAGGCATAGGAGAAATCTGTCCATATAAATGGACGGGTAATATAGCTTTAGTTTTTTTGTTAATGCATTACGTACATTTTTAATTGATAAGTTATAGGTATCAGGATCAGGTTCTACAAAAACTGGAACTAAATCGTTTTCAGTGATTGCTAATATCGATGCGATATATGTATTAGCCTGAACAATAACCTCATCACCAGCTTTTAATTTATTTAATTCTTTCCAGGCGCGAAATACAAGTGTTAGTGCATCTAAGCCATTAGCTACGCCAATGCAATACTTAGTACCACAGTACAGAGAAAAATTAGCTTCAAAGTCTTCAAGCTCTTTTCCCATGATATACCAGCCTGAATCAATGACACGATTACAAGCTTCCTTTAATTCACTTTGATATTGGTTATTTATTGCTTGCAAGTCTAAGAATTTTATCATGATTTTGCCTGTTGTTTTGTCACTGTGGTTTATAAGTATTTTTTGTATTTTTCTTTAATTTTATTAATTGATTCTGGGAGTATTTCATAATAAAAATGGATATCATCATGATGAGTTTCTTTTGCTCCAAATTTTTTATGAAATGAAATAACTCGATCATTCCCTTTTACTACTTCAAAATGGCAATGTTGATATTTCTTTATTTCAAATCCGAATTTATATACAAGTAAGGCACTCTCAATCGCTGCTGTTGCCGTTTTTTCTTGGTTTAGAATCCAGCTACCCCAGCAAAAAGATTCATTTTTTATATCATAAACCCGTACCGTACCACATGGTACTCCATCATTTCTCTCTATAATAAAATAATATTCGATGTTATTTTTTTCTTTTATTTTATATTTTTTTATCCATTCTTTTTGTTGCTGAATATCAGTACTGGTTTTTGATAAGTATTTATTGTAATTATCATCATTGCGCAGTGATAAAATGAATTGGGCATCATCAATTTCTACAAATCTCAACCTGATTGTTTTTGCTTGAAGCTGATACATTTTGATATCCTTGCTCTTTTAGATCAATGATCTGAAGTTTTCGTAATTTCGGATATAATCAGATTCATCGTAATAATCGTTTGCCAGTACAATAATTATACAATCTTCGGAGAAATCATGCATTTCATGCCATTGCATAGTATCAATGACTAAGCCCTTGTCAGGGCTATCCAGGATAATTTCTTCTTTTTGAGTACCATTATCCATGACAAAGCGACAGCTTCCCCTTACACATACAGCGAGTTGTTTTAGTTTTTTATGTGCATGAAATCCGCGGGAAACATTCTCTTTTGTGCCAAAAATATAGTAGATACGTTTTATTTCAAAAGGAATGTTTTTATTCTGTTCTAATGAAATCAGGGAGCCACGCTCATCTCCAAGCGTCTTGAATTCAATTAAATTTATCAGGCTCATTCTTTATTCTCGATTAATTTAAAAAGATACTGACCGTATCCATTCTTTTTTGATTTCTCAGCGGCATCTAATACTTGCTTTTCAGTCAGCCATCCTTGCCGGTAAGCTATTTCTTCCAGGCAGGCAACTTTAAAACCTTGTCGTTTTTCAATGGTTTCAACAAAACTGGCTGCATCAAGCAGGCTGTCGTGTGTGCCGGTATCTAACCAGGCAAATCCGCGTCCGAGCAATTCGACTTTTAGTTTATTGTTTTTCAGATAAATTTGGTTAACTGTTGTGATTTCCAGTTCACCACGCTCAGACGGTTTTATATTTTTTGCGATTTCAATAACATCGTTATCGTAAAAGTATAAACCGGTTACAGCATATTTAGATTTTGGTTTAACCGGCTTTTCTTCAATTGATACAGCATTATAGTGCTCGTCGAATTCGACTACGCCAAATCGTTCCGGATCTTGTACTTCATAACCGAAGACAACCGCACCTTCTTCTAAAGAAGCTGCTTTAAGCAGTTTAGGTGAAAAACCCTGTCCCCAGAAAATGTTATCTCCGAGTACCAGGCACACCGAGTCATTACCAATAAATTTCTCACCAATGATAAATGCTTGTGCAAGACTTTCCGGCTTAGGTTGTACGGCATATTCCAGAGAAATACCAAAATCACTGCCGTCACCTAATAAACGCTGAAAACCAGATTGATCTTCCGGTGTTGTAATAATTAATACTTCCCGGATTCCCGCCAGCATTAATACAGAAAGCGGGTAATAAATCATCGGTTTATCATAAATAGGTAATAATTGTTTTGAAATTCCTAATGTAATAGGAAATAAACGCGTACCTGAACCGCCTGCTAAAATAATACCTTTCACAGTAAACCTTGTTGATTAATTTATTGATATATTCTTATAGCCATAGCTACCGCACTGGGTTACCGCTCCCAGAGTGCGCTATTGCGAGTTTATCTTACTGATTTTATTGAGGAATCGAGTCAGTAAGAGTTGTGGTGTGTTACGGAGTGCTGATTTTTCAATATGTTGGGAGGTGATTTATGCCCAATCAATCAGCTCTGTTTATATTTGCTGCCAAAGGCTAGTCCGATTCCCCGGACAGGTCAAGCATGATAACACTCGCGTGTCTTTCATTAAACGAACTTTATCCGGTTTAGTTGGGTATTTTTTTTCTTTAAATCTGCTGTTTTTGTGTTAACAGCAGAAAAAGTGTTACTTTAAGCCATAGCTATGGTTTATTACTTTTTCTAATCGGTAGATGCACAAACGTAGCAGAAATGTTTTATTACATTATGTTGATAGTAATGGTAATTCTCTGCGTAAGAAGGAATAGTTACCGGGGCAGGTTCCCCGGTAACTATGAAGAGCCTCAGCGCGGGTGCAGCGGCAGCCAGATTTCAAGACGCAGCCCGCCGAGCGGGCTGTCGTTGGCGGTGACTTTACCGTTGTGCTGGCTGATGGCGGTGCTGACAATCGCGAGCCCCAGCCCGGTGCCGCCGGATTCACGGTCACGCGCTTCGTCGGTGCGGTAGAACGGCCGGAAGATATGTTCGCGATCTTCCGGGCTGACGCCCGGGCCGTCATCATCCACCACAATGCTGATACCTTTGGTGTCGGCGCTGAATGCGACCTGGATGTGCTGGTTTGAGTAACGCAGCGCGTTACGGACAATATTCTCAAATGCACTGCCGAGTGCAGACGGGTTACAGTAAATCGTCCACGGGCCCGGCGGGGAAGTGATTTCCAGCGTTTTATGGCGCTGTTCCGCCTCAAACTTCGCATTGTCGAGAATGTCATCCCACAGCTCATTGGCCTTGATGTTCTGGCGCAGCAGCTCATTTTTGTGCTGGCTGCGGGAGAGCACGAGCAGATCGTTGATCATACCGTCCAGACGATGAGTTTCCGTTTCGATACGCTCCAGTTCCTTACTCTCCCCATGACGGCGGCGCAGCAGTGCTGTGGCCAGCTGGAGCCGGGTGAGCGGGGTGCGCAGTTCGTGGGAGATATCGGATATCAGCCGCTGCTGTGCATTCACCATGCGTTCAAGGGCGCTGATCATCTGGTTAAAACTGTTACCCGCCGCAAGGAATTCCTGCGGGCCGGCTTCCAGTTCCGGATGCTGCCGCAAATTACCTTTGGCAACATCATCCGCCGCATTTTTCAGTTTTCGTGCCGGTTTTGCCAGACTCCACGCCAGCCAGAGCAGCAGCGGGGTGCTGATCAGCATCGTGGCGGCCAGTAACAGGAACGGGCGGTCGATCAGGAAGTTGATAAAATCAGACTGCGCGGTGTTCGCCGGGCGGATCAGATAAAGCTGATAGCGGTCTTCGCCGTCCCGGACTTCAAACGGCCCGAGCAGCTCAATACGGCCATACCGTTTCTTTTTCGGGTTGTCAGTGTTATCTGACTGGCCCATAAAGTTACGGATGACCTGGGAGTCATTGCGGATAGGCCCGATGATCCGGCCTTCGCTGGTGACAATAATCAGGCGCTTGTCCGGCGGTGTCCATTTTACCAGGGCGCGGGTCAGCCGCCGCCACCAGAGCAGGTCATTCGCCGGGTCCTGTGCGAGATCTGATTCTATATGTTGTTGCAGCATCATACCCTGCCGGTACTCGTTCTCCTGGAGCGGCATCAGCTGCCGGGAGTCGAGTTTCGGCACCATCAGCACCAGTAACAGCACCAGTGCCAGGGTAAACCAGAAGATGGCAAAGATCCGCGCCGTCAGGCTGCTTATCATGTTGCAGATACCATTAAATAACCACGGCCGCGTAAGGTTTTAAACCACGGCAGGCCGTCTGTGCGCTCCGGTAATTTACGGCGCAGGTTGGAAATGTGCATATCAATGGCGCGGTCAAACGGTGTCAGGCGTTTGCCCAGCACTTCCTGGCTTAAGTGTTCACGGCTGACCACCTGGCCGAGGTGCTGTGCCAGCAGGTAAAGCAGGGTGAACTCGGTTCCGGTCAGATCCAGCACTTCGTCGCCGAAGCTGGCTTCCTGACGGCCCGGGTTAAGCTGGAGTTTATCCACCATCACCACGGAAGAGTTACTGCTGCTGTCATTCTGCTGCTGTTGTTCACTCCAGTTGGAGCGGCGCAGAATCGCGCGTATACGCGCCACCAGCTCGCGATCGTTAAACGGCTTCGGCAGATAGTCATCCGCACCCAGTTCGAGTCCCAGAACGCGGTCAAGGTCGCTGCCGCGTGCGGTCAGCATAATCACCGGCGTCTGGTAGTTCTGGCGCAGTTCTTTCAGGGTTTCAATTCCGTTTTTGCGCGGCATCATAATGTCGAGCAATAACAAGTCTATGGAATCGTCAAGGAGGGTCAGTGCCTGCTCGCCGTCATGTGCAATGACAACGTTGAACCCTTCCATATCGAGTAATTCTTTTAACAGCGAGGTTAATTCGCGGTCATCATCAACAAGCAGTATTTTATTCATTATTCACGTCCTCCACGTGCAAAATACGACAACAAACGTTTCTATTCCATGACTTTACGTTCTTTTACATGCTCTGACGCATGTTTGCAGCCGGGTGCGTATAGTTAATTCCAACGGGTCAGGTGACGCAGACTCAGAAGTTTAAGGAGTTACTATGGGTAAGATAGCAACAATCACTTTAGCGTCAATGTTTGTGATGCAAAGTGCGCCGGGACTGGCGCAGGATTCGGAAAGTGATAGCTGCGTTGCCCCGGTGCAGAGTCACAGTCAGTATAAAGGTATAACGACATCAGGGGGAGATGGTTATACCTCTATGTTGACCGGTATCCGGTTAACGGAAGAACAACGGATGCAGTTGCGGGATCTGATGCACAATTATCGCGACCAGTTACGGAATGTACGTAACCTTGCAGAAGATGATATCGCGCTGTATGAGCTGGTAAAAGCTGAAAAGTTTGATGAAACGGCTGTGCGTAACCAGCTGGAGAAGGAAATGCGCAAGCGGCTGAATTACCAGGTTGAGATGATACGGGTACACCATCAGATGTATCAGTTACTCAACCCGGAACAGAAAATGCAGCTGGATGCCAATTTTGAGCCGGAGAGTATCCATACTTCATCCGCCTCATCCGCGCAAAATATGCCGGAAGTAATTTGTCAGAAGTAATTTGTCAGAGTAGTGAAGTCAGTAGAGTCGTTAAGTAGCACCCAAGAAGTTTTTCCTTGCCATAGACACCATCCCTGTCTTTTACAGCCCCTCTTGAGGGGCTTTTTTTTATCTGGTTATATTTGAAATCCCTTTCAAATCAAACAAATAAATATTTTTATAGGCGGCTATAAGTTACACAAAATTCACTGAGCGTGGACACAGTGTGGACACTTTAACCGCCTGTAACTGCTAAATTGTCACACCACCTTTCAGCGGATTAAGCGAGATCGCGAACTGCAAATAATCAGGTGCAAGGTGAGCATATGCCATTGTTTGGTTTATGCTGGCATGTCCGAGAATTTGCTGTAGTGCAACAATGTTTCCGCCGTTCATCATAAAATGACTGGCGAAGGTGTGCCGCAGAACGTGCGTAGCCTGACCGTCTGGTAAATCCGGTTTTACATTTCGCAGTTTTACGCGGAATGTCTGGTAATCAACGCGGAACAGTAACCCGGATTCTTTTGTCTTGATCGCTTTCTCAAGTTCATTTGATATCGGGATTGTTCGCTGCTTACCGTTTTTAGTTTTTAAAAACGTCACCCGTCCACCGATTACCTGCTCACTTTTCAGTGTTGCCGCTTCACTCCACCGCGCGCCGGTACTGATACATAGCAGGGCGATCCGCTTTTCATCACCTGACAGGACATCAAGCAAACGACTGATTTCATCCTGTGATAAAAACGTCATTTCCGGCTGCTTTTCTTTCAGTGGCGGTAATCCTTTTATTGGGTTGTTACCATGAAATATTTCCAGTTTGGTTAAAGCTGTAAGCATTCCGGAAAGCCGGTACATATCACGATTGATAGTTGACGCACTAACCTGATCTCTGAGTCGCCGGGTGCGGTGTTCAAGCAAAACATGCTTATTGAGCCGGTTTATTGCCGGATCACCTAATGCTGAAATTGTTTTCTTCAGCTGCCGGTGTTCTGTTTCGCCGTTATCGCTCGCTGAACCATGATAGAGCCACCATAAATTTAAAAGCTCAGTCAGTGTTCGTCTGTCTTTTTTTACACCCGTAGCTGACATGCTGGACACGTTAGCCATCGTGTACCGTTCAAAAGCTATTGCCTCTGATTTTTTATTAAATTTCTTCCTGATGCGGGTTCCCTGCCGCCCAAGAGGTCTAACATCCACTAAATATCGACCATCATCGAGCTTCTTAATAGGCATAAGAAAACCCTCCGATGTTGCACAGCGATTGACTGTCTATCCAGTCAATAAATTCATAATGTAGATTTAGCCAATTTTCCGCTCTGAGTGGTGTGACGGTTCTTTCTCTGCACCATCAGGGGAGAGAGTCGGGCTAATCTGCCCCATTGCTTCATTGGTTTTCCCTGTCATGAGCCAAAGTGTATATTTCTCAAATCTGGGGTGATTGGTTAGTTTTACTAGTACCGTTTCAGTAACTAGAACCCCTTTTGTCTCATAATTGTTTAGTGTTCCATAAGATGCGCCTATCAGTTCAGCCATCTCCTTTCTGTTTAAATTCTCGGCTTCACGAATCATTCGAATTCGCTCACCAAGGGTTGATAAGTTGGTCATATCTGTCTAATCTCCTTTTTGTTGGTTGGGCATATCTGCCTAATTTTGAATAGGTAGCTTACACAAGCAAATACAAGCCACTGTAAGTAGTCAGCAAGAAAGGATTATGACATATGAGCGAGCAGAACACAGACGGTTATATGCAGGTTAATTATCCGGTGGATGCAGTAACCCCGCCAAAATTTGCGGAGCTAATCGGGAAAACGCCTGCGGCAGTAAAAGAGATGGTTGATAACAATAAGCTTCCGTTGGTCAGATGGACTAACCCGGACTCAAAAGGTGATGTGAAAACACGCGGTGAGAACTGGATTTACATTCCGGAATTTAACCGCGCAATGCGGGGCGCATTCCAGAACAGACCAAAAGAACTGCGTGACGCGTGGCTGCTGTGGGTTGGCTTATGAGAGCAGCCGGCTTTCCGTTAGTCCGGTATAAGTCGCACTGCTATATATATCGCGGCTTTAATATCTATGTGTTGCCGCGCAACGTGACCAGAAAAATAACGCAGTATCACGTAATGCTGAGTGATGGGGCTGACAGCTTCAATTCATTTGGCAAAGTTGATGCACTGGCACAGGCGACGGGTTTTATAGATTCATTGTTCGATAAGAAATAACGGCGGTGACTTATGCGTGCAACAGCTGAATTAATTGATATTACATCACGGTTACAGAGTGAAGATATTAATCGTTCACTGGCTGGCGTTAAGAGTTACAAAAATAACGGCATGTCATTTTCTGAAAGAACAGAAAAACTGACAGAAGCCGGAGCATTGCGGACAACTGTTTTTTTCAAAAACAAACAGGATAATCCAGACAATAGCGAACTTGCCGGGTTTATTGAATATATGCGGCTGGCAGATAAACGAATGCTGGATATGATTTTCTTTCTTGCTGAGTTGGGTAATAAGGAAAGGAAGTATACAGATCTGACAAAAGAGGAAAAGCAGCAATTAATTATAGCCATTAATAAAATAAAATCGCTAACGGCATTAATGCCGAAAAATATTTCATACCCGATTTAAATATTGACTAAAAAGAAAATGACCTTAGTCGGTCAGGGCTTTTTATTACCTAAATAATGAGGTCTTAAAATGAAATCATTTCCGGATCCAATATTCACCCCTGTAGCTGAAAACATCAAAGCCAACCGTGAAGACGAGCGCAAAACCCTGATGTGCGGGTTTTCCGGTCTTTTGCGCATCATGTCATGTAAAGCAGAAAGCCTGAATATGACGCGGACAGAAATTTGCCACCTGCTCAATGAAGAAGCAGACCGCATAGAGAATGAAGCGGGAGAGCTGAACCATGTCTGACGAAATCGACCGCGCCAATGACCACGCCGCGCTTGTGCTTGAAAGCCAGATAGCCGCCGCCCGTATTACTGCTGCGGGTGTGTCGGCATTTGAATGTGAGGGGTGCGGTAAGCCAATTCCTGAATCACGCCGCCGCGCTGTGATCGGTTGCACCATGTGTATTGATTGCCAGGTAATTAATGAATTGAAAAACAAACATTACCGGAGTGTGTGAGATGAATATTCGCTGCTTTATAGGTCTGCATAAATGGACTGATTTAAACGTGATTTATTGGGATATGGTTGCCGGAGTCACTTTCGCCGAACGTAAATTAGGCTGCTTGTGTTGCGGGAAGACAAAAGTTGTAAGAAGGAAAGTTGGCAATGAATAAAACCATCCTTAAATGGGCGGGTTCAAAAGTCGGCATTATGGAACAGCTGCGCACGCACCTGCCAAAAACAAAACGCCTTGTTGAGCCGTTTGCCGGTTCTTGTGCTGTGATGATGAATACTGACTATGAGCAGTATTTAATTGCAGATGTGAATAACGATTTAATTAATTTATACCAAATTATTAAGTATTGCGACACTGATGTATTTATTGGTAATGCGGAGCCAATCTTTTGGGTGTCAAATGAGGAAGCGGAATACTATAAGATAAGGGGGTTATTTAATGAAGAGAGTAAATTTCGATTTTCTAATCCGCTTACATTGGCTGTATGGTTTTTATATTTAAATCGGCACGGTTATAACGGACTATGCCGCTATAGTAAGAAAACTGGTTTTAATGTTCCATTTGGTGATTACAAAAAAACTTATTTCCCGGAAAAAGAGATCCGGGCATTTTCTGCTAAAACAGTTAAAGCATCTATTATTTGCCAGAGCTGGGCGGACACGCTGTTACAGACCTGTACCGGTGACGGTATTTACTGTGATCCCCCTTATATGGGAACCGGTTTTACTCGTTACCACACCGCAGGTTTCAATGATGCCGATCAGGTCGCTCTTGCTGAATCACTGCAAGCCCTGCATGCCGCCAAAGGTAATCCGGTCACGGTGTCAAACTCGCTGGCCGCAAAAGAGCTTTACGCGGATTTAGGCTTCACGATCCACGAAATAGAAGCACCGCGAAAAATATCGGCGAACGGAAACAGAGAAAAAGCCTCTGAAATTATTGCTGTGCTCGGGGGTTGCTAATGAGCATCATCGACCCGCGCAACGGCATTTATATTACCGATACCCGCTACGCTATCGTCCGCCGACTGCCGGAAGAGCACGCATCACTTCCGGCATATGCGCTGATTGAGGCTGATCTTGAAAACAATAGCTGGTCATTGGTTTCCCGGTATGACAACCCTGTCGTTATGGTTGCTGACCTTGTCGCCATGCAGGTTATCAGACCAAAAGATAAACAGGTAAAAACACTGGATGAATATCTGCGTTTCAGCGAGATGATAGTGAAACGCTGTCAGACGGCGCTGTCTGTACTCCGGGAAATGCCTGTTGGTGACCAGCCATGACCGGGAAAGTCATTGATTTCAGTGTGCAGCCGCCGCCGGAACCGGCGGTTTTTGTGCATGAGTGGAACAAAAAGCGACATGAGGCGGTGCTGGGTTTTGAGCTGCCTCTGACCGCTGCACAGCTGAAACAAAATCAGGAGTTGCAGGACGAGATAGAACGTTTGCCGCGTATGCTGCGTTTCCCGTTCCGTAAGCGCTATGAAAAGATCCATGAAGAAGAAGGTCTATTAGCAGCCCACAAATATCTGTATTTCAAGTTTTACCGGGAAATACTTCCGCGAGTTAATGCCGTTAATGACCGCTTTTCAGTGCGTCATATGGATCAGTTTAATGCCCTGCCGGAGTTATCCGACAAGGCTGTTAAATTACTGGCAAAGCAACTGGCGAAAGTATTTTTTGAGCGTTGCCAGCAGTTGATCGATAAGGTCAGTGAGATTGGTGATGGTGCCATATTTAAATTTAAGTACCTGTATGAAATTTACGGGCACATGGCAGTTGATGCCAAAGAACTGCATATCACCCCGCTTCACTACAGCCGGTATCTGAAAGGCTCAATCACAGAAAAAAATATCCATTCTGCTCTTGCCCGCCTGGTCAATGATGATTTCTGGTATCGCCGTTTACGGGCGCACCGTGCCCGCTGGCGTGAGTCGCTGCTGATTGCCGTTATGGCCGTCAATATGAATAAACGCCCGTATGCCAGCCGTCAGGCAATTAATGAAGTCCGCGCCCAGCGTAAAGCGAACGAAGAATATCTGAAACAGATGGATATTGAAGACACCGAGACGGGTGAGCGGTTTGATCTGTTTGAAAAAATAATGGGGAGTATTTCCAACCCTGAAATCCGCCGTATGGAACTTATGGCGCAGATCGCCGGTATTGAAAAAGTGGCTATGCAACGCGGTGATATCGGCATGTTTGTTACCATCACGACACCGTCAAAGTACCATCCGACGAAGGTTACCGGTAAGAAAGACGAGAAAAAGGCCATTATTAATCATAACTGGTCGAAAGAGGCTTACACGCCAAAGAACGGACAGGCATATCTTGTTCGTGTCTGGTCGAAAATACGGACTGCTTTCAAAGACTACGGGTTGAAAGTCTACGGTGTTCGCGTTGTTGAGCCGCATCATGATGGTACTCCGCACAGGCATTTATTGTTGTTCACTGACAAAGCCAGCCGTGCGCAGGTTATCGACATTATGCGCAAAAAAGCCCTTGCCGTTGATGGTAAAGAACAGGGTGCCCAAAAACACCGGTTTAAATGTGAACACATGAACCGTGGCGGCGCTGTCAGTTATATCGCGAAATACATTTCTAAAAACATTGATGGCTATGCGCTGGACGGTGAAATCGATAATGACACTGGAAAACCACTGAGTGATACCGCCGCAGCCGTGACCGCATGGGCGGCAACGTGGCGTATTCCGCAGTTTCAGTTTTATAACCTGCCGTCAAAAGGGGCTTACCGCGAGTGCCGCAAGTTGCGCGGTGTTTCTATTGCAGAGCAGATCGGTGATGTGGCGGAAAAGGTCAGGTTTGCCGCCGATAAAGGTTTTTTTGATGAATACATCCTTTCTCAGGGTGGCCCGTGTACCCCTAGTGACCTGCAAACGGTCAGAGTCGCGAGACGCGCCGCTGATCGGCTGAACCAGTACGACGAAGAAGTCCCGGAAGTATTCGGGATCTACTCACCTGTTTTTGGCGGTGATGTTGTCAAAACCCGCGAACGTAAATACCAGATTGTTAAAAAACGCGACAATCAAAACTCGGCACCGGTTGCCGTTGGTTTTGATTTTAATCTTTTAAAGGGCGGCATCGCCGACCCTCGGAGTCCTGTCAATAACTGTGGATCGGTGATCTCGACCGATGGTGATAAATCGCCAGATTTAGCGCCAAACTACGGCGTGACAGGGGTTTACCAAATAAAACCGTGGGGTTCATGCCTGAGTGATAAGGCCGCTGAGAAAGCGGCACAGGCAGTAAAACCGGCACAAATCGCCAGCCGGGTTAATTCCCGCATCACTTTAAGCGACAAAGAAATCGCATTTATCCCGGAAATACAGAAATTCACCGCCGCAATGGGACATGAAATGTCAGCGGACGGGCTGATGATGATGTTTATCCGGGGCATGACCGTTGATTACGGTGATCAAAAACTGTTGTTCCGTGATGGCCGGATACGGCTGGAGTTGGGCGACGAGGCAAAAGCAGTGAAAGAACGGCAACTGGCCGTTAAACGAGAGCAGAAAACGGCGTCAATATTGGCGCGGGTTGAGAAAATGAGGATGAATAATACTTAAAGTTATTGTCTACCGTATATGCCCGCCAAGAGGCTTAAGGTAGTAGCTCGGCACACACAGTTTTAAACAAACCAAATGTGGGCTAATATGCGTTATCTTATACTGGCATGATGTTTAAAGGCGTGTATTGATGAATAGTGGTATTCAGAATTTAATCCGGCTACATGATGATGAAGAAAAGAAATTTGCTGACTTTATCAAAACAACCAGAAAAAAACTCATATCCGCCCCTAAAGTTGCGGCACAAAAAGCGACAGCATCTAACCAAGAGTTGATAGTTGGCTTGCTGGAAAAACAGAAGGTTACTCAAGCAATTATTCAGTTACGTGAGTTAGCCTACGATGAATTTCTGAAATAAGAATCTGTTTTTAACGCAGTAATTTTAAAGGAAATAGGCGAGAAATTTTCAGCTCCGAAAGCAAAGCTGGAAGAGCTTTGTATTCAGTTATCATTATCGGATCTGAGTGATATTGAGTCATTGACGCATACAATCACTGAGCTATTTGGTAGCTATTCAGGATATATCAGTCCGTATATCTATCAGCTGTGCTTGAGTAATACTCAATCCAGACGTTCAAGAGCAGGTAAGACATTCGAAGGAATTATATATTTTTTATATGATTACTATAAATACCCTTTTGAATCACAAGCCTCTATTGGTAAAAAAGCATTCACTGATTTAGGGTTGGGAAAAGTAGTTGATTCTATTTTGCCAAGCATTAGTGCATTTAACCAGCGCAGGGACAAAACGATTGTGGGTACAATGAAAACAACGTTGCGAGAGCGTTGGCAGGAAGTTGTCGAGGAAGTTGCTAGGTCTAACCTTCCTAATATACATTTACTGACTGTTGATGAGAGTATTGCCGAATCCAAAGCAGAGCAAATGGCTCGTCATAACATTGTATTAGTTGTAAGAGATCACATAAAAAATTCAGAAACAATGAAAAACAAGCGAAGTATTATTGATTTTGAAACGTATTTTTTAGATGAGTTACCTACAACATTAAATTTTTGGAAATAGTAGCATTATGTTAAAAGTCATAGATCTTTTTGCCGGTATTGGTGGTATCCGTCTAGGGTTCGACAGAGCTTTCGGAGGGGTTGATTGTGTATTTACCTCAGAAATAGATAAATTTGCAGTTCAGACGTATAGCGCGAATTTCGGCGATGATAATATCTATGGTAATATAACTGAGATTTCAGAGCAGGATGTTCCAGATCACGATATTTTGTTAGCAGGTTTTCCGTGTCAGCCATTTTCACAGGCCGGACTTAAAAAAGGTTTTTCAGACACAAGGGGAACTCTTTTCTTCGACATTGAACGCATTCTCCTTGAGAAAAAACCCAAGGCTTTTTTGCTGGAGAACGTAAAGCAGTTAAAAGGTCATGATAAAGGACGAACCCTTCAGGTTATTCTGGATCATTTGAAAGATGCGGGCTATGTTGTTTATTACGATGTACTAAAAGCCAGAGATTTCGGTATCCCACAAAATAGAGAGCGTATATTTATTGTTGGTTTCTTGGATCATGATGTGAAGTTTAGTTTTCCTGCTCCAACTGGTACTGATACTCGGGTAGGTTCTATTTTAGAGTCAGAACCTGATGATTCGTATACAATTTCGGATCGATTATGGGATGGTCACCAACGCCGTAAAATCCAAAATAAATTGGACGGTAAAGGTTTTGGGTTTGGCCTTTTTAATGCTGATTCCCCTTATACGAATACGATTTCTGCGCGCTATTATAAAGATGGTAGTGAAATTTTAATTGACCAGCTCGGTAAAAACCCGAGAAAACTCACTCCCAGAGAAGCCGCTCGACTACAAGGTTACCCAGATACATATATAATCCCTGTATCTAATGTTCAAGCTTATAAACAGTTTGGTAACAGTGTTTGTGTTCCGGTTATTGAAGCGATTGCAAAAGAAATGCGTAAAGCCATGAAGCTATCCTGATTTTAGAATTACTCATCAGAGTAAAACCAAGTAAGCTATGTTTAGGCCGCCGGAAACGGCGGTTTTTTCTTGCCAAAAATCACCGCACAAATCCGCACACTCCTGCACAATTACCGGTTCACGTAAAATACCGCGCAAGCCCTGACGGGCTGCGCGTTGCACCGGTGGCAAAACCTGCACAAAAAAGCACATCTTTTGTGTGCGGGCGAGGCGGGGGAGCAATCGCGCGCTGAGGGGGATAGGGTGACGATCTTTCTCCGTGTGTCCGGCACATAAAAAAGGCGCATTTCTGCGCCTGTTTTACAGGGTGTATGAGCGTGACAGGTAAAAACAGATGGCAGGGTGTCAATGATGGTAAGCACAGCGTGTGATGGGTTACGCTGCGCCTGATGCGGGGTAATTATTTATTTTGCGCCGAGGGCTTCAAGCAGGGCGTACTCATTGAAGCGCACCACCTCCTCACCGACCCAATCATTTACGGATTTCAGGCTCTGCATGATTGGCATCAGCTCATTGATAGAAAAAACTTTCGCGGCCTTTTCCACATCCCCGAAGCTGCCCGCGCCGGTCGGCACGATACCCATCAGCTGCGGCGGCACACGGTGCATAGCAAGCAAATCATCACGGGTGGCATCCTTCACGTTCATAAATTCATCTTTGGCCGCTATCTGGCTGAACGGCAGGATCTGAATACCGTCCTTTTTTCCGTTGGCCGAATAAACAAACAGGTTCTTGAAAGCCCCGTCACGGCGTGATTTCTGCAATGCGCCTTTCAGATCCTCAACGCCGTTCGGGTCGGCCAGTGCATCATTGAGATAAACAATCACCCCGGCGTGCGAGCCGTTCTCATAGTAGTTGACCCGGAATGTGGTAGCCGATTTATTGAGCTTGGCGGATATCAGCCCGGCCAGATATTCCGGCAGCCCGTAAATCTCCTGGTTAATATCCGGATTGATCAGGTGGAAAACATCGCCGCGCTTAAATTCATGTGCATCCCGCCATGTCTGAACGAAATAATAGGTGTCCAGGTCAATCCCGCGCCGGGTGTATTTGGCCGGTGATCGTTTCAGTTGCAGCAGCCCGCCGAGCATATTGCGGCGGCGCTCAAAATACCCGTTTCCGAATACAAGATAATCAAGAACATAGGCGTTCATTTCCTGATAGGACAGGGATTTATGCGGGATAAAACAGCTCATGATAACGTTGCGCTTAAACAGCAGCGGTGATTCATGATGTACCGCTGAACGGAATGCACGGGCTATGCTGTAGAAGTCTAACGGCGTTTCATACCACTTATCGGTTTTCGCGCACTCCATGCAGTCGAGCAGGTCATAAGCACCGGTGACCTGCACAGGATTATCAAAGGTGAATGCAGCACACTGCTTGTCAGCGGGTAGTTCTGCTTTAGCGGTGACGGGCAGTGTTTTCTTTTTTTTCATGGTTAAAACTCCGATACACAGGAACCGCTGTCTGCGGATTCGCTGCCGATAGGTTCAGCGTATAAAACGTTCATAACAGACCAGGCAATATCCCCGTGATCAACACCGCGCGTACGGTCTGACGCATAGGTGACAATGCCGCCCTGCGTGATAACTTTTTTAATGGTCATAAAGGAAGACGGTATCTGTGATGCCCCGGCATCATATTCAATGCGCCCGTTACGGATAAGCATCTGTGCTTTAAGCACCATCATCCGTTTAACCTGCGGGGTATAACGGATGCCCTGTACTGCCGGGTAGAATTTTTTCACCAGCTCATACACAGCCTCGCCGGTACCGCCGGTAATATCAATGTTGATCCCCTGCACGTTGTAGCGCAGTGTTAGTTTTTTGATTTCTTCGGCCTGTTTTTCAAAAGCCATGCCACGGAAGCGCAGAGCCTCGACGACCCGCCATTTCCCGCCGGGAACGGCAGGCGGGGCGAGCACAGCGAGGCCGAGGCCGTCACCATTGCCGCCGGTGCCGGTCGGGTCGGCACCGATGCGCACCGGCTTATTACCGAGCGGCCTGTCTGCGTAAGGCTTCCAGTCAGGCCAGACATCACGGTTATAACCGTCAACACCACGGGAAATAAGGGCGTTATAGTCGAATGCCCGCTCACCGGCTTTCACGAACCGGCAGTTATAGCGGTTTTCAAAGTTGTCCGGCGTGTTTTCGCTTTCGATTTCCGCCAGTGATATCAGGTCAAACCCGCTGTTAATCGCATCATGGATAGTGACAACCTGACGCCAGATAGCATCACCGCACTCACGACCGTTTTTCAGGGCTTTATGTGACGTATCAATATTGACCTTTTTCGACTCTGGTCGGGATTCGTTGAACTCGGCACCCGTCCAGAACGGATAAGCTTCATGCTCTTCAGATGATGGGGTAGAAAAATAAGTCCGGCGTAATCCGACCTGTGAAGCCATACCTGCCGCCACTGGCCGCAATTTTGCAAAATTTGCCACCCAGAAGAATTCATCAAAATAGAGATCCCCGGTGTAGGACTGTGCTGTTGCAGCTGCGGTACCGAGGAAGAAGAATGTTGTACCGGTGGACAAAATAATTTTATCCCCGCCTTTCAGTTCCACGTCGACGAGCCGCGCCAGGGCGATAATGAAACCTTTGAACTGATGCGCCTGTGCCCGGCTGGCTGACAGGAATATTTGGTTATTGCCGGTTTCCAGTGCGTGCAGCAGTGCCTCACGGGCAAAATACCAGGTCGCGCCGATTTGCCGTGATTTTAAAATCATGCGGTTACGGCGGTTTTTCTGCTTAAACCACTTCTTCTGATGTTCAAACAGCGGTTCCAGAGCCAGCTGCCGGAGTTGTTCGATCTGCTCTTCGGTAAAGTGGTTCTTCGGCGTCTTCGGCTTCTTCTCTTTCTCCTGCTTGTCGCTTTCTTTGTTCAGCCGCGCCATCTGACGGCCGAGAAAATCCATCACTTTAAAATCGTGCGCGGTCAGGTCTTTTTTATTGAGGATCCGCAGAATGTGGACATGAATCTCATCACTGACGCGCTGAACAGGGTGAGTTTCATCCCATTTATCCCGTCTGCGCCACGAATAGAGCGTGTTGGCGCTCACACCGAGGTGTGACGCTATCTGTGAAATACTGTACGCCTGCCAGTACAGGCTTTTCGCTTCCGACCGCGGATCGCGCTGAGAGTCAGTTATCATGCGTCAACTTTCCCACATCGCGCGCGTACACCTCCACGGGTTTCACTTGTCACATCGATGTCACAAGGCAAAGGTTTTGAACCGGAAACAAGCACTTGCGAAGATACAGACACACAGAATTGTCGTTATCTCCGGAGTGAAAACCCATGCCAGAAGACAATAAAAAACTACAGGTCATCGTCTGTACCGAGGGCGGCACGTTAAACGGCTTTGCTGTCACGCGTGACCAGATTCAGCAGATGGCTGACAACTACAATCCGCAGCTATATGCCGCGCGTATCAATCTGGAACACATCACCAGCGTTTTACCTGACAGTACATGGCGTCATTTTTCCATGATCGATTCTGCCCGTGCATTTGAGTTACAGGATGGGCCGTTAAAAGGAAAACTGGCGCTGGAAATCTCCGCCACCATTGACCCGGTCAAAGACGCACCATTAATCGCCCTGAACGAAAGCGGTCAGAAGATTTTTTCCAGTATCGAATTTTTACCGGATTGCCCGAATGACGCGGCAAAAGGTGCCTATCTGACCGGTGTTGCGCTGACAGATACCCCGGCGGCATTCGGTACGCAGGTTATCACGCTGAGTAAGCAGCCGGAAGATAAATCCCGGGCGCTTGAGCTGTTACAGCGTGCGCTGCTGCTGCACAGCAAATCCGGTGTGAAACGGGATATTGAGCTGCTGCAACGGGAGCTGAAAAAAGCTGACGACAGTAAACAGGACGCTGCACCGGAACCGGAAAAGAAACCGGCGAAAAATACCGGCACAAAACCAAAGCCGGGCAGCACTAAAAAAACAACAACGGCGCGGAAAAAAACCGCGTCATAACCGAATGCACCCCCGTGTGCCACGGCGGCACGATGAGGCGGGGTTAATTACTGCGTCCTCATCGTCCACCGCCGTTTTTTTACCGAGGTGATCCCATGAGCGGATTAGTCGCACCCAAGGCCGTAGCGCCGACCGATGAAACGACAGATATCAGTGACAAGGGCGTAGTGGTGACAACCATCCCGTTTTACCCGGATATCACACTGTCTGATCTGCGCTGGGCTATGCGGGTTAACGGCACGGTTACCACCGCGAGACTGAAGCACGCTGCGACCAGTGCCGCCCTGTATGTCAATGACCTGCTGAAAGAATGGCAGGCAGTACAGACAGCGGAAAAGCTGGGTGATGTGCCGTCAACACCGGTCAACGACGAAACCCGGCATTTATTTTTATACCGCCAGGCGGTTTACAGCTTCACAAAGTCATATCTGATTGAAAATTATCGTGATATCGACACAACCCGCGAAGGTGAAAAACACGCGGAAGCCCTGAGCACGCAGATTGATGATCTGCGCCGGGACGGACAGAACGCCGTCCGTGACCTGATGGGGCTGCAGCGCATGGTGGCGGAGCTGGCGTAATGAAAGTACAGGCACAGCAGGGCGATACCGTGGATTTACTCTGTTACCGGCACTACCGGCGCACTCAGGGAGTAGTCACGCAGGTGCTTGATGCGAATCCTGGGCTGTGTCTGGCAACCGTTTTACGTCCGGGGCAGTGGGTGGAAATGCCGGATATCACCGAACCGAAACAGAAAGATACCGTTCAATTGTGGGATTAGGGATGGACGAATTACACAGCAGACTCACCTATTTTTTCGCCACGATTGGCGCGTTTTTCTCAGGGCTTTCGCTGTATGAAATGGGTTTTTTAATCGGGCTGGCCGTCAGTATTGCGCTCGGCGTGCTGAATTACCTGCTTAACCGGCGCTCGCAGCAGCAGCGCACGGCGATATGGGCGGATTATGTGGCGGCACTGAAACAGCAGGGTGTCAGCGGCGAATCCGCAAAAGATTTCATTACCGCACCGAAACAGGAATTGTGATGCAACAGAATAACCTGAATGTATTCAGCAAAGTAATGATCGGTTTGTTGCTGGGTGGTGCCGGAGCGACGGCCATTGTTGATCAGTTTCTGGATGAGAAAGAAGGTAATTTGCTGACCGCGTATCAGGACGGCGGTGGTATCTGGACTATCTGCCGGGGCGTGACCCGGATTGACGGCCAGCCGGTAAAGCGCGGTATGACACTGACAGCGGAGCAGTGCGCCAAAGTGAACCGCGCTGAAGCTGAAAAGGCGGTGCAGTGGGTGCTGCGTAATGTGCATGTGCCGCTGAATGATGCACAGATCGCCGGTATTGCCAGCTTTTGCCCGTATAACATCGGCCCGGGGAAATGTTTCACTTCCACATTTTATAAAAAACTGAATGCCGGTGATAAACGCGGTGCCTGTCAGGAAATAAAGCGCTGGATCTATGACGGCGGGAAAGACTGCCGGAAGACCAAAGGACAGAAAAACGGCTGTTACGGTCAGGTACTGCGCCGGGAACAGGAAGCCGCGCTTGCGTGCTGGGGTCTGGACGATGAATAAGAGCGGCTTTTCGACCTATGCCATTGTTGGCCTGTTACTGCTGACTGTCGGCGGGAGATGGCACTACGACAGGAAAATCGCCGTACTGACCACCACACACCAGACCACATTAAACGCGCTGACGCTGGCAGCGAAACAGCAAAGTGATGCAGCAGCGGAACGGATGCGGACAGCACAGCGTAAAGCCGCAGAACTGGACGCCAGACACACAGGAAAACTGAAAGATGCGCTTGAGGAAAATAATCATCTGCGTGATGCCGTTCGTGATGGTGCTCGCCGGTTGCGGCTCACCGGTGCCGATCTTGCCACCTGTGAATTGTCAGCAGGCAGAAATACCGGCGGCGGCAGCGTGGGCGATGGAACCGAAATCCGACTCACTGAAAAAGCTGAACGAACTGTTTTCGATATCAGAGCCGGAATCATCAGCGACCAGGCAAAATTAGATTATCTGCAATCCCGGGTCAGGGAGTTAGAAAAACAGTGCAGGGTATCACCATGAAAACAGTCTGTTATGTCATTGGCACACTGATTTTTCTGGCCGTGTTTCTGATCTCATCGGTCTGTCTGCTGACAGATGACAGTTGCGGTACTGACCGTAAAAGCCTTGAGAAGCGCTGTGTCAGTGCGATTAACCACAACAGGGGGCAGTGATGCTGAAACCAAAGTTACTGCGGGATTTTCTGACGGCGCGGGAGCCATATTTCAGGCAGAACGCCGAAGCACTGGAAGTGTACGCGTCAAAGGGGTCGATTATCGCAACCAGTACGCCCGGGCTCTCGTTTCTGTACAGCTATGAGCTGAACGTACTGGCAATGGATTACCCGAACTCACTGGATAATCTGACAGTCACCATCCTGAAATGGGTGCGGAAGCATCAGCCGTCACTGATATTCAACCCGGACAAGCGCGAACGCGGGATCAGTTTTGATGCGGATATTCTGGATAACAACACAGCTGATATTTTGTTTGTTATGCCGGTGACAGAGCGTGTGATTGTTGAGGAAACAGACGGTGAAGATATCGTTACACACCTGCCGGAACCGGATTTTAACCCCCGCAAGGTGGCAGCATGAGTAACGAAACCACGTTGTTTTCACAGTTGGATGCCGAGTTATCGCGGCTGCTGTCAACGACAAGCCCGGCATACCGCCGCCGGTTGTCGGCAAAACTGGCAAAAGCTATCCGGGCAGACCAGCAAAAACGGATCCGCAGTCAGCAAAATGCGGACGGCTCACCTTACCAGGCACGAAAAACACAGGTGCTGCGGTCAAAGCGGGGCGTTGAATTTCTGTATAAGGGCGAAGTCCGCCGCCTGCGGGGCTGGCGTAACACCAAAGGGCGCAACGGTCGGATGATTACCGGCTATGACGAAGAGCGCGGCGCGGTACGGTCATTCATGCGAAAAGATATTGAACGCTTTCTGTCCATCGACCTGTCAGAAACACGCCGCAGCACAAAGCGCGGGGATCCGATGTTTAAGCGGCTGCGCACTGCCCGGTTTTTACGGGCGCAGGCTTTTCCGGATGCCGCCGTTGTCGGGTTTCAGGGTAAAGCCACCGCAATTGCCCGGCAGCATCAGTACGGCCTCACCGGTGCCGTTAACGAGCTGGCGCGGACACAGTACCCAAAACGCGAATTACTCGGCTTGTCGCAGTACGAACGCGCCGGGCTGCTGGAGCTTATTTATCAGGATTTGGTGAACTCACGATGACACTGAACGAACTGGAACGCCTTATTTCCAACCTGTTACGCGTGGGCGTGGTTGAAGAGGTGGACACTGAAAAGATGGTCTGCCGGGTCAGAACCGGGGACATTCTCACCGACTGGATCCGCTGGGGTGCTGACCGTGCCGGAGCGGGGCGGTCATGGTGGGCACCGGTTGCCGGTGAGCAGGTCATGATCGGTGCTGTGAATGGTGAATTAACCACGGCATTTGTGCTGTGCTCGCTGTACAGCGATGCAAACGGGGCACCGAGCCACAGTGCGCAGGCCATGCACAAAACATTCAGTGACGGTGCCGTTATCGAATACGAGCCGGAAACCGGTGAATTAACGGTGACCGGCATTCAGAAAGCCAGGGTGAACGCAGCGCAAAAAATTGATGCAACCGCCCCGGAAGTGACAGTGACGGCCAGCACGCAGATTAATTTTAATACCCCGAAAGTGGTGTGCTCAAACAACCTGACGTGCGCAACCCTGAATGTGGAAAAAGGCGGTGAAATGACCGGAAATATCACTCATAAGGGCGGTAAGTTTTCATCAAACGGTGTCGTGATTGACGACCATAATCACGGCGGCGTAGAACGCGGCGGCAGTTGGACGGACGGAATAAAATGACATACAGCGGCTTTGATAAAAAAACGGGTATGGCCATCAGTGACGATGCGCATATTACGCAGAGCATGTACGACATTCTGCACACGCCGATCGGTTCCCGCGTGATGCGCCGTGAATACGGTTCATTACTGTCAGAGCTGATTGATGAACCGGATAACAAGGCAACGCGCCTGAAAGTCATGAGCGCCTGTTATATGGCGTTAATGCGCTGGGAGCCGCGTATCAGCCTGCAACGCATTGAAGTAAAACCGGACGAAAACAACGTACCGACCCTGTATTTTCAGGGTACAAAAACCGATAACCAGCCGTTTACGGCAGAAATTCCCCGGGGGTAATCATGCCAACCATCGACATCAGCCAGTTACCGCCGCCGGACGTGATCGAAACGTTAGATTTCGAACAGATTTTCACTGAGCGCAAAGCTGCCTTGCTGGAATCCCTGCCGGAAGAACTGCGGGTGCCGGTCACCCGTGTGCTGCAACTGGAATCCGAACCGCTGACCAAACTGTTACAGGAAAGTGCCTACCGGGAAATGCTGCTGCGCCAGCACGTTAATGAAGCCGCCCGCGCCTGTATGGTGGCCTATGCCTACGGGGCGGATTTGGATCAGCTGGGCGCGAACAACAACGTTCCCCAGCTGGTCATTCAGGCGGCTGACGACCCCGCCACTGCCGGCCGTTTATGAATCCGATGCTGATTTCCGGATGCGTATTCCGCAGGCGTTTGAAGGAATGAGTGTTGCCGGGCCCGTAGGTGCTTATGTTTTTCATGCACGCAGCGCATCCGGACTGGTCGCGGATGCCTCGGCAATCAGTCCGGAACCTGCCTGTGTGACCGTCAGCGTGTTGTCACGCGAGGGTGACGGCACGGCACCGGCGGAACTGCTGACCCTAGTTGATAAGGCGCTGAATGATGAGAATGTGCGCCCGGTGGCTGACCGCGTGACTGTGAAATCCGTTGAGATAATCAATTACACCATTGATGCGGTGCTTTATCTGTTCCCGACACCGGAATCCGAACCGATAGAAGTCGCCGCACGGGAACGGATAGCGCGGTATGTGAAAGAGCAGCACCGTATCGGGCGTGATATCCGGCTGTCGGCCATTTACGCCGCCCTGCATGTTGAGGGGGTTCAACGCGTTGAACTGAAAAGCCCGGCAAAAGACATCGTGATCAGCAATACACAGGCGTCATTTTGTACCGATGTGACAATCACGGTCGGGGGATCTGATGAGTAGCCGCCTGCTGCCGACCGGCTCCAGCCCGCTGGAACTTGCCGCTGCTCAGGCATGTGCAGAAATACAGCGCGTGCCGGTACCGCTAAAAACCCTGGTCAATCCGGATACCTGTCCGCTGCATCTGCTGCCGTATCTGGCGTGGGCGTGGTCGGTTGACCGCTGGGATGCCGACTGGCCGGAGCGGACAAAGCGGGATGTTATCAAGGCGTCAATGTTCGTTCACAAACATAAGGGCACCATCGGTGCGCTGCGGCGTGTCGTGGAGCCGTTGGGCTATCTG
Organism: Morganella morganii; assembly: GCF_003996855.1. GTDB lineage: Bacteria > Pseudomonadota > Gammaproteobacteria > Enterobacterales > Enterobacteriaceae > Morganella > Morganella morganii_C. The sequence goes on along the minus strand of NZ_NRQY01000001.1, from coordinate 2,761,309 downwards.
ATCCGCATCACGGAGTGGTGGAAAACCGGCGACCGGAACGGGACATTCCGCCTGACGGTCGGCGTATCGGAAAGTGGCATCACTGAAGAAACCTATTACGAACTGGAACGCCTGATATTTGATGCGAAGCCCCTCAGTCGTCACCTGCTGGGTTTGTCTATCAACCTGAGCACATCCGGACATTTTTACTGCGGTGCCGCCACCAACACCGGCGACACGCTGACTGTTTATCCGTATATCCCGGAAACCGTCTGGGTGGAAAGCGCGGACTATTTTGGTGCCGCGCTGATAACCATTGATAAAGTGAGAGTAAACCCATGACAGCAAAGTATTTCGCTATCCTGACGAACTACGGCGCGGCACAGCTGGCGAACGCTGTCGCGCTGGGTACGCAGATGAATATCTCCGCAATGGCGGTCGGTGACGGCGGCGGCACACTGCCGGTTCCTGATCCGGCGCAGACAAAATTAGTCCGCGAAACCCGCCGGGCGGCAGTCAATCAGGTATCTATTGACGAGAAAAACCCGAATTTCATCATTGCCGAACAGGTGATCCCTGAAAATGAGGGCGGTTGGTTCATCCGTGAAATCGGCCTGTTTGATGATAACGGCGGCCTGATCGCGGTTGGTAACGCCCCGGAAACCTACAAGCCGAATTTACAGGAGGGGTCAGGCCGGACGCAGGTTATTCAGATGGTGCTGATGGTCAGCAGCACACAGGCTATCACCCTGAAAGTTGATCCGTCTGTGGTGCTGGCAACGCGGGAGTATGTGACAAAAAGTATTGATACCGCAATTCAGGAATCAGAGGCTAAATCCGCAAAAATTTACGCCACTAAAACTGAGTTAAGTTCAGGGTTATCGGGTAAACAGCCGACAGGAGACTACGCAACCAGGACAGAATTAAATAACGGCCTGTCAGGTAAGCAGCCAACCGGCGACTATGCCACAAAAACAGAAGTAAACAGCAAACTTGCCAAAGACCAGAACGGCGCAGACATTCCGAATAAACCGAAGTTTATCGAAAACCTTGGTTTACCGGAAAAGTTTCAGCCCATCGGGACAT
>NZ_NRQY01000001.1:2744205-2759475 GCF_003996855.1 Morganella morganii | reverse complement strand
GCTGTCGCATGAACAGTATGTCGCTATCGCTGAATCACAAAAACAGGCACTCATTGCTGAGGTCAACACCGAAACAGAAATGCTGCGGGCAAAACTGGCACTTGGCCGCATCACAGATGATGAAAAGGCGCTGTTAAACACCTGGCTGGATTATCTGGACGAACTGGAGGCAGTGGACGCATCCACCGCCCCGGATATTATCTGGCCGGTGAAGCCGGTGGTGTAGGCCATACAACATCAGCCCCGAGGGATGGATCTACCGCCTGCACTTCCTGCACGTGCAGCATCCATTCTTTGAGGCTGGCTTTATCTTCTTCCGTGATGATTCCCAGAATAAGCTGGGTCTGCCACATCTGCGTTTTTTGGTTAGCCTCAGCAATCAACGCCTGCTTTTTGGTTTCGGCCTGCTGTATATGCTGTTCTTTGGTCACTGGCGGATTGATATGCGCATCAACTTCTTTCGCTGTCATTTTTTGCATACCTTTAATTTTCTCGTCAATCTCAAAGAAAATATCTGGAACCTGCTCTTTTTCGCTGTCGAAATCAGGCGCATTTATTCTGTCAATGACAGCCATTTGTTCATCGTCGTAGGCATAAACAATGCCTGATTTATCTTTGTAGTAGTTCATCCGCGTAACTCCGCCCAGTCATTAAATCCTATTTTTCCATTGTCTGCTGCGAGGGTATAAGAACTGCCGGACGGTACTATAACGGACAAGTTATCCACCCAGTAGACAGAGTTTCCCCCATAAGAAGCAACCCTGACATCATCAACATAAAAACCGAATCCCGCATACTCACCCTGTGGAACTTTTTGATACAGATTACCAATACACACAACAATAGGCTTTCCTGTTGTGTTATGGTAAACAACTCCCTGCTGGCGCTGTGGGGCTACGTTTTGCCAGTGCTGGCCGAATCCAAGTAGCTCGTTGGTATGCGCAATATCTCCGGAATGATCTGAGCGAACGTTGCTATATCCGGCTACGCCATCTTTATTTCTGGCTAACCCCTGTCGCCAGGCACCGTCGCCATCATTTGTAAAAAACCAGACTGAATTAAGTTCTGTTTCATACGGCTGGTACGCGAATAATTTAAAAACGACGTCCGTTTTGTCCCGTTTTTTATTCACCTCACTTTGCAATGCATAATCACCGGCTTGCTGATAGTCTCCCTTCGGCTGATACTTTTCCGGTAAACCAAGGTTTCCGGGAATGCAGCCATAACCGGATAAATTCGTAATAATCCCGTCATTACAGTAAACATGAGGGAAAACAATGGCGGTCATCGGCTATATCCGTGTATCAACAACTGACCAAAACAGCGATTTACAGCGAAACGCGCTCATCAGCATAAATTGCGACCAGATTTTTGAGGACAAAATGAGCGGTAAAACCGCCGTCAGACCAGGACTGAAACGGGCATTAAAGGCCATTCAGCCGGGCGATACACTGGCAGTGTGGAAACTGGACAAGCTCGGGCGCAGTGTCAAAAACCTGATAGCCCTGATATCTGATCTGCACGAACGCGGCGCACATTTCCGATCACTGACGGACAGTATCGACACCAGTACCGCTATGGGACGTTTTTTCTTTCACGTCATGTCGGCACCAGCAGAAATGGAACGCGAGTTGATAGTGGAGCGTACGCTGGCAGGATTGGCCGCAGCGAGAGCACAGGGCAGAATCGGCGGAAGACCGGCGGTACTGACACAGAATGACCGGGAGCAAATCGGCCGGCTGCTGGATAAAGGATACTCCCGGCAGCAGCTGGCAATTATTTATGGTGTGGGGGTATCGACTGTTTACCGGTATTTTCCGGCTGAAGGGCAGAAGGGCAGAAGGGCAGAAGGGCAGAAGGGCAGAAGGGCAGAAGGGCAGAAGGGCAGAAGGGCAGAAGGGATAATAAAAAAAAGGGTGAAAATAATTTCACCCATTACTATTTTTATAACGACCCCGGCAATATATCCATCAAATCGCTGAACTCCAGATCGGCTAGCCGTTCGCGCAGATCCTCGCTGGCTTTCACAAGGGAAATACTGAACTCTATCCGTTTGGCTTTGCCGTCTGAAAAGAACTCAGCGCGCCCCTCGTTCAGGCCGTCCATGATGTACATACCGTAAATCATGCCGGTACCCTCAATCAGCGGGTAAGGCCGTCCGCGATAGGCGGCAGTGCGCAGAAGTTCCAGCGAGATATCACCGCCGGTTACTTCCGGCAGCAGCACGCCGTTCAGGGTGATCTTATCCTCACCCGCCCCGATATACTGCCAGCTCGCGGAACGGCCGACACGGTCATTTTTGGCATAGCGCCAGCTCATTGATCGCTGTAAGTTCTGGTAAGGTATGGTTTCCAGCATAAAAACAAACATACCGTAAATCATCATCATAGCGGTTACCCTATATCTGTGAGTTGTGACCGGAGGCGACTGTCCTGAGTGCGCTTCAGTTTTTCCAGTTCCTGCCGTACCAGTGCCGCGATACTTTTCGCGTTTGCCATATCCACGCCGTGAAAATGTAGCTCAATTTTATCTCCTTCCTGCTTGATGTCCTGCCGTGCAGCGGGGCGCTGCATTTCCATTTTTGCCGGAGTAATATCAGAGGCAATAACATCCGGTGCCGACACGCGCTTAAAAGCTGACGGAGAGCGCACAGACGGATCCTGATACAGTCCGTCAACCGCTTTAATCGCCGGGAAGTTTTTAAAGACGATTTCACCGAGTTTATTCGGGTCTTTCGCTGCGTTATCTGCCGGACTGCTGAAGCCTGAACCGTCCTTGTCTTTCTTCGCTGTCGGGTCATAGACCTGTGAACCGTAAGCCGCATCAGTTGCTTCCTTCTGTTTGTTCTTTTTCTCCGCCTCTTTGATGGCTTCGTCCCACGCGCCGGTTAATTTCTCCTTTGCTTTCCCGGCAACGTCTGAAACCTTTTTGCCCGCGCCGTCGATAAAGTCACTGGCACCTTTCGGGAGTTTCCACTTTGGTGTAAACAGGCTCATGACTTTTTCGCCCTGGCCTTTAAGCTTCGCTGCATCTGCTGCTGACAGTTCAACAGGCTTCATTTTGTTGATTTTATTAACAGCATCTTCGGCAGCAGTAGGAGCCATGCCAAGTAGTTCCAGAATAGATCCTATTCCTTTGGCGACAAGCTCTATTGGATAAAGCAGGGTGCGGATAGCAATTCCGACGACTTCACCAAATATTTTCCCTGCTTCTGTACAGGCTTGCAGTGCCTCGTCAGAGGCTTTGATCGGGGTAAATAATTCTGTCAGCCAATCCCACATTTTTTTGATAGCAGTCCAGATGCCATCAAAAACAGGAGCCAGACCACCAAATACTGCGCTGAAGGCCTGACCAATGGGGGCAAGTCCGGTCATTAACCCCTCAAAGAAACCGCCAAAAAAAGCCCTGATATGATCCCAGTATTTGTAAATAGCAATAGCCGCGCCAACTATAGCGATAACCAGAATACTTACAGGGCTTAATAACATAGATAGTCCGCCGCCAACGGCTGAAAATGTCATCCGGGCAGCATTAGCCAGACCACTGAAACCAGACAGTGCTAAATTTTTAACGCCATTACCAAGTATTGCCAGTGATGCCATCGGATTGGTAAACGCAAATTTCATTGCGGCACCGGCTCTGATTGCATTGCTTATTATCAGGCCGAAAGCATTACGTCCAAAATTAACAATTGAGCCGCCGATACTGGTAAATATCCCGCTCCAGCTACCGATGCCGGTTCCGATTGCCCGTAATTTAGGCATCAAACCGGACAGCATTGTGGAGAGAAAGCCCATCTGGGGAATTAATGCTCCTATGCCACCAGAGCCAAGCATAAACAGGCCAAGCCGTAACGCGGCGATTGGAACAATAACAGCAGCGGCGACAAGTGCTAAGGCACCAATAGCAGCTGTGATTGCACCAATGGCGATCACTGCAACACCGAGTGCTTTTGTCAGTTGCGGATGTGCGTTCATCCATGCGGTAATACTTCGGATAACGCCGGTTATGGTTTGGGTAATGCTGCGCAGGATTGGATCTATTTTCTCTTTGAGTTCAATCCCGAACCCCTGCCAAGCGGATGTTAGGCCAAGGATATCCCCGTCGAGGTTATCCATGTTTGTATCGGCAATCGCTTTTGCACGCCCACGGGCTTCGTCATTTAACTTTTTAAGTTTGTCGTATTTGCCGTTTAAGGTGGCATCAATGACCGCCCCCATACCGACCATAGCTTCTTCACCGAAAATATCTTTTTTCAGTTTGATCTGGCTTGCCTGGTCATATTTCCGCAGTCTTATTCCGACATCCTTTAATATTTCATCGGCAGACCGCAGTTGCCCGTTTGCATCTTTGATTGATACACCGAGCGCTTCCATTGCTTTTTGACCTTTGCCGACAGGCGCGACAAGGCGTGAAAGACCGGCACGCAGTGACGTACCCGCCATTGAGCCGCGGATCCCGTTATCCGCCATTGCACCAGCCAGTGCCATATTCAGAACACCAGGCAGCGCCTGTTTTATTGCATCGGGCGTGAAGCCGGCCATTGCGAGAAATTTTTGTCCCGATGCAGCATCAGCAGCAGTAAATGCAGTATTTGCACCGAGTTCTTTAGCCTGATCGCGCAATGCCTGAAACTGAGGGCTGTCTTTATCCAGTTTCGTCAGAGCCTGAACATTGGACATTCTGAAATCAAATTCACGACCGGGGGCTATGATTTTGCTCATGCCATAGAGCATTCCGCCACCGGCCGCCATTGCAGCCGCGCCACCCATTGCCAGCTTGCCGCGTGTCTCTTTGGCTTTTTGGTATTGAGATTGCGCCCGGGTGACGGCTGCCAACTGTTGCCGTTGCGCCTCAAGCTGCCGGTTATAGGCTTCGGTGCGCCGGGTTATTTGTGCGGTGGCATTATCGCTGTTCCGGACAGATATGCCGTGCCGGTACAGCTGTGCTGCTGCTGTCTGTAGTTTTTGCTTTTCACTGTCGAGAGAACGGCCAAGGCGGTCACGCGCCTGCCGTGCCTGTTCCAGTACGCGTTTTTGTTCTTCAGTGCGTTGATTTAATGCGGGGTAGCTGTCGCGCAGCGCCTTAACTTTTGCCTTGGATTCTTCGTAAGCCGTGTTATTGCGTTTAACAGACTGTGACAACCGATCAAATGTAGCTGCCTGACCGGCAAGATTTTTGATGCTGTTTTGCGTGGCTTTTATCTGAGAAGAAAAACCGGCGGCGCTGCGTTGTGCGGCTCTCACCGGTGAGGAAAAGTTATTGACGGCGTTAAGTGCTACCCGGATATTGAGATTGCGATCACTCATCATTCTGTCCTATGCGGGTCGCCGCGAGCCTGTGCCATTTCAGCAGCTCTGACACACTCATGGTGTCGAAAGATACCGGCGGCCAGTGAAACACCATCGCGATATCCGCGATAAGGTCGTCAATATCGATGGCGGGTATTTCTGCGATTAATCGTCCTGTGCGTCCGTCTCTGCGGCTGGGACACTCGGCGCTAAAAAAGTCGCCACCTCGTTTGCCAGTTGCGCAAAGCAATCAATCGGCATGGTTGTGATATCCTGTTCAGACAGGCGGGGTTGGGTAACTCGCGGCAGCAATGTGATTAATGAGTTCACATCACCGGTTGCCACTTCCCATAATTTCAGGCCGCGCAGAGCGCCAGCCTGACGCATAGAATCAGTAATAGTCACTTCGGTAATTTCAGTGCCGTTTTTCAGGGTGACAGGGCTGTTAAAAGTAACAATAGACATAGCGATGGTTCCTGTGAATAAGTGTTGTAATCAGCGCCACGGCGTGACGCTGCGGGTAGAATTAATGGCCAATATTGGCGCGGTGCTCTGCCAGGCGATCAACGCCGTTAACGATCCATTTCATGTTGATTAAATCCAGCTCGAAAATGTCCTCACCATCAGCAGTAATTTTGATGTAGGTATTTTTCAGCGTGTATTTATGCTGGGTGTTGTCCCCGGCCTTGGCGGTGCCTTGGTCAAGTTCGTTAAAACGCCCGCGTGTCTGGATCTCATACGCGGTTGTTTCACCGGTGGCATCGTCATAGTATGAACCGGCAAAGCGGTACTGTGTACCGTCAATCGTGCCCAAACCGCACCTGCCCCTGTCCGCTGAGTGAACCGGCAAATGCGGCATTCCCGGTATCACCGGTGATCACCAGCAGGGAGCTGTCCGGGCCGGATAAGATGACATTTTCCGCATAAGCCCCGGCATCCGCAGCCAGTCTGTCTTCCGCGCCGGTGGTGTGCTGCACCTGAGACTGCTGATTAACCGTGGTGACGCCGAGGAGCTGAGCCCCTGCCGCCAGCCAGCTTTTGGCGCGATCATTCAGTGTGGTGTCAGTGGCGGAGGAGCTGCCGTAAATACTTTGCACGGCGGTGTCATATAATTCGTTATTAATGGCTTGTCCGCCGCCTTTAATAATCTGGGCTCCGCCATTTTTTATTTGGTTAAATTCCGCAATACCGGCAGCGGCTGCTGCGTTTTGACGGAAAATATATTGCTGGCCACCGTCAACGGTTGTATTGGTTGCTTTGGAATCATCGACAACATATTGCCGTGCTCCGGCGTTCACGAGGGTATTATCCGCAAAACCTTTACCGTGCAGTTGCTGTAATCCGCCGTCATTAATAATGGTGCTGTCCGCAAATCCGCCGGATTTCAGCATCTGGGCACCGCCGTTATTCACGACCGTATTCAGGGATTTTCCGTCCTGCTGAACATATTCATAACCGCCGTTATTAACCTGAGTACCGGTCGATTCCCCGCCCAGGTAAATAAATAATTTCCCGCCGCTGTTGACGATATTATTTACAGACTGGCCCGGATCATCGGCTTTACCGGTATTACTGACATAGACAGTGCCGCCGTTGAGTACGGAATCTTTTAATGTTCCGCCGTCCAGAACACGGATTAAGCCGCCGCTCTGAATATCAATACGGCTGCCGGTGGCCGGAAAACCGGTGTGATAGCCGTCCCAGGCAATATGTGTCGTTTTATCAATCCAGACTTCAGCACCGCCCTGAACCTGAGAATCCTCAAACAGGCCGAGTACACTGAGTTTACTGCCGCTCAGCAGTGTCAAATCTTTCGCGATACCCCCGCCGTAAGCGACATAGCCTCTGTCACCACAGAATGTTTCAGCCATAACCAATGAAGGCGCTGCGGTGAAAATAACAGACAGAATAGCGGAGTGTAATATTTTCTTTTTTGTTTTCATTAGTTATTCCCTGGTGTCGGTAAATATAACGAAAGCCATTTCGTCAGGCTGAAATGGTAAATTCTCAAGATGTAATATTTATTTATGAGACAAGTATCTTATTTAAGATTTGTTTAATCAATGGGGGTGAGAATGCATATTTAAGTGGTTTTTTTAATCATCTTTGATGGTAATGAATCTTAATACACATTATGAATGAAGGTAATCTGATGGTTTTTTTGTTTCTTTAGTTGGAGTAAAATCCTGTTATAGTCTGTTTTTGAGTTTATTTTGTTATTTAAATTCCATACTTGATTTCGCACGGGTAATAAACAAACCCGCGAGATGAGTAATCACGGTAATATAATAAATATTAATTTAGTGTGTCAGGATATTGCGGATATTCTTTTTTTAAAATCAGCTATAAGTAATATTCAATAATTTCAAAAAAATATTATATAAATTTCTATTGCGTTATTCATGTCATAGTGTGAAATAAGAAATAATTAGTTACGGTTTGTTTTTGTTAATTACACAATGTGTGGTAAATCCGGATATATATTTCCCCTTGTATATGATTTTTATTTCAGATCCCGTTTTTTATACCTGATTGTCCTGTAACGCATTATTTGTGAAAAAAATGTTTCAGATACGCTAATTATTTTTTGTTTTTCGGGTATCCTTAACGGGTATGCTGAGTAATATTCCGATCATGGCGCATCTGTCTTCCCGGGGTCTCAAAATGACAAAAAAATCCGCAAAAGGTAGGTGCATCCGGCGGAACCTTATCTTACTATAGGATTAGGTGAATCAATTCAGCAATACGTTACAGCAGTGAATTCCCGAAGCCTGACCGGGGAAGCGTGATAACATGCCGCTCAGGTTTTTCAGATTTACACATATTACATCTGCAAATCAGAGGTCATCATGAGCAAGAAGATCAAACGAATCGGTGTGCTGACAAGCGGCGGTGATGCGCCGGGCATGAATGCCGCAATCCGCGGTGTTGTCCGTGCTGCGCTGTCAGAAGGGCTGGAAGTTATCGGGATTTATGACGGCTATCTCGGGCTGTATGAAAACCGGATGAAACAGCTCGACCGCTTCAGTGTCTCAGATGTGATCAACCGCGGCGGTACGTTCCTCGGGTCGGCACGTTTCCCTGAATTTCGTGATGACAAAGTGCGGGAAACCGCGATTGCAAATATGCGCAAAAATGGTATCGATGCGCTGGTGGTTATCGGCGGGGATGGTTCCTATCTCGGTGCCAAAAAGCTGACAGAAGCGGGCTTCCCGTGCATCGGCCTGCCGGGTACTATCGATAATGACGTGGCGGGAACCGACTACACCATCGGTTATTTTACCGCGCTGGAAACCGTGGTTGAAGCGATTGACCGTCTGCGTGATACCTCCACATCCCATAAACGTATCTCTATTGTGGAAGTGATGGGGCGCTATTGCGGTGATCTGACACTGTCCGCTGCTATTGCCGGGGGCTGTGAATTTATTGTTCTGCCGCCGAATGAAGTGGAATACAGCAGTGATGAACTGATTGCAGAAATCAAAGCCGGGATTGATAAAGGTAAACGTCATGCGATTGTGGCGATCACCGAGCATGTCACCGATGTGTATGAACTGGCGCGGCAGATTGAAGCGACAACACATCACGAAACCCGCGCAACGGTGCTGGGACATATTCAGCGCGGCGGCTCGCCGGTAGCGTATGACCGCATCCTTGCATCCCGTATGGGCGCTTATTCTATTCAGTTATTACTGGAAGGTTACGGCGGCCGTTGTGTCGGGATCCAGAATGAAAAACTGGTTCACCACGATATTATTGATGCAGTAATGAATATGAAGCGGGTGTTTAAGAAAGACTGGTACGAGACCGCGAAGAAACTCTATTAAAAATCCTCGTCATCCTTCATACAGACACAAAAAAAGCGGCGATTTCGCCGCTTTTTGCTTTCCGGAGGCCGGAAATTATTTTGCGGCTTTTGCTGCCGCGGCGGCTTTGACGATCACGCCGAACGCATCTGCCTTCAGTGATGCGCCACCGACTAATGCGCCGTCGATATCCGGCTGGGTGAACAGCTCTGCGGCGTTTTTATCATTTACAGAACCGCCGTACTGGATAATGACCTGCTCTGCCCCTTTCGCATCTTTCTTCGCGATATGGCTGCGGATAAATTTATGTACCGCCTGAGCCTGTGCAGGAGTGGCGGATTTGCCGGTGCCGATAGCCCAGATTGGCTCATAGGCAATGACTGCACCGATGAAGGCGTCTGCACCCTGAGTATTCAGAACAGCATCAATCTGACACGCGCAGACTTCTTCGGTTTTACCCGCTTCATTTTCTGCTTCGGATTCACCGATGCACAGTACCGGGGTCAGACCCAGTTTTTTCAGGACAGCGAATTTCTCTGCCACTAATTCATCACTTTCACCATGATAGGTGCGGCGCTCGGAGTGGCCGATAATGATGTAGTGTGCGCCGATATCTTTCAGCATCTCAGGAGAGGTTTCGCCGGTGAAGGCACCGGAAAGATTCAGACCGGTATCCTGGGCACCCAGCATAATGGAGGAGCCTGCCAGGACCTGTTTGGCCTGAGAAAGATAAATTGCCGGTGGTGCGATCGCAACGTCACACCCGGTGACATTGCCGATTTCATGACGCAGAGCGGTGATCAGCTCATGAACCATTTTACTGCTGCCGTTCAGCTTCCAGTTACCCATAACTAAGGGATGTCGCATTGTATTTCCTCCTGCCGGAATGAGTTAAATGACTTAAGCTTTATTACCATTGTCCGCGCAGAGCGGCGAACAGGCAAACAGAGAGACAGTATAGTGAAACCGGCGCGAAATAGCTTTGCTTTTCGGCCACTGTTTACTGTGCCATCTCACTATTAGATAGCGAAAGCTTAATCGGTTCAATAGCGAAAGTTACCCCATTTATCTCATCAACTACGAGAAGATAGCGTAATGCACCGAATTGAGAGGCGTAAGTGCCGGTTTTGAAATCCGTCGCCAGTGCCCCGCTCAGTGCAGAATCAATATTGCTTTCGTTGAGTGTCGGTTCGAACTGAATAATCAGTGCCTTAATATAGGCCAGCATCAGGGCGCGATTGGTTTTTTCCGCAGCACTGTCAGCGCCCGGCAGCAGTGTCAGCTGGAGGCTTTTGATTTTTTCGCTGTCGCGTTCAAGAACCGCAGAGGAGTAAATATAAGGGTTGATGCGGGTTGCCGCCCGCAGGTAGCTGGCGGTAATGTCGTTTGAGGCCACGACTTTGTATTCCCGTAATGGCAGCGACGGGTTGTTGCGGTTAAACTGTTCGCGCATAACGGGGATAGTGATGCCGAAGGTCGGTGCATCCGTCTGAAGCCAGAGAGTTTCCGGCGAGCAGGGGATGGGAAGTAACACCGCCTCACCTGCCGCAGCCGGTATAGCGGGCAGCAGCGTGCATCCTGCTGTCAGGGCGGCCAGTGCGGTTTTTTTGACTGCGTTCATAGCGACTCCCTGTGGTTCGTCTGCAATATAACCAGTGTACACGATTAGGAAAGAGAAATGACACTACAACAATGGGCGTTTTCGTTTCACGGGCGGATCGGCCGCAAAGCATTCTGGGCGGGGATCGGTGTGTGCGGCGCAGTGCTGTTTCTCCTGATGTCATTGCAGGGGCTGTTTCAGTTACCTGTTGAAGTGATAATGGTACCGGTGCTGGTGGTGATGTATCCCGCAGCGGCGATTTTCACCAAACGTCTGCATGACCGCAACAAGCGCGGCGGCTGGGCATTAATGCTGGTGATGGCGTGGGCACTCACCACACCGGACTGGAGCCTTGCCGGTGATTTCTGGCAGTGGGGGCTGGGGCGATTTCTGCCGATTTTTATCGTGATGATGATGGTGCTCGACTGCGGCGTGTTCAAAAGCCTTGATGAGGGTAACCGTTTCGGGGAGAGCACACAGCCGGTGGATAAACTCGACAGCTTCTGAAGCAGAGACAGCGGGTGAACCCGCTGTCACAGGCTCACCAGTATTGCTCGCTGGTGATATGACCGGGCTTGCGGCGCAGGTGTTTGCGCATCTCCCGCTCTGTTTTCAGCAGATTTTGTGTATCTTTCACCATCTCCGGGTTGCCGCACAGCATCACATGGCTGTTTGCGGCGGTCAGCGGCAATCCGGCTGCCGCTTCCAGTTCACCGGAACGGATCAGCGCCGGAACCCTGCCATGCAGTGAACCTTCCGCAAGTTCCCGGCTGACGACAGTCACAATCCGCAGTTTGTCACTCCCGGTTTTTTTCTGTAATTCCTGCATCAGCGGCAGATAGCTCAGGTCGGCGGCGTAACGCGCAGCATGTACCAGCACAATATGACGGAACCGCTCAAGATCCCTGCCGTATTGCAGAATGGATAAAAACGGGCCGATAGCGGTGCCGGTGGAGAGCATCCAGAGGGTATCGCAGTCCGGTACTTCATCAAGCACAAAAAATCCGGATGCTTCATCGGTGATGAGAAGTTCATCTCCCGAGGTCAGTGCTGCCAGACGCGGGCTGAGTTTACCGTCGCCGACAGTGACCAGGTAAAATTCAAGGTCATCATTGTCCGGTGCATTAACATAAGAATAAGCGCGCTGTATGCGTTCATCGCCGATTTTCAGACCGAGTTTGGCAAATTGTCCTGCCGTAAACGGGCGGACAGGTGTCTGAACATGCAGGCTGAATAAAGTGTCAGTCCAATGTGTGACACGTGTGACACGTCCTGTGATCCAGTTTGACATGCATAACCTCCGTCAGTCGCAGGGTCGTCGTTATTAATATGTAAACCAGTGTAATAAGCCAACGGGGAAAAATGTATCGATTAAATGCGTCAGAGGATACTGTCGCATGAATACGATAAATCAGGATGAAGTGTACAGTTTAGTTGCCGGAAACAGCATAAAAATGGTCGTCCGGTAACAAAAATAAATGTGTGAACTATCTCCCAAAATTTTTTTAATTTGCTATTTTATACGGTATCGCAAGTATGACTGATTCCGGCCGTGATTAATTCTGCCGGAATTGTGCTGTGCCCTCCCAGTGACAATGTAAAGACTGACAATAAAAATGAAAAAACTGGAAAACTTTCATCTGCTGGTAATGCTGATTGCGCTGATTGCTGTCGGGCAAATGACGCAGACGGTGTATGTACCGGTAATAACCGAGATTGCGCTGGACTTCGGCGAACCTGCGGGTGCCGTGCAGAGCGTGATGGCGGCATATTTATTTACTTATGGCGCATCCCAGCTTATTTACGGGCCGATTTCAGATAAAATCGGCCGCCGTCCGGTGATCCTCACCGGATTATTTATCTATGTACTCTCCACGACCGCCGCGCTGTTTTCGCCGAACCTGACCATGCTGGTGATCGCCAGCGGATTACAGGGGCTGGGCACCGGTGTGGCCGGGGTGATGGCGCGGACCATGCCGCGTGACTTATACACCGGGATTTCCCTGCGTTATGCTAACAGCCTGCTGAATATGGGGATTCTGGTCAGCCCGCTGATAGCTCCGATGCCCGGTGGTGCTCTGGCATTTTTCTTCGGCTGGCGTGCCTGTTATGCATTTCTCCTTCTGCTCAGCCTGGCGGTGGGTTACAACATGTGGCATAAACTGCCGGAAACCCGTCCGCAGATGAAAGAGAGACCAAAAATGTGGGCCTCTTTCCGTCTGCTGCTGACCAACCGGACATTTGTGCCGTATCTGGCGAGGCCTGGCTGGTGTGGCTGTGTTTGAGGCATCCAGCGGTGTACTGATGCGTGACGGCCTGGGCTGGGTAGTATGGCGGTGAGTATCCTGTTTATTCTGCCGATTCCGGCGGCATTTTTCGGTGCCTGGTTTGCCGGACGGGACAGCAAATCCTTCAGCTTTCTGGTGTGGTGTGCCGTGATTTGCTGTCTGATCGCTGGTGCACTGATGTGGATACCCGGGCTGATGGGTGTGATGAATGTCTGGACATTACTGATCCCTGCTGCGCTGTTTTTCTTCGGGGCGGGGATGCTGTTCCCGCTGGCAACCACAGCGGCAATGGAGCCGTTCCCGTATCTGGCGGGGGCTGCCGGTGTGCTGGTGGGCGGGTTACAGAATGTGGGCTCCGGTATCGCTACCTGGATTTCGGCACTGATGCCGCAGGGTGGGCAGGGCAGTGTCGGCCTGCTGATGCTGGCGGTCTCCGTGATTATGGTGCTGTGCTGGCTGCCGCTGGCTCACCGGTTGCAGAATGAGCAGCCGATGGCATCCTGAGTCAGGTTTCTGACATAAGAAAACGGGCACTGTAGTGCCCGTTGCTGTTTTGTTCCGCAGCGGAGTGATCACTGATGCAGTTTATGTTTTTGCAGAAACTGTACGCCTTTGTCCGGAAAATCAGTAAATAACCCTTTCGCTCCGGCCTGAATATAAATAGCATCAAATAGCTGTTCAGTGTTCTCCGCATACGGCGGCAGGGCATCCGTGCGGACAGTAAACGGATGGATCATCAGCTGTGAGGCGTGTGCCTCTTCCGCCATCGGCGTCAGAATGATGTGACCCGGTCCGGACTCTTTGCTGATAAGCATATGATAATCAGGCCCGATGCCATCAGCATATGCTGCGATTTTACTCATCGCACCGGGAGCCATCATCCAGTCATAGTTATAGTTGACCCATTTGCCTTCCGCATTCTGTTCAAATGTTTCCTGCCAGTCGGTGTAAGCTATCAGCTGTATCAGCATCAGATCCATCTTCATTTCCGGCATCAGTTCATTTTTGATGCGCTTTAATTCATTCGGATCGAAACACTGAAGAAATACCCCGGAATCTTTAGTCTGGTAGCCGTAGGCTTTCAGCACTTCCAGGGTCTTACGGGTGATATTCTTACCTTCCTGACGGTGAAACCACGGCGCTTTGATTTCCGGGTAAATCCCGATATTTTTTCCGGTGGAATGATTCAGACCCTGAATGAACTCAAGTTCTTCCTGAAAGGTATGAATACGGAAATCTGATTTTCCCATCGGAAAACGACCCGGATATTTTTGTACCGGTTTACCGTTTTCGATTTCAAACCCTTCAGTAAATTTCAGGGACTTAATTTCCGCGAGGGTAAAATCGATGGCGTAGTAACGGCCATCCTTACGCGCGCGATCCGGAAAACGTTTTGCCACATCTGTAACACGGTCGAGATAATGATCATGCAGGACGATGAGTTCATCATCTTTGGTCATCACCAGATCCTGCTCCAGATAATCAGCACCCTGCGCATATGCCATCGCTTTGGCCGGCAGGGTATGTTCCGGCAGATACCCGCTGGCGCCGCGATGTGCAATCACAATCTTATTGTCTGCCGCAAAAGCGGCTGAGCCGCAGAGCATGGCGCCCGCAAGGGCACTGACAAGATAAAACTGACGGGATATATTCATCTGTATGTCTCCGCTTATGCTTTATTGCGGGCGATTTCATCGTGGTGTTTCTTCTCACCACGCATCACCACAACTAACAGAATAACAGCGAGCACACTGCCGCCGATCATTACGCCGAAACCGCCATCCCAGCCGAAATAATCCACAGTAAAGCCGACGATTGCACTTGCTGCCACCGAGCCGCCGAGGTAGCCGAATAACCCGGTGAATCCGGCTGCTGTACCGGCGGCTTTCTTCGGTGCGAGCTCCAGGGCGTGCAGGCCGATCAGCATGACCGGGCCGTAAATCAGGAAGCCGATGGTGATCATACACGCCATATCAATAGCCGGGTTTCCCGGCGGGTTGAGCCAGAAGACCACAGTGGCGATCGTCACCAGTGTCATAAAGAACACCCCGGTTTCCTTTAAAGATTTTATCTGACATCCAGCCGCACAGCAGGGTGCCCGGTATCCCCGCCCATTCATACAGAAAATAGGCGACAGAATAGCCTGTTATATCGAAATGTTTGACTTCGCGGAGATAGGTTGGCGACCAGTCCAGCACACCGTAACGCAGCAGGTAAACAAAGACGTTAGCAAAAGCGATATACCACAGTAACTTATTCGGCAGAATGTATTAGCATAAAGATCG
>NZ_NRQY01000001.1:2736045-2743062 GCF_003996855.1 Morganella morganii | reverse complement strand
ATTACCCACGGGCTACTTCACCATAAATAAAAGCAGTTGCAATATATTTGCCTGTCTGTCTCCTTGTTATTTTTGCAAAGATATATTATTCATGCGCAAGCATATTCACTTATTAAATATGCTCTTGCTATCTTTTTTACTGAAAATGAACAATGAAAATCAGATTTTCTATCAAAAAAGGGAAATAAACGTCGTTTTAACCAGCGAGGATGGAAAAATAATGCTGAAATAACCTTTGAACTTTCCATGTCAGCATAGTGATTCTGGTTGATTTGGCGATTGATCCGAGCGCACAATCCGGACTGAATTATCTTCTGGTGAGCTATTATTTGGCGCAGTTACTTAAGGCTGATGACCCAGGAAAAAATCTGTAACAGAGAATTATCGTTGTCCGGAACAGGAATTTTTGCCTGCGGAAATAGTTGAAGAGGCGCTTACGAAATGGCTGCGGATGCTGCATCCCGGCGGGTGATGAATTGTTTCTGTATCGTCATATCATAACCCCCCGCTATGCGGGAGGGTATGATTCACCGCACTGATAATCAGGCGGTGATGATTTTCTCTTTCAGCACACTGACAACGTCATCCAGCGCGATCAGGGATTTATCTTCGCTGCGGCGGTATTTGTATTCCACCACACCGCTGTCGAGGTTGCGATCACCGATAACGATGGTATGCGGGATACCTATCAGTTCCATATCCGCAAACATCACACCCGGACGCTCTTTACGGTCATCAAAGATCATTTCAATGCCCTGAGCGGTCAGGTCTGAGTAGAGTTTTTCCGCCACTTCTTTCACGCGGTAAGACTTGTGCATATTCATCGGCAGCAGAGCAACCTGGAACGGAGCAATTGCATCCGGCCAGATAATACCGCGATCATCGAAGTTCTGCTCAATCGCTGCTGCGACAATGCGGGTCACCCCGATGCCGTAGCAACCCATGAAGACGACTTCGTTATGGCCGGCTTCATTCTGAACAGTCGCTTTCAGTGCTTCGGAATATTTTTTACCGAGCTGGAAGATATGACCGACTTCAATTCCGCGCTTGATCATCAGCGTGCCTTTGCCGTCCGGGCTCGGGTCACCGGCGACCACATTACGGATATCCGCCACTTCAGGCAGGGCAGTATCACGCTCCCAGTTGATACCGAAATAGTGTTTGCCGTCGATGTTTGCACCGGCACCGAAATCACTCATCATGGCAACGGTACGGTCAGCGATCACCGGCAGCGGCAGATTAACCGGCCCCAGTGAACCCGGGCCGGCATTCAGGGCTGCGCGGATCTCTTCTTCTGTTGCAAATTCCAGCGGAGCGGCAACCAGCGGGTGT
Organism: Morganella morganii; assembly: GCF_003996855.1. Lineage (GTDB taxonomy): Bacteria > Pseudomonadota > Gammaproteobacteria > Enterobacterales > Enterobacteriaceae > Morganella > Morganella morganii_C. Next base: position 2,741,730 of record NZ_NRQY01000001.1, on the reverse strand, counting down.
TTTTCCGCTTTCACTTCGTTGAGCTCGTGATCACCGCGCACCAGCAGCGCAACCAGCTTATGGCCGCTCTCTTTACTGCCGTGAACAATCAGAGTTTTGACAGTTTTCTCAACCGGCAGATTAAACTGTTCAACCAGCTCCGCGATAGTTTTCGCGTTTGGTGTATCAACCAGTTCCATTGTTTTCTGCGGCGCAGGGCGCTCAGTAATATTGCAGACCGCTTCTGCCAGCTCAATATTAGCCGCGTAATCGGACTCAGAGGAGAAAATAACATCATCTTCGCCGCTCTGCGCCAGTACCTGGAATTCATGAGATGCACTACCGCCGATAGAACCGGTATCTGCCATTACCGCACGGAAATCCAGCCCGATACGGTTGAAGATTTTGCTGTACGCCTGATACATCGTATCGTACGTTTCCTGCAGTGAATCCTGAGTCAGATGGAAAGAGTATGCATCTTTCATGATAAATTCACGGGAGCGCATCACACCAAAACGCGGACGAACTTCATCACGGAATTTGGTCTGGATCTGGAACACATTCAGCGGCAGCTGTTTATACGATGTCACTTCGTTACGGATGATATCTGTGACCACTTCTTCGTGCGTCGGACCCAGTACAAACTGGCGATCGCCGCGATCGGTGATACGGAGCAGCTCCGGACCGTACTGTTCCCAGCGTCCGCTCTCCAGCCATAAATCCGCAGGCTGAACCACCGGCATGGAAATTTCCAGTGAACCGGCATTTTCCATCTCTTCACGCACGATCTTCTCAACTTTGCGTAATACGCGGACACCGGTCGGCATCCAGTTGTACAGACCTGAAGCAAGTTTACGGATCATCCCGGCGCGCAGCATAAGCTGATGACTGACCACTTCGGCGTCAGCAGGGGTCTCTTTCAGAGTAGAGAGCAGATATTGGGTAGTACGCATTATTTAGGTTCCATTAGAACGACAAACATGTCTTATCGCAGAGGTATTCTGCGCAGAAGTGAAATTAAGCCTGACAGTTTACCAGTGACTGCCGCGCCTCAAAAGAGGGGAATCGCGTTTTAGCGTTTTTCCAGACTGATGACTTCGGTCACACCATCGCGGATATGCCAGCGGACATTTAAATCCAGCAGATGGACAGCATAAATTTTATCGTCAGCCTGTTGTTTTTTATACGCCGGACGCGGGTCCTGCGCCAGTACCTGAGTGATAAAACGTGCCAAATCAGGATACCGCGCGGCCTGAGCCGTTATGAATTGCTGTGCCGCAGTGCTGAATACGACCGGCATATCGGCAGGCGGCTCTTCCTGCGCAAAACCGGCCAGTGCCCCGGGGACGGATTCAGCATAGGGCAGATAGGGTTTGATATCCAGCACAGGTGTGCCGTTAAGCAGATCCAGACTGCCGAGAGAGAGATAGGCAGTATCGCCGTCGTAACAGACTTTTTTCAGTTCAACCAGTGACATCCCGATCGGATTCGGACGGAAGGTGGAGCGGGTGGCAAATACGCCCATTTTGGCATTGCCGCCCAGGCGCGGCGGACGCACCAGCGGACGCCAGCTGCCGGCCGGAATATCATGGAAAACAAAGATAACCCATACGTGACTGAATTGTTCCAGTCCGCGCACGCAATCGGCGTGATTATAGGGTGCAACAAAGTGCAGCTCACCTGTACCGTCCTCAACAAGTCCCGGCTGGCGCGGGATCGCAAATTTTTCCTGCCACGGAGAATGTATAAAACCAACGGGGGAAAATGAAAACTCAGACATCATCAACCTTAATTGCAGTACCTTCGCATACCGCCAGCTGCTTACAACCCTGAGCAGGTGTCACATCACACTGGTGGAGTAACACGGCATCTGCTTTCAGTTTTCCGGCCCGGTACAGCATCTGTTTGCGGGCTGCCGGAATACCGGACTGGGCAGATTTTGCCGCTTCCCGGCAATTCTGACCCAAAACGATACCAAGGTCACGGAAAGGTTTACCCAGAAGCTCTTCCGGGTGGGTATAGAGTTTGACGCGTGATGCTGCGGATGTTGATTTGGCTTTTTTACCGGCCGGTTTTTTCAGCCGCATATCGGCATATTGCACTTGTTCCTGCTCAGAATGACTCTGACGGAAAGAGCATCCTGCGATGAGAAGAGCAAGCAGGCTGATAATAAGCACTCGCATGGAAAAAATCCTCTGGCTGTACAAAACAGAAAAATAAAGGCAGATAAGTATTATTATTTATATTAATGACATTTTATGATCATAAAAAAACAAAAAGGGTGAACAATTGTTCACCCTCAGTGTAATATTCTTTGATTGAAGAGAAAAGAATTTACCGGTAATTCTGAACTTCCGGTCTTTTACCAGCCTTTCACTGCACCACCGTTGAAGACTTTATCTGCTTCGTTAAAGACTTCATCTGACTGATATGCCTGGACAAATTGCTTCACAGCTTCGCTGTCTTTATTATCTTCCCGGGAGACAATAATATTGACGTAGGGTGAATCTTTATCTTCGACAAATAAGCCGTCTTTGGACGGAGTTAAATTGATCTGACTGGCGTAGGTGGTGTTGATCACGGCGAGGTCGATCTTATTGTCATCCAGTGAACGCGGCAGCTGTGGTGCTTCCAGCTCGATCAGCTTCAGGCCTTTCGGGTTTTCCGCCACATCGAGAACGGTCGGCAGCAGACCGGTACCTTCTTTCAGTTTGATTAACCCCTGCTTCTGTAATAACAGCAGTGAACGGCCGAGGTTGGTAGGGTCATTCGGCAGAGCGACCTGTGCACCGTCCTGTAACTCATCCAGTGATTTGATTTTCTTAGAATAACCGGCAATCGGATAAACAAAGGTATTCCCCACCGGGGTTAACTTATAGTTACGATCTTTAATCTGCTGATCTAGATATGGCTTGTGCTGGAATGCGTTCAGGTCGATATCACCACGGCTGAGTGCTTCATTCGGCATGACGTAGTCATTGAAGGTGACCAGCTCCACATTCAGGTCGTATTTATCTTTGGCAACTTTCTTCGCCACTTCCGCCACCTGCTGTTCAGCACCGACGATCACGCCGACTTTGATACTTTTCGGATCTTTTTCATTCTGTCCGCAACCCGCCAGCACTAATGAACCCAGCAAAGCCCCGGCAACGACAAGCGATTTTAATTTAAAAGCCATCTTTTCTTTCCTCGTTCTGTGTAATACGCGTTCGCAGTCAGTGCGGCGCGGAGAGTGTCTTACTTGTGGGTAACCGCTTTAACCAGACGATCACCACATACCTGAATAATAAAGACCAAAACAACCAGCAATGCCAATACCGTATTCATAACGACAGCGTTATATCCGACATAACCATACTGATAACCAATCTGACCTAACCCGCCTGCACCGACAGCACCACCCATTGCGGAGTAACCCACGAGGGTGATCAGTGTAATCGTCGCGGCGTTGATCAACCCCGGTAATGCTTCCGGCAGCAGGATCTTACTGACAATCTGCAATGGTGTGGCGCCCATTGAACGGGACGCTTCGATCAGACCTGATGGGATCTCCAGCAGGGCATTTTCCACCATGCGGGCAATAAATGGCGCGGCGCCGACCGTTAGTGGCACAATCGCAGCCTGTAACCCGATAGATGTACCGACAACTAACTGGGTAAACGGAATCATCCACACCAGCAAGATAATGAACGGAATCGCACGGAAAATATTGACCAGCACGGACAGGGTCCGGTACAGACTTTTATTATCCGCAATCTGCCCCGAACGGGTGATATACAGCAGTACCCCCACCGGCAGGCCGATTAAAAATCCCAGGAAACCGGATGCAAATGTCATGACCAGGGTTTCCCAGATGCCTTTAACTAACAGTAAAATCATTCCTTCAGACATAACCGAGAACCTCTGTTTTTACGTGGTGTTCTTTCAGAAAATCAATGGCCGCTTCAACATCCTGCGGGCTGTTGCCGTCCAGTTCTGCCAGCATGACACCAAATTTGACACCGCCCGCGTAATCCATCTGAGAGCTCAGTATGCTGATATCAATATTAAATTTACGTGACGCAATAGAGATCAGCGGCGCATCAACGGACTGACCACCGAACTCCAGTTTCAGCAGTGGCCCCAGCCCTTCCGCCGGTTCCGGTTTCAGCCGCGCCAGATAATCTTCCGGCACATCCAGGTGCAGTGTGGACTCAATAAACGCCTGCGCCACCGGAGTTTTCGGATGAGAGAACACTTCACTCACCGTATTCTGTTCAATCAGCTGTCCGCCACTGATAACTGCCACCTGGTCACAGATGCGTTTTACAACATCCATTTCATGGGTTATCAGCAGAATAGTTAACTCCAGCCGGCGGTTGATATCTTTCAGCAGTTCCAGAATCGAACGGGTGGTTGCCGGGTCCAGCGCGCTGGTGGCTTCATCACACAGCAGAACCTCAGGTTCATTTGCCAGCGCACGGGCGATAGCAACACGCTGCTTCTGACCACCGGACAGATTTGCCGGATAAGCATCCCGTTTATCAGCCAGGCCGACCAGGTCAAGCAGCTTCACAACCCGTTTTTCAATTTCCGCAGCCGGTACGCGATCCAGTTCCAGCGGCAGAGCGATATTCCCGAACACAGTACGGGAAGAGAGCAGATTAAAGTGCTGAAAAATCATACCGATGCCGCGGCGGGCACGGGTTAACTCTTTATTGTTCATCTTAGTGAGGTCACGACCACCGACGAGTACTTGTCCGGATGTCGGCCGTTCCAGCATATTCACACAGCGGATAAGCGTACTTTTTCCGGCGCCGGAAGCACCGATCACACCGTAAATCTGTCCTTGCGGGACGTGCAGGTTAATATCAGAGAGTGCCTGTATTTCGCGATGACCCTGCTGAAAAACCTTATTTATATTCGTCAGCTTTATCATGTAATTATTATTACCTTGTTACGTGGAGCTGGTTGTTCACCAGATGATTTTTGGATGTTAAGATGTCCGGACGGCTAAGTCAATAGGATTTAGTTATCAGGCCGCATTCTCATTCCTCATCAAATAAGCGATACTAAATACATTATTGATGACGAACTAAGAGTGTAACCATGGGTATCCCCGCAGTATTTCTGGACAGAGACGGCACCATTAACGTTGATACCGGCTATCTCCACGAGATTGATGATTTTCAGTTTATCGAGAACGCGATTGAAGCAATGCAGGCCATCAAACAGATGGGCTATGCACTAATCATAGTCACAAATCAGTCAGGTATCGCCCGCGGTATGTTTACCGAAGATCAGTTTATGCATCTGACAGAGTGGATGGACTGGTCTCTGGCGGATCGCGGCGTTGATCTGGATGGTATCTATTATTGCCCCCATCATCCGGAGGGCACGGTTGAAGAGTTTCGTCAGACATGTAACTGCCGCAAACCGGCGCCGGGTATGCTGCTGGATGCACAAAAATTCCTGAAGATCGATATGAGTAACTCTTATATGGTAGGGGACAAGCTCGACGATATGCTGGCCGGGCGCGTTGCCGAAGTGGGTACAACGGTATTGGTACGCACCGGTAAACCGGTAACGGAAGACGCTGAAGCGGCGGCAGATATTGTGATTAACAGCATTGCGGATTTACCGGCACTGCTGAAATCTGTACAAAAAAGCACAAAATAACCTAAAAAATAACCCGATTGGGTATTTTATCTGCGAACAGAAAAAATA
>NZ_NRQY01000001.1:2727337-2730860 GCF_003996855.1 Morganella morganii | reverse complement strand
TTTGGGCGAAAGAAAAAATAACCCTCCCTCAAAGTAACCGGAATCCTCTCCCTGAAATCCTGACAACGCTCAGCAAAAGAATTCAGTTTGTATTTTATGTACCGGAAGGTAGATTGGATACCTGATCACTTCAATCCGGCAGAAAATACAAAGGAGCATCGTTATGGCTGATCCAACCTATATCCCGCCTCAGGTGTGGGAATGGAAACAGAAAAACGGCGGGAAGTTCGCCAATACCAACCGTCCTGTTGCCGGGGCGACACATGAAAAATCCCTGTTTGTCGGTAAACACCCGTTACAGCTTTACTCGCTGGGAACCCCCAACGGCCAGAAAGTAGCTATTATGCTTGAAGAACTTCTGGCTGCGGGCATCCGGGAAGCGGAATTCAGCTGCCCGTCATTATCAATGCGGATGCCTATCGATGGCGGATTGCTCAGAATGCGGTTGCTTCTGGCTTGCGGCCACCGGCGCCAGCCAGGCGGATTGCGCGGCCAATTCATCAAAGGTTTTGAATTTCTTACTGTCCTCACCCGGAAAGTAGATCAGTTGCCCCTGCCGGTCTGTCACAAAGGCATAGCCGCCGGTGCTGTCACCGTATTGCTGCATAATGGCGGCAATATTATCCAGGCGGATATCCGTTGTTGCGACACCGGCAAACTTTCCGTCTGTTTTATACGGCACACTACAGGTCACCATATTCACACCGGAAATGGCATCACGGTAAACATCAGACCACAAACAGCTTTCCGTTGATTGCTCACGGGCATTCCGGTACCAGCTTTCATTGTGATAATTACCTGCACCTTCCGTGTTGTATTCATCAGAAAAAATCAGTTCCCCGGCAGTATTCCGTGCCCAGAAAAAACTGAGTTTCTCAATTCCCGGCGTAAATGTTCCCGGCTCCGGCCAGATCCCGCCGCCGGTAATCAGGCTGTTATTTTCAATCAGATTCGGCGGGATATAGCGATACAGCGCCTCATCATTCGGCAGCACCTCCGCCAGACGCGCCAGGCTGACGGTTTTTCCGTCCGTCTGAGATAAAATCGTGCTGACCCGGGATGTCAGGCAGCGTCCGGTTTCTTCTATTAATGCAGTATTAATTTCCACAACGCGGGGCTGACCCCGCCACAGCATAACAACAATGATAATGGCGGTGGTCACAGCCAGGAGCAGGATGCCCCCGATAGTCAGGCGGGTTGAAATACGGGACGGATACCAGGACATACAGAACTCCCGAAACAAATAAGGGTATATTTGAGTTATCGGCGGTGTAACTTATATCTTTATGATGTTTTATTGAACAGGTGAATGAATGGCGGATATCTGTGGCAGAGATCGCATTTTCGTCATTTTATGATACGTTTACGAACGCCCCGGTATTTTTCTGCCCGGAGAAAACAGTATTTTCATTCGTATTGCTATGTTATGTTATAACATCTTTTAAGCGGGTGAGATAAGTTGTGAATTTAATCAAAAGAATGAATACGTTACTGTTCTCTTTTTTGTTTTTGCTGATGCTCAGTCCGCAGACGTTTGCACACCCGCACAGTTTTATTGATATGGAAACAACTCTGATGACGGAAAACCATACTCTGACAGGGATTGAATATGTCTGGAAAATGGACCCGATGACTTCCGCAGATATTCTGTATGATTTGATGAACGCCAAAGAAGACAGCCCGCAGTGGAAGAAGCAGGCGGCTTCCGTAATGGCAAATATTATTGCGCAATCTTATTTTTCCGAGCTTAATTATCAGAATAAAAAACAGCCTTTTAAACTCTTTCCGGATACATACCGGATGACGCGTGAGGGATTGCAGATTGTGATGTCATTCCGTGTCTCATTATTACATCCGATATCGTTAGCCGGCAGTACGGTTGAACTGAAAACCTATGAGCCGACTTTTTTTGTCAGTATGACTTACAACGGCAAGCGTGCGGTTCACCTCTCTCCGCCGGATGCATCACAGTGCCGGCTAGCTTTCACTGAAGCTGATCCGTCGGATAACCTGAAAGATTACGCGTTGTCACTGGATACCGGTGATACCCCAGATGATGACCTGACGCTAGGACGTCAGTTTGCACAACAGATTACGTTACATTGCCCGGAGTGAGATAACAGATGACGTCATATTCACGGATTATTCTTCAGGTCTCTGTCGTGCTTATTTTGCTCTGCGCGGGCTGGTTACTGTACAGCCAGTGGCCGTCATTACTGCATACCAGCGCCGGGTTACAGAAAGAACTGAATTTTGAAATGGCTGCGCTGATTCAGAAAGTGGTATCTGACCCGCTGAAAGCGGGCGGGCTGCTGACGCTGTTCAGTTTCTTATACGGCTTATTGCATGCAGTGGGGCCCGGTCACGGCAAAGTCATCCTTTCTGCATATATCGCCACTCATCCGGCAAAATTACGCCACAGTGCGTTATTAAGTATTCTGGCCTCCCTGCTTCAGGGTACCGTCGCTGTTGTTCTGGTCTCTGTTGTACTGTTTATATTAAATTTGTCAGTACGTCAGCTGAATAATGTCAGCCAGATAACAGAGAAAGCCAGTTATGCATTTATTATTCTTTTCGGCAGTGTCATTGTTATCCGTGCATTACGCCGTTTATTTACCAGGCCGCCGGTCAGTAAACCGCAAATAAAAACAATCCGTGTATCGGGTAATAAATCCTCCGCTGTTTTAAAACCGGTTTCTTTGCAAAGCGGACAAGTTCAGACATGCAGCTGCGGCCATCAGCATGTTATGCCCGGAAATAAAGTCACCGGCAACCTGCGGACACAAGCCGGTATGATTCTGGCTATGGGCAGCCGTCCGTGTTCGGGAGCATTATTAGTGTTGCTGTTCTCATCAGTTATCGGTGTTTTTCACTGGGGAACTATTGCCGTATTTGCAATGGCGCTGGGCACCGGTATCACACTCTGTATGATAGCCTGGTTCGTACACAGCATGCGGTTTTTGGCACTGCGCCTGACTCATTCACAAAAAAAAGGTATTAATCTGCGCTACGGCGAATATTTACGTCTGATTGCCGGAGGAATATTTATCATTGCCGGTATATTGATGTATCAGACCGTCAGTACGCCGGGTATGGTTTTTTTTACCAGCTAACTACCTTTGTCTGTCATTAATTATTATCTGTCACAAAAAATTATCGGATAATATATTTATTACTCTTCATGAGAAATGATTTTTTGTAGTTATGAATTAATCTGTTTGATAAAATAACTTGCAGTATATTGCTATGATATAGAAGTTATTACTTAAATAAATGTATTAATTTTCAGTCTGTTTTTGTGTATCTTGGTGTTATATGTTGATGGATATACATTAATAAACCACAAAAAAACAAGTGATTTAAGTGATTATTCTTTAGTAATTAGCGGGTTAGTGATTTGTTTTCGTGTGTTGAGAACAATATCCTTATTATAAAAATAAAACCAGATGATTTGACAAGTCCACATTAAGGAATAATATCTATTAAATAAAGTGACAGTGATTATGCTTGCTACTCAGGTAAT
>NZ_NRQY01000001.1:2693184-2725929 GCF_003996855.1 Morganella morganii | reverse complement strand
CATAGGATCTATTTCAAGGCTGTCGGGTGAGAACAGGAAGACATTATATTCACGCCACCTTGCTATTTGTAGGAAGATGAATATAACCGAGGTTAAGCGAATTTCAATTTTTTGAATAGCTTGGAATCCTGAAACTAAACAACCACCTACTGAAGTAGGTGGTTCTGTGGGTCGTGACGCAGATTTAGTGGTAGTGGTTGATTGTCAGATACCAGCCGATGATCTTATCGTGCATCTCTTCTGACTTTGAGAAGCAGATGGTTTTGCGGGCAAGGCGTTTGATGTGAGTTCTCAGATTCAGATTATGTCGCTCTATCCGCTGAGTATATTTCTTGCTGATAACATGGCTGGTTGAGGCCAGCAGCGTCTGATAGACCGGCCATGCATCGGTCATGTAGAAGGCAATGTTAAACCGACTCAGTAAAGCCAGAAGACGCTGCAATGTCAGAGCGTTACGTGGGCCAAATGCATGGGCGAGAACACGTTTGCGGATACGGTCATAAGCATAAAACAGCCATCTTGGATTGCCTTTGCTGCGCACATATGACCATTGTTCATCAGCTTCGCAACAGATGACGACTTCTGCTCCGGGTTCAACATTCTGCGCTACCTGCTGTGGGGAGAGTTTTTTAGATGATGAAGAACAGTGTTGAGGCTGATTCCCACAACACGAGCAGTGTCCCGGCATCCAGAGCCATTCATCGCCATATCAACAATGGTCTGATGAGTATCTGGTCTGGCACCGTTGTAGCGATAACTGAGCTGGAAGGTTTTCAGACAGAGCTTACAGCGATAGAGTTGTGTGCCTGAACCGGAGTGGCCGTTGCGGATAACGCCATGAGTTTCAGTGCAGCGGGGGCAAACAACATCAATCTTTGCCATCAGTCATCCAAAAAGCGAAGCATACAACAACACTAAATCTGCGTCACGACCATGTTATTTAACAAAATCTTCTGGTTGTGGAAAACGCTCCTGCAACTCCTTCACAATATCCAAGGAACCACAGAGTGCTTGACCTATTACAATATCGGTAAAGCCTTCCATGTACTCTTTGTAGCTCTTTTCAAGCACCACATTTTTGGTGTTTTTATCACCCAAAAGAGGTCATCGGGCATATGGGAACCCTCATATAGTGGATTGTCTATTTCATTTGTACTGATGTGTCCGATAACATCGTTTGGGTTAAAAATTGTGCGGTTAGAATGTTAGAGTAAAATCCAGCTTGCAGGTATTTCTCTAAATGGACTATAATATGTCCCATAGCGAGGGAAGATGGTATGGAATTCGATTATTTTTCAGTTAGTTAGATCCTGAAGTAGGATTCCGTCCGTTCCGCCAACAAACATTAACCCCGATAGGAAACTATCGGGGTTTTGTTTTTTATATGAAATAAATTCACCTTGTCGTTTTTCCCTCGACAGCACCTCTCTTTTTCGTTAATTTTGGATGTCCGGATGTCTAAAATAACAAGGAGAGCCCGCCGCTATGCCAATCCGTATCCCTGATGAACTTCCTGCTGTTACCGATCTGCGTGATGAAAATATTTTTGTGATGACATCATCACGGGCACAATTTCAGGATATACGGCCACTGAAAGTACTGTTTTTGAATCTGATGCCCAAAAAAATTGAAACAGAATTACAATTTCTGCGTTTGCTCTCCAATACGCCGCTTCAGGTTGATATTCAGTTGCTGCGTATCAGTCATCATGAGTCAAAGAACACACCGAAAGCACATCTGGATGCTTTCTATTGTGATTTTGATAAGATAAAAGAGCAGAATTTTGATGGCCTGGTGATTACCGGTGCGCCGCTCGGTCTGGTTGAATTTCAGGATGTGGATTACTGGCCGGAACTGGATGAGATTATCCGCTGGTCGCAGACACACGTCACATCAACACTCTTTGTCTGCTGGGCTGTGCAGGCGGGACTGAACACGCTTTACAATATCCCCAAACAAACGCTGCCGGAAAAAATCTCCGGCGTGTATACCCACACAACACTGATGCCGCATGCTTTGCTGACCCGGGGTTTTGACGGGCAGTTTTCTGCTCCGCACTCACGCTACGCGGCGTTCCCTGAAGCAATGATCCGCGAAAATACTGATCTTGATATTCTGGCAGCCTCTGAAGAAGCCGGAGCCTATCTGTTTGCCAGCAAGGATAAGCGCCAGGTCTATGTGACCGGACATGCTGAGTATGATGCGGATACACTGGCAGGAGAATATCTGCGTGATTCGGATGCCGGATTGGATCCGGCTATCCCGGTGAATTATTTTCCTGATAACGATCCGTCGAAAACACCGGTGTCCAGCTGGCGCGGACACGGCCATCTGCTTTATGCTAACTGGCTGAATTATTGTGTTTATCAGATAACACCGTTTGACCTGAGCATCATGAATCCGACGGCGGACTGAGAAAAAAGCCACCGCGGACGGTGGCAAAAGGCAGACTTAATTCACGATGTTTTTATACCGCGGCACCGGCAACAGCCTGTGCCGCCAGTGTGGTAATACGATCATAGTCTCCGTCACGGAGTGCGTCTTCCGGCACCAGCCATGAACCGCCGACACAGGCAACACTGCTGAGAGCAAGGTAGTCCCGGTAGTTATTCAGAGAGATCCCGCCGGTCGGGCAGAAACGGATATCCGGGAAGGGACCGGAAATGGCTTTCAGGGCTTTTACACCCCCGTTTGCTTCTGCCGGGAAGAATTTAAAATTTTTCAGGCCATAAGCCATACCTGCCATCAGTTCGGAGACTGTTGCGATCCCCGGGATCAGCGGAATAGAACCCAGATCTGCGGCGTGCAGCAGAGACTCTGTCAAACCCGGGCTGATAGCGAATTGTGCACCGGCGTCAGTCACGGCTTTCAGCTGTTCCGGATTAATCACGGTACCTGCACCAACAATCGCTTCCGGAACTTCCTCCGCAATGGCACGGATTGCCTCAATTGCACACTCAGTACGCAGTGTGACTTCCAGTACACAGATCCCGCCTGCGACCAGTGCGCGGGCCAGTGGCACTGCCTGGTGCAGCTCACGGATAACAATGACAGGCACAACCGGTCCTGCATTTAAAACGGATTGCGCACTTAACATCTGATCATTCATCGTCATTCTCACTTTTATAAAAACGAATACAGCAGGCGCCTTCTTCCGCACCTGAGAGTTGCGTGCGTAATGCACTGAATAATTCGCGGCCGGAGCCGTCCCGCTCTGCACTGAGGTCAGGGATGACACTTTCACGTGCTGCCAGAACAGCCTCATCAACAAGCAACATCAGCTCGCCTGTCTGCCCGTTTACCCGGATCATGTCGCCATCGCGGACTTTGGCCAGAAGCCCGCCGGTATAAGCCTCCGGGGTGACGTGGATAGCGGAAGGTACCTTGCCGGATGCACCGGATAAACGACCGTCTGTGACCAGTGCCACGCGGTAGCCTTTATCCATCAGTACACCCAGCGGCGGCATCAGTTTATGCAGTTCCGGCATGCCGTTTGCCTGCGGTCCCTGAAAACGCACCACCACAATACAATCTTTGTTCAGTTTTCCGGCCTCAAAGGCGGGCACAATATCATGCTGGCTGTTGAACACGATGGCCGGTGCTTCAATAATCTGGTTATCAGCAGGTACTGCGGAGGTCTTCATCACAGCACGACCGAGATTCCCGGTCAGCACTTTGGTGCCGCCATGAGAAGAGAACGGTGCATTTCCGGATGCAATCACGCTGTCATCAAGCGTGCTGAGTGCGCCCTCCCGCCATTTCAGTTCACCGTTATCCAGCCACGGCTCCTGTGTATAGCGGGATAAGCCGAAACCGGCAACCGTATGCACATCTTCATGCACCAGCCCCAGACTGAGCAGCTCACGGATAATCAGCTGTAACCCGCCTGCGGCATGAAACTGGTTGATATCCGCCGGGCCATTCGGGTAGATCCGGCTGAGCAGCGGGATAATGTCCGACAGCTCAGAAAAATCATCCCAGTTGATGATGATCCCGGCAGCAGAAGCCATGGCGATAAGATGCATGGTCAGATTGGTGGAACCGCCCGTTGCCAGCAAACCGACAATGCCGTTAACGATGACTTTCTCATCCACCAGTTGCCCGACAGGCAGGTAATTGCCGCTGTTTTCGGTAAAGCGGACAACCTGGCGGGCAGCGGCATCCGTCAGTGCGGTGCGCAGTGGTGTATCAGGATGGATAAAGGAGGCTCCCGGAAGGTGCAGCCCCATGATTTCCATCACCATCTGATTGGAATTGGCGGTGCCGTAAAAGGTGCAGGTTCCGGCGGAATGATAAGAAGCCGCTTCTGCATCCAGCAACGCGCGGCGATCAACTTTTCCCTCAGCAAATAACTGACGGACATGTACTTTTTCTTTATTCGGCAGACCGCTGGTCATGGGGCCCGCCGGAATAAATACTGACGGAAGATGACCGAAAGAGAGTGCCGCCATCATCATCCCCGGGACGATTTTATCGCAGATCCCGAGGTAAAGTGCGCCATCAAACATATTGTGGGAAAGCCCGACAGCGGCCGACATCGCAATAATATCGCGGCTCAGCAGGGACAGCTCCATACCATCCTGCCCCTGAGTCACGCCGTCACACATGGCGGGAACGCCCCCGGCAACCTGGCCGATGGCTCCCGTGCTGTGCAGTGCAGCTTTAATTTGTTCAGGGTAATATTCATACGGCTTATGTGCTGACAACATATCATTGTAAGCCGTAATAATCGCAATATCGTTATGCGCCATATTACGTAACTGTTGTTTCTCATCCGGCTGGCAGGCGGCAAAGCCGTGAGCCAGGTTACCGCAGGCAAGCTGAGCGCGATGAACGGTTTTACTGCGTGCGGCGCTGATTTTTTCAAGATACCGGGCACGGGATACACGGGAACGCGCCGTAATCCGGGCAGTAATGTCTGAAAGTCGCGGATGAACCGGCGGGTACGCAGAATGTGTCATAGTCATAGCTCCGTGCTGATTATCTGCCTGTTGCAGTATCATAAATTCATTTGTTACCGGTAACACTGGCATGAATCAGTAACGAATTGCAACTTTTATGAACAATTCTCTTTCCTGAATATGATCCACCTCAAATTTAGCTGAAGCGAGAAAGCTTTCGGCGCGGATCGAATAATCAGAAAAAGAAGGTTGAGTACCTGTGCGGATCACATCAACATGAAAAACGCTCAGGTTGCGCGTTAATGCACTCAGGGAAAGTTGTGGTAGTATAGACGTTCAGACGGCTATTTAAATAGGCATTGCAGAGCGGAGTCAGGTAAATGGATAATAAAATCAGTGTATTAAAAGAAGCGCTTAATCAACGGATTCTGATTCTTGATGGTGCAATGGGAACAATGATCCAGCGCTATGCACTGAATGAAAAGGAATATCGCGGTGAGCGTTTCGCTGACTGGCCGGTCGACCTGAAGGGAAACAATGATCTGTTATCCATTACACAGCCGGCGATTATCCGCGAAATTCATCATGCCTACCTGGAAGCCGGTGCGGATATTATTGAAACTAACAGCTTTAACTCCACGACTATCTCCATGGCGGATTATCAGATGGAATCACTGTCTGATGAAATTAATGAAGCGGCAGCAAAACTGGCGCGTGAGTGTGCTGATGAGTGGACGCGCAAAACGCCGGAGAAACCCCGCTATGTGGCCGGAATTCTGGGGCCGACCAACCGGACGGCATCGATTTCCCCCGATGTGAATGATCCTGCTTACCGCAATGTCTCCTATGATGCACTGGTTGACGCTTACCGAAGCTCTGTACGGGCACTGGTTCGTGGTGGTGCTGATATCATTATGATCGAAACAATTTTCGATACCCTGAATGCCAAGGCGGCAATTTATGCCGTCGAAACCGAATTTGAGGCGCTGGGGATTAAATTGCCGGTCATGCTCTCCGGTACCATCACGGATGCCTCCGGCCGGACACTAACCGGCCAGACAACCGAAGCCTTTTATAACTCCATGCGCCACATCCGCCCGATCTCTTTCGGGCTGAACTGTGCTCTGGGGCCTGCCGAACTGCGTCAGTATGTGGCGGAGCTGTCCCGTGTGGCGGATTGTTATGTCAGCACTCATCCGAACGCCGGTCTGCCGAATGCGTTTGGTGGTTATGATCTGGATGCCGCCAATATGGCGGATTATATCCGCGAGTGGGCGCAATCCGGTCTGCTGAATATTGTCGGCGGCTGCTGCGGTACCACGCCGGATCATATCCGTGCGATAGCTCAGGCCGTAGCGGATATTCCGCCGCGTGTTATTCCTGAACGTCCGGTAGCCTGTCGTCTGGCGGGGCTGGAGCCGCTGACCATCGATGAAAATTCCCTGTTTGTGAATGTGGGGGAAAGAACGAATATTACCGGCTCTGCGCGGTTTAAACGGCTGATAAAAGAAGGAAATTATCAGGAGGCACTGGATATTGCCCGTAACCAGGTGGAGAACGGTGCACAGATCATTGATATCAACATGGACGAGGGCATGCTGGATTCACAGGCCGCCATGGTGCGCTTCCTGAATATGATTTCCGGTGAGCCGGATATTGCCCGAGTACCCATTATGATTGATTCCTCTAAATGGGAAGTGATCGAAGCCGGGCTGAAATGCATCCAGGGTAAAGGCATTGTGAACTCGATTTCCCTGAAAGAGGGAGAAGCCGCCTTTATCGAACATGCCAAAAAGGTACTGCGTTACGGCGCGGCCGTGATTGTGATGGCCTTCGATGAAACCGGCCAGGCGGATACCCGGCAGCGTAAAACAGAAATTTGTCAGCGGGCTTACCGTATTCTGACCGAACAGGTGGGTTTCCCAGCGGAAGATATTATTTTTGACCCGAATATTTTTGCGGTGGCAACCGGGATTGCGGAACATAATAACTATGCGGTTGATTTTATTGAAGCCTGTAAGGAGATTAAGGCGACACTGCCGCATGCGCTGATCTCCGGCGGGGTATCCAACGTCTCTTTCTCGTTCCGGGGAAATGATCCGGTACGGGAAGCCATTCACGCGGTTTTCCTCTATTACGCCATTCGTAACGGTATGGATATGGGGATTGTGAATGCCGGGCAACTGGCTATTTATGATGATTTACTGTCCGTACTGCGTGATGCGGTGGAGGATGTCATTCTGAACCGGCGTGAGGATGCAACAGACCGGCTGCTGGCGCTGGCGGAAGAATATCGCGGCAGCAAAGGGAAAAATGAGCAGCAGCAACTCGCGGAATGGCGCGGCTGGGATGTGGAAAAACGCCTGGAATATGCATTGGTGAAAGGGATCACCGAATTTATTATTGAAGATACCGAAGCGGCACGTTTGCGCGCGGATATCCCGATTGAAGTGATTGAAGGCCCGCTGATGAACGGCATGAATGTGGTCGGAGACCTGTTCAGTGAAGGCAAAATGTTTCTGCCGCAGGTGGTGAAATCCGCGCGGGTGATGAAACAGGCGGTGGCGTATCTGGAGCCTTATATTCAGGCTGCGAAAGCCAGCGGCACCAGTGCCGGGAAAGTTCTGCTGGCGACAGTCAAAGGCGATGTGCATGATATCGGCAAGAATATTGTCGGCGTGGTGCTGCAATGTAATAACTATGAAATTATCGATCTCGGGGTGATGGTACCCTGTGAAACTATCCTGCGGACAGCAATTGAGGAAAAAGTGGATATTATCGGGCTGTCCGGGCTTATTACACCGTCGCTGGATGAAATGGTGCATGTGGCCAAAGAGATGGAACGGCAGGGTTTTTCTCTGCCGCTGCTGATCGGCGGTGCCACCACATCCAAAGCACATACAGCAGTTAAAATTGAACCGAACTACAGCGGACCGGTGACGTATGTACAAAATGCATCGCGGACGGTCGGGGTAGTGGCGGCATTACTGTCGGATAAGCAGCGGGATGAATTTATCGCCCGTACCCGCAGAGAATATGAGGTCGTTCGTGACCAGTATGCGCGCCGTCAGCCGCGTTCAGCCCCGGTGACACTCGCGCAGGCGCGGGCAAATGCGTTTGCGGCGGATTGGGATAATTATACGCCGCCGTGTCCGGCATTTACCGGCGTAAAAACAGTCACCGCACCCATTTCAGTACTGCGCCGTTATATTGACTGGACTCCTTTCTTCATGACCTGGTCGCTGGCCGGCAAATATCCGCGCATTCTGGAAGATGACGTCGTGGGTGAAGAAGCCCGCCGCCTGTTTAAGGATGCAAACGCGATGCTGGATGAGCTGGATAAAACCGGCGCACTGACTCCGCGCGGTGTGGCCGGTATCTTCCCGGCTAACCGGATTGGTGATGATATCGCGGTTTACCGGGATGAATCCCGTGAAGAGATCCTGTTATACAGTCATCACCTGCGTCAGCAGACACAGAAAAAAGATAATTTCCCGAATGCCTGTCTGGCGGATTTTGTCGCCCCGCCGGGCATTCCGGATTACCTAGGGGCATTTGCGGTCACCGGCGGGCTTGAGGAGGATACTCTGGCCGCACAGTTTGAGGCGGAACACGATGATTACAATAAAATCATGGTAAAAGCACTTTCTGACCGGCTGGCGGAAGGCTTTGCGGAGTATCTGCATGAGCAGGTACGCAAAACAGTCTGGGGCTACAGTCCGGATGAAGACCTGGATAATGATTTGCTGATC
Organism: Morganella morganii; assembly: GCF_003996855.1. Classification (GTDB taxonomy): domain Bacteria; phylum Pseudomonadota; class Gammaproteobacteria; order Enterobacterales; family Enterobacteriaceae; genus Morganella; species Morganella morganii_C. Next base: position 2,717,276 of record NZ_NRQY01000001.1, on the reverse strand, counting down.
CGGGAAAACTATCAGGGTATCCGCCCGGCTCCCGGCTATCCGGCCTGTCCGGAACATACAGAGAAAAGCAAAATCTGGGAACTGCTGGATGCGGAAAGTCATACCGGCATGCGTCTGACGGAATCCTACGCTATGTGGCCGGGGGCATCGGTCTCCGGCTGGTATTTCAGCCATCCGCAAAGCCGCTATTTTGCGGTGGCTCAGATTCAGAAAGATCAGATTGAGGACTATGCTGCCCGCAAAGGTATGCCGGTGAAAGAGCTTGAGCGCTGGCTGGCCCCGAACCTGGGGTATGATCCTGAATAATAAGTATTACGGTATATCGATATTTTGTCCCGGCTGCGTTCACCGGCCGGGATCCTTTCACTCTTTGTTCTCAGTTATCACCTGATGTGACAGCCTGCTCTTGTCATTGTTTTTTTCATCCCCATTTATAGACAAGCAATTATCCCGTACTATGGCAGACAACAGCCGTGACCGGGCATATCAGATTCAGTCATAAAAGGGAGTGATGAGACAATGTACCGTTTCTATATTCAGGATGCTTTACCTGCCGGGTGCCTGCCCGCGTATTCGCTGCCGAAAGCAGACCAGCCCCATTATTATGAATTGGACGAGAGCATCCTTAATGCTGCGCTGAATATCATGCAGATCACGGATGTTCTGGATACCGGCAACATGCCGGATGATGACTGCTTTAACCGTATCTGGCTGAAAAGTGAACTGACCCCCGCCCGGGCGTCAGAGGTTTATCACTTCTTATATCAGCAGCAGTTGCCGGAACCGGTGCCGTCACCGGATGAAATCGCCGCGTTTAAACAGGCGAGAGAGGATGAACTGGCATTGCTGAGTCAGCGCAGCCCGAAAGAGGGGTATGTGCCTGTCCACAAATTTGCCACACGGGACGCCTGGCGTATAACACCGGAAGAATGTCTTATTATTGCTGGTGTTCTGACGGATCACATGCTGGAAGATAATAACATGGTGGTCAATAACATTGCGTCACTGTGTAAGGTCAGTCATAAAACACTGGAGTACGCGCTGAGAGGCTGGCGGGAATTTAATTTATTCGCGGCAAAGCATGGCGGATACCAGGTTTGCTGATGGTTCAGTAACGTTTCGTGCAGAATAACATAACTTTTATTCGTTATAACTTTTATGCGTTATATACCTTGCTTAAATAGTATACGGTATGCATGTATCGGTAATACCCGTCACTTGTATTTCATATTGATCTCTGTTTCGTGTTATTTGAGCGCCTGACGCTGACCGCGTCAGGCGTTTTTTATCTGAAAAGAAAGGGGATCAGAACAGATCGCGGTGAAGAGCACGGATGATATCTTCGGCGTCATTGCCCGGCACCAGCAGGCACATGTTGTGTCCGCTTGCACCATAGCTGATCATGCGGATATTAAACGGCTCAAGGGCGCTGAAAATCGTTTTTCCCAGCCCGTGTGCACGGGTCAGTTCATTACCGATAACGGCGACCAGCGCCAGATTCTGCTCCACCTCAATGCGGCACAGGGCAGATAATTCTGCGGTCACTTCATCACTGAGCAATGTGCCGTTGGTGTGTGTGGAGCCGACGGTATCCAGTGTCAGGGCGATGCTGACTTCAGACGTGGTAATGACATCCACAGAAATATTATGGCGGGAGAGGATAGTGAAAATCTCCGCCAGGAAGCCGCGTGCATGCAGCATTTTCAGACTGTGCAGTGTCAGCAGGGTTTGCTGGCGGCGTAATGTCAGGGCGCGGAACAGCGGCGGGTTAGGGTCATTGTCACACACCAGTGTGCCGCCCGCGCCGCTCTCTTTGCTGGAGCCGACAAATACCGGAATACCGCTGCGCACGGCAGGCAGCAGCGTGGCCGGATGCAGGATTTTCGCCCCGAAGTTCGCCATTTCCGCAGCTTCATCAAAGGTAATGTGATCAATCGGATAAGCGTCCGGCACAATGCGCGGGTCAGTCGTGTAGATCCCCGGCACATCTGTCCAGATATCCACGCGCTGACAGCCGAGAGCCTCTGCCAGCAGTGCGGCGGTGTAATCACTACCGCCGCGTCCGAGTGTGGTGGTGCGCCCGCCTGATTCACGGCCGATAAATCCCTGGGTTATCACCGAGCCCTGGGTCAGACGCGGGGCAAGATACTGATCGCTGAGTGTGCGGAGTGTGGTGGTATCCGGTTCTGCCCGGCCGAAATTATCATCTGTCCGCATCACATCACGGACATCAAACCATTGCGCCTGTGCGCCCTGTTCCCGGAGTACTTCGGTAAACAGCAGTGTTGACATAATTTCACCATGACTGACAATTTCATCCACCAGCGCACTGGATGTCGCCAGTGCGGCCGCATCTGATAATGTGGTGATATTGCCCAGCAGACGGTCAATCTCAGCCTGTACTGCCGTGTTCTCCGGCAGGTGAGACAGGATTTCATATTGCGTATCACGTATCTGTTTCAGACATTTTTCACGTTGCGCGCGCGGGCATCCCTGAGCTAATTCGATTAATGCATTGGTGATCCCGGCTGAGGCGGATAACACCACCAGTGCCACACCGTGGGTTTGCAGAACGACCCCGGCACTTTTCCGCATGGCGTCATAATTTGCCACACTGGTACCACCGAATTTTGCAATGACCTGCTGAGCAGGCGCGGAAGATGCTGACGCCATAATGAATTCCTTATCCCGTAAAGTGAAAAATGTGAGCTGTGTTACACTGATAGAATTATAGGGATTGCCGGAATGAGTCAATATTGATTAACGGATAATCAATATCTTTCATAATGACAGGCAAATTATCGTTTTTTGCGATATTCCGTTTTTGCTCTGGTTTTGTTTCTGTTTTTTGAGCAACATCACGGAATGGCAGATGCATAACGTCTTTATCGTCAGGACAGAGTACACTTTGTTGACACGATTCAGTTTTGGTTTTCAATGAAAAGAGAGCTGCAATGAAAAATATTAACCCCACTGATACTGCGGCCTGGAAGGCGCTGGAACAGCATTACAACACAATGAAGACTGTGCACCTTCGTGACTTATTTGCGCAGGATAACGACCGGTTCAGCCGTTTTTCTGCCACGTTCGGCGAAGAAATGCTGGTGGATTATTCCAAAAACCGCATCACACAGGAAACGCTTGATAAGTTGCTGGCACTGGCTGATGAGTGTGATGTGCGTGGGGCTGTCCGCAGTATGTTTTCCGGTGAGAAAATCAACCGGACAGAAAACCGTGCGGTTCTGCACACTGCGCTGCGCCACCGTGATAATACGCCGGTGATGACTGACGGGCAGGATGTGATGCCTGAGATTCGCGCTGTGCTGGAAAAAATGCGCGTGTTCAGTGAGCGGATTATCAGCGGGGAGTGGAAAGGTTACACCGGCAAACCTATTACCGATGTGGTGAATATCGGTATCGGCGGCTCTGATCTCGGCCCTTATATGGTGACAGAAGCGCTGCGTCCGTATAAAAATCATCTGGGGATGCATTTTGTCTCCAATGTTGACGGCACGCATATTGCTGAAACACTGAAAGACCTGAACCCGGAAACCACGCTGTTTCTCATCGCATCCAAAACCTTTACCACCCAGGAAACCATGACTAACGCCCATTCCGCGCGTGACTGGTTCCTGGCAGCAGCTGAAGACCCGGCGCAGGTAGCGAAACACTTTGTGGCGCTGTCCACCAATGCGGACGCAGTGGCGGAGTTTGGTATTGATACCGCCAATATGTTTGAGTTCTGGGACTGGGTCGGCGGGCGCTACTCCCTGTGGTCGGCGATTGGTCTGTCTATCGTGCTCTCTGTCGGCTATGACAATTTCACGCAGCTGCTCGATGGTGCGTATGCCATGGATAAGCATTTCACCGAAACTGAATTCTCACAGAATATTCCGGTGCTGCTGGCGCTGATCGGTCTGTGGTATAACAATTTCTTCGGCGCGGAAACAGAAGCAATTCTGCCTTACGATCAGTATATGCACCGCTTTGCGGCCTATTTCCAGCAGGGCAATATGGAGTCCAACGGGAAGTATGTCGATCGTAACGGTAAAGTGGTTTCTCATCAGACCGGGCCGGTTATCTGGGGTGAGCCGGGCACCAACGGACAGCATGCGTTTTATCAGCTGATCCACCAGGGCACCAAACTGATTCCGTGTGATTTTATCGCACCGGCACAGAGCCATAATCCGCTGGGGGATCACCACAGCAAACTGCTGTCGAATTTCTTCGCGCAGACAGAAGCGCTGGCCTTCGGTAAAACCCGTGAACAGGTGGATGCGGAATTTGCCGCACAGGGCAAAAATCCGTCAGAAATGGATTATGTCGCACCGTTCAAAGTCTTTGAAGGTAACCGCCCGACAAACTCCATCCTGCTGAAATCGATTACCCCGTTCAGTCTCGGGGCACTGATCGCCATGTATGAGCATAAGATTTTTGTCCAGGGTGTGATTATGAATATCTATACCTTTGACCAGTGGGGTGTGGAGCTGGGCAAACAGCTGGCAAACCGTATCCTGCCGGAGCTGGCGGATGAGAAACCGGTTGAGAGCCATGACAGCTCAACCAATGGTCTGATTAACCGGTTTAAAAACTGGCGCCGGCGCTGAGTTTACTTTAACGTCTGTTTTATGAACAAAGCCGCTCTGCATTGTGCAGAGCAGCTTTATTTTTAACAAAAAATTTCCGGTAACCCGCTCATTTCACGCCGGGTTTTGTTAAAGTGTATCAGAATACATATCATGCCCCTGATAACCGGATATATTCATGCAAAAAACAGTGATAACACCTCCCGTCTGCTGGTTTGATAATGCGGAGACGATCCCCGCAATGGTGCTGGACTGGTTATCAGAATTAGGGTCGATGACGCGGCGCTTTGAACAGCACTGCAATGAAGTGACGGTGAAACCGTCTTGTGAAAAATATATCTCCCGTGAAGCGCTGACTGAAGAAGAGCAGATGCATCTGCCCGGCAGTACCCGCTACTGGTTACGGGAGGTGGTGTTATATGGTGACGGGGTTCCCTGGCTGACCGGCCGGACGGTGGTGCCGGAAGAGACGCTGACAGGGGAAGAACAGCAGTTACTGAAAATGGGAAATGTGCCGCTCGGGCGCTATCTCTTTACCAGCGGCTGTCTGACGCGTGATTATATCCGCTTCGGACTGTCCGGAACTGACTGGGCCCGCTGCTCGCGGTTGTGCCTGGCCGATAAACCGCTGCTGCTGACTGAAGTTTTTCTGCCGGCCTCTCCGGCATACCCCGCATAAATGAATATCTCGGAGAAGAATAACGTGGAACTAAGCATGGTACGCAGCAAGTGGCAGGCATACAGCCGTCTGATGCGGACAGACCGCCCGATTGGCTCGCTGTTACTGCTCTGGCCGACCTACTGGGCGTTATGGATAGCCGCCAGAGGCATCCCGGACTGGCACATTCTGATCATCTTTACCATTGGTGTGTTCAGCATGCGTGCCGCCGGGTGTGTGATAAATGATTTTGCTGACCGGAAATTTGACGGCTCGGTGGAGCGAACCAAAAACCGGCCGCTGCCGCGTGGTGATGTCACAGAAAAAGAAGCGAAAATACTGTTCGTGGTGCTGGTGCTGGTGTCATTCGGGCTGGTGCTGACACTCAATACGATGACCATCTGGCTGTCCGTCGCCGGACTGGCGCTGGCATGGGTGTATCCGTTTGTTAAACGGGTCAGTCATCTGCCGCAGGTGGTGCTCGGTGCGGCATTCGGCTGGTCGATTCCGATGGCGTTTGCGGCAGTCAGTGAATCGCTGCCCGCAGTATGCTGGCTGTTGTTTGCGGTCAATATTGTCTGGTCTGTCATTTATGATACGCAGTATGCCATGGTGGATCGCAACGATGACCTGAAAATCGGCGTGAAATCCACGGCTATCCTGTTCGGGCGTTTTGATAAGATCATTATCGGTATATTACAGCTGGTGATGATTCTGATGCTGTTATGGACAGGTATGATGGCTAATCTGTCCGGGATTTTCTACTGGTCTCTGCTGCTGACCGGTGCGTTATTCGTTTATCAGCAGCGCCTGATGGCCAACCGTGAGCGCGACCCGTGTTTTCAGGCTTTTATGAATAATAACTATATCGGGTTTATTCTGTTTCTCGGCATGCTGGTCAGTTATCTGTAAGCGCGGATAACCGGCAATAAAAAAGGAGACCGGTTGACCGGGCTCCTTTTTTTATACTCAGCGTTTACCGGTATCAGGCGGATTGATTACTGTCATCACTTTCCGCCGGTACAAATTCTTCCGGCTCCAGACTGACACTTTCGATAGTCAGACGGACTTCCGGAGACATCAGTTCTGCCAGCACGTTATAGAACTCACCGGCGTTGGCTTCAATCACATCATCATTGTCATTGATATAGCCCTCTTCGCGCAGTGTGCCTACCAGGGTGGCAAATACTGCTTTATCGAAGAACTCCGGTGCGTTGATCCCGTGCAGAACAGACAGACGCTGCGCCAGCATCCGGCTCTCTTTTTCCAGTGCGGAACGGCTGATTTCCGGCGTGGCATTCAGCAGCGACAGAGTGATCGCATAACGCTGCAATGTTTCGCGGATACCGGCAGCCAGCAGCTGTAACGGACGGATACGGGCCGGGTTAATGACCAGCATATTATCATCACGGCGGCAGATTAATTGCTGGCGGCACAGTTCATCAATGATGGTATCGAGGATCGCCGGCAACTCTTCCTGACTGTAACGCATAAACAGTTCGGCTTTCAGCAGCGGATAGATCATCCCGACATGCTCACGCAGCGTATCGGTGCTGACACGGCGGTGATGGATCAGGATACTGGTCACCAGGGATGGCAGTACCAGCATATGCAGAATGTTATTCCGGTAGTATGTCATCAGCACTGCATTTTCGCGCGGCAGAATGATGATATCCCCGAGGCTGTCTTTTTCGACCTCGAATTTATTCATCTGCAACGCGTGTTCCAGCAGCTCTTCCGCACTCTTCGCCGGGGTGGTGCTGTCCGGGGAATACGGCACATTACGCAGCAGCTGGAGATAGCAGTCGAGCTGCTCGATCAGCTGCTCACGGGTCAGAGCGCGCTGACGGGATGCCAGCAGAGCCGTGGTGCACAGGTTGATAGCGTTTGCGGCAGCGGCATTATTGATGCTCATCATGATGTTATCAGCCAGTAATGTCGCCGTCGGTGTCAGCCAGGACGGACGCTGCGGCTCGACAGGATCGATCGCGTCGCGCCATTCCGGCACCTGTTTTGTCAGGTACTGTGACAACGGAATCGGCTGACCGAAGTTCACATAGCCCTGACCGAGGTTACGCAGTTTACGCAGGCCGCGTACCATCTGCATAAAACCTTCTTTCTGCTTGGTGGCACCGCGCAGTTCTTTGGCGTAAGTACCGACTTCCATCACATGCTCATAGCCGATATACACCGGTACCAGGGTGATAGGCCGCGAGTCACCGCGCAGCATGGCCTGAAGCGTCATCGACAGTGTGCCGGTTTTCGGTTCCAGCAGGCGCCCGGTACGGGAACGGCCACCCTCGACAAAGTATTCGATGGAATAACCGCGTGAGAACAGTTCGCTCAGGTACTCACGGAAAACAGTGGAGTACAGTTTGTTGCCCTTGAAACTGCGGCGGATAAAGAAAGCGCCGAGGCGGCGGAAAATCGGTCCTGCCGGCCAGAAATTGAGGTTAATCCCGGCCGCGATGTGCGGCGGAACCAGCCCCTGATGATAGAGCACATAGGAGAGCAACAGGTAGTCCATGTGACTGCGGTGGCAGGGTACATAGACTATCTCATGGCCGTCCTGTGCCAGCTGGCGAACCCGCTCTGCATTATGGACATTCAGCCCCTGATACAGGCGGTTCCAGGTCCAGCGGAGGACCCGGTCGGCCACACGCAGGGCATCATAAGTAAAGTTAGCGGCCACTTCGTTCATCATTGAAACCGCATTCTGCCGTGCTTTCTCAATGGTGATTTTTTTGGCTTTTGCCTCATCTTCAACCGCTTTTTCAATCGCTTTGGATTTGAGCAGTTTGCTGAACAATTCCTGACGCACCGGCAGTTTCGGGCCGATCGCGGCCATACGCTGGCGGGAGAAGTGAATACGCGCGACACGGGCCAGTTTATTGGCAATAATAGTATCAGTGCCGTGTTCAGAGGCCATTGCGCCCATGGATACCGGCTGTGAGAAGCGGACAAAACTGTCGCGTCCCAGCCAGAGCACAGCGAAAAATTTCTGGATCCCGTTTAACAGACGCAGATGCGGCACACCGTGGTGCCCTTCGCGGCCCGGTGAACGGCCGAACATCACTGAAACCGGCAGCATCTGAATATCCAGCGCCGGATTATTGCGGTGCAAATCCAGATAGGCGTGGAAAATATGGACAGAATCCTTACGCGGATTCAGGGAGTAATAACGGAACACGCGCGGGCCGTCATCGATAAAGACATAGCCCGGCAATGTGGTATTACCGATGACATTATCTTCCAGCGGGTCCGGCATGCCTTGTGCAAGACACTGGCGGCGCAGTGTCAGCAGATCCGCTTTAGAGTGATAAGGAAGAACATAGAGTGTCGGACGTTGTGTATCCAGCCCCAGCTCACTGACCGGATCCGTTGGGATCGGCTTGCTTTTTACCAATAGTTTTAAAGGTAAATTCAATACGTTATAGTATATTTTACGCCAAAGTGACATAAATGTATGAAGCCTCTTGTTGACAATTCGCGTTCAGCATACCAGAAAGGCGGAGCCAGATCTGTGTTGCATCAGCAATAAAATCGCGGAAAAACGGCGGTAGCCAGTCAGATAATCACATTATTAACAGTGACCGAAATGAAAAAAAATACCGGATTTACACGATTAATTAAAGCAGCAGATTATTCAAAGAAGGGACTCATTGCGGCATGGAAAAATGAAGCGGCTATCCGGCAGGAATTACTGGCGCTGATCCCGGCCGTCATTATTGCATTTGCTTTCTCTTTTACGGCGGTTGAGCGGGTGCTTCTGATTGGTTCGGTGGTGCTGGTGGTGATCACTGAACTTATCAACAGCGCGATTGAAGCCGTGGTTGACCGCATCGGCACGGAATATCACGAGTTGTCCGGGCGCGCGAAAGATATGGGCTCAGCGGCGGTACTAATCGCTGCATTATTGGGGCTGTTTGTCTGGATTATGCTGTTTATCAGTTGGTTCACCCGCCTCTGACGGATGATTTTTTGTGAAACCTGCGGCGTAACACGTATTTTCCTCATGTTTATGGTTCCCAATCCCGGAATACCTGTATATACTCACAGTTTGACTGTATAAACAAACAGGGGGCGAAATGAAAGCACTGACGGCTCGGCAGCAACAGGTCTATGACCTTGTTCGTGACCATATTTCGCAGACGGGCATGCCACCGACGCGTGCAGAAATTGCGGCACGCCTGGGTTTTCGCTCTCCGAATGCGGCGGAAGAGCACCTGAAAGCCCTAGCGCGTAAAGGCGTCATTGAGATTGTCTCCGGGGCGTCCCGGGGGATCCGTCTGCTTCTGGAAGAAGAGGATGAAGGTTTACCCTTAATCGGCCGTGTGGCTGCGGGTGAGCCTTTATTAGCGCAGGAACATATCGAAAGCCATTATCAGATTGACCCGATGCTGTTTAAACCCAGTGCAGATTTTCTGCTGCGGGTAAATGGTATGTCAATGAAAGATATCGGTATTATGGATGGTGATTTACTTGCGGTGCATAAAACACAGGACGTGCATAACGGCCAGGTGGTTGTTGCCCGTATTGAAGATGAAGTGACGGTTAAACGGTTTAAGAAAGTGGGCAGCAAAATTGAGCTGCACGCCGAAAATGAGGAATTCAGCCCGATCGTTGTGGATTTACGGGAACAGAACTTTACTGTCGAAGGTTTGGCGGTAGGTGTGATCCGTAATAACGACTGGCACTGATTTCCGGGATATCCGTCTGAAACGGTATCCGCTTAAAAACCACAGTATGCCGGAGACGGACACTGTGGTTTTTGTTTTTCAGCGCCCGCGTTTACGTGGTTCATCATGCTCATGGTCATGAAGACATTTATCTCTGCGGGTGCAGGATTCAATATCATAACAAGGGCGGCAGTACCCGTGAGCCTCAATCACACTATGGCGGATATGAAACTGTGCGGAATCTGCCAGCTGATTGATTTGTGAATCAATCGCCTCACCATCCCGCTCTGTCACACTGTTACAGCGATCGCAGATAAACAGCACGGATGTATGGCTGGGTTTATCAAAATGCGGGCACATCACAAAGCTGTTAGTCGACTCAATTTTATGAATAAACCCCTGCTCCAGCAGAAATTCCAGGCCGCGGTAGATTGTCGGTGGTTTTGCCTGTGGTTCTGTTTCGCGCAGCAGATCCAGAAGCTCATAAGCACTGATAGCACCCGGCTGACCGGCAATCAGTTGCAGAATGGATTTCCGCTGAGAAGTCATGCGTACACTGCGTGACAGACACAGCGCCTCTGCTTTTTTTAATAAAGTCTGAATATCAACAGGTTGCATGACATCACCTTCCACTAATCAATAAATATATGAGCAGCCCACTCTAACATGAATTCCGGCAGAATAACCGGTATCCGCGCTATTTTGTCAAAAAAGGGGTGCCAATTCAGGGCAAATTATGATGAGCTGTCGGTGCAAACACATAAAAAAGTACATGATAATAAAACGGAGTCCTGAATGAGTATCGAAACGGTTCGTGCCTGGTTCGGCACGCATGCCCCGGATGTCATAATTATTGAAACCGCACAGCCGACCGCTACGGTCACTCAGGCTGCGGAAGTTCATGGCGTCCGGCCCGGCCAAATCTGTAAAACATTGTCTTTTAAGCTGACGGACGACAACGCTATTCTGATTGTGATGGCGGGAGATGCCAGGCTGGATAATAAAAAATTCAAAACACAGTTCGGCTGTAAGGCCAAAATGCTGAATGCAGAAGAAGTGATGCGGTTTACCGGCCATCCGGTCGGCGGAGTCTGCCCGTTCGGGCTGCCGGTACCGCTGACTGTTTATGCGGATCATTCACTCCGTGAGTATGACACGATATTACCGGCTGCGGGCTCGGCCAATTCCGCTGTCCGGCTGACACCTGTGCGGCTGGCGGAACTGACAAATGCGCAGTGGCTGGATGTCACGACGTTGCCGGTATAAAGCGGCATGCAGCACCGTATCAGCGGTGCTGCATCACATCAGCGTGCCGGGGGACGGCGATCAGGTTCCGTATTCACGCCGGCGTCGGTACTGCCGGGAAGCGCATTATCATCAGGCAGATGATGGCGGGTAAAGAAAAGCAGGCTGTCTTCTATAAAGTAATAGGGGGAAACGCCGAAGACCTGAGAAATCCGCAGTATGATTTCCAGTGAAATTTTTGTGCTGCCGATTTCATACCGCGAGATTTGCTGTTGTGATACACCAATCAGGTTGCCCAGTTCTGTTGATGTGACACCGGTAAGCCTTCGTATTTTGCGGATTTGGCCGCCGATGATCTTGTACATCTCGTTAATGCTGGTGTTAAGGTTACTATCTGTTTTATTACTCATTATCATCTGTCAGTCTGGTTAAACAATAACATATTAATGTTTGTCAAATTAAAACTTATTCTTCATCACAACCAATTTCATCAAAAAAATAATTAACATTAATATTCAGTACATCTGCGAGCATTAGTAATTTATCCAGAGGAATTAAACTCGCTCCCGTTTCATAACGGGATAACTGCTGTTGTGAGATATTAATTTTTATTGAAAGCTCTTTTCCTGTCAGACAGTTTTTTAGTCTCTGACATTTTATTCTGCCACCAATAAACATTGCCAACTCATATTTATCATATATTGTCATAAATTATGAAGATAAATGGTTGTCATTAATAATATTAAAATTTAACTTGACGTATTTGTTTCCTCAAATGGTTTCTTTAAAAAGTATAATCGATACCCTTTTAATGTGTAATAGATACAAAAAATCAACAAATAAGAAACAATAAGAACGAAAATATGATGTATAAGCACTATAACCTCAGAAATTTCATATTGTTATAAAGAATACCCGGGTTTTAACATCTTACATGAATGATGAGTAAGTGGAATATTCTGATATTTAGTCGTGATTATACCTAATATAAAGATATTGATGCTGGTTTTGAGTTGAAAATGGGGTATTTGACTGCCTTTTCATGCTTTAGCGGAATGACAGACAAGCCGGAAGTGTGATTACTGTCTTACAATATGGCTGGCGATACTTTGTTAAATTTTCGGATGACATTATGAGAAAAAAGAAAGCCAGAATATCTTAATATTTCTGTAAAATACATAAAATACCCCGGTAATATTTGTCAGTAATTGTATTAATATGTGATTTTTTGTTTACTTATAAAATAAGTAATACTGGAAGGCATCTATTTCCTTATTTAATAAGAAAATGACGGTTGATTATAATTTCACTATATAACAAAGTATACGGCATCATTTTTCTTTTAATTCACTGAGTTAGTTATTGGTGGTGGTTGTAAAAAACAACAATTACGTGTATTTTCTGCTGTTGGCAGATGATGAGTAAAGTTTAACGATATGCGGAATTTATTGTTTTTATTGTTAGTTATCGTGTTATTAGGGCCATTGGGGATTGATCTTTATTTACCGGCCATTCCGGCAATTGCAAAAGGGCTGGGCAGCAGTGAGTCATTGATTCAGTCGACCATCTCGTTGTTTATTCTTATATTAGGTGCAGGGCAGCTTATTTCCGGGTATCTGGTGGATAAGTTCGGCCGCAGACCGATGGCGATGGCGGGGATGGTATTGTATATCGCCGGTTCCCTGACTGCGGTATTTGCTGTCAGCCCGGCGATGTTTATTGCTTCCCGGTTAATCCAGGGGGCGGGGGTCTGTTGTACCTCTGTGGTGGCTTTCACCTGTGTCCGGGACTGTTTTAACGGCAATGAAGCAGCGCGTGCATTTGGCTTTTTAAACGGCACCCTGAATATTGTTCCGGCGCTGGCGCCGCTGCTGGGCGGAATTATGGCGGAGTATTACGGCTGGCGGGTTCCTTTTGGTTTCCTGGCACTGTATGCCTTTATTCTGCTGATTCTGACGGCCAAATATCTGCCGGAAACTCGGCCGGAAGGCCGTTCTCAGCATAAAGATAATCCGCTGAAGAGTCTGGCCTCTGTGTTATTTAATAAGCGGTTTTTAATCTTTTCCCTTGTGAATGCCGGAACCATGGGAATGGTATTAACGTATGTCTCCCTGGCACCGGTGGTATTGATGGGGGACGCAGCACTAAGTCCGTTACAGTTTTCGGTTGTGTTCGGTGCAAACGGGTTTTGGATTATGGGGATCAGTATGATCGCCAACCGGGTAATCCTCAGAGCCGGCAGGCCGGTTTGCCTAGTTTCCGGCGGTGTGCTGATGGCACTGGGGTGCATTGCTCTGGCACTGAGTCCGGTACTGTTTTCTGCACAAATACAGAACCACTGGCTGATTTATATGCTTCCTGTGGCAGTTGCCTGTGCCGGACTGGCATTTATTATGGGGCCGGCAACCAGCTATGCCCTGGAACCTTATTCTGATAATGCAGGTGTTGCCTCCGCACTGGTAGGTTTTATGCAGATGGCAGGTGGCGCAGTACTGACACTGGCGGCTATCGCATCTCCTTTGCCACCGAAAACGGCACTTGCCGTCACTATGCTGTGCGGAACGCTTCTGGCATGGAATGCGTACCGGGTGAGTAAAAACGAACAGCGGCAGGTATGACGCAGAAAGCGGAGATATCATGCCTCTGTGATATACTCCGCCTTCGTTTTTCTTTCTGACCGATGTACTGAGATACCGGATACGCCATGCACCAAAATACGCCAACAGAAAAAACCACCGAAAACCAGCAGTTACGCGCTGTGAGCGGCTATAAGAACCTTAACCGTTTTTCCGTGGCACCGATGCTGGACTGGACTGACCGCCATTGCCGCTATTTCCACCGCAAGCTCAGTCGTCATGCACTGCTGTATACCGAAATGGTGACAACCGGGGCGATTCTGTTCGGGAAAGGGGATTATCTGGCGTATAACGAGGCGGAGCACCCGGTTGCATTGCAGCTCGGCGGCAGTGATCCGGCGGCACTGGCGGAGTGTGCGAAGATCGCGCAGGAACGGGGCTATGATGAAATCAATCTGAATGTCGGCTGTCCGTCTGACCGCGTGCAGAACGGAATGTTCGGTGCATGTCTGATGGGTAACGCGTCACTGGTGGCGGATTGTGTCGCAGCGATGCGGGATGTGGCAGATATTCCTGTCACGGTCAAAACCCGTATCGGGATTGATGAGCAGGACAGTTACGAATTTTTGTGTGATTTTGTCGGTACAGTGGCCGATCGCGGCGGCTGTGAAATGTTTATCATTCATGCCCGTAAAGCCTGGCTTTCCGGCCTGAGCCCGAAAGAAAACCGGGAAATTCCGCCGCTGGATTACCCGCGTGTGTATCAGCTGAAAAATGATTTTCCGCACCTGACCATGGCGCTTAACGGCGGTATTAAAACATTGGAAGAGGCAAAAACCCATCTGCACTATATGGATGGTGTGATGGTCGGGCGTGAGGCATATCAGAACCCGTCAATCCTGGCGCAGGTTGATAATGCGCTGTTTGATACGACGCTGCCGGTGACCGATACGGTCGCGGCGGTGGAAGCCATGTATCCTTATATAGAAGCGGAAATGGCGAAAGGGACTTATCTCGGTCATATCACCCGCCATATGCTGGGGATTTTCCAGGGTATCCCGGGGGCGCGTCAGTGGCGGCGTCATCTGAGTGAAAATGCCCATAAAGCCGGGGCAGATCTCCGTGTGATTGAAGCGGCACTGGAATTTGTCACACGGAAAAATATCGCGGAATAATCAGTCAGTCATAAGAAAGCCCGCCGTTTCTCAGAACCGGCGGGCTTTTTTCATTCTGCGGTGATTACGGGATCAGAATACTTGATCCGGTTGTCGCACGGCCTTCCAGGCGCTTGTGCGCCAGGGCAGCATCTTTCAGCGGATAAACCTGATCCGCCGGAATAGAAATCGTCAGTTGACCGCTCAGGATAAGATCAAAAATCGCCTTGCTGGCTTCGTTAAGCTCTTCACGGTTAGTGATATAACCGAAGACGGAAGGGCGGGTCACATACAGTGAGCCTTTCTTATTTAAGATCCCCAGATCGACACCGGTTACCGGGCCGGAGGCGTTGCCGTAGCTGACCATCAGGCCGCGGCGCTTCAGGCAGTCCAGTGACGGCAGCCAGGTATCTTTGCCGACAGAGTCATACACCACACCGACTTTTTCGCCGTCAGTGAATGCCAGCACCCGCTCAACGATATCTTCTTTATTGTAGTTGATGGTTTCCCAGGCACCGGCGGCTTTGGCTTTCTGCGCTTTTTCATCAGAACCCACGGTGCCGATCATCTTCGCGCCCAGCGCTTTGGCCCACTGACAGGCGATTTGTCCGACCCCTCCGGCTGCCGCGTGGAACAGGAAGACTTCCCCGGCTTTTACTTCATAGGTTTTGCGCAGCAGGTAAAATGCGGTCAGGCCTTTCATAAAGCAGGCGGCAGCGGTTTCAAAGCTGATGCCGTCCGGCAGAATAGCGAGTTTTTCTTCCGGCACATTATGGATTTCGCTGTACGCGCCCAGCGGAGACTGCCCGTAGACCACGCGGTCACCGACTTTAATGTGTTTTACGTTTGCACCGATTTTCACCACCACACCGGCGGCTTCAGAGCCGACACCGGAAGGGGATACCGGCGCAGGGTACAGGCCGCTGCGGAAATAGGTATCAATATAGTTCACGCCGATTGCTTTGTTTTCCACCTGAACTTCACCCGGCGCCGGGTCTGCCGGCGTAAAGTCACGATAAACCAGCACATCGGTGCCGCCGGGTGCATCAAATTCAATACGTTTAGCCATGGAGGGAACCTCATTCGGAAAAAAAAGAGTGACCACTTACCTGCAAACAGCGCAGAAACAGTAAGCGGGACGGTTAATTATATGATTTATTGTATTTGGCATAATTGCATGTCACTGAAAATTACTCAAGCTTCGTGCAATCAGCGGCAAAGGAGGGCTATACTACCCGCTCTGTCCCGTTCAGGGACGCAGGTATTCTCCCCGGCGACGCACTGATAAGTAAGAGAGTTTCATGGCCAGATATCCCAAGGACACCAAGACCGATAAACTCCGTGACCATCAGATGGAAGGGCTGAAATTACCGCCGCATTCCCTGGAAGCCGAACAGTCCGTTCTCGGCGGGCTGATGCTGGACAACGAGCGTTGGGATAATGTCTCTGAGCGCGTGACCGGCGAGGACTTTTTCAGCCGCCCGCACCGCACGATTTTCAGTCAGATGCAGCGCCTGCTGGAGCAGGGACGGCCGATTGACCTGATCACGCTGTCCGAAGCACTGGAAACCGGCGGTGAACTGGAAAATGTCGGCGGGTTTGCTTACCTGGCGGAACTCTCGAAAAACACGCCAAGTGCGGCAAATATCAATGCTTATGCTGATATCGTCCGCGAACGTGCAGTGATCCGCGATATGATTTCTGTCGCCAATGAGATCGCCGATGCCGGTTACGATCCGCAGGGGCGTTCCAGTGAAGATCTGCTCGATCTGGCAGAATCCCGCGTGTTTCAGATCGCCGAAACGCGTGCCAATAAAGATGAAGGGCCGAAAGGGATCGAGGCAATTCTGGAAGAAACCGTTGAGAAGATCGAAAAGCTTTATGCCCAGCCGCATGACGGGGTGACCGGGGTCTCGTCCGGTTATCAGGATCTGGATAAAAAGACTGCCGGTCTGCAACCTTCTGATTTAATTATTGTTGCAGCGCGTCCGTCCATGGGGAAAACCACGTTCGCCATGAACCTGTGTGAAAACGCCGCCATGACCGAAGAAAAACCGGTACTGATTTTCAGCCTCGAGATGCCCGGCAATCAGATCATGATGCGTATGCTGGCTTCCCTTTCCCGCGTTGACCAGACCCGCATCCGTACCGGTCAGCTCGATGATGAGGATTGGGCGCGGATCTCCAGTACCATGGGCATTCTGCTGGAAAAACGTAATATGTATATTGATGATTCTTCCGGCCTGACCCCGACAGAAGTCCGCTCCCGTGCACGGCGGATTTTCCGCGAGCACGGCGGTTTAAGCCTGATTATGATCGACTACCTGCAACTGATGCGGGTGCCGTCCCTCTCAGATAACCGCACCCTGGAAATCGCGGAGATTTCCCGCTCACTCAAAGCGCTGGCCAAAGAATTGCAGGTGCCGGTGGTCGCACTGTCCCAGTTAAACCGTAGCCTGGAGCAACGTGCTGATAAGCGTCCGGTAAACTCCGACCTGCGTGAATCCGGTTCTATCGAGCAGGATGCCGACCTTATCATGTTTATTTATCGTGATGAGGTGTATCACGAAAGCAGTGATCTGAAAGGCGTGGCTGAAATCATTATTGGTAAGCAGCGTAATGGCCCTATCGGAAGCGTCCGTCTGACTTTCAACGGTCAGTGGTCGCGTTTTGATAACTATGCAGGGCCGAGTTATGACGATGAATAAACCGCCTGAATATAATGCAGGCGGCATAATAACCCTGACAACAAACCAGACATCAACAACCTGTAACCAAGGAACCCCTATGAAAGCGGCAACAGCCGTCATTGATCGTGGTGCGCTGCGCCATAACTGGCAGCGGATCCGGGCGCTTGCGCCGGACAGCCGTCATGTTGCGGTGGTCAAAGCAAACGCCTACGGCCACGGATTAGCCGAAATCGCCCGTGAACTCAATGAGGCGGATGCGTTTGCGGTGGCGCGTCTGAGTGAAGCGCATGCATTGCGCGCCGGGGGTATTGTTAAACCTATCATTCTGCTGGAAGGTTTTTTCGATGCAACTGATTTGCCGGTTATTGTTGCCAGTCGTCTGGAAGTCGCGGTTCATTTTGAAGAGCAGTTAGTGGCGCTGGAGCAGGCGCAATTATCGGACCCGGTGAAAGTCTGGATGAAAATTGATACCGGTATGCACCGTCTTGGTGTGCGGCCGGAAGAAGCGGAAGCGTTTTATCATCGGCTGTGCAACTGCAAAAATGTGCAGCAGCCGGTCAATATTATCAGCCATTTCAGCCGTGCCGATGAAGATGATGCACAGCCGACAGAAGCACAGATCGCCCGCTTTATGGCATTTGCCGCCGATAAACCGGGAGAAAAATCGATTTCCGCTTCCGGTGGTATTCTTTACTGGCCGCAGGCGCACCTCGATTGGGTACGTCCGGGGATCATTCTTTACGGCGTGTCACCAAAAAGCGGTACCGAAGCCGGTGATTACGGCCTGAAACCGGTGATGACCCTCAAGTCCCGCCTGATTGCGGTGCGCAAACACAAGGCCGGGGAAGCGGTTGGTTACGGCGGCACCTGGGTCAGTGATCGCGATACCTGCCTGGGCGTTATTGCGGTCGGTTACGGTGACGGTTATCCGCGCAGTGCACCATCCGGCACACCGGTGGTGATTAACGGACGCCGTGTTCCTATCGCCGGGCGCGTTTCCATGGATATGATAACTATCGACCTGGGACCGGATTGCAGTGATAAAGCGGGCGATGAGGTCATTTTATGGGGGGATTCACTGCCGGTGGAGCAAATTGCAGAAGCCAGCGGTATCAGTGCCTATGAATTGATCACCAAACTGACCTCGCGGGTGGCAATGGAATATCTGGACGAATAAAATGTGACGCGATATGTTCTGATAGTGAGAAAAATAACAATCAGGAGTATCGCTTGTGTTCGAACATGTAGACGCCTACGGCGGCGACCCGATCTTAACGCTCGTTGAGCATTTCAAACAAGATCCCCGGAAGGAGAAGGTCAATCTCAGCATTGGCCTCTATTACGACGATTCCGGGGTGACTCCGCAACTTAACAGCATCACACAGGCGAAACTGCGCTATAACGCGCAGGATACCGGGGCCTCCCTGTATCTGCCGATGGAAGGTTTTGCTCCTTACCGCAGCGCGGTACAGACGCTGCTGCTGGGTGATGACAGCCCGCTGGTCCGTGAAGGCCGTGTGGCGACGATCCAGACACTGGGCGGCTCCGGTGCACTGAAGATCGGTGCGGATTTCCTGCACCGCTGGTTCCCGGGATCGGATGTCTGGCTCAGTGATCCGACATGGGAAAACCATCAGGCGATCTTTGCCGGTGCCGGATTTAAAACTCATTATTACCCGTACTTCGATCCGCAGACCAAAGGCGTGAAATTTGATGAGATGCTGGCAACATTTGAGACGTTACCGGCAAAAAACATCATTTTACTGCATCCGTGCTGTCATAACCCGACCGGCTCTGATCTGACACCGGAACAATGGGATAAGGTCGTTGCGGTAGTGAAAAAACGTGAGCTGATCCCGTTCCTGGATATTGCTTATCAGGGCTTCGGCAGCGGTATGGAAGAGGATGCTTACGCTATCCGCGCCATGGCGGCGGCAGATGTACCGTGTTTTATCAGTAACTCATTCTCAAAAATCTTCTCGCTGTATGGTGAGCGTGTCGGCGGTCTGTCTGTTCTCTGTCCGTCACAGCAGGAAGCAGAGCGGGTGCTGGGTCAGCTGAAAGCAGGTGTGCGCCGTGTCTATTCCAGCGCACCGTCTTACGGGGCAAAACTGGTCTCTGAAGTGCTGAATGATACCGCGCTGAAAGCGCAGTGGCTGGCTGAAGTGGACACTATGCGCAGCCGGATCGCGGAGATGCGTACAGTGCTGGTGGATACCCTGAAAAACACACTGCCGGAGAAGAACTTTGATCATCTGCTGCATCAGCGCGGGATGTTCAGTTATACCGGGTTCAGTCCTGAGCAGGTCACGGCACTGCGTGAGCAGCATGCGGTGTATCTGGTCGGGTCAGGACGGGTCTGTATGGCGGGGGTAAACCGTCATAATGTGGATGCGATTGCACGGGCCTTCGCGGCGGTCAGCCGTTAATCCTCAGCAATGAAATGATGAAGCGCGGAATAATTCTGTTCCGCGCCTGTTTCAGCGTAACTGGCTGTCTTTACTGCCGCGGCGGTTATAGCCGCTGAATGCGGCCTGCTTTTTATCCGCTTCTGCCTGACAATTCACACACAACTGTACGCCGGGTATCGCGTCACGCCGCGCCTGCGGGATCGGATCACCGCACTCTTCACAAAACAGCGCGCTTTCCCCTGTCGTCAGCTGACTGCGCACCCGCGCGAGCGCATCATCCAGTGTGGCATCAATCTGTTCCTGAACAGCAGAATCACTTGCCCATCCGCTTGCCATCTTCGCCTCCTGTTTCCGGTGGTTGCCCGGTATTCTATTTTATCACGGGTGGCTTATTATTTCACCAGTACGGAAAGCAGACAAAAAAATACCGCAGTTTTTGCTGCGGTATTTTCAGAAGCGGACGGATTTAATACCCTCTTTTCAGAATCGGCTTCAGGAAGCGGGCAGTGTGTGAGCGTTCACATGCTGCCACCTCTTCCGGTGTGCCGGCGATCAGGATTTCACCGCCGCCGCTGCCGCCTTCCGGGCCTAAATCCACAATCCAGTCTGCGGTTTTAATCACATCGAGGTTATGTTCGATAACCACAATACTGTTGCCCTGGTCGCGCAGCTGATGCAGCACTGCCAGCAGTTGTTCGATATCCGCGAAGTGCAGACCGGTAGTCGGTTCATCGAGGATATAGAGTGTCTGCCCTGTGCCGCGTTTGGACAGTTCCTTCGCCAGTTTCACCCGCTGTGCCTCACCGCCGGAGAGTGTCGTTGCCGACTGTCCGAGGCGGATATAAGAGAGGCCGACATCCATCAGTGTCTGTAATTTACGCGCCAGTGCCGGGACGGCATCGAAGAACTCGCGGGCTTCCTCAATCGTCATATCCAGCACTTCGTGGATGCTTTTCCCTTTGTATTTCACTTCCAGGGTTTCGCGGTTATAGCGTTTGCCTTTGCACTGGTCGCACGGCACATACACATCCGGCAGGAAGTGCATTTCCACTTTCAGCACGCCGTCACCCTGACAGGCTTCACAGCGCCCGCCCTTGACGTTGAAACTGAACCGGCCCGGCGTGTAGCCGCGTGAGCGGGATTCCGGTACGCCGGCGAACAGTTCGCGGACAGGGGTGAACACGCCGGTATAAGTTGCCGGGTTTGAACGCGGTGTCCGGCCGATTGGGCTCTGGTCGATATCGATCACTTTATCGAAATGCTCCAGACCGTCGACAGATTTATACGGCGCGGGGGTATTGGTGGTTGCGCCGTTGAGCTGTGTCTGGGCGATCGGGAACAGGGTGTCGTTGATCAGGGTGGATTTCCCCGAACCGGATACCCCGGTGATGCAGGTAAACAGCCCGACCGGCAGATTCAGTGTCACATTCTTCAGGTTGTTACCGCTGGCGCCGGTGATGGTCAGCATTTTTGCCGGGTCCGCCGCATTGCGTTTTTCCGGGATACTGATCCGGCGTTCGCCGCTGAGGAACTTCCCGGTCAGGGACTCCGGCGTGCCGATAATATCGTCCAGCGACCCCTGAGCGACAATTTCCCCGCCGTGGACACCCGCTCCCGGGCCGATATCGATAACATGATCAGCGGCACGGATAGCATCCTCATCATGTTCAACCACAATCACGGTATTGCCGAGATCGCGCAGGTGAACCAGAGTTTCCAGCAGACGGTCATTATCACGCTGATGCAGCCCGATAGACGGTTCATCCAGGACATACATCACGCCGACCAGACCAGCGCCGATCTGACTGGCAAGACGGATACGCTGTGCCTCGCCGCCGGACAGGGTTTCTGCGGAGCGGGAGAGTGTCAGATAATTCAGACCGACGTTAACCAGGAATTTCAGGCGATCCTGAATCTCTTTCAGTACTTTTTCGGCGATTTTCGCGCGCTGGCCGCTGAATTTCAGGTTATTAAAGAAGTCCAGCGCATGCCCGATGCTGAAATCAGAAATCTGCGGCAGTGTGGTGTCATCGACAAACACAAAGCGGGCTTCTTTTTTCAGACGGGTACCGCCGCAGGAAATACACGGGCGGTTGCTGATATATTTGGCCAGTTCTTCGCGTACCGCCATGGATTCCGTTTCTTTATAACGGCGCTCCATATTGTGCAGCACACCTTCAAACGGATGATGGCGGACTGTCACATCACCCCGGTCATTGGAATATTTAAACTCAATGGATTCACGGCCTGAACCATTGAGGATCACTTTCTGAATTTTGGCCGGTAATTCTGCATACGGGGATTCAATATCAAACTTATAATGATCCGCCAGGGACATCAGCATCTGATAATAATAGAAATTCCGGCGATCCCAGCCGCGGATAGCTCCGCCGCCGAGTGACAGATTCGGGTTCTGTACCACGCGATCCGGATCGAAAAACTGCTGAACGCCCAGGCCGTCACAAGTCGGGCAGGCACCCGCCGGGTTGTTGAAGGAGAACAGGCGCGGCTCCAGCTCACTCATACTGTATCCGCAGACCGGACAGGCGAAATTCGCCGAAAATACCAGTTCTTCGGCACTGTTATCTTCCATATCGGCGATAATGGCAGTACCGCCGGACAATGCCAGCGCGGTTTCAAAGGATTCTGCCAGACGCTGTGTCAGATCATCCCGGACTTTGAAACGGTCAACCACCACTTCGATGGTGTGTTTGATCTGCAATTCCAGTTTCGGCGGATCAGAGAGATCACAAATTTCCCCGTCGATCCGCGCGCGGATATAGCCCTGTGCCGCCAGGTTATCGAGCAGTTTGGTGTGTTCGCCTTTACGCTCTTTGACGACCGGTGCCAGCAGCATCAGGCGTTTGCCTTCCGGCAGGGTCAGGACATTATCCACCATCTGGCTGACCGTCTGTGCCGCCAGCGGAATATCGTGATCCGGACAGCGCGGCTCACCCACACGGGCAAACAGCAGACGCAGATAGTCATGGATCTCGGTGATGGTTCCCACGGTGGAACGCGGGTTATGGGAAGTGGATTTCTGCTCGATGGAAATTGCCGGGGAAAGCCCTTCAATATGATCCACATCCGGTTTTTCCATCAGCGACAGGAACTGGCGTGCATACGCGGACAGAGATTCCACATAGCGGCGCTGCCCCTCGGCATAGAGTGTATCAAAGGCGAGGGACGACTTCCCGGAGCCGGATAACCCCGTGATAACAATCAGTTTATCACGCGGAATAATGAGGTTGATATTCTTCAGATTGTGGGTGCGGGCGCCCCGTATATCGATATTATCCATGTACCACTTCCCGGGAGTTTCAGATAGCGAACAATTTATTCAGCCTGATATTATTGCACATAATTTACTGAATGGATATCCAGTACCAGAAGAAATCTGTGTATAATCTCAGCAGCATTTGCCTGACAGCTGATTGCATTTTGCGCAGCAGATTTTAGAGAAGACACGCAAATATGAAAAGCCGATCGCGGCAAAAGATTACCGATTCAAAAAAGTCACCCAGACGTGTTAGACTAGATCCTTATATGTTTTAAACAATTTCATCGGGAGCATTTCATGGCCAGCAGAGGCGTCAACAAAGTCATTCTTATCGGGAACCTGGGTCAGGATCCGGAAGTGCGTTACATGCCTAACGGCGGTGCGGTTACCAACATCACACTGGCGACATCAGAATCATGGCGTGATAAACAAACCGGCGAAATGAAAGAGAAAACCGAATGGCACCGTGTGGTGATCTTCGGCAAACTGGCTGAAATTGCTGGTGAATATCTGAAAAAAGGCTCACAGGTTTATATCGAAGGTTCACTCCAGACCCGCAAATGGCAGGATCAGAGCGGCCAGGAGCGCTACACCACGGAAGTCGTGGTCAATATCGGTGGCAGCATGCAAATGCTGGGCGGCCGCAGCGGTGGCGGTGATAATGCATCACAGGGCGGTGGCTGGGGACAACCACAGCAGCCGCAACAATCACAGCAGTTCAGCGGCGGCGGTAACCCGCGCCCGGCACAACAACCGGCAGCAGCAGCGCCGCAAAGCAATGAACCGCCAATGGATTTTGATGACGATATTCCG
>NZ_NRQY01000001.1:2684377-2689497 GCF_003996855.1 Morganella morganii | reverse complement strand
ATTACCCTGCGGCCAGGGAAAAGGATCACATCAAGATGTTCTGGTGATAAGGTCTTCGGTATAGGCCACGGTACATCTGAGTTTGAGAAGCGCTGGAGCATTATATGGACCGTTGAATGGCTCATTGAAACCCGTTGTGAAATGGCACGAATAGAAAGTTTTTCATCAAACCTAAGGCGTAATACTTCGGATATGTGTTGACGATAATCAACTTCGTTTGTCCTGGTGTTCATCATTAGTGCCCGTCAATAATAGATGGGTACTTATGGTCCACAGGCTGGACAAAAATAACCAGACGTCCTCAATGGGGCGCTTACCCAGGTAAACAACAGATTGTCATTGATACCGTGCTCCCGGGCGAGGCGGGCCACGCTGGCGCCGGGTTGCAGTGATTGTAGAACCAGGTCGAGTTTGAACGACATGGGGTAGGTTGCGCGTTTGCGCCGGGCAGTGAAGTCTGTCACCTGTGATAGTGTCCATCTAAATTTAAGTGGACACTATCATCGCCAGATTAACGGTGTTCTGACAGACGTCCTACACGGGGCGCTTACGTCTAAAAAATAACCCAGCCGCATTTGCCACAGACTTTTTGCATTAACGCGACAGAACCAATTTGACTGTATGCCCCAGTTTTTCCAGTTCGCGTGCCCAGTACTGAGAACCGCCGTACGCTTCCATACCGATAAGGCAAGGTTCGCGATTGCTGAAGTATTTCAACAAAGCATCACGCTTAATCTGTTTATTCGATAACTTCACCGGTATGTTCATCAATGAAATGCACCTGCATCAGATGTTTTGCAATATCAACGCCGACAGGGATATATTTCATATCGTGGATCCTCCAGTTAGCTGGGAGCTTTATGCATCTCGTATTGGGCACCATGATGCCGGAAATCTGCGAGGATCCACACCTCACCTGCCGAATCCTTCGCCGTTGTTAAATAGTTGGGAGGCGCTCATATTTCCTTCTACCAACGGGCTGTTACCATCTTACAGAGATCCTTTCCCTGATATGCTCTCCCGATAACGCCACATCAATAAGTGCCCGGGTATAGTCGGCATAACTGATTTTGTTTTCACCGATTTCGTTTGTTGTGAAAAACTCACCCGTGAGGACATACTTTCCGGTTTTTTCTCCATCCGCGAGAAATTCCGCAGCGGGACTGATATAGATCCAGTTCACGTTCTGGGCAGCCCGGTAAACGGCCAGCCCTTTAGCCATCGCATCCGCAATCGGCTTATAGTTCTCAGGAAAACCCTCAGACTCACTTAAAGGTAAGTGGCTGTCGTTGATAAATAAACTGCCGGCACCGCCCACAATGATCAGCACTTGGCGTTTGCCTGCTAACAGGCCGCATAAATGCTTCGCCACTTTTTCATGAAGATCCCGTTGTTGCGGATCCCACACACCAAATGCGTTCACCACCACATCCGCATCCTTGAGATCGTCATCAGTCAGTTCAAACAGATCCTTTTCAAGGAGATTAAATGATCCCTTGTCATCTGCCAGTTTTCTTTTATCCCTGACAACCGCCGTGACTTTGAGATTCCTAGAAATAGCCTCATCGACAATCAATCTTCCCGCTTTGCCACTTGCGCCAATCACTGTTATTTTCATGATCTGTTTACCTTATTTCGACTTGATTGTAAAAGAACCCACAAGGTGGGTGAAGCTGCCATCTTTGGCTGCGATATTGGTATAGACTTTGTTATTGTTGAAATTCTCAATGTGAACCACGTTAGACCCTGTAGAAGGTTCATGCCAGTAAACCATGTACACACGTTCTGCTACTTCCACGGCCCGATAGGACACCTTATCCTTCACGCCCTTAAATGCACCCGATGTGCCGATAAATGACATGATCTGGTTGTCATGAAATGTCAAATCAAAAACAGTCTCGCCAAATTTGACTTCCAATGTTTTACCGATAGCGGGAAACACCTGTTTGACAGACCAGGGCATTTCATTCATGGCAACTTTGGCACTCATCTCCAGATTTGACACACCACTCAGGTTTTTGTATTTCGACTGCATCGCGGCAATGAGCTCAACAGATGACTTGGCTGACTGGGTAGTTTTCTCAAAATCGGAAATGTATTGTCTTGTGAAATCAATTGATTTCGGCGAATAATCCGTCTGCTTATCAATATAATGACTGGGGATCACTTTTTCAGGAGAAAGTTTCTTCATCTCGTCAAGTATAGCCTTCCAGTTATTATATCCCTCACGTCCCTGAGTATCTGCGGTCCAGACATGTGTGCCATCAAAAACAGACACGCCCGCGACGATGGTTTTGATTGAAGGGATCCACAGAAAAATGTGCGATGGATCCCGCGGATTTCTCTTGATGAAAATATCTTGCCCTTCCAGCGTGAGTTTATCGCCAATAATGGCTGTGGGCGTAACTAATTTATCCGGCGCATTGCTTTTTAACGCGGCTTTCCATACATGCAGCTTTTCGTCTTTGCTTTCAGATATCAGGTAGGCCGTTTGCGCGGTAGATATGACTTTGGCATCGGGAAAACTGTTCAGGATGGTGTCCAGGCCAAAATAATAGTCAGGATCGTTGTAACTGATAAAAATGGTTGTTAATTTCCTGTTTGAGGCTTTAATCAGGGAAACCAGTTTCTCTGCATCGTTTTTTTGAAATTGTGCATCAATCAAAATGGCTTCATTTTTTCCTGTGAGCAATGTAGACGATACGGGAAAAAGAGAAGCCTGCTGGGGATTATAAACCTTGACCTCCATATTCGCAGCCAAGATCCCCCCTGACGAAAGCATGGATGAGGTCAGTAACAGTCCTAAAATCATATTTTTCATCATACAACTCCTTTTTGCAAAAAAATAGTTGAAAACACCCACTACCTGCTGTTTATTTATACTAAGCATAATGAAGAAAATGATTTTATCCACTGAGAAAGCTTGAATGATGTCATCAAATTCTTTCACAGAGTTGACGATGGCGTTGACCGAACGCTCGTACAGGGATTTTGGTAAGCGTCGCAGGGGCCATATAAATGACATGAAAAACGGCATATTGTTTACCGTAGTGCAACCGACTATTGCCATAACTACGGTTTTTGCAGCGGAATTAAGCAGCCTACAATAGCCTCATTCCGGCCAGGTGTAAGCACTGTATCTGCGGGGGCTGGCCGGAATATCCCGATTAAGCCACAGGAGAAGAGACATGCCAACCAATCTTGAGATCGTACGCGCTACCTATGAAGGCAGCTCTGAAGATAATGGCCGTAACCTGCTGGCGGCACTGGCACCCGATGCGGAATGGACCGAGGCCGCTGGCTTTCCCTACGCCGGGACTTACATCGGCCCAGAGGAAATCATCAAAAATGTGCATCAGCGCTTGGGATCGGAGTGGCTGGGCTATCGCGCCGCTGTCGATCACTTCTATGATGCCGGCGACTGCGTGATTGCCCAAGGGTTTTATCACGGTACCTATCGGGCCACCGGTAAATTCTTTAGCGCCTCCTTTGCGCACATATATCGGTTGCGCAACGGCAATATTGTCAGCTTTGTTCAGATAGTCGATAGCGCAAAAGTGTTGGAAGCCATGCGCGCCTAATGACCACTGTGCTTGAGGCAGCATAAAATTGTGTGGGCAAGTCATTGGTTTCTGTGTGTGATAGCGAATGGGGAATGCCATTACCATCAGTCGATTGCCATGGATTTTATGCTCTCTTTCTGAAGGGCTTCGATTAAACCTTCGACTGCAAATTTCGTTGCAGCGTAGGCTGCCAATCCTGCCGCCTGTGGTGCCACGCCCGCCAAAGACGTGGGCGTTGGTGCATGGATGGCTAAACGGGTATCATCGGTTCAGCTTATTCTGTCACCCGATTAACGATGCCGCATAAATAAAGGTTTTGTCGCATTACGGCGGCATTGGGTAATATACTGTTTTCATTTATCACGGTATGTCCCATGTCGCTCATCCGAAAGGCTTTCAGACGTCTGCATTACCCGCTCGATATTATCGCGCAGTGTGTTCGCTGGTATCTGGCGTATTCGCTCAGCCTGCGCAACCTGGAAGAAATGATGGCGGAGCGTGGTGTTATCGTTGACCACTCTGTTATCCGCCTGGTGCCCTTGCTGGATAAGCCATTTCGCCGGCATAAACGCACGGTGGCAGACGATAGCGAATGGATGAAACGTACATAAAAATCAAAGGTCAGTGGAAATACCTGTACCGGGCTGTCGATACTGAAGGTCAGACCATCGACTTTTTATTGACGGCCAAGCGGGCTGCGGCAGCGGCTCTGCGCTTCTTCCGCAAGGCCATTCGTCATCATGGTGAACCGGAAGGGGTAACCATCGACAAAAGCGGCGCCAACACGGCGGCACTGACCACACTCAACACGGATAAATCAGAAGATGAGACTGTCACCGTCAGGCAGAATAAGTATCTGAACAACCTGATAGAGCAGGACCACCGGAATATCAAACGGCGGATACGGCTGATGTTGGGATTCAAATCCTTCAGGCGGGCACAAACGCTCCTAGCGGGCATCGAATTGATACATATGTTGCGTAAGGGGCTGTGGCAGCATCCGGGCGGGGATGAATTGTCTCCTGCAGAACAATTTTATCTGCTGGCTGTCTAAAAAATAGCCAGGCCGCATTTGCCACAAACTTTTTGCATTAACGTGACAGAATCAAAATTGCAACCTTACCCTATCCATGCGCTAACACCGTTTTAACGACGTTTACAAAGAAATTCTGCTCATCAGAGAAACCTACAGTCAGTTGATAAATTTACTAAATAAATTATCACATTAAGTGATCATTTGAGTCGATCGATAAAGCATGATTAATAGTTTTTATCTATCAAATGCGATTTGAACTATCGTTATTACCAGTTTTATTTTTTGAAGGGAAGCATCGATAATGCTACTAAGATAAAGCCTGTTAAGTGCAGAGTTAAATATGATGCGGGGAAGGATTCTATATTACTGCATTGTGGTTCTGAGAAGAACACGGTAGTTGATGTGTTCTAACTTATTTTAGAAAGAGTGTTTTTTTGAAATCATCGAATGGAAAGGATGTTCACTGTGAATTTTGGTCTACCGCCAGTTTCTTTTTCAGAACGGGCGTAAGTAAGGGTAAT
>NZ_NRQY01000001.1:2598350-2683702 GCF_003996855.1 Morganella morganii | reverse complement strand
AACGTATTCTGTTTTGGGATGAAAGTAATAAAAAATACTTATTTTGTAACAGGGTGCTTCAAACATAATCGCGAGAGGAGTGGGTGGAATATTTAGGATAAATCGTATTTATTGTGTAAAAACAGTAAATTCAATTTAACTTACTGATGTAATTAGTAAATTTGACTTATTATGCTATTTTTTTGGTATGGATAAATTTTTATTGATAGGTTTAGGCTATTGTTATATTTGAATAGAGAGGTGAATAAAAATTTGCACACACTGCTATAAGTCATTTATTCTTTACATGAAAATAAAATAACTTATATAATGGAGGTTATTAACGAAACAGATAAAATGATCTTTATGATCAGCTTGTAATACCGATTCCCTCTGTGATAAAAAACATAACTGACATATCAGTGATGATAATGTTTATTTATATACGGGATAGCGGAGAGCGTTAGTCTCTTATGTTGGGATATTATTATCAACAAAATAGTTAGCTACTTAACTAAATCAATACTAAAAATAGTATTTTTACTCTCACCGGGGGTGTAAATGTATTACTATTCTGATCTCTTAATCTGAGAGAAGAAGGTATCAGGAAACAGGAAAGAAAAAGCAGTATATTGATTTATTTTTTCAGAGATTATCATTATTTCACATGGCATATAAAACAGAATACCGATTTGTATTGTTTTATTTATAAAAATAGTAGTCAGAGTGTAATGTAGTCGTCAGGAGGATTTGTGATTAAAAATATTCATCCTATTTCCAGTGTAATAGGGCAGGCTCTTAAAAATAAACGCCGTCAGCTCGGGTTATCAGGTATTGAACTTTCGAAAATTTTAAGTATCAGTCAGCAACAGATTTCCCGTTATGAAAGAGGTGTGAATTGTTTTAACCTGGATATGCTTATGCGCTATTTTGCTGCACTTCAAATGACACCAAACGATGTTAATAACTTATTCTCTGTATTAGGCAGCTATTATCACCATAAGGTAGGTGAGCACGAAGGGCGAATAGAGCAATCATATTATAATGATTACGAAAAATGATTTAAACAATAACAAAGTATATTTATACAGAAATAATGAATAAAACTATTATGATGGGGATATTGTAAGTACTTATTGATAAATTATTTTATCATCATTAACTCTGAACATCCGGGACCGGGACATATTTATGTTTGTGTCATATAACACGTTTAATATGAAAAAAATAAGATTGTATCTGCTGTTTTCTTTACCATTTATTTTTCCTGTTTCAGTCGCAGTATCATCTGCATCGAAGCCGGTTATCAGGCAATCTGATCCGGTGATATCGGAAACAATAGAGGGTATTGGTGCAGTTGTCGCCGTGTCTCCGGATGATCTGAGAAACCGCTTCTTATCCGGCAGACGGGGTATGCCGTTTCCGATGGATCTGACGATATTGCCGGAGCCCGCCGGAAAATTACCACCCGGCAGCCGGATTCCGTACAGTGATGTGTTCAGCACATTACCGGCAGTTCCGGTGCAGCGTGATGAATCCGGCGATCAGTTCTACTCTGATGAGATCGCCGGTGCCTGGCAGGCGTTTTTCGATGACGAAGAAAATAATATACAGGCTGAATTTGGCGGTGATCTGGAAAAAGATCTGAAAAAAAACCAAAAGAATAACTTATTAAATACCAGTAGTTATATGGTTATCTATGATGAAAAACCATAGGTTCATCTTATGCAGTTCTATTCAGATGTATTTGTTGTCACTTTAAGCCTGAGCATCAGGAGGAACTATGATTTTCGATGATATGAAAGCTGATTTAGCCAATATTATGAAAAAATTTGTTAAACGTGATTGTAATATTAAGTATCACTATGATGGTGATAATGTTGTTTTTTATATCGATGAAGAGAACGGTGTGCATATCCAGATCAATATAAATTGTATCAGTGATGTGCAGGTATACCAGCAGGCATGATGACGCTGAACGAATGAAAATACATTTATATTTATATAGTATCTGGCTTCTCTGGGGAGGGATATTGATAGTCATTATCTCTTCCGGGAGAAAATTGTATTTTCATATGAGCATGTACTTTTTGCTTCTCTTTGTATTATTTTCTATCACAATAGGAAGGCGTTTTTTTATGGCATTATTCAGGCAGGACGATAAAAAAGATAAAACAGAATCCGTAAAAATAGAGCAGGTAAAAGCAGAGCCGATTAAAAATGAGCCTGCCGGTAAAAATATTACTATTGTAGGAAGCGGTTGTGAAATAACCGGTGATATTACCCTGGGTGGTAATATCGAAATATACGGAAAGGTAAAAGGGAATATCAACGCTGGCACTTTTAAAGTTTCCGTTATGGAAAAAGGTGTTATTGAAGGTGATGTGACTGCGGAGTATGTTTCAATTAATGGTCTGATGATGGGAACCTGCTGTGCTAAGAATACGGAAATTTTACAAAAGAGTGAACTTAATGGTGTGTGCCGTGCAGAAGCATTTTCTATTATTACCGGCGGGCGTTTTGTCGGTCAGTCCGAACCTTATAAGAGTAATAAAATTACTCATGATGTCATTGCTGCCGGTAAAGAAAAGACAATAGATCATAAATAACCTTTGCGCCGGCACACTGTTAACGGATAAAGGAAAGATGAAAATATATTCCCGGACTTTGATTGCCATGCTTTTTACCCCGTTACTTTGTTCTGCGGGAACACCACCGCAAAATGTTGAGATGCTGAGTATAAAAGCAGGGCAGGGAGAGACAAATGCTCAATTTTTACTGGGAACACTGTATCTCACCGGACGCTATGGTGTGAAAAAAGATATTGAAAAAGGAAAGTACTATTTGCTTATTGCGGCCGGAAAGGGTGATTCAGATGCAAAACGTTTTTTGGCACTTCAGTATTATAATGAAAAAAACTATTTTGCATTCCTTCATCTGTTTTCTGAGTACTGCTGGGATATTCCTGAACAGAATACCAAATACCAAATACCAAATAACATATTTTAAAAAGGCTTGTATTGACTGCAAGCCTTTTTTATTTATGAACCGGCATTCAGACTGGATTTCTTTTTAATTGAGCGAAATGCACTCAGCTTGATATCACTGCATACCTTACCGAGTTTTATCGTCAGGCTGTTTCTCATATAAATCTTAATATCATTATCCATGATACTTTCATTTTCCCGCAGGAAATTAAATTCATTCATCACTTCACTGTATTTTCCGGATAATACCCGGTAATCATTGGCATTGGTTTTGCGCAGCAGATACATATCATCAATACAGCTGTTGCTGGTGGAATTCTGTGCCGGAGCAGGGAGCAGTTTTGCCGGCTCTGCCTCAGGTTGTGCGGGCTGAGATGACATTTGCCGTGATGCGGTGGTACAGCCGGACAGCGTGGTCAGTAATCCCGAAATCAGAATTAATGTTTTAAAACGCATGATAACTCCTCTGGCGGGTATATATTTAGTCTGATTTTAAAAGCAGAGAGGGCTATACATTAAAGTATGACGGTGGTGTTTGTATATGAATAGAGTGTGACGAAATAAATATAATATTATGGTGATTATCTTTGCAATTATAGTGATAAATATAAGTGTGGTTGTATTTTTATTTATTAAATATGGTGTGACGCAGAATGGTAAATGCAGTATGAAAAGAAGATTATCACATACATGTTATAAGAGTAATAATAAGCATAATATTATGAATGAAAAGGTTCAGGAAATAATATATAACCGGTATTTTTCCTTTGAGTAAATAAAAAAGTGCGTTTCTGGGAAGTACGGTTGTGTCGCAACAGGAAGCTAGGTTTTCCATAACGGAAAATAGCCTTTTACTATTCATCAGTAGGGTAAGAAAAAACATATAGTTACAATCACACCGGTAATTTCCTGATAAGGACGGCGTGATGCTTAAATATGTGATTTTCAGTTTCTGGATTGTGCTGATGTACCCGCTCGGGGTTGATCTGCATCTGACCGGTATTCCGCAGATTGCGGCGGATCTGAATGCCCCGGAGAGTGCACTGCATATTGCTTTCTCCGTGTATCTCGCCGGAATGGCCTCTATGATGTTGATTGCCGGGTGGTGTGCCGACCACATCGGGCGTAAACCTGTGGCATTGGCCGGAGCCGTTATTTTCTGTCTGGCTTCTGTGGCTGCCGGGTCAGCCACCACCACCGGATTTTTCCTCGGTGCCCGTTTTGCCCAGGGAGCCGGTGCCGGGTTCTGCTATGTGGTGACGTTTGCCCTGCTGCGTGATGTGCTTTCCGGTCCGGCGCGGACAAAAGTCCTTTCTATGATGAACGGCATTACCTGTATTGCGCCGGTGCTGGCTCCGGCAATCGGCTTTATTATCCTGTTGTACTTTCACTGGCCGGTGATGTTTTATTTTTCTGCGGGTTATGCGCTGGTGAGCATTATTTTCTGTCTGTTCTTTATTAAAGAAACCCGGCCGGATAAACACCCGGCAGAAATAGCGGCAGTTGCCGGAGGCGGGCAGCCGGAAGGTTTTCTGAATGCCTTTTTCCTGACACGGCTGGCGGTTTCCTGCCTGGGAATGGGGGGGATCCTGACTTATGTGAATGTCTCGCCGATTATTCTGATGGGGCAGATGCAATTCACCTCCGGTCAGTTTTCGGCGGCGATGGCGTTGCTCGCCGTGGTCAGCATGAGTGTCTCTTTTTCCATGCCGAAAATAATGGCTCTCTTCTGCACTGATACCATTTTATATACCGCGCTGGGGTTGTTCCTGCTGAATGCCGCGCTGCTGGGTGTATTTTTGTCCGGTGCGGAATATACGCTGATACTGATTATTGTGTTTGGCTTGTGCGGTGCCGGGTTTTCACTGATGTTCGGGATTATTATGAGCCAGGCGCTGTCGCCGTTTGCAAAACGTGCCGGTGTGGCCAGTTCGGTGCTGGCAATTGCCCAGCTCAGTTTTGCCTCGCTCTATATCCGGTTGATGGCCGCCGCAGAAACCGGCGCGGTGACGATGCTGCTGATTATTCTGCTGACAACCGCGCTGGCGGGTGCGATATTACTGAAACGATATCCTGTCAGCCGCGGAAACTGCCGGTCGCTTTATGAATAAACCATTGCACCGCCTCGATTTAAATCTGCTTATCATCCTCCAGTATCTGCTGGAAGAGCGGAGTGTGAGCCTGGTTGCCGCGCGGCTTGCGGTGACGCCTTCGGCGGTCAGTAAAGCACTGACCAAACTGCGCGCCTGGTTTGATGATCCGCTGTTTATCCGCAGCCCGCAGGGATTAGTGCCGACCCCGCTGATGCTGCGTCTGGAAGGTGTGCTGCCGGAATTTTTGCATACCGCGAAATTGGTGGCGGAGATCCGTGACAGTGATAATCCGAAAGGGGTTCAGTTCCGTCTGCTGATGGAGGAGCCGCTGAACCTGATCATGCTGCATGACCTGGCGGTCACGATTCTGGATCACTATCCTGAATCCGCAGTCAGCATCCGCGACTGGGATTATAACTCGCTCAGTGAAGTGATTGCGGGAGAGGCGGATATCGGGCTTCTCGGGCGTGAAAGTTACCCGAAGTCGCGGGAGAGCATCAGTGCGATCCCGGATATTGTGAATTTTGATCTGCTGTTCACGGACAGGCCGCTGGCGTTTATCCGGCGCGGACACCCGCTGCTCAGCGAGCCGTGGACTGTCAGCAACCTGATCAAATATCCGCATATCAGTACAGAATATGCGAACCGTATTCCGTGGGCGCTGGATGATTTACTGCATGATCTCGGTCATTCGCGGCAGATCCGGCTCTCTTATTCTTTTTTTGAGCAATCTTTGCAGATGGCTGCACATCCGGGACACCTGCTGATCACCTGTGCACCGGGTTATTGCCGCCATTATGTGACGAAATTTCAGCTGGATCTGGAGTGCCGTCCGCTGCCGTTTGAGGAATCGTTTTACCGGCAGCTGGATATTTCGTTTCTGATGCTGTGGCATAAACGCAATGCGCATAATCAGAAAACCCGCTGGCTGCGCGAACAGATCCGGCAGAGTGTGACGGCATTTACCGGGGAATAAAAAAAGGCATCCGCCCCCGGATGCCTTTGGGTACAACAGCTGAACAGCGGACTATTCAGCGGTTCTGGTACTGGTGCGGATCAGGTAATCAAAGGCACTGAGTGATGCTTTGGCGCCTTCGCCTGCCGCGATAATAATTTGTTTGTACGGAACAGTGGTACAGTCACCGGCACCGAACACGCCTTTAATGCTGGTTTCGTTACGGGCATCGACCACAATCTCACCCATCGGGTTCAGATCCAGTGTTCCTTTCAGCCACTGTGTATTCGGCAGCAGGCCAATCTGAACAAAAATCCCTGCCAGTGTCAGTGTGTGAATATCACCGGACTCGCGATTTTTGTACTGTAAACCGGTGACTTTACTGCCGTCACCGAGGACTTCCGTGGTTTGTGCATTCACAATGATGTCCACGTTTGCCAGGCTGCGTAATTTCTGCTGTAAAACTGCATCGGCTTTCAGTTCCGGGGCAAATTCCAGCAGGGTGACATGCTTCACTACACCGGCCAGGTCGATAGCCGCTTCCGCGCCGGAGTTACCGCCGCCGATTACCGCGACCGGGATCAGCGCTGTGATGCTCTGGTTATCAATCACATCTGCGGTGTAATCTTCCACGTGCACTTTGAGTGCTTCCGCCAGTTTTGCGCCTTCGGTTTTTGGTACGGAGATATAGTTTTCAATATCCACGGTATCCAGCACCTGGCCGCCGAAACGCTCACCGATAAGCCCGGTACGTATCCCTTTACGGGCCGAATACACGGCTGCGGATGCCCCGGCAGGGCCGCTGCCGACAATCAGCACTTCATACGGCGCCTGCTGATTCAGAGCATCGGCTGCGCGTTTACCGGCATTGCTGTCCACTTTATTGACGATTTCCGCCAGTGTTAAACGACCCTGACCGAATTCGTTACCGTTCAGGAAAACCGCCGGCACGCCCATAATATTGCGTTCGGTGATCTCATTCTGAAACAGGCCGCCGTCAATTGCCGTATGCGTGATATTTGGGTTGAGCACCGTCATCAGGTTCAGCGCCTGCACCACATCCGAGCAGTTATGACAGGAGAGTGAATAATAAGTCTCAAACCGGAATTCACCTTCCAGATTACGCACCTGATCCAGTAATTCCTGTGCTTCTTTCGACGGGTGACCGCCGACTTGTAACAGTGCTAACACCAGTGAGGTGAATTCATGACCCAGCGGGGAGCCGGCAAAGCGGATACCCTGAGTCTGTCCCGGATTTACAATCAGGAATGACGGCTTGCGCGCGGCGGCATTGTTATCTTCGCGAACGGTAATTTTCGGCGATAACTCAGCGATTTCCTGTAATAATGTCCTGATTTCACCGGACTTAGCACTGTCGTCAAGGGTTGATACCAGCTCAACCGGACGGGTTAATTTTTCGAGATACGCTTTAAGCTGCGCTTTCATGGTGTTATCGAGGATAGTGTTATCGAGCATGATTATTCCCTTAAAAAATCGGGTGCAATGCACCCGATAACAATAAATAAGAAAGATGAGGGGGTAGTGGTCTTAGATTTTACCGACCAGGTCCAGTGACGGAGACAGAGTCGCTTCACCTTCTTTCCATTTGGCAGGGCAGACTTCACCCGGGTGGCTGGCAACATACTGAGCTGCTTTCACTTTACGCAGCAGGTCAGATGCATCACGGCCGATACCTTCAGCAGTGATTTCAATCGCCTGGATGATACCCTGCGGGTCAACGACGAACGTACCGCGGTCAGCCAGACCTTCCAGTTCACGCATGTTTTCGAAGTTACGGGTCAGTGCGCCGGTCGGGTCGCCGATCATGGCATATTTGATTTTGCCGATGGTTTCTGAACTGCTGTGCCATGCTTTGTGTGTGAAATGGGTGTCAGTGGAGACAGAGTAGATGTCCACGCCCATTTTCTGAAATTCGTCGTAATGGTCAGCCAGATCGCCTAACTCAGTCGGGCAGACAAAGGTGAAGTCAGCAGGATAAAAGAAGAAAATGCTCCATTTGCCTTCGGTGTCTTTTTCGGTGACTTCGATGAACTCACCGTTTTTGAATGCCATGTTAGTGAAAGGTTTGATTGGGGTATTAATTAAAGACATAGATGATTCCTCCTGTTTCGTTGAAAGTAACAATACGGGAAGCGATGCGGAGAGGCCAATGGCTTGCTGCTATCGATGTGATAGGTTTTATCTAACGATGGGTTTGTTTTAATAGTTTACAGCGCAAAAGCGGAAGATATTGCGCACGGACAATTAAGATCGCATTCCGGTTTGAAAATGCATTCAATCAGGGGGATGATTGTTAAGATATGTATGAATAAAGATGAATAAAAAATTAGTGGCGTGATGACGTTTCAGCTTTCATTTTAAGGTCGCTGTGTTTATTATGCCCTCTTCTTTTTTTGACGGCGTAACTGGTTTTGGGCATTGGCCATAAGTAGACCAATCTGCTTTAACAGTCTTTTTTCAGTTACGGTTCTATCTGCATGACCTCCGGGGTAGAGTGAATAGCATAAATGACTGAGACAACCTCTCTGACACCACTTGTCACCCTGAAAGGGCTGAGCAAAAGCTTTGATGACAAGAACATAATTAAGCATTTAGACCTCACAATTAATCATGGTGAGTTCGTCACCATTCTGGGCCCGTCCGGGTGCGGTAAAACCACGGTTTTACGGTTAATCGCCGGGCTCGAGGATGCGGATGAAGGCACCATTATGCTCGGCGACCAGGATATCACCCATATCCCCGCCGAACAGCGCCATATCAACACGGTTTTCCAGAGCTACGCCCTGTTTCCGCACATGACGGTCTTTGAAAACGTGGCATTCGGGCTGCGTATGCAGAAAACCCCGGAAAATGAAATCACACAGCGCGTGGAAGAAGCCCTGAAAATGGTGCAGCTGGAAGATTTTGCCGGACGCAAACCGGGCCACCTTTCCGGCGGACAGCAGCAGCGCGTTGCCATTGCCCGCGCGGTGGTGAATAAACCGGAAGTTCTGCTGCTGGATGAATCCCTCTCCGCGCTGGATTACAAACTGCGTAAACAGATGCAGAGTGAACTGAAAGCCCTTCAGCGCCAGCTGGGGATCACCTTTGTATTTGTCACCCACGACCAGGAAGAGGCGCTGACCATGTCTGATCGCATCATTGTGATGCGCGACGGCAGGATTGAGCAGGACGGTACCCCGCGTGAAATCTACGAGGAGCCGAAAAATCTGTTTGTGGCGCAGTTTATCGGTGAGATCAATATCTTTGATGCGGATGTTCTGCACCGAATCGATGAGCACCGTATCCGTGCAAATGTCGAAGGGCACGAGTGTGATATTTACACCACCCTGGATGTCACGCCGGGGCAGAAAGTCCATGTGCTGCTGCGTCCGGAAGATCTGCGCGTTGAAGAGATCCACGATAATGAACCGATTGCCGGGCTTATCGGTTATGTCCGCGAGCGCAACTATAAAGGGATGACGCTGGACTCCGAAGTGGAGATGGAAAACGGCAAGCGGGTGATGGTCAGCGAATTCTTTAATGAAGATGATCCGGATGTGGATCATTCACTGAATCAGAAAATTGCGGTCACGTGGGTCGAAAGCTGGGAGGTGGTGCTGGGCGATGAAAATGACGCGTAAACCATTCCAGACTATCGTGATCACGGGGATTGTCGCCTGGTTACTGCTGTTTGTTTTCCTGCCCAATCTGATGATCATCGGTACCAGTTTCCTGACGCGCAATGACGCGAATCTGGTCGATATGGTCTTTACCCTCGACAATTACCGCCGGTTATTTGACCCGATGTATGCACAGGTGATGCTGCACTCGTTCAATATGGCGGTGATTGCCACGGTCTGCTGCCTGCTGATCGGCTATCCGTTCGCGGCCTTCATTGCCCGGATGCCGCAGAAGTATCGTCCGCTGATGTTATTCCTGCTGATAGTCCCGTTCTGGACAAACTCCCTTATCCGCATTTACGGGCTGAAAATTTTCCTCAGCACGCGCGGCTATATGAATGAGTTTTTATTATGGACAGGGATTATCGATAAACCCTTTAAGCTGATGTACACCTCTGAAGCGGTGGTGCTCGGGCTTATCTATATTCTGCTGCCGTTTATGGTGATGCCGCTCTATTCAAGTATTGAAAAGCTCGACAAATCTTATCTGGAAGCGGCGCGGGATCTGGGGGCGAATAAAGTTCAGACCTTCTTCCGTATTATCCTGCCGCTGACCATGCCGGGCATTATCGCCGGTTGTCTGCTGGTGCTGCTGCCGGCGATGGGGCTGTTCTATGTGGCGGATCTGATGGGCGGGGCGAAAAATCTGCTGATTGGTAACGTGATAAAAAGTCAGTTCCTGAATATCCGTGACTGGCCGTTTGGCGCGGCAACCAGTATCTTCCTGACCGCAGCAATGGGGCTGCTGCTGTATGTCTATTACCGTGCGGCAAAAATGTTAAATAAGAAGGGTGAACTGGAATGATAGGACGCCTGTTACGCGGTGGTTTTATGACCATCATCTATGCTTATTTATACATCCCGATTGTCATTCTGATTGTGAACTCTTTTAACTCGTCCCGTTTCGGGATCAACTGGCAGGGTTTTACCACCAACTGGTACAGCACGCTGGTTAATAATGACAGCCTGTTACAGGCTGCGGGTCATTCACTGACGATGGCGATTCTGTCTGCCACATTTGCCACGGTTATCGGTTCACTGACGGCGGTGGCACTGTACCGCTACCGCTTCAAAGGAAAACCGTTTGTCGGCGGTATGCTGTTTGTGGTGATGATGTCGCCGGATATCGTGATGGCAATTTCCCTGCTGGTACTGTTTATGATCCTCGGGGTATCGCTCGGTTTCTGGTCGCTGCTCTTTTCACACATCACATTTTGTCTGCCGTTTGTCGTGGTCACGGTTTATTCACGGCTGAAAGATTTTGATGTGAAAATGCTGGAAGCGGCACGGGATCTGGGCGCCGGGGAATTCACCATTCTTCGCAAGATTATCCTGCCGCTGGCCTTACCGGCCGTGATTGCAGGCTGGCTGCTGAGCTTTACCCTGTCGATGGATGATGTGGTGGTTTCCTCATTTGTCACCGGGCCAAGCTATGAAATTCTGCCGCTGAAAATTTACTCGATGGTAAAAGTCGGGGTTTCGCCGGAAGTGAATGCGCTGGCCACGATTTTAATGGCACTTTCGCTGTTTATGGTCATCATCAGTCAGCTTGTGCTGCGTGACCGCTCACACAAACAGCAGTAGCCTTTCTGTTACCGGCGCGGTCTTTCAGTGATCCGCCGGTTTATTTTGTGAAAAATCCTGCATTGCGGCCGGATTTTCAATTCTGTTACCGTTTTATGACGTAATCGTTACTTTACCCCCCGCTTTTCCGCTCTTATAATTGCTCTGCTTAATTAAAAAAGGGGGCGTTATCGCCTGTGATATTCACTGATTAACCCGGGTTGAGGGAAACACTGAAATGAAAAAGTGGTCCTTACTGCTTGGTGCCGGCATTCTGGCAGCGGGCTTGAGTTCAGCATCAGCAGATGACAGTAAAACACTCTATTTCTATAACTGGACGGAATATGTTCCGCCGGGATTATTAGAGCAGTTTACCAAAGAGACCGGAATCAATGTGATTTACTCCACCTATGAATCCAACGAAAGCATGTACACCAAACTGAAGACCTACAAAGACGGGGCTTATGATCTGGTGGTGCCTTCAACCTATTTTGTCGCCAAAATGCGCCATGAAGGAATGTTGCAGAAGATCGATAAATCAAAGCTGAGTCACTTTGATAATCTGGACCCGAATCTGCTGCACAAGCCATTCGATCCGGAAAATGATTACTCGATCCCTTATATCTGGGGGGCAACGGCTATCGGTATTAATGGTGATGAAATTGATCCGTCATCTGTGACTTCCTGGACGGATCTGTGGAAACCGGAATACAAAAACAGCCTGCTGATGACTGATGATGCCCGTGAAGTGTTCCAGATTGCCCTGAGTAAACTGGGCTATTCAGCAAATACCACCAATCCGGCAGAAATTGAGCAGGCTTATAAAGAGCTGCAAAAACTGCGCCCGAACATTTTAGCGTTTAATTCAGATAACCCGGCCAACCCGTTTATGGAAGGGGAGGTGAATGTCGGGATGATCTGGAACGGCTCTGCTTATGTGGCGCGTCAGTCCGGCCTGAATATTGAGGTGGTCTGGCCTGAAGAAGGCGGCATATTCTGGATGGACAGCCTTGCTATTCCCGCCAATGCTAAAAACCCGGAAGGTGCGCATAAGCTGATTGATTTCCTGCTGCGTCCGGAAATTGCAGCGCAGGTAGCACAGACTATCGGGTATCCGACACCAAATCTTGCGGCGAAAAAACAGCTTCCGGCGGAAATTGTGAATGATAAATCACTCTATCCGGATGAAGAAACTATCCGCAAAGGGCAGTGGCAGGATGATGTGGGTGACGGCAGCGTACTTTATGAGAGCTACTACCAGAAGCTGAAAGCCGGCCGTTAATTTCACTTACCAATAAAAAAGCACCTTCAGAGGTGCTTTTTTATATCTGTAATAACATAACCAAAATTATTTCTCTGTAATAATATATAAACAGGAAGTCAGAGATGTTTTTAATTATTAAACAGGGTTTTAATCAATAAATTGTTTTGCAAAATGTCTGTAAATGATGCCTGTCATAATACATATTTAGTACTATGGTGAGCAATTGTTTTACATCAATTTTTATCTAATTAATTGATATGTATTAAAAATAATTTTAGTTATCCGGCCTTAAGTAAAAAATAAAGTAAAAAACAATAAATAAAAAATTACAATTACAACAAGTAAGTTACAAAATACAAGGATGACACTGCAATATCCTGCTGGATATCTTTTTTTGTTAAGAATAAAAACTTGAGATTAAAATAAAATATTCATGGTGCAGCATGAAACACTTACTCACTGTGAATGTCAGATTTTAATAGTTTTTTGTCAGAGCAGCATAACTGATGTCTATCTAAAAATAATTAGATGATTATAATTACGAAAGTGACCAGATAGTGTGTAACTGCGTAATTATAAATACCATTATTTGTTACCGGTTCTTTCAATCAATTCATCCTGTGGGTGGCCGACTGGTTTGTTGCTGAGTTTTTTCATCACATGGTACGTTTTTTAGGCGAAATTGTGATTTAAATGTGATGTTTATCACTAAATTTATGTATGTGGATGAAAAATATTTTGTTACATGTGACCTATTTCGCTTTTTGTGTAGTTAGATCAAAGAATCATGGTTAACGGATGGATTAGTATATAATCAGACATCCTGATTTGCTTTTCTCATTATTTGGACTGGTGCTACGGATAGTATCAAAAGACAGGGGCAATAAATTAAGCGCAAAATGACTAAGTAATTATACTTAAAATATTACTTGTCTTTATGTGATTGGTTAATAACTCCCGTCTTATTTTGTTTAGGAAATAGTCTTAAATATTCAGAGTGACTTTAAATTTTGATATCGTAATAAAAATTCTCACGTTTTTTTGTGACGACTAATTTTAAATTGGCTAAGTAGATAAAACGAGTTAAACATTACCATTGAAATTCAGATAAATCTGTTTATTTCTGGCGGAGGTAATGATGTTTCTGTGAAGTGTGACATTGATATTAAGCTAAATTTAAATTACTACGTCATGATTAAAACGAAAGGGTTTATAATTTTTAGTATTTCGCGAGAAGTACTTTGTTCTTATTTAAAAATTTAATACATAAAAATATAACTTTTAAGTAATCTTACTTAATTGAATTCACGACTTATAGAGAAAATAGGTAGACATTATGGAAACTTCCGACTTTTATGCAGTCTTAGGCCACAGAATCCAATCAAGATGTAAAGAACTCGGGATTGTTACGGTTAAATTAGCGCAAAAACTGAATATCAGCCAGCAACAGTTTAACCGTTATGAGCGCGGTGTCAGTAAAATCAGTCTGCATCATCTTATTGAATTATCTGAATTATTAGATGCGCCAGTCGAATGGTTCCTCAGCGGAAAAGCGGAAGCATCAGAACATCCGCATGAACCGCATATTCAGATGCGTTCAAATCAGTTCAGAGCAGAAACTGTTTTGCTGAACGGCAAGCAATTCATTTAAATCACGATATTATTCCTGTTGTTATGACTTCGGATGCGACAGATATTATCAGCTA
This sequence comes from Morganella morganii, assembly GCF_003996855.1. Classification (GTDB taxonomy): domain Bacteria; phylum Pseudomonadota; class Gammaproteobacteria; order Enterobacterales; family Enterobacteriaceae; genus Morganella; species Morganella morganii_C. The sequence continues at coordinate 2,669,472 of NZ_NRQY01000001.1, read as the reverse complement.
AACACAGTAAGCCAGTCGTCTTTGTTATTATCCTGGTTAAAATCAGCGGAAAGTACATCCGGTGCTAACCCCAACTGTTTTTGATTTACCATTTTAAGAAGATATTGCTGGTAAAAGGCATAGTAGTTCACAATGTCTCCGCCAACCTGGCTTACTGATTTACACATCTCCGTATCGGAATATTCTGGTTTTTTCGTTAATTTACTTTCGATAGTAATTAATAACTTTATTTTTTCTTGTATGTTTTTACCGGTATTATCACCGTCGATACCCTCTAATCTCAGCCCGCGATAAATATCCTCCTTTTCATTATAATTTTCTATTAGCCAGTCATGCAATCGTTTGGCTTTCTCATCATCACTGTTATGCGTAATACCCGGCTTTCCGGTTGTGAAATCAGTTATCATCATTATTATCCTTTTTTGTAAGATTATATGTACTCACCGGGAACAACTCCGGCATTTATCTGTGATATTTTTTTACGTGCAAACGTTTCCGGTGTCAGATAAAGTAATTTTTTTCCGGTACGCAATATGATGTTGTGATTAAAATGAAAAGAAACCGGAACAGCGATATCCGGATATTCAGCTATTTCTTTTTTAAGCTCTGCCGGCAGAATTAATTCACATTCGCACTCTGCGGAAAACTGTTCAACTACTTGGCGAATCAGCTTAAAACGTATTCCGGTATCATCAAAATATGCGGATAACTCCGTTTCCAGGCCGGAAATCGCCCCGGCGAGATTTTGATGAATAACACATTTATATTCATTTATTACCCGCAGCAGTTCAGGCATTGCCTGTGTCAGCCCCTGCTGAAAACCGGCATCAAATCCCGTTTTGCGATGCTGTTCTGCCATATCTTCAGCCTGTTTTATCAGGCGGGCAGCATGATGATTTGCCTGCCGGGTCAGGTTATTGAGGCGGCAAAGCGCGGAGACATGGCGGTGTTTAATCAGCACGCCGTGTCTGACATGTGACAGCAGAGAATCAGGCAGTAAGCGGCACATAATGTAATACCTGAGGTAAAAGGGAATCGGGCAGATGCGGTAACCGGATTTCTGCCGGGGATAAAGATGCATCCGTCATCAGCTGAAACCGGGCCGCCAGTGCAGGGGGAAAACCGGATAATAATTGTGTCATGGCCGCCACACCGGGAAGGGCTGCCGGGATATCTGACCGTGTCTGTGCTTCCGGCCACGCCGGCAGTGACAACACCGGACACAGAGATAAAAACGCCTGTTGTGACAAATTCGGTTTGGTACTGTACGGCAGATCATAAGCGTGCCGGATAAGGATATCCAGGTAGTTACAGACAGCCGGAAGCTGTGGCCAGTGACGCAGCAATGGGATAGTCAGCGGAGAATAGAGATCAAAATCCCTCTCCCGCGGCAGCCGGTAGTAATCCATAATGGCGGCATTATGCATTCTGCAATATGACACAGACTACACTTCCGGCGGCAGGCCACTGAATAGGCGGCTGCTGTGCAGATAATCCGCAGGTTGATACATCAGCCGGGCGACCGTTCCGTGTATATCAAACCGGTTATTCATGGTGTTTTGCCTTTTTCCTCATCAGAAATGACCGCAATTGTGTACGCCGGAAATAGCCGGTTGCTGCCAGCATAAAACCCGCAGGAAACAGCAGAAAAAACGGGGACAGGCCGGAGTTTTCTGGCTGCGGAGGCAGATCAATGATCGGTTTCCCGGGGTAAAGAAGTATCGAAACCGTTTCTTCCGTCAGCCCGTTAAAGGCATTCATCACAAATTTCTGAATATCCCGTGTGAATCTGGCTTCATCCTCAATCCCTGAATGATAAATCAGCACCGAGGCACGGGGTATTTCCGGTTGTTTTTTATGGCTGCCGGGGCCGGACAGCGGATAACTGAGATGGACACGGGTTCCGGTCACCGTATCAAAGGAGAGCAGTGATTGCTCCAGCCGCTGTTCAATCGCGGAAATCAGACGCGCTTTTTCTGATTGGGGGGAGGCAACCAGTGAATCTGACGGGAAGATCCCTGCAATTTCGATCCGCTCATTACTGGGCAGATGGTATTCCTGCAAAATATGAATAGCGTGACGATTCTGCTCTTCCGGTACTGAAATAGTAAACAATCCTTTCCCCTGCGGGATCTTTACCGCCTGAATCTGGTGCTTGTGCAGCGCGGCGAGCACCTCATTAGACTGGCGCTGATTCAGTGATGACAGAACTGTACCTTCTTTACAGCCGCTGAGCAGCAGGCTTATCCCGCTTATCAGTAATATAAACAGTATCTTGTGCATCACTGACCCTTAATTACCGTATCGGCGGCATTCAGGGTCAGATGCAGCATGCGGGAATAAAAGCTGATCTCAGTATGCCATTTTGCCATTACGGCCTGGTTTTCCAGCATCATCATGACATCGCTGGTATCTGGTGTTGTTTTTTTTTGCGGTCAGAGCCTGTGTTTTCCGGTGAAGACTTTTTCCGTCATTTCCCGGTAATATCAGGTTTTGGCCGGCGGACTGTTCCCGGTCAGCGAGATCGGCCAGTAATCCGCTGACACCGGTAATAGTTGAAACAGGCAAAATCCGGTTAAATGATGACATCATAAAATCCTTTTTATGGTTAATGACAGGCGTGCAGCCTGTCATTGTTACGTCATAAATCAGCGCATATTGCCGATTGGTGTTGACAGGTTTTCTTTATGCTGACGGATCATAGCCGAGAGTGCGGAGCACTTGATATTCAGTGATGAAGAACAGGCCTGTAACACCGCCATGTCATAAGCATTGGCAGTGTCTTTATTGCCTGACTGTAAATTATTCATCAGAGTATTCAGCTTTACATTGTCTTCATGAATAGGCGACTTAAATTGTTTCATCAGCGTGGTGAATGTAATTGCATCATTTTGCTTTGCTATATCCGGCATAAATGTCCTTATTTATTATCAGAGATGAATTTTATGTTGCTATCAGACAGGTGAATATAATTTACTGAACCATATACTCCCGGGTGGATTTCACGGGGTGTGCTTTCCCTGTACTGTACCAGTGTATTTCCGGGTGTTGAAAATATTGTGGTATTGATATCATTGATAACAGTATCTGTTTCTTTGTTTCTCCTTTGATCCGAATAAATAAAAATAGTGTTTTTCGAACTCGTTACAGAATACCGGATTGACTGCTGCCCGAACCGGTTATTTATTAGTCTGACAATATCACTGAATGATAATACACTGATAGTAATATCTTTCCTGAACTCATCAGGAATAGATAGCTTTTCGTAGCTGACTATTTCATTTTCTTGATGCATATAAATAATTTCTTTTCTTTTGTTAAAGTCAGGGGTCATGATAATATCATTTTTATTTATCTTTAATTTTTTTTTGTTAATTGAGAAAATAGTATAATCAGGGAGTTCGTTTTTTATCTTACTGATATTGTTTTCGTTTGATGTAAAGATAAGGATTTTCTTGTCTTTTATAATGTATTCACTGTTATTAATGTTGTTGTATATGATATTTTTATAATTTGCGGTGTGCTTATTTTCACTCATGTTATTTTTCCCGGATATAAAGCCTGCTGTCAGTATGACCGATAGTATCAGAGTGACATAAAAAAGAGATTGCCGTGAAAGCCTGCGGCGGCGGGTACCGGCTGCTTCTTTTACTGACAGTATGCTTTTATCCCAGGTGTCATGTTGTTCTTTTATAGCGAAAAAAGAGGTTCCCTGATAAGAAAACAATGCGTTATAGCTGATGTCCATCATTATAAATTCATTGCTGTGCGTAGTAAAGGAAACACAATAGTGGTTCTCATGCAGTTCGGCCTCTATCCGGTGTAATGATGAATCCGGCACAGGGAGGGATAACGGTATCAGCACCTCATCAGGTTCAATAGTATCGCTATTATTAATATGATATTTACCAGCAGGCAATGTTATTTCTTTTCCGGATGAATTTCCCATTTCTATTATATTATATAATTTTTTCATTAATTGATCCTGGTGATAATCTTTCTCGTTCAATAAGTTGAAGTTATCCTATGTTCCATTTTTTTAAATGGTAGTTAGTTTTATAAAAAAATGGTAGCAAAAAGTAGTGTGATATTTTAAATTCACTGATGAATTTTAGTTCGTTCAATAATGGTTTAACGTTATACAAGTATTTATTATATATTCGAATGCAAAGGATGAGATAAGCTCATATGGAAAAGAAGAGTCGGATATATATTTATAATGATATATATAAAACATATGAAGGTGGTGGGAATGAACAGGCTGATTACTGTTTTCCACTCTCAAAATGTATAAAGCTATTAGCATTTATAGATTGTCATTATCATTTGCCACAAAAAGATAATGATGAAATGACAGATAATACGGCCTGTCAAAATTATGAAGTGATTTTTTCTGTTCAGAGAGAGGCGGATAATCCGGAATACCGGATAGTTTGTGAGATGCTGAACAAAAACAGCGCAATAAAAACGTTTTTGAATACACTGCGTCACTCTGAGCATTACTGGCTGGTAAAACATCTGATCAGTGCCGCTGACTGCAAAAACAGTAATATCCGCGATATCAGTCAGCGCTACGGGTTATCCGGTACTCACTTCAGGCGCCTGTGTCAGCGTTATATCGGTAATCAGAGTAAGTATCAGCTGCGGCACTGGCGCGGTGTGGCATCGGTGCTGGATATCCTGGAAAAAGAGCACTCACTGACCCGTATCGCGGCAGATAACGGCTACTGTTCGGCATCGCATTTCTCAAATGAAATCAAAATATTATTTGGTATGTCTCCCCGGAAAATAAGGAATTTAAATCATGCGGTTAAAAAATAGTACCGGGGGACTGTTCTGCCTTTTTTTCTGCCTGTTTTCTCTGCCGGTCATGGCGGAACAAACACTGTTATACGAAAAAAAACCGCCGCTTCAGGAGCAGTATGTGGCGAAGGAAACACGGCTGGATCATTTTTTTGATGCACTGGCAGGCAGGCTGGATGTCATGATTATTTCGTCGGATACTGTGAAGAAAAAGAAGATTTCCGGCACATTTGATTTATCTGATCCGCAGGCCGCATTGTCGCAGATGCTGAAGACCATGGCACTGGTATCATACCGGGAAAATCGTACTCTCTATATTTACAGCGGTAATGAAATTGAATCTTCCATGCTGACGCTGAATACGATTACCCGTAATGAACTGACCGCCTTTCTGAAACAAACAGGGCTGTTTGATGCGCAATATCCGCTGATATCCGGCCGGCAGCAGCGGATTTTGTATATCACCGCGCCTCCGCGCTATCTGGCACTTATCCGTTCTGCGGCGGATGCCCTTGAGGCACAGCACAGCGAACAGGAACTGAGGGGGGGGGGCACGGAAGATGAACATATTCAGCTGGTTAAGCTGGAAAATAGTTTTGTACAGGACAGGGAAATTACGTCCAGGGGAAAAAGTCTGATACTGCCGGGGGTGGCGTCAGCATTGCGGGAGTTACTGGATTCCGGGCCTGCGGCCAAAACCGGGCTGGTGCCGCAGGATGCAGAACAGGAAGATATTCAGCCTGCCGAAACAGTCTGGCTGAGCGGTGAACGGGTGCGGATTGTACCGTTGCAGGGTGAAAACAGCCTGCTTTTAAAAGGCCAGCGCAATGCACTGCACTTAATCAATCAATTGATAAAACAACTGGATGTTGCAAAACCACAGATCGAACTATCACTGTGGATTATTGATGTATCAAAAAATGAAGCTGACCAGCTGGGGATCAACTGGCAGGCTGATTACGGTACAGGGAAAATGAAAGTGGCGTTTAATCTCAGCGAGCTTAATCAGTTCACCGGTTTTTCATTTTTCAGTAAAATCAGGGCATTGTCAGCGAAGGGGCAGGCCAACATGGTATCCCGGCCGATTATCCTGACCCAGGATAACACCCCGGCTGTTTTTGATAATAACACCATTTTTTACAGTAAGTTACAGGGAGAGCGAATGTCATCTCTGGAAAGCATCACGTATGGCACAAAAGTGAGTGTGACGCCGAGTCGCTAATCAGCGGAAATCCGTGGAGATGATTATTGAGCTTGAAGACGGCGCACAGAAAAAGGACGCTGACGAAACAAGCGGTGAAGATGCATTACCGGTTATTAATCGCACAAATATCAGCACGATAGCCAGAGTCGCACAGGGAAATACACTGCTGATTGGCGGATACACACGGGAAAATACCCGTCGCCATAACGATAAAATTCCGCTGCTGGGGGATATCCCGCTGGCGGGCCGGTTGTTTCAGTTTGAATCAGTAAAGACAGAAAAAATGGTCCGGCTTTTTTTGTTGCAACCCCGAATCCTGCAACAGGACTTTTTCAGTGATACAGAGATTACCGGACACATTCCGTTTAATGATGAGAATAAACAGGGTATTAAGCTGATGCGGACACTGAAGCAGGACTATTGATATGATAAATGGTTTACCCAGTGCAGCGATTTTCCGCCCGTCTGCGGCAGCACAGAAACAGCAGACTGACGTTGCTGCGGAGCAGCGCCCGGCGGAAAACCAGACAGAAAATCATGCTGAGCAGATGATGGATGTGATGGATGATATGGCAATGGTGCTATCACAGTTTAACCGGCGTCAGTACGGAAAAGATGAAAATATCAGCCAGTTACCGGCATCAGAGCAGAAGAGCAGTGCGGAGGGCACGGAAACAAAACTGGATCGTACCGTTAAATGGTTTGCCGTTTCCGGGCGCTCTGTCCGTGAGTTTCTTGATTATGTCCGTAACTTGTTCCCGGACCCCAGTGACTATGTAATGGCGTTACGCAGCCTGTTGCGCAAACTACCATTTTCTGCGGAAGAAGCTGCTGAAATTGATGCGGAAATTGAGCAGCTGCTTTACGGCGAATTTGCGCAGGAAACCCGTGCCGGAATCAATATTGCGCTGAAAATCCGCCAGTATGCACCGGTGACACAACTGGACTGCGCGCAGCTGAGAATGGTGTACCGCAGCTACATCAGCTGGAAATTCGATATTCTGTATCTGTGGAAAGTATGGCTGGAGCAGTACCGGAAAAGCCGGGTAAAAAGCCTGCTGAATTATGTCCGCGACTCACTGGTGTGTGACATGGCGGCGGCGCTGCCAAGTTGCAGCCATCACAGTGAATTCGGGGAACTGACTACCCGGTTGCATACCCTGAATCAGCTTATTTCTTTGAATGATATGTTTCATCAGAAAATTACCTCTCTGAATTGCACAGAGCCGGTGCTGACGGATGAACTGCGGATGAACCAGCTGCTGATTTCCGGATTGGGTGACTATGAGGCATTTCAGGCGGAAACCGAATCCTTGTTATCGGCGGCAGAAGATGACAAAAACAGGCCGCTTATCCTACAGCGCCTGATTGTGATTTTTGGTGAGATACCGGATGTTCTTTTTTTGCAGGAAGCAGGGAAAGAGCAGGTGGTTTCTTTTCTGAAAGCCCTTATGAGCAGAACTATTAATATCTTATAACTTTCACCGGCAATGGATTGCTATGCTGACAACTTTTATTAATGCAGTCAAAAGCAGGCCGGAGATCGCGGTACTGCTGATTATGGTCATGGTGATCGCCATGCTGATCATTCCGCTGCCGAAAATGCTGGTCGATTTTCTGATCGGGCTGAACATCGTGATCTCTATCCTGATGTTACTGCTCTCTTTTTATATTACCCGGATTCTGGGATTTACCTCTTTTCCCGCACTTTTGCTGATCACCACACTGTTCCGGCTGGCACTGTCCATCAGCACCAGTCGTCTGATCCTGCTGGATGCGGATGCCGGGAATATCATTCAGTCATTCGGTGAATTTGTTATCGGCGAAAATATTGTGGTGGGTTTTGTTATCTTCGCCATTGTCACGGTGGTGCAGTTTATTGTTATCACCAAAGGGTCGGAGCGTGTGGCGGAAGTGGCGACGCGTTTCTCGCTTGACGGTATGCCCGGAAAGCAGATGAGTATTGATGCAGATTTAAAATCCGGTCTGATAGATAACGACGAAGTGCGTAAACGCCGTAAAGAGCTGGAGCAGGAGAGCCAGATGTACGGTGCGTTTGACGGTGCGATGAAATTTATCAAAGGGGATGCGATCGCCGGTATTGTCATCATTTTCGTGAATTTTGCCGGCGGAATTGGTATTGGTGTTGCGTAAATGTCGCTGCCGTTCAGTGAAGCCCTGAGCACTTACACGTTGCTGACGATCGGGGATGGCCTGGTGGCGCAGATTCCGGCACTGCTGATTGCCATCAGCGCCGGGTTTATTATCACCCGGGTCAGCGGCACTAATCAGAATTTAGGGGAGAATATTGTCAGAGAACTGTTTTCTCATGATTTTACCCTGATAGTTACCGCCATACTGGCATTGTGCATGGGAATGCTGCCGGGATTTCCGGCGGGTATTTTTGGTTTGCTGTCCGCCGGACTGATGTTGTTTTACGGAATGCGCCTCAGACAAAATAAGCAGAAACAGGCATCTGATCCGGTAAAAAGCCGCTCTGACAGCCGTTCTCCGGCCGCATCTGCGCCGTCTGCGGGGGATTTTGCACCACGCGGACTGACGGCGGAAAATAATGAAGCCATTCCGCTGATCATCACGCTTCACTGTCGTTATCAGTCGTTGTTTGAAAAACAAAAGGTTACGGATTGGTTACAGGAAGAATTTGCCTTCCGTTATGGTTTCTTTTTGCCCTGTATCATTATCAATTACAGCCGTGAAATACCGGAATATAAAGCGGTGGTTTTAATCAATGAGATTCAGTCCGGCACGATTTACAGTTATCCGGATAAATACAGGGTTACAGAAATTAACGATGTGTTTGATTCACTGAATATTGAATCTGAGATTATTGATCCGGAAGGGGGCGAAAAAACGGTCTGGACGGAGAAAAAATACGATGAGATATGCCGAGCTTCCGGAATGGAAACAGAATACGGTGTCACGGTATTTTTTAATGAGTTCAGCCGGATAATGACACAAAATATTCAGGAGTTACTGGGTATCCAGGAAACCAAGACACTATTGGATAATGTGGAAAATAAATATCCTGAACTGCTGAAGGAGTGTTACCGCTATTTATCGGTTCAGCGTATTACTGATGTATTTCAGCGGCTTATTGCAGAGCAGATATCCATCCGTAATATCAAAATTATTCTCGGCGCACTGGTGCAGTGGGCACAGAAAGAAAAAGATCCGCTGGTGCTGGCCGAACATGTCCGCAGCCATCTTGCCCGCTATATCTCAGAGCACTTTGCCTGTAATCAGGTATTGCGGGCCGTGGTGCTGTCAAACCCGCTGGAGGAGATGATCCGCCGGGGGATCCGACAGTCAGCGGGCGGAACATTTATTAATCTCGAACCGGCGCAGCTGGATCATTTTTATGATGCGATGGCGCTGGTGATGATGCCACTGAAGTACCGGCAGGATATCGTGTTACTGACGGCGATGGATATCCGCCGTTTTGTCAGAAAACTGACTGAATTGCATTATCCGGGAACTGCGGTGCTGTCATTCTCTGAAATTGTGCCGTCGGCACAAGTATCGGTGATTGACTCTGTTTAATGTCATAAAAAAGGAAACTGAAGATGGATCTTGCAACACTGGTAACAGACGGTATGAAACTGATCGGGCGCGGGGATTTGGTGCCGGAAGGCAGTTCTCCCGATAATCATTCAACAATCTCATTATCACTGGGTGAACAACAGGTGATTCATATCGCGCTGGTTGATGAATATCCGGTTATCTGGGCGCCGCTGCCGGCGGACTTATCGGCGTTGCAGCCGGACGTAAAAGGTGCGCTGCTGGATGTTCTGACAGAAGAACCGGCCACACTGTTCTATCCTGGCTCACCGGCGCTGCGGCAGACAGATAACGGCGCAGAGCTGGTCGGTTGCTTCAGCAATAGTGCTGTCAGCGGTGCGGAGCCTTTTGTACAGGCGCTGGATCAGTTTGTCCGCCTCAGTCAGCAGTGTCACACGCTGATCCTCAGGGGCTGATCATGCTTGATGCACTGCTCAGCCGGCGGGCATTCCCGGTGCATATCCGGGGATATTACCTGGAAGCCCCGCTGCCGGATGTCTTTATCAGGGAAATTTGCCTGTTATGGCAGGATCTTACCTGCCGCGTGCTGCTCGGGCGGGCTCAGGTGGTGGGATTTAATGAGCACAACACCCTGCTGAGCCTGATCGGACAGGCATCCGGGCTGACGCTGACAACGGTTATCGCGCCGACAGGCAGTGCAGTGACACTGACATTCACACCGCAGATCCCGGGCTCGGTGATTGATCCGTCCGGTAATACGCTGGCCCGTCTGAGTGAGATAACGGAACCGGATAACCGGGTTATTTCCCGGCTCGTCAGCGGAGAGGCCCCGGATGTCCTGTCCCGGCGGCGTATCACGGAGCTCCTGCCGACTGGCGTGAAAGCCATTGATGCGCTGCTGACCTGCGGAAAAGGTCAGCGGCTGGGGATTTTTGCCGGTGCCGAGTGCGGCAAAACGGTGCTGATGAATATGATGATTGCACATGCGCAGGCTGATATTTTTGTGATAGCTCTGATCGGTGAACGCGGACGGGAAGTGACCGAACTGATTGACGAGCTGCGCAACAGCCCGCAGGCGGCAAAATGCATTCTGGTCTGCTCAACATCCGATAAGCCGGCGGTTGATCGCTGTAATGCGGCGCTGGTGGCAACGTCACTGGCTGAATATTTCCGTGATGAAGGGAAAGAGGTGATTCTGTTTGCTGATTCACTGACCCGTTACGGCCGGGCATTGCGGGATGTGGCGCTGAGTGCCGGGGAAGTCCCGGTCCGGCTGGGGTATCCGGCATCGGTATTTGAGCAGTTACCGGCACTGCTGGAACGCCCCGGAGCCACGAAAACCGGTGTCATTACCGCTTTTTACACGGTTTTGCTTGATAGTGAAAATGAGCCGGATGGTTTCGGTGATGAAGTGCGTTCCATTCTCGACGGGCATATTTACCTCTCACGGCGGCTGGCAATGCAGAATCACTATCCGGCGATTGATATCCCGGCCAGTATCAGCCGTGTTATGCCGCAGATTGTTTCTTTACAGCACCGTGCGGCTGCGGGACGTTTCCGGACACTGCTGGCAAAACAGAATGAACTGAAACTGCTGGTGGAGCTCGGGGAGTATAAACCGGGGCTGAATACGGATAATGACAAGGCCGTTGAACTGACGTTACCTATGCGTGATTTTTTATGTCAGTCACCGGCAGAATCTGTTGCACCGGATGAGACAGGCAGATTACTTGAACAGCTTACGCAATGAATTGCAGCAACTGGTCGCGCACTTCAGCCTGAAAGAGCATTATGCTCAGGCGGCACTGGCTCAACTGCATCAGCGCCGCAGGCAGGAGCAGGAAAATAAAGATAAATTATTGTTGCTAATCAATGGATTGGAGAAACAAATCCTCGATTTTGAGTGCAGTGGATTATTATCTTATACAGAGTTAAATGAGCTCCGGCGCAAACAGGCAATATACCGCAAACAAATCCTGGATGTTCGGGCCCTGGCCGATGAATCATCCCTTCAGCTGGTTCAGATTTCAGATGCTATTGATAAAAGTAATAAAGAAATACATAGCCTGAAAAAGAAAATTATTAAGTTTGAGCAGTATGGCGAACAATAGATTTATATTATAAATATAAGCGGGAAGCTATAATGAATATAAAACCTTGCTACAGTGAGACGGATTTTTTTTGCCACAGGAATTATGTCAGCAAACAAGTAACCGACTTTTTATCAGGGATAGTAAAAAGAAAAAAGAAAAACAATATGATGATGCTGTTCCTTTTGTTTGTTCGATCGGATATCAGTGCGACGAAAAAATTCATAGCGGAAATGTATTAACATTATTGTGTGGAATGAAAAATAACAGACATTATTACCCGGGTGGATATAATATTGTACTGCCACATTCAGAACCGGATAAGATAAAAAGAACAATAATTAATAATGATGTTATTCAATATATTACCTGTGAAAATATGGCGGGTGAGTCGTCTGACGTGATATCGGATAATGTGATATCTGCGGAGGAACCGGACAATATCCCGGCGAAATACCCTCCCAGCGGAGATCATTATGACTCCGCTATCAGCGCGGAGGCAGGTATTGCTGCGATATTACCAGCGTTTCCTCTGTCTCCGGCTCACGGGATAAACCCGGAGGTAAAGAACCTTCCGTTGCAGTATTATGAGCAGGAAAAAATAGTTCAGGAAAAAACATCTCAGATCGTTCATCATACCGGAAAAAATCAGTTATTCTCGGAGTGCAGCCGGCCTGATTATTATTGTTTTTATCATTTCAGACAGAAATATCAACCACCGGAACCGGTGTATATTTACCGGGAACAGCCGGGGCGGTTTAAATTAGAAACCGGATCAGAACCACTTAAGCGACGTCTTAAATCAATGGTCAATATAAGTGGAATTGATAGCATTGATATATTATAAGCAGGTGAAATAAATGTATTATGACACATGTCAGGCAATGGAATACCTGAGTTGTTACCTTCCTGAGAAGAAAGGGAATGGTAGGCGTGTTATTAATTGCTGCCTTACTAATACACAGAATATATTGAATGTATTAATTGATGTTGAGTCATTGCTTCATTATCTGATTGGTGAAAATAATATTCCGTGGGAAATCATTCCGGAACAATATCTGATTGAACTGATTAATGAACATAAGAAAGCGATCAGGCTGCCTTTTTTCTCACCCGAATACTATTTTCCGGAATTCAGTACTGAAATTCCTCCGGCGGATTTCACCCGCAGGCTGGCATTCAGCGGTGAGGGTATTGATTTCTGTCTGACAGGTGCAAAAGGCCGGTTTGATATTACCGGTATGCCGCTGATACCGGATTTTTCTGTCCCGGTGAATGCCGGGATTTATATTGGTTCAACCCGGACATTCACTGGTGTGATTCAGCAAATTAATGAAGGTGATGTTCTTTTCATTACACAAAACCAGCGATTTCTGAGAGCAGGAGGCTATTTTCAGATGACACTGAAACAGGAGCAGGACGAAACGGTTATCACCGCACGCGGGATCATTCCGGAAGAGCCGGTCTCCGTACCGGAAAATGCGGTTTTTGACAGCGGCAGAATACCGGTTCAGGTGGATTTTTTGCAGTATCGCAGGGTGTTTCCGCTATCTGAACTGATGGTGCTGCAACCGGGAGATAAACTGGCGCTGCCGGCGGCGGATAATCATCTGATCACGCTGGAAATCAGCGGGCAGCGTTTTGCTCAGGGGGAGCTGGTACGTGTCGCCGATCAGTACGCTGTGGAAATTCATCATATCTTTCAAAAGGGTGAATGATGACTGACAGCACTGTTTCGATGATGCTGATGCTGGCCGCTGCATCCGTTTTACCGTTTATTCTGGCGGCAGGAACCTGTTATCTTAAATTTTCCATTGTTTTTGTGATGGTACGTAATGCTCTGGGCGTTCAGCAGGTACCGTCAAATATGGTGCTCAACGCCGTGGCGTTTATTCTGGCGATGGTGGTAATGTTTCCGCTGGTCAGTAAAACGTATCACTATGTGGCTGAAAATCCTGTTGAATTATCACAACCGGAATCATTGTCGCGTTTTGCGGATGAGGGGGTGCTGGATTACCGGCGCTATCTTTTCCGTTATGCCGATAAACCCCTGCTGTCTTTTTTTGCGCAAACCAGTGTTGATGAAGACACCGATCCGGAACTGAATGATGCCCGTGAGATTGCCTTTTTTCCGTTGCTGGCCGCCTATGCACTGGGGGAAATCAAATCTGCCTTTCTGATCAGTTTCTATCTCTATCTGCCGTTTATCGTGATTGACCTGGTGGTATCCAGTGTTCTGCTGGCTCTGGGGATGATGATGAGTCCTGTGACACTCTCGGTGCCGATCAAACTGATCTTATTTATTGCCCTGGATGGCTGGTCGCTGTTATCTGCCAGTCTGGTGTCCCAGTACCTTGAACTTATGGATATTTAACATGGATGCTATTTATGCGGCGAATAAAGGGATTTATCTGGTGATTATGTTGTCCCTGTTGCCGGTTACTGTGGCTACCGTGGTGGGGCTGACTGTCGGCCTGCTGCAAACAGTCACTCAGATCCAGGAACAAACACTGCCCTTCGGGCTGAAACTTATCGCCGTATTCATCTGCATCTTAATGCAGCTTACCTGGCTGGGGGATTCTATGCTTAATTATGCCCGCGAAATGTTTTCACTGGCGCTCAGTGCAACGGCGGCAGATTAATTTCCGGTGCTCTTATTCTCCTGGCTTCATGATCTGCTTCAGAGTGTGCTGTTCAGCAGCGTGCGGCTATTTGCGGCTTTCTCTTTTTTACCGTTTCTGAATGATAAATTTATTCTCAGCCGGACATCCCGGGGGATTGTGGTTTTTATTCTTGCTTTGTGTCTTGGCGGAAATGAAGATCATTCCGGCGGGGATATTTCACTGTTCAGTGTACTGAGCGAAATCATTACCGGTACTGTCATGGGATTGATTTACAGCACGCCGTTTTTTATTTTTTCTGCTTTCGGCGAATATATTGATAATCAGCGCGGCGCGAATATCAGTGATACGGCTGACCCGACAACCGGGACAGATGCTTCGCCGTTTTCCACCTTTATGAACCTGTTTTCCGTCTCTTTTTTTCTGCTCAATGATGGCCTAGTATTACTGATGGCCTCAGTTCAGAACAGTTTTCATTTATTACCGCCCGGCACATTACTGACAGAAATACGTTATACAGCTGTATTTGACTGGCTGACAAACAGCTTGTCACTTTCTTTGCTGTTTTGTATGCCGATACTGATTATTTTATTTATTTCTGAAGTCAGCCTGGGCATTCTGGCCTTGTATAATTCACAACTGAATCCGTTTTCATTATCGCTTTCAATAAAAAGTATTATTGCCTTTTTGCTGGTGCTGCTGCTGTTTCGCAGCACGACGGTGACGGATGTGACTGTGCTGTTTGATACTTCCCCGGTGACACATTTTCTCAGGGGGATCGATGGCTGAAAAAACAGAAAAACCCACCAGTAAAAAACTGAAGGATGAATCGAAGAAAGGGAATGCATTCAAATATAAAGAACTGCTTTCCACAACCGGATATACGACAGGGATAGCGTATCTGCTTTATATTGCCGACTGGTCAGCATTCAGCCGTTTTTACCAGACAGTATTACGCAATGTGAATCATCTGTCTCTCCCGGTGTATATCCAGATGTTATCGGATATTTTTTTTCAGATGGTGTTACCGCTGATTATATTATGCAGTGTGAGTGTCAGCTTTGTCTCTCTGATGCAGACCCGCTTTGCCATTGCTACCGAAGCGATTAAATTTGATTTAAAGAAAATTGACCCGATCGCAGGGTTTAAACGCATTTTCACCAAAAAGTCACTGAAAAACCTGGTCAAAGCACTGATATCACTGATTGTCTATTTCTCAGCCGGTTATGCTTTTATTTATCTGTATACCGGTGATCTTTTTCAGGTAATTACAGCGCCTTTCTCTGAAATCAATAATAGTTTTTTATATTTCACGGGCCATTATATTTTTATTTTTATTCTCTTATTGATGCCATTACTGGTGATTGATTATATCGTCGAATATTTTTTCTTTTTTAGTGATATGAAAATGGAAAAACATGAGGTTAAACAAGAATATAAAAATAGCGAGGGTAATCAGGAGATAAAATCTGCCCGTAAACAGCAGCACCGGGAATTGCTGAATGCGGAAAGTAAAGCACTGATAAAGAATTCGGATGTCGTGGTGGTAAATCCGGTTCATATTGCAGTAGCTATCTATCTTGATCCGGAAAATGGCATTATGCCGCTGATTACCGTTAAAGAGAAAGGTGAATATGCACTGGCGGTCCGCCGGTATGCGGAAAAACACAAGGTGCCGGTGGTGCGGGATATCCGTCTGGCCCGGACGTTATTCAGAAAATACCATGTCTTTGACACCATTATTGATGATGATCTGGATAAATTTCTGGATCTTTTGCTGTGGCTGAATGATGCAGAGCAGGCCGCACTTGCCGGTACAGAACCGCACTAATGTATATCAGCAGAATGATGCTGAGGCGTATTTTATGAAAGTGATTATCAGTGCAATCAGATAGTATTGCCTGACTTGATAATCAGATATTATTAAGGAGTATTGTTATGGATGACAGTATTAATTCAGATATAAAGTCCTTTGTGGAACAAATTTTCACTTATCTGGAAAATGGATCATTTTCTGATATATTCAGACAGGACAAAGGCCATGATTTCAGTAATGTTTACTCATTAGCCTGTGATTATTATGACAAAGGCCTTATCGAACAGGCTGAGAAAATTTTCAGGTCACTGTGCCTTTATGATTTCAGTAATGTTAATTATTTACTGGGACTGGCTGCGGTAAAACAGGTTCAAAAACAATATCAAAAAGCGATTAATCTCTATTCACTGGCTATCAGTCTGGATGAAAGTAATGCATCTGCCTGGTTTTATATAGGCCAGAGTTACTTGTTCTCTGGTGATAAAGATTTAGCGATTACCAGTTTCAGACAGTGTATATCAATGGCATGCAGCGATAACGAAAGAGAGCAGTCATTAGATTATATATCAATGCTGGAGGATAATACGTGAATATAAATAATTATTATAATATAGAGTCCGGTATGTCCGGTATTGAAAATAAAACTAACCAAGGCGAATATAGAAATTTCGGGGTGAGGGATGATAGTTTACTGGATATTACAGTTGATGAGAAAATTTTGAGTTTTTTTTATAATACGTTATGTGAAATAAACTCAGTTTTGTCAGATCCAATGATAACAGAAAAACAAGCGTCAGAAGAGCTGGGCAAATATAACGAAATAATAAACACCCCAGGTGTTAAAAATTTCTTGCTGACTACAGGGAATGATCTTTCAGATAAAATAAAGGATGTGCAGGAAGATATTCAATATTTTTTCTTAAAAAAAGAAATGGTTACCTTTGGCTATTTTGTTGACAAGATGGATGTTGCATCAAAATATGGACATAATATCAGTGTAAGATGTTATCGTGACGGGTTTAGCCAATACACTGAATTTTATAAATCATTAACAAAGTTATTAAGTTCATATGGAGAGTATTCCAGAGGCGTAATTGATGATGGCAAAAAAACAAAATTCAGACAAAATTTGTTTTATTATGATCTGCATTTGCAGTTAATGAAGTACTATCCGGTTACTGGTGATTTGAAAAATAGTGATGGAAAGGACTGTTCAATATATAAAGGACGGTTTGAAATAGATACCAGCAATGGAATCGATAATTGCTCCATCTATGTCGATGGCGAATTAATTGATTCTAAAGTTAATTACAGTAATGCCATAAGTAAAATGAAATATTTCTTTTCTGTTATAAAGAAACCAGTGTCAGGAACTCAGGTTATAAAAAAATAAAAACAGAAACAGATAGCAATGGTAAATTAGTCAAGGTAGTCGGCATGGCTGATGTTATAGTTATGTCGGATGCACTATTCAGGTGGCTGGATATATCTGTAAAAAATGAAAGTTACGAAGAAATAAATACAGGTTTTGATGTTTCACTTGAGAAGTTAAAGAAATTTAATTTCATTAATGATGATTACTTATCGGTATCTTCATTGTATAAAGAGGCATTGAATAAAGCCAGTAATATATTTAATGATAAATTAAAGTCAAGTTACTTTGAAAAGGCAAAAGCCGGAATAAATGAAGAGTAGGAATTAGATCATGGGAAAATAAACTCATATAACACCATTATGGATGGAATTAAAAAAGAACTCCAGATGACGCTTGATGAATTTTCTCAGAGATATAATACGATTAATAGTAATTATGATAATATGCTCAGAGTTATCACCACAATGATCAGTGAATTAACTCAGGAATTAAAGGGTTTTTTACGTATTTAAAATAAGGGTGAATACATGGATGTATCAGGAATTAAAACCGCACAATTAAGTGTTCCCGGAGGGATAATCGGGGGAATTGATGACACAGAAAAAAATAAAGTTGTTAACCAGCAGGAGGATATCATTCATTCTGAAAAAATTATTGAGGAACTGGGTGAAAAGTCTATCCGGGAAAACACGAAAAAAACAAAGCCACAGCTCAACGGCAAGCAGTCAGGAAGACAACATGATGATAAAACATCAGCGAAAAAATGTCAATCAGTGAACTGTTTTCACTATTATCTGACAACCTTTCCGGTGAGCAGATCAAAAATGCAGGAATAAATCAAAGCATTAATAATAATGTAATGAAAAATATCTGGTCAGCAAAAAAAGAATCTGAGTTATCTGAAGAGATTAATAATTATGCGGATGTTCTTCTTAGCTATGTTGACGAGTTATCAGAGTATTACTTTTCTGTCATTAATAACTGTGATGAGATGTCTGATAGCATCAGATTATTCTTCACAGAAGATAAAAATATAATAATAAAGATGAGTTCTCGGTATTTTTTAACAGGAAGCTGGGTGTTGATAATATCCTGAAAATTTTTTCTGAAAAAGGTGGTGATGCAGGAGATAAAGTGGCTTTGCTGGAAAAGTTACTGAATGATGTTATTAGTCTTCCTAAAATAAAAGATCAGATGTGGGTGATAGAACCTGAAAAATTAGCGTTACTGACATCAGAGTTAAATACACTGAATAATATGGCCGGAATTCTGGCGTCGGCAAAAGAGTGTTTGTCGGCAGCACAATCTTTGATCAGTATGAATAATAAAAATACAGTTGAGTATAATAATTCACTCGCAGTTTTGATGGGAAAGCTGGCTGATTTACGTGATCAAATAGCGCAGAAAAAACTGGAAAATGATCGTGATCTGGCTCGTTTACAGCAGTCAGCATTACAGGTAAAAACAGATAAAGATGCAGCAGATATTGCAGAAAAAATAAAGAAAGCAGAACGTCTTCAGGCTTTATTTAAGTGGCTCGGACCATTGCTGACTGCAATTATGGCGGTATTAACTGCTCTGACCGGTGGTTTAATGGCAAAAGCACTGGCAGCGGTCATTGTTATTATGACCATTGTCAGTGAAGTCGTAAAAGCGGCGGGTGGCCCTGATATTATGGCAAAAATTATGGAGCCGGTAACCAAACTGGTGGAAGTCATCCAAAAGTTTATTAAAGAGATTGCCATGGAAATAGCTAAAGCACAGGAAAAATCGCCGGAAGAACTGAAAAAACTGGAAAAAACCATGGAAATCGTCGGTATGGTGCTGGCCGTTGTTGTGGTAATGGCATTATTTATTGCGGTTGCTTCAGCAGGGGGAGCAATTGCAGGGAAAATTACGGCTAAATTTGCATCAGAAGCAATGCAGGCGGCAATGAACAGTGCTTTTGCTCAAATACAGACCATGCGGATTAGTTTAATGATGACATCAACAATTATAAACAGTGCCAGCTCTGTGACAAATGGCGTGTTGCAGGCTGATATTATCCGTCATCGTGCAGATATGGATGTGGATTTGGTATTAATGGACAGAATAACAGATCTCATGAATCAGATAATGGCTGCGTTTTCTGAGTCACAAAAGGATCTGATTGCGCTGAACGAAAAAGTAAGTAAATACGGAAATGACTCTTTTCAGCGAATAAAATCAATGTTACAGCAGGGACAGATGGCAGTTTAATTTATAAAGGAAATTGTGATGGAAATTACGAATAATATCAGTACACAATTTGCTGACTATATACCAGAGAACGACGTTGCACAGAAAAAAACAGTATCACCGGATAATACGGTTAACCCGGAAATCGTCAGGTTAGTGACTGAGAACCAATATTCTCAGCGAAATACCGTCACCGGTAAAACGGCGGAAGAAATTATCAGGCCATTTTCACATCATGTCATACCTTCTTTATTATCCGATTATGATAATAAACGAATGAGTGCCGTGATTGAGTTATGTAACGTGCTGTTGCTTGATGCTGTTAACCAGCAGGAGCGGCGGGATACATTAGAAAAGCTGGCTATGCAGCAGGCAACGCAATTAAAAGAGCTGAAATATCAGGAAGCAGATTACCAGGTAGCGGCAGCTGTCGTCGGAGCTATTGTATCTGTGACGGTTGCGGTTATCGGCGGGAGTATGGCAATCAACGGGATTAATCCGGCTAATCCGGGTGTATTGACGGCGCAAAGTATTGCCGGACAGGCAATATCCGGTTTGTCACAGTCGCTCGGACAACTGGGGTCTCAGCCTATTGCGGCAATGGGAACGCGCTTACAGGGGGAAGGTGAGGTCGTTCGTGCTTTGAAAGATGTTCTGCTCAGTAACATGTCTGTACATAATAAAGTGTCAGATGACCAGAAAGCATTCCAGAAAAAACTGCTGGATATGTTGATTAGTGAATTTGAGAATCGTAAGAATACAGCACAGAATCTGATTAATAGTATGAAGGGATAATTTCTCACTCCTTTCGTGAATCAGAGCCGCTTCCGACAGCGGCTTTTTTCATGTTCCCGCTCATCATGAAGAAAATTCATCTTGTTTTGCCACTTCCGTTTTGATCTCTGCTGGGAATACCGGTATAAGAAAGGAATGTCTATACGTCTGGACGTCTAAATAATAGTATTCACCTGTGCGGTAAGGAAGAACACATGAAACTTGAAACGCTCTCTGTCCATGCCGGTTATTCACCGGACCCGGCTACCAAATCTGTTGCGGTTCCTATCTATCAGACCACCTCTTACGCTTTTGATGACACTCAGCACGGCGCGGATCTGTTTGATCTGAAAGTTCCCGGAAATATCTACACCCGCATCATGAACCCGACCAACGATGTGCTGGAGCAGCGCGTGGCGGCACTGGAGGGCGGTATTGCCGGGCTGGCCGTGGCATCGGGTATGGCAGCGATCACCTATGCTATCCAAACCCTGGCCGGGGTTGGTGACAATATTATCAGTGTCTCCAAACTCTACGGTGGTACTTATAATTTGTTTGCGCATAATTTTCCGCGCATCGGGATCGATGTCCGTTTTGCCGATCATGATGATTTCGCACAGCTGGAATCCCTGATCGACGGCAATACCAAAGTCGTTTTCTGTGAAACCATTTCCAACCCGGCGGGACATATCGCGGATATTGAAAAGCTGGCAGAGATAGCTCACCGCCACGGCGTGCCGCTGATTGTGGATAACACGGTTGCCTCTCCGGCACTGTGCCGCCCGATTGAGTTTGGCGCGGATATCGTGGTGCATTCACTGACTAAATATATCGGCGGGCACGGTTCATCACTCGGCGGGATTGTTATCGACTCCGGAAAATTCCCGTGGCAGGAACATGCTGAGCGCTTTGCGGTACTGAACACCCCGGACCCTTCCTATCACGGCGTGAACTACAGCGAACACTTCGGCGCGGCTGCATTTATCGCCCGATGCCGCGTCGCGCCGCTGCGCAATACCGGTGCGGCGCTGTCGCCGTTTAACAGTTTCCTGATTTTGCAGGGACTGGAAACACTGGCGCTGCGCATGGAGCGCCATACCGAAAATGCTCTGCGTGTCGCGGAATACCTGCAACAGCATCCGCAGGTTATCTGGGTGAAATATGCAGGACTGGCAGATAGCCCGGAGCATGCACTGGCGAAGAAATACGTGCAGGGTACCCCGGCGTCAATTATGTCCTTCGGCATCAAAGGGGGCGCAGAGGCGGGCGCGAAGTTTATCGATGCCCTGAAACTGATTGTCCGTCTGGTCAATATCGGTGACGCGAAATCCCTGGCCTGCCATCCGGCCACCACCACTCACCGTCAGCTGAATGAAGCCGAACTGGCCCGTGCCGGAGTATCACAGGATATGATCCGGTTATCCGTCGGTATTGAGCACATTGATGACATCCTGGCGGATATCAGTGCGGCACTGGACAGTGCGAAATAAGAATATCAGTCAATAAAATATAACCATAACAATATGTTCCGGAGATAGCATGAGAAAAATTATTGTATCTGCACTGCTCGCCTGCACCACACTGCTGGCAGTGTCCTGCTCGCAGAATGAAGATGAAAAACCGCTGAAAGTGGCGATTAACACCGGGCCGGATCAGGCTATCTGGGAAGAAGTGGTGAAAGTTGCCAAAGAGAAGCAGGGGCTGGATATTGACGTCATCGCTTTCAATGACTACGTCCTTCCGAATGAAGCGTTGCGCAACAATGATGTGGATGCCAATGCGTTCCAGACCGTGCCGTACTATGAGGCGCAAAGCAAAGAACGCGGCTATCAGTTTGAAGTTATTGGTAAAACCTTTATTTTCCCGATAGCGGCATACTCGAAAAAAATCAAATCCGCAGCCGAACTGCCGGACGGCGCAACAGTGGCTATCTCCAATGAAGCCACCACCCTCGGCCGCAGCCTGCTGCTGTTACAGGCTCAGGGGCTGATTAAACTGAAAGATGGTGTCGGTTACCAGCCGACCACCCTGGATATCATTGAAAATCCGAAGAAACTGAAGTTTGCGGAAATCGACACCCCGCAACTGACCCGCACACTCGATGATCCGGATGTGTATCTCTCCGTTATTAACAATAACTTCTCGTCCCAGGTCGGATTATCCGCCGCCCGTGACGGGCTGTTTATGGAAGGTGCTGATTCCCCGTATGTGAACCTGATCGTGGTCAGAGCGGCAGATAAAGACAACGAGAAACTGAAAAAACTGGTCGCAGCATTCCAGAGTGATGAGGTGCTGAAAAAAGCCGATGAGGTGTATAAGGGCGATGCTGTCCGGGCCTGGTAAATACGCGTCATCCTTTCGTCCATAGCGGCGTTGGCCGCACTCAGGGGCACGGGTCACATACTGATGTATGCTCCCCGTGCCCCTTCGTTTGGCGCCTTGCTCTGAACGAAATGATTTAGCGTATTGGACAGATGAATCGGAAAATCAAAACCACCGTTGGTGTAATCGGTGGTTTCTTTATTCATAAAAGGGGTCTGTATTTTTCCTGAAAACAGCTCATTCAGTCTGTTTCGCAGATGACCGGTAAAAAACGCAGAAAGCATGCAAGCCATGGATGGCGAGCCTGAGCGTATAGGGATATATTCACAGCGGCTTTCTGCTTTTACCGGTTATCAGCGTGACACCGTAATCACCGATAACACATGGAAAGCAATGAGTTAGCTTTATCTTGAATCCCCGGCGGATTGCCTGAATAATAGTCGCCACTGAGATAAGGAAAATACGATGAAACAACTGATTATCGGATTACTGGGTGTGGTGGTGCTGGTCGGAGTATTGCTGGTATCCAATTACAACAGCATCCAGACACAGGACGAAGCGGTGACTGCATCCGCCTCTGAAATGCTCAACCAGTACAAACGCCGTGCTGACCTGATCCCTAACCTGGTGAAAACCGTTCAGGCCTCCTCTGACTTTGAACGTCAGGTCTTACAGGATGTGGTGAATGCACGGGCAAAAGTCGGACAGATGAATATCAATGTCAGTGACCTGAATGACCCCGCGCTGCTGGCCAAATTCCAGCAGGCTCAGACTGAACTCGGCTCCTCGCTCTCCCGTCTGCTGGCGGTGTCAGAACGTTATCCGGATCTGAAAAGTAATGCACTCTACAGCGACTTAATGGTACAGCTGGAAGGCAGTGAAAACCGGATCGCTGTAGCCCGCGGCCGCTATATCGAAAGTGTCCGCGAATACAACACCACTATCCGGAAATTCCCGGCAGTGATTATTGCAAACTACATGGGATACACCGGCAAACCCAACTTCAGCGTTGAGAATGAAGCCGAAGTCACAACAGTCCCGGATGTGCAGTTTCACAAATAAACCGGCTGAACATAATTAACGGATGGCAGGATAAATTGAGTTTCCGGGCAAAATCCGTTAGAAGGAGAGAATAATACTAAGGAGTTATCGTGATTACCGAAGAGTTTCTCTCCAATAATGTGCTCAGCCTGATTGTGCTGTTGCTGTGTCTGCTCGGTTCCGGCGGACTGATGATTTATAACCGCAAACGGGAAAAGGGCGAGCACGCCACATTAGTGCATGTTTCCCAGTTTGTGATGTGGGCGCTGGGGGTGATTATCCTCGGGGATTTCACCGAGCAGGGCATTGATCATTTTCAGTGGCGCTTTATCACGGCAGATACTGTCGGGATGATCTGCACCACACTGATTGTGCTGATGCTGATCCGCAAGCTGTTCCTGATGATAAACCGGCTGGCGGCCGCGCAAATCAAACGCGGCAGTGATATCACCTCGGCGCATATTGTCTCCCGCGTGCTGAAAATCCTGATTGTGATAGTGGTTTTTCTGTTCTACGGTGAACACTTCGGCATGAGCCTGTCCGGCCTGCTGACCTTCGGTGGTATCGGCGGTATTGCCATCGGTATGGCGGGGAAGGATATTCTCAGCAATCTCTTTTCCGGCATTATGCTCTATTTTGACCGTCCGTTTAAAATCGGTGACTGGGTCAGTTCGCCTGACCGGCAGATTGAGGGTACGGTGGTGGAAATCGGCTGGCGTATCACCAAAATCATAACTTTTGACCACCGCCCGCTCTATATCCCGAACTCGCTGTTCTCCTCCATCAGTGTGGAAAATCCGGGGCGTATGACTAACCGGCGGATCAAAACCACGATTGGTCTGCGTTATGAAGATGCGGAGAAAATTTCACAAATTGTCAGTGAGATACGGGCCATGCTGAAAGCGGAGAGCAGCATTGATCAGCACCAGACGTTGCTGGTCTATTTTGATGAATTTGGTGATTCCGCACTCAATATCATGGTGTACTGCTTTACCAAAACCACTGTCTGGGCGGAGTGGCTGGCAGCACAGCAGGCGGTGTATCTGAAGATTATTGATATCGTGCACCGTAACGGTGCAGACTTTGCTTTCCCGAGCCGGACACTCTATATGGAACGCAACAGTGTCTCCCGCGAACCGCCGGGAGTGTGATCTGACGCCTTGCGTCATCCCCCCTGTTTCCGTTATTGTGCCGCCGGTTAATTCCTGAGACGTTCATCAGAGGCGGCACAATATGGCGAAATATTTTTCCATCGGCGAGATGGCAAAGCTCCATAAAATTAGCATTCAGACACTGCGTTATTATGATCAGCTGGGGCTGTTCCGGCCGGTGTATGTCGATCAGGAAAGTAACTACCGCTATTACACTATCGATCAGTTTTCTCAGCTGGATATTATTAAGTATCTGAAATACCTGGGTATGCCGCTGAAAGAGATCAAACATCGCCTGGAAGACAGTGACACACAAATCCTCAGTTTGCTGACCCGGAAAATTTCGGTAGTGGATGAGAAAATCCGCGAGCTTGAGCTGATAAAAAAAGTGCTTTCCACCAAAAAAGAGACGCTGGAAAAAGGGATCGATACAGACAGTATCGGAAAAATCACCCGCCGTTATATTCCGCGCCGCCATATTTTATCGATGAATTATGAGCCAGGCCTGAGCTTTGAGGAGACTATGGAGTTCTCGCGGCGGCAGATTGCCAATATCCTCGAGGAAAATATCTCTATTTTCTACGGCGGCGTCAGCGGGCTGGTCTCCCGCAGTGAATTTCTTGCCACGCAGCAGGTGCATTATCTGAACAGTTTTGTGATTGTCGAGCGCGACCTGTTTAATCCGCAGGTGCAGGACAAAATCACGGAAATTCCGGACGGCGAATTTATCTGCCTGATGTATCAGGGGTCCTACAGCGAAAATACGGCAGCGTTTAAAGCCCTGACGGATTATGCGGAATACAAACGCATTCCGGTGGATGACATGATGTATGAAATCCCGGTGATTGACCCGCTTTCCACCAATGATGAGCGCCAGTTGCTGACAGAAATCCAGATAAAAGTGAAACGGCGTGAAATTGATACCCGCTGTCTGGTATAAAACTCTCCATATGCTATAGGTATTCATGCTTTCAATACGAAAACAGGCTGATATTGCTCAGCCTGTTTTTATTTATCTCACCGTATAATTACCTGTTTTGTGATGTGCATCCACTATATCGTAATTGACTCTATAGTAGCTGGAGAGTCTATAGTTATCCACATTACAGCAATGGTTAAAAAGGTTGTTACCACCACACTATTACCCCCGCTGATCCCGGATCAGCAACCCGAACCGACTAATGATAATAAATGATGACATGCGGATCAGAGCGCTGATCTCATGAGGAGTCTATTGTGCAAAAACCAACTGATTATGATTTGGAAACCAAACTGATCCACCAGGGTCATTCACCGGACCCGGCCACCGGCGCGCTGGCCAGTCCTATCTACCAGACCGCCACATTTGCGGCGCATTCTGTGGAGCATTTCGAAGAACTGTGCCGGACATGGGGTTATGTCTACAGCCGCGAGTGCAACCCGAACCTGACTGAGCTGGAAAGCAAACTGGCGATGCTGGAAGGTGCGGACAGCGCGATTGTCAGCGCATCCGGCATGGGAGCGATTGCCTCAACCCTGCTGTCACTGGTGAAAACCGGCGATCATATTGTCAGCGCGGACGGGATCTTCTCCCACACCCGCCTGCTGATGACAGAACTGCTGGCAAAATTCGGCGTGGAAATCACCTTTGTTGATGCCACGGTCAGTGACAATATCCGCGCTGCCATGAAACCGGCGACAAAACTCGTGTATGTGGAAAGCCCGCTCAATCCGTCTCTGGAGCTGGTGGATATCCGCGCGGTGGCGGACATTGCTCATCAGAACAAAAGCCTGCTGATTGTTGACAGCACCTTCTGCACGCCGATCCTGCAACGCCCAGCTGGAGCTGGGTGCGGATCTGGTGGTTCACAGCCTGACCAAGTTTATGAACGGTCACGGTGATACGCTGGGCGGCGCGGTTATCGGCTCCCGCGAGCTGATCGAACTGATCAAATGGCCGGGATTATGCTGCTTTACCGGCGCGGCACTGGCACCAAACAATGCCTGGATGATTATGCGCGGGATGAAAACCCTCGATATGCGCATGAAAAAACACTGCGAAAACGGCCTGGCACTGGCGGAGTTCCTGACATCTCAGAGCGAAATCGAAGAAGTCCGCTACCCGGCACTGAAAAACCATCCGCATTATGAACTGTGTCAGTCCCAGATGAACGGTCTCGGCGGCGGTATCGTCTCTTTCCGTCTGAAAGAGGACATTCACGGCCTGACCCGCGACCAGGTGAGCCGCAAATTTGTGAACTCCCTGAAACTGACCACCATTGCCACCAGCCTGGGCGAAGAGCACACCCTGGTTCAGATGAACGGCGAAAACCTGATCCGTATTGCTGTCGGACTTGAATCAGCAAAAGACATTATTGCGGATTTCCGCCAGGCCCTGGATGCAGTTCACGGCTGATAAAAAGAGATAATAATTATGGCAAATCACATGGCAAATCAATCCCGCGTCAGACGGATGCTGATTCTGTTTCTGCTGGCATTCGGTACCACCGCAATGTACAGACTGCCTTACCTGAAGTCCTCGTTCTATGATCCGATGCAGCAGGCGCTGGGGCTGACACACATTGAGATCGGTAACCTGCTGAGTCTGTATGGCCTGATCGGCATGTTTTCCTACTTTTTCGGCGGTTGGTTTGCGGATCGTTTTTCACTGCGCAACCTGATCACCTTCTCGCTGATCGCCTCCGGGTCACTGGGATTCTGGTTTGCGACCTTCCCGTCGTATAACACGATCCTGCTGATCCACATTCAGTGGGGTGTCACGACGATCCTGACATTCTTCGCCGCATCGATCAAAGTGGTGCGGATGCAGGGCACGGAAAAAGAGCAGGGGCGGATCTTCGGGTTTTACGAAGGATTATCCGGCGTATCCGGCACGCTGATCTCGTTTACCGGCCTCTATTTCTTCGGCAAATTCGCCGAGGCAGCAATCGGCTTCCGTTATGTGGTCTGGCTTTACTCCGGCGCTTCTGTGATCTGCGGCGTGCTGCTGTTCTTCCTGATCGCGCACCGCAGCAGCACCGGTAACAGCGGCGAACCGGAAGAGAAAACCACATTCCGTTCGCTGATGAGTGTGGTGACTATGCCGAAGGCGTGGCTGATCGGGCTCATTATTTTCTCCACCTATGTGGTGTTCTCCAGCCTGACGTATCTCAGCCCGTATCTGTCACAGGTGTATGTGGTACCTATTACTCTGGTGACGGCGCTGTCGATTATCCGCACCTATGTGATCAAAATGGTGGCTTCTCCGGTGGCGGGGATTGTGACGGATAAAGTCGGATCATCCATCAGTGTGATGTTTGTCGGTTTTATCGTCATGGCGGTGAACTGCGCTCTGTTCCTTGTGATCCCGAAAGGCAGCGCGTTTATGTGGTTTGCGGTGGTGAATATGGTGGTACTGAGTGCGTTACTGTTTGCATTCCGCGGTATCTATTTCGCATCTGTCGCAGAATCGAAAATCCCGATGAAAACCACCGGTGCAGTGGTAGGTTTTGCCTCCTTTATCGGCTTCTCCCCGGATGCATTCTATTATTCCGTGGCCGGCTACTGGCTGGATAAATACGGCGAAACCGGTTACAGCTATATCTTTATGCTCTCGGTCGCCTGTGCGCTGCTGGGCGTGGTGGCAACTTTCCTGCTGCGCCGGATCAACCGCCGGGAAGCGGCGGGCGGCGGAATGACACTCTCTCCGTCAGTCTGAAAACAAAAAGACGACACACAGCAGATAAAAATATAAAATAGACAGCGCCCCCGGTAACGGGGGCGTTTTTTATGCATAATCGCGGTTTACGGATGAGGTACGGAGACAACGATATGAATCTGAAACCGGCAGGTATTTTGCTGATGAGTTTGTTTATGGCACCGTATGCGGCGGCGGAGTCCGGCGGTTTACCGCCGGAAGTCGTGCAGTTACAGCAGCAGGCACAAAGTGGTGAGGCGCAGGCGCAATATCAGCTGGCAGTACGCTATCTCAGGGGAGATGGTGTGGAAAAAAATGAGGCGCAGGCGGTGCGTGTGATGCATTTTCCCGTCTTCCTCCGCCGTAAGCGGTAACAATCCCGCATAATTTATGCGGGATTGTATGCGGCATCAGTAACGATATTCCACGCCCAGCCAGAAGTTACGGCCCTCTTCCATATAGCCGTTAGTGTACTCGTAGGATTTATCAAACAGGTTATTGACGGAGGCATTGACGGAAATGCCGTAACCGAAGTCGTAATCCGCGCGCAGATCAGTGAGAGCATAACCGGCCACTTTGTCATTTTCATCCGTACGGTTATAGCTCCATGCACGGAATTCTTCGGACAGTGTGATCGTCAGCGGATCGATCGGCGTGATTTTTATCCATGCATAGACTTTTTGTTTTGGTAAGCCTTCAACATGATCCACATCTTTCGGATCACTGTGGATGAAACTGTAGTTGATCCCGGTTTTCAGCCAGTCACTGACTTCACCTTTCACGCCCAGATCCAGCCCGGTGTAATCTACCCGGCCGCTGTTCTGGTTCTGAAAGTAACTCTGACCATTACGTACGACGGTATGAGCAAAAATCGCATCGCTGACCCGGTTATGATAAAGGCTGGCCTGATAACCCCACTTATCGGTGATATTCCCCTCATAGGTTAAATCGAAGGTCAGTGCGCGTTCTGCTTTCAGATCAGGGTTAATAATACCCTGTGAACCATCTTTCGGTTTTTCAGTGGTATAACGTTCTTTTTGTGTCGGGAAGCGGCTGCGATCAGACACGGAGAACCGCACGTTGTCCTGGTTGGCGAAGGTGTATTTTGACATCACTTCCCAGTTAAACGCGTGCTGATCATTATCATCCGCGCCTTTATCCGCCTGACGGCTTTCACGACGGTCATAACCGATGGCACCGATAAAATCGAGATCAGAGGTGGCCGCCCACTGGTACTCTGTCGCGACAGAATAAGTGCGATCTTTGTAACGCAGAATATCCCCGTTACGTTCTTTTTGTGCACGATGGACATCATCTTTCCAGTGTGCGGAGAACGAAAGCAGATCACTTTTCCGCATGTCGATCCCTAACTGGAGAGAGGCGCCGTTACTGAAATCATCGTAATGGCTGTAATCCACCTGCTTACCCTTTTTCGGGTACATCAGCAGGGTGTTTTCAAATTTATCATGAAACAGACGACCCTGAAGATTCACGCCGTCAGTCAGTTGTGTGGTGCTGTTAAAATAGAAACTCTCTTTGTTGTAATCCGGCCATTCCCAGTAAGCATATTTGCCTTTTGCATTCGGATTTGCGGACGGCGAACTATCTTTGCTGCCGTCCTGCTTCAGATAGGTAAAGACATACTGGTCGGTTTCACGCGGGGTCCAGCCCACTTTCACCATGCCGCGTTTATCATCGGATGAGGAGTGCGCGCGGCGTCCGTTGCTGCCTGCGGGGGCATTATCATCATCGGAACCCGGCAGGCCGAGGAAACGCTGTTTGTACTGGCTGCCGCTGACCTGGATAAACCCGAGGTCGCTGCGTGCGCCGACACGGGCGCTGGTGTTATAGGCATTATCCGCACCGCGTGCGAAGCCCTGGCTGAATGACACATTGGCTTCGAACGGTTTTTTCGGGGTAGCGGTGGTGAGGTTGATCGCGCCGCCCATCAGGTTCGGTCCCTGTAACAGTGAGGTATAGCCTTTGCTCACCTCAATACTTTCCAGCTCACTGGTCATAAAGCGGCCGAGGTCAAGATTGCCGTCATACGGGACATAAGTCGGAATACCGTCGAAGAAAACCGGCACCTGACGGCTGTCAAAGCCGCGGACTTTCACCGTCAGCTCATTGTGCGGTTACCGGATTTTTCGAGGATCACACCCGGCATGGTGCTGATCGCTGTTGCCGCATTGGTTTTATTCAGCGACTGCATATGCGGCTGCGTGATGACATCCGGATTTGAGGCAACCGGACTGCCCCAGACTGTCAGAATATCCGCGTTTTCTGCCTGTACCGCAGGCGCGGTTGCCAGCAGAATCGCTGAGCAGAGTAGAGTTCGTTTCATTATTATTTTTCCTGTTACCGATATATATTTATTTATATAACGCCTTGCCAAACAAAAGGATAAAATGGCCGGTTCAGTGACCTGGCCGGTTTATCCTTTAACTCATTATCGGGTTGTGCGGTTTTCCGTCAGCGCGGATATAACCGGACTTTAATGTCTGCCGGGGATGCATAATACGGCGCGGACGTGACAAACAGCTTCACACCGGTATCTGCATACTGCCCGATGGTTTCTGTATTCAGCCCGCCTGCGGCAGACAGTATGCAGCCCGGTGCCAGCACTGCCGCGTCTTTGACCAGACGGCGGATATCATCAGGGCTGAATTTATCCAGCTGCAATATATCCGGGTGACCTTTCAGTGCCTGATAAGCCTCATCCGGGTTATCCGCCTCGGCAATAATGGTTTTTTCCGGCGCTTCACGGCGCAATGCCGCAATCACCGCACACCAGTTTTCCGGCTCTGCCAGGAAACGGCGGTGATTGGCAAACAGCAGAATCGTTTCCGCGCAACCCTGACGGTGAATGATACCTTTTCCGGCCAGTCCGGCTGCGGTTGCCAAAAGCTTGGTGCAGGGGATATTTTTACGGGTGCAGGCCAGCTGTGCGTCCGGCTGATACTGATGGAGGGTATCCACCATGTCGCGGGTCATCTGTGTCACGCCGCTGCTCCACTCAATCACATTCTGGACAATCTTCCAGCCCTGATGCAGGGCATCAGCACGTCCGGTGGCCGTCAGCAGAAGAGTACCGGCTTCGGCATGATCGCCGTCGTTCGCGTGCAATTGTGTCTGTAATCCGAGTTTTCCGAGTAATTTCTGACCCAATGTCAGCCCGCTGACATAACCGGCCTGTTTGCGGGAAAAGTGCATTTCCCCGTTCATCGCACCGATGCCGAGTGCGCGGGTAGTGAGATCGCCGTAATGAATATCCTCCAGCAGGAGGCTGTCCAGGAAGGCATCACTGTAGTAGATCACTTTTGACCTCCCGGCAGCAGCAGGGCGGATTCCGGTACCACACTCCAGGAAACCATTGCCCAGTCGCGGGTGGCAGGTATCACCGGCAGGCCGTCAGCTGCCTGTTTGTCGTAATAGCGGCGCAGCAGGGTCATCTCATGGTTATCAAGCTGCCCCAGTGACCAGACCACACCGTCGGCAAACTGCTCAAACGTCATGTTGTCGCAGCTCTGACAGTTCGGGCTGCGGATAAATTCCACGTCCGGATGAATGCCGAGCTGATTGAGGATATTCACCGCATAAATATACGTCGGCAACGTCACCGGCGTGCGGCCGATGGCGCGGATCACGCGGATATCGACAAATGTCGGACTGACAGTGTGCGTGGTGTAAACGCGCAGCCGGGCGTGGCGGTTCAGTTTCAGCAGCGCGGCCTGTAAATCCATCACCAGCGTGGAACGCGAGGCCACGGCGATATCGCACGACGGTAGGGCTGACCAGTCATCTTCCCAGGCACAGTGGCGGAAAGTGACATGCGAACTGCCCTGCGCCTGCGCACGCTGCCGCGCGACTTTCAGCATCCCTTCGCTGTAATCAATACCGGTGACCTGCTCAAAGCTGTCTGCCAGCTGCAACGCGACAGAGCCCGGTCCGCAGCCGACATCCAGCAGGGTTTTCGCGCCGGTGGTATCGACAATCTCTTTAAAGCGGATCAGGTAGGGATCGGCGGGGTTCGCACAATTTTGTGCCATTTTCTCCGCACGTTTGTCCCAGTGTTCCGGATCTTTTCGGGTCCGTTCGGCCTGTGCGAGATGGTCGCGGTAGAGTCGGGCGAAATCGATATCATCAATAGTCATGAGCATCCCTTATAAGCGGGCTGCGCAAAGTGCGCAGCAATATGTTCTGGTGTCACATGATAAAGTGCCGCCAGGGTTTCCGGTGTGAGCAGCGCAGCAGGTTTGTCCTGGCAGGCGGGGCTGTCTTTGCTGAGCATCACAATGCTGTCTGCCACCGCCGCCGCGTGCTGCGGGTGGTGGGTGGACATCAGCACGGTGATCCCTCTCTCACGTAACTGTTCGATTTTATTCAGTAATTTTATCTGATTGCCGAAATCGAGGCTGGCCGCCGGTTCATCCATAATCAGCAGTCTCGGTTGCTGTACCAGAGCGCGGGCAATCAGTACCAGCTGTTTTTCCCCGCCACTCAGGCAGGAGTAGGTACACTGTGCCAGATGGGCGATCCCCAGATGAGCCAGTTCCTGCTCCGCCATCTGCCGTTCGGCACGTCCCGGAGCGGCAAACAGAGAGAGGTGGGCACTGCGTCCGAGTGCCACCATATCCGCCACGCAAAAAGAAAACGGCATGTTGTGCGCCTGCGGTACATAGGCAACGCGGCGGGCGAGTGCGGCGGCGCTCCAGTCACGCAGCGGAGTGTCATCAATACGGATCTCACCGGCTTTCGGCGGCAACAGGCCGAGCAGGGTTTTCATCAGTGTGGTTTTGCCGCAGCCGTTAGCCCCGAGCAGACAGATGATTTCGCCCTGATGTAATTGCAGATTTATGTCAGTGAGTATTAACTTCTCTCCGTAACCGACCGCCAGGCCGCGGGTGATCAGGACATTGCTCATCCGTTCCTCCGGGTCTGCAACAGCAGAAAAATAAAGAAAGGCGCGCCGACAGCGGAGGTCAGAATGCCGAGCGGCAGTTCAATCGGGGCAATAGTACGAGCCAGGGTGTCTGTCAGCAGCAGCATGATGGCGCCGATCAGCAGTGATACCGGCAGCTGATGACTGAAGTTAGCACCCACTAACAAACGGGTGATATGCGGAACAATCAGCCCGAGCCAGCCGATAATCCCCGCGACAGAGACGGCACCGGCGGTGATCAGAGTGGCAGAGGCGATAAAAATCAGCCGTGTCACAGTAACATTCAGCCCGAGTGTGCGGGCCTCTTCATCACTCAGACTGAGCAGATTCATGCGCCAGCGCAGCAGCAGCGGCACCATCCCGGCGAAAATCAGCGGCGCGGTGGTTTTAATATCATCAGGTGAAATCGCGGACAGGCCGCCGAGCAGCCAGAAGGTCATGGCAGGCAATTGAGTGTATGGGTCAGCCAGAATCTTCATCAGAGAAATAGCGGAGCCGCACAGTGCGCTGACGGCAATCCCGACCAGCACCAGTGACAGCACCGGATCATGCTGACGCGCCATCCGGGCGACAGAATAAACCAGCCCGACCACACACAGTCCGCCGGTAAAGGCGAACAGCTGGATAGTCAGCATTGACTGACCTGCAAAAATCCCGAAGATTGCACCGACGCCAGCCCCGGCGGAAACCCCCAGGATATCCGGTGAAACCAGCGGGTTGCGGAACATACCCTGATACGCAGCTCCGGCCATAGCCAGCCCGCCGCCGATAATCAGTGCGGCGGCAATGCGCGGCAGACGGATTTGCCAGAAAACCGTCATATCACGGCTCAGCGCCGGATCATCCGCGCCGGTATTGCCGGTGATTTTCGCCTGCACCACATCCCACAACTGCTGCGGAGTTAGTGAGAACTTACCAACATTCAGCGCGATACCGGTGATAACTACCAGCAGCAGAAGCAGTAACAGTGTTTTGGCGGAAGTGGTCATCGGGCGGATAACAGACTGTTAATCTGTGCCTCCGATAACGGGGAGTGTAGCGCGGCGCGATCTTTTGCACAGAAAGGCGCTCAATTTTGCACTGTCGGCTAGGCCGAAAAAAGGACTTTTTGCACAGTGCAGAATTGAATGCAGATTAGACTAATCGCTCATAACTTGAACTGGGTAATGTTTGTATAAAGTAGAAAGGCTCACGCCGTATTTAACAGAAACGTCACGATGTGAGTGACCGGCCATAATCTCACGTTTAAATAGCTCCCAGTGCTCATCAGTGAACTTAGGTTTTCGCCCACCTATACGCCCTTTAGCCCTTGCAACCGCTAATCCGGCAAGCGTTCTTTCGCTATTCAGGTCTGATTCATACTGCGCCGCAGACAGAATATTCCGGAAATTATAGCGCCCGCTGGCTGTGCTAAGGTCAACCCCATCGGTAATAGACCTAATATTAAC
This sequence comes from Morganella morganii, assembly GCF_003996855.1. GTDB lineage: Bacteria > Pseudomonadota > Gammaproteobacteria > Enterobacterales > Enterobacteriaceae > Morganella > Morganella morganii_C. The sequence goes on along the minus strand of NZ_NRQY01000001.1, from coordinate 2,634,452 downwards.
ATGACGCTCAGCAAGGCTCTGGAAGGTCAGGAGCGCATGAAGAACGTTACGGCCAATGCGATCTAATTTCCAGATCACCAATTCATCACCGGCTTCCAGCATATCAACGACCTTTTTCAATACCGGGCGATTAGCTTTACGGCCTGATGCCTTTTCTTCAAAAATATGCGTACATCCAGCAGCCTTTAACGCCTGCAGCTGAAGTTCAGTGTCCTGATGGTTACTTGATACCCGCGCATACCCGATAATCATAAAACAGCCTTATCCTCATCTTGTTTAGCCCGTTTAACCAGGTTATCAGACTTTATTTGATTATGGGGATTTACGTACTTTAAAAGGTTGGTTTACCGGAAAAGTTTCAGCCTGCCGAGAATTACGCTGACGGCAATACATTCAAAAAGAATATTGATAATGCATCAGTCACATCACCCGCCGGAATATATTCTCTTATCATTGATAATGACGGTAAATTTTTCACATGGGACGGGAAGAATGCCACGGTATCATTTTCAGCAGCCGGAGTTATGGAAGCGGGCTATATCCCTTATGCCCGCGTGACGGGGGCGCCTGCGCACCTTGGTGTCGGTCAGTCCTGGAATAACATGACTTCATCACGCAGTGCCGGAGTGACGTACACAAATGACACCGGCAAGCCTATCCAGCTTTGCGTATATTACGGCGTGACGGGAGCCGGTGACTGGGGCGCATCTCTTATTGTTAACGGGATTGAAACGGGTGGCTCTAACGGAGGATTCAACTGCATCATTCCAGCCGGAACAATTTACAGACTTGATGTGAGTGGTACGGCACGTTTAAGCAGATGGTTGGAGCTGAGATAATGAATACAGAAATTTTAGAGCAGAAATATTTCAAAGACAAAAATGATGCCGTTTATTGCATTGATATTATGCCAGTCAATAAGGACACATGGGAAAACTCAGTGAAAGACGGCTGGATAGCAATCTCATACAAAGAGGCCATGAAATTAACCAATCCGCCGAAGACTAAAGAGCAGTTAATTGCTGAAGTGGAGGCACAAAAACAACATTTGATCGCGGAGGCCAACCAGAAAACCCAACTCTGGCAAACTCAGCTTTTACTGGGAATCATCACGGAAGAAGATAAAGCCAGCCTCAAAGAATGGATGCTGTACGTGCAGGAAGTGCAGGTGGTAGACCCATCCCTCGGGGCTGCTGTGGTATGGCCTACACCACCGGCTTCACCGGCCAGGTAATATCCGGGGCAGTGGATACGCCCACTGCCTCCAGTTCGTCCAGATAATCCAGCCAGGCGTTTAGCCGCGCCTTTTCATCTTCCTTGATCCGACCAAGTGCAATTTTTGTCCGGAGCATTTCAGTTTCGGTGTGGACTTCGGCAATCAAAGCCTGTTTTTGTGATTCGGCAATAGCAACACACTGCTCATGTGTCAGCGGAGGGATATCAACCCACACAGGATTGCCTTTTTTATCCGAACCCAGCATTTTTCCTTCCGGCGGGTTCCGGAAAGAAGCAAAGACTTCCTCTGTAATTTCAACGCCGGACTCCGGCCACATGCCGGCATTTTCATATTCCTGCTTCATGGCTACGGGGTAGAACGCATTCGTTTTTTTATCAAAAATATATTTCATGTTTACTTTCCTTTTGCTATGGCTATCCAGTTAGCACCGGCACTTTCACCACCCGACGTCCTTGAACTCATCAGAAAGAAATTTGCAAGAGGATTCCACCCTTGAGACGTGGCAAATGACGGACAATCCGTAGCTTTATTGCTTGCTGAGTCAAAGCAGGCAATGACAGTAGGAACCGAGGTGAACGGGATCGGAAACTGAATTGTAGTCGGGTAGGTTAATTGCCCTGCTATGCTCACGCCTTGCTGAATAATTGTTCCGTCCGGAAATCTTATCCATCCCGCTCCACTGGTGAATGATGACAGCGGAGTAAGAAGATTAAGCGCGTCGGTAATGGCCTTCTGACTCATGATTAATCCGGCATCCTGGCCTGTTATCTGCGCCAGAGCTCCTCTCACAACAGCCCACAAAAATCCTCCGGATTCCTTACTATACAAACCGACAGTGCCATCTTCCTTTAATGCCAGTAAGTATTTTCCAGATAGCTCTGTAATTGATGCGCCATCACCGGCCAGAGCTTTAAATACCTTGCCGTCAGCATAAGTTCCTATCGGCTGATACTTTTCCGGTAAACCAAGGTTTTCGATAAAGGCATCTTTATCCGGGATATCTGCGCCGTTTTTGTCTTTGGCGAGCTTGCTGTTAGCATCAGCAATACTGGCTTTTTTACCCAGTTCTGTTGCCACCAGATGCAGTGACGGAACTTTTGTTGTGTCGTTACCAAGTTGCTGAGCTATATCTGCTTTATCAATCTTTTTACTCAGACCCAGCGTTAAATCACCGCTGGTTGCATAACCACCACTGCCGATAATCTGGCTGATAGCCTCTGCCAGCTGATTCTGTTTTTGTGGATTCGGCTGTATCCCTGCTTTAGTCAGTACGGCAATAATTTCAGCCTGAATGTCGCGGGTTGCACCCTGAACATCATTAAGCCATGCAGCGGTGACAATAGTGCCGAGTTGACCGGTAGTCGGATCACCATCATGAAAAGCATGGTCAGTTGTATCGATAGGCGGCATTAAATTCTGCATATCACGATTCCTGATAAGTAAAATAACAATAGGTGTGTGCGGGCTTTAAGTCCTGGAACAGGCTTTCAAGAACGGAATCCGCATAGACAGTCAGCCGGTCACCGGCAGCGGAAACACCGGCACGAAAACGGTACGGCTGCACTTTTGAGCCATAAACATTAACGACCCACAGCCATAAAGCATCTTTGTGCATCAGCCGGTCACCGGCACGATTGACACCGGCCTGAAACGGCTGAGGTTCTTCTATGGTGATTCTGTACCCCATACGTTCAGCCAGATGTATGAAGTAAGGGATGGAGAGTCCGCCGGTTTCCGACAGCTTAAACAGCACCATTTCAAGGCGCTGCTGATATGTCTGGCTGTAATCTGTTGTCAGCCCCAGAACCCGTTCCCAGTCAGCCAGTAACGCATCCGCAAAAAACGGGGTTATCCCGCTTCGTACTCGCTCAGCCTGTTTTTGTGCCTTTGTCAGTTGTTCAGCCTCAGCGTGCAATTCCGCATCCAGTACGGGGGCATCCGTACCGTAACTGACCGGCGGCAATAACAGCTTCAGCAGGGATTTCATACCATCATCCTTACGGTGACAGTGCCCGGCTGCAGCCATTCCAGATGGTCGGCATCAACCAGCGCGGGCACATTACCCGCAGGTTGTATAAATAAACGGTCACGGATGCCCGGAATCAGGGATACAGCAGTTTCTGCATCACTGCGGGTAAAACTTTCGCCGGGGGCAAGTCTGGACATTACCGCCTGAATTTCTGCTTTTACCTGTCTGACGGCATCATCCTGCGAAATACCGGCAATACGGATCTCAATATCAAAATCGATACGGCGTTGCTCAGGAGCCAGTACCAGTGAGTTTTTGGCTGTGACCGGACGCACATCATCGATATGCGCCTGTGCGGCATCGATAATCTCCTGAGAAGGCAGACCATCAGCCGAGGTGATCGCCACATCCACAGTACCCAGACCACGGCGCAGCGGATAAACAAAGGCATTGGTCACACCCGGCACCTCAAGCGCCCAGCGGCGGTAATCATATTTATTACCGCCTGCGGGGGGACGTCGGATCAAATCCAGAAGGCGGGCCAGTAATGCCGCGTCAGTTTCCCTGTCTGTGCCACCGTTCAGCGGCTGAATAAGTACACGGCTGTTAACCCCCATAGGGGCACTGACCAGCTCAGCCGGGGTAATGACACTGATGTTTGAGCCGGTGCCGGGCGTCGTGGCACTGACCGTGGCGGAGACTTTACCGTCCTCATCAATCACCACCTCCTGTGTGGTGATGACGCTGAGGGTTTCCCCCCGGATTTCCTGCCCGGACGGCAGAACAGCGTACGGTGTGCCGGTAAAGTCTGCGGTGCCGGATGCGGTGGTTGCCGGTTTACGGATGAGATTGCGGGTTCTGGCGTGCAACTCAAGAAAATCACTGTCAGCGGTGTCCGCAAAAATCTGGCGGACAATCCATGACTGATGCTGATAAATCCCTGTTGCAACGCTGGCAACGGATGAGGCGCGGATAAAAAAATCACTGTCAGACCCGGTATCTGCATCCGGAAGCTGGTTTTTGATATCCCGCAGAATCTCACTGCGGATTTGTTCAAAGCCGGGTGTGATGAACATTATGCAATCCTTACCTGGTGTTTAAAGGTACGGACATTGTTTCCGGCATCCGTGACATCCGTTTACCGGCATCTGTGACCAGTCACGCTTCTGATAGGTTTCCAGTGCCCGCGCTTCCGAACCGGTTACACGGCCTTTTGCACGCTCACGTTTCGGCAGTTTCACCATCAGGCGGCGCACCGCGTCATAAGAGGGTTTCGCACTCAGCATGGCAGGCTGATCGGCATACTGTTCATCCCATTCATCTGAGAATGAACGGTAAGCGGCAATCAGTGACGGCCCGTTCACATTGCGGTAATGCGCCAGAAACCCCGGAAACCATGCCACTTGTTCCGGACGTGTTTCTTTGTGATGACCGGGAGCCAGCAATGCCAGACGCTCTTCCCCGGAATTGGTACTCTGATAAAGCGATACCCATTCCTGCAGAGAACGCGGACTTACGCCCCGGCGTGATTTACCCTTGCGTGCATTAGCATTGTCTGCGGAACGCTGCAGATACTCCGGCAGCACACCACTGCGTGACTGTTCTGAAATCCGGTTCACTGCACCGGTACGGGTATCACCGGCCGCAACCAGTGACAGGACTTCCATAGCCAGTGCCGCCCGTGCATCAGCAACTGCTTTCTGTTCTTCTGTCAGTCCGGAAACTTCCCGCTCCAGCAGGGCCGGACACTGACGCATCAGAGCCAGTTCCTCGCCGGGTTTCACCGCAGTAACAGCAACGGGATTTTCCAGCGGTTTTTCTGTCTTTTTCTGCTCCAGCACCGCATTAAAATGACGTTGTTTCACCGCGTCCTGAGCAGCTTCCGGCAAGCAATTAATGTGATACTCAAAGGCTTTTGTGCCGGTACGTTTACGAATTAATTCAGGGTGATCGCCCGACAACTTATTCAGACGATTTCGTATCCCCTGAACCGTGCCCGGTAATCCTGGGATTCCAACCAGTTCATTAGCAGTCAGGAACATACCGATCACCCTAATACTCTGCTCAGGTAACGGCTTGGCCATATTTCCTGAGGCTGAATGCCAAGCGCATCAGCAATAATGCGCTCACCTTTTGGATAAGAACGCGCCAGTGCATTCTTTAACGTGTCTGGTTTTAAACCAGCCTGCGTTGACAGGTCACGCATCGTGACGCCTTTTTTGTGAAGAGCAGCAACAATATCGATACGATGCCAGTCAGCATGACTTACTTCATTTCTATCCATATTTCGTTTACCCTTAAAAATTACCCCTGCGGATAATCCTCGTGGGTTATCCGTGCAGATACAGTATTGATCCAAATTAGGACTATGTAAAGAAAAAAATGCCTTTCTTTTCTTAATTAAAAGCAAATCGAGTCCTGATTTGGGTAATTTGTTATATATCAATAGATTGGAGAGGAAGGAAAATGGAAAGAAAAAATAGTGACGATGTTTCTTTGTCCTTCACACCTAAAGAAACACTAGTAGATAGAATTCAAACTCTAATCAAAGGTCGGAGCATAAGAGCTGTTTCTTTGGCTTGGGGACTACCGTATTCCACCTTAAACAACTACTTGAACAAAGGCACTGACCCTTCATTCAAAGCAATACAGGTAATAGCTGAAGCAGAAAAAGTCAGCCTTGATTGGCTGGCATTCGGCTCAGCGCAGTCCAAATCAGAACCACCCATCGATACATTAAAATACAACAAAACTAGTCCAGCTATAAGAAATGCGTGGGACATGGTCTATGAATCTCTTTCAGACCATGAAATCAATGAGTTACTCAAAGTGATACATAGGAAAGGCATTGAGGGGATTTTGCAGATCACTAAAACAGATTCATTGGAAAGTAGTATTGATAACCTACATATCAGGCCAACGCTGAAACAAGCTATCAAACTGGCTATGGCTGGTGATGAATCACTAGACCAAGAGATTTTGCGCCGCATTGAAGAGAAGAAAAATACCGATGAGACTGGTCATTTAAGCCAGGAAGAAGATCACCAAAAGGTGGGATGATTGGATACCTGTTCAATCGTCCTTTAAATATCGTTTAAACGCTCCTAAAAGATGATCACTTGAGTGCAGAATAGAATGCAAAAAAACATAAAATAAATCAATTCATGTTCATCAGTGCAGAATCGCATAACTCCCCGCCAAAGCAGTAAAATCAAGGCGTTCAGCCAATAACAATCCTTTTTCAATTAGTGCAATATTGATCACCTCCCCACAGGAGTGATAAAACAGACTGAAAAATAAACCGGTATCTGCTTTCAGATCCGCACTCTCAGGTTCAAATTGTGCCTGAAGGCGGCGCAGCCCCAGCAGCCGGTTCAGTCCCGGCGGGCTGTCGAGCCAGCCGGACGGCAGCCCGGCATAGTAAAAGACCTGCTTATTCTTCACCGCCTCCAGGCTCTGCCAGACCTCACCCTGCATAATGGCGTCATACGTCACAGCATCCTGGGCGATAATAAAATCCGGATTCCACTGCAATAACTGCTCGAAAGAGACTTCTGCCAGCCCCTGCATATCCGGGACATCCGCGACATTTTCAAATCCCAGTAATTCAGGGGCTTCGCTGTGAATGGAGCCGCGCAGACCGGTTTGCAGGCCTTTCGCACCGCGCGCCAGATAAAAACGGCGTTTGTGTGTCTGACGCCCGGCAAAGGCCGCGGCATCCCGCAGCCATTTTTCGGCCAGTTGTGCCTGCTGTTCCGTACGTTCTGATTCTCCGAGCAGAGCACCGGCCTGACGCAGCAGATCCGGGGTTTGTGTCAGATTTCCGGACAACAGGATATACGGGATACCGGTCTGGCGGCTGAAACGGGCGGCCTGTGAACGGTAAGTGTCATCGGTCAGCCCGCTGTCAACAATCACATCCGGCGCCAGCGCCAGCAGAGTTTCCGGAGAGAGGGTACTGCCGCGTCCGGAGAGGCGCCCGGTGACCGGCAGATCGCGCCAGCGGGGGGCAAAATACGGGCTGTTTTTCACTGACAGAGAAGCAAAGCCCGGTAGTTTTTCCGGGGCAACCGCAAACAGCAGCTGATCAGTCGGCGGGCCGCTGCTGACCACTCGGTGAATTGCTTCCGGCGACGGAAGCTGACCATAAATAAATACCTGAGAAGGGCTTTCCGGCGCGGCAGATAATGCCGGGAAAGAGAGCAGCAGTGCGCAGCAGAAAAGGAATCCGGAACAGAGGCGGTTGAGTCTCATCGTAATCAGTCGTCATTATCGTTATGTTTTTAGTTATATAGCGCGACGTTAGCGCAGAGCATGAGGTGAGTCAATAAAATCAGCGGTAAATAGGGAAGTAAGTCAAAATAAGGTAAAATCCCGGGCGGAATACGATATAACTACGGGCTATTTCGGCGGATATGACGACACACAGACCAGTCTGTATTAAGATAAGCACTATGAAGAAAAAACGCCCTTCGTTACAGGACGTGGCTGACCGCGTTGGTGTAACCAAAATGACCATCAGCCGCTTTTTGCGTAATCCTGAACAGGTTTCCGAAAAACTGCGCGGCACCATTGCCCGTACCCTGGATGAACTGGGGTATATCCCGAACCGGGTGCCGGATATTTTATCCAATGCCACCAGCCGGGCTATTGGTGTGCTGCTCCCCTCGCTGACCAACCAGGTCTTCGCGGAAGTCATCCGCGGTATTGAAACCATCACGGATACAGCCGGTTATCAGACGATGCTGGCACACTACGGCTATCTGGCCGAGAAAGAAGAAGACCGTCTGGTCTCCCTGTTATCCTACAATATCGACGGCCTGATCCTGGCCGAACGCACACATACTCCGCGCACTCTGAAAATGCTGGCCACCGCCGGGATTCCGGTGGTGGAACTGATGGACAGCGTGTCTCCCTGCTATGATTCCGCCGTCGGGCTGGATAACCGGCGAGCAGCTTTTGAAATGACACAGGCGATGATTGCACGCGGCTGCCGCAGGGTGATTTACCTCGGCGCACGTCATGACGAACGGACCTTCATGCGTCTTCAGGGTTATGAGCAGGCTATGCGGGATGCGGGACTTGAGCCGGGTAATGTGATGACGCAGGAAAGCTCATCCTATTCGCTCGGGGCGGGACAACTGCACCAGGTCAGAGCCGATTACCCGGATGCTGACGGACTGTTCTGTACCAACGATGACCTCGCTATCGGCGCTATTTTTGAGTGTCAGCGCCTCGGGATCCGCATCCCGCAGGATCTGGCGGTTGCCGGGTTCCACGGCCATGATGTCGGTCGTGTGATGACCCCGAAACTGGCCAGTGTCCTCACTCCTCGTGACCTGATGGGACGCCGTGCGGCAGAAGTGCTGCTGGCGCGTCTGCGCGGCGAACTGCCTCCTCAGCAGATAATCGATGTCGGCTTCGAATTATTACCGGGAGAGAGTATTTAACGGCTCCCGGCCCTTCCTGATGTGACAGGAATTTCGTTTGAGATAACTGTCACAATTTATTCATCTGAAAACAGTGTTTGATTGCATTGTAACCATATCCGTTGGTAATGTTACCGGTAATAGTTACCGGTAACATATCCGGTGATAATGACCGCATAAGAGGAATTGTTATGAGTGATAGCCAAAAACCACATCACGCCTTTGTTTTGATGGGGGTTTCCGGCTGCGGAAAATCCGCTGTGGCTAACGGGGTTGCAACCGGGCTGAATGCGGCCTTTCTGGACGGGGATTACCTGCATCCGCGTGCCAACATCGAAAAAATGGCGGCCGGGCACCCGCTGAATGATGCCGATCGTGAACCGTGGCTGAAAGCCATCAACGACGCGATTTTTGCCATGCAGCGAACCAATGAACTCTCGGTGATTGTCTGTTCGGCGCTGAAAAAAAGCTACCGCGATATCCTGCGCCGTCAGAACAAAAATCTGTCATTTATCTGGCTGAAAGGGGATTTTGATCTGATCGAAAGCCGCCTGAAAGCCCGTAAAGGGCATTTCTTTAAACCGGAAATGCTGATCACGCAGTTCGATACATTAGAGGCACCGGACACTGCTGAAGAGCAGGATGTGCAGGTGCTGGACATTCAGCCGCCGCTTGAGGGTGTGATTGCGGGCGCGGTACAGATTATCAGACAGGTTTCCGGAGATCAGTCATGACAACATTAACCCTGGTGTTAACCGCTGCCGGGTCGGTATTACTGCTGCTGTTCCTGGTGATGGTGGCGAGGCTGCACGCATTCGTGGCGCTGATGATTGTGGCTATCGGTGCAGGTATTTTCTCCGGGATGCCGCTGGAGCAGATTACACAAACCATGCAGGACGGGATGGGCGGGACACTTGGTTTCCTCGCGATAGTGGTTGCACTCGGGGCGATGTTCGGAAAAATTCTCCATGAAACCGGTGCACTCGACCAGATCGCGATTAAGCTGCTTAAGTCCTTTGGTGAGAAACGGGCGCATTACGCGCTGGGGATCGCCGGGCTTATCTGTGCACTGCCGCTGTTCTTTGATGTGGCGATTGTGCTGCTGATTGGCGTGGTCTTCGCGGTTGCCCGCCGGACCGGCGGTAACGTGGTGCGTCTGGCTATCCCGCTGTTTGCCGGTGTGGCCGCCGCCGCCTGTTTCCTGCTGCCGGGACCGACTCCGATGCTGCTGGCAGATCAGATGAATGCGGATTTCGGCTGGATGATCCTTATCGGTCTGTGTGCGGCGATCCCGGGTATGATTCTGGCCGGGCCGCTGTTCGGTAACTTTATCAGTAAGTTCGTCACACTGGAGCTGCCGAAAGACCTGACTGAACCGGCTCTCGGGCAGAGTAAAATGCCGTCATTTGGTCTGAGCCTGGCACTGGTACTGTTCCCGCTGGTGCTGGTCGGTCTGAAAACCATTGCTGCGCCGATGGTGGACCCGGATTCAAAGCTTCACGCCTGGCTGGTGTTTATCGGACACCCGTTCCTGGCGATTCTGATTGCCTGTCTGGTGGCGATTTACGGCCTGGCAATCCGCCGTGGCATGAGCCGCAATAAAGTGATGGAAATCTGTTCTGCCGCCATCCAGCCTGCGGGGATTATCCTGCTGGTGACCGGTGCCGGTGGTGTGTTCAAACAGGTGCTGGTGGACTCCGGTGTGGGGCCTGCACTGGGTGAAGCACTGATTGGTGCGGGGCTGCCGATTGCCGCTGCCTGCTTTATTCTCTCTGCCGCTGTCCGTGTGATTCAGGGCTCCGCAACTGTTGCCTGCCTGACCACTGTTGGTCTGGTATTACCGGTTATCGGTGAGTTGGGCTATTCCGGCGCACAACTGGCTGCGTTGTCTGTCTGTATCGCGGGCGGATCTATTGTGCTGAGTCACGTGAACGATTCCGGTTTCTGGCTGTTCGGGAAATTTACCGGTGCCACCGAAGCACAGACCCTGAAGACCTGGACGCTGATGGAAACTATCCTGGGCACCACCGGAGCCATCGTCGGTATGCTGTTCTTCGCTTTCCTGTAACACCCCTGTTTTTTCTCTCAGGGCAGCGGATTGATAAGATCCGCTGCCTTTTTTATTACTTCCCGCCGTCCGCATAAAGCCTCCGTTTTCCCCGCCGATAGTAAATCTGTCTCTGGCGGCAATCTGCGCTATTTCTCTGAGTTGGTGTTATCTGTCTGAAGCGGGAGCGACATGCTGAATATAATGAAAAAATGGACATTTATGCGAAAAAATCAGCCTGCTGTTTTCCGGGAGGTACCGGATCTTTTTCCGGAGCAGGCAGAAAGCGCGATGACGGAAAATGCGGATGAACAAAAACACTATCACGGCGAAATTTTGTGCCGTCATTTGCTGGACGGTATAGCGGCGATAGAAATTATCCGCAACTCGTTGCTGGATTCCGGCACCCGCCTGGCGGGGGAGCAGGGCACACTGGATGAAATCGCGCTGCATAACAGTGAAACACGCCGTTATATGCAGGAATTGTGCAGTGTGCTGGATGATATCAGTGAGCACGCAGATAAAGGGCTTGATTACACACAGAAACTGGTCTCTGTGCTGGGGCAGATTAATCAGAATATTAATAATATCGAGCGTCTTGCCAACCAGACTAATCTGCTGGCGGTTAACTCAGCGATTGAAGCTTCTCATGTCGGCAGCCGGGGGGCCGGGTTTTCTGTTATTGCCCGGGAAATAAAACAGTTATCCGGTGAAATTCAGGACGAAGCCGTCAATATCACCACATTTACCGGCAAAATTAAATCACATGCCAAAGCCATTCATACTGATGCGGAAGATAATCAGAAGCTGGTGTGCAGCATCCGTGATATTGCGGTTCAGGCGGAAGATCGCTTACAGAATATGATCACGAGTTCCTCGCGGATGGAGGCGATCATCCGGTTTGTGGCGGTGCAGCAATTTCTGAATACCGTCAAGCTGGATCACGTTATCTGGAAAGGGGATATCTACCGCCGTCTTCTGGACGGAAATGCTGACTTATCTGTTAATGACCACACACAATGCCGTCTGGGAAAATGGTATTACGCGAACGAAGGGCAGCGGTTTATCGGTCATGATGCTTACCGTAAACTGGAAAGACCGCACCGGCTGGTGCACCTCTCCGGACGTCTGGCGCTGGAAGCCAGGGCGCAGGGCTCGCTTCATGATGAGGAACTGCATTTATCCGCGATGGAAGACGCCAGCCGGGAAGTGATTGAGAATATTGATGATCTGCTGGCATCGATTAGTTACTGATATCAGCTGAACAGCGTGATTTGCCGGTTTTTCAGTTGTGTGATTTTTTCGGACAGCTGAATTTTTTTCTCAGCAGCGGCAAAAGCGTCCGGTGGCATATGACTGACCAGTTCACTGAGATGATCCGGGGATTTCACAACAAGAAACTGTTTTTTATCCCGGATAAACACAACGGAATATTTTTTTTGATTTAATAACTCCAACACATTACTGAGAGTACCGGTACTGCGGCTGTCCCAAATCATCAGTCCGTAATCAGCTTCTGCTGCCATAGCCAGGTCTTTGGCCGTGAAAAATGCTCTGCTTCCCGGTGCATAAGTGGTTTCTGTGACCTGTACAGGCCAGTTTCCGGTGTTGTGCCTCGGTACCGGGGAACTGCTGAAGACGGTGACATGATCATAACCGGTTTGTTTCAGAAATTGCTGAACGGCTGAATCTGCACCTGCGGCATCACCGACAATAATACGGAGATTCCGATCGGCTATTTTTTGCAGTCGTTCAGTGACCAGAGGGTCTAATACTTTAATTTTTATCGATCCTGCGACGAAAATCGTCGTCATGCCTATCTCCGGGTGAGTGTAGCCACATAAATCTTATTCACTTTACTATAACCGCGAAGAACTTGACAGGCCGACTCTAACGACGCACCGGTATGGTAAATGTCATCTATCACCACGACCTTCCAGCATCCGTCATTTTGGATTTGATCAAAAACAGAAAAGCGTTCACCGATGGCATCCAGTTTTTCCTGCCTGCCGGTCAGATTTTTGAGCGGTGTGCCACCGGATTCTTTCAGCAGCAAATGATCAAAATGTGGCAGGCCTGTTATTTTTGAAACCATCTGCACAATTTCTGTTACCGGCTGACGTGTACGGCGGGTGGATGCGGGCATGGGAAGGACAAAATGAACATCCGGAAAACGGATTTTTATGTTATCCGCGAGGCACCTGGCGAGCGGATAAAGCTGCGACCAGTCCTGTTTATATTTCAGCTGGTACAGTGCTTCACCCGCTTCTGTTCTCTTTGTATCAAACTGCATGTGCCCGGCACTGTTTTCACCCAGTGGTTTGCTCCATTCGGTGTGTTTATCCAGGGCGAAACCCTCTTTCCAGCTCCCGTAGAGTGGCTTGATATTGGTCTTCATCATCAGTCCTTTGGTAACGAATACAAAATATTAATTCAGGGATGATTAAAGGCTGTTATTTTTGGTGATGCACGTTTTCGGCGGGAATTTTGTGAGCAAAAAGAGAAAATGACGGGATATTACGTATAAAAAACCCCCGGAAACAGGGGGCTGAATGAACATCGCTGTCGGGTAAACGGGCGGTGTTTCAGGGGTGATGATGTAAAAAATCACTCAGTTCAGTGCGGGTGGGGGCGCCGTCAGACCCGGGACGGCTGACCACAATGGCGGCAACCGCGTTACCGATCCGGACGGCATCCGTGAGCGGCTGCCCGCAGGCCAGACCGGCGAGAACACCGGCGCAGTGGCTGTCTCCGGCGGCGATAGTATCGGCCACCGGTACGGTAAAGGCAGGGATTTTTACCGGTTGTTGTCCCGGCTGACACACTACGGCGCCTTCTTTATCAAAGCGCGCGATCAGCGGCAGACCGTAGCTGTCGGCAAACGCCTGTGCATCGTCTGTCTGTATATCAGACTGCTTGCCGCCACGCGGATTAAGCTGTGCCAGCTCATCACGGTTGACGGTCAGCAGCGGTTTTTTCGCCAGCAGCTGTTCAATAAAGTCCGGATCAATGTCCCGCAGACGCGGACCGAAATCCGCAAACAGGGTTTTATCCTCACTCTGCGCCAGCAGCCAGTTACGCAGCGGTGCACTTTCCGGGCTGACCAGCTCATAACCGGAAACATAAATCAGGGCATTATCCGGCACCGGAATTTGTGCCAGCAACTCCTCACTCCAGTGCTGCTCACAGCCTTCGATGGTGATGAATGTGCGCTCTTTACTCTCTTCCACCAGTGCCAGACACCAGCCGTTATCGTGCAACTGATGGCGCAGCAGAACCGGCAGGTTTTCCTTTTCCATCGCGGCAACGACCTGTTTTCCCCAGCTGCCGTTGCCGGCGGGAATGCCGTTGACCGGCACAATACCGAGACGGCTCAGGGCGCGGGCGACGTTAAAGGCGCAACCGCCGATCTGCTGCCCGAGCGGCAGGGCGCTGATATCATCCCCGCTGCGCGGCAGTGCATTCACTTCCAGCATCACATCGCCGAAAGCTGCGCCGATAACCACGACCGGGCGCTGTGGTGTCAGTAACGTTACATCCATCAGGTCAGATTAACTCCGTGCCGGTTTCATCATCAGTGTCAGGCGGTACGCCGCCATGCTCACCAGGAAGGAGACAAACAGCCCCAGACTGGAATTTTCAAACACACCGGTGGCAAACGGCCCGTTAATAAAGCCGGTGTTGGTGACCAGCAGCCCGGCAACTGAGCCGCCCAGCCAGCACAGAAACGTCGGCAGGATAACCCCGGTGTCGCCGTAGAGCGAAACTTCATCGTAACCGGCGGTTTTGTGTTTGCAGTAGTAATCGGTGATAAAAATCGCCGCCCAGGATGCCAGAAACAGCCCGCAGAAGACCAGGAATGAAATAAACGGCCCGAGGAAATCACCGGAAACAAACAGAACATAAATCGCGATCGCCAGCACAATCACGCCATCGAGAGCAACGGCGGTGCGCTGTTTGAGTTTGATCCCCATACTCAGCAGATTGAGACTGGCGGAATAGAGGCTGAGGACGGCGATAGTGACAATCCCGGCCACGGCAGCGGCCAGATACGGCACCGCCATCCAGGACGGTAGCAGCCCGCCGATCGCGGCAATCGGGTTCTCTTCCGCAGCCAGATCTGGCAGTTGCGCGGTCAGCAGAATACCGGTTAGGATCAGCAGCAACAGCGGCAGTGCAGCGCCGCCGACCACGGAACCGAAAATACGGCTGTGTGATGAGGACGGGCTCTGGTCACGGCTGTAATCCGCCCCGGCAATCGCCCAGCTGATGCCTGTTCCGGCGGCGATAATGGACACCGCAGGCAGGAAGCCGGTGATCCAGTTACCGGAAGGGCGGCTGATTAATGTCTGCCAGTCGGCGGTGGCCAGCAGCCAGAGCACGACAAACAGGGTCATTGCCCCGAAAATCCGGGTGATCCATTTCTGCATCAGCAAAACGGTGTTCTGCCCGAGGATACTGACCACAACAGTCAGTCCGCCGAACAGAATCAGCGCGATGGCGGTCATCAGGTGTCCGCTGCCCAGCCCGATGGCGGTAAACAGGGCGGCCAGTGTCAGGGTGCCGGTGATGATATTCACCGCTTCCCAGCCCATCAGGTTAAACCAGCAGAAGGCCGTCGGCACGATATTGCCGCTTTTGCCGAAGCTGGCACGGGAAAGGGTGAGAGTGGTGGTACGGCCGATTTTTCCGGCGATACTGGTGATCCCCACTAAAATAAAGGAGGCGACACCAACCACCGCCGCTAAAACAGACTGAAAGAAGGAAAGTCCGAACGACACAATAATCGCGCCGTAGACCACGCCGAGAATGCCGATATTAGCGGCACACCAGACAAAGAACAGTTCGGCAGGTTTTTTGGTCTGCCGGGAGGGCGGGATCAGGCCGATCCCCAGTTCTTCTATAGTCGGATCGGTTTTGTTCAATGCTGAAGGTACAGATTGCTGACTCATGACATCATCCTGTTCGTCGCGGCATACTCCTGCCTGAACTTCGCCAGACTGAGTGCATACGGCGTAAAATCGATATTATTTGTATGATTTATCAATGCGATACTGTCAGCATCAAAACTGTCAATGCCGTGAATTGCGCCGCAGATGGCCGTTGCCATGGCACCGATGGTGTCCGTGTCTCCGCCCAGATTTGCAGCCAGTACCGCACAGCGTACGGGATTGGTGTTGGCTAAATCCGCGAGTGCAATTGCACACGGGATAGATTCAATATTATCCATACCGGCGCCGACTATCTCATAGAGATCAGTCAGTGCCTGCTCTTCGTCCGTCCGCCCGCGGACCACATTGAGGGCGTACATAATCCTCCGGCCCAGCAGCGGGCTGAAGGTGGACTCAAACCGGCGCTGAACAGTGTCAGCCAGCGGTATGACAGCCTGTTTTATCGCAGACCAGTCAGTGCCCTCAACAGCCAGACTGACGGCCCGGGCAATCACGACAGCACCGGCAATGGCGATATCGGATTTGTGGGTCGGCAGACAGGAGAGCCTGACCTGCTCAATAAAACGTTCTGTATTATATGATGGCATCAGGCAACCGACGGGCGCGACACGCATCGCGGAACCGTTGGTCACACCATTTGCCTCTATTTTATCTAAAGGTATTCCCTGGTGTATGGCATTCAGCGCAGCTTTTGATGTCGGCCCCAGAATATTTTTTTCAAATGCCTGTATCCGGGTGGCCCACGCCATTATGTGGCGGGCGATCGTCTGCGGGACGACAGCACCGTGCTCCTCAATAATGGCATCCATCAGGGCAACACACTGACTGGTGTCATCGGTAAATTCCCCGGCAACAAACTCGTTGGCGGCAATATTCTCCTCAGGGCCCGGCAGGAAAGTATCAATCCAGCCGAAGTGCTGACGGACCCGGCTCTTTGGCCAGAGTTCCGACGGCATGCCCATGGCGTCCCCGGTTGCCTGCCCGTAAAGGCAACCAAGAATCCGTTTTTCTGTCACACTTAACGGGACTGCTGCTGATTGTGTCATTTATTATTATCTGGACTGGTGTTGAATGAATTAAAAACAACAAATTATATTATTGGTATAAAACTGCTGTGGAGCCTTTGTTTTTACAGAGTATATAATAGACTATAAATAAGTCCAGTTGTAGTCCAGTTGGTATTATTTTAATCAATGTGTGATAGCAGACACAAAAGTTGTTACACTGCTTTCAGCCGTTATCCGCAGCATGACAGGGATCTATTTGTGGAACATGATTTTCTCACTTTTTTACAGCACAGTCTTAATCAGCAATCAACTGTTCCGTTATATATTCAGTTAAAACAAGGAATTGAAGATGCGATCACACAAAAGCAGCTGACGCACGGCTGTGTTCTGCCGTCTGAGCGCCGTTTGTCTCAGTCGCTGGGAATATCCCGCGTCACTGTGGTGAAAGCACTGGACTTACTGCTGAAACAGGGGCTGGTGGTGAAACATCATGGTAAAGGCACACAGATTAACCTGCCGGTGCAGTACAATCTTTCCGGTGGCGGATTTTCCGCACAGGCGGCCGGCAGCGGTAAGGTGTCCAGCCGCTGGCTTATCCGTCAGCTGGACTTAGTGCCGGATTCACTGGCCTCTGAACTGGAATTATCTGCCGGGGATACCATGGCGGTGATCAAACGTGTCCGGCTGGTGGATGATATTCCGGTATCGCTGGAGACCATGTTTATTCCGGAATCGTTTCTGCCGCGTCCTGATCTGCTGGACGGCTCTCTGTACGCACACTGGCTGGCGCAGGGAATTGAGCCGGATGTGCAGGAGTATGCACTTTCTATCTGCCACCCGACACCGGAAGAAGCAAAACTGCTTTCTGTCCCGCCGACGGCCTCACTGATGAAAATTATCCTCAGAAGCCGCGATAAAACGGGCAGAGTGCTGGAATACGGCACGGCTATCTGCCGCAGTGATTTTTATCATTTCCATTTTACGGTAAAAGCCTGAAAGTAAAAAAGAAAAAAGCACTGTAAAAACAGTGCTTTCATTAATGTTATGTTGCTGTTTATCAGGCCATCGCGGTGATGGTTTTATTCAGAAATGCACTGGCAAGCGTGTCTGTGGTCACCGTTTCATTGGTGTTCGCCGCCAGATCCCACAGGCCTATCTCTCCGTCGCGGTTGAGCGTCACAATGTAACGGCAGCCGGATTTCAGCGCGTTGCTGTGCTGACGTTTCAGTTTGGCACGGGTGAAATCATTCAGGATTTTATATTGCGGTAACTGATGGCGCAGTGTATTAGCCAGTAACAGCGCTTCCACATTCTGTGCCGGATCTTCATAAGTCACCACGATATCCGGCTGATTTACAATTTCTTTATCCAGGCCGAGAGTCTGGATCAGCAGTAACAGCCGTTCGATCCCGATAGCAAACCCGGAGGCCGGTAACTGTTTGCCGCTGAATAATTCGACCAGACCATCATAACGGCCGCCGCCGCAGACTGTTCCCTGTGATCCCAGCTCTTCCGTGATCCACTCAAATACGGTACGGGTGTAGTAATCCAGTCCGCGCACCAGACGCGGATTGACCACATAGGCAATATTTTCGCTGTCCAGCAGGCGGCGCAGTTCATCAAAGTGCTGTTGTGATTCCTCCCCGAGGAAGTCCAGCAGGCGCGCCGCCGCTTCAATCATCTCCTGCATATCCGGGTTTTTGCTGTCCAGGATACGCAGCGGGTTGGTTTCCAGACGGCGCAGGCTGTCCTCATCCAGCAGCGCTTTGTGCTGCATAAAGTATTCACCAGCTGCTGACGGTGCTCTGAGCGCTCTTCCGGTGTCCCGAGGGAGTTAATCTCCAGGCGGACGTGCTTATCCACGCCGAGCGCCTTAAAGATATCTTTCACCATAAAGATAAGCTCGGCATCCACATCCGCTCCCGGCATGCCGAAGGTTTCCACCCCGAACTGGGTGAACTGGCGCAGACGGCCTTTCTGCGGACGCTCATAACGGAACATCGGGCCCTGATACCACAGGCGCTGCGTGGTGTTGTAGCACATGTTGTTCTCAATCACGGTCCGGACGCAACCACTGGTACCTTCCGGACGCAGGGTGATGTGCTCGCCGCTCTTATCGAGGAAGTTATACATCTCTTTTGAGACGATATCGGTGGATTCACCGACCGCGCGCTCAAACAGGGCAACCGGTTCCAGAATCGGCAGCCTGACCTCCTGATAGCCGTAGCGGGAAGTGATATTCCTGATCCGGTTTTCCAGCCACTGCCAGACCGGTGTTTCTTCCGGAAGCACACTTCTCATCCCTCTGATTGACTGAATCTTTTCCATTTTTAGTCCTCTATATACAGTTTCTCTGTGAGAAATTCCGGCTGTCATCATTGTCAGCCGATAACGCCATCTCAGCGGTCTGCTCAGTGCAGATCCCCGGGATGTACGACAGGGCGAGCCCGGGACGGGGATCAGTAGTGTTTTTTTCACGGCGCATAATAAAAAACAGATACAGCGGAATGGTAACCATTTGCAGCACCATGCCCCAGAACAGCGGTTTGGTACCGGCGCCTGTCAGCGCGACCATAATGAATCCCAGACCAATCAGGCTCAGAGTGGCGTAAATAATAAAGGTGCGCCCGTACTGCATTTTTTTGGCGATCATGGCGATCGGCAGGGAAATCACTGCAAACGCATACGGGATCAGACTGGCGGATACCGCAAGAATAATGATGTTGCGGAACTGCTGTTCCAGGCTCGGTGAGATGGTAAGCAACAGCACGGCACTCATCATCCCAGCGGTACAAATCAGCCCTTTATACGGCACGCCGTGGCGGTTCACATCCGCAAAAAAACGCGGGAATGTGCCTTCTTCCGCCGCAGAGCGGGGAACTTCAGTCTGTAAAATCTGCCAGCCCGGTAATGCACCGAAGCAGGCAATAATTGCGAGTGCAGAGATAATCTGTCCCGCATGTTCGCCCCACAGATAACGGGCGGTATCCGCAAACGGCGCGGTGGAGTTAACAAGCTGTTCGTGGGGCAGTATCCCCATCATGACATTGGTGGAACTGAGATAGCAGGCGGCGGCAATCACCAGCCCGATAATGGTTGCCAGCGGAATATTGCGGTGCGGATTAATCACCTGGGCGGATGAAACTGATGCAGATTCAATTCCCAGGTAGCCCCACAGCGAAATAGCAGCGGCGGCAAAAATAGCATCTGTATTACTGGTCTGAGTAACATTAAAACTGGTGATGTAACGTGTGTAATCAAAACTGGTCCAGCCGAAAATGCTGATGCTCAGAATAACGGTGAGCATACAAAGGCCGGTAAAAATCTGCGCATAGCCGACGACTTTTGCGCCCTGCAAACCCAGCAGAACGAAAGCCCAGAGAATAATAATAGCGGTAATAGCGGCGTAAAGCGGAGTGTGAAGCTGCGGAAAGAAATAAGAGAGATAACCGACACCGGAGATCAGTAAGGCACAGTTGCCTATCCAGGTCGAAAGCCAGTAAAAAAGTGATGTCTGTAACCCGATATACTGCCCGAATGTCCGGCCGATGTTGGCAATCACGCCGCCTTTACAGGGGGAGATTTCACCGGTTTTGGCGAACACCAGCGCCAGTGCCAGCACGCCGCAGAAGGTCAGCAGGCCGCCCCACAGCGCGACAGAGCCGATATGCGCCAGGGAGGAGGGTAACATAAACACGCCGCTTCCCATCATATTGGAAGCCGTCATAATGATCAGGGCTGTCAGGCCCATGCGGTGGGTGGGTTTACCATTGGGAACCATACCATTTTGTCCTCACAGAAATACTCCAGCTGCGGATGAGAGAGCAAAAAATCTCACGATCAGAGAACTGAGCCGTGTTTTTTGGTCTTTTTTCTTGCATCATCCTGTGTCGCTGTATAGGTTAGAGAGCGTTGCCGGCAGGATTGGCGTCTGCGCCGGCAACGAACCGTAAGGGGGCAGTGGATATTTACCACTGCCTTTTTTTATGCCGCGTGTAAGTTAAAATCCGCGATAACATCGTCGATCAGTTTGTCGATCTGTACGGTATCCAGATGGTGCGCGGTGGTGATCAGGTGAGCCACGTCGCCGGATGTTGCCAGGCAATGTTCTCTCCAGACGCGTTCTGACGGGCAAGGGAACACAACAGTGATGGAATTTTTGTTGCGCCATGCATTGATACCGGCTTTCTGCATACGGTCAACAGCGTACTGCGCCATATCCAGGCTGCGGGCGATGCGGCGTTTCCACTCTTCAGCTGAATGTGAACGGATAGCTTCCCACAGCATCAGTGGTGTGTGACCGTTACGGGAACCGGTGATAGTTTTGTCGTGTGCGGAGATGTAGTCGATTTCAACAGAAATACGGTCTACGTTCTCTTTTTTCGCAACAACGATATCGCAAGGGATTGGCGAACCAATCATTTTGTGGCCGGAAACACCGATTGAGTCGATACCGTCTGCAAAAGTAAATGGCTGTGCATCATCAACGAATGGCAGGATCATGCCACTCAGTGCCGCATCGGCGTGCAGATAGTAATCTTCACGTTTGATACCGGCTGCTTTCAGGCGTTTCTGGATTTCTGCGATATCATCGATGGCACCGCGGACAGTGGTACCGATGTTAGCGAAGATGATCGGATGCGCTTCTTTATCGTCAGCGATTTTTTCATCAGATCGTCATAGTCGATTTCGCCGCTTGGCAGAGATTCAACAACCTGAGATTTGATGCGCAGTAATTTAACGATTTTCGCAACGGAATAGTGAGTATCTTTTGAATAGTACAGGGTACCGTCAGGGAAGATTTCACGGCCCAGGTAGCAACCGAACATATTACCTTCGGTACCGCCGTTGGTGACATAACCCCAGCTTTGTTCAAACGGGATTTTGAACAGGTCTGCGAAATACTCCATCACTTCTTTTTCGAAATCGAAAGAGTTCAGCAGGTAGTTGCAATATTCGCCCCAGTCACCGCAGTTATTGATAGAGAAACGTAAGAAGCGTTCCAGATTAGTGTAATCAAAATCCGCTGATTCAGGATAACCGATATTGAAATACTGGTTTTTTACGCAATAAGCCCAGAATGCATCAAGTTTGTTTTGATCATTGATAGACAGAGTCATACTTAATTACCTCTTGTTTTTCAAAATTTAAGACTGTGAAGCGGAGCAAATCACGCTTTGTTTTGTTCGTCATTGATATACAGGATGTCGTTGCCTTTTTTCGCACGGCCGGCAGCTACGAAGCTGAACAGCGGGATAGTGAGGGACATCATGACCAGACCCCAGAACATTGAATCAGAACCGGAACCTAACAGGGCAAAGACACAGTAGATAATGCCGATAACCACCAGGACGTTATAGAAAATGAATGTTCTGCCGCGGTTCATTTTTTTGGAAACCATGATGATTGGCAGAGAAATCAGTGCATACATGTATGGCAGCAGGGATGCGAAAACAGACATCAGAATGACGATTTCGAACTGTTTGGCTAGGTTTGGTGATGCGGTCATTAACAGCACCAGGCTCATCAGCACACCGGTGAAAATCAGGCTTTTCATCGGAACGTCATTTTTGTTCACATCAGAGAAGAATTTAGGGAACAGACCCTGGTTGGCACCGGCACGCGGACCTTCAGACTGAAGGATTAACCAGCCGGAGATTGAACCGAAGCAGGCGATGATACTCAGG
Source organism: Morganella morganii (assembly GCF_003996855.1). Classification (GTDB taxonomy): domain Bacteria; phylum Pseudomonadota; class Gammaproteobacteria; order Enterobacterales; family Enterobacteriaceae; genus Morganella; species Morganella morganii_C. The sequence goes on along the minus strand of NZ_NRQY01000001.1, from coordinate 2,612,124 downwards.
ATAGACGCAACAGTACCGGCAGTTTCACCGAACATGTAACGGGCAGCATCAGCAAACGGCGCAGCAGAGTTAACCAGTTCTTCGTGCGGAACCAGACCCATGATGACCGTACAGCTGCCGACGTAACAGACGGAGGCAATCAGCAGACCATAAACGGTGGCACGCGGTACAGTGTACTCTGGTTTGTCCACCTGGCCGCTGGAAACCACAGCAAATTCAACACCCAGGAAGCCCCACAGTGCGATAGATGCCGCAGTAATAATAGCAGTGGTATCACTTTTACCGGTGCCGTTATAGACCTGAGAGAACATCTGCGGATCGAACCAGAACCAGCCGATTACACCGACACCCAGAACAACGACCAGCATGCAGCTTGCAGTGAATGACTGCGCACGACCGGCGACACGGGCACCGAAGCTGGCTAACACCACAAAGCCCCACAGAATCGCGATAGCAACGATACTGCCGATAGCCGGGTTTCTCAGTTCAGGGAAGAAGTAGCTGAGGTAGCCGACACCGGCAACCAGCAGCGCGACGTTACCGACCCAGGCACTGATCCAGTAACAAACAGTGGTCTGGAAACCGATAAACGGACCGAAAGCATCGCTGGCGTAAGCCACGATACCGCCGTTACGCGGTGTGATAAGACTGGTTTTGGCGAAAACTAATGCTAATGCGATAACACCAATGATTGTAAATAACCATCCCCATAAGGAGATGTAACCGACGCCCGCGAGGTTAGTCGGCAGCATGAACACACCGGAACCCATCATATTTGATGCGGTTACCAGGGTCAGCGCGACCACCCCCATTTTATGGGCGGAACTGGCACTCATGTTTCCCATAATGCTTTTCCTGTAATGATTGTTTAATTGGAAAGGTGCACCCGATGACAATTACCGAGATAGGGAAAACTTAATTTTTAAATGTCGTTCTAAATTTGATATCGATCAAAAAAAACAGCGCTTCTATAACAGTTTCGGCTGAAAATGAATATTTTATGTGCCGTTTTTCAGTAAGTGACTCTGTCCCCCTTTTTGAGCGTGAATAGTCCGTATTTCTATGTGGTTATTATTTTACTTTTGTCATATGTGAATTAACAAACAGGGTAAGTAAAAAATAAATATACTTTTTTCAATACGATAAAAAAGAATGGCATTCAGAAATAAAAACAGGTTTTATGATATGAGTTAAAATAATAAAACCGGTTTTATATTATATTACTCATTAGATAAACTTATTATTTTTAGCGATTGGAGCGCTGACCTATGCCAAGAAGAGAGCGCCTTTATTTTCCGGGATTACCACAGCTGATTAAACTTAACGGACACAATCATGAAAAACTCTTTCAGGAAGAGAATGATTACGCCCGCTTTCTGACCTGCATTGACAGGTCTTTAGAATCATACAATTGCGAGCTTCATGCTTATTCGCTTCAGGCCGATACCGTATTATTACTGCTGACACCAAAATCAAAAGAAGATTTAAGCCGCTTCATACAACACATCGGACGCCAGTATGTTCCTTATTACAATAATAAATATCAGCGCAGCGGCGCATTATGGGATCGGCGTTATAACAGCTGTCTGATCGAGGCGAATTCCTATTTTCTTTTGGTCTCTCAATATGTTGATACGCTCACATCCGACCAGTCAGAATATAATGACAGACATAACTTAAATTATTCAAGCTATGGTCATAACACCGGGGAATGTACTATTCCGAGAATGACTGAGCACCAGTGTTATTTGCAATTAGGTAAAACACCGGAAGAGCGCGGGATTCATTATCAGCATTTTTTATATACCACTATCAGCCAGTCTGTTATTGAGCATATCCAAATCTGTCTGAATCAGAATTGCGTACTGGGCACCAATCAGTATTGCCAGAAACTGGAATTTGAAGTGAACCGGACAGTGCGCCCGCATCAGAGCGGGCGGCCGCGCAAACATTACAGTAATGATGTGGCGGACTGGATCTGGCTGGAAAACCGCGCCTCTAAACTGCTGGCGCGTTATTGTTATCAGGAAATCCGCTTTCCGCTGCTGGAATACTGGGATGACCACATGAAGAATGCTGCCGCATTCGCAGAGGATAACCATAACGGGCCGAAACTCAATTGCAGTCATCCGGCACTGCTGCGCGGTGAGGGGACGATGGGTTGTCTGCGCGTGATTGCACAGCATCAGCGTTTACAGTCGAAAAGCAAGTTATGGTATATCGGCGCGATGTTCCGCAATGTGGCCGGACAGAAACAGGATTTTGAACAATATCACCAGATTGGTGTGGAAGCTTTCGGCTACGATAATATTGATATCGAGCTGGAGCATATTTTAATGCAGTATGATTTTTTCAGTTCATTACATCTTACGCCGTATATTGAACTGAAAATAAATACCGCGGGGAGTGAAGAAGAGTTCAGTTGTTTCCGCCGGGCGCTGAGAGAGTATTACCAGCCGTTTCTGCCGTTTTTTGAGGAACAGTGGCTGGTCAGACTGAAAGATAAACCGGAGCAGTTATTATCTGTACCGCACAAGCTGCTGGATATCGTCAATAAAAAGGCCCCCCGGCTCAGTGAGTTTCTTTCTGAGGCTTCAGCCACCCGATTTCGTCAGCTGCTCGAATCCCTTAATCGTCTTAAAATTCCGTACAGTGTGACGCCGAGGCTGTATCCGGTGAATAATTACTGCCATACCCTGTTTGAATGGCGCACCACCCATCCGGACAGCCATGATGAGCTGTTATGCCGCGGCGGGCGCTATGATGCCAGTGCGTCACACCTGCTGGATAAACAGGTGGCAGTCAGTGGTTTTGCTTTTATGCTCGACCCGATTATTTTCCTGATCCGCAAATGTCATAAACAACTGCTGCGTCAGAATGCGAATGACGTGGTGCTGATCCCGGAAAACACCCGTGCCGCCGGACATGATCTGATCGTCGGACGCCGCCTGCGGACTCTGTTCCCGCACTTCACCATTAAAAATGATTGCTCGGGGATGCGGATCAGCACCTGCCGCAAGAATGCCGAACGCAACGGCAGCCGTTTTATTATTGTGGTGCCGTCAGAAGACGACAAAGAACTGGAACTGACCGATAAAGACAACGGAATGATTAAGTTTGTGAATGAGAATGCCATGATCGGGGTGCTGGGACACAGCGTAAACGGCTGAGGGGAGAGGCTCCGCAGATAATCAGCGTATCTGCGGAGTACCGGTTACTGCTGGCTGAGCAGGGATTCCAGCGCGTTATAGAGTGCGGTGGCACTCTTCTCATAACCCGGACCGGAGAGATGAACTTTGTCCGGCCGTGCGAGATCACGCAGCACCCAGCTGTTGATCGCACAATCACCCCCCATGAACTGCTGCCAGTCCCAGTAGAGTAAGCCTTCACTTTTCGCGACAGACTTCTGGATCTGCATCACATTGTGCAGATTGGCCGGCTGTTGTGAACGGCAGTCAGGTGCGGTTTTGTTCTTGATACTGTCGCCCGGGCCGACCAGCAGGATCACCGCATCCGGCATGGTATTGCGGATGTTGCGCACAACATTGGTCAGCTGCTGACGGTAGAGATCCAAATCCAGCGTATCATTAAAGGCTTCGTTGGTGCCGTAAGCCAGGATCACCATTTCCGGATCGGTTTGCGCCAGGGTATTCACCCACTGCGGCTGCCATTTTTCCGTCATGGCGATGGTGGCACCGTTGATACCGGCAGATGAGAGCATCACACCCGGATGATTGCGGGTGATAAACCAGCCGCCGATATTCAGCGGGCTCTGTTCATTTGCGGTGATCTCTGCCGGGAAGGTCACCGGCACACTGTCAGAAAAACGCCATTCTGAGGACGGCGTCAGGTTCAGAGTGCCGCCTCTGCCGCCGCGTACCGCAACGGAGGCCGGATAACCGGTCTGGTACAGCACCTGCATGTCATACTGATAAGAGGACGGATTGCGCTCTTTCATGGTCAGGGAACTGTGTGAGGTCAGCGGCGAAATAATAAAGCCGCCCAGCGGGAAGTTTGGTGCATCATCTTTCCGGCTGGTCAGGAATGACCACTGTTTTTTCGGCTCAGTGAAGACAAAGTTTGCTGTGCGCTGCCCGGCGATAATGCTCGGCGGCACAAAGCCGATCCCCGCATTGCCGTACCGTGCCTGGAATTTATCACGCAGTGTGCCGGAGAAAAAATCTGCCGCTGTGTGAGAATCGCCAATCTGGACAATATGGACACGCGCGGACGGATCCCGCAGGCGGTGTGCCAGGCGGCTGAGATTCGGATCGCCGTAGTTGGTCAGATCATTGCGCGACACCGGTGGTGGTGTCTGTGGCTGTATCCACGGCTTATCCGCAGAGTTCTGGCAGGAGAGCAGGGAGAGCGCTGCGGCAAACAGCGCTCCCGCGCCGGCCAGTTTAAGGGGCCACGACGGGCGTTTTTGTTGTTTCATCATGTGTTTCTGTTTTTTCCTGCGGCGCCGGGGTTTCCTCCGGTGCCGCATTAAATTTAATCAGATCAAATACCGTGTCAGCGATGGCTTTCTGACCTTTGTAGGTGAAGTGAATACCGTCGCCGCTGCGCAGTTTAATAGTGCTGCTGCCGTCACTGGGGTAGTCTGAATAGGTCTTATCCTGATATTTGAAAATGGTATTCGCGGACAGCCAGATTTCACCGGCATTGTTAATTTCCGTCTGATAGACACCGCTCAGATAGTGTACACCATCTGACAGCTTGTCTTTGCGCATATTCGGCGGTCCTATCCAGATGACGTCCACATCCTGTATCCGGGCCGTTAACAGAATATCCTGAATCCGTTTGCGGTACTGCGCCTCCCATTCCGGAGACATAAAGCGCAGATAGCGCCCGCCGCCCTCCGGCGGCATGTCCCACGGGTCATTCGGACCCAGGAAAACCACCATCAGACGGATATCCGGGTTGGCTGCCAGTGTGGTTCTGATAGTTTCCGGCCAGTTAAAAAACTTCGGATACGTCAGGCCGGTACTCTGTTTGCTGAGGTTGATGCTCTCAATGCCGTAGGCTTTGGCCAGACGGGATTGTAACACAGGTGCAACCCCCTGCATGAGGGAATCACCCACGAAGAAGACTTTGTCACCGGCGCTCAGGTCAATAACGGATTTCTGTGTCTTTTTCGTCAGGATGTGTTCCGCAACCTGCTCCGGATTGAGTTTCAGCACTGAACCGGCGATTGCCGGACGCTCCCGGTTCAGCAGTTCAGGGAAGGTGACAGACAGCGCAGCAGCCGGATAGCGGTAGCCGTTGATAAAATGCAGCCCCACCTGAAACTCTTCCGGGAATGCGGTATTTCCGGGAATTGCTTCTTCCGTTTCCTCAATCACATGATTGCCCTGTGCATACGTCCACAGCGTCTCACCGGCAGCCACCACGCCTTCCTGAAGGTAACCCCCGAGATCCCACGCGTAATGCCCCTCCAGCTTCGCCCACGGCGCAGGCTGGTGGTAGGTCTGCTCCCAGTAACGGGCCAGCGGGTTCTGGTTCAGCCAGACCAGTGCCACAGTCGCTGTCAGCACAATAAAGACGACCTTCAGTGCCCGCTCGAGATTTTCTGTAAAATCAAAAATTCGCATAGATAAAACCCGGCATTCCTGAAGGAGAGAAAATAAAGACCAGCGTCATAAAGAGTGCCAGCGGTAAAGGATACCAGATCCACGAAACCCGCTGGTAATAGTGTCCGGCGCGGTGATACAGACTGACACACAGCGGATAGATAATCAGCAGCAGCCAGAAGGCGATAATCAGCGGTGCACTGGCCATCACTGAGGCAATAAAGCCGTCAGCGGTCAGCTGAGTCAGCATGGTGACTGCATCACTGAGGGTGGCGCTGCGGAAGAAAATCCAGGTCAGACACAGCACATGGAAGGTGAAAATCCGGGCGGTCCAGACCCCGGTTTTCTGCCACAACGTTTCTGCCGGATCGGTGCGCGGCGGCAGCAGTTTGTGTTTGATATTCATCAGCACAATCCCCAGCCCGTGCAGTGCACCCCAGATAATAAACGGCAGCCCGACACCGTGCCAGATCCCGGAAATTACCATGGCGATAAACGCGTTGAGGTTCATCCGCAGCCAGCCCTTGCGGTTACCGCCGAGCGGGATGTAAATATAATCGCGGATAAACGTGGACAGGCTGATGTGCCAGTGCGCCCAGAACTCTTTCAGGTTGGTGGCAAGATACGGCGCATTGAAGTTCAGCGGTACCCTGAAACCGAGCAGCATGGCAATCCCGGTGACCAGGTTGGTGTAACCGGAGAAATTGAAATAGATATTCCAGGCATAGGCGTAAACGGCCACCAGAATCTCACCGGCGCTGTAATTGACCGGCGAACTGAAGACGGGGTTGGCGAAGTTTTCCGACAGATAGGCACTGAATAAAAACAGTTTCACCATCGCCAGCGTGATCAGCAGCAGCGCTTTTTTGTAATCAAGAACTTCCCGCGAGGCTGCCTGTATTTGTGGCATGAATGCTTTGGCGCGGTTTATTGGTCCGGCAACAATGCTCGGGAAGAAGCAGAGATAGAGTACCACATTCCAAAATGGCGCTTTTTCAATCTCTTTGCGGCAGACCGACACCACATAGCTGACGGAATGGAACGCGTAGAATGATAAGCCCAGCGGTGCCAGTACGGAGAGCACCGGCAGTTCAACCTCCACACCGGCCTGCAACAGCGCGCTTTGCAGGGATTCCTGCATAAATCCGTAGTATTTGAAAACCGTAAAGCAGCCGATTATCCCTGTCGCCAGCAGGCTGTATATGGCCCGTGCGGACAGGCGGCTGCTCAGAATATTCGTCAGCAGATAAATGAACAGGGTATAACCGGCCAGCACATAGGCGAAGCTTGCCTGAAATGAGAAAACAAACAGGTAACTTGCTGCAATTAAAAGAATATTCTGTAAACGGGTCTTTTTTTGACAGAGCCAGTAAATCAGAAAAAAAGCAGTAAAGGAGGCAAGGAATTCAAATGAAAAGAAATTCATATCAGGCTCTGTGCAGGCTTGTTGAAAATGTCATAATTAGCGTGCTGAGTATAATATAAGTTATCAACCACGATTCAATAAGAATGATGAGAAGCGATAAAAAAACCCGCGTAATACTCAGATTAACGCGGGTTTTCGTGTGTCTGTTGCAGTGAACAGAGCAATTATGTGTTTTGGGCGACCTTCTGTGCCGATGTGATCAGCTTTTTGTTACTGTCATACATCTGACGGAGGTAACGGTTATAGGCATCTCCCTTCTGCGAATAACCTTCCAGCTGACTGATAAGTTCCGGTGTACTCAGTGAGTCATCATCACCCAGACGCTGTTTTGCCCTTTCTGAACGCAGTGAATTATAAGCACGGTGCGTATTCAGATTTTTCATGTAAGCAGTGACACTATCCTCAATAGTGCTGTACGCGTAGTAGCCCTGAACCTGTCCGGCTTTGGCACTACAGCCCCGTCCGCAACGCATACCAAAAAGGTTGTTGTTGGACTGAGCCAGTTTTGATGTTCCCCAGCCTGACTCGGTTGCCGCCTGTGTGGCAACGAAGTGGGTGGGCAGGATATCGACACGGGTCAGCAGCGCGTTCCAGTTGGTGCGCTTAGGTGAGCTGCATGTCATATCATAGATCCGGCAAAGCTTTCCGAGCTTTGCAATATCACTCTGTGACCAGTGTTTGGCATTCCGGCGTTCCAGTAACCAGGTACGGTCATTCATGATTTCGCGATTCACTTTGTCAATCGCAGGGACAATGGCATTTAAAAACGCTTTCTTACGGGGTGTACCTGACGCGTATTTCTTCAAATCAGGCAGTGTTTTTTGCAGCTGCTTGTTTTGATGCGAATACGGCAAGCTTGTCGTGGTACTGGTTGAGGCAAAGCCCGAACCGGTAAAGAATAGTAAAATCAAGAAAGCGAAGACTGCATTTGTCCTCATCGTATGAGAGGGCATTGCCTTTTCCTCGTTTTATTGTCTGAACAAAAATCGAACGAATACTAGCAAAATACAAAAACCAAGGCCAGCCTTATTATCCATCGTTTAATATTAATGGGGTATGTTTTGGCAGGATAAAATTCTGTTTCCGGATTTTATGTATGTCTATTAGTAAGTTAAAACGGACATGAAATGGCGGCAGATTTTAGTAAAAATGGGGGAATAATCCGGAAAATTAATGTTTTTTACGTGGTATCCCGACCTGTTTTCCCTTTTTTATACGGTTTTTACCGGCCATTTTCATCATAATTTATGGTTAGTAGTACTCGAAATTGAGGATTGCCGTGGTATTGATACGGCCTGCACTGAGCCGGGCGGCGTCATAGACATAATAATATGCCCAGAGGCTGAAGCCGTTGTTCTCTTCAATAAATTTGTCCTTTCCCCATTCAAACAGATAGGAATCTGACCGTGGCTGCCGTCCCGGCGGGTTGATCACCAGTGCACTGCTGTCATTGGTATCCGCATAACGACCAACCCGGATTCCTGCGCCCTGTGCTGCACCCGGTGAGGTATCCACAAGGGTTTTCATATCCCGCAGCCAGACCTGATTGCTGGCCAGATAGGCTTTCACCGGCCGGCTGGTGCGGCCGTTCAGGCGATCACGGCAGGATATATCCAGATAAAACCGGGTCATCCCGGCGGTTTTATTGCGCATCAGCTGCGACCTGTCGACCTGCGGCAGTTCGACTAATAAATCCGCATTATTAAAGGTGCAGGTAGTTTCACGCGGCTGATAAATGACATCCAGCGGTTGCAGAAACAGATCCTCATTATGCTCCGGCCAGTGCCCGGTAATCAGATAGCTGATGATATCCAGTCCGAGACGGATAAAAAACTGAAGTATCCCGACCCGTGTGGTGTCAGCCGCGATCACCGCGCCGTCAAAACGGTACTGATTGCCGGGTACAGTCACATCGCTGCGTGCGTTCTGCGGCAGTACCCGGGCGCTGAGTGTGAAACGCACCTGAAGGCTCCCCGCCGGATACGGATTTCTGCTGTAACCGAATTTTTGGGTGCTGCTGGGCTGGAGGTCAATCACCCGGAACTCCACCGGATAACGTCCGTTCTGAAAACCGACCACCACCGAACGTTTTTGCAGGTAAGAGGCGTTGGATACGCTGCTGCTGTAGCCGTTACAGCTGAACTCCCCGCTGTAGCGGGTATTGAAATAGAGTGTGGTTTCCGTCTGACGGTAAAAGGTTTCTGACAGATCAGCCGTCAGCGGCGGAGCCTGTTTATTACCGTTGTTGGCGCATTCTGCCTGTGCATAACCGGTCAGCAGTACCAGCAGTGCGGCAAAAGAATGAAATTTTCTGAGCATCGGTGATGTCTCCTTAATTCTGCACAGAGCAGAGGCGTGTTCTGCGGGTCCGGTGTGAGTGTAATGCGGCAGTAGCCGCTGTCCGTATCAGTCAGGCGGACATTAATCTGCGCCGGCCGTGTTTCGCTTCTTATATAAATGAGGCTGTTCTGCCCGACATAACCGATGCTGTTATTGTCTCCGTCAGTGACTTCCGTTCCGAACGGCAGTGGTTTACCGTTATGGCGTATCGCGTGCAGATAAAATTCCTGCCGGTTATCCGTTCTGAAGTTCACGAGTGTCACCGCGCCGGCGTAAGGCACGATATCCTGCACATTCCCCAGCAACTCCGCCGCATTTTCCGGTGTCTGCGAAGCATCCAGGATCAGCGCATTTTTGCGGTAGGCGGACAGATACGGCACCAGTACCTGACCCTGCGTATTGGTGGTGACATTGCGGTCATTATAAACGATGGCATTGGCGGTGCCCGGCACATTCACAACGGCGAACGTTTCTCCCGGCTGATTGGCGGTGAGAATACCGCCGGACCAGGCCACCAGGCTGCCGGTGACACCGGCGCCGAGCTGGCGGTAACGGCCGGATTCACTGTAGGAGGCATTCAGTGTCGCCGGCGCTGCCCGGTAAGCGGCGCTGGTACTGAAAGTCGTACCGCCGGACTGCTGATGAGCAGCATTGACGTTATAACTCAGGGCATTGCTTTGCCCGGCGGTGCCGCTCAGGCCGATATTACTGCTCTGATAACGACCTGCTTCCGTCATGCTGTTTGCGGTCAGATACACCTTGTGGCCGGATACCGTCAGCGGGACAGAGAGTGTCAGGTTAATCCGTGTCTCTTCATTATTGCTGCTGCCTGCCGGATTGCTGCTGTCTTTGCTGTAACGGGTCCGGCCCGCACTGAGGGTGTAATTGATATCCTGCCAGTTATTGGCATAACCCAGCTGATATTCGCGGGTGCTGCCCTGTCCGCCCCAGTAATCACGCAGAGTCCCGGCGAGATAAACCGAGCCGTAATCCGCGCCGATCCGCTGGTTTATATTGATATTAAAGGTGCTGCGCTGACGGTAACTCTGTGATTGTGGCGACATCTCACCGGTCAGATCCTGCCGGTTGAGCAGCTCCTGATACTGTACTGCGTCAGTCAGACTGAAATAGCCGCTGGTGGAGTAACGGTAAGCCGCCAGTGAAAAATTGGTATTGGTCTGATGAATAAACCGGCTGTAGGCCACTTTGTAACTTTCGCCCCGGTAGCGTGATGTTTCCTTACCGAAGCGGGCATCGGAGTGTGTGACATCCACTGATAATGCACCGATCGGCAGATTAAACCCGCTGCCGAGCAGAAAGGCCTGATAATTTTCCGCTGCAATCACACCGCCGTAGCCGGTCAGCGTATTGTTGATGCCGTACTGGATATTCAGCTGTGCAAAATCCGGATGGTAAGCATTATCTGTCAGCCGCACTTCACCGGCATTCAGCTCATATTTAAAGAGGCCTTCCTTTAACATATTCGGGACAGCGGAGAAGGGCACCATAAAGTGGTTGATTTGCCCGTCCGCTTCATTCACTTCGACCTGCAAATCTCCGCCGGAGCCGGTCGGCAGAAGTGAATCGACCACAAACGGACCGGGGGGGACGCTCTGCTGCCAGATAAGCTGTGAATCCTGATAGATTCTGACCAGTGCGTTTGTCTGTGCCACGCCGCGCACCACCGGGGAAAAACCCTGCCAGGTATCGGGATACATGCGCATATCCGTTTTCAGGGTCGCGCCCCGGAAACGGACAGAATCGAACAGTTCGCTGGAGGTGTAGCTGTCTCCGGCACGGAAATCAGATTTGATTGCCGGAAAACCCCGTTGCAGATAGCGGGTGTTGGTATTCCATTGTGCGTTTTGCCCGCTGCTGTAGGTCAGGGAGGACTGATCACGCAACTGCCAGCCGGCCAGATTCAGGCCGCTGCTCAGCGTCAGATAAGCATTGTCGTTATCACTGCCGTCACGTTTATTGGTGGCATGATAATAGTTAGCGTTATAACTGACCATTGCGGCATTAACACCCGGGTCCCACAGAGACGGGTCGACATATCCTTTGAGCTCACTATTCAGCATTGCCTGCGGTACATTCAGCATCAGCTGAAATTGTCCGGTGTTCAGGGTATGGCTGTCCGGCGGCACCAGACTGTCCAGCAGGACATAGCCTTCGTCATCCGCCTGCGGCGGTGGTGTGCTGTCACGCAGCCCCAGTTTCGGCACATCTTCCTGCGGTATCAGAATCGTGTGCCCGCTCTGTTGCAGACGCAGCGGAAAGCGCCCCTTCCATTCTCCGTTCACACTGATTTCAACGGTGTATTCGCCGTCGGGCAGGGTATCGTTGCGATCAAATCGGGACAAATCCGCTTTGGCGGAATCACCGTAAAGAAAGTTGGTGTTAAACCCGGCTGCGCAGCCGGTGTGCTGAACAGCACCGGCAACAGTGAAACGAGGGCGGAAAAACGGCAGATATAGCGTGGCATCAGGCTGCTGTTCAGTTCAGTGACAGCGGATAGGAATTGATAGCACCGAAATCGTCGATCAATGTCAGTGAATAGTGATTTCCTGCCGGTAATCCGGATGCAGCAGGCAGCGTAAATTGAGAATAAGGTGCAATCATCGTACCTTCTTCTGCCAGATCACGGTTGTTCGCGGTCTCTTTCAGACCGAGAATATTAATATGATACGGAGAGTCATTTTTCAGAATATAGTGCTGACCGTCACGGGTGAATGTCAGACGGGTATGGGCTTTATCCGCATTCAGGGTGAGTCCGGACGGGCGGTAAAACAATTTGATGCGGGAACGGATAGCAATCTGCATCATATTTTTATCTGCACTGTTCTCCGGCAGCGGCGGAATATCCAGTAAATTCAGATAGAACAGGGACTCTCTGTCCGCCGGAAGCTGTGCAGGGGTCATTTTCACCCGTAATTGCTGACCATTTTTACCGTCGATTTTCACTACCGGCGGCGTCAGTATAAACGGGACATTGGCGGTTTCCGGCGTGGAATCGGCATTACCGTCATCAATCCACGCCTGCACTAAGGCTTGCTGTGTCCCGGTGTTAAATAATTGTACCGGAACTTCTTTACTTCCCTGCGGATAAATAACACGGGTGGAATTAATAATAATATTTGCCCGGCTGACAAATGTTATTGTTAATAACAACAATGTTAAGATAATTTTTTTCATGATGTGTACTTTCAAAAATCAGGCCCCTGCATTAAAGAGGCCTGAAAATATCAGAAGTAAGACAGATTATATGTCAGCATGGTATTGATTTTACCCGACTGAGCAGCTTCACTGCCGACTTTATAATATTTTGCATAAAATTGCATAACGCCTTTATCGGCAACAATTTTAGTGTCATATGGCATATTTAAATTGATAATTTGATTATCTTTCTGTGATGTTAATGCAATTCCGACATTTTTAGGATTACCTTTCTCATCCGTTTCCTGATTGATCAGATAATTGCCGTTATTGGAAATAAGATTGGTGGATGCGAAATTAATATGCAGTGATTTACTGTTTTTATCACTGGCGTTACAGTCTGATAATTCGATGGAAAATGCTTTTTTCCTTCATCGATAGCACCCGGGCCACTGATCTGGTTAACAGTAATCGGATCTAATAATACTGACATATCCGCATTGCCGTTATTAATGGTACAGGTGGCATCTGTAATAAAACCGGTGAAATTGATTGAGCCACCGGATGCGATGGTCGCCGCAGACACTGAGTTAGCAACAAAAATAAGAGAAAGAGACGCTGCAAGAGCGAATTTTTTATTCATTATCCTCTCTTTATTTTCAGTCATAGTGATTTTAGCTGATTCTGAAAAAACAAATCAGCAGAATTTATTTAGTTAGTAGCATCAATAAGAAATAGTTTTCCCCGGTAATTTTTTATTACCGTTAGCAGGAAAGAAGATTCTTATACATCAGAATGGAAGGCATAACTAAAACGAAACAGAGTATATAGTCATGAAATGATTAATTGAAGTGTTTTTCTGATTCACGATTTAAAAGGTGAGTTTTATCTGTAATATCCGGATACAGACAGTTACTTATAGATTTATATACTGAGTTTTTATGTTACCGCGATGTTATACGTCAATTGTTGTTAATATTTTTAAATATTCATTTCATTTGTGTTAAAAAACTCAGTATTTAATATTATTTTTTCTTTATAATTATTGGTGATAATAATTAAGAATAATTATCATTAACTGTATTAACAACGTAAAATCAATCACTCAGAATAATTATGGTATTGAATATCGGCATAGTTGCAGAGAACTTTAATTGTTTTCAACTTTATTTTAAGTACAGAAGGATGGTAATCCCCCCGAAAAGGCGGTGTGTTCATAAGTAGAATTTTCTCGTAATCTGAACTGAGGAGATTTCTATGAAAAAATCGCGTTTTACCG
>NZ_NRQY01000001.1:2556224-2597249 GCF_003996855.1 Morganella morganii | reverse complement strand
CGGATAGCTATCAGAATAGGCTGATAACGAATGTAATTATTTATACGTAGATTATTTCAGGCAGGAACAGAGAGGCGGGCAGCGTTTCGGCTGCCCGGGCAGAATCAATTTTTGTTCTGTTTATGGAATGTCAGGCGTTCTTCAAAATAGTCTTTCAGGTGAGATGCCAGCCCGTGGATTTTTTCATCCAGCTGACGAACCAGAAACTCATCACTGTTCATATCATCAACCCGCTGCATGGCGAGGTCATCAACATATACTTTTTCTTCCGGCGTCAGTTGTGCCATTGTCTGTCTCTCTGAATATAGTGGGAATATGGTATGTTATCACGATTTTAACGGATAACACGCAGGTGTCACGATGGATGAAAAACAACTTTATCATTATGCCATATGGTTGCTGGGACGGCGGGAATATGCCGGTGCGGAACTGGCCCGGAAACTGAAACGGAAAATCGCCGAAAAGCAGGAAACGTCCCCGACAGAAGAGAATGTTCTGCCGCAGGTAATGGCGCGGCTGACAGACTCTCAATATCTGGATGACACCCGCAGTATCTCGCTCTTCTTTCAGGCTGGCGTGAGAAAATTGCACGGGCCGGTAAGGGTCCGGCAGGCGTTACGTCAGAAAGGATTTTCCGGTGAGCTGATTGATTCCGTTTTTTCCGCACAGGAAACTGACTGGTTTGAACTGGCTCGTGAGGCAAAAGCGAAGAAATTCGGGGAAGACATACCGGCGGACTATAAAGAGAAACAAAAAAAGATGCGTTATCTGATGTATCGCGGGTTCACCTCTGATCAAATCTATGAATTGTACTGATCCCGCCGGTATTATTTATTTTTATTCAGTGCCTGATGTATTGCATCATGGTAACGGTGATACAGAAAATCCGTATTAAGCCCCGCCTGCTGCATCTGTAATGCCAGCAACCTTAACCGTTTGTTTGTCTCCATATATTCTGTGCTGTCCGGCGGCAGGACGGACAATAATTCTGTCAGAGAAACGGCTTCCTGCCGGGCCAGTAATGCAGGAGGAAGGTAACCGGCATTCTTCAGTAACCGGTAGCCCGTCCGCAGTTCCGGCGGGATGTGGCTGTCATCCTCAAGTGTGAGCGGCTTTCCTTCTCCTGCCAGCCCCTGCAATTCCCCGCTTTCAAGCGCGGCCTGAATATGGCGCTCTGCCAGTGTGTCAAAAATGGTCATGCTGCGTCTGTTTTCCTGTCACCTGTTACCACGTCGTTATTATAACAGGGCCCGCTTCTGCCGTATAAATAACTTGCTTCAGTCAGAAATGCCGTATTTACCGCGGCACAATAAATGAATTACTTTGGGGCTGCAAATGAATGAAAATGCATTTTTAAGATAGTCAGCACTTGTTTGGTGTGCTATCTGAGTAACACCTGTTATTTGTATTGTTATACGCATTAAATGCGTATTTAATCATTGTGCAGATCGTTTTTTGTTTTATCTTCATTGATATATTGCACTGATATTTTCAGTTATATGGCGGAAATGACTTAAGTAACCTGCTTAAATAAGTCAATGCTATCACTATAAACACGCTAAATAAGTAATTTAGCTTAATTGTAACGGGGTGGGGTTCTCGGGATAAGCTGCATTTTGTTAATTATATGTGTATTAAAAGTTTGTTTTTTTGATCGTTAAATTATCGTTATTTGTATCAATAAAGATACTTTTAGGTTAAATTTCACACGCATTAAATGCGTAAAATGAGCTATTTGTGCCTTTTATCAAAAAAGCCTGAAAAAAGTTAAAGTTTTTTAAATTCACGTTTTGTGAATAGGTATTCGGTTATTTGTGTGACAATGCTACGTATTTTGTTATGGTTTGAAACAAATTGAATGAATTGCGTATTGTAAAATGACTGGTTAGTTATTCCATTTTTTTAAAATTAAATTAACTTAAATTTCATATATTTATTTTTTGTTAGTTATTTATCTCTATTGATGTCTGTATTCGGGTCGGAGGAGATAATTGTCACAGCAGTATTACCTATAAGATGTTACGCGTTTCATTTGTAATTTAGTGGTTATTTATCTTGTGATGATCATTTTGTAGTTAATTTGACTTAGGATGATTCCTAAAACCGCTATAGACATTCAAAATCCCCTCCCTATAATACTCCGCCGATTCAACCATAAGTAAAATTTTCTGAGTCCGGATACAGGACAATTCAGGTGAACGTTAAATAAATTAATTAAATAACCCAATTACGTTTATAGCCGTCAGCCATTCAGATGACGGCGCATTTTTTTTTGTGATGCATTAAATGCGTCAGGGTTTTCTGCACCTGGAATTTCCTTATTCACGTCCTTCAATTTTGAGAAAAATAAACAATGAATAAAATATTCAAAGTCGTAAAAAATCAACGGACAGGGAATTCTATTGTCGCATCTGAATTCGCGAAGGGTGCAAAAAAAGGGAAAAAACTGGCGCTGTTATCACTGGTAATGCTGGCAGGAAGCGGGCTGAGCGTATCTGCACAGGCTGATGCCCCGGCGATTTCTGCGGCGCAGTGGTTAGAAAATGAGTATCTCCCTGCACAATATGACGGTACAACTAAAACGTGGATAAATAATTCAAATGAGAAATCACAAGCCAGGCTAATTAAAAATGGCGAAACTAAAAACCTCGATTTAAATAACGAGAATACTAAATTTACGAATAATCTTGATTATCAGCAAACCTGGTTTTCTTTGCAGGAGTTATGGGACAAGAATACCGAAGAAAATAAAGTTATTTCAATTACGGAATACCGGAATGGTGAGGCGGTTGAAGGAGATGTTTCTCTGGGCACCATTGAGGACTGGTCTGTTCCGCACAATACGTCAGCTATGGAAGAAATCACCTGGACGAACGAAGACGGTGAAAAGGCGGTTATGCAGGTGTATAAGCCGGATGCTTTCAAAACAAAAATTGACCCGCAGCTGGGTGTTTACCTGCTGAAAAAACAGCCGGAATTATCGCCTTTCTATCATCTGACACTGGCTGAGGTTAATAACGGTACGCTGAATATGACCGCCGCTGACAATGTTGACTGGACGATTGATCATATCAAAGACAGTTCACTGTTTGTGGCCAAAGCGGAAGCGGGCAAATCGGCGGTGATCAATTCCACCAGTAAATTACATGTTACGTTCGGTGAAGCGTACGGCATGAACTTATCTCCGGGCAAGTATAACTATACATTCCAGCCGAAAAATCAGTTGGTTGAAAGTGTTGAACTGCCGAAAGAGCTGGATGATTTTGTTGATTCGAAGGGACTGACTTACAGAATCGGTGATACGTTTATTATTCATGATGAACAGGGACTGGAAGCTTATAACGCCCTGCTGATCGAAGCGGTTAAAGAGAACGTTTTACCCAGGGCTGAATACAAATCACTGATTGAAGCAACCATTGTCCCGCGTCCGCAGGATAAAGATTATTATGATGTGAATATCGACCTTAAATGGCTGGAAAATAAAGATATCAATCTGAATAAAGCGGTTATGGCGGATATCGGTAGACGCTCCATTTTTGAGGCTGAGGGTAAAGGCAGTGTACTCAATATTGAGGACGGTGCAGATATTCGTGGTGAAACCGCTTCAGATTCAGGTCGTTACAGGGCATATCATATTTTTGCGCATGATGGCGCAGAAGTTTTCCATAAAGCCACCACATCAGTGCCTAATTATAAAGGCCAGAACGCCTTAATCGATAATGCCGAATTCACCAACACCGGCACATTACTGCTGGGTGATGGCCAGACCCGTATTCACGGTGATCAGGTCACCGGGAATAATGCAAAATACACTAACCTGGGTAAAATTGCCGTTGAGGCATTTAATCTCGCCAATAATGATCCGAGTGATAAAGATGTCACTGTGAATACCGGGATCTCTGCATCCGGCGGGGCTGCTGTCACCAATGAAAAAGGTGCAGTCATGAGTCTGGGTCAGAAAGGGATTGGCCGGGGAGAAGGTACGGTTACCGGTGTTGAAATAACCGGTGCATCGTTTACCAACGACGGTGAGATCCTGATGGGGAAAGAGGGCGTTACCCTGGAAGGCGGCAGTCCGGATAATACCTGGGACATGCGTTTTATGTCGAATGCGGTTGCTGCGCTGCTGGATGATAAAACCACGGCGGGTGAAAAATATAACATTGTGAATAACGGTAAAATTGATATCAACAAGGGTGTGCGTAACGCCGTGGGTATCAATGTGGCATCAACAACCCGCCGTAATAATGATTCTGAGCTGACGGTTATCAACGATGGTGAGATTTATAACGCGGGTTCAAACAGTGTCGGGATGCGGGTATCCGGAGACAACCGGAAGAACGATATTATCGAAAACCGGGGTTTGATTGATGTATCCGGAGAAGGTTCTATCGGCTTGTTTGCTCTGGGTAACTCAACCATTACACATACCGGTAAGGTTATCGCTAATAACACCGGTAAAGTGACCAACGGTGTTAAACCGGCCCGTACAACCGGTATCCGCGCGGATGCAGCCAAAGTCATTATTGACGGCGGTACAGTTGAGCTGAAAGGCGATAATACGGTCGGGGTGTTCGCCCGTATCGGTGGTGAGATTGATCTTAAAAAAGGCCGCGTTATTTTTGATAAAGGAGCTGTAAACCAGACCGGTTACTGGATTGCCGGTCGTAAAGGTAATGATGAAACTGACAGTTCCCGTATTAATTTTGGCGGCGGTGATGTGAATCTGACGCTGGATAACAATGATTCCACTCTGTTCCGTGTCGATCAGAAAGCGCAGTTCCTGGCACTGGAAGATGCCGGTACAAGCTATCGTTTTGATATTAATGGTGAAAAAAGCCGTGGTTTTTATATCGCCGATAAAGGTACGAAAGTCGAAACCGGTGATATGGAGCTGAATGTTAACGGTAAGGGTGCAACCGGTCTGTATCTGGCAAATGGTGCCGGTGCGGATGATAAAGTTATACTGGATAAAGCCACTACGATTAATGTTACCGGCGAAGACGGAACCATCGCGGTGATCGACGGAAATTATTATGATCTTAATGGTAATCAGATAGCACAAGGATCGGATAAAACGACGCTGATATCCCACGCTAATCTTAAGTCAGGCTCTGCTGGCGGTAATATCGCGAAGAATGCTATCGGCTATAAAGTAATCAATGGCGGTGTGCTTAATCATGACGGTGATATTGATTTCAGCACCGCAGATAATGCAACCGGTATCCGGGTGGAAACCGGGACGGTAAATAACAGCGAACATGCTGGTATTAAGGTTAACGGTGTGGGTGTTGATATTTACGGCAAAAATTCTGTTGTGAATAACACCGGTAAAATTACCGCCAATGACGGTATCGCGGCCGTCCGCCTGAATAAAGATGCGTCAATGGCTATCGGCGGCACCGGTACTATCCTCGGTGAAAAATCGGCAGATGCGGTAAGGGCGCACTCCGGCTCTGCGATACACCTGGATAACGCCAATATTGATGTTACCGGCAGCGGCAGCGGTCTCCATCTGCTGAATGTTGATGATGATGCCGGCGCGTTTCAGTTAGAGGGCAGCGGCACGATCACGGTCAGCGGTGAGAATGCCTCCGGTCTGAGACTGGAAGCGGATGACGGCAAGGGCGGGATGACGATGGCGAAAAGCGATCTTGATACCTCCGGCGCCAAAAATACCACTATCAATGTGGAAGATAAGGGCGGTAACGGTATCGTGACCAATACGTCCGGTAATGTTACCAGCGGAATGAATGTCGATATCGCGTCTGCGGAAGGCGAATCCGCACTGGTGCTGCTGGGTCAGACCAAAAACATCACACAGAGCGGCAAACTGACGTCAGCGTCTGACCACAGTGTGGTGGATCTGACCGCGCTGAAAAATGCGTTCAGCTTCACCAACAGCGGCGAAATTACTGCGGCGGATACAACAAACGGCATCGCGGTTGATGCGGGTCAGAACAGCGATATCAGCTTCGGTAACAGCGGGACTATCAGCGGAAAATCCATACTGGGTAACGGTACCAACAGGATTGATCTGAGCGGTACAACCAGCGAGCTTATCACCGGTCACGGCGACAATACCGCGACGATGCGCGGCAGCGCGAAAACAGGAACATTGTCCGCCGGTAACGGTAATAACACCATTGAAATGAAGGATTCTGCTAAGACTGACATCCTGATGGCGGGTCACGGGAATAATACCATCACTCTTAACGGTGGTACGCAGCTGAAAAACGGTCTTACCGGTAATGGCCGCAACAATGTGATTCTGCAAAATGTTTCTGCCGTACAAAGCAGTGCGCTGTTCGGTAATCTGACAGCAGGTGGCGGCGGGCAGGATACGCTGACGCTGAAAGGAAAATCGAGCCACTATGTATTACAGGACAGCAGCAAAATCAGCGACTTTGAAAAACTGAATGTTGAGGAAGGCCGTTTCGAACTGCGCAATACCGATATCACACTGAATGAACTGACAGCAGATGACGGTATTACAGTGAAACAAGGCGGTGAGCTGTTTATCAATCAGGATAAAGCGCATACCTTTGCTCATCAGTTTCAGGGTGATGGTCTGGTCACGACGGCGACCGGCGGACAGGCGTTTGCCTTTGATAATAAGAGCGCGGTTTTCGCGGGTGATAACTTCACCGGCACACTGCGTCTGACAAACGGTACGTTTGATATTGCCGGTGATAACACCCGCTCCCTGCAAAAATCCCGTCTGGATATCAGTGATAAGTCTGTTGCGACCGTCCGTGAGGGCGTCGGTACACAGTCATTCGATCGTCTGGCAATGAGCGGCGGGACCCTGGCCTTTAAAGACAATATTACCGGCAGCCGGATCATTGATGACAACATCAGTGTGAATTCACTGGAGCTGAATAACGCCAAAGGGACTGTTCAGGTGAAAGCGGATGGTTTTGATAACCTGCCAACGCCGTCAGCTAATAATAAAGTACCACTGCTGGAGCAGGATGAGGGTGATTCCGTCGCTCAGCTGGTGAATGCCGGTCAGGCCTCGGATTACACCGGCGGGCTGAATCTGGAACTGACAGATAACGACGGCAATGTGATCCCGTCCAATACCAGGACAGAGCAGGATCTGCGCCAGGACGGCAACGTTGTTGCGAAAGGTACTTATGATTACGGCTTGCAGACCAGTGCTCAGGCCGGCGGTAAAGCTGACGGGTTGTATGTGGCTTATCAGCTGACCGAAGTGGACTTACTGGGCAAAGACAGTAATGCTCTGGTGCTGGCGGCGCAGGCCGGAAAATCCGGTTCGGCGGCTAATCTCGGGGCGAAAATCACCGGACAGGGCGACCTGGCAATTGATACTGCAAGTGAATATGTCACGTTGTCCAATAACAACAATGATTACACCGGCAGCACCTTTGTCCGTCACGGCAAATTACGTGCAGAAGCCGATAATGTGTTAGGTAACACGCAGTTGCTGGATCTGGCATCCGGAACCGCAGTTGAACTGACCAGCACCGCCGGTGCCGGTACAGAACAGACTGCCGGGAAACTCACGTCGGCGGCAAACAGTCTGGTTGCACTGGGTAACGGTAAACTGACCGTGAAAAACGGCGGTGAGGTAAATGGCTCTCTGAGCGGTACTCAGGATGGCCAGCTGGTGGTGAATAACGACACACTGACCATCGCCGGAGCAAACAACGGAATGCACTCCGCCGTGACTATCGATCAGCCTGCACAGGTCACTATCCGTAATATCGCAGGTCTGGGCGACAGTCTGGTTGCGGTGGCGGGTACACTGCGCACGGAAGGTGCTCAGGGTCTGCTGCGTAATCAGCTGACCGGCAGCGGCACCACGGAAATTGCACAAAAATCGGATGCACAGCTGACGGCAGATAACAGCGGCTTCAGCGGACGCTTTACCACGGATGCAGACAGTACACTGCGGGCTTCACAGGCAGAGCATATCGGCAGTGCGGCGATTGAAAACGCCGGTACGCTGGTACTGACGCATAATGACGGTAAACAGGCGTGGGATCTGACCAACAGTGTCACCGGCACCGGTACGCTGGTAAAACAGGGCGCGGGCCGCATCACACTGACGGACAAATCCGCGCAGTATACCGGGACCACTGAGATCCTGAACGGGGCATTACTGACGGGCAGCTATGATTCCGCACTGGTGATGAACAGTAATCAGGTCAATATCGGTAGTCAGGGAACATTTGCCGGTCAGGGAACTCTGAAAGGTAATGTGAATAACGCCGGTCAGTTCTATGCCGGTGAATTGGATAAGAAAGATCTCGGCCGTGCCACTGAATATCGTGTTGACGGTAATTTTGTGAATAACGGCGGCAGTATCTGGCTTGCCAGTCAGAAAGACACGGAAAGCCGTCTGAATGTCGGCGGTGATTTCACGGCGAACGGCGGTTCGATCACACTGAATACCGTGCTGAACAAAGGTCATGAGGAAACGATGACTGACCAGCTGGTGGTTGACGGTAACGTGAAAACTGGGGCAAATGGTGCGACCACGCTGAACATTAATAACGTCGGCGGCAAAGGGGCGGATACCCTGAAACAGCCGGACGCGATTAAAGTGGTTCATGTCGGCGGAAAATCGGATAAAGATGCCTTTAAACTGGGCGGGCCGGTTGCCATCGGGGTGTACGAATACCTGTTACACAAAGGGTATAAAGATGACAGCTGGTATCTCGATTCCTTCGATACCAATGTTTATCCGCCGGATGAAAACAAGGAAGATCCGGAGCGTAACGTGAACCCGGGCGCCGGTGGCTATATGGCGAACCGTACCGCCGCACTGGGTATGTTCACCATGACTCTGCATGATCGTCTGGGCGAACCACCCTATGCTGACAGTTTCAAAGGGGATGACAATGCCTCTTCTGTCTGGCTGCGGATCACCGGAGATCGTCAGCGCCATGATGCGATTAACCGTTCCATGCGCATCAAAGGGGATACCTACACCACACAACTGGGCGGCGATATCATCAACTGGAACAATGATACGCAGGACACCACGATCCGCGGCGGTATCATGGGGGCTATCGGTAAATCCGATTACACCAGTACCGCGAAACGGACAGGTACGAAATCCGATGCCAAAATTGACCGCGCATACAGCGTCGGCTTATACGGTACTTGGTATCAGAACCGCGAAGACGAAAACAATGCGTATGTTGATGTCTGGGCACAGTATGCCTGGTTTGATAACAAAGTCTCTGTGGCAGGTAACTCATCTGACTATAAGAGCAACTTAATCAGTGCCTCTGCGGAAGCCGGTTACAGCATGGCGGTCTACAAACCGGATGCGGATAAACAGTGGCTGCTGACACCGCAGGCACAGGTTGTCTTCAATTCTTATGATGCGGATGACAGCAGTAACGGTACCGGGCTGAAGATGAAAGGTGAGCGCAGCAACAGTGTGGATACCCGTCTGGGTGCCCGCCTGACCTACGCAAACCAGAAACAGTCAGATAAATCCGCGCAGCCGTTTGTTGAGGTTAACTGGCTGTACAGTAATGCGAAGAGTGATATGACCTTCAATGAGCACTACACCTTCAATGATGATATGCCGGCCAGCCGGGTTGAAATCAAAGCGGGTGTGGAAGGGCAGATTTCACCGGACTGGACAGTCTGGGGTAACGTTTCTCACCAGATGGGTGCGGATAATTACTCCGGTGACCGTGCGATGATCGGCGTGAAATACCAGTGGAAATAAGCTGAACCGCTGAGATAAAAATCCCCCTGTGTTGCCACAGGGGGATTTTTTTTTATCACCCGCTTTCCTGATATCAGTGCCGCGGTGTGAAAGGGTAAACGAACAGAGTGAAATCAGTTTGCAGAAGCAGGTTCTAATTTAATTTTTGTTTCTTTCTCTTCTGACAGTGCCTGCTGACGGTTGCGTTCC
Source organism: Morganella morganii (assembly GCF_003996855.1). Lineage (GTDB taxonomy): Bacteria > Pseudomonadota > Gammaproteobacteria > Enterobacterales > Enterobacteriaceae > Morganella > Morganella morganii_C. Next base: position 2,587,345 of record NZ_NRQY01000001.1, on the reverse strand, counting down.
AGTTCCAGCGCACCGAAGTGAGACAGAATACAGAAGATGATGCAGCAGACGATACCGCCTAACAGCAGATAGAAACCGCCGTGCCAGCCCATACGGTCAACAATGAAACCGAACAGGGTGGTACCCAGGGTTGCACCCAGGATGTAGCTCATGAAACCACGTAAACCAACGGCTGAACCGACCGCGAAGCTTGGTACGATTTCCATGGTCTGCACGGATGCCAGGAACTGAGGCACATAAATCAGGCAACCGACAACCGCAGCGAAGAAAGTCACGACAGCCAGGGACTGGCTCTGCCAGTAACCGATCAGGCAGAAGAAAATCAGAACCATACAGACGATCGCCAGCGGCATTCTGCGGCCTTTGAACAATTTATCGGTCAGCCAGCCTGCCAGCAGGGTGGACGGAATCGCAGCCCATTCGAAGAACAGGAATGCAACACTCATCTGATCTTTACTGAAGTTTTTCTCGGTCAGCAGGTAAATCGGCAGCCAGCTGATGATCCCGAAACGCACCATGTACACGAACACGTCAACGAAAGAGACATACCAGGCATTTTTGTTTTTCAGCACATAGGTACAGAAAATCTGAAATGCAGTCATATTTTCCGGGGACTGCTCTTTCTGCGCGTCAGATAACACCACTTTTTCTTCCGGCATCATTTCAGCCAGAGCCGGTAAGCCTTCCTGTTCAGGAGAACCTTTGCCCAGCAGCAGTACGATCGCGGCGAAGACAACGGCGATAACCGCCGGAACCGCATAGCTTGCCGCCTGCCAGTGCTCAGTACCGAGAACAGCAAAAGCCGCACCCACGATTGGCGCAACGATACCGCCGCCGACGTTATGGGAGATATTCCAGAAAGCCCCGATACGGCCGCGTTCACGGCGCGGGAACCATTTGGCAATAGTAATAAAAGAAGGACCGACGCCCATCCCCTGGAACAGGCCGTTGAGGGCAACGAAACCGACGAACAGCCAGAACGCGCTGCTGAAGCCCATACCGAGGTTAACGATGGCACAGAGGATCAGACCAAAGGCCATAAAGGCTTTCGGGCTGGCTTTATCTGCCAGGCTGCTCATAATTCCTTTACTGATCCCGTAGGTGATCAGCATGCAGCTGGTTAACATACCGATCTGTGTTGTGGTCAGATCGAGGTTTTCTTTCAGGTACGGTGTGGAGAGCGTAAAGTTATTGCGGACAATATAATACGCCAGGTAACCGAGGAACACGCTGAGCAAGGCCTGAACACGATAACGTTTGTAAGTGGCAGGCACTTTTCTGGGTGCTACTTTATTTTTTGCCATAGCCGGCTTTAAAAATGACAGCATAATTTCACCTGCAAAAATGTATTTTAGAATAGGATTACTGTGTGTATGGTCGTTTTTTTTCTGACAGGGTCATCATGTTCCGGCTGAATAAATATCTCAATATCATGGTTTTGAGTCATTGTTGACTCAATATCGGAAATAAAAGGTATAAACTGACACAAATAAGTTTATTTATATGTTTGTTTTGTATCATGATGAAACGGAAGGTAAAATAAAACCACGGGGTGATAAGTAAAAGTGAGCGAATAGCTTTTATATTGAACTGTAAGGCTTTTGTTTTTATTTTGTTGTTCCTGTGATTTATTGCTATTATTGTTTCCTGCATTTTTATTATCTGTTTATAACGACGATTTAAAATTTCACGCAAATTACCGAACCCATTTGTTATTTTCTTTAATAACTGCGGCACTGATGCCGGTAAACAAACGGGTAATATTTGTCTCAAACGGGCTTTTGCGACAAACTGAAAAAGATGTCATTTTTTTGATGTGAGTCACACCCCGCAAACGAATACAGAACTCAGCTTATGCCACAACGCCGAATCCGCCGCTTTGCGGCTTGTATGATAACCACCGCCGTACTGATATTCAGTTTGTCAGCTTCCGCGAAACCGGATGAGCTGGTGATCGCCACCACGCTTTCACCGGAGGCGACTGCTCACATTATCAGCAGCTGGCAGCAGCAGCCCGGTGCTGCCCGAATCCGTACTATTAACCGCACCAGTGCGGCACTGGAGCGTCTGCTTGATACTCCGGCACTGGAAGATGTTGATTTGGTGGTGACATCTTCACCGATGCTATTGCAGCATTTGCAGGAGCATGACCGGCTGGCGGAACTCTCCGGACTCCCGGACGTTTCACGGCGTCTGGTGCCGTTACGGCTGCGCGATAATGCGGCGGCTGTGGCATTTTCCGGTTACGGCATCCTGGTGAACAAACGGCGGATGTCGGAAAATAACCTGCCGGTTCCGGTGTCATGGGATTCCCTGACAGACAGCCGCTACCGCGGATTGCTGCTGATGAGCAGCCCGTCACGCTCGGATACGTATCATCTGATGGTTGAGTCGTTGTTACAGCAGCGCGGCTGGGATAAGGGCTGGGCTCTGCTGCTCAATATCTCGGGTAATCTGGCGACTATCTCGTCACGCAGTTTCGGCGTGGCGGACAAAATCAAAGCCGGACTGGGCGGTGCCGCCCCGGTGATTGATAACTACGCCCGGCTGCTGCTGGGTGATCCGGAACTGGCTTTTAATTATCTGCCGGATTCCGCCACATCCCCGACCTTTGTCGCGATAAGCCGTTACAGCCTGAATAAAGACAATGCCCGTGCATTTATCTGTTTTCTGCTCAGTGAACAGGGACAGGAAGTCCTGGCTGACAGCAGCACCGGTAAATATCCGGTCACACCGCTGCCGCCGGAAAATCCGCGTGAGCCGGTGCAGCGCCGTCTGCTGAATTCCCCGTATCAGATGGATGAGAATCTGGTACTCAAACGCCAGCGTATGGTGCAGCAGTTGTTTGACACTGCGATCACCTTCCGTCTGACCGAATCCATTGATGCCTGGCGTGCGCTTTATACGGCGGAGGCCCGTGTGAAACGTCCTCTGCCGCATATCCGTGCTCTGCTGACGGCCATGCCGGTCTCTGCACAGGAGAGTGCCGACCCGGCCTATTACTCGCGTTTTGACGATAACCGCAAAGCCGAGGAAGAGTATATCCGCTGGCAGCAGTTCTTCCGCGAACAGCAGCGAAAAGCCATTGCTGAACTGGAAAAAATCCGATGAAACAACGTATTGCCCGCTTTATCGGCCGTTTCAGTATCAGTGCGATTTTGCGCGGCGCATTTGTGATCGGCACACTGATGACGCTGATTGTCAGTTGTGTGAGTCTGTATGCCTGGCAGGCACAGAACCGGCAGATCCGCTACGCGCTGGGGGATTATTTTCCGCGTATTCAGGCGTCGTTTTTGATCGAGGGACAGCTGAACACTCTGGTGGATGAGCTGAATGAGTTCCTGAAAGCACCGGATACGGTGGCGCGCCTTCAACTGCGCAATCAGATCACACTGCATTTGTCACAGATCGAATCGATCAACCGGAAACTGAGCGGGCAGGATCAGGTGCAGATCACCGCGATTGTACAGCAGGGACAGGTGCTGTTGCAGCGTCTTGATAATGCCCTGTATACCCTGTTTCTGGCGCGGGAGAATGTGAATACGCTGTCCGCGCGGATTGCCTGGCTGCATGATGACTTCAATACTGAGCTCAGTTCGCTGTCACAGGATATCAGCTGGCAGCAGGGATCACTGCTGGATCAGATAGAGCAGGACCCGTCCCGGGCTATTGCTTTACAGGGCAGTCTGCGCAAAGTGCAGGGAGAGTTACAGCTGATTTACACCCTTGCGCGGCTGGAGGGGCAGATAATGGATGATCTGACCGGACGTCTGCGTGATGAGCAGAACGAAAGCACAGAAAGCAGCAATGATTCACACAGTTATGTCCGTTATCTCACCTACCTGAAGTCCGGCGCGGAATCAAACGAAGCGGCACAGGATCTGTATCCGAGCACGGTGACTCTGCGGCAGACCATTGATGAGTTGCTGGATATCGGCTTGTCTGACAGTAAAATGCCCGGCGTGCTGAAAAATTACCGTGCGGCGAAAGCGGAACTGGCCGCCGCCATGGCGGAGAAAGAGCGCATTCTGGAACGGTTCCGCACTCAGCTGGATGTTCAGCTCGATAACAGCCACAGCCAGTTACAGTCCCTGAATCATCACCTTGCCAGCATCATGAGTTACAGCGGCACCATCATTATTATTACTGCGCTGCTGGCATTATTACTGGCAGTGATCTTTAACCACTATTTTATCCGCACCCGGCTGGTCAGGCGTTTTACAGTTCTGAATCAGGCGGTTGCACGGATCGGCCATGGTGATTTGACTGCGGATATCCCGGTTGAGGGACGGGATGAAATCGGCCGCGTGGCAATGCTGCTGCGCCAGACACTCAACCAGATCAACCGGCAGAAAGTGCAGCTGGAGCAGGAGATCACAGACAGGACCGCTATTGAGGCCAATTTGCGTGCCACACAAAATGAACTGATCCAGACCGCCAAACTGGCGGTGGTCGGCCAGATCATGACCACGCTGGCGCATGAAATCAATCAGCCGCTGAATGCGTTATCCATGCACATTTATATGGCGAAGCGGGCGCTGGCGGCGGAAGGAAACACCAATGCAGTGAACGCACTGAATAAGTCCGCACAGCTGATCACCCGGATGGACGGTATTATCCGCTCCCTGCGCCAGTTTGCCCGGCGGCGGGATGAGGGCGCCACATTACAGCCGATTGATTTGCACCAGAGTATTCAGGATGCCTGGGATATCTTGGCGTTACAGAACAAAAGGCGCGACGTTACCCTGCATCAGCCGGATTTTCTGCCGCAGGTACAGGGCGATGCTATCGGCATACAGCAGGTACTGGTCAATATGCTGTCCAATGCGCTGGATGCCTCGCCGGCAGCAGCTGAAATTGTGATTGATTTTACGGAATCCGCCACGGAACTTTCTCTCTTTATCAGTGATAACGGCTGCGGCTGGCCTGTGGCGCTGGCGGACTCACTGATGAAACCCTTCACCACCAGTAAAGAAATCGGCCTGGGGATCGGCCTGTCAGTCAGCAGCTCGATTATGCAGCAGCTGGGCGGCAGTCTGCTAATCGCATCCACACTGACCCGTAACGGATGCGTGATCCTGAGTTTTAAAAAGGTAACTGAATATGCTTGATGATAACTACGATATCTTATTAATTGATGATGATACGGATGTCCTGGAAGCTTACTGTATGCTGCTGGAGCAGGCCGGATATCGTGTTTATGCCTGTCATGATCCGCTGGTGGCAAAAGAACTGGTTCACCGCGACTGGTGCGGTATTGTGCTCAGTGATGTCTGTATGCCGGGATGCTCCGGTATCGACCTGATGGCATTGTTCCTGGAGAAAGACAAATATCTCCCGGTACTGCTGATCACCGGTCATGGTGACGTGCCGATGGCAGTAGAGGCGGTCAAACAGGGCGCGTGGGATTTTCTTCAGAAACCGGTGGACCCGGAGTATCTGCTGACACTGACAGAGAAAGCACTGACTGCCCGCAAACAGCGGGTAATCCAGCGCCGCTGGAGCTCAGAGCAGCTGACGCTGAATTTTGCCGGTGAGAGCGAGTGGACAGAGCATGTCCGCCAGCAGCTCCAGGGACTGGCGGAAACGCATGCGGCGGTATTTCTGCACGGTGAACTGGGGTGCGGCCGGACTTACCTGGCGCGTTACCTGCATCAGATCAGCACCAATAAACGCGGGCCGCTGGTGATCAAAACCCTGTTCAGTGGTGAGGATATTCCGCTGGACGCCTGGCTGGATGAAGTGGCAGACGGTACGCTGGTGATTAAAAATATCGATCTGATGCCGCTCAGCCGGCAGCGATGGCTGGTGCAGCATATCCGCCAGGAACAGCGGACATTCCGGCTGGTCGGCATTGCCGACACACCGCTGATTATGCTGACCAAACAGCAGAAAATTATCGCCGAGCTCTATTATTGTTTCTCCATGACACAGATTGCCTGCCTGCCGTTATCCCAGCGCAAAGCCGATATTGCACCGTTATTCCGTTATTATCTGGAGCAGGCTTGTTTCCGCCTGAATCATCCGTTGCCGAATCTTGCGGAAGCACTGATGAAAAAACTGACCCGGCGGCACTGGCCGGGGAATGTAAGTGAACTGGCGAATGCGGCGGAACTGTATGCTGTCGGAATTATGCCGATGGGTGATACCGCGAACCCGCTGCTGCCGTCAGTGGCACCGACTGCGCTGGATCAGCGGGTGGAAAGCTATGAGCGGCAGATTATCACCGAAGCTCTGAATATCCATCAGGGGCGGATTAACGATGTCTCTGAATATCTGCAAATCCCGCGTAAAAAACTCTATCTGCGGATGAAAAAATACGGTCTGGATAAGCATCATTACCGTATATAGTATAAAATAATCTGATGATTTTCTTCCGTTGGCCGGTTTGTGAAAAATAAACCGGTTTTTTCTTTATTTTAACCATTTTTTAATTTAAAAAATCTGAATGATTTGTTCGTATTATTTTAACGACGGTATTAATAATGAAATATAATGGCTACCACCGATGCGATTATTGAAATTAGCGATTCGTGCGCTTTTCGTTATTGATGTTTAACAATAAATGCTTTGGTTTTGAAACTATTTGTAATATTCATCATGCAATAAGTGATTTTTTTGACATATCTTGCTATTTAGCCACGAATCAGGCCTTTATCGTGTTGTAATATGAACTTTCCGGGTGAATAATCTACAAGGCTTTATGTCAATAGAGTCAGAGAGTAGTGGTTAATATAATAGGAATATAAAATGAAAAAGACATTATTAGCTGTATTAGTCCCGCTTGTTGCATTAAGCGGCGCTGCAAACGCGGCAGAAATTTATAACAAAGACGGTAATAAACTGGATCTGTACGGTAAAGTCGATGTTCGTCATTTATTCAGCAGCAATGACCGCAGCAGCAATGCTGAAAGTCAGGATGGTGATGACTCCCGTTTCCGTATCGGTCTGAAAGGTGAAACTCAGATCACTGATCAATTAACCGGCTTTGGTCGTTTCGAAAACGAAATCAAAACCAACGGCACTGAAGGCGACAACAAAAACAAAGTTCGTTTAGCCTATGCAGGTCTGAAATTTGCTGAGTTCGGTTCACTGGACTACGGCCGTAACTACGGTGTTATCTATGACACCAACGCATGGACCGATGTGCTGCCAATCTTCGGTAACGACACCATGACCCAGACCGACGTCTACATGACCGGTCGTGCTGCAAACCTGCTGACCTATCGTAACTCTGATTTCTTCGGTTACGTTGACGGCCTGAGCTTTGCATTACAGTATCAGGGTGCGAACGACGATAACTCTATCGCAAACCGTGGTTCTTACAATCAGTTCACTGATACCTACAGCTACGACAATACTGCTAACGGCGACGGCTACGGCTTCTCCACAGCATATGACATCGGCTGGGGTGTGAGTGTTGGTGGTGCATATTCTAACTCTGCCCGTCCGCAGGGTCAGAAAGACAACCTGGCAAGCGGCGCACTGGGTGACCGTGCGGAAGCATGGAACTTCGGTGCTAAATACGACGCGAACAACCTGTACCTGGCGGCAGTTTACGGCGAAACCCGTAACATGACTCACTATGGTAACAACGACGACAGCCGTGGCTTAACTGCTAACAAAACTCAGAATATCGAGTTAGTGGCTCAGTATCAGTTCGATTTCGGCCTGCGTCCGTCCATCGCTTACCTGCAATCTAAAGGTAAGAGCCTGAGCGGCGGTTACGGTGATGACCAGGATCTGGTTAAGTATGTTGATTTAGGTGCGTACTACTACTTCAACAAAAATATGTCTGCTCTGATCGACTACAAAATTAACCTGTTAGACGAAAATGACTTCACCCGTGGTGTTGGTATCAATACCGACAACGTACTGGGCTTAGGTTTAGTTTACCAGTTCTGATTTAATTCAGAGAACGTATAATAAAAAGGAGGCGAAAGCCTCCTTTTTTTATCGCTGAAAACCAGTGAAATAATCACGTTTGAAAACAGTGTTATTACTTATGGTTATTAATTGGGTTTTCTTCAGGCAGTAAAAAAGGAGGCGGGAGCCTCCTTTTTTGGCTTATTGCTTGTAATTTGAATCGACACAGACAAATCACCAATAAGAATTTGTTCGAACGCTGTAATAATAGTTCATATCAGGGAAAAACATTTAACTATTGATGTGATTTTGGGTTTTTCTTTTATTCATTTTGTGCGCATGGTTAATTAATGCGAAATGTAAGGGAATATGAATAATATTTTTGATGTTTGAGTTTTTATGATGAAGAGAGTTAATGATCAGATTGATTTATATATAGTGCCGGCGAACCGGCACATCAGCAGAGTTATACAACCCGCACATCACCAATCCGCCGCAGGGCATCAGTGACCAAATCCCAGAAACGGGTGTGATCCAGTTTTACCGCAACCTGAGTCAGGCAATCCGCCGGTGCCGGTGCACGGAAATCCGCAACCGTCATACCGAGTGTCAGTGTGCCGGTCAGTTCGACGTCCAGCGGAACTTTACGGGTCGTCATCACGGACGGGTCGATCACATAGGCGACCGCACAGGGATCATGTACCGGCGGGTAGTCAAATCCCTGGGCACTTTTGTACATGGTGCCGAAGAATTCCAGCAGTTCGAGCACAAACTGAGCCGGTGCAGTACCGACTGCTGCAATTTTGCTGACGACTATGCCCTGAGTGACGGCACAACCACACTGAATTTTCAGGGATATGTACAGGCAGAACCGGATGCTGTTAAGGATAAAACCCTGACGACAGGTGTACTGTCAGCGACAGCCACATTTGAAATCTCATATCCGTAGACTGCCCGGAAGATCACTGACAGGACTGTATTATGACAGTCACACAATGTGCGCGTGCTTTATTACTTGCCGGGTTGTTATCAGCTGCGGTAAGTCCGGCTGCATTTTCTGCCCCGCGCAAAGCCGGTGATGAGAGCCGGATGAAAATCAATATTTCCGGCTCTGTCATCGCCACCGGGCGGTGCACGTTTAAAGATTCATCACCGCAGGTGATTGAATTCGGTGAGATCCGTTACTCCTCTGTGTCCGGGGTGAACAATCTGAGCGGCAGTTACAAACAGCCGATCAGCAGTGAAATGTCGTGCAGCGGCGATACGGCAGGGAATACCCTTTTCCGTCTGGAGTCAAAAAGCGGCGCTCCGGTCACTGACGGCAGTTATCAGTTACTGCCGGTGAATATTGGTAATAACAGAACGCCGAACCTGGGTATCCGGTTGCTGGTCAACGGAAAACCACAGGATGTGAATACGGATTTTGCCATGGATATTCAGCATTTACCCACGCTGGAAACAGAACTGATTCAGTTGCATCCGGATGATGATACCTGGCAGAACGGCCAGTCCATTTATTCTCATGCCATATTAATCATGAGTTTTAATTAACTGGGTGAATGGAAAAATGATCAAAATAATACCCTTTGTCTTATCCCCGCTGCTGTTATTCACCGCCTTTTCAGCACCGGCGGTGCAGACCGGTGATCAGTCAGCGATCCGCTTCAGCGGCACATTAAGGGCAATGACAATTTGCCGTGTGAATAATGATCAGACGATTACTGCTGATTTCAAAAATGTCGGCATCAATAAGCTGGACACGGAAGTCTACAGCCTGCCGCTCAGTTACACACTGGATTGTCCCGGAATTAATCCGGCCAATACCTTACGGATGATCTTTATGACATCCCGCCCGGCCGTTTCTGACTCTTCGGCGATTGAAAGTGATGTCAGTGGTTTGCTGGTGAGGATTTTGAAAGACGGCCAGCCGCTGGAATTAAATACATTTTTTAACATTGATGATGTGACGCAGCAGCCAAAGCTGGAAGCCCAATTGGTGAAAGTACCGGGTACGGATTTAACACAATCTCCGTTCCGGGCCACCGGCACACTGGTGGCTGAGTATCTGTAGGAGTAAACCATGAATAAATTAATGATACGCGGGGCCGCGCTGTTTTTTCTGCTGATGATATCGCAGGGCGCTAATGCGATTGGCTGGGTGGGAGCCGGCGGAATATGTGCTTCCGGTAGTAAGAACACCATTCAGCTTGGTGGTTATTGCGACTGGAGACCGAATACAGGAGCCTATTACGGGAATGGTCAGTCAATGAATTTCAGTAGTACAGGCAATAATACCGGCGATAATAAGGCTTACGTGCCAAAAAGTGGTTATTACACAACAAAGGTTTACTGGTGTGCATACCCGGACACAATGGATACCTGTAGTAAAGCGAAAGGTTCTGTATTACTGGTCGGGGAGCGGGTCTGGATGGAGCAATCTAAATCGTTTTCTCAGCAGAAGATTTTTAATCATGACCAGAACAAAAAAGCGCCTTCTGCCGGCGGTTACTGTTTCACAATTGAAGACACCGAAACCGGCTATGAATACCGGGGAGATATGGGCTATGGCCCTGATAATCGTGGTAAATTTTGCGGGGATGCTTATAAATTACCCGTTGAACCACCTAAATGTACCCTGAATGGCGGTGCAGATCTGGATGTTCAGCTGGGAAAATTAGAACGCACGGATATCGCGGTAAAGTCCGGTACAACAACACCGGTGACAAAAGATATCTCCATTAAATGTGACGGTAATATTGTCTATAACGCCAATATGAAACTGGACTTCACACCGATCTCTGTCAGCAATGAACAGGTGATCAGTACCTCCACCACCGGGTTGGGTGTTGCTGTGTTATATAACGGAAAAGCAATTCAGCCGGGACAAACGTTTCCGCTCAGTTATCAGCCCGGTATTCATACCCTGACACTGAGATTTGAGGCGGTGCGTGACCCGGCAATGACGGCCACAGACCTGAAAACCGGGGATTTCACTGCCAGTGCGGTGCTGGTTTTTACCGAGCAGTAATCACAGTTTAATACTGCGGAAACGCGCCACATTACTGGCGGTATATAACACGGTGTGCTGAATATTACGGTGACCGAGATAATCCTGAATTAACCGGGTATCCGTTCCTCTGTCCGCTAATGCATAGCCGCAGGCATGGCGCAGCATATGAGGATGTGCCGCAATATTCAGATCGGCGGACAATCCGCTGTCACGGATAATACGGAATATCTGCTGGCGGGATAAGCGGCCGCCCTTGCGGGAAAGAAAAAGCCAGGGTTCAGCATAATGTAAGGATGAATTACGCTGCGCCAGCCACTGTGTCAGTAATTTATATTCAAGGGACTGTAATGGCTGATTGGTGCTTAATCCATTTTTCAGCCGGGTAATATGAATGGTTTTTTCATTGATATTAATATCACTGAGCATTAAGCCGGTCAGTTCACTGGCACGTAATCCGTGACTGAAACAAACAGCGATCAGGCATTGATTACGAATATGGTTAATTGAGTCAGGTAATGATGATATTAAGGAATGAACCTCCTGTTCACTCAGGTGTTTTCGTTCTTTCATGGGAATATTCAGTCTGGTTATTATAGTCAGGTTTGATTCTTTTTCTGACGTTATCACAGAATAAACAGATGGCCTATTTTTCATAATTATCAGAATAGTGTTATGAACCAGTGAATATGATCATGTATTGCTGATTTATCTGAAGATAATAATCCCGTTGTGTTGCTGTTTCTTTACATTGCTGTTATGTATTCTGTTTTTTTGTATTGTTTCTGTTTTATTTATCTCCGGATCATCAGGCAGTTAATCAGCGTTATTTTTTATTTTTGTTAATGAAATTAATTTCATTTTATTTAGACAATAAATGCTTTTCTCTTTTTATTTATTTCCGGAATGTATTTCCGGATGATTTTATTTCTGAAGGTAATTAATATGACAGAAATTCAATCCGGCCCGGATATGGCATCGGTAAACCGTGCTGTCGGTGATCGGCTTTTTTGCAGACGAAAAGCACTGGGTTATTCCGGGCAGCAGGTTGCTGCCTGCCTTGGAATTAGTCAGCAGCAATTATCCCGTTATGAACGGGGGCAAAGCCGCATTAATGTGGGTATGCTGGCCAGGGCAGCGGACGTTTTACAGACGCCGGTCAGCTGGTTTTTTTCAGGGTGTCAGGACAGGTCTTTATACAGGGGAAATCTCAGCGTTCAGTCTGATATCTATACCGCCGAGTCTGTTACAGCCGGCATAACAGCGGCAGACTGAACAAAAGCGGCTCCGCCGGTATTGCGGAGCCTCAGATTGTTGGCAAAGTCCGGGAAAAAACAGGCCGGGATTTTGTCAGCAATCTTATGTCAGAAAATCAGTTCTTTTTCACAAACTCAGATTTCAGTTTCATCTGACCAAAGCCGTCGATTTTACAATCGATGTTGTGGTCACCTTCCACTAAACGGATGCCTTTCACTTTTGTGCCGATTTTCAGCATGGATGAACTGCCTTTGACTTTCAGGTCTTTGATAACAGTCACGGCATCGCCGTCCGCCAGTAAATTACCGTTGGCATCTTTGACGATCAGTTCGTCGCTTTCCGCAACCGGTTCGGCATCATTCCACTCGTGGGCACATTCAGGGCACACGTACATTGCACCATCTTCATAGGTGTATTCAGAATTACATTTCGGACATGAAGGTAATGACATAATGAGACTCTCAGATTTTTACAATGGGGAGCAGCAAATTGTCACGTGATGGTGTGATATCTGCCCGTGGTTATGTGCACTGTCTTCAGTGCGGGCGTCAGTATAGCGGGATCGCTGCCATTTTGCAGCTTTTACCGGATAAAGAGTGTGGTTATCGCCTTTTCCGGTCTCCGGGGAATAAACAGGTAAATAACGCAATAACGGCCTCCGGTTTCCTGAAAAATCCGTCAGTGCTGAAAATAACCGGAGTTTATCTTTTTTTCTGAATAAGTACTCAGGGGAGTACTTAATTACGCAACAGACTCTTATATATTGAGACTGCATTATTTTAATAACCGGTTTCTTATTTTTTTCTTTATTTGTCTGTGGCTCATCAGGAGTAAAATATGCGTAACGTTGTCCGTTCTTTATTATTGTCTGCGGTACTCGCAGTCGGGGCGTTAAATACCGCCTTTGCCGATCCGCATTTAAATTTTGTCTGGCCGGTGAATGTGGGGCCGCTGAATCCGCATCAGTACGCGCCGAACCAGATGGCCGGACAAACCATGGTGTATGAACCGCTGGTCCGTTATATGAATGACGGAACGGTAAAGCCGTGGCTGGCAGAATCATGGACGGTTTCGGATGACGGAAAAACCTATGTTTTTACATTACGTGATGATGTGAAATTCTCCAACGGCGAAAAATTTGATGCTGCCGCAGCCAAAGTAAATTTCGATGCTATTCTGGCAAACCGCGAGCGCCACGCCTGGCTTGAACTGGCCAATCAGATTACCGGAGTAGAGGATATCGCGCCAAATCAGTTAAAAATAACCCTGAAAGATGCGTATTACCCTATTTTGCAGGAGCTGGCACTGCCGCGTCCGTTCCGCTTTATTGCGCCGTCACAATTTAAAGATGGCGGCACCAAAGACGGTATTATTAAACCGATCGGAACCGGTCCGTGGATATTAACGGAATCCCGTCTGAGTGAGAAAGATGAATTTGTCCGCAACGAATTATACTGGGGTAAAAAGCCGGTTTATGAATCCGTCACGTTTAAAGTAATCCCGGATCCGAATACCCGTGCCGTGGCATTTGAAGCCGGTGAGGTGGATTTATTATATGGCACGGACGGTATTATTTATCCGGATACCTATCAGCGTTTTAAAAATATGCCGGGGTATACCACCAAACTCTCTGCACCTCTGGAATCTCTGGTGCTGGCAATTAATACCAAAACCGGCCCGACCCGCGATTTAGCTGTGCGCAAGGCGATTAATCATGCAGTTGATAAAGATAAAATGATTGAAAAGGTGCTGTATGGCACGCAGTTAAAAGCGGACACCCTTTTCTCAGAAAATGTACCGTATGCGGACGCCGGTTTAACGCCGTATGCCTATAACGTTGAAGAAGCGAAATCCCTGCTGGAAAACGCCGGCTGGAAAGCGAAAACCGAAAACGGTATTCGTGAGAAGGATGGTGAAGCCTTAGTGGTGGAACTGAATTTTGTCGGCACCGATGCGGTGGCGAAGTCGATTTCTGAGGTGGTACAGGCGGATTTGCGCCGCGCCGGGATTGACGTGAAACTGGTCGGGGAAGAGGAAAGCAGTATCTACTCGCGCCAGAAAGATGGCCGTTTCGGAATGATTTTCAACGGCACATGGGGTGCACCGTTTGATCCGCACGCGTTTGTCAGTTCCATGCGTATTCCGTCCCATGCTGATTACCAGGCACAGCAGGGGCTGGCGGATAAAGCAGAGATCGACGCCAAAATCACACAGGTGCTGGCCACCACGGATGAGAAACAGCGCCGTGCGTTGTATCACGACATCCTGACCCGTCTGCACAAAGAAGCCGTTTATCTGCCGCTGACCTACATTACCGCTATTGCGGTGGCAAAACCGGAAATCGGTGATGTGCCGTTCAGCGCGATGTCAAATGAGATCCCGTTTGATCTGCTGACACCGGCTGCTAAGTAACAGGCCCGCGATTATGATGCGATTTATTTTCCGGCGGGTGCTGCTGCTGATCCCGATGCTGCTCGGCACCTCGCTGTTTATCTTTCTGATCCTGCGCCTGGGGTCGTCTGACCCCGCGCTGGATTATCTGCGGTTATCCAAAATTCCGCCGACCCCGCAGGCAGTGGAAAGCGCCCGCGAACTTCTCGGTCTCGATAAACCGGTCATGACTCAGTATTTTCACTGGCTGTCTGACGCGCTGCATCTGGATTTTGGTATTTCTTATGCCACGCAGAAGCCGGTACTGCCGGATCTGCTCTATTTCCTGCCCGCCACGCTGCAACTGGCGGGGCTGGCACTTGCGCTGACGATTATCCTGTCAGTGCCGATGGGGATGCTGGCGGCACGTTACCGGGAAAAATGGCCGGATCAGCTGGTGCGGGTGATCGCGTTTGTCGGGGTTTCTATGCCGAATTTCTGGCTGGGATTCCTGCTTATTCTGCTTTTTTCTATTCATCTCGGCTGGCTGCCGCCGATGGGTAAAGGAGAAGCAAAACATCTGGTGATGCCGGTGATTGCTATCTCGCTGATGTCACTGGCAATTAATGCCAGGCTGCTGAGGGCAAGTATGCTCGAGGTCGCCGAGCAGCGGCATGTCCGTTATGCGCGGTTGCGCGGGTTATCCGAAATGACGGTGGAGCGTTCGCATATTCTGCGTAACGCCTGGCTGCCGATCATAACGGCTATCGGAATGCATATCGGGGAACTGCTCGGCGGTGCGCTGATTATAGAGAGTATTTTCAGCTGGCCGGGTGTGGGGCGCTATGCTGTCTCTGCCATTATGAACCGGGATTATCCGGTGATTCAGTGCTTTACCTTGCTGATGGTGGTGATTTTTGTCCTCTGTAACCTGATTGTGGATATTATTTATGCGATTGCGGACCCCTGTATCCGCCTCTCTGCGGAGGGTATTGAATGAGCGATATGATACTGAAAACCCCGTCCGCCGGGCGGACACTCAGCCGCAATCTTCTGCTGTGGTTTGCGCTGGCCGTGGTGGCGATGCTGGTTATCGCGATGATTGCCGGGCCGTGGATCTCTCCGCATGATCCGGATCTGGTGGAATTATCGAACCGGCTTTAGGCACCGGACAGTCAGTACTGGCTCGGTACCGACCACCTGGGACGTGATATTTTTTCCCGCCTGATTGCCGGGGCGCGGATTTCTCTCGGCACTGTAGCAATCACACTGGTGATTATTATGACGCTCGGGCTGGTGATCGGCGGTATTGCCGGGTTTAGCGGCGGGCGGACTGATCAAATCATCATGCGGTTTACGGATGTATTTCTGACGTTCCCGACACTGGTGCTGGCACTGTTTTTAATCGGGATACTCGGCACCGGGATTACAAACGTGATTATTGCGATCGCACTTTCACACTGGGCATGGTATGCGCGGATTGTCCGCGGGATTATTCTCTCGCTGCGTCACCGGGAGTTTCTGCTGGCGGCGCGTCTGAGTGGTGCCGGTAATGTGCGGATCTTTCTCCGGCACCTGTTTCCGGCCACCATTTCCCAGCTGATTGTACTGGCGACGCTGGATATGGGCACTGCTGCGCAGACAATCAGAAACTGACGACATGGCGGTGATCAATGCCAAACGCGTATACCGCATCATGCGTCAGAATGCGCTGTTGCTTGAGCGTAAACCGGCAATACCGCCATCGAAGCGGGCGCATACAGGGAAAGTGGCCGTTGGAGAAAGTAACCAGCGGTGGTGCTCTGACGGCTTCGAGTTCAGCTGTGATAACGGTGAAAAACTGCGGGTCACGTTCGCGCTGGACTGTTGCGATCGCGAGGCACTTCACTGGGCGGCCAGTACCGGTGGATATGACAGTGAAACCGTGCAGGATGTCATACTGGGTGCGGTGGAACGACGCTTCGGCAGCCACCTGCCGTCACCCCCCGTTGAGTGGCTGACAGACAACGGTTCAGCTTACCGTTCTCATCAGACGCGTCAGTTCGCCAGAATGGTAGGGCTGGAGCCTAAACATACGGCGGTACGTAGCCCGAAAAGCAACGGGATGGCGGAGAGCTTCGTGAAAACGATGAAGCGCGATTACATCAGCATCATGCCGAAGCCGGACGGGTTAACAGCGGTAAAGAACCTTGCGGAGGCCTTCGAACATTACAACGAATGGCATCCGCATAGTGCACTGGGATATCGTTCGCCACGGGAATATCTGCGGCGGCGAACCAGTAATGGGTTAAGTGATAAAAAGTGTATGGAAATATTGGGGCCAATCCAGCTTTAAAAAATGGAGTATGCCGATCCAGAATTGGCGGCTGGCAATAAGTCATTATATTATCGAGTTCGCTGACTGACAGAGCGGTCACCTTTAATACACATTAGCAGTTACACCGAATTATTTCGGGGGCTGTTTAAACAGCATGTCCGGCCCACGCTGTCTATGATAATACTTGGCACTTTCTGTCTTTTATTCGTCAGCGCTGTATTAACCATCTGGAATTGCAACTGTGTTTCCGTAAATCTTAAGTGATACCTGTTATCCTGGATATTCAGAGTCCATTCCATTTAGACAACAAAAATTATTTTATTTATGCTGTCGTGCAAATATGTAAGGTGCAACATGCCCTTCTGTGCATTCATCGAGATAATCCGACCACCACTGCATCATTTCTATTCTGGCTTCCAGATGCTCCGCCTTATGCACGTAGGCAGCCCGCACGCCGTTGCGTTCTTTGTGGCTCATCTGCCGCTCAATGGCGTCTTTTGACCACAGACCTGATTCATTCAGGGCACTACAGGCCATTGTGCGGAAACCATGGCCACATACATCGGTTCTGGTGTTGTAGCCAATTACGCGCAGCGCCTTGTTGATGGTGTTCTCACTTATCGGCTTGTTCAGAGTATGTGCGCCCGGAAAAACGAAGACCGACTCACCGGAAATCGCCTGAATCTGTTTCAGCAGGGTGACCGCCTGCCGTGATAGCGGAACCAGATGTTCATCCTTCATCTTGGCACCGCGTTCTGAGAATCGCACGCCGTTTACGGCTTCGCGCTGGGCGGGCACACTCCAGATATGCGCTTTCAGGTTGAATTCATCCCAGCGGGCAAAACGTAGCTCACTGGAGCGCAGGAAAACATGCAGGCTTAATTCCAGCGCCAGACGGGTCAGTATCCGGCCTTTGTAGCTATCTATCTTCTCCAGCAGTTCAGGCAGGCGTTTTAGCGGCAGGGCAGGGTGATGTTGGGTCATGACCGGGGTCACGACTCCATCCAGATCGTAAGCTGGATTATATTTGATTACTCCTTGCTGTACCGCGTAGCGCATGATTTTGGTCAGATGCTGACGCACCCGACCGGCGACGTCATGCACACCTTTATCGTCAATCGCCTTCACAAGCTGCGCCAGGTGGCGGGTTTCAACCTGAGCGATATCCATTGCGCCAATGGTGGGGAAAACGTAGCGTTTCAGGCAGGTGAGAATTTTATCGGCGTGGGTTTCAGACCAGAGTTTAAGGTTGCTGGAGTGCCATGTTGTCGCGACATACTGAAATGTGCGGGATTCATCAACGGTATTGTTATGTGTCTTGCGACGCTGATAGGGGCTGATACCGGACGCCAGTAGCTTCCGCGCTGCATCGCGCTTTTCACGGGCTTCCGCCAGCGTAGTCTGAGGGTAAGGGCCAAAGACCAGACGACTTTCTTTACCGTTGAGGCGATAGCGGAAATACCATAGCTTAGCGCCGCTGGTCGATACCGCTAGGTACAGGCCTTGCGAGTCGGTGAGTTTGTATGATTTTGCGAGAGGTTTTGCTGAGCGGATTTTGCTGTCAGTTAACATGTATGGTCACTCCAGTTGTCGAACTGAATGACCCGCAATCTGACCCAAAATTCTCCGGATACGAAGGGATAAATCAAAACGTATCAGAAAGACTTTTCACCCCAACCTGTTGAATTGCAACAACATAGGAATTCATAGGAAGGCATAAAAAAAGAATAGTGGTGCCCGGACGCGGAATCGAACCACGGACACGGGGATTTTCAATCCCTGTGCTTGTTGATAAATTGTTAAAAGATATATAATTTAACCGTTTACACGCGAATTGATAAATTCGAGTGTAAAACATGCATACATTAGCTAAAGCCACATCTATGGGTGTCAGCCACCCAGAACCTAGTGTTATCCCTATGGTCTCAACTAAAGGGGGTGAAGGTAAATCCACTCAAAGTGCCAACCTTGCCGGCTTCCTTGCCGATGCAGGTAAAAAGACCCTCCTGATCGACGGTGACCACTCTCAACCTACCGCAAGCAGCATTTTCTCCCTGGACTATGAGGCCCCCAACGGTTTGTATGAACTGTTGATGAAGACAGTTGACCTCAACCATCCCGAGCAAATCATCTCCCGTTCTGTTATCCCGAATCTGGACATCATTGTTTCCAACGATCCCCATGACCGTTTATCTTCCGCCATGCTGCATGCCCCTGATGGCCGCATGCGTCTGCGGAATGTCCTGCAACATCCTTTGTTTAACGAGTACGATGTCATCATCATTGACTCGAAAGGTGCGGCGTCTGTGATGCTCGAGCTGATTCTGGTTGCCAGTACGGAATTCGCTGTCGGGGTTATCAAGCCTATACTGCCGGACACCCGTGAGTTTCTGCGTGGCACATTGGGGTTGATGGAGGGATTATTGCCGCTGACCTGCTACGGCATCGCGTTACCCCGTATCCGTATCCTGACCAACTGCATGGAGTACACCAATCTGGATTGGCAGATTCTGGAAAGTTTGCGCAGCATCATCACAAATGGCCAATATCTGCGTGCAGATGCCTTCGATGTTTCCCTTCTCGATACCATCATCCCCAAGCTGGAAATTTACAAAATGGGGCATGCCTCTGGTCAACCCGTCCACCGTCTCGAAAAAACCACAGCTCGAACGTCTACACCGGCAGCCGCTGACACCATGCATATGTTGGCTTGTGAGCTTTTCCCTCAGTGGAAATCAGACTTTGATGCACTACTGGCCGGGAAGTCGGAGGTGCAGGCATGAACCAGACAACAACCAATATTCCTTATTCCTCCGATGCTGAGCAGGCCGTTCTCGGCGGCTTGATGCTGGATAACGAGCGGTGGGATGACGTTCTCCCATTGGTTGGAGAGCGTGATTTTCATCTGGCGGTACATCGCCGAATTTTCCAGGCCATGGCTCGCCTGATGGCTGTTCAACAGCCGATTGATCTGATTACCCTCCATGAATCACTGGAACAAAATGGTGCACTCGAACAGGTGGGTGGTTTTGCCTATCTGGCGGAGTTGTCTAAAAACACACCGAGTGCAGCCAATATTGTCGCCTATGCCGAAATTGTGGCTGAACGCAGTCGTCTGCGCAGCCTGTTGCAACTCGGGCGTGAATTGAGCGCTGATGCTGCCAATCCCCGCGCAGAGTCTGCTGCCCTGACCGAACGGGCGGAGCAGCAATTGTTTCAGCTCTCTGAGCAAACCCAGTCACAACAGAATGTCAGCCTGACGGATGGGTTGAATGCCGTAGTGACCTATCTGGAGACGGTGAATGGCGGCAATGGTATCACCGGCACCCCGACCGGCTTCTCACAGCTTGATGAGATGACGTGTGGTTTGCAGCCCGGAGATTTGGTTTTGCTGGCTGCACGGCCTTCGATGGGGAAAACCGCTTTTGCGTTGAGCGCCTACACCGCCGCGCTTCGTGGCACGGAGAAACCTGCATTCTTCTTCAGCCTGGAAATGCCGCGCGAGCAGCTGCTTCAACGCCTCATTGCTGTGGACGGGCGGGTTGAACTTTCAAGGCTGCGCAGTGGCCAGTTGGAAGATGAAGATTGGGCGCGTATTTCCAAAGCGCTGGAGCGGTTGTTGCCATTGGAAAACCGCCTAATTATTGACGATGAATCATATTTGACCCCCGCACTGCTGCGTTCCAGGGCACGCCGCTACACCCGGTTGTACGGTAAGCCTGGTTTAATCATGGTCGATTACCTGCAGCTGATGCGTTGCCCTGGCCAGGAAAATCGCACCCAGGAAATTGCGGAAATTTCCCGCAGTCTGAAAGCGTTGGCCAAAGAACTCGATTGTCCTGTCGTCGCGCTGTCTCAGCTGAACCGTCAGTTGGAGAGCCGTGCGGACAAACGTCCGTTCAATGGCGATCTGCGCGATTCCGGTGCGTTGGACAATATGCCGATGTGATCGCTTTCATCTACCGTGATGAAGTTTATTACGCTGATTCTGATGAGACCGGTACGGCAGAAATTATCATTGGTAAACAGCGGCAGGGGGCAACGGGTACCGTACGTGTCAAGTTTGAAGGGCAATTTACCGCGTTTAGCGATCTCCACGATGGTCAGTATGGCCAATACTCGGGGAGGGCGTAACCATGGCGCGCGCTAAAACCAAGATCCTCGATCTGAACAGTGCTTTGCTCCAGCAGGGCAAAACGGCAGCGGGCACACAGCCTTTGGCCCCCGTGGTGGCAGATACACCCGTCAGTGAAATGCCATTGATACTGACTCTGGATGAAGTTAACCCGAACCCGGATAATCCGCGCACTACCCGCAACCCTAAATATGACGATATCAAAGCGTCAATTCGGGCGCGAGGGCTGGACACAGTACCGAAGGTGACCCGTGATCCGGAACGCCCGGAGCTGGGATATTTCTTCAGTGATGGGGGCAATACGCGTTATGAAATCCTTTCCGAACTCTGGCAGGAAACAGGAGAAAAACGCTTCTACCGTATTTCTTGCATGTTCAAGCCGTGGCCTGGCCGGTTGTCTTGTGTCATTGGTCACTTGGCTGAAAATGAAGTGCGAGGGGATCTGACATTTATCGAGAAAGCGTTTGGGATCAAGCAGGCACGCACGCTTTTTGAAGAGCAATTGGGCAAAACCGTCTCTTTACGCGAACTTTCAACGCTGTTGGGTGAGTCTGGCTATCCGGTTCATAACTCCAATATCAGTCGTATGGAAGATACGATCCAATATTTATACCCTTATATTCCACGTTTACTCGAGTCAGGTTTAGGACGTCCACAGATCCAACTCTTGTTAGCCTTACGCGGGAATGCTGGCAAAACATGGCAGCGTTTTATCATTGATGTGGCAGTAACTTGTACTTTCGATGCGGTCTTCGGATCAGTCTGCAGTCACTTTGATGACCCCGAAATCTACTCGCTGGATATGTTCCGTGATGAGTTGATCGGTGCCCTCATCAACGCGTTGCCGCACCCGTTGCTCAATTATGACCGCTGGTTACTGGAGCTCGATCCCAAAGAGCAAAACCGGCGCAAGCACTTCGGTGAACCGACGTTAACGCCTGAGTTGTCAGGCAAGGGCAATACTGTTGCGCTTGCCGAACTGGCGCCAGCACTGCAACAGGGAGATACCGGTGCTCAAACGGAACCTGAAGTGCTGGGAGGTGGGGCTTCTTTGGTGCTGGACAGCGCGTTGCTTGAGTCGACGGGTAATTCTGAATATGAATCACAGGGTACTCAGGACGAGGAAATCCCTACAACCCAAACTGAACCCCGTGTTGAAACTCAGCCTGATTTATACGGTGCTCCGTCGGTGTTATCAGGCGACGTTATCACGGTTTTAGACGGTGAGAATGACACCGTCAATGAAAATACCCTGCCTGGCACTCATGAGTCGATTAAACCTCACAGCAATACCGAGACACAGCCAAAGCAAGGTCTGCCCCCTGCGGCAGAGGTGCCTTTTGCAGAGGTGCCTTTTGCAGAGGTAGGACTTGAACCGGTCTCCTCCATTTGGGCTATTTCTGCCCTGCAGGATGATATCGAGCACTTGCAGGTGATCACCTTCCGATTGGCATTTGAACTGGCCGAAGTGGCGGGTTGCGAAGCTGAAATCAAAGCCGATAAAGCAGCCTTGCAGGCTGCCGGCTACGCATTGGCTGCCGAGTGTCCATCTCGTTTCACCGCGTTACTCCTTACCCTTGCCGGCAACAACCCGGACGGTGCCGGAACCAGCTCGCTTAATGAGGCTCTCATTGGGTCGGAAAATCCTGCTGACTGGCCTTTGCTTGACGATATTCATGCCGTGAAATTGATGCGCCTTATTCGCGTTTTACGTCGTCTGCGTGAACTGCAGAGGGATTTACCTGTAACCGAAGAGACCGTCTGATGAGTTATTCACAACGACAAGTGCGCCTGGTGAAACTGGTGCGCAAACTCCTCGAACTGGCCCGCAGCAACAGTAATGCCCATGAGGCAGGGCTGGCGTTAGCCCGGGCGCAAAAGCTGATGGAGAAATACGGCATCAGCGAGCTGGAAGCCAGCCTGTCATCTATCCAGACGGCACCGAGCCAGGGCGCTCCTTCCGAAGCGAAACAAAAACTGCCCGAATGGATGTCTGGATTGGCGTGGGCAATTGCCCGCGCCTTTGGATGTCGTTTGTATTTTTCATGGCGGGATACCCCTTCTGGCCAGCGTCGCAACGTGACGTTCTATGGCTTCAGTGAGCGGCCGGCCGTTGCGGCCTATGCGTTCGATGTGCTGAGCCGGCAGCTGAAAGATGCGACTGCAGACTACCTGAAAACCCAGAATAAGCGCCTGAAAATGAGTACGCGCCGCGCACGAGCAGAGCAGTTTCGTGACGGCTGGGTTGCCGGCGTTCGGAGAGTTATCACGACGTTTACCGTGACTGAACAGGAATGTGACCTGATGGGGACCTGGCTGAAAAACCAAAAGATGGGTGAGTTGAAGACGCGCGCTCCGAAGGCCTGCCGCGGTGATGATATTGCCCGTTTACGTGGATACGAGGCAGGTCAGAACGCCCGATTGCATCAAGGTGTTCAGAGTGGCGGGCCTGCGGCCATCGCACACAGAGTTGGGGGGGAATAGGACAATGAGTAATAGCTTATCGCAGGCAACGAACAGCCTGCTCACACAGTTGGTGATGGAGTTGAAATCAGGTTATATCCGCCGTTGTGAGTCCCTGGGGCTGACTACGGAAGAGATGCAGCTGCTGCACGGTTTGACCATTGAAGATCTGCATTACCTGATGAACAGCTCGGTATCGGTGCTGACCTTTCAAATCCATCACGAGAATTTTTCATTGATGTTGCAACACGCACGCCGTGAGCAGCAGCGCATGCAGCGGATTGACCGGGCTTTGGCGTTGGGGGGCTCTATCGAAATGATGCAGCACTATTTTGGCCTCTCCACCGTTGAAGTTGCCGCCCGCCGGCGCATGACGGGTATCAACATTCGGCAGGGTCGCTGTGCGGCGCTCAGCGACGACGAGAACGCGGCATTGTGGCGCCAGTGGCAAAAAGCGGAAGTTGATGACTCCTCAAGTGCGGATGGACTGGACGTCATGATGCTGGCCGCCGAGCAGATGGATGTTTCTCTGACGGCTGTCTGGCACGCCGTCCGCAGCTTCGATGCCCCGCAGACTGCTACCGCCAGAAAAGCCATTCAGGCCGTGCGTACGCCACGCGGTACGGCGGGGGAAATGCAAGGAGGCTGGCATGAAGCCGATGATGCTGATGCCGGGCTTACAAGTCCCCCGTTCGGCGCCGCCATCCTGCCAGAAAAAGGCGAAGGAGCAGGTCAGGCGCTTCCGCCGCGGGGAACGTAACTACAAGCACCTTCATGTCAAAGGCAAGCACGCCCCCGGGCGTGCCTGGATGAAGATTGATATCGGTACCCGCTGGCGACTGCTCAGCCGCAACAGCGGTGATGACTGGGAGCTGTTGACCCACGAACGCTACAACAATGCACTGTGGAAGTGATGACACTCACCCTGTACCTGATTCTCGGGTACAGGCCTGAGTACCGTTAGGCCGGATGCAGCAACGTCTGCAGAACAACCGCTTGATGTCTTCGCCCTGTGGGCGGGGACAGCGTAAAAGGATGCGCAAAATCGATGAGCATAAATAAAACACCTGATGACAGCCTGATCACCTTTACGCTCGAACAAATGAATGCCCGCCTGGCAGAACGAATAGGGGCCGAAAAGCATGCGGGGACTCCCGATGTCACGAATCTGCGCAGCGGTCTGCTGTACATGGGCAATGTGCATGATTCCATTCCCCGCCGGTTGCTCCTGGACACCCGTCTGTCACCGCTGGATAAAACCGCGTGGATAATGATCCGCCTGTACGCGCAACAGAACCAGGGCGCCGTATTCCCGACCTATGACGAGCTGCAGCTGCAGCTTGCCTCGCCGTTTAACGGTAAGGCGTCCCGCGAGACTGTCAGCCGTGTGCTGCTGATGTTACGCCTGACCGGCTGGCTCAGTTTGTGCCGGCGTGTGCGTGACGACAAGGGCCGGGTGAAGGGTAACATCTATGCCCAACACGATGAGCCACTCTCGGCTCGTGATGCGGAGACATTGGATCCGACCTGGCTTGATACGGTCGCCATGGGCTGCGCGCACAAGAACCGCACCGTCAGTCAGACGGCCTGGTCGGTACTGTCCGATATTCAAAATGACCCGACAATGCGCCATCAGCATTCCCAGATGGCGGCAATTGCTGAACGGCTGGGTTCACCACAAACTCCGCAACAGATGGCCGCCAGAGTGTCTCAACGGCAGGAAAATCACCCCAGTTCGGACGCCGAACTCAGTAAAAAATCCCCGGGTTCGGATACCGAACTCAGTGTAAAACAGGGGGGCAAAACACCGAGTTCGCTTTCCGAACTCATGCTGAAATCAGTCACTTACGGTGCATCAGCGAAACCGAACTGTAACGTACGTTCTTTCACACAGAGTGTGAATAAAACAACGTACGTACCCGAGTTACCGGTCGAACTGCAGCACAGCATGGCAGCGGATGATTTGCGGCAGATAGCTTTCCAGCTTAAGGCATTGCCTGCAGATGCTGCTCGCCAGGTACTGGAGAGTCTTGAGCAGACAATGGCACGAGGCAGCCTGAATAACCCCACCGGCTGGTTGCTGGCGGTGATCAAGCGCGCCCGGAACGGTGAGCTGTATGGGAGTGCCAAATCTCCAGAGCCTGCCAGGCCTGTTTCGCCACGTCAAATACCTTGCCCTGCGGCGCCCGTAAAACCAGCAGGACCATCCCGCCAACATCTTGCTTCACGGGACCATGTAAGTGGTGTTGTGGCCAAACTGCGCCAGCAAATGATGCGAGCAAAAAAATGAGTCGAGAGTGCAGAAAATTAAAAGTGCTCAAAAAATACATACTGCTGACACTGTCAGCAGTGCTCGAAATTCGTACACCCTGGATTGTGATTAGGCTGAACAATTTAGGATTGGTTAAATAGTGAGCAGTGCTGACAGTGTCAGCACTGACTGAAATATAGGCAATTGTGGGCTTGGTAACTTTTCCTTTAGAAACCAAAAAGAGTTTTGGATTGCTGCGAATGGTGTCTGCCGAGACTATTTCAAGCCACACACACGTTCCCGGAAGGATGCTTCTAATGGTTGAATCAGCAAAGAATAACGAACAAAAACCGGCGGCTGCACGCGCTGGTGCACTAAAATCCACTCTTATCGTAGAGCTTCATACCCTCTATGCCATTCGTTTATGGGAAGGGCGACGTAGCCAAAGCGCCGATCCTGAAACGTCGGGGAAGCGACGCCCTGATATTTATAGTATGCCCCGTTTTATTCTACGAGCAGGGCAGATCAATGAGGCTTCTGGTGAGGATAACCCTTATGCCGATGCTGCGATGGTCGCCCTGGAGGAGACCTTAAATAAAGGTACGCAGTTACTTCAACAAGCTGTTGCCGAACTGGGCAAAACACTGGCAAATATCCCCTCTCAAATTTCTCTTTCAGATGTGGCCTCAGTATCACCTTTAAATATAGGTGTATTTAGCCGTACCCCGGTGGGATATCGCTGCGTTTTCCTGTTGGTCGGTTATGACCAACTGGCGATGAAAGCCTTTCAGGCCTGGCACTATGGGCTTATATCGCGTTCCGAACGTGACACATTATTAGACCGAGGGGGCCATTGGATCCGGAGCGTTTACGGTGTCGTCCAACATTATCGTCCTGTCAATGTGACTCGTGATGATATTCGTCTCGAAACCCCCGCAGGTAAGGACGCGATCACCCGTTTGGGTATGCCGGACGAAGACATTATGTCGGGCGCGTCACGTTCCGCCTTTTCGCCGCCACTCAATAAAACTTCTGTGTTAACGTCATCCACTTCTTCAAAAAAAGGAGCTAAAGCATGAGCATGAATCGACAGGTAAAGTCTGTTTTGATGCCGGGTGTACTCTGCACCGCGTTATTGTTAACGGGGTGTGCAGGCACCGAACTGGGTGAATGGAACCAAAAAATCAGTGATGCTGCACATTCACTGGCAGGCGGTGGCAGCGGTGGCTCCAGCGAGGGCAGTATGCCCTGGATGACCCGTGAAGGTATTTCTGGCCCCCGGCAGGATGTGCGTCATACGTATACGCTTCCGGTGGACGTTGATACCGCGGCAGCGCGGCTGAAAAGCCATTATCAGTTTATTTCCTCCGAAGAGCTGGAAAGTCTGCGCCAGCGTGATCAGCACGGCGACTGGAGCGCGAGCTCCATTGATGAAGCGCGCCCGGTCTGGTCAGCAAACCAGGGTAGCTATTACAAGATGGGGCAGGAATGGAAAGGCAATGACCGCCTTGAGCTCGAAGTGGTTAAATCCGGCGCCGGCAGTCGCCTGAAAGTGATGTACAGCTCACCGGATGCATCGCACCTGACCGATGCTTACCTCGGACGTTTGATGACGCAGCTGCAGCAGGTCGCTAAAGGTCAGCTGGGCTGACGGGGGGTATCTGATGCAACTCTACCTGTGCGAGAAACCCAGCCAGGGTAAAGATATCGGCGCCATTCTCGGGGCGACGCAGCGTAAGCAGGGTTACCTGGCGGGCGCCGGCGTCATTGTCACCTGGGCTATCGGCCACCTGTTGGAACAGGCCCAACCGGAGACCTACGGTGAGCAGTACGGTAGTCCCTGGCGGGAGTCCGTTCTTCCTATCGTCCCTACCCAGTGGAAAATGGCGGTAAAAAAAGACACTGCCGATCAGTTCGCTGTCATCCGCGGGTTGCTCAAACAGGTTGATTCCGTGGTGATTGCGACCGATGCGGACCGCGAGGGAGAAGTGATCGCGCGGGAACTATTGGCGCATTGCCACTTTACCGGCCCGGTTCAGCGGCTTTGGTTGTCAGCGCTGGACGAGGCCAGTATTCGGCATGCCCTGGCGAACAAGCTCCCTGGCGAGAAGACCGCGCCCCTGTATGAAGCTGGCCTGGCTCGAGCACGGGCTGACTGGATGACGGGGATGAATTTAACCCGGCTTTACACGCTCAAAGCCCGCGAGCAGGGATACGGCGAGGTGCTGTCGATTGGACGGGTGCAGACCCCCACGCTGGCGTTGGTCGTGAACCGTGAGCGCGACATTGCCAACTTCATTTCCAAACCGTACTGGCAAGTCAGGGCCACACTGCAGAAAGGCGGGTTCGCCTTCCCGGCAAACTGGGTACCTGCCGCCAACTACTGTGATGAAGAGAAACGGTGTATTCAACAGAATGTGGCGCAGGCCGTCGTGCAGCTGTGTCAGCAAACGGGAAATACCGTTGTGCTTGAGGTGGGAACCGAGCGCAAGAAAGAGTCCGCGCCGTTGGCCTTTGACCTGGGCACCCTGCAGCAGGCTTGCTCACGCAAGTGGGGGATGAGCGCCAACCAGGTCTTGAGTATCGCGCAGTCTCTGTATGAGACGCACAAGGCCACTACGTATCCCCGGACGGATTGCGGCTATCTGCCTACATCGATGCGGGAAGAAGTTGCCGATGTGCTGAGCGCGGTTACCCGCACGGACCCAACGCAGAGCGAAAGCGTGGCCAGGCTCGACAGGGCTTTTGTTTCCCGCATCTGGAACGACAAAAAAATCACGGCGCACCACGGAATTATCCCAACCAAACAGCCGTTCGACCTGAGCAAGTTGTCTGTCGACGAGCTCAAGGTCTATCAGCTGATCCGTCAGCATTATCTGGCACAGTTTATGCCGTTACATGAAGTGGATGTGACGGAGGCCACTTTCAATATTGGCGGGCAACTGTTCCGCACCCGCGGCAAGGTCGAGGTGGTGGCCGGGTGGAAAGTGCTGTTTCAGCATGACGCGAGCGAGGCGAAAGAGGAACCGACCGACACGGATGATGTCCAACTGCCGGCGCTGGTTAAAGGTGAAACCGTCGCGGTTGCCGGTGCTGAGCTCAAAACGCTGCAGACGAAGCCCCCGGGGCACTTCACCGACGGGACACTGATCGCCGCGATGAAAAATGCAGCGGCATTCGTCAGTGACCCGCAACTGAAGAAAGTTTTGAAAGAGAACGCGGGGTTGGGGACTGAAGCGACGCGTGCCGGTATCCTGGAGACGCTGTTTAAACGCGGGTATCTGGAGAAAAAGGGCAAATACCTGCTCTCCACGCCGATCGCCGGCGAACTGATTGATGCGTTACCGACCGCACTGACCAACCCCGGGATGACGGCGCTGTGGGAGCAGGCGTTGGACGAGATTGCCCAGGGCCAGATGACACTCGACACATTCATGAGCCGTCAGGCGCAGTGGACAGGGCACCTGGTGGAGAAAGGAAAGGCGCAAGCCGTGAAGTTTACCGCGCCACCTTCCCCGCCTTGCCCGACCTGTAGCGGGACGATGCGCCGGCGTGCCGGCAAGAAAGGCAGTGGCGCTTTCTGGGGTTGCAGTAATTACCCCACTTGCCAGGGCATCATTAACATCGATGCAAAAGGTGGGCGCAAGGCTAAGCGCTATAAAGCAAAATTACCGGCTAAAAATAAAGCAACCGGATCGGAGTAAGAGATTGTCTGATGTTTATCGCAGAAAGTTTTGCTAATGTGGGCGGGCTTTGATGCAGAGCACCCCGTGGCTGCGGATGGCAGGAAAGTTTAATGCATGGACAATTCTGCTTCAGCCCGTATCAATGGCTTCCACACTCAGGTTGATTGATTAAGCGCATGCGACTTCGTGAAAAGCGCGCCAGGAGTCTACACCCCCTCCTCGAAGTCAGATGAGATCTACTACCAGTTATGGTGCAAACTCCGCGGCGCAGTCTTTGACTGTGCCGTTTTTGTTTTCTCAATTCACAAAATTGATATTCCAGGTTGACAGCAGCAGCACCTGAATTAAAAATGAACAGGCTTACTTGTTGTCTTCGGACAACCACCAATGCTCAGTGGGTCTGTGAAGAGCGCTTTCGGGTGACCCTGCTGTTAATTGACAGCCACTAATGATCCCGTTACCTGTGAGGATCGCCTTCGGGTGGTAACAAAAGAACACTTCCTGAGCCTGAGAGGGAGTACACAGTTTAACTGTGTGGTACATCTGCCCGCCTTTGAGAGTAGATATCGTTGATACTTAACGCGACTTTGCGCAACGATTAAGGCTTATTCAATCTGATCAGACTGTCAGGCTATGGCGTATACCCATACCTGGCTCCCGACGGGAAATACTTTTCCCGTCGGGAAAGGTGTATTTCTCCGTCACCGAATCTACACGCCTGGAGAAAACATCATGTCTAGCCAAACTCAACAAGCCTCCACCAAAACTGAATACTTCAACCTGACTATCAAGGGTATGGGGTACCTCAGCAACATCCGTCAAGTTAATGGCCCGAATGGCACCTTTATCAGCTGTGTCGTCAATGGACTCTCAGGTCCTACCGATAACGCCAGTTACACGCGTTTCGATGTGACGGTCGCCGGTAAAGAAGCCAGCAGCCTGATCAACCGCTGTCAAAAGTCGGTTGATGAAGACAAGAAAGTCCTGATTGGTTTTGTGCTCAGCAATCTCAAACCGGACATCTTTACGCTCAACAGCGGCGAACATGCCGGTGAACAGCGTGTCAGCCTTAAAGCCCGCCTTATCAAGGTCGATTGGATCAAGATCGGTCAGGAGAAGGTCTTTCAGGCTGAGAAATCTGACTCTACGCCGCCTCAGCAAGGGTCCGCACAGCAACAATACGCGGAAAACTCTTTCTGATAACGCCCTCTACGCCTCGATTTTTCGGGGCGTTTTTCCCTTTCTAATTCTATTCCCTATGAGGATTCGATTATGGCGTCTCGCGGCGTAAATAAAGTCATACTTGTCGGTCATCTCGGCCAGGATCCGGAAGTCCGTTACATGCCAAATGGGGGGGGGCTGTTGCTAACATTACCCTGGCGACCTCAGAGAGCTGGCGCGATAAGGCGACCGGTGAGCAGAAAGAAAAAACCGAATGGCACCGTGTCGTGCTGTTCGGCAAGCTTGCCGAAATTGCCGGTGAATATTTGCGTAAGGGCTCGCAGGTTTACATTGAAGGCTCCCTGCAGACACGCAAATGGACCGATCAGGCCGGTGTGGAAAAATACACCACTGAAATCGTTGTTAACATTGGCGGCACTCTGCAGATGTTGGGGGGGCGTTCACAACCAGTCAACGCTGGACAACCTGGGCAGGGCAGTTGGGGAAAACCTCAACAACCTTCGCACAGCGGTACGCCGGCTCAGCAACCCCAGCCAGCTCAATCGGGTGGGAATGCCGCGCCGATGGATTTTGACGACGACATTTCA
>NZ_NRQY01000001.1:2523577-2553850 GCF_003996855.1 Morganella morganii | reverse complement strand
GATTTACCTGAGAGTTATTTGTAAAGAATAAATACACAGGCCCCTGTTAATTCAGGGGTTTTTTCTTTATTGGGGAACGGTGAAACTTATCTGGGGAGCCAGTATTCAGCCGTCCCAGTTAAAAACCAAGCAGGCAGGAAAAGGGCGCTTAGGATGATATCTCAATGCTGTTTGCAATCAGCGCCTCGACCTTGATTCGGACCGGTGTCAGTAGATCGATATCCACACTGGGTGCGTGAATGGAGACAATAAGGCTGTATCGGGCCTCCGAATCATAGCGCTCCAGCGCTCGGCGGGTTTTCCACCATCCTTGTCCTGGAAAAACAGCTAAGTAGCCACAGTTGGCCAGTTCAGCGGCGGTGCCACGCCAGATATCCTGATGTAGTGAGCCCTTGTGACGATGACGGGAACCGAGCTGCCAGTTGCCATCGTTTCCCGACACTGCAGAAACGCCTTCTTCCGCCTCAGCTGCCGCATTAATACGCACTCTGAACTCATCCAGCTTCTCGGTTGGACGTTTCATAGCAAACCGGAGGCGGTGCGATGGATAATAGAACTTCGAGGCTGAGCCCCGGGCGGATGGATTAGGCTCAATGAAATACGACAACGTCACGCGCATTTCCACCGCTATGTTCTGCAGCGCCAGCAGTTCATCCTGAGGCCACGGCAGAGCATGCAGGTTCATCTCCCGGGTTTTAATCCCATCTTTGGTGCGATGATAAGGAAGTAGACTACTCTCCTCGATCAGCGCGAGACTATTATTTTTGCTCCAGATGGCAAGCTCGGGATCGGGAATACCCCATCCACAGTGACGGATCAGAGTGGCATATCCTGCCTGATTAATAGGTGGATACATATTAAGCATCCGGTCAGTCCAGCGAGCGGAATGCGTTATCAGTGCGCGGATCGTTTCCGGTCGTAGGTTCGGGAACTGCGCCATCAACTGCGCCGCCATTCTTGCCGCCAGCGCAGATGCAGCACTGGTAGCATTGGTGGTGGAGAACAGCCGGCGATGGTGGAAGGCATCAGTCGTCAGCAGCTCTAGGCTCGCAAAATTATCCGCAAATTCACCATTTGATGCAGCGTTGCCGCCTTCAAACACCACGTCCGGCTTCAGTGGCCACGTGATGTCCCACATTGTAGAGGTTGACGTGAAGGGACTGAACCCTCCTTCTGCTGCAAGCGGCTGGAAATCAGCTTCATCGATTGTAGTTTTGTGTGTGCAGGCGCCGACCGTGAGCGCGTTCCACGCTTGCGCTGGATCATGGATCTGGTTAACCGAAAGGCTGGACGGATAAGTCTGCCAGTGGTTGCGGTCAAGAATGTTACCAGCAGAGAGAACGAAAAGGCGTGGAGAAGCCAGCGCTGCTCCGGGATCTGCCGCCAGCGAGTCAACCATTGCTGACCATGCCGAGGGACGACCAAAGTCACGATAGTCCGTTGCCGTCACTGCGGAGCTGAATACCCGGTGCCGGTTGTTCAGGATCTCAGGGCGCGTGACCGCTTCGCTGAAGAGGTAGGCATGCTCGTGTGCGCCACCCGCACCACCATCACCTTGCATACTCGTGAGTTTCACGGACTCCAGACGGTGAGTAATGGTCAGCGCATCCGTTCCGGTCAATGCGTCAAACATGTCGCCATATAGGGCAACACCGGCAAGTCCAGTACCATGATTATCACGATCATCCGTCCCCCAGGCTTCACTGACCGTATGAACATCATTTTCATTTACCAGTGGTGCGAGCAGCGGATGCGCGCGGTTGAGTCCGGAATCAAGCAGGCACACGTAGGGCACATCTTGCCCTTCTGGCAGTAAAAGACGCGCGAGCGCGTCATCAGCCCAGAGTCGCTGCTCGGCGAACTCCGATCTGGAAAAGAACTCCGCCGTATCTTTTGCCCGGCGAAGTTCAGCCACACAATTAAGCAATAGCACTGATTGCGAGAAAGCACTCTGAGAACCGTACATCCACGTTACAGTCCGCTCAGGAAACTCAACCGCATGTTCGCTGACGCGGTACTGACAGGTGGCGATCACGTTATGGAAATCGGTAAGTACCGCCGCACGGTTTCCACGCACCGGTAACCACACCTCCCACCAGAATGCTTCTTCAAAATCGTCCGGCAAAAGATCAGCTTCGTCCGTCCAGAGAGAGCGGATGGTCGAGAGACGGATCGCCGATAGCGTATTTATCAATGCTTTTCTGTCGAGAGAAACATTGTCCGCCCGGCGTCTGTCCGTCAGGTAATCGTTCAGGTAGTTCTCGAAATGAACAATTTTTCCATCGGGAATAAAGACATTCGCTGAGGTGATATTTTCCTCAACGTGCAGGCTCAGGAGCTCAATACGCTTTGCCGGATCGCGACCCCTTTCAGAGTTTAGGCTTTCGAATGCCAGCGCCACGTCAGGTTGACCAACAAACTCCACCTGAATACCAATCCCACTCCGGATCCCAGCGGCGTTTTGCATCGACTTCGCCTGCGCGGCTATGGCCCTGATCTGCTGTAGATGTCCCATAAGCATGCTACCGTGCTGCTGGCGATCTCTGTCAGGAAGGGATGAAGAACCAGCCCCCGTTGACCGCGTAGTAAACGGTTCGTGGATAGACGTATTGGGAAGGATGATGTGGCGTTGTCGGTTAGCGGCTGGTTCCGTCATGATTTGCTTTGTATTTTCCATTATTTGTCAGCGTCTGGCTGACCTGATGCCGTTCTTCCAGAGCACGTTTAAGCTGCGCCAGTTCCACGCAGCGTTTATCACTCATCAGCGCTTCTTTCATCGACTCATCGGCAGCGCGGCAGATTTCAGCGTAGCTGAGTCCGGTAAGTAATTCGCCCAGACCCACTTTTCTGAAAGGTTTCGGAATAAAGGATCCTAGCCTAGCGCGCAGCAACTCAATCGCCTGTTCCGGGGTGGGTAGGTGATATTCAATGACGTCATCAAAACGCCTGAAAAGGGCGTAATCGAGGATCTCAGGATGGTTCGTCGCAGCAACGATAACGCTATTGGAATTATCCTGCTCAATCATCTGTAAAAAACTGTTCAGCACGCGCCGTATCTCGCCTACGTCGTTTGCCAGCCCACGCTGTGAGCCAATGGCATCAAACTCATCGAAGAAATAGACACCGCGAATATCAGCCATAGCATCAAAAATCTGACGAAGCTTGGCGGCTGTTTCACCCATAAATTTGGTGATCAGAGCATCAAAACGAACCTGGAACAGCGGCACACCCAACTCGCCCGCGAGCACGGAAGCAGTCAAGGTTTTTCCCGTCCCCGGGGGCCCTACTAGCAAAACTTTACGACGGGGAGAAAGACCATGTTCGCGTATACGCGTCATCATGCGCTGTTCACGCACGAGCCGATTTAACTGCGTTTCAGCTGAATCACTGAGTACCATATCGGTGATACGGTCATTGGGTTCACTGACGCTTAACAGGTTACCCAGTTCGGTGCGGGACTTTGCGGCATTCGATAATGGGACGAGTTTTCCGCCTTTCTCTGCAGCAAGCTTCGCCTTACCTTTATCCAACATACTTAGGAGCTCTTCCGCGAGTCGACCGTGACCTTGCTTGGCTTCATGCGCAGCAACCTGCATAGCCACTGAATAAAAGTGGCCATCATCGCGACTTATGTGCGATTTAATCAGTGCTTTTAGTTGGTCTGCGCTTGCCACGTTTGTAATCCTGTTTGTATGCCTTAACACGGCAAAAATGCCGTATTTAGTTTAGCAATGAAGCTGATCCCGGTAAACGATATTCACTGGAGGCACAATAACAGAGCAGCGAATTTCATGCACAATTTATAGTCATTCAACGTGTCTATCTGACGATAGGCGGGTCATCGATGAATGTAAAAGGAGATCACAACATCATTCGGGTATATTCCGGATACCATCATAAGCAGCGGATGAAGTCTACTTTCGT
Organism: Morganella morganii; assembly: GCF_003996855.1. Taxonomy (GTDB): domain Bacteria; phylum Pseudomonadota; class Gammaproteobacteria; order Enterobacterales; family Enterobacteriaceae; genus Morganella; species Morganella morganii_C. The sequence goes on along the minus strand of NZ_NRQY01000001.1, from coordinate 2,549,926 downwards.
TCAAAGCAGTCTGATGTTGAAGGGTGCGAAAGGCATTAGCCGTACCCCTTCATTATCCTGATGTTGTTCCTCAACATCTGACACTAAACGCTGACCTTGGGGTTGGCGTTTTTTTTGATTAGCAATAAAGAGTTGTTAATTGAGCACCTCATCCGATAACCGCACAGTGACACCTGTCAATTGTCACTGAACAGGAAACCTTCCGGATGAAAAAAACAATTATCGTCTCTTCCCTGGCAGCACTCATGCTGACCGGGTGCATTACTCAGCAGCCCCTGCAGCAGCGTGATATTTCCCCCGTTACGCCGTCTGTCACCGTCAACCGTAATGTTCAGCCGGTCAGTCCGGATGCCTACGGGCAGGCGCCGGAGGTGGTGCGCTACGACCGTTATTTATTGGTCAGCACTGATCCAGCGGCCGTTCAGCGTGATCCGCTCTCGCAAATTATCGATATCCGTATTCCGGCGTCTGTCAAACCAACGGTTGCTGATGCATTGCGCTATGCGCTGCGCCAGTCGGGCTATTCCCTGTGCGCGACCGGACCGGCAAACGGCGTGTTGTACCGCCAGGCGTTGCCGGCGGTGCAGTACCAGTTGGGGCCGATGCGTTTGCGTACTGCCCTGCAAGTGTTGGCCGGCCCTGCGTGGCAGCTCGAGGTCGACGACGTGCAGCGTGTTGTCTGCCACAGCCTGCGTGACGGGTATCAGTTGCCGGCCACACCGGTGCCACCAGTGACGGTGGCACCGGGCAATCCGGTATCAGCACGTCCTGCGGCGACGGTCATTGCGCCTCAAGCCGTTAACGCGGCACCGGCAACCGGCGGGTGGTTGAAAAAATGACAGAACATAATGAAGAAATGGTACCGATGACACCGGCCAAAAAAGGGGTGCTGCAAAGCCAAACCTTTTGGGGGGCAACGGCTGGCGTCGTTGTCGTCCTGGTTGCAGGTCTCGGCGGTACAGGGGCTATCAAGCATATCGACCAGCGTATTGCCCGGCTTGAGCAGGCACAGAAAGCACTGGCGCCGCAGGATGGCATGAACTCTATGGCCGATGTGGTGCAGACGCAGGCAAAACAGCTCAAAACTTTGGCTGAACGTCAGGATTCGCTCATTCGACAGGTGGGGGCGCTGACGTTAACCAATGGGTTACCGGAGAAACTTGAGCAGCAGTTGCAGGCGCAACAGGTTGAGCTGAATGCGCTGAAAGACAGCATTGAATCCGTGAAAAAGTCAGCGAATGAAAAGCCTTCACCGATTGTGGCGCCATCAACGGCCGTACCCGCAGCCCCTTCTGCCACCGCGAAAATCACCCCAAAGCACAAACCTACGCCGATGACCGCTTCCCCGCGTAATGCGGTATCCCGTGTGGCGCGTAAAGCGCCATTCGTGCTGATCGGGGTGGAACAGCGTGGGACATCGGCCTTTGCGGCCGTGGCGCCGCAGGGATTCAGTGATTTATCGCAGGTGCGGTTAATCGGGGAAGGGGAGTCGGTCGCCGGCTGGACCCTGGTCAGTGCCGGCTACGGACAGGCGACGTTTCGTGTGAACGGCCGTTTGCAGACCGTCAGCGCCCAATAAGGAGAGCGTGATGAAACTGAAATACAGCGTGATTGCCCTGGTGCTACTGAGCCCGTTATCACAGGCGGCGCAACAGACGGCCATCGAGAACAGCCAGTCTGCCCTGAGTGAGCTTCAGCAGAGCCAGGCCAACAAAACGGCGCAGCAGGGCAAGCAGTGGGGACTCAGCGGGGAAGAATACCAGCGTTACCAGCAGTTAATGGATGGCCCCCGCAGGACCCAATCTCCGGGGCTTGACCCGTTAACCGCCCTTGGTATTGAGGCGCAGAGCGACGGCGAACGTAAAAAGTACGCAGACCAGTGGGTAAAACAAGAGTTTGCCCGCACGGAGAAAGAACTCAAGTTCCAGCGTGAAGTCGATGCGGCCTGGCAACGCCTGGGCGTGCTGCCGGTGAACATGGGGAATGCGGCAGGTATTGCCCACGACACCGGCGGGCGACTGGCGCTGTTCGTGAAAGCGAAGGACTGCGGTCAGTGTGATGCGCGACTGGCGGCGGTGCTGGCAGATAACCGGCCGGTCGATATTTACCTGGTCGACAGCAAGGGGAATGACAGCCTGCTGCGAGACTGGGCCCGGGCGCATCACATTCCCATCGACAAGGTACGTGCACGTCAAATCACGTTGAATCATGACGGTGGCCGCTGGATGAAATTCGGCAACGGCCTGATGCCGGTGGTACTGCAGCAAGGGGAAAATGGATGGACACTCGCCGCATTCTGACCCGGGGGCTATTGCCCCTGTTCGCCCTCCTGAGTTGCGGCGGGGCGGCAACCGTTCATGCTGCCACCCAACAGGTCCCTTCCGGTTATCGGGAGGTGGCGCTGCGTCACGGGGTTCCACCGGATTCCCTGTATTCGGTGGCGCTGGCCGAGACCTCGATGGCGCCGAAAAGCATTGTTTCGGTGACCCGTGGGGCCGGTCCGGCCCCGGATGTTGAGCGACCCTGGCCCTGGACTATCAACGTTGCCGGCAAAGGGTATCGTTACGCCAGCCGCCTGCAGGCCTGGGAAGCGCTACAGCGCTTTTTGAAAACACATCCTCGCAAGCGCATCGATGTCGGGATTGCCCAGGTCAACCTGGGCTGGAATGGCCATCACTTCACGTCGACCTGGGCGGCGTTTGATCCGTACACCAACCTCAACGCGGCGGCGGCCATCCTGCGGGAATGCTATGACCGCAATCCCGGGAGCTGGCTGGTTGCTGCCGGGTGTTACCACCACCCTGCCGGCGGTGCCCCTGCAGCCCGGTATAAATCCATTGTGAGCGGCAAGCTGGCACGCCTGAATGGCAGGGCATCCGCCCCGACCCAAGTGGCCAGTTCAACCTCCACGCCCACGGCGTTACCGGCACAAACGGCGGCGCTGACCTGGATTGAACCACGGAACCCATAATCATGAAAAAAATGAATTTTCTGCTGTTCGGCCTGAGTCTGGTGACCACCATGGCGCTGGCCAACCTGAATGTGATCGCTGATGTCGGTGGTGAAGATGCTTCGCCGTATTTTGAAGGTATCAACCGTCAGGAGGGCGTGCAATCGTCCCCGGTCGTGCCGCCGGCGCCGGCATCGTCCGCTGATGCCGAGGCGTCAGTGTTGCCCGTGGCAACGCCAGAGCTGACACCCGGTGATGTGGCTGACAGATCGCTGCAGTTACCCGGGATTGGCGCGCTGTTTATTGTGGGGGATGACGATGAGAGCTGACTCTGGCTGCAGGCGCACGCTGAACAACTCAAGTCCTTGCACGCCGCGGGTCTCGTCGTTAACGTCAGCAACCTGCCTGCACTGCAGGCGCTGCGTGAGCTGGCACCGGGTGTGCCGATGGCGCCAGCCTCCGGCAGTGAACTGGCGCGCCGGCTACAGCTGGCGCATTACCCGGTACTTATCACCGATACCGGTTTGTCCCAGCAGGTCATGCCATGATGTCCCCTCAGCATTTCGGTATCGCGCTGATGGCGAATCCGGTGCTGGCTGTCCTGTTGATAGGACTGTTTATTGCGGTGATGGCCGCCCGCGTTCTACAGCGACTGCTGCAACTGGGAGGCGATGGCCAGCGTCTGGCCTACCTGCGCAAAATCAATCCCTATGTCTTCGAAGAGCTGCTGCTCCTGGCATTTGAGCGCCAGGGGTACGCGGTTATCCGCAATACTTCCTACAGCGGTGACGGTGGTCTGGATGGTCAGGTCATCATCGGTGACAAAAAATATCTTATCCAGGCCAAGCGTTACTGTCGGGCTATCACGCCGTCCCATATCAATAACTTCGGCGCGTTGCTACGGCATCACCATTGCCAGGGTTTTTTCATTCATACCGGCCGTACCGGCCAACTGAGCCGGACTTTGCTGCAGAACCATCCCCACGTGCACCTGGTCAGTGGCCAGAAGTTGCTTGCGTTGCTTGCCGGCAATGCGGAGTGGCTGTCATTTCTGCCTGTGAGCACGGTAACCAAACGGAGTACCTCAAATGTTTCATCGGCCTAATTATGTTGTGGTCGCTACCCGCTTTTTGTCAGCGATATTCAGAGTCTTGTTGGTCTGGCCAGGTGTGGTTCTGGCGATTTTTGGCTTCATGTTTTTTATGTCAACACTCGGTGATGACGGTGGGCAGCGGGCGGCATCACAGATGGCCGCCACCGCTCAGAGTTACCGTACAGCGCCCGCTGGCATGGTGATGATACGTGCGTGCCCACACCCAGACGATCCTGTATGGGATATATCCGCTGGGCCGACGGCACCTCCGGTAATAGAACGGGACTGTAAACCTTATCCGAAGACGTTTGCTGAGGTTTCTGCGAAGGAACGGCACCTGATTATCGTCATCGGGAGTGGGCTGGTCGCATTTGTTTTGTTGCTCCCTGGTCTGTGGCACTGGCACCATCGGTGAGTTATGTCACTGCCGGCGGATTTGCAGTGCTGTCCGCGGTGCGGGCACGCCAGGGGCTGCGGGTGATCCGTTACCGCCGTAATCTGCGTCGGTTACCCCGCTATGTCATGGAAAGCCGACAGATCCCGGTTAGCCAGCAGCGACTGTTCCTGGGGCGAGGTTTTCGCTGGCAGCAAAAGCACACCCAGCGCCTGATGGACACTCGTCGTCCAGAGGTTGAGAAGTATGTTCAGCCACCAAAAATGTACCAGATGGCGCGGCGCCTGGAACTGAAAACCGAATACACCTTGCCGTGGTTATCCCAGCTGCTGCGCAAAGACTCTGCGCTAAACCCGGTCAGGCCGCTGCCACAGGTCGGGGGGAACCCGGCGATCCACGGTATTGAACCCAATGAACTCGATGTCTTGATGGCGCTTGGCGAACGCGTAGGGCACAGCCTGGTGCTGGGCACCACCCGAGTGGGCAAAACACGTCTCGCCGAGTTGCTGATCACCCAGGATATTCGCCGCGGTGACATCACTATCGTGTTTGATCCGAAAGGCGATGCGGACTTGTTGCGGCGTGTCTGGGCAGAAGCCCACCGTGCCGGCCGCGGGGATGAACTGTTCATTTTCCATCTGGGCTGGCCGGATATTTCGGCACGCTATAACGCCGTTGGGCGTTTCGAGCGCGTGTCGGAAGTGGCTGGCCGTATCTCTGGCCAATTAAGCGGGGAGGGCAACAGTGCGGCGTTCCGTGAGTTTGCCTGGCGATTCGTCAATATCGTCGCGCGTGCCCTGGTCGCGTTGGGGCAGCGCCCGGACTACACCCTGATCACCCGGTATGTGAACAACATCAGTGAACTGTATGAGACCTACGCGAAAAAGGTGATTGAAACGCGTATGCCGGCACTGCAGCAGCAAATCGACAATAACCTGCAGGTGCTGACGGAGGAGGATGTGCCGCGCAATATGCAGGGACAGCCAAACGCGGTCAAAATATTTGCAGTCGAAATGGCCCTGAGCTCGGAGGCCGGCAAGCAGCTGTACGACCCTATCCTGGATGGCCTGCGTTCGGCCGTGCGTTATGACCGTACCTACTTCGACAAAATCGTCGCCTCCCTGCTGCCGTTGCTGGAAAAACTCACCACCGGCAAGACTGCGGAGCTGTTGGCGCCGAACTACATGGACATGCACGACCCCCGGCCGATATTTGACTGGGAGCAGGTCATCCGCAAGCGCGGCATTGTTTATGTGGGACTGGACGCGTTGTCGGACGGTGTGGTCGCCTCTGCCGTTGGCAACAGCATGTTTGCTGATTTGGTGTCCGTGGCCGGCCATATCTATAAGCACGGCATGCATGGCGGGTTGCCGACCCGTGCCGATGGCAAACTGCCGATCAACCTGCACTGCGATGAATTTAACGAGCTCATGGGCGATGAGTTTATCCCCCTCATCAACAAAGGGGGGGGCGCCGGTATGCAGGTGACGGCCTACACGCAAACTGAATCGGACATCGAGGCACGCATCGGCAGTACCGCCAAGGCGGCCCAGGTGACGGGTAACTTCAATACCCTGATCATGCTGCGCGTGCGCGAGAACCGGACTGCGCAGTTGCTGACGACACAGCTTCCGGAGGTCGATGTCTACACCAAAACCCTGGTGTCGGGGCACGCCGATACGGCAGACGTCGAGAAAGGGCAGGATTTCACGTCCAGTACTCAGGATCGCGTCGGTACGGTGAAAACGCCGCTGCTGATGCCGGCGGATGTGATTAACCTGCCGAAGGGACAGGCGTTCGCGCTGCTGGAAGGTGGGCAATTATGGAAAATCAGGATGCCTTTACCGAGTGGCGACGGCGATGATGCGTTGATGCCACCCAACCTGCAGAAGATTGCCGAGGAGATGCAACGCAACTACCGGACCAGTGAATCCTGGTGGTCAGCAAGCCAAGTAATGCCAGATGCGGTCATGAAAGGGGGGCTGAATGTCACAAGCGGTGAATAATCAGCCTCAGCAGCCCGTACAACCCCGCAAACATGGGCTGTTATACAACGTGCTGTGGGGCTGGCCCTGGATGTTGATCGGGATGTTCTTTGCCTCGTTGTTCGTGAGCCTGGTGATTGAATATGTCGGGATGGCCTTCTTCTGGCCAGAGTTGGGTGCGTCGCACAGTGAAGCCGTGATGAACACCGAGTTGGGGTACCTGTCATCGGAGTTTACGCGCAGCCTGCTGCTGTCTGAACCTTCGGTGACCGTCACCCGCTGGATTATGATGGCGTATCAATGGACCTTCGTGGACAGCGGCTTTTTGGACTGGATCCAACGTGCGTATGACACGCAGGTGCACAGCCAGAATGCTGTAGCCAGGGAGCTGAACAGTTGGAGTGGTTGGCTGGCCGCCACGCTCAAAGCGTACCTGGTGGCGACGGTCTATGTCACCGTCATCACTCTGGTGCGGACGACTATTTTGGTGCTGTCTATCCCGCTGTTTATCCTGGTGGTCCTGGTCGCGTTGACGGAAGGCCTGGGGCGGCGTGATGTTCGGCGTTATGGTGCCGGCTATGAGTCGAGCTTTGTCTACCACCATGCAAAGCGGATGGTAAGGCCGGCAGTGTACATCCCCTGCATGTTGTATCTGTCCTGGCCAACCGCGGTATACCCCAATCTGCTGTTGTTGCCGGCGGCTATTTTGCTCGGTATTGCGGTGACAGTGACCACAGCCTCATTCAAGAAGTATTTGTAGTCCTGAAATCCGGGCTGGACGGCGGCGTACAAAACTGGCTTTTGTGCGCTGTCGTCAGCAGGCAAGCCGCGTAGCGGCGCGTCAGTTGACCTGAAATGTATGAAATAAAGGAATAAAAAAACTTTATAAAACCAAAAAGAATTCCATGCTGACCTGGTGGATATATTTTCCCACTCTTGGCATTCTTGAAATGAGCTGGAGCAAGTGATGATGACAAAAAGTGCAAAAAATGTTGTAGATATAAATAGCGCTGAGGTAGAGCAAATATGCTCACCTAATGAAGATGTCCATGACATACATTTTGTTATGAGGGACGAGCATCATCATTTTATTATGACGCTCGAAACAGTGTTGTCGTGCTTGCGCTTTGCAGAGCGTGAAGGTGAGGTTCCCGCTCTGCCTTTGGAATGGTGGCAGCTTCTGCAGACAAGGTATCGTCAATTGAACTAGCGGAGCAGTGGTCCCAGGATGTCTTTGGCTACTGTAAGGAGTTTTTGGTTGCGCTCATTAACCTCCCAGTTGGCAAAGTTGATAATATTCGCAAAATACCTGTAATCGAAGGTGATTTTTTTGCGGCAAACTTCCTGGGCAGGCTCATAACCCTTCTTAAAGGTAAACACGCACTCCATGCTTTCGGTGAGTTCATTATCGTGAACATGGTGGGCGTGTTTTGTTTGATACATGCCGACGTGTATGTATTCTTTGCAGTCTGGATGTTTTATCAACTGCCCCCATTCGTTTATCGCCAGGTAGTCTGGATACTGCTCACATAAGGTTGCAGCAAGGGGTTGATCAAGGATTTTTGTATACATGATGTCTTGATTATCAGTCATATATAAAAAAGCCCATGGTGCATTCATCAATGTGGCACGTGCATACAACCAACCTTCTTCATCTCGAAATTGCAGTAACATATTTCTGGCAATTTTTTCATTGATGGAGATGCCCGTGTCTTTACTAATGAAATAGGCAACTTTGTCGAAATGACGAATGAGCAAATTAAGGATTTGCTCAACAAGGTACCCTTTTTCCCTCTTTGGTCGCTCTGTTTGCTCACCTGCATTTTTCTTCGAATAGGGACACCATTCATAAGCATCGCGATCATAGATCCCCACGCCAGGAATGGGACGGCTAAAATGTTTACCGTAGGGGTTAGGCGTATTGGCCAGTTTTTTGTAGAAACCGATGATTTGTATTGGATTGCTACACGCAGGGCATATGGCAAAATATTGGGGGGTGCCGTTATCACTGGTTTTATACCAAGGGGGTCTGCGTGCTGTACGCTCCTCGTAATCTGTAATATCAATGGGATAGTACGCTTGTGACTTCAAATCAACCTTGTAGACATTCATAAGCACCTTCTCCTTTAGTGTGAGTGTAATATTGCAAAACCTGTTTTTAGGATCAAGGGCCCTAGTCTTGCCAATATATCCCTCTGTACAAGCCTCACAAATTTTCAAAAATTCATAAAGAGTTATCCGCTGACCTTCCATCCCATCTATCGCACCCTGACAGCACCCTAAATCGTTAAGGAGTGCTTGTGTATGACTATCTCCGTTGTTCGCGGTCTCGGCGCCGGCTGTTTGCTGGGGCTGACTCTGCTGACTGCACTGCCTGCCCAGGCTGCTGAAAAAGATGAGCTGGCGTCTGCCCAGCGCATGTTGATTCAGATTCAGGCCGCGCTTGAACGCGCGCGCGTTGCCGCCGTTCAGGCCGACTCGTCCGAGCGTGGCCGTTTCTTTTTCGACTATGCCCGCGCTACTGCCGACCTCAAGACCATCAATGCCGGTATTGATCGTTACCTCGAGCCCTCACGTGCGCAGCCTCGAGATGGCAGCGCCGTGGCCGGCAATTACCGTCGGGAGCGCCCCTGATGGCCATGACCGCTGCACAGGAACAGGCCTTCAATGCGGCCAGTGGCGGTGTTGAAGCCAACATCCTGTCGTTGATTTGCATCGGCGGGTTGCTGGCGGTGATGTTTGTCTGGGCAGCCTGGGCGCTGACCGATATCTGGAAAGGGTGGAGCAACGAAAAGATCCGTAACGCGGCGATGGTGCAGTTTGCCGTCAGGCTCGTGTTGCTACTGCTCGTCGTCACCTGGATGTTTGCCAGCTGAAGACGCTGGACGGTTTTACCTGTTGTTAATTTCACACTGCAAAAGGAATGTTTTATGAATGCTGTCGTTCGTCTTTTCCGCCATCTCTCTGCGCGTGTCGCGGTGGCGACGTCTCTGGCTTATGCCGCCAGTCAACCCGCACAGGCTGCTCTGCCAAGCGTTGAACCCCCATCCTCCGGTGGCGGCGGTGGCCTGATGGATACGCTCAAAGGCTATCTGCAGGACGGGATTGTGCTGGTCGGCCTGGTGTTGGCCGCAGTGGCCTTTATCGTGGTGGCCAATGCCGCGGTCTCGACGTTCCATGAGGTACGGGAAGGGAAGGCCGTGTGGGCCAAGTTCGGTGCCATTGTCGTGGTCGGCATTGTGCTGGTCGTGGCGGTTATCTGGCTGGTTGGCAAGTCCGCTGAAATCCTGTTCTAAGGTCGCCCGCCATGCAGACTATCCGATTTTTACCCGACCGCCTCAACGCCGAACCTGTCGTCTTCCGGGGGTTTACCACCCCGGAGATGGGGTTGGCGGTGCTGGCCGGTGTGGGGCTGGGTCTGCTCGTGTCGCTGCCGTTTCTATTCCTTGCCGGTTGGGTGGTTATCCCTACCGGCATGCTGCTCACCCCGCTGGCGGTTATTTGGTTTGGTGGCAGCCGGCTGACGCGCCTCAAGCGCGGTAAACCGGAGAATTATATCTGGCAGCGCCTCGGGGCGCGTAAACGTCGCATGGGGTGGGGTGATCCCGCCCTGATTATCGACAAACAGGGCTGGTCGTTGCGTCGCAGCCGCGTTGTTAAGAGGTCAAGATGAGCCGTTTCAGACATGCGGTAAAAAACCGCGACCAGCACATTCTCACGTTGCGTGTTGCCTGCGGTGTGCTGGTTGTTTTCCTTCTGGTGGCCAGCATCGGCTGAATGCGGGCGCCGGACAACCTGACTATCCATAATCCCCCCGACCTGCGCAGCGGCTCTACCCGCGCCTGGTGGGAGGTGCCTCCCTCCACGGTTTACAGTTTTGGTTTCTACATTTTCCAACAGCTCAATGCCTGGCCAAAGAACGGTGAGGCGGATTACCCGGCCAAAATTGCCGCGCTGTCCCCTTACCTGACGGACTCCTGCGCACGCTTCCTGAAGGCGGACGCCAAAAAGCGCAGCGAAAGCGGCGAGCTGGCCGGCAGGACGCGCGTGGTGTTCGAAATTCCCGAGCATGGCTACAACGGCCGTTATAACCAGAGCCCGGTGACGGTAAAAGGCCGTGATAACTGGGTGGTGCGCCTTGACTTGGTGGCGGACGAGTCCTTTGCCGGCGAGCCGGTGAAACGCGCACTGACACGTTACCCGCTGAAAGTGGTGCGCGCAGAAGGGGATCCGGAGCGCAATGAGTTTGGTCTGGCCCTGGATTGTTACGACAGCATGCCACAGCGTCTGGCTGCGGCGCCGGCGGAACCCGCGCCTGAGAAGAAAGGAGTATTCCAATGATGAAAGCACGTGTTCTGGCGCTTTCCCTGAGTGTGCTTCCCCTGGCGGCGACGTTCACCGTGCCGGTTGCCCAGGCGGAAGAACTGATGAAATGGGAGCGTATCCCGTTGCAAATCCCGCTGGCCGTCGGCAAGGAGCGGGTGCTGTTTGCCGATAAAAATGTCCGCGTCGGCTTCCCGCCGGCGCTGAACGGCAAGCTGCGGGTGCAAAGCAGCGGCGGCGCGGTTTATTTGAAAGCCGATGCGGCATTCCCGCCAACGCGTCTGCAACTGCAGGATGTGGAGAACGGGGAGGTTATTCTCCTCGATGTGACGGCATCGGACAAAGGCTCCGCCGAACCGGTGCGCATTGTCTACAGCGGTGACGTGACGTCGGTCAACAGCAGTAACGACACGCCTGCGGCTTCAGGGGGAGACAACGCGGCACCCGGGGCGGATGATGGCATCCAGGCGAAGCGTAAAGAAATCAGATACAACGCGCCGTTGCCGGTCGTCCTGACGCATTTTGCTGCCCAAAGCCTGTATGGCCCGGTTCGAACGGTTGAAGCGGTGCCGGGTATTCACCCGGTCAACCCGCACCTGCCGAAACGCATCACCACACTGTACCCGTCAGAACCGGTGGTCATCATGCCGCTGGGCGGCTGGGGTATTGGCAGCCGCAACGTGGTGGCGCTGAAGGTGCAGAACACCGCCAGCCGTAAAATCACGCTGGATCCGCGGGTGCTACAGAGGCAATTCGTGACGGCGACCTTCCAGCACCGCTATCTCGGTCCGGTGGGAACCCCGGAGGACACCACCACGCTGTACCTGGTCACCGCCGGTCGCCCGGACGGGGCGTTTGTTGCGGAGCCGTCAGTGGTTCGCAAAGCCGTAAAAGCGGCGAAGAAGGGGGCAAACCATGGCTGATGTGAAATCCAACATGCTGCCGAAAGTAATTGTGTTCGGTGTGCTGACTGCGGCCGTGGTGGTTGGGCTGAAAGCCTGCAAAGACGATAAAACGTCGGAGAAGCCCCAGCAGGCGCATAACGTCCTGGCCAACATGTCGCCGGAGGAGCTGCGCGCCCTGGGCGTTGAAGGGGATACCCCGGAAGACACGCTGCGTACCCTGGTCGGCACCCTGCGCACCACCCGGACTCAACAGGCCGAGCTGCAAAGCAACATCGACAAGGTGTTGAAAGAAAACGAAGCGCTGCGCAAACGCAATACCAATGTGTCCGGCCAGGTCAATGAGGCCGTGGCCGGCTTCCAGAAACAGGCGCAGCAACGTCAGCAGCAGCTCCAGCAGGAGCAGCAAACGCTGATGGGGAAAATCCAGATGCTGACCGACCAGTTGGCCGGAAACAAAGACAAGGCGAAGAGCGACAGTGATATTCCACTCGGTCTGGGGCTCGATGGCATGGGCGCCGGTGAGGGAAGTGCTGCACCGGGTCAGGACGGCTTGATGTGGGTCGGACCGAAGGACATGAAAGAACCTGACCCGCGCAATCCGAACAGTGCCAAAGACGGCCCGCAGTTCCCGACGTCGTTCCTGTCGGACAATGCCATCACGCGCCAGAAAGCTGCCTATGAGCAACAGGTAAAGGGCCGCACCAATGAAAAAGGGGCGGAGGAGAACGCCGAGCCGGTGTTTACCCTGCCCGAGAACTCGACTCTGATGGGCAGTCGCTCCATGACGGCGCTGCTGGGCCGGGTGCCGATCAACGGCACGGTGACCGACCCCTATCCCTTCAAACTGATGATTGGTAAAGACAACCTGACTGCCAACGGTATCGAGCTGCCGGACGTGGAAGGGGCGATTGTCTCCGGGACCGCCAGCGGCGACTGGACGTTGTCGTGCGTGCGTGGCCAGGTCAACAGCATTACGTTCGTCTTTGCGGACGGGACGGTACGCACCTTGCCGCATCCTGACACCAATATGAAGGCCAACAGCAATAACACTAGCGGCAACAGTGGGAAAGACGTCAGCACCACCGCCGGTATTGGCTGGATCTCTGATGACAACGGCATTCCGTGCATCGGTGGGGAGCGTAAATCCAATGCCTCCACCTACCTGCCGACCATTGCCGCATTGTCGGCCGCCAGTGCGGCCGGTGAGGGGATCAGTCAGGGACAATACACCACGCAAAACAATGTGAATGGCATCACCTCGACCATGACCGGTAATGCCGGTCAGGCGGTGCTGGGCAAAGCCCTGTCCGGCGGAATGAAAGAGACCGCGGACTGGGTGCGAGAACGCTACGGCATGATGTTCGACGCCGTCTACGTCCCCCCGGGCCAGAAACTGGCCGTGCACATTACCCGCCAGCTTGAGCTCGATTTTGAGACCAAAGGGCGCAAGGTGCGTTACGACTTCAGCCTGCCCGGCGAAGACGGCAGCACCGGTGGACTGGATTAACGCGTCATTCAGAGGAGAAAAGGCATGCTGTGGCTGTGGCGTCAATGCGAAAGGATGAGTCGCCCACTGAGTTGGGTGCTGGTCTTGCTGTCCTGCAGCGCGTTTTGGTTGGGTGTGCTACTCCTGCTGTGTTTGCTTATAAGAGAATGATAATCATGCGGAAAAACCTATTTAACCGAGTCCTGGCCACTGCTGTCATCGTCAGCGTCATGGCGCTGGCCGGCTGTTCGACGTCGAAAGAAGAAATGCTGCCGCCAGGCGACAGCTCGATGCTGGAATTGTGGCAGGGTGAAGACGGCGGCGGTTCAGCGCGTAATGCGGTGGCGGCCCGCGACAGTCTGCGCCGGCCGCTCACAGACAACGAACGTCAGGCGACAGCGGCGGACGATCGCAGCTACAGCCGCACCCAGGAAAGCGAAATCAGCCAGCAGTTCCCACGGCTGCCGAACCCTGACCTGGTGATGTACGTGTTCCCGCACCTGGCGGACGGTAACGCACCGGTGCCGGGGTACAGCACCGTGTTCCCGTTTTACAGCCAGGTGCAGTATGCGATGCCGGGTGAGCGGACGGAGGCCTACTGATGCGATTTTCCCTGTTTGATAAAAAGCGCCTGACGCGCAAGACGCCTGCGGACGTGAACCGTTACGGCGCCCTGGCAAGATGACGGTAAAGGATGAGAAGCAGGTGTATCACGCCAATCCATCCATCGTTGATTACCTGCCCTGGGCGGAGTTTCTCGACCGTGAGCAGTGTATTTTACTCGATGATGGGGTGTCCGTCGGGGCCGTTTTTGATATTACGCCGGTGGCCACCGAAGGACGTACTGACGATCGCCTGGAGCAGATGCGTGACACGGTGGAAGACGCGCTGCAGGACTCGTTTGACGAACATGACGACAATCCCTGGGTGGTGCAGTTCTTTTGCCAAGATGAGAACAACGTCGATGCGTATCTTGACCGGCTGAGAGGGTATATCAAGCCGCATGCGCAGGGTTCTCAACTGTCAGAGTCCTGGCTGAAAGAAACCGAGCGCCATTTGCGTGGTATTGCCCGCCCGGAAGGCCTGTTCAAAGATACGCTGATCACCGATCAGCTGTGGCGCGGGCAGCAACGCCGTACCCGCATGGTGGTGTATCGCTGGATTGGCAAGGGTAATCATGATCCGATGCCGCCTATTTTGACAGCCGTAACACGCCGGAAGGTGCCATGCCGGTGCAGAACGATTTTGCCGAAACCCTCCTGTTCACCCCGCCCGTGTCCGATCCGGACCAGGGGGTGTGGTGGTTCGATAATCAGGCGCATTGCGCCATTCCGGTCGAGAAGTTGCGTCGTCCACCGGAGCCGGGGACGATCACCGGTGAAATGAAACGCGGCGAGAAGAAAATCAACGCGCTGATGGATATGTTCCCGGAAGGGACGATGCTGTGTATGACCATTGTGGTCCAGCCGCAGGACACGCTGGAGAGTGACTTCAACAAGCTGTCGAAAAACGCCGTCGGCGAGAATACCGAGTCCGGCCGCGTGCGTCAGGACGTGGCGCAGGTGAAAGAGTATCTGGGGAATCGCCACAAGCTGTACCGTGCCGGCATTACCTTCTTGTTGCGTGCCGGTGACCTGACCACGCTCAATCACAAACGTGTAGACCTGACCAACGTGCTGCTCGGTGCCGGCCTGCAGCCGGTCAGGCCGGAGTTTGATGTGGCGCCGCTCAACACTTATCTGCGGGCGCTACCGATGTGTTTTAACCCAGAGACGGACAAGAAACACTGGTATACCCGCCTGACCTGGGTACAGCATCTTGCCAGCTTGTTACCGGTGACCGGGCGTGAAACGGGAACGGGCAATCCAGGCTTGAGTTTTTTCAACCGCGGTGGCGATATTCTGACGGTTGACCCGCTCAACAAGCATGACCGTAGCCAGAATGCCCATATGTTGTATTTTGGCCCTACCGGTGCGGGGAAGTCTGCGACGTTGTGTGCCACGCTGACGCAAACCATGGCGGTACATCGCCCACGTCTGTTCGTTGCTGAGGCAGGTAACTCGTTTGGGCTGCTGGCTGATTACTATGAAAGCCAGGGGCTGACGGTCAATAAAATCAGTATCAAACCGGGCAGTGGCGTGTCTCTGCCGCCGTTCTCTTTCGCGCATAAGCTTATCGAAGAACTGAGCTCACTGGAACTGGATGAAAGTGAGTTGCGCGATATCGATGCAGATGACGAAGATGAGGATAAACGCGATTACCTGGGTGAAATGGAGATCTCGGCCCGCATGATGATCACCGGCGGTGGCCAGAAGGAAGAAGCGGAGTTAAAACGGGCTGACCGGGCAATGATCCGTGAAGCCTTGCTGATGGCGGCGAAGAGCTCCTTTGACGAGCAGCGCCAGATGCTACCGTCTGATTTGCAGAACGCCTTGTACACGATTTCCAACGACACGGCCAACGAAAAGCGCAATCCACAGCGTCGGGCGAAAGCGGCCGAAATGGCGGAAGCGCTGGGCATGTTTACCCAGGCCGGCAGCTTCGAGGCGGAGCTGTTTAACCGCGAAGGTAGCCTGTGGCCAGAGGCGGATGTCACCCTGATTGACCTGGGGCATCTGGCGCGTGAGGGGTATGAGGCGCAGATGGCGCTGACGATGGTGAGCCTGACCAACACCATCAACAACATTGCCGAACGAGACCAGTACTCGGCGCGGGACATTGTGTTCGCGGTGGATGAGGCGCACATTGTGACGGTGAACCCGCTGCTGGCGCCGTACATGACCAAAATCGTCAAGATGTGGCGTAAACTCGGGGCCTGGCTGTGGCTGGCCACACAGAACCTGAAAGACTTCCCGGACATTGCCGAAAAGATGCTGAATATGGCGGAGTGGTGGGTCTGTCTGACCATGCCGCCGGAGGAGGTCAACGACATTGCCCGTTTCAAAGCCCTGACCGAGGAGCAAAAAGCGGTGCTGCTGTCGGCCAGCAAGCTGTCCGGCTGCTATACCGAAGGCGTGGTGCTGTCGAAAAAACTCGAGGCGCTGTTCCGTGCAGTACCGCCGAGCCTGTACCTGGCGCTGGGGATGACGGAGAAAGAAGAGAAGGCCGAACGCCGCGCACTGATGCAGGAATTTGGTTGCAGCGAGCTCGAGGCGGCTCGCAAGGTGGCGCAAAAGCTTGACCGCCTGCGTGGCCTGGCGGCGAACGGGGAGGCAGCGGTAGCATGATGACCCTGAAATACCCTGAACCTGTTGTTCGACAACCGGGCCTGGTTTGTCGTGAACCGGCGTTGTTTACCCTCCCCCCGCAGGGCGTGGCCACCTTAAGCGAAACGGATGCGCTGGCGCTTGAGACGTTCTGTACGGCTATCCGCGATCGGCTGTTGGGGCCGGTTCGACTTACCGCCCACCCGCATCGCATCGGGAGTCGTACCAGCGTGGCGCTGCATCTCGAGGGCCGACTGGGGCGTTGCATCGATGTGCTGATCACGGTGACTGGCAGTACGTTGTGGCCCCTGCCGGGGGAGTATGACCACCCGCGCTGGTATGTCACCGTACCGGATGCGGCGGATGTGGTGTATCTGTTACTCCATCTAAGTGACCTGTGCGAGCGGTTTAGGGGCAATTAATTACGTTTACTATACCTTTGCATAATTGCTAAACTCTCATGTATATGTAAGTTAACTTCAGGCACACAAAAGCGGGATTACTCACGTGGCAAGCGCAGAGCAACTTAAGGCACTTATCAAATCGTACATTAGTCGCGATGATAGCCATTTTTATTCAGTGGCTATGCAGGTTGCTGCGCATGAAGCAAAACAAGGCCACGGGCGGTTAGCTGAAGAGCTTTTGAATCTTCTCGATAAAGCAAAAGCAAAACTGACTAATGACAAAAGTGGTAAGTTGGTTCCATTATCCAGCGCCGTAAAGAATCGCACCGAACTCGGTAATTTGTTGAGTGTAAGTCAGCCAGAATATCGGTTGTCTGACGTTGCCCTTGATGAACAGGCTCATTCTCAGCTTCAGCGCCTCGTCCGCGAACAGAGAATGATGTCCCGAATCAAAGAGCACGGCCTCTCACCCAGACGAAAAGTGTTGCTGGTAGGTCCCCCAGGGACAGGAAAAACCATGACGGCATCAGCACTGGCCGGTGAGCTGGGTATCCCTTTGTTTCAGGTACGTTTCGACGCTTTGATTACAAAATTCATGGGCGAAACAGCCGCCAAATTGCGTCAGGTATTTGATGCCATCGCCGATATTCGCGGCGTCTATTTTTTTGATGAATTTGATGCCATCGGCTCTCAGCGCAGCCTTGCAAACGATGTTGGTGAGATTCGCCGCGTGTTGAATAGCTTTCTGCAAATGATTGAGCAAGACACCTCAAACAGTATCATCATTGCTGCGACTAACCACCCGGAAATACTGGATTACGCGTTATTCAGACGCTTTGATGATGTGATTGAATATCATCTGCCAACGTTAGAGCAAGCACTTGCTTTGATAAAGTCCCGCTTAGGGGCATTCGCACCTAAGCCATTCCGAAAAAACGGATTAGAAAAACAGGTCGTTGGCTTAAGCTATGCTGAAATTTGTAGAGCTGTCGACGAGTCAATAAAAGATGCCATCATGAGCAATTATTTACAGGTCGATATCAATCTTCTAAAACAAGCCTTAGAAGAACGTCGTTTAATCAGTAGTAAGCTATCAATTAACGAAAAAAAATAAGTTGAACCATGACGGAACAAACCAACAATAAAAGGCTTCATCTCACTCTTCCGAAAACGTCTACTACCCAACCTTATACAGCACATTCCCTGGGGGGCGGTACCTCCAGTACTCTGCCTGAACGAGATCGACAAGCGCACGGACAAGCGCTGAACTTACAGTTGCAACAGGTTAAAGCGATTGTAGCACGAGCTCGTGAAGGGCAGGCTAATCTCGCTTTAATAAGCGGTATCGGTGTTCAGGTTGAGTTCGTGGGGCAACCTGACGTTGCACTGGCTTTTGAAAGTCTCAGGAATGAAAAAGGCAGGGATAAAACCAAACACATTGAATTACTGAGCATTCATCAGGAAGATGGAATAACCTCAGCCAATGTGTATATCCCTGATGGAAAAATTACCCACTTTGAAAATTATATTTATGACTATTTAACCGAAAAACGTCGCGCTGATGGTGTTCCTGCAGACCATAAATCGCTCATAAATACACTCTCGACAATACGACTTGCCGGAATCAAATCACTTTGGACTGACGATTTACGCTTATTACCTGACGATCTAGATGAAGCATTCTGGTGGGAAGTTTGGCTTCCGGTCAGGGGCAACAGAAACGCTGTTGTTGCTGACTTTCATCGAATTAGCCATGCAACTGGATGCCATGTCAGTGAACATAAAGTCGATTTTCCTGAACGCACGATCACCTGGATGTTTGGTTCACAGAGCCAGTTTGCTCAGGCCAGATTAGTTTTAAACTGCGTAGCAGAATTAAGGCGAGCAAAAGACACTGCTGAGTTTTTCGAAGGATTACCAGCGGCAGATCAACAGCTTTGGGTTGATAACGCGCGACAACGCCTGCGAGTTCCTTCAAGTGAAGAAAACGTACCCTATATTTGTTTACTGGATTCTGGCGTTAACCGTGGACACGCAATGCTTGCGCCAGTACTGCACCAACAAGACGTGCATACGGTAAACGATGCCTGGGGTAAAAATGACACGGCTAATCATGGCACAGGTTTAGCCGGTATCGCCATTTATGGCGATATGTTTGACGCAATGGCCTCCACTGAGGCCATTGAAATAGGCCATCGCTTGGAGTCAGTCAAACTCACCCCGAATCATGGGGCTAATGCCGGTGACGCGCAACAACACGCTTATTTGTTTAGTTCTGCTGTAACACGCCCCGAAATTTTAAATGGGCAACGCAGACGAATTTTTAGTTCTGCAGTGACCGCCACGGCCTATCGAGATTTTGGTCGCCCTTCGGCATGGTCATCGATGGTTGATTCGCTTGCCGTAGATGCATTGGCCGACAATCCCTTTCCCCGACTTTTTGTGCTTTCAGCTGGGAACATCAATGATCGGGATCATTGGAGAAACTATCCTGCCAGTCTTTCAGTCAATCAAATCCATGATCCGGGCCAGTCATGGAACGCTATAACCGTAGGTGCATTTACCGACAAGACTGAGCTCGATGAACCCGAGTTTACCCCAGTTGCTGAACAAGGCGCACTCAGCCCTTTCACCACCACATCAATCGGGTGGGACTCGGTCTGGCCCTTCAAGCCCGATGTTGTTTTTGAAGGCGGTAATGCTGCATCCAATACTGAATTTGTCGATAATTTTGCCAGCTTAGAATTGCTGACAACCAGTGCGTCATCCCACCGCCAGTTCTGGACAACCAATGCAACCAGCGCAGCCTCTGCACTATGTGCTAGAATGGCTGCGCAGTTAATGGCACAATACCCTGTTCTTCGCCCTGAAACGATCCGTGCATTAATCATTCATTCCGCACAATGGACGCCCGCTATGTTGCGGATGTATCCAGCCTGCAATAAAAGCAGTTTCGCGCAGCTTATCCGCCATTGTGGCTGGGGTTCACCTGATGCTGAGAGGGCGCTGTGGAGTGTGAAAAACAGTCTGTCGCTGATAGCTGAAGATAGCCTGTATCCATATCATAAAACGGCAACCGGTATTAAAACGCGCGACCTTAATTTACATACATTACCTTGGCCACTGGAACAGCTTCAGGAGCTACAGAATACACAGATAGAACTCCACGTCACGCTCTCCTACTTCATCGAGCCTAATCCTTCTGCACGCGGTAGTGCATCGAAATATCACTATCCCTCTCATCGCTTGCGTTTTGCAATGAAACGGCAAACCGAGTCATTAGAAGAGTTTAAAACGCGAATCAATGCTGCCGCCGAATCAGAAGAAAACGATCATAGCGCTGCCGGTAATGATGATAACTGGTTATTAGGCGCAACACAGAGGCATAAGGGTTCACTGCATCAGGACATTTGGCGAGGCCCTGCGGCAGAACTGGCGAACTGCGGCTACCTAGCAGTTTATCCTGCGCAAGGTTGGTGGAGAACTAGAGGGACATTGCAACGGTATGATTCTGAAGCAAAATATAGCTTAGTAGTATCTATTCATGCGCCAAACACGGATGTTGATCTCTATACAACCGTGGAAACGTTGGTTGAGAATCTGATTGAGAACCCTATTGAAACAACAACCTAGTGGATTGCGTATTCCGGCGCAGCGAGGCGTTGAGCGATTCGATGTCGCTGCTGAATTTCCCTGTTCATAGTGGTGAAACAATGAGTTTTCGGGCTTCCAGATTAATCATGGTAGCCGACTAGGCGTTAGTCCGTTGTCCTGTAAACAGTGAAATATCCATTCGTATCCTCATTAACGATCTGTGACAGCTTCGACCAAAAGCATATAACAAGGTTTACTCGTTTGCATACATTCTTACAGCGCTGGCCCAGCGTTGTGGAAATTTTCGCAATCCAATAAAGACTTCTTTGCTGCCTTCCTGAACTCCCCGTAGCACCCTGTGTGGATCCTATCCACGCAGGAGTGCAGACCATGAAAATCAGCATGTTGCTGACGTTGTTCCCTCTGCTGATGCCGGCATCGGTGCTTGCCGGCACGGTACTTTATACCGATTCTCACCATCCCCCGAGCAACAATGATGCTTCGGTATCTGTTATTTATCTCGATGGCCCAGAGCAACTGCAGGCGCAGATGTTTGGTGAGCTGTCGTCGAATCCGGATGAAGCCGAACGCCAGGCCAGGGCCGTACTGCAGTCACCGCAATGGCTGGCCCACGAACAGGAACTGGCCACTGTCTACCGTGCGGTGGTGCGAGCCTGGGAACTGGGCGTCAAAAAAGTGCCAGCCGTCGTGTTTGACGACAAGGAAGTGGTGTATGGCACGGCTGACTTAGCCAAGGCAGTGGCACTGCGCGTCCAATCATCGAGGGGGCAGTGATATGCAGCGAACCCCTTTGTATGGTGTGCCTGCGGGGCAACCTCGCCTTACCCTCAAATCCCTCAGTGTGGTCATTATGCTGTCTGCCGCCAGCGTGCCGGCGGCGAACGCCGCGCTCAACAGCACGCAGATTGTTGCCAGTGCCGTGTCGCAGGCCTGCATCAGCTGGCGCGTCAGCGGCATTTGCTACTGGTTGCTGTGTACGCCGTTTGGCTGCAAGGTGCGGACCTCCGTCAAGGTCACTCACTTTATCCCGGAAGCCGTGGTATCAGCGTATAACACCCAGGGAGGTAATCCCTGGAGTGAAATGTCGATGGTGAGCCGGCCTGGAAAGCAGTATTACCAGCGCGTTGAGTGGCCTGTCCGCCGGCGGCGGAAACAACGAGTTGAAAACGCCCGGACAACGTAAAACTAACCTCCACTTCAAGTATGCCGATGCCATTGGCCATCCGGGGACGTCCCTGATTGGCGGTAGCATTGCCGGCTACTCATGCCGCAGCGCGGCGACCCCTTTTGTGCCGTATTTCCTCAGCACGCTGGACAGCCTGGCATGGCGTACCGGTATGCCTGAATCCCTTTATCCCGAAGCATTGGTGCCTGGCCAACGTGAGGTCGGCAGTCAGGCGGCCGCGAATATGTGGGGCAACGTCTATCCCCGATCGGGGTTTGTGACCCAGGTTGATGACGACAAGGCCGGCACCCTGGTGGCGCAGCGGGTGGCGGACATCATCACCCGTTCAGGCCAGCCCCATGTCTATCAGCTCCTAATGGGCCAGCGCTCGGAAGGGTACTGGCCACCCGGTGCCGTTCAGGAAAATACCGGAACCAGTAACCATAAATGGCAACGTCTGGCGCCGCAGCTCAGCCAGTCCTGCGCCGTGTTTCCGGACGGCGACCATCCGCCGGCCGCGGATGCAAACGCTGCCTTTGCCTTGTGGCAACCCTACAGCTGCTGCCAGCGCCGCGGGCAGCGTTTCCTCTACAGCACGGATTTTTGAGGCATGAACGATGAATAACACGATGAATAACACGATGAATAAATCTCTCTGGGGACGGCGCAGCCTGCTGTCTCTGCTGATTGTCGGCAGCCTGGCGCTGGCCGGCGTGAACGCACACGCTGACAACAATGACGATAATGGCACCCTGTTTGGCATTTCGTTGCCCCAGGTGAATGACAGCAATGTGGGGTACGGGAAGAGCGCCAGCGGCGCAGTCTCGGACAAGCTGTTTTACTCCCTGGGCGGCGGCTCGGTGATTTCACAGCCGGCGACGCGCGGCAACATGCAGCGGCTGGGTATGAACCTGGGCTGGAGCTCGGATTTGATGTGCGGCAACTTTGACCTGAAGACGACGATCGGTAATCAGCTCAATGGTGTCACCGACGGCTTCAAGAACCTGATGGGCAGCGTTATCCAGGGGGCTACCGGTGCGGTGGCCAGTCTGCCGGCGATGGCTATCCAGCGTGCAAACCCGGGGTTGTATGAAATGCTGACCAACGGGGTGCTGCAGGGCGGTATCGCGTTCGACAAGGCGCAACTGAACTGCCAAAACCTCTCCAGGCGGATGATGGACATGGCGGACTCCGGTGGCTGGAGTCAGGCTGCTGCAATGGAGGAAGCCAAAAGCTTGATCAATAACGGGGATGCCGATGCGGTGCGGTCGATGAATGCCACGGAGAAAGTGACCGGGCAATCCGGCCAGACCTGGATCGGCGGTCAAAAGCGAGGTGGCGCCGGTCAGTCGGCAATCAAGCCAACGTACGACCTGGCGGCGGCCGGCTACAACATGATGAATGCGTTGCCGGTCACCAGTACCTCCAGCGTATCCGGCAGCAGCTGCACCGGCGGTGCCTGTGCCAAATATGCCAGCAGCGAAGAAGCGGCCGCTGCAGTGGTGAAGGTGTTGGGGGATTCCTCCCTGCGTACCTGTAAAGATGCGGCGCAATGCACCAGTGGTGAAGGCAGTGAGCAGCCAGGCAGTACCGTGGCCGGCACCGGCTTTGCACCGATGCTGGAAGAGG
Source organism: Morganella morganii (assembly GCF_003996855.1). Taxonomy (GTDB): domain Bacteria; phylum Pseudomonadota; class Gammaproteobacteria; order Enterobacterales; family Enterobacteriaceae; genus Morganella; species Morganella morganii_C. Next base: position 2,526,771 of record NZ_NRQY01000001.1, on the reverse strand, counting down.
CGACGAAGGAGAATAACGAGCAGTTGGCCAAACTGGTCAACGGGGCAGAGAAACCCACTTCGGCCAACCTGGCCAAACTCAAAACGGGCAGCCTGGCGGTGACTGCCGGCGTTATCAGGGCACTGCAGCGCGACCCGGATAATGCTGCTCTGGTCGGGCGCCTGGCCAGCGAGCTGGCGATGGCGGACACCATTGAAACCGCTTTTATCATGCGCCGTATGGTCACCACCGGGATGTCAGAGCCCAATGCCGCTGTCCAGAAAATGGCGATGGAAGAGGGCGTTCGGCGTATCGAGGCGCTGGACCGTGAGATCACGGCGCTGAAGAACGAGATGGAGATGAAGCGTGAGATTTCCCGTAACGCGGTGCTGACCATCATCGATCGCGAGAACAACCGGGCGGAAACCAACCCGCAGCGTCAGTCGGTTGACAGCCCGGACACCAGGTTCAACCAGCTGGCCGTGCCGGAAAGCGATCAGTAATCGTGAGGATGAATCAATGACTGGAACAGAGAAACAAGGTGTGTCGCCCCGCAGGGGCGGCCGGTTCGGTCACCGGACAAAGCGTGTCCTGTAGATGCTGGGCATGCTTGTGATTGCGATGATAGTGGCGCTGGGCATGGCCCACTGGGGTGTCAATCACCCGGGAGAGAGTGTCGCGCTGCGTGACTGGGTGCACAGCACCCGTTATGGCTGGCTGAGTTGGCGCCTGGCGCTTTACGCCGTGCTGGCTTGGGGGTTCTGGAAAATCTGGCACGCGCCGGGCTGCAAACCGGAATACCGGCAACCCCTCAAGCGCATGGCCATCGCCTGCGCGGTATTTGCTCTGGCATGTGAATACAGCCTCTTTGGCGGAGGGCTGATGTTATGATGACCAACAGCTATCTGGAGTATTTCCTGACACTGCTCGGCTGGCTGATTAGCAACGGCCTGTGGGAACTGCTGGTCAGTACGGGGCTGTTTGTGCTGTCGCTGCTGTTCAAGGTGGCGGCCATCTGGCTGAAGGTCCGGGAGGAAGGTGAGGATGAGGGCAACAAAGGGATGTTGTCCCTGCCGCGCATCGAGAACCTGCTCTACGGCGCGTTTTTCGTGATGCTTGCCTGCTGCCTGCCTCTGATGAATGTCAGCCTGGATACCATCAAGTATGACAGCCGCCGGGCGGCGACCTGCGGTACCTGGACACCGAAAAAGCCGGATGAAACCGGATACGCTAACATCATGTCGAGCATGAACGGCCAAACAGCGAAGGTGCCGGTGTGGTGGTTGGTGGTGCATAAGCTGTCGAAGGGGATCACGTCGGCGGCCGTGGCCACCATTCCGTGCCGGCCGGATCTGCGGCAGGTACGCTTTGAGGTCCAGCACAGTCGGGTCAACAACTCGGGGCTGGCGAAGGAGTTGCAGGACTTCACCAACGACTGCTATGCGCTGGCGCTGTATACCTGGCAAAACCGCGACCAGGGGCAGACGACGGACAAGGCCACGCTGCGTGATATCGAGTGGCTGGGGTCGAAGACCTTCCTGAATGGCGGGTACTACAACAATCTGCAGTCGAAAACGCCACGTGCCAGCTTCCCGTGGAGTGAGGTGCGGGACAGTGGCCGGCCAAACACCGGTCGGGGCGGGTATCCAACCTGCAGCGAGTGGTGGTCAGCCGGCGAGACGGGGTTAGAAGCCCGGGTGGTGAAACAGGTAGACCCGGGTGTAATGCTGCGGATGTCCGCCGCGCTGAAGATGATGGGGCAACCGGATGCGGACTATAAAGAGGCGGTGGTGCGTCGTCTGGTCAGCCCGGATAACCTGACCGTCTCTCAGGGCGGACGGGCTTATGCCGGCTATGGCGGCAACGCTGACTTTACCCTGGACAACTCGGTTAACCGTATTGCCTCGATGAGCGGGACTGCGCTGGGGAGTCTGGCGGCATATCCGGCATTTGACGCGATGCGTCAGGCGTTGCCGATGGTACAGGCGGTGCTGTTGATGGCTGTGTACATCATGGTGCCCCTCATACTGGCTTTCGCAGCCTACGAGTACAAGACGGTGATCACCGTGACGTTTGTGGTGTTTGCGCTGAACTTCCTGACGTTCTGGTGGGAGCTGGCGCGGTGGCTGGACAGCTGGCTGTTGGAAGCACTATATGGCTCCGATACGCATAGCCGATGGAACGTGGCTGGCTTTCAGAATAGTTCTGACGACTTGATCATGAACCTGGTGATGGGGTGTATGTTCTTGGTGCTGCCAGCTGTGTGGGTTGGAGCATTATCATGGGCAGGGATTAGTGTCGGTCAAGCCGTTGGTAGCGCACTAAGAACTGGCGTTTCTAAAGCTCAAGAGACTGGTGGTGATGCAGTTAATACGCTTAAAAAATCGGTAAAATTATAATATCCATGGGTACGGGGAGAACGGCTAAAATGCTCTCCCTAACTCTTGCTTAGTCTAATCGCTCTGAAGTGAGGTCATCAGAATTAGTGTAGTAGCCGTACCCGTCATTACCATGCCTGATTGATGGTCCAGAATCTCTATCATCATCAAATATATTCTCATTAGACGTGTTTATATTCTGAAGAATGAAAGCTATAGCCCAAATGAAGAGCAAGCTGCCTGCAATGATAATCCCTCCTAACAAGGCGGCTGTGACTGAACCTAGAAACGCAACGGCAATAGGAACATGCCCAATCCAGCCAGAAAGCTTGTACTTACGAGTTTTAGACACACAGAATGTATCCCATCTCAAAATCGTGCTTTTAAGACGCTTCAACATACGTGCTATCCGAATGCCACGTTGGTAGGCTTGCTGGTTTTGTGTTTGGCTCATAATCCCACCCTATATTGTGTTAGGTCTCTCCGTCACTATAGCTTAAATAACAACCAATTGCTATTTGCCTGGCTCTGCCTGCCTGGCTCTGCGGGAGGCTGTTGCACACGCTTGTCTTTCTGTTTTCGCCCTTTCTGTTTTCGCCCAGACAAAACATAGCTTATTAAGCATCAGTACGGTGGTTACCGTACTAATTATTGAAAAGGTTAATGCTGACATTGATGTCTTTATCTCACTCTGTGACTTTTGCCCAACAAACATGAGAAAAAAATGCGTATTCCGGCGCAACGTGAACGCCTATTCTCCCCCTGTGTCAGCATAGTTGTCGCTTACTTTTTTGAAGGAGAATGACTATGCCTGCGCATGCAGTACCGATTGATGTG
>NZ_NRQY01000001.1:2500382-2520981 GCF_003996855.1 Morganella morganii | reverse complement strand
ATTACCGATCTGTTTTGCCGTCAGTTCAACTTCGCTGTTCTCTGTGTAATCATCAGGATAGTCGTTTTTGTATTCTTCGATTGGCGGCAGGCCACAGGATTGCGGGGTGTCCCGCATCAGGGCAAATGCGATAAGTGCCACCAGAATGGCCGCAAATGCCGGCATATAAAACGCCGCTTTCCAGTCACCGAACCAATACATCCCCAGCAGCATCAGCATTGGCGGTAAGCCGCCGCCGACGTTATGGGCGCAGTTCCAGACGGACACAATCCCGCCGCGCTCTTTTTGTGACCACCAGTGAACCATGGTACGTCCGCACGGCGGCCAGCCCATCCCCTGGAACCATCCGCAGAGAAACAGCAGGATAGCCATAACCCAGACGGAAGAGGTTGCCCAGTCGCAAAAGCCCATGATAAGCATGACAGCCGAGGCAAGGATAAGCCCGGTCGGGAGAAAATAGCGTGGGTTAGCCCGGTCAGAAAACGATCCCATGATAAATTTGGAAAGACCATAAGCAATGGAGATCGCAGACAATGCTGTACCCAGTTCACCTCTGGAGAACCCTTGCTCCATCAGATTGGGGAAGGCAAGGGCGAAATTTTTCCGGACCAGATAATAAGCGGCATAGCCGAAAAAGATACCCATAAAGATTTGCCAGCGCAGACGGCGGTATACCGGATCAATTTGGTCAGCACTGAGCCGCTGAATATGCGGCGCGGGTTTAAACAGGCTTAGCATAGACATCTCCTTCGCTAAGTATTTGTCAGTATGCGGTGATGAAGTTTACCGGAATGATAGTGGTTTCCTTCATGCGTTTTCCTTTTCGCTCATATAATATTCGTTTTAATTCGTTATTACTGTGAATGTCAGCACAACTTGTTACATACTGATTACAGTTGGTCGTTTTTTGTGATCTCTGACGGATATCAGGGAATTTAGTCTGCCGGTATGTACTTTTACTGGGTGAGGCGGGGTTTTATTCTGTCTCCGTCTATTGTTTTCGCGCATAAAAAACCGCCGGTGTTAACCGGCGGCAGAGAGATGAAAACAGAAAGGGAATTAGTTGTGGTCTTCCCAGTCCTGTGCGCGGGCAACGGCTTTTTTCCATCCGCTGTAGCGGACATTCCGTTCTGTTGTTTCAATTCCCGGCCGGAACGTTTTCTCAATGGTGGATTTAGCTTTGATTTCCCCGGGGTCCTGCCAGAATCCGGTGGATAACCCGGCCAGCAATGCGGCACCCAGCGCGGTACTTTCGCGGATCAGCGGGCGTTCCACGGATGTGCCCAGAATATCGGACTGGAACTGCATCAGGAAATTGTTTGCCACCGCACCACCATCCACACGCAGGGCTTTCAGACGGGTTCCGGCATCAGCCTGCATCGCCTCCAGTACGTCGCGGGTCTGATAGGCGATAGATTCCAGGGTGGCGCGGATCAGGTGATTGCTGTTCACACCCCGTGTCAGGCCGAAAATCGCACCGCGTGCATACGGGTCCCAGTAGGGAGCACCCAGGCCGGTGAAAGCGGGAACCACATACACACCGTTGCTGTCTTTGACTTTAGTGGCGAAGTATTCGGAGTCCGTGGCATCAGCAATGATTTTCATCTCATCGCGCAGCCACTGAATGGAGGCTCCGGCGACAAATACCGCACCCTCAAGGGCATAATTCACTTCACCGCGCGGGCCGCAGGCGATGGTGGTCAGCAGGCCGTGTTCAGACAGCACCGCTTCCTTGCCGGTGTTCATCAGCAGGAAGCAGCCGGTACCGTAGGTGTTTTTCACCATGCCCGGCTGAACACACATCTGGCCGAACAGCGCCGCCTGCTGGTCACCGGCAATACCGGCGATAGGAATTCGTGTGCCGCCTTTCCCGCCGATGTTGGTTTTGCCGTAGATCTCCGATGATGCTTTCACTTCCGGCAGCATGGCGCGCGGGATGCCGAACAGGTCGAGGATTTTCTGATCCCACTCCAGCGAGCGGATGTTATACAGCATGGTGCGTGAGGCGTTGGTGTGATCGGTGACGTGCACACGACCCTGGGTCATACGCCAGACCAGCCAGGTATCGACAGTCCCGAACAGTAATTCCCCTTTCTCTGCTTTTTCCCGCGCACCTTCGACATTATCGAGGATCCACTTCACTTTGGTGCCGGAGAAATACGGGTCAATCACCAGTCCGGTATTTTCGCGGATATAGCGGACCATCTCTTCATTCTGTTTGAGGCTGGTGCAGTAATCCGATGTCCGGCGGCACTGCCAGACAATCGCATTGTAAACCGGTTTGCCGCTCTCTTTTTCCCAGACAATGGTGGTTTCGCGCTGGTTGGTGATACCGATAGCGGCGACTTCGTCCGGATGCACGTCAGTTTTGGCGAGCACTTCCGTTAAAACGGAGCTTTGTGTCGCCCAGATTTCCATCGGGTCATGCTCCACCCAGCCCGGTTTCGGATAGATTTGAGTGAATTCGCGCTGCGCGATATCGACAATATTGGCATCACGATCAAAAAGTACCGCCCGTGAACTGGTGGTTCCCTGATCCAGCGCGACGATATACTTTTTCTCACGGGTGATTGTTTCTGTTGTCATAATTGAACCTGTTTTATTTCTGAGTGAACAAACACGCGATAACGTTAGAGTACGCGATTCGCTGTGGTATTACTTTTCTTCCCTGACGTCACACACTTCACACGGCAGATGACGGCCGATCAGCTTGCGGTAACCAAACGCACCCAGTAACCCGCCGACGACCGGCGCAAACATCGGTACCAGGAAATACGGAATATCACGCCCGCCGGTGAAGGCAATATCTCCCCAGCCTGCGAGGTATGCAACGACTTTCGGGCCGAAGTCACGGGCAGGGTTAAGGGCGAAGCCGGTCAGCGGGCCGAAGGAGCCGCCGATAACCGCAATCAGCAGACCAATCAGCAGCGGAGCCAGCGGGCCGCGCGGCGCACCGTTGCCGTCATCAGTCAGTGCCAGGATAAGGCAGACCAGGATAGCGGCAATCACCACTTCAATAAAGAAGGCCTGACCCACGCTGACAGGGGCTGCCGGATAGGTGGAAAAAACACCGGCGGTAAAGAGGCTTTCCTGTGATCCGCGCACAATATGATGCACCTGGTCATAATCGAGGAACACATTGTAATACATGGCATAAACCAGTGCCGCAGCGGCAAAACCGCCGAGAAATTGTGCCGCGATATACGGAACCACTTTGCGGCGGTCAAAGCAGGCAAACAGCCAGAGTGCGAGTGTGACGGCCGGGTTGAGATGTGCGCCTGAGATCCCGGCGGTCAGATACACCGCCAGTGCCACGCCCAGACCCCAGATGACACTGACCTCCCATAATCCCAGTTGTGCGCCGGCAATACGAACCGCGGCCACACAACCTAAACCAAAGAAGACCAGCAGTGCTGTACCCAGGAATTCGGAGAGACATTGTCCGAAGAGGGTCGGAGATTTTATTAGACTCATAGTATCAATCCTGATAGTGCAAAATTAGGGTGAAATAAGTGCAAATTATTAACAAATGATGTTCTTCGTGTATCAGACGTATGTCTTAGTGTGAATTTATCGTTAATGAGCGGAAACGAGAAATAACGAAATCAAAAACTGTGCATTCCGTCAACAAATTGAGCGATTTCGCTTATATTGTAACAGCCGGTCAACATTCAGGCTGATAACAGCCGGATTTTATTCTGCTGCATTATGGGGAATACGCGGGATGTGACTGGACACATTGATAACACCTACTTACAATCAGAGCATCGCTTACAAGGAGGACGCAAGATGTCATTTGAAGTATTTGAAAAGCTGGAAGCAAAAGTCCAGCAGGCTATCGACACCATCACCCTGTTACAGATGGAAATCGACGAATTAAAAGAAACGAACAACAACCTGAACCGTGAAGTGCAGAATGCCGCCGGTGCCCGTGAGTCACTGGTGCGTGAAAACGAACAGCTGAAGCAGGAACAGGCAGGCTGGCAGGAGCGTCTGCGGGCGTTACTCGGAAAAATGGACGACGTCCAGTAATTACGCGTCATCCTTCGCCCTGTGGCTATGTTGGTTTCGCTCAGCTCCCCGGTCACATATGATGTATGCTCCCTGGGCTCTTCGCTTCACCGTCTTGCCACAGAACGAATGATTTAGCGTAATACATATGTAGTTGTACAGCGGTGCTGGCATTGTTCGTCCGCCTTGCTGCAAACGATGATTGAGTGTGATGTGGTTTTCAGCGGCATCATAACGACAAAAGGGCGGATATTCCGCCCTTTTTGCTGTCTGTGTGTCTGATGAGGATTACGCTTCAGTCAGCGCGTCTTCAGCGTCATCATCTTCGTCTTCGTCCGGAAGTGTCAGCGGGATATCTGACAGAATGATCCCGGTATTATCGGCATACAGATAATCACCGGAGAAGAATGTCACACCGCCGAAATTGACGCGGATATCGCTGTCACCGATACCTTCTGAACCACATCCGGCCGGAATGGCGGCCATCGCCTGGATACCGATATCCATTTCTGCGAGGTCATCCACCTGACGCACCGCGCCGTATACCACAATACCTTCCCAGCCGTTCTGTACGGCCAGTGCCGCGAGTTCCGCATCAATCAGTGCGCGGCGGACTGACCCGCCCCCGTCAACGAGGAGAATACGGCCCTCTCCCTCTTCTTCCAGGAGATCAAAAAGCACGCCGTTATCTTCAAAGCATTTTACGGTGGTGATTTGCCCCGCAAACGATGAACAGCCCCCGAAATTGGAGAACAGAGGTTCAACGACATTCACATTTTCCTGGTAAATGTCACAAAGTTCGGAGGTGTCGAAGGTATCATTTTTCATAGGATTTTACGTCTGGTTGCTGCCGGATACAGTCAGTATAGCCCCTTCGCACGGTTGTTTGCAAAATCAACAGCAACCCGCTTTCCGATCTGAATCAAGAAAGCGGCAGATTCCGGCATAATTCCCGGTTACAGGCGCTGGCAGATAAGCCCGGCGGAAAACAGGATATTGACCAGCAGTGCGGCTTTCACCATCTGTTCCAGCAGCGGGCGCATTCCCGTTGCCGTCATATCGCCCAGCACACGTCTGATATGCATAAACAGCACCGGTGCGGAGAGCAGAAACAGCCAGCTGTACCAGCCGTGCAGATAGAGAAGAGTGAAAAGAACCAGACACAGGAATGCAACAGTAATCACCGCAGCATGGTAATAGCGGGATTTCAGCGGGCCGAGGCGGACGGCCAGGGTATTTTTCCCGGTGAGGATATCATTTTCGATATCGCGCATATTATTGATATTCAGCACGGCAACAGACAGCAGTCCGCAGGCGGTTGCCGGCAGAATGGTCAGCGGGCTGAAAAAACCGGCCTGAAGGTAATAGGTGCCTATCACACTCAGCCAGCCGAAAAAGATCAGAACAGAAATATCTCCCAGCCCGAGATAGCCGTAAGGTTTTTTTCCGACCGTATAGGTGATCGCGGCGATAATGGCGGCCACACCTAATCCCAGAAAACCGACAATATCTTCCGGTTTCTCACAGGCGACAACAATCAGTGCCAGCCCGGACAGACAGGCAAGGGTAACTGTCAGAATCAGTGCTTTTTTCATCTGGGCGGCGGTGATCACACCTTTCTGCATACCGCGCAGCGGCCCGAGGCGCGCTTCTGTATCGGTACCTTTTACCGCATCGCCGTAGTCATTTGCCAGATTCGACAGAACCTGAAGAATCCCGGTGGTGATAAGGGCGAGCAGAGCAACAGGAAATTTAAAGTGACCGGTCCAGTAAGCCAGCGCGGAACCGGTAATAATCGCGATCACCCCGAGAGGTAATGTTTTGGGCCGCAGGCTTTCCAGCCAGGCTTGGGTACGGCTGATGGCCGGTGAAGGGGTGACTGACATTGAAACTCGCTTACTTTTCAGAATGTAATAATAATGACAAGAAATAATAACGCAGACTGCCGGGCAGGTTATACCCGTACAGTCTGAATAATATTATGTCTGATTATTATCGAATTACAGAATAAAGCGACTTAAATCTTCATCTGCGACCAGCTGATCCAGATGATCTTTCACATATTCCGCATTGATCTCAACGGATTGACCCTGTTTTTCACTGGCATCGTAGGAAATTTCTTCCATTAATCGTTCCAGCACGGTATGTAAACGACGGGCACCGATATTTTCGGTGGTTTCGTTTACCTGCCATGCGGACTCCGCAATTTTACGGATACCGTCCTGTGTAAAGGTGATATCCACACCTTCGGTGGCCATCAGCGCTTTGTACTGAACAGTCAGTGACGCATTCGGTTCGGTCAGGATGCGTTCGAAATCTTCGGTGGTCAGTGCCTGTAATTCCACACGGATAGGCAGACGGCCCTGTAATTCCGGGATCAGATCCGACGGGCTGGAAACCTGGAAAGCACCGGAGGCGATAAACAGGATATGATCGGTTTTCACCATGCCGTGTTTGGTGGAGACAGTACAGCCTTCAATCAGCGGCAGCAGGTCACGCTGGACACCTTCGCGGGATACATCAGGCCCGGAGGACTGGCCGCCGCGCTTACAGATTTTATCGAACTCATCGATAAACACGATTCCGTGCTGTTCAACGGCCTCGATGGCCTGCTCTTTCAGCTCTTCCGGATTCACCAGTTTGGCGGCTTCTTCCTCAATCAGCAGCTTGAAAGCTTCTTTGATCTTCATCTTGCGCGGTTTTTGCTTCTGCCCGGCCAGGTTCTGGAACATAGACTGTAACTGACTGGTCATCTCTTCCATGCCCGGAGGCGCCATGATTTCCACACCCATCGGTGCGGCAGACACTTCGATTTCAATGTCTTTATCATCCAGCTGGCCTTCGCGCAGTTTTTTACGGAATGCCTGGCGGGCCGCAGACGGTTCTGCCTGCGTGTCATTCTGGCCCCAGTTATTTTTTGCCGGCGGGATCAGCACATCGAGAATGCGTTCTTCGGCCATTTCCTCTGCACGGAAACGGTTTTTCTCGATGGATTGCAGACGCACCATTTTTACGGCGGAATCGGTCAGATCGCGGATGATAGAATCCACTTCTTTACCGACATAACCCACTTCGGTGAATTTGGTGGCTTCCACTTTGATAAACGGCGCATTGGCCAGTTTGGCAAGACGGCGGGCAATTTCGGTTTTACCGACACCGGTCGGGCCAATCATCAGAATATTTTTCGGGGTGACCTCGTGACGCAGCTCCTCATTGAGCTGCATACGGCGCCAGCGGTTACGCAGCGCGATAGCAACAGCACGTTTGGCTTTATCCTGATCGATAATATGGTTATCGAGTTCGCTGACAATTTCGCGTGGAGTCATTTCGGACATAACGTCGATCCTTATGCTTTTGAAGATAATTCTTCAAAATTCAGATTGTGGTTGGTGTAGATACAGATATCACCGGCAATAGTCAGTGCGCGCTCAGCGATTTCCCGGGCACTCAGATCGGTGGTTTCCAGCATGGCGCGGGCTGCTGCCTGGGCGTACGGGCCGCCGGAACCAATGGCAATCAGATCATTTTCAGGCTGAACGACATCACCCTGGCCGGTGATAATCAGCGATGCGGTTTCATCGGCAACGGCCAGCAGTGCCTCCAGTTTGCGCAGCATGCGGTCGGTACGCCAGTCTTTGGCGAGCTCAACGGCGGCTTTTGTCAGGTGTCCCTGATGGAGTTCAAGTTTGCGTTCAAACAGTTCAAAGAGGGTAAAGGCATCCGCGGTGCCACCGGCGAAACCGGCAATGACTTTGTCGTGATAGAGGCGGCGGACTTTGCGGACATTACCTTTCATGACGGTATTACCCATTGTCGCCTGCCCGTCACCACCAATTACGACCCGGCCATTACGGCGAACACTTACGATTGTTGTCATGAGTCAGCCCCTGGTTATGCTAAAGGATGGAGAGAGGCCGCCGGGTATATTCCCGGCGGCGCAGAATTAACTTCAGATATGGGGGGAGGGCTGAAGGATTTCAACCCCCGGCGGAGCGAAGAATACAATTTGTTACGCCGGCATCAGCGGCACGGCTTTTCGCAGATTGCGCTGCGGATTTCTCATACGGGCCGAGCATAACACGATACCAGCCACCGCCCTGCGAGACCCGGCTTTCGATTCCCGAGAAGGCAAGCCCGGCGCGGACTTCCTCTGCCTGACCACTCTCACGGAATGACCCGCACTGGATTAACCAGCGCTCAGGTACAGCCTGCGGTTTTTCCTGCACCGGTTTTGGCTTCTCCGCCGGTTTTTCGGCCGGCTGCATGCGCAACTGCGGGTCCTGGCCGGTAACCACGACCTGAGAGCGCGGAACCGTGCCGTTTGCCGGTACTTCCTGCAACTGAACCGGTGCCTGCTGCATATCAGACTGCATCTGCTCCAGCAGTTGTCGCTGCTCCTCCGTCAGTTTCGCATTCGGATCAATACGGTTAGCCGGTGCCTGCGGGTTGGAGTAATACTGCTCCGGTACCCCGGCTTCACGGTTTTCCAGCTCTTTGATATAGCGCCAGCGCTCCTCCGGGATCGGCGGGAGCCCGTTACCGGTACTCTGCTGATGCGCAGGCGGAATAATGCTGTCAGCGGTGGTCTGACTTTTTTTGTTATAGGCCAGATAGAACAGGCCGCCGACAAAAAGAACCACCAGTGCCACGGCGATCACCAATGTGGTGAACGGCAGGCCTTTCGCCTGACTTTTCTTCCGTGATTTACTTTTTTTACGCGGCGCAGAGCGGCCGCGTCCCACATAATCTCGTTGTGCCACTGTTTTAATTCACTAATGAGTCGGTTAAGGAAACATATTATTCAGCATTACATGTTACTTAACCTTATGGTTTTTGCCTAGCTTTTAGGCGCACAGGCACTTTCTCTGATGATTAAATCAGAATCCAGCAGGCGCGAACCTTTTGCCACGGCGTGTCCCTGCAACTGTTCCAGCAGCAGTAAAAAAGACTGACGGCCGATTTCATAACGGGGTTGTGCGATGGTCGTCAGCGTCGGCGAGCAGTATTGTGCGGCCGGTAAATCATCGAAACCGACAACCGAGAGATCCTGCGGCAGCGTCAGACCCTGTTTTCTGGCTGCCCAGAGTGCGCCGATCGCCATAATATCGTTATGGCAGAAAATGGCCGTCGGCGGTTCCGGCAGTGCCAGCAGCTGTGCGGCACACTCAGCACCACTCTCGTGGGTAAAATCGCCGCGCACCAGGTACTCTTCCCGTACCGGCATGCCCATACGGCGCATCGCCTGAATATAGCCTTCGATCCGGTACTGACACAGCGGTAGCTCTTCCGGGCCGGAAATACAGGCGATCCGGGTGTGCCCCAGTGACTGTAAGTAATGAGTGGCATTAAAGGAGGCGGTCAGGTTATCAATATTCACCGTCGGCAGTTCCAGTTCCGGGGCAAACTCGTTGGCCATCACCATCGGCGGGAAGTGGCGCTGTTCATCATGACGGCGGTCGAACGGCACATCGGAACCAAGCAGTACCATGCCGTCGATTTGTTTGGTGACAATCAGATTTACAAAGGTGTGTTCCGGCTTGTGCTGATACCGGCAGTCGCCGATTAATACCAGATAGCCGTGTTTGGCGGCAATTTCCTCAATACCGACGATGATATCGGTAAAAAACGGATCGCCGATGTCCGGCACAATGACCAGAATAGTGCGGGATTCATTACGTTTCATACCGCGGGACAGATTGTGCGGATAATACCCTACTTCCAGGACGGCATTTTCCACTTTCTGCCGTGTCTGCACGGAAACTTTTTCCGGATTCATCAGTGCCCGCGACACGGTCGCGGTTGAGACGCCTGCGGCTCTGGCGACATCTTTCATTGTCGCGCCGGTATCGTTTCGGCGTGGTTCCATCATTAATTCCTTTGGTTACCCTGTAAGTGTATCGATTGCGCGGTTTTTGTGATCATTATGGTCCGCTGTGTTTATCACATACCTGTGAAAAACCGCCTGAGCTTCTTAAGTGAAATTCAGACGGTTTATTAATCGTTCTATTAACGGCTATTCTAAGCCCTTTGTAAAATTAATCTGTTACCTGGTTTGCATAAAACTGTGAGTTATCTCAATTTTTTGAGACGACGCGCACTTTCAGTGAGATGTCAGTCTCAGCCGTCGGTCGGATCGACATCCACACTCCAGCGGACTTTCCGGCTCTCCGGCATCTGCTGAATATAAGGAATGGCCTGCGCGACAATTTTCTGCAACTGACTGCGGGACGGGTGCTGCAACAGTAACTGCCAGCGGAAACGTCCGCCGCGTTTAGCCTGGATAGCAGGCAGCGGCCCCATCAGCCAGAAATGCTCATCCCGCAGCGGATGGGATTCGAACAGCTGGCGTACGGCCTGCAGAAATGCATTGGCCCGCTGGTTATTCTGATCTTCGGCGCGGATCATCACCTGGCTGGTATAAGGCGGCAGGCAGACACTCTGCCGCTCATTCAGCGCCTGCGCGGCAAAGGCGGCGTAGCCTTTCTCCAGCAGTACGGTCAGCAGCGGGTGCTCAGGATGGTGAGTCTGCAAAATCACCTCACCGCGTTTACCGGCACGTCCCGCCCGGCCGGAGACCTGAGTGTAAAGCTGTGCAAAACGCTCCGCCGCACGGAAATCACCGGAGAACAGCGCGCCGTCCACATCCAGCAGTGCGACAAGGGTGACATCCGGGAAGTGATGCCCTTTGGCCAGCATCTGGGTGCCGATCAGAATGCGTGCGCCGCCCTGATGCACATCAGCCAGGTGCTGTTCCAGCTCACCTTTGCGGCTGGTGGTATCGCGATCCAGCCGTGTAACCGGCACATCCGGAAACAGTGGGGTGATGCTCTCCTCCAGCTGTTCGGTTCCCAGCCCGACCGGCACCAGTTGTGTGGAGCCGCACTGCGGGCACTGTTTCGGTACCGGACGCTGGCTGTCGCACTGGTGGCAGCGCAGCATGCGGTGGTTCTGGTGCAGGGTGTAAAAATGGTCGCAGCGCGGGCACTCTGCTATCCAGCCGCACTCGTGGCACAGCATTGCCGGGGAAAAACCACGCCGGTTGAGGAACAGAATAACCTGGTTATCCGCCGCCAGATGATGACGGATACGTTTGATCAGCGGCGGCGACAGCCCGGCAGTGAGCGGGAGACCTTTCAGGTCGAGCAGATGCTGATCGGCAAGCTGTGCATTTCCCGCCCGCTGTGTCAGCGGCAGCACTTTGTATTTTTTCTGCCGGACATTAAACAGGGTTTCCAGTGACGGGGTCGCGGTACCCATCACAATCGGAATATCATTTTTCTTGGCGCGGAATACCGCGAGGTCACGGGCGTGGTAGCGCCAGCCGTCCTGCTGTTTATAGGAGCCGTCGTGCTCCTCATCAATAATAATGATGCCGAGTGAGGTAAACGGCGTGAACAGCGCGGAACGGGTGCCGATAACAATGGCGGTCTCCCCGCGTTTTGCCCGCAGCCAGACAGCCAGCCGCTCGCTGTCATTCATGCCGGAATGGAGAATATCCACCGGTGCCTGAAAACGGGCGCGGAAGCGGGCGATAGTCTGTGGTGTCAGGCCGATTTCCGGTACCAGCACCAGGGCCTGGCGGCCTTCGGCCAGCACATTTTCCAGCACACTGAGATAAACTTCGGTTTTTCCGGACCCGGTCACACCGTCCAGCAGCCAGGGTGAAAACTGATGCTGCTCTGCGCGGATCGCCCCCACGGCGGTGGCCTGTTCAGTATTGAGTTTCAGGCGCTCGCCGGTGACGGCAAATCCCGGCTGCCAGGGTTTGTTTTCCGGCTGCACATCGTTCAGGGTGATCAGGTTTTTCTTTTTCAGTCCCTGCAATGCACTGTCGCTGAGTTCAAATTCTGCGGTCTGATGGCGGTAAACCGGCTGGCGGCGCAGGCAGGCCAGCGCCTGCTGCTGTTTCGGGGAGCGTTTGAGAGTGTGGATATCAATCTCACGTCCTTCCGGGGTCACTTCCCAGCGCCACAGTGGTGCAAAGGCAGCCTCTTTGCCCTGGCGCAGCAGAATCGGCATGGCATGAAACAGCACTTCGCCCAGCGGGTAGTGGTAATACTGTGCCGCCCAGTTCAGCAGCGGCCACAAATCGCCGAGAAACAGGGTGTCATCATCCGGACAGGCAATGACCGGCTTGAGTTTTTCCGGGCTGAAGGTACTGGTTTCCGCCAGTTCAGCCACAATACCGACCGCCTGTTTCTGCCGTCCGAACGGCACAATCACCCGTGCCCCCGGCACCGGGCGGGGCATATTATCAGGCAGTAAATAATCAAATGTTTGTGTCAGAGGTACTGGCAATATCACCCGGACGACTGTCATTATAATATCCATCATCGGCAGAGCGCCGGCGTGTAAAAAATACACAGCGGCGGAAAAGGCGTAAAAGTGTCTGAATAATCACCGGATTTCAGCTTTTCCCCGGTAAAAACAGGGAAATTATCCGCAAAACAGGACTCAGAATACCACGAAAAGACAGCGGATTTCATTGCATGGTTCAGGGATTTTCTGTATGATCCGCCGCCTTTGGTAATTAAAATACCACCGATAACTTATCATCAACACGACGTGTGGTGTCCGGCAAAAAGGCCCGGATAGCGACACGGCCTTAACCGAGGTTTTCCCATGAAAAAAGGTATTCACCCTAACTACGCAGAAGTCACTGCAACCTGTTCTTGCGGCAACGTAATGAAAATTAACTCAACCGCAGGGCACGACTTCAACCTGGACGTCTGTGGCGAATGTCACCCGTTCTACACCGGTAAACAGCGTGACGTTGCAAGCGGCGGCCGTGTTGATCGCTTCAACAAACGCTTCAGCGTTCCTTCTGCGAAGAAATAATGGCACTGCGCGGCATACCGCGCTTTGTTCCATAAAAAACGCCCTGAATGAAAATATTTCACAGGGCGTTTTTTTGTGTCTGTTTCTGGGTTGATAAGTCGCATAACACGCGGATAAAACTCAATATTCCCACGTATCTGGGTCGACCCCATGCTGGCGCATAATTTCTTTCGCCACTTCCGGGATTTCATCACTGCGTTCTTTGCGCAGGTCATCATCATCGGGCAGTGGCTGTCCGGTAAAAGCATGCAGAAATGCTTCACATAACAGTTCGCTATTGGTGGCGTGACGCAGGTTATTCACCTGGCGGCGTGTGCGCTCATCCGTTAAAATTTTAAGTACTTTCAACGGGATAGAAACTGTAATCTTCTTTACCTGCTCACTTTTTTTGCCATGCTCAGCATAAGGGCTGATATATTCGCCGTTCCATTCAGCCATGGATTACCTTGTTATCTTAGTCAGTTTGAGGAGGAGCCGGGCACAGAATTGTGCCAGACAGATACCGGTATTATCCCACTTGTATATATAACCGTAAAGCAGGATGGATGTCCAGACATATTGACGTCTAAATGAACCACAGATATGCTGATAACTCGTTCGGTTACTGACAGGGAAAGAGGCATGGCACGCAAACCCGCGACAGCGGCAATTCATAACGGACTCAATGAAGAGACCCAATTCGGCTGTGTCATACCGCCGGTGTATCTCTCGTCGACTTACAATTTTCCGGCCTTCGGCAGCCCGCGTGAACATGACTATTCACGGCGCGGAAATCCCGGCCGGGATATCACCGGCCGCACGCTGGCAGAGCTGGAAGGTGGTGCCGGGGCTGTGGTAACCAGCAGCGGGATGTCAGCACTGCATCTGTTGTTCACGGTATTTTTATCACCGGGGGATGTGATTGTGGCTCCGCACGACTGCTACGGCGGCACTTACCGGCTGCTCGACAGTTGTCAGCAGCGCGGACATTTTATTGTCCGTTTTGCGGATATGAATGATGAGGTGTCACTCAGTGCCGCGCTGGCAGAAAAGCCGAAACTGGTACTGATTGAAACGCCGGGCAATCCCCTGCTGCGGATCACGGATATCGCGGCGGTCAGTGAAAAGGCGCATCAGGCGGGAGCACTGGTGGCGGCAGATAACACGTTTCTCAGTCCGGCACTACAGCAGCCGCTGGCGCTGGGCGCGGATTTTGTGATCCATTCCTGCACTAAATACCTGAACGGACATTCTGATGTGGTGGCCGGTGTGGTGATCGCCGCAGATGCGGAACACTGCGAAACACTGGCGTGGTGGGCCAATAATATCGGTGTGACACTGGGGGCGTTTGACAGCTATCTGCTGTTGCGCGGTATCCGCACCCTGATCCCGAGGATCACCTTACAGGAAAAAAATGCCCGCATCTTGGCGGATTATCTGGTGCATCAGCCGCTGGTGAAGAAAGTGTATTATCCGGGACTGGAGACGCATCCCGGACATGAACTGGCCGCAAAGCAGCAGAAAGGATTCGGTGCAATGCTCAGTTTTGACATTAATGGTGATGAAGCTGCAATTTCCCGCTTTTTATCTCACCTGTCTCTCTTTACACTAGCAGAGTCATTGGGCGGGGTGGAAACGCTGATTTCCCATGCCGCGACGATGACACATGCGGGAATGCCGGAGCAGGCGCGGCATGCAGCGGGAATTTCAGACAGCTTATTACGTATTTCTGCGGGGATTGAGGACAGCAGTGATTTGATTGCTGATCTGGATCGCGCATTTCAGTCAGTGACTAAGGGGTAAGGGTAATCATGAGTGCGTTGGCGATTGATGAATCAGTAAAAGGGCGTCAGTTACATAAATTCGGCGGCAGCAGCCTGGCAGATGCAAAATGTTATCTGCGGGTGGCGAATATTATGGCGAACTACAGTGAGCCGGATGACCTGATGGTTGTATCTGCTGCGGGCAGTACCACCAACCAGCTGATTAACTGGGTCAAACTGAGTCAGAGTGATCGTGCTGCCGCAGAACAGGCGCAGCAGACCCTGCAACGCTATCAGACAACCCTTATCAGTGACTTACTGCCGGAAGTTCAGGCCAATGTCCTGATTTTTCAGTTTAATGATGATATTTACCGCCTGGCGAAACTGCTGGAAAATCCGCTGAATGATGTGACTTACGCGGAAGTGACCGGCCACGGGGAAATCTGGTCTGCCCGCCTGATGGCTCAGGTGCTTCAGGAGCAGGGCATGGCGGCACAATGGCTGGATGCCCGGACATTCCTGTGTGCGGAGCGGGCGGCACAGCCGGAAGTGGATACCGCGCAGTCACAGCCGCTGCTGGCAGAGTTGCTGGCGCTGCATCCGGGTAAACGTCTGGTGGTGACCGGGTTTATCTCCCGCAACCGTGCCGGGGAAACGGTGCTGCTCGGCCGTAACGGTAGTGACTATTCTGCCACCCAGGTCGGTGCGCTGGCCGGGGTGAAAAAAGTCACCATCTGGAGTGATGTTGCCGGGGTTTACAGCTCCGACCCGCGCAAAGTCAAAGATGCCTGTCTGCTGCCGCTGCTGCGTCTGGATGAAGCCAGTGAGCTGGCACGTCTGGCGGCACCGGTACTGCATACCCGCACATTACAGCCGGTGTCCGTCAGTGATATCGATTTACAGCTGCGTTGCAGTTACCAGCCGGAGCAGGGCTCGACAAAAATTGAGCGTGTGCTGGCGTCCGGAACCGGGGCGAAAATCGTGACAAACCATGATGAGGTTTGTCTGATAGATATCCGCCTGCCGGCCGGGGATGATGCGAAAGCGTGTTATAAAAGTATTGATCTGCTGCTTAAACGCGGGCAGATCCGCCCGCTGGCCGTTGGTCTGCATAATGATGACAATCTCATTCAGCTCAGTTATACCGCCGAAGTGGCAGACAGTGCCCTGCATGTGCTGGAAAGCGCCGGACTGCCGGGCACACTGACACTGCGTGATGGTTTTTCGCTGGTGGCGCTGGTCGGGGCGGGAGTCTGTAAAAACCTGCTGCACTATCACCGTTTTTATCAGCAGCTCAAAGATCAGCCGGTGGAATTTGTCTGGCAGGCTGAGGACGGAATCAGCCTGGTGGCGATCCTGCGCACCCGCCAGACCGGGCATGTGATTCAGGGTTTGCACCAGAGCCTGTTCCGTGCGGAAAAACAAATCGGCCTGATGGTATTCGGCAAGGGCAATATCGGCAGCCGCTGGCTGGAACTGTTTGCGCGTGAGCAGAGCAATCTTTCTGCCCGCAGCGGATTTGAATTTATTCTGGCCGGGGTGGCGGACAGCGAACGGGCACTGCTCAGCTATGACGGGCTGGACCCGAGCCGCGCACTGGCTTTCTTTAATGAAGAAGCGGAGCCGGTGGCAGATGAGGACACGCTCTATCTGTGGATGCGCAACCATCCGTTTGATGACCTGGTAATTATCGACCTGACCGCCAGCAAAGCACTGGCGGAAAGCTACGCCGATTTTGCCGCATACGGTTTCCATGTTATCAGTGCCAACAAAATTGCCGGGGCGGCCAAAACCCGGGATTACCGTCAGATCCGCGATGCGTTCCGCAAAACCGGGCGTCACTGGCTGTACAATGCCACCGTCGGTGCGGGACTGCCGATCAACCATTGTGTGCGCGATCTGCATGAAAGCGGGGACAGCATTCTGGCGATCAGCGGGATCTTCTCCGGCACACTTTCCTGGCTGTTCCTGCAATTCGACGGTACCGTGCCGTTCAGCGAGCTGGTGGAACAGGCCTGGCAGCAGGGGCTGACCGAGCCGGACCCGCGTATTGATTTGTCCGGCCAGGATGTGATGCGCAAGCTGATTATCCTTGCCCGCGAAGCCGGATATGAAATCGAGCCGGAAGATGTCCGCGTGGAATCCCTGGTGCCGGAAGCGGCACAGGAAGGCACGCCGGATCACTTCTTCGAGAATGTCACGGTACTGAATGAACAAATGGCCTGCCGCCTGGAAGCGGCCCGTGAAATGGGCATGGTGCTGCGCTACGTGGCCCGCTTTGATGCCAACGGGAAAGCCCGGGTCGGGGTGGAGGCTGTCAGGCCTGATCATCCGCTGGCTTCATTACAGCCGGGTGATAATCTTTTTGCCGTGGAAAGCCGCTGGTATCGCGATAATCCGCTGGTGATCCGCGGGCCGGGTGCAGGACGTGATGTTACCGCCGGGGCGATTCAGTCAGATTTAAACCGTCTGGCACAATTATTGTGATGCATCTGATTATGATGATCCGCGGGGTTAAATAGTCTTAAAAATTCAGTGAGCAGAACAAAAAATGACTATAACGGGAATTATCTTATTACGTTCAGGGTATGGGATTGATATAAATAACGCATGGTGATGTTTCGATACGGACATATAACCATCATGGATGATGGCCGTGACAGGATGTCGTGGTAAGGATATGCACCGGATGTGCTTCTTCTGACAGGAAGTCAGTTTAAGGACAGAAACAATCCAGGCGGGATGCGATTAACGGATTTAATTGCATCCCGTTACTATTTTCACTTCCCTGTTGTTTTCCCCTATACGTTTTCCGCTGAATTTTTCCCCGTCTGACTGCGGGTTTTCGCCCGGGCTGAATCGTTACTATTTTTGCCTTAATTCGCGATATCTGTCTGTAACGCTTGTTTTTTCCTTTCATTATGCTGGCGGGACGGAATTTTACCCGATAATCCGGTGACAGCCTGTGTGCGGCATGATGTCCGTGCGGTAATTAAATCTGATAAAGTCCTTTCAAAGCGCGTTTTTTTTGATATGAATATAAGGCAGAGATAAATGCAAGGGAACGGCGTCACAAAATAAGAATTAATCCGTCGTATGAAATCACTAAGATGTACAGGACAGAGAACTGCCGGCTGAAAGTTCCTCACCGGCGGTCATAGGATTCTGCCGTCAATAAGGGTCAGGGGTCGTATGAATCAACAATATTCCGCAATGCGCAGTAACGTCAGTATGCTCGGGAAACTTCTCGGAGACACGATCAAAGAGGCCCAGGGTGAACATATTCTCGAGAAAGTAGAATCCATCCGCAAGCTATCCAAAGCTTCACAGGCCGGTAATGAAATTCAGCGGCAGAAGCTGCTGATGACACTGCAAAATCTATCCAATGAAGAACTGCTGCCGGTTGCCCGTGCATTTAACCAGTTCCTGAATTTAACCAACGTGGCAGAGCAGTATCACAGCATTTCGCCGCACGGTGAGGCGGCCAGCAATCCGGTCGCCCTAGCAGCGCTGTTTGATCAGCTGAAAGCCAAAAATTTCACCAATGAAGAGATGCGCAAGGCCGTGGATGAACTCTCCATTGAGCTGGTGCTGACCGCGCATCCGACTGAAATTGCCCGCCGTACGCTGATCCACAAACTGGTCGCGGTGAATACCTGCCTTGCACAGCTGGATCACGATGATCTGGCTGATTATGAGCGTGATCGTATTATGCGCCGTCTGCGTCAGCTGGTGGCACAGGCCTGGCATACCGATGAAATCCGCAAAGAGCGCCCGACACCGATTGATGAAGCCAAATGGGGCTTTGCTGTGGTGGAAAACAGCTTGTGGGAAGGGGTTCCGGCGTTTCTGCGTGAATTTAATGAGCAGCTTGAAGCCTCGCTGGACTATAACCTGTCTGTGGAAGCCACGCCGATCCGTTTTACCTCCTGGATGGGCGGTGACCGTGATGGTAACCCGAATGTGACAGCGGATATCACCCGGCGTGTGCTGACCCTCAGCCGCTGGAAGGCTGCTGATCTTTTCTATAATGATATCCAGGTGCTGGTCTCCGAGCTTTCCATGAGCGAATGCACACCGGAACTGCGTGAGCGCGTGGGTGAAGATGCTGCCGAGCCGTATCGTGTTATCACCAAACAGCTGCGCGCCCGTCTGAAAAGCACGCTGGACTATCTGGAGCGCTGCCTGGCCGGTGAACCGGCTATTAAACCGGGCAACCTGCTGACAGATAACGAAGAGTTGTGGGAACCGCTGCATCTCTGCTACCGCTCTCTGGTTGAGTGCGGTATGAAAATTATTGCCAACGGCCAGTTGCTGGATACATTGCGCCGCATCCGCTGTTTTGGTCTGCAACTGGTGCGTATTGATGTGCGCCAGGAAAGTACCCGTCATACCGAAGCGTTGTCTGAACTGACTCAATACCTCGGCCTCGGGGATTACGCTGACTGGCCGGAAGAGGAAAAACAGGAATTCCTGCTGCGCGAATTGCAGTCAAAGCGCCCGCTGGTACCGCAGAACTGGCAGTGCAGCAGTGAAACGCGTGAGGTCTTTGATACCTGCCGCGTGATCGCGGAATCCCCGGAGAACTCTGTGGCCTCGTACGTGATTTCCATGGCGAAAGTGCCGTCGGATGTTCTGGCCGTTAAGCTGCTGCTTAAAGAATCCGGCAGCCCGGTCACACTGCCGGTCGCGCCGTTGTTTGAAACCCTGGATGACCTCAATAATGCAGAGAGTGTGATCACCCGCCTGCTGAGCATCGATTGGTACCGTAACCTGATTAATGACCGTCAGATGGTGATGATCGGTTATTCGGATTCCGCCAAAGATGCCGGGGTGATGGCGGCGTCCTGGGCACAGTACCGCGCCCAGGATGCACTGATTAAAGTCTGTGCCCGCGAAGGTGTGACACTGACACTGTTCCACGGCCGCGGGGGCACCATCGGCCGCGGGGGTGCACCGGCACATGCCGCACTACTCTCACAACCTCCGGGAAGCCTGAAAGGCGGCCTGCGTGTGACAGAACAGGGTGAGATGATCCGCTTTAAATTCGGTCTGCCGCAGGTCACTATCAGCAGCCTGGCGATGTATGCCAGTGCCAGCCTGGAAGCCAATCTGCTGCCGCCGCCGGAGCCGAAACCGGAGTGGGCCGCGATTATGGATCGCCTCTCTGATGTTTCCTGTGAGATGTACCGTGACTATGTCCGCGAGCAGCCGGATTTTGTCCCGTATTTCCGCTCGGCCACGCCGGAGCAGGAACTGGGCAAACTGCCGCTGGGCTCACGCCCGGCAAAACGCCGTCCAACCGGCGGCGTGGAAACGCTCCGTGCGATCCCGTGGATTTTCGCCTGGTCACAAAACCGGCTGATGCTGCCGGCCTGGCTGGGAGCGGGCGCGGCACTGAAAACTGCCGTGGATGAAGGCAACCGTGCCATGCTGGAAGTGATGTATTACCAGTGGCCATTCTTCAGAACCCGCATCGGCATGCTGGAAATGGTGTTTGCCAAAGTCGATTTATGGCTGGCGGAATACTATGACCAGCGTTTGGTGGAGCCGCGTCTGTGGCCGCTGGGGTCAAAACTGCGTGAACAGTTATCACAGGATATTAAAAGTGTCCTGATGATTTCCAAAGATGAGCAATTAATGGCCGACCTGCCGTGGATTGCGGAATCTATCGCCCTGCGTAATGTGTACACTGATCCGCTGAACGTCTTACAGGCCGAACTGCTGCACCGCTCACGTGAATGTGATCAGTCCGACCCGCAGGTGGAACAGGCACTGATGGTCACTATTGCAGGTATTGCCGCCGGTATGCGTAACACCGGCTGATATCTGCATGTTTTCTGTATTTTCACCGAAAATGGCCGCAATTGCGGCCATTTTTTATGGCAAAAACCGCAGGTGTAACATAACAGAGCAGACATGCTTATAAAAAATATCATTGCATTTCCTGCTGTCATATATATAAAAATATATATTGTATTATTGTATATCGTAGGGGTGAGCATGTC
>NZ_NRQY01000001.1:2476204-2500362 GCF_003996855.1 Morganella morganii | reverse complement strand
TGACTTATAAAAAAATATCATTGTCATTCCTGCTGTCATATATATAAAAATATATATTGTATTATTGTATATCGTAGGGGTGAGCATGTCTTATTATCAGGAAATAATGAAAGAGATCTCCGGCAATATGCAGGATCTGAGCAAAGATATTCCGGCAGTGATGAAAGCGTTTTCCGGCCTGGTGGGGGCCAGTACAGCAGACGGGGCTCTGGATAAAAAAACCAAAGAACTTATTATGATAGGGATAGCGGTAGCAAACCGCTGTGATGGCTGTATCGGTTTTCATACCAAAACGCTGGTCGAACTGGGTGTAACAGAACAGGAACTGGCGGAAGCGCTGGGTGTGGCTGTTGCTATGGGCGGCGGGCCATCTGTGATGTATGCGGCGAATACGCTGAAGGCGTTTAAAGAATTTTCATAAAGGTATCGTCCTTCAGCCCGTGGCGGTGTTGGTTCACCGCCACCAGGCGGGCGATGGCCGTGGCCCTCATCTTCTCAGTGGTATACAGACGATATACCTCAGCAGGATCTATGGACGTTTTCCTTCCCCGGGCTTTCGCCGCGGCAATGCCATGGCTAAAATTTAGTTACCCACCAGATTCATTATTGGTAACGTAATAATTTTTCTCTGCCTCAACGATTTTACTATCGATGACAGATATAAGATTTACTTTTTTTGCCTCTTCAGGGGTGTAGGTAATTCGATTAGACTCACTATAAAGAATGTTATTGATCATATCATCAGTTAAATTAGTGCATGTTTCATATGTTTTTTTGAACATATTATTAAACCTTTTGCTCTCATTATTCATTTCCTGAATGTTATTTGGCCTCACATCCCCATTGTAATTAATAAATGACGGGTGAAGGTAAATATACCCATCAGGTAAGGAACGCCTGTCCTCCGCTGCGCAAAACATGATAGTCGCTGATGAGCCAACTGTTGACATGGCTACCGTGGTTACAGGGATTCTTGAGCTTTTAATTACCGCTGATGCCATTAACCCTGCGTCCATATCCCCCCATAGCTATTAATGTATAAATAAATCCTCTTAGTATCTGAGTTTTTATTAATTTCATCAAAAATACTGGCCAGTCGGCTGATTGATGATGTATTCATATCACCAGAATAATATATTTTTGCAATTTCATTAGCCGGGTCTGCTTTCTGAATAGAAGCAGCATTGACTACCGAAATTGATACTGCGGCGTATGCTAGAATTAGTGAGGTGTAAATTTTCAGCATAATAACTCCTTGTATTTTAGTTTATGAGAAATCATTGAAACCACTGTTTAATTTCGCCATTTATCATGTGGCTTCCGGCCTGCTGATATCTGTGACGACAAGCATCACACTGAGAGAGAGTGAAAAAAATAAAAATTCTTAAGATTTTTACAGCCTGTTTGCCGGGTATTATGCAGGAAGTACGGTAGTGGTACATAAGTGAAATATAACAATTGCGGATAAAAAGAAAGATCTTCCGGAGGGGAGTTATATTTCGGTTGTTTTGGGTTGTTAATGGTAAAAAATAATGACAAATACAAAATAATTTAACGATATCACTGATTATTCAATGATATCGTTATCTTTTCTATGCCACACAGGCCGCCGGGCGGACACCCAGGGTATGGCAGATGGCGTAAGTCAGTTCCGCGCGGTTCAGGGTGTAAAAGTGGAAGTCTTTCACGCCTTCACGGCTGAGCAGCTTCACCATCTCCATCGCCACAGAAGCCCCGACCAGCTTGCGCGATTCCGGGTCATCATCCAGCCCCTCAAACATGGTGCCGAGCCAGCCCGGGATGCGGACATTGGTCATGCCGGCAAAGCGCTGTAACTGCTTAAAATTAGAGACCGGCAGGATGCCCGGCACAATCTCCACATCAATCCCTGCCGCCGCGCAGCGGTCACGGAAACGCAGATAGGTGCTGACATCAAAGAAAAACTGCGTGATAGCGCGATCTGCACCGGCATCAATTTTCTTTTTCAGGTTAATCAGATCCGACTGCGCACTGCGTGCTTCCGGATGCACTTCCGGGTAAGCGGCGACGGAAATATCAAAATCGGCGACTGATTTTAACAAACTGACCAGGTCAGCGGCATACATATCCGGTTTGCTGCTGCTGTCAGGCAGATCACCGCGCAGCGCCACAATATGGCGGATACCGTTATCCCAGTAATCTTTGGCGATAGTTTTCAGCTCATCACGGGTGGCATCAATACAGGTCAGATGCGGAACGGCAATCAGCCCGGTTTTCTCTTTGATACTTTTAATCACTGAATGGGTGCGATCCCGTTCGCCGGAGTTCGCCCCGTACGTGACGGAGACAAATTTCGGCTTCAGTGCACTGAGGCGTTCGATGGACTGCCACAGGGTTTTCTCCATTTCCGGTGTGCCCGGCGGAAAGAATTCAAAGGATACGGCCACACGACCGGCCAGTTCTGCCAGGTTCTGATTCAGTGCCTCGTGCTGGTCTATATGTAAAAAACTCATCGCTGCCCCCCGCAGTCATCCGTCCGTGGTGCAAATACCCTTATTCATTCAAACTGCAGGTTCGTTGGCTGCACTCAGCCAGCCGGGTCACATACCTATGTATGCTCCCCGTCTGTCTTCCCTTGCCGCCTGCCTGCATCCTGAATGACGTTGGGTATATATCCCGGCACGTGATTGTTTAAATGTCTATACGTTTAGACGTCTGGATGTAGATTAAGGGATGAATTGGTTAAACGTCAACCACTAATTGTCACAGTGCGGGTGAGGTTTTCTCACACACTGTATGAAAGATTGTCATGATGAGAGAAGACGGCGGACAGGCTGGCTGTCCGCTGAGAGGATTATTCCGGGTCTTTACAGCAGAAATGGGTGACGAGCTGAGTCAGCAGTTCACGGGTCGGCTCAATGAAGCGGGTTTCGAGAAACTCATCCGGCTGATGCGCCTGTTCAATCGAACCGGGACCGAGCACCAGGGTCGGGCACAGATCCTGAATAAACGGCGCTTCCGTACAGTAATTGACGGTCTGGGCTTTTTCGCCGAGCAGATTTTCAATCACGCCGACCATTTTATGATCCGTCGGGCAGGCGTAACCCGGGATCGGCGCGTGCAGCTCCTCAATCGCCAGCCGTCCCGGCCAGCGCTGTTTCACCGGTTCCAGCGTCGCATTGAGCATATCATCGATATCACTGAGGGTCATACCCGGCAGCGGGCGGATATCCATATGTAATTCACAGCAGCCACAGATACGGTTTGCCGCATCACCACCGTGAATATGACCGAAATTCATGGTCGGATACGGGATCACAAATGCCGGGTTATTGAATTTTTCTTTCAGCTCATTACGCAGTGACATCAGGTGAGTGATGGATTCATTCATCAGCTCAATCGCATTAACGCCGCGCTCCGGATCACTGGAGTGGCCGGACTGGCCGGTAATACGGATAGCATTGGAGAGATGGCCTTTATGTGCCCGTACCGGTTGTAACGACGTGGGTTCGCCGATAATGGCAAAAGACGGGCAGATAGCGGCGTTGGCGGCAAAATAGCGCGCCCCGGCCATGGTGGTTTCTTCATCTGCGGTGGCGAGGATATAGAGCGGGTGCTGTAAATCCTTCACACTGATATCACGCAGCGCATCGAGGATAAAGGCGAAAAAACCTTTCATATCCGCCGTTCCCAGCCCGTACAGCTTGTTGTTCTGCTCTGTCAGAGTGAAAGGATCTTTGCTCCAGCGTCCTTCATCAAACGGCACGGTATCGGTGTGACCGCACAGCAGCAGACCGCCGTCACCATCGCCGAGACTGGCAAGCAGATTGAATTTGCCGCGCGTTTCCGGGACAGGTTGCACTTCAACATCAAAGCCCAGAGTTTCAAACCAGGTCGCCAGCAGATTGATCACAGTTTCATTGCTCTGATCGGATTCCGCTTCCGTGGAACTGATGGAAGGCGCCGCGATGAGCTGACGATAAATCTCAATAAATGCAGGTAATTTAATATTCACTGTTGACAGCCTTTAGTCATAATAGTATCAATATTCATGCAGTTTATGTGAATAAAAATACATTGTTTGTGTTTCAGGTACAAGGTGAAGATAACTTATGTTGAAAACGCTGATTATCGGTGCCAGCGGATATACCGGTGCAGAGCTTGCCGCTTATATCCAGCGCCACCCGCAGACGGAACTGACCGGCCTGATGGTGTCTGCCGGCAGTGCCGATGCCGGAAAATGTTTTTCGGATCTGCACCCGCAGTTCAGAGGCCTGGTGGATTTACCGCTGGAGCCGCTGACAGACCCGGCTGCCGCTGCACAAAATACTGATGTGGTATTCCTGGCAACCGCTCATGCAGTCAGCCATGACCTCGTGCCGGTTTTCCTTGCGGCAGGCTGCGCGGTATTTGATCTTTCAGGCGCTTACCGTGTTCAGCAGGATAATTTTTACCCACAATACTACGGATTTGAACACAAACATACCGCCTTATTGGCACAGGCCGTGTACGGGCTGGCGGAATGGCAGCATGACAAAATCCGCACCGCGCAGCTGATTGCGGTGCCGGGCTGTTATCCGACGGTATCCCAGCTGGCTCTGAAACCGCTGCTGGATAATGCGTTGCTGGATCTGACCCAATGGCCGGTTATTAATGCCACCAGCGGCGTGAGCGGCGCGGGGCGTAAAGCCGCGCTGAATAACAGTTTTTGTGAGGTGAGTCTGCAACCCTACGGGCTGTTTACTCACCGGCACCAGCCGGAAATTGCCGCACACCTCGGCACACAGGTGATCTTTACCCCGCATCTCGGCAATTTTAAGCGCGGAATTCTGGCAACTATCACCTGCAAACTGAAAAGCGGGGTAACCTCAGAGCAGGTCAGCGCGGCCTATCATAACGCCTATGACGACAAACCGCTGGTGCGGGTGTATGACCACGGCGTACCGGCACTGAATGCGGTTGTCGGCCAGCCGTTCTGCGACCTGGGCTTTGCCGTGCAGGGGGATCATCTGATTGTCGTTGGTGCAGAGGATAATCTGCTCAAAGGGGCTGCCGCTCAGGCGGTTCAGTGCATGAATATTCGTTTTGGCTTTAATGAAACGCTGTCACTGCTCCCACAGTAAGCAGACAGCACGACTCACTCTTTTATCTGATGGAAAACGGAAATGGAACCATTAGTCATCAAATTAGGCGGTGTGTTACTGGACAGCGAAGAAGCGCTGGGGCGTCTGTTCACCGCACTGGCCGCATACCGAGCGTCGAATAACCGCCGTATTGTCATCGTTCACGGCGGCGGCTGCGTGGTGGATGAACTGATGGCGAGATTACAGTTACCGGTGGTGAAAAAGCAGGGACTGCGCGTTACCCCGGCGGATCAGATAGATATTATCACCGGCGCGCTGGCGGGCAGTGCCAACAAAACACTGCTGGCGTGGGCGACCCGTTATCAGCTTAACGGCACCGGTTTGTGTCTCGGGGATGGTCAGAGTGTGAAAGTCACACCATTAAGTGACGAGCTGGGCCATGTCGGCAAAGCCGCGCCGGGCAGCCCGGTACTGCTGAATCTGTTACTGAGCAACGGTTTTCTGCCGGTCGTCAGCTCTATCGGTATCACGGAAGACGGGTTGCTGATGAATGTGAATGCGGATCAGGCGGCCACCGCCATTGCGGAAACGCTGGGCGCGGATCTGGTACTGCTGTCGGATGTCAGCGGCATCCTGGACGGCAAAGGCCAGAAAATCAAAGCACTCGATGGTGTACATGCACAGAAAATGATCGACGACGGCATTATCACTGACGGCATGATTGTGAAAGTGAATGCGGCGCTGGAAGCCGCTGCCACACTGGGGCGGCCGGTGGATATTGCCTCCTGGCGTCATGCGGATCAACTGCATTTATTATTTGATGGCGAAGCTATCGGCACGCGGATTTCCGCGTAATCCGGATTATCAGCACATTGGCAGAATCACTCCGCTGCGGCGGATAACATTTACTGAAAGGACAGGGTTATGACAGAGGCAAAAAAGACAGGTATTAAAAAAATCGTACTGGCTTACTCCGGCGGTCTGGATACATCGGCCATTATTCCGTGGCTGAAAGAGCATTATGATAACTGTGAAGTGGTGGCATTTGTCGCCAATATCGGCCAGAGCGCGGAAGATCTCGACGGTGTCGAGCAGAAAGCACTGAACTCCGGGGCATCTTCCTGCTATGTCGTCGATCTGCGCGAAGAATTTATCAAAGATTTTGTCTATCCGGTGCTGAAGAGCGGCGCACTGTATGAAGGTAAATATCTGCTGGGCACCTCCATGGCGCGGCCGATTATCGCTAAAGCACAGGTGGAGCTGGCACTGAAAGTTGGTGCGGATGCACTGGCACACGGCGCGACCGGTAAAGGGAATGACCAGGTGCGTTTTGAGGGAACCTACACCGCGCTGGCGCCTCAGCTGAAAGTCATTGCGCCGTGGCGTGAATGGGATCTGCGTTCCCGTGAGGCGCTGCTGGATTACCTGAAAGTCCGTAATATCCCGACCACCGCGTCCCTGGAAAAAATCTACAGCCGTGATGAAAACGCCTGGCATATCTCCACCGAGGGTGGCGTGCTGGAAAGCCCGTGGAATCAGTCGAATGCCGATTGCTGGGTATGGACAGCTGATCCGCAGGAAGCCCCGGATCAGCCGGAGCTGGTCACTGTGACCATCAGCGCCGGTGAAGTCACCGGCGTGAACGGTAAAGCACTGTCACCGTATAACTGCCTGAATGCACTCAATGAACTGGGCGCGAAACACGGTATCGGCCGGATCGATATTGTGGAAAACCGGCTGGTGGGCATGAAATCCCGTGGTTGTTACGAAACCCCGGGAGGAACCATCATGATGGCGGCACTGCGCGGACTGGAAGAGATCATCCTCGACCGTGACAGTTTCAAATGGCGTCAGCAGATTGGTCTGGAAATGTCCTATGTGGTATATGACGGCCGCTGGTTTGCCCCGCTGCGTAAATCCATTCAGGCAGCAGCAGATTCCCTGGCGGAAGAGGTCAGCGGTGAAGTCGTGCTGAAACTGTATAAAGGACAGGTTACGGCAATTCAGAAACAGTCTGCCAACAGCCTTTACTCTGAAGAATTCGCCACGTTCGGCGAAGATGACGTGTATGACCACAGCCATGCGGGCGGCTTTATCCGTCTGTATTCACTCTCCTCGCGGATACGTGCGCTGAAAGCACAGAAATAACCGGCGGGAGACAAGGATATTAGGCACAGGGACGTGTATCAGACTGATTTATCATCACAAACAGAAAGAAAGGGAAAAAGTATGGCACTGTGGGGCGGACGCTTCAGTCAGGAAGCAGATCAACGGTTCAAACAATTCAACGATTCGCTGAGATTCGACTATCGTCTGGCGGAGCAGGACATCACCGGCTCTGTAGCCTGGTCGAAAGCACTGGTGACTGTCAATGTGCTGACCGCACAGGAGCAGGCGGCACTGGAGCAGGCACTGAATGAGCTGCTGGCGGAAGTGCAGGCCGATCCGCGTGCCATTCTGCGCAGTGATGCGGAAGATATCCACAGTTGGGTGGAAGGCAAACTGATCGGCAAAGTCGGCGACCTGGGGAAAAAACTCCACACCGGACGCAGCCGTAACGACCAGGTGGCGACCGATTTAAAGCTGTGGTGCAAAGAAGCTGTCAGCCAGATCCTCGCGGCATTACAGGAATTACAGCAGGCGCTGGTGCTGACGGCAGAGCAGAATCAGGATGCGGTGATGCCGGGTTATACCCATTTACAGCGGGCGCAGCCGGTGACATTTGCCCACTGGTGCCTGGCGTACAGTGAAATGCTGGCGCGGGATGAAAGCCGTGTCCGCGATGCCCTCGCGCGTTTTGATTACAGTCCGCTCGGCTCGGGTGCGCTGGCCGGAACGGCGTATGCCATCGACCGGGAACAGCTGGCCGGCTGGCTGGGATTTGCGGGTGCGACCCGTAACAGCCTCGACAGTGTGTCTGATCGCGACCATGTGCTGGAACTGCTCAGTGATGCGGCGATCAGCATGGTGCATCTCTCCCGTTTTGCTGAAGATATGATTTTCTTCAACAGCGGCGAAGCGGCGTTTATTGAATTATCTGACCGTGTCACCTCCGGCTCCTCCCTGATGCCGCAGAAAAAGAACCCGGACGCCCTTGAGCTTATCCGTGGTAAATGCGGCCGGGTGCAGGGCGCGCTGACCGGTATGATGATGACCCTCAAAGGCCTGCCGCTCGCCTATAACAAAGATATGCAGGAAGACAAAGAGGGGCTGTTTGATGCACTCGACAGCTGGCTGGACTGCCTGCATATGGCGGCATTAGTGCTGGAAGGTATTCAGGTGAAACGTCTGCGCTGCGAGGAAGCGGCCAAACAGGGCTATGCCAACGCGACAGAGCTGGCGGATTACCTGGTGGCAAAAGGTGTTCCGTTCCGCGAGGCGCACCACATTGTCGGTGAAGTGGTGGTCGGCGCGATAGCAAAAGGCGCGGCGCTGGAAGAAATGCCGCTGACAGAATTGCAGGAATTCAGCCCGGTGATTGCACTGGATGTGTATGACATCCTGTCACTCCAGTCCTGTCTGGAAAAACGCTGTGCGAAAGGCGGTGTTTCTCCGGAGCAGGTGGCTGCGGCCATCAGTAACGCCAAAGTCCGGCTGAAACTGGTGTGATATAATACATTGTCCTCGGATCACGTTCTGTTCCCCGTGGTCCGGGGTTTTATGTATTGTCATCAGTATATTTTTTGCATATAACGCGAAGGCCATATTTCGGCCGGTGATACATTCAGGAAATCCGCAATAATTTTTTCTCCTTTCGGCCAGCGCCGGGCAAGGGCATTATTCAGTGTCGATGGCCGTAATCCGGCATTACGCAAGAGTGCCGACAATGACGTTCCTCTTTTTTTGATGGCGGCAATAATATCCGCCGGATGCCAGTCTTGTGCTTTATTCACATTTATTCCTTTATTAATTAATCTGACTAAATTTAGTGAGTATTTAATATCATGCTAATTAGTGATATTAGTGCTGAAATTAAAGGGTAGATTAAATTATAAATTTTAAAATACGGGTAAAATGAGGGGTTGAAATTTCATTTCACTATGCTAAACATTAAAGTGATTTAATCAATACTCACTTGCACAGGGAATAATATGAATATTCAAAGTATCGCAATGGAAGAATTATGTAATCGTCTGACAAATGATTTTTCTCAATATTTTGATTGGAATGATATGGGGATTAATTATTCCAGAGTTAATCTTTCGGATAAATCAGTCAATGTGTTATCCAGTGACTATGACTGGCTGCTGACATTCTGGGGGGATGATATGGATTTACGTATCGGAGAGCGCCTGAGTGCAGGTATTCAGTATTGGAGTAACTACAGTGATGAGTACAGAACTGTTTTACAGAAAGGAAAAAACAGCATTTTTAAAGTGGATTTCTGTACGAAACATGGTGATTTATTCAAGATTGTTTCTATTAATTCAGGAAAGAAGTTATCTGTCGCAGATATGATGGCTATTTATAAATGGAAACCAACTATTTCTGATTATGCAGACCGGCTCTGGCAAAAAAAAGAAGATTTAGTTTTACCATTACGGGCAGAGGTAAATAAATCAGTTAATGAAAATGAATTGGTAAATAATGATTCCACTGATATTTTAGATATCCACCAATATATGCGCTTCGGCAATATTCGTTTTACCCGTAAAGAAATTCTCACCATCCGGTTATTATTATCCCATCGTAAAGTAAAAGAGATCAGTGCAGTGCAGGGATGTTCAGAAGCATCAGAACATAAACGTATTCAGCGGATAAAAGAAAAACTGGGTTGTCCGCATGCATCGTCCGGCGGTGTTTTTAATGCACTGAAAGAAAATGGGATCACCCTGGCGTGTCTGGACACCCTGGTGAGCCTGCCATAAGCCATCTGTACAAATAATAAAATAACAGAACGGACTGTCTGGCAGTCCGTCTTTATCAGGATCAAGGGAACAGAGAATGAAATGGAGATACCGGTTGGGTACTGTGGCAGGGAATGCACTGGAGTACTACGATATCGCAGTTTTTACCGCAGTATCAGTGTATCTCAGCGCCGAACTTGAAAGATTGGGCTATGAATCAGCAACCGAAATGATCTGGGGAATATTTGCACTGTGTTTTCTGGCACGTCCGATCGGAGGATATATTATCGGGCGCTATGCTGACAGGACGGGAAAAAAGGCGGCATTGGTTCTAACCAGTCAGCTTACGGGAACTGCAACACTATGTATGGCGTTATTGCCTATCCATTTATTGGGTTCTTATACACCAGTTGCAATTCTGCTGTTACAGTTGATGCTATCTTTCAGTTTTGCCGGTGAGTTCCCGTCGCTGATGACATATTTATTCAGTGACGCAAAGAAAAATGAATATGCCAGGATTTCCGCCCTGATTGTCGGCAGTTCTGTTACCGGCGTTATTGTGTCTCTCGGGTTGGTGTTATTACTGGAAAATATGCTGACACCGGAGATGATGCAAACTATCGGCTGGCGGATTCCGCTGCTGGTTGGGGTGCTCAATATTATTATGAGCTTCTGGTTCCGTACCAGGTTACCCGCACTGCCGGTGCAATCTGTTATCACAAAGCGTGTTGATGGCTTGAGGGCATTACTAATTTTCCTGATGACCGTGCCGGGCTCTGCTGTATTCTATTCTTATAATATGTCTTCTTCACTTGTACGGGATCATATCGGAGCTGAATCCCTGAAAAGCAGTTATGCAATTTTTTCATCCTGTTTATATCTGTGTTGTATTCTGACCTGCGGGTGGCTGACAGATAAATACAGTTCGGCAGAAAAAGTTTTTAAAAGTGCGTCAGTGGCACTGGTCATTTTTTCTGTCCCGCTTTATTTCTTACTCAGCAGCGAACAAACCAGTCTGGTGATAATCGCTCAGTTAGTCCTGACCATTAATGCGTCCTGTATCTCCTGCACACTGGCATCCGTGATTGTCGGTATTTCCCGTGGTCACACCACCACATTAAGCCTGGGCTATAACCTGGCATCCACCCTAATTGGCGGGTTCACCCCGTTAATTATCGGCTGGCTGGTTGCGTATGACCTGACATACGCCGGTGTGTATATCGCCGCCTCCGGCCTCACGGTCGCACTTTCTTACCGGTTAATGCGGAAAGGGGATGTAAAAGGATATGCTTACCGGTAACAATTCCGGTCAGTGCCGGGTAATTATCCCGGCACTTCAACAGTGATATATCTGGCTTTTATCGGTTATGTTCTGCTGTGTGTTGGATCTCTGTAGCTGGTAAAATATAGTAAATCACTATTAATACATGATTCTAGCAAAATAAAAATCTGAGCCAGATTCGCCATATGTAATAAATAAAAATAAATGAAAATGATATGTATGATATTTTAGTTCGTTTGAAAAACAAAAATGGTACAAAACACATGATCGGTAAAAGATAGGATATTGAATCATTATCTTTTGGTAATTCGCAGATGCTGGAAATACCATCACTCAATAATGATTCATAATCTGAAGATGTAAATATTTTTATTATTAATAATGAAAAAAAAGTATAGACTATCAATAGTGATTTCATGTTTACTCCATTTATTTTATTTCAAGTAATGCTTTTACTTTATTTCTGTTTCTCAGCATCGTTCTTCCATATGAAGTATACACTCTTGAACTATAATCGCTTGTGTCTGCGTTAATTGACTGTTTGAAATCATTTAAATTACGCTCTTTCCCTCTGTTGTATCTTGACCCGGCAATGATGAATTGTTCATCAGTTAAATTTGTTGTATCAATGTCAGGGAAGTCATAAACAATCAGGTCATAAAGATGTTTTGCAACAACACTCAGGTTGAAAAGATCTTTTTGTAAGCAATTGGATATATAGTTAACTTCGTTAGTGCTTAATTTTCTTGGATCCTTTCCAAACATCTCACTTATTATTCTTATTTGTATTGCAACTATGCCAATAGATGTGTTTTCCGGTGGGTTTGTCATTGTAAGATGTTTATCAATCCAATCAGGTCCTGAATAATCAAGCTGCCTGAGCGGAAGAACAACATATTGTTTTACTCCATCCGGTTTTCCGCCAGCTTCTATTCTGGCTACACTTCCTAACAAATCAGCAGGTATTCTGTATTGTGATGCTATTTTTTTTATACTTGATTTGTGATAAATAAGATAGCTATCTTTATATTTATTCAGGTAATCGTCCCCTCCAAATGTTTGCCACCATGCTGCATCAATTACTCCCCATTTTGGGTAATTTGCATTGCTATCTGCGTTGCATAAATCCATTAAATCTGACATTTAAAATCCTTTTATTTAAAATATACCAACTGGGTAAAACTACTTGTTTGTTTTGTATAGTTAAGGATGCTATCTGTTTTAGTATAGTGTTTTTTAGAGATGGCTGGAATGTTTTATCTAAAAAAGACGATATTAATTAAAAATGGTATATCAGTGCTACGTATATTCAATTAATACGGTATCGTTATTTTCTCTTGTGTCCAGCCTGACAACCACACTTTCTTACCGGTTAGTGTCAATGCGCAATGGCGATGTAAAAGGATATGCTTACCGGTAACGCTATAGATTTTCTGTCTGTTTCCGGACTGTGATTTAAGCTCGACTAACAATGCAGTTGCGTTATGATAGTTATCAATTGATTTTATCTATTAATCGCAGACGGAGACACAGGCATGAATATCCGGGATTTGGAATATCTGGTGGCACTTTCTGAGCATAATCACTTTCGCCGGGCGGCAGATGCCTGTCATGTCAGCCAGCCGACACTGAGCGGACAGATCCGCAAGCTCGAGGATGAACTGGGT
Organism: Morganella morganii; assembly: GCF_003996855.1. Lineage (GTDB taxonomy): Bacteria > Pseudomonadota > Gammaproteobacteria > Enterobacterales > Enterobacteriaceae > Morganella > Morganella morganii_C. Next base: position 2,487,503 of record NZ_NRQY01000001.1, on the reverse strand, counting down.
GTGATGTTGCTGGAGCGTACCAGCCGCAAAGTCCTGTTTACCCAGCAGGGAATGCTGCTGGTGGATCAGGCCCGGACCATTCTGCGTGAAGTGAAAATCCTCGAGGAAATGGCCTCTCTTCAGGGTGAGAGTATGGCAGGGCCGCTGCATATCGGGCTGATCCCGACGATCGCTCCGTATCTGCTGCCGCATATCATCCCGGAATTGCACCGGCTGTGGCCGAAACTTGAGATGTATCTGCATGAAGCTCAGACGCATCAGTTACTGGCGCAGCTGGACAGCGGGAAGCTCGACTGCGCGATTCTGGCGCGGGTAAAAGAAACCGGCAGCTTTATTGAAGAGCCGCTGTTTAATGAGCCGATGAAACTGGCGATTTATGATGAGCATCCGTGGGCATCACGTCAGGAAGTGGAAATGCACGAACTGGCCGGCGAAAAACTGCTGATGCTGGAGGACGGGCACTGTCTGCGTGACCAGGCGATGGGGTTCTGTTTTCAGGCCGGTGCGCGGGAAGACACCCACTTCCGGGCGACGAGTATGGAAACTCTGCGTAATATGGTGGCGGCAGGCAGCGGCATCACATTACTGCCGGATCTGGCGATTCCGCCGGAACACAAGCGTGACGGCGTATGTTATCTCTCCTGCACCAATCCGGAACCGTTCCGTGAAGTGATTCTGGTTTACCGTCCGGGGTCACCGCTGCGCAGCCGTTACAGCCAGCTGGCAGAGGCTATCCGTGCAAAAATGTGTGCTTATTACCAGCAGGAACCTGCGGTTTAAAATAAGCGATTAAGCCCGTTCAGTGCGGCAACCCGGTAGGCTTCGGCCATAGTCGGGTAGTTGAAGGTGGTATTCACGAAATAATCGATGGTATTACCTTCACCTTTTTGTTCCATAATCGCCTGGCCGATATGGATAATCTCAGCCGCACGCTCGCCGAAGCAGTGAATACCCAGAATCTGCTGGGTTTCCCGGTGGAACAGAATTTTCAGGCTGCCCGCATCCAGCCCGGCAATTTGCGCCCGTGCCAGGTGTTTGAACTGCGCCCGGCCCACTTCATACGGGATCTTCATCGCGGTCAGTTGCTGCTCTGTTTTACCGACAGAACTGATTTCCGGAATGGTGTAAATCCCGGTCGGGATATCTTCAATCAGATGCAGCGGGGCATCGCCGTCATGGGTGATAGCCTGGGCGGCAATCCGCCCCTGGTCATAGGCCGCCGAAGCGAGGCTCGGGTAGCCGATAACATCCCCGACGGCATAAATCGCCGGATTGCTGGTCTGGTAAGTATCATTGACACTGATGAGCCCACGGCTGTCAGCGGTGATCCCGACATGCTCAAGACCGAGGTTATCCGTGTTACCGGTACGGCCGTTGGCAAAGAGCAGGCAGTCTGCTTTTACTTTTTTCCCGGAGCGGAAGTGAACAATCACGCCGTCGTCCGTACCTTCAATCCGCTGGTACTCCTCGTTCTGGCGGATAACCACGCCGTTGTTCCAGAAGTGATAGGTGAGAGCATCCGACATTTCCTGGTCGAGAAATGCCAGCAGCCGGTCACGGGTGTTAATTAAATCCACTTTCACACTCAGGCCGCGGAAGATCGAGGCATATTCACAGCCGATAACCCCGGCACCATAAATGATGACATGGCGGGGTTCGTGTGTCAGTGACAGGATAGTGTCGCTGTTATAGATGCGGGAGTGGCTGAAATCGACATCCGGCGGGCAGTACGGGCGCGAGCCGGTGGCGATAACCACATTATCCGCCCGGAGAATATCGCAGCTGCCGTCGCTGTAGCGCACCCGGACATCACCCTCGTCGGTGAATTTTGCTTCACCGCAGAACATGGTGCAGCCGTTACGCTCGTAAAAGCCACGGCGCATGCCGGTCTGCCGGGTAATGACGCGGCCGGCGTGAGCCAGAATTTCAGAAAATGAAGATTTCAGAACCCGGGAGTTATCACTGTACAGCGGATTCTGGTTAAATTCGATAATACGGCTGACGGCGTGGCGCAGCGCTTTGGAAGGAATCGTTCCCCAGTGGGTACAGCCGCCGCCGACGTCGTTATAACGTTCAATTACGGCAACCCGTTTTCCCTGCTTCACAAGTCCCATTGCCACACCTTCGCCACCTGGGCCGGAGCCGATGACAATGGCGTCAAACTGGTTCTGTTGCATATGAGAAATAACCTGTTTATACATAAATTAACAACATCATATTAACATCAGATGCAAAATCAGCCTATGATTAGTAAGGTTTACAGGTCACAGTTCGGAAAATCTTTTTTTCAGGAATTTCACCGGCCATAAGCTAATCATCACTGAAAAAAGTATTAAGTTTGTTATATTGATCTGTCTGAATAAATTGAGAGTCTGAATTCCGTGAGTAACGTGATTGGTGTAAGAGCAAAACAAAAAGAAAAAACCCGCCGGGCTCTGATTGAGGCTGCCTTCAGTCAGCTCAGTGCCGAGCGCAGCTTCACCAGTCTGAGCCTGCGTGAGGTCGCCCGTGAAGCCGGGATCGCTCCGACGTCTTTTTACCGCCATTTCAAAGATGTCGATGAACTGGGACTGACCATGGTGGATGAGAGCGGGCTGATGCTGCGCCAGCTGATGCGCCAGGCGCGCCAGCGTATCGCCAAAGGCGGGAGTGTGATCCGGACATCAGTTGCGACATTTATGGAGTTTATCGGTAATAACCCCAACGCTTTCAGGTTATTATTGCGTGAGCGCTCCGGGACATCCGCGGAATTCCGCGCGGCAGTCGCACGGGAAATCCAGCATTTTATTGCAGAACTGGCAGACTATCTGGAACTGGAAAGTAAAATGCCGCGTCAGTTTACTGAATTGCAGGCGGAATCGATGGTGACCATCGTATTCAGCGCCGGTGCGGAAGCACTGGATATTGATTTGGATAAGCGGGCGTACCTGGAAGAGCGGCTGGTATTACAGCTGCGGATGATTGCCAGAGGCGCGTATTACTGGTATCGCCGCGAACAAGAGAAAATGCATGACTCCGATTATACCCCTTTAATTTAGCACACATCACCAAGGAGAACGTTATGACGGAACAGTATCGCCGTGACAAAGGAACCTTACTGCTCGCTTTTATTGTCGGGCTTTCAGTACACGGTACTTTTTCAGCACTTTTTAATTCCGCAGTCCATTTTTCGGTTTTTCCGGTTCTGGCATTGTGTCTTGCGGTTTATTGTTTCCATCAGCGTTATCTTAACCAGATGCTGCCGGAAGGTATGCCTAAGCTGGTGACCGGTACGTTCTTCCTGGGTCTGTTTACCTATAACGCCCTGATGCGTGCGGAATATCCGGAAGCCGGATCAAACTACTTCTCTGCGGTTTTCATTGTGATTATCGCATTGTGGCTCTACCGCGCGATGAAACTGCGCCGCGCCACCGGGCAGGATGAAGTGACGGAATAATCGCGTCAGAAAGAATATGAAAAAGCCGGTCAGTGAAATGACCGGCTTTTTTGTGTCCGCGTCAGGCAAGGCAGGGAAACGGGATCACGCGGTGTGCCATCCGCTGTGTAAACTGCTGATTATGAGAGGCAACAATCATCGGCAGATTCAGCTGTGTGAGAATATCTTCCAGCCGCTGAATATTTTTCTCATTCAGACCGTTGGTCGGTTCATCCAGCAGCAGGACTGACGGCGACATCGCCAGCACACCGGCCAGTGCGGTAAAATTTTTATCACCGCCGGAAATCTCTGTCACGGCGCGATCTTTCAGCCGGACAATATCCAGCATCTCCAGGCACTGCAAGGCGCGTTCCCGCGCCGCGTTCTGTGTCATCCCCATATTGAGCGGACCAAACATCACATCATCCAGCACACCCGGCCCGAACAGCTGATCATCCGGATGCTGAAACAGTAATCCCAGCGGGCCGCGAATCTCTGTGAAATCGTCCTCAGAATGACGGGACTTGCCGAAAACCGAAATATTCCCGGTAAACGGGATAAAACCTAACAGTGTGTGCAGCAGGGTGGATTTCCCGCTGCCGATATCACCGCACAGAAAAAGCCGTTCTCCGGCGTTCAGTTCAAAGCTCAGATCCTGAATTATGGGGGCATTGTTGCGGCTGACAACCAGATTGCTGACCTGAATCAGGGGATTTGGGGATGTCATTAACAGACCTTTTTGTATTAACAGAAGACGGGCGCGCGTAAAAACCCCGGGCTTTCAGCTCCATTTCAGTGGTTTCCGCTTTGTGCATCGCTTTGATCAGCAGCAGGGCGACCAATTGGGACAACATGGTAAATGTCCGTTTATTCATTCCCCTACGGAATCCCCGTGCTTTCATGGCAGTTTCAAGCTGTAGTTTGGTCTCACTGAAAATCGCGATGTAGCGGATAGTCAGAATAAACAGCTTAATCAGTTTATCGGGCAGGGGATAACGCTTCACGGCACACGCCAGATCGATATCTGTCATGTTTGTCAGCATTGCAGAGACAAACAGCAGAATCGCATTCATTTTCAGCGTGATTTGCAGGGCGAGAAACACACCGGCCGGTGACTGCACGATTCCCTGGCTTTCGATTTTCCACGGCAGTGTCAGCCAGACAAACAGAATAAAAATATTCAGTTTCAGAACCGTCAGCAGTGAACGGCCTAACTGACGGCGGCGGCAGACAACAAACAGCAGAAAAGCACCCGGCAGACCGGCAATAAGCCAGTCGGTCTGCCGGATACCGCTGAGCAGAAAAGCCCAGAGAACCGCAAGAAGCAGGCGCCGGTGAGGGGGCAGCCATTTATCCATAGGTATGTTGTCCGGGCTGATTAACCATCAGAGCGGCCGGACGCATTTTTGCCAGAGCCAGCAGGATCTCGGTGCTGATCAGGGAGTCGGTGACAAAAATCGGCAGGTGCCCGATAAACAGGAGCCAGACCAGATCGATATACGACTTACCGCTGTCCAGCACCAGTGCCAGCGAGGTCAGACACACAGTACCCAGGGTACCGATAACCCCGGCCATCACACCGATATACACCAGACGCCCCTGACTCAGCCCTGGACGCAGGGAATTCCGGAACAGGTAATAGACCAGCAGCGCCGGAATGGAAATATTACACAGGTTAACCCCGAGAACCGCGAACCCGCCGAAGGAGAAAAACAGTACCTGTAACGCGAGGGCGATAAGGAATGCCGGGAAGACCGCCCAGCCGAGGAACAATCCCGCCAGCCCGTTTAAGATCAGATGCACACTGCTGACTCCGATCGGCACATGAATAGTTCCGGCGACAAAAAATGCAGCCCCGAACAGGGCTGCCAGTGACAGACGCGAGGTATCCAGCTGACGGATGCCGATGGCAACCCCGGCGGCCGCGACCACACCGGCTCCGGCCAGTACAGGAAGATGTAATACGCCTTCAGATAAATGCATGGTCTTCCTCCTGTTATGCGGCGTTTTTAGCGGCCTGCTTAGTTAATTCACGGGCACGGAAGAACGCGATCACACCGAAAATACCCACGATATAACCCACACCACCGAGAATATTTTGCAGGTAAATTTTATTCTTCAGTTGATCAATATCCTGGCGGATCTGAATATAACCGGAAGAGGAATCACTGCTGCCGGTGTTGGCCGCAGCGGAAATAACCGGAACTTCCGTTTCTACTTTGTGCCCTTCATCACCTTCAACATAGAGAATATAATCACCGGTTGCCGGTACTTCGATTTTGAAATAGCCTTTCTCATCGGTCTTACCGGATATTTCATCATCTTCGTGGCCTTTCAGATAAATACCGACATAGGTCTCTTTTGCCGGAGACATATCGGAATAATAAGACTGTCCGCTGATGATATTTCCTTCCAGCTGAGCGACCACATGCATGGAATGAGCTTGTGCTGTTGTTGCCAACAGCACCCCGTTAATCAGTAAGATGGAAAATAAATAAACAGATTTCATAACATTTAATTACTCAGCGTCAAAAGATAAAACATATTCCAGCTGCTGGAATCCGTACTCTTTATTATCCGGGGTATCCAGTTTGTATTTGGCGTAAACTTTATTGGCGCCTTTTTCAGCTTTGAATTTTGCCAGACCGTCTTTGTTGGTTAACACACCCGGGTCTTCTTCACTTTTGGCGATCTTCATGCCTTCCAGCGGCTGGCCATCTTTCAGGGCTTTGATTTCAAACTCCTGACCGGGTACAGGCTTAGTCATCGGCACTAATTCATAAGGGGTATTAAATACTTTTGTGGCATTGTCATCCCACTTAACGATATTTTTGCTGAATTTAATCGGGTTCTTGCTGAATTCAGCATCCGGTGCTTCAATTTTATTTTTCTCAACTGTACGGCCGTTTTTTAATTTACTCCAGACACCGTTGTCGTAGCCTAATAAGATAATTGACGCATTCTCCGGCATAACGAAGTAAGCTTCACCATCTTTATAAGTTGTACTGACAGTTTCAACTTTACCATCCTGCATAACAGCCTGAACCGGCTTTAATTTATTTTCCGGATAGGTTTCTGTCGGATTGTGACCAAAACGGACAACATAATCCGGGCCGTCAGTTTGTTCGATCCAGATATTATGTGCACTTGCCTGAAAACTACCAAATAACAGAGCGGCTGAAATTAACGTTATTTTCTTCAGAGACATAAAAATACCTTTCAATTAAGTTACGGGTTTATTTACGGCCGAGTATAGAGTAGTGAAAATAAAAATAAGACCTTAAATTAAGAAGAATAATTAATATCAGGAACAGCTCACAGTAAATTGTTAAATAATTATTTACCGCAAACGGTTTTTTTAATAGGACTGGGCAGGTTGTTAATTTATTGCGTGAGGGTTATTTTTTATATCTGAAATGTTATGAGTGTAATGAATATTCGTTGAATGAATATTTACAGAATTTAAATATCACTTTATGACGTAATTTTCACCGTCCGGCGGCGGACTCAGTGAATTATTCCGGCAGAGAGAAAGAATCAGGAAAACAGCAGGTGATCATAAAGAAATAATTGCGGCAGACTCATAAAGTAAAAAAGTTTTTGATCATTGATCAAGAACTTTTCGTGAAAATGCTTAACAATTTATCAGCGCCGGATCAACAAAACACCGCTTTCCATGTGCGGGGTGTATGGAAACTGGTCAAACAGCGCCAGCCGCACGACATCATGTGTCTGGTTCAGCGTTTCCAGATTTTCACATAATGTTTCCGGATTACAGGAAATATACAGAATCCGCTCGTAGCCCTGAACCAGTTTAACGGTTTCCGCATCCAGCCCGCTGCGTGGCGGATCGACAAAAATGGTATTGCATTCATAAGAGGACAGATCAATCCCCGCCAGACGGTTAAACTCACGCACTCCCTGCATCGCCTGTGTGAAATCTTCTGCGGACATACGGATAATCTGCACATTATCAATATGGTTTGCATCGATATTATATTGCGCGGCAGCGACGGACGGCTTGGCGATTTCCGTTGCCAGCACGCGGCGGAAATTACGCGCCAGCGCCAGTGAGAAATTGCCGTTACCGCAATACAGCTCCAGTAAATCGCCCTGAGAACCTTCTGTCGCGGCAAGTGCCCACTCCAGCATATGAATATTGACCGCCGCATTCGGCTGCGTGAAGCTGTTTTCTACCTGACGGTAAACCATCTCTTTACCTGCGACCGGTAATACTTCATCAACATAATCATTATCCAGCATGATTTTTGTTTTTGAAGCGCGGCCAATCAGTTGTAAATCAAAACCCTGTGACTGTAATTGTGCCCGCAATGTTTTAGCGGCTTCCGTCCAGCTGTCATCGAGTTTTTTATGATAGAGCAGGGAAACAATAATTTTGTTGCTGCGTGTCGACAGATAATCAATCTGAAAAAGTTTGTGACGCAGAAGATGAGTCTGTTTCAGTAACGGCAAAATGGCCTGCATCATGTCATTAATCAGCTGACTCGCGGCGGGGAAGGTATCTATCCGGATACGCTGTTTGGTCTGCTGATCAAACATGATATGCCAGAGGTCATCCCCTTCATGCCAGATACGGAATTCGGCCCGCATCCGGTAGTATGAAACCGGTGACGCAAATACGTGAGCATCCGGCGCCTGAAAAGGTTGCATCATTTTTTGCAGACTTCCTGCCTTTTCCGCAAGTTGTTCTTCATAATTTTCAATGGGTAACGTGTTATGCATGGCGCGCTGATCCGTTTTGCTGATCACAAAAAATGTTCGTGTCTTAGTGATTAAAGTGTTCCGCCCGACAATTCAGACATCTTATTCTGGACAGATTTTAAAGCCGGATCGTAGCATGATAATTCGGTTTCTTCATAAGAATGAAAAGGGAATCCGGTGAAATTCCGGAACTGGCGCGCAGCGGTAATGGTAAAGCAACACGATGACACTGTTATAAATGACGGGAAGTCGTTGCAGGGAATTGAGAAATACCCTCCTGAGTCCGAAGACCTGCCGAAGATTTGTCGTCCGTCCTGCTGACGCTACAAAGCAGACGGGTGGCATCCTCTTTATATATATGTGGGTGCTCAGGAAAAATGAAAATGACCTCGCCTTATGCGCTGTCCGCTGTCGGACTGGCCGTGTTTTCCGCATTATCTTTTAGTGCGGCTGCTAATACTAATGATGATCAGATAATTGTTTCCGCTAACCGTTTTCAGCAGCCGGTTTCGTCCGTGCTGGCTCCGGTAACCGTTGTGACCCGCGAAGAGATAGATAAGTGGCAGTCGAATTCTGTTGTCGATATTCTGCGCCGGTTACCGGGGGTGGATGTGACTCAGAGCGGCGGATTGGGTCAGAACAGTACCGTATCGGTACGCGGGACAGATGCAAAACATTTACTGGTATTAATAGATGGCGTCCGTCTGAATAATGCCGGTATTTCCGGTCAGCCGGATCTGAATCAGTTCCCTGTGGCACTGGTGCAGCGGGTTGAGTATATCCGTGGGGCACGTTCTGCGGTGTATGGTTCAGATGCCATAGGTGGTGTGCTGAATATTATTACCATCCGGGATGATATCGGTTCAAATATCACGGCGGGTATTGGTTCTCATGGTTATCAGAACTATACCGGAACCACTCAGCAACAGATTGGTGAAAATACCCGTGTGACAGCCGCGGCGGCGTATACCTACTCTAAAGGGTATAAAGTCAGAGAGAACTTACCCTACAGCAGTGGTGATTTTGGCTTCATGAACAAAACCTACTGGCTGGATGTTCATCATAAGCTGGATGATCGATTTGCAGTGTATGGACGTGCCTACGGGTTTGATAACAGGAGTAAATATTTAACGCCTAATCAAAGTAGCCGTGAATTGGAGAACCGGACTTATGATGCCGGGGTTAATTTCAATCAGGATGATTACTCTTCTCAGCTTATAATGAGCTTCAGCCATGTTAAAGATTATAACTTTGAAAATCGTTATGGTCGCTATGGGCAAGATGCAACCCTGGATAACTCGAAACAGTATTCCGTTCAGTGGGGTAATAACTATCGCATCGGTTATGGCAGTATCAATGCTGGGGTTGATTATCAAAAGCAGGAAGTTGAACCCGGAACAGCATTTACTGCCGAAAGTAAGTCAGTGTCAGATACGGGTTTGTATTTGACCGGGCAGCAGGAAATAGGCAGCGTGATTCTTGAGGCTGCGCTCCGTTCCGATCATCATTCAGAGTTAGGTTGGCATACAACCTGGCAGACCAGTGCAGGTTGGGAGTTTATTGATGGTTATCGGATGATCGGGTCTTATGCAACCGGCTATAAAGCACCAACCATGGGACAGCTTTACGCTTATAACCCTGTTTGGAATCTGAAAGGCAACCCAAACCTGAAGCCGGAAGAAAGCAAACAATGGGAATTAGGTCTGGAAGGATTAACCGGACCATTATCATGGAAATTCAATGCATATCATAATGATATTGACAACATGATTGATTTTTACAGTGACCCGATAACTTATGCAGGAACTTATTACAATATTAATAATGCCAAAATTAAAGGAGTAGAATGGACAGGCGAATTTGATACCTGGATTTTCCATCACCAGATGACTTATCAATATCTGGATGCCAGAGATAAAGATGCTGATAAACGGTTAGCACGCAGGGCACAACAGCAGGTGAAATACCAGTTGGACTGGAATGTGGCCGATATTGATATGGGGCTGACTTATCAATATATAGGGAAAAGGTATGACGATCGGTATAACACCAGAAAACTCGGTGGAGTCAGTATTTTTGATATCACAACCGCATATCCGATCACTGACCATCTGACAATTCGTGGTAAAGTAGCTAACCTGTTTGATAAAGACTACGAGACTGCGTATGGCTATCGAACCGCTGGCCGCGAATACTTCCTCACAGGAAGCTACAACTTCTGATCCGAAAACCCGCCCGACAGTGCTGCTGTTTGACTCCGGCATGGGCGGTCTATCTGTTTATCAGGAAGTAAGACAATTACTTCCTGATCTCCACTATATATATGCATTCGATAATGAGGCATTTCCTTACGGCGAAAAAACCGAAGCCTTTATTGTCGGGCGTGTGACTAAGATTGTCCGTCAGATTGCTCAGCAGCATCCGCTGGCCGTGATCGTGATTGCCTGTAATACCGCAAGCACCATTACGCTGCCTGCACTGCGTGCAATGTCTGATATTCCGGTGGTCGGTGTGGTTCCGGCGATCAAACCGGCGGCAAAACTGACACGAAACGGCCTGGTCGGGCTGCTGGCAACGCGGGCTACCGTAAAACGGGCTTACACCCGTGAACTTATTGACCGGTTCGCCTCTGAGTGCCGGGTATCACTATTAGGATCGGCGGAGCTGGTCGAACTCGCAGAGCGCAAGCTGTACGGTGAGGCAATTCCGGCAGGTGTTCTGGAAACTATTCTTGCGCCGTGGCGGAATATGAAAGAGCCGCCAGATACGGTGGTATTAGGATGTACACACTTCCCGCTGATTGCCGAAGAGCTGAAATCCGCATTACCGGACGGAACCCGGCTGGTGGATTCCGGTGCGGCAATTGCCCGCCGCGTGCAGTGGTTAATCAATAATAGTGAGAAACCTCATCACTTAACGGATGAAGAAAATGTGGCTTATTGTCTGCGGGATGATGAAACGACACAGAAATTACAGCCTGTTTTGCAGCAATTGGGATTTGAATCGCTGAAAAAACTGACGATTACAGGGTGATTTGCTGTAATAATCAGCAGTCAGCACATTTTTATAAATTACCCCTTGCGGTCAGATGAAAACTCCCTATAATTCGCATCCGTTGTCACGGCACAGGACGCTGAGTCCGCTGAGATAACAAGGTGAAAA
>NZ_NRQY01000001.1:2466892-2471221 GCF_003996855.1 Morganella morganii | reverse complement strand
TTTAAAGTCTGCGCAAAAGCGCAGATTTTTGCTGATATGGCTCAGTTGGTAGAGCACACCCTTGGTAAGGGTGAGGTCCCCAGTTCGAATCTGGGTATCAGCACCATAAATTTAGTTCGGCAGAACGAAAAGAATTTGCTTGGCGGCCGTAGCGCGGTGGTCCCACCTGACCCCATGCCGAACTCAGAAGTGAAACGCCGTAGCGCCGATGGTAGTGTGGGGTCTCCCCATGTGAGAGTAGGGAACCGCCAGGTTTTATATTTAAAGAAAGCCACTCATCTGAGTGGCTTTTTTGCATTTCTCTCCGGTAAAAATACAAATTCCCGCAATGCTGGGATCCGCGTCTGCGGACTGATAAACTAGATACTATATTTGTCAGATGAGTTTTTCATTATGTCCCTCAAACCTGCTGATTCACTCCGCCAGTTACACACATTTGGTATCGAAGCCTGTGCCCGTCATATTGACGTCGCGGAAACCGTTGCCGATCTCTGCCGCTTATGGCAGGCTGCGCAAACGGCAAAATCTCCCTTTCTGCTGTTAGGTGGTGGCAGTAATGTGCTGTTTGCTGGGGATTTTAATGGCACCGTTGTTATTAACCGGATTCCCGGCAAGATAGTCCGGGAAACGCCGGATACCTGGTTTATCGAAGCGGGTGCCGGTGAGAACTGGCATGAATTGATCCGCTGGATGCTGGCGAACGGTATTTACGGGATGGAAAATCTGGCACTGATCCCGGGGTGTGCCGGTACCGCACCGATTCAGAATATCGGGGCATACGGAAACGAATTTAAAGATGTGTGTGACTATGTGGATATTACCTCTCTGTCAGATGGTGAGACAACGCGCCTGACCGCAGAGGAATGCCGTTTTGGTTATCGCGACAGCATCTTTAAACATGATTATCAGCAGGGATATGCCATCACGGCGGTCGGTCTTAAATTATCAAAAACGTGGACACCAAATCTGAGCTACGGTGATTTGAAATCACTTGATCCTGCGACGGCCACACCTCAGCAGGTATTTGATATGGTCTGTCAGATGAGGATGAGCAAACTGCCGGATCCGGCGGTAACCGGCAATGCGGGAAGTTTCTTTAAAAACCCGGTAGTGACTGCTGAATGCGCGCAAAAAATTAAAGTACAATATCCGGACTGCCCGCAGTATGTGGTGGATGACGGAATTAAACTCGCTGCCGGCTGGCTTATCGATCAGTGCAGCCTGAAAGGTTATCAGGAAGGCGGTGCGGCGGTGCATATGAATCAGGCACTGGTATTAATCAACCGTGATAATGCGACAGGGGATGATGTTATCCGCCTGGCACGTTATGTCCGTCAGCAGGTTGCTGCCCGTTTCGGGGTTCAGCTGGAGCCGGAAGTCCGTTTTATCGGTACGGATGGTGAAATCAGTGCCACAGAGGCTATTGCATGAAAGATTACAGTGTACCGCTGACGCTGATCGGTATTTTATCTGACGGCGAATTCCATTCCGGTGAGCAACTCGGTGATAAGCTGGGGATGACCCGCGCCGCGATCAATAAGCACATCCGCACATTACGCGAGATGGGCATAGAGATGGAAACTGTCACCGGTAAGGGTTACCGTCTCTTTGCACCGATGAATCTGCTACAGCCTGATGTAATCCGCACGCTTCTGCCCGGACGGAATGTGGAAGTGCTGCCGGTCATCGACTCCACCAATCAGCATATGATGAATAAAGTCGGGAAACTGACGTCCGGCGATGCCTGTGTGGCTGAATATCAGTATGCCGGACGCGGTCGCCGTGGCCGGCAGTGGATCTCTCCGTTTGGCCGGAATCTGTACCTCTCTCTGTATTGGCGCCTGGAGCAGGGACCTGCTGCGGCTATCGGGCTGAGCTTGGTGGTGGGGATAGTGCTTGCGGAAACATTGCACGCACTGGGAGCATCTGGTGTAAAAGTAAAATGGCCGAATGATTTATATCTGAATGATAAGAAGCTGGCCGGAATCCTGGTTGAACTTCAGGGAAAAACCGGAGATGCCGCGCATGTGGTTATCGGGATCGGAATTAATCTGACTATGGAAAGCAGCGGCACAGATCAGATTGGCCAGCAGTGGATTAACCTTCAGCAATCCGGTATTCAGATTGATCGTAATACATTATCTGCGGAATTCATTAAACATCTGACTGACGCACTGCACCTGTTTGAAAAAATCGGACTGACACCTTTTATTGAACGTTGGTATGCTTTCGATAATTATCTTAATCGTGAAGTAAAATTGATTATTGGTGAGCGTGAGGTCTTTGGTGTTTCCAGAGGGATAAACGGGCAGGGTGCCCTGTTATTAGATCAGTTTGGTGAAATTACCCCCTATATCGGCGGAGAAATATCACTCCGGAGTGCTGATTCAAAAAATAAACCGGCCTGAGCCGGTTTATTTTTAACAGAAAAACTGATTATTTTCTCAGTTTAACATTTGTCACCATGTGATTGGTGCCCTTGGTCATCACCAGACTGGCGCGTTCTCTGGTCGGCAGAATATTTTCATGCAGATTCAGGCCGTTAATCTCATCCCAGATTGTTGAAGCGATACTGACGGCCTCACTCTCCTCAAGCTGCGCATAGTGATGGAAATAGGAATTCGGATCACTGAATGCGCCCTGGCGGAATTTCAGGAAGCGCCCGATATACCAGCTCTTCAGTAATTCTTCCGGTGCATCCACATAAATGGAGAAATCCACAAAATCGGACACGAAGACATGGTGCATGGCTTCCGGATAGTCCATTCCGCTCTGCAATACATTCAGGCCTTCCAGAATCACAATATCCGGCTGCTCAACCACTAACTGTTTATCCGGAATAATGTCATAAGTCAGGTGTGAATAAACCGGTGCCAGAACCTGCGGGGTACCGGATTTAACTTCAGAAACGAAACGCACCAGATTATGCATATCATAGGATTCCGGGAACCCTTTCTTCTTCATGATACCGCGTTCATTCAGTACAGAATTCGGATGAAGAAAACCATCAGTGGTAATCAAATCCACTTTGCGATGTTCCGGCCAGCGGCTCAGAAGCGCCTGCAACAGCCGGGCTGTGGTACTTTTCCCGACAGATACACTGCCGGCAATACCAATCACATAAGGGACTTTTGCTTCATTTCTGCCGAGGAACTGCTCCAGTACTGCCTGGCGGCGCAGGTTTGAACTGATATAAAAGTTCAGCAGCCGGGACAGCGGCAGATAAATCGCGATAACTTCGTCAATCGAGATTTCATCATGGATACCGCGCAGATCGTCAATTTCCTGCTCAGACAACGTCATCGGAACCGAGTTACGCAGGGTAGCCCACTGACGGCGGCTGAAATGGAGATAAGGAGAGAGCGATTTTTCTTTATACATAAACCAACTGCTGCCTTTATTACGCAGGTCGGACAGGTCATTAGTACCCGTACCGGCTGAAAATAATTCGCATCATAGCGAGAGATGGGAGTCAGGCGTAGCAATTTTTTTGAAAAAATGCATTTTTTTTGATGCCGGAGACATAAATTGCATTGCATATGACATAAGCAGATGGTTAAAAATAAGCGAATTATTTACTTTTACGGTAGTTCATCTGTGTGATTACTGAGAGTATAAGTGATAAGTGTTGCTGCTAATTTGTACATTACCTATTGAAAAAAACAGCAAAATACGGAAGAATGTCCACTTTGTGAGCAAAAGAACGATTTCAGCGATTTTTTTGTTGCATCCTGCGCAAAGTCTCCATAGAATGCGCAGCACTTGATGCCGGCATAGCTCAGTTGGTAGAGCAACTGACTTGTAATCAGTAGGTCCCGAGTTCGACTCTTGGTGCCGGCACCATTTAACAATTTGGAAAGGTGGGATACCCAAGCGGCCAAAGGGAGCAGACTGTAAATCTGCCGTCACAGACTTCGAAGGTTCGAATCCTTCTCCCACCACCATCCAATGTGAATTATTATCCCGGGTGTTTTACTCTGTACATCCTTCGATGTAAAATGCCGGGGATTCAGTTACAGCAGATTAAAGTCAGGTAGCCGAGTTCACGCGGGCATCGTATAATGGCTATTACCTCAGCCTTCCAAGCTGATGATGCGGGTTCGATTCCCGCTGCCCGCTCCAAGATGTGCTGATATAGCTCAGTTGGTAGAGCGCACCCTTGGTAAGGGTGAGGTCGGCAGTTCGAATCTGCCTATCAGCACCACTTCCGTTGTTCTCCCTTCCTTGATTTTTTTCCCTGTAAATATCCAGACAAGCAACACTGCTTGGTTGATGTGGTGAAACCACCGATTCCGTGTCTTAGAGGGACAACTAATGTCTAAAGAAAAG
>NZ_NRQY01000001.1:2440681-2465542 GCF_003996855.1 Morganella morganii | reverse complement strand
CCCTGCTGATTATGAAAAAGAGAGCTCCGGCTCTCTTTTTTTATGTCTGCTTTCCGGTGATAGCTGACAAAATTTACACAATCGCAATTGTAACAATATTGATTATCATTTACTCTTTAGCGCAGTCAGGAGGAATGATATGTATGTATGTTTGTGTAATGCCATCAGTGATAAAGCTATCCGGAATGCGGTGCGTCAGCATCAGGTTCATTCTATTGGTGAACTGCGCAAAATTATTCCTGTCGGTACTGGATGCGGTAAATGTATCCGCCACGCCAAAGCAGTGATGGCAGAAGAGCATATGGCAGTCCCGGTTGACTGCGTCGCCTGAGTTTTTCCCTGAGTTACCCGTCTGAATTTTGAACTGTATCGCTATTTTGTCACTGTAATCACTCCGTGATTTATTTCCTGTGTCTATACTAAACAGACTGGAAACAAAGGAGGGTACATGAAAGGTGATAAAAAAATGATCTCTCATCTGAACAAATTGCTGGGAAATGAACTGGTTGCGATTAACCAGTATTTCCTGCATGCGCGTATGTTCAAAAACTGGGGTCTGATTAAACTCAATAATAAGGAATATGAAGAATCCATTGATGAGATGAAACACGCCGATGAATACATTGAGCGTATTTTATTTCTGGAAGGGATTCCGAACCTTCAGGATCTCGGCAAACTTCATATCGGTGAAGATGTCGAAGAAATGCTGAAGTCTGACCTTCAGCTGGAACTGGACGGCGCCAAAGATTTACATGAAGCCATTGCCTATGCCGATTCCAAACATGATTATGTCAGCCGTGATTTAATGATAAAAATTCTGGCGGAAGAAGAGTCTCATATCGATTGGCTGGAAACTCAGCTGGATCTTATCGCCCGTGTGGGCCTGCAAAATTACCAGCAGGCACAGATGGCTGATGCGGATACCGAATAAGAACAGAGTAATAATCACTGAAGTAAGCAATGTGCAGAACCGCCGGCAGGTAAATCCGCGGCGGTTTTTTCTTTTCAGATTTTTGCGGCTGTACCGGAGATAATTTGCACAAATCCCGGTTTGCGTCTTGCTTTCAGGGCTCATTCACGTATAATGCGCGGGCTTGCCAATTGTGCAAGTCTGGTTGATATCAGCATTGGACAGTATGTTTTTTAGCTGTTCATGAAAATATCCCCGATATGGGGATTACATCGAGAACGATTACACTCCCCCGTCAATCGAAATGGGTGCGAGGAGTAATTTTTTACGTTTATAAAATAGTTGGAGCTCTGGTCTCATGCAGAACCAAAGAATCCGTATCCGCCTTAAAGCTTTTGATCATCGTCTGATCGATCAATCAACTGCGGAAATCGTAGAGACTGCCAAGCGCACTGGTGCGCAAGTTCGTGGTCCTATCCCGCTGCCGACCCGTAAAGAGCGTTTTACCGTTCTGATCTCTCCGCACGTCAACAAAGATGCGCGTGATCAGTACGAAATTCGCACTCACAAACGTCTGGTTGACATCGTTGAGCCAACTGAAAAAACCGTTGATGCTCTGATGCGTCTGGATCTGGCTGCCGGCGTTGACGTGCAGATCAGCCTGGGTTAATCAGGTATCAATTGATTGAGAGGTTGAAACAATGATTGGTTTAGTCGGTAAAAAAGTGGGTATGACCCGCATCTTCACTGAAGAAGGTGTGTCAATCCCTGTTACTGTTATCGAAATCGAAAATAACCGCGTTACTCAGGTTAAATCTGAAGAAACCGACGGTTATCGTGCTATTCAGGTTACCACCGGAAGCAAAAAAGCTAACCGCGTGAACAAACCTGAAGCAGGACATTTCGCAAAAGCTGGTGTTGAAGCTGGCCGCCTGTTACGTGAATTCCGCCTGTCAGAAGGTGAAGAGTTTACTATTGGCCAGAACATCAGCGTTGAAATTTTCGCTGACGTTAAGAAAGTCGATGTTACTGGTACATCTAAAGGTAAGGGCTTCGCCGGTACTGTTAAGCGCTGGAACTTCCGTACTCAGGATGCTACTCACGGTAACTCCTTGTCTCACCGTGTTCCGGGTTCTATCGGTCAGAACCAGACTCCGGGTAAGGTATTTAAAGGCAAGAAAATGGCAGGTCAGATGGGTAACGAACGTGTAACCGTTCAGAGCCTGGATGTCGTTCGCGTTGACGCTGAACGTAACCTGCTGCTGGTAAAAGGTGCTGTCCCGGGTGTAACCGGTAGCAACCTGATTGTTAAACCAGCTGTCAAGGCTTAACGTCGAGGAGATAGGAATGGAATTGGTAATGAAAGACGCGCAAAGCGCGCTGACTGTTTCCGAAACTACCTTCGGGCGTGATTTCAATGAAGCGCTTGTCCATCAAGTAGTTGTTGCGTATGCAGCTGGTGCTCGTCAAGGTACACGTGCTCAGAAAACTCGTGCTGAAGTTACTGGGTCAGGTAAAAAACCATGGCGTCAAAAAGGCACTGGTCGTGCCCGCTCTGGTTCGGTTAAGAGCCCAATCTGGCGCTCTGGTGGTATCACTTTCGCAGCGAAACCACAGGACCACAGTCAAAAAGTTAACAAAAAGATGTACCGCGGCGCGCTGAAAAGCATTCTGTCCGAACTGGTACGTCAGGATCGTCTGATCATTGTCGAAAAATTTGCTGTAGAAGCGCCTAAAACTAAGCTGCTTGTTCAGAAATTGAAAGATATGGCTCTGGAAGACGTGATGATTATCACCCACGAAGTTGATGAGAACCTGTTCTTAGCAGCTCGCAACCTGTACAAGGTTGACGTGCGAGATGTCACTGCAATCGATCCGGTCAGTCTGATCGCGTTCGGTAAAGTAGTGATGACTGCTGAAGCAGTTAAGCAAGTTGAGGAGATGCTGGCATGATCCGTGAAGAACGTCTGCTAAAAGTACTGCGCGCGCCGCATGTATCTGAAAAAGCGTCTACCGCGATGGAAAAAACAAATACCATCGTACTCAAAGTTGCTAAAGACGCGACTAAAGCTGAAATTAAAGCTGCAGTTGAAAAACTGTTCGAAGTCAAAGTTGAAGGTGTTAACACTCTGCTGGTTAAAGGCAAAGTGAAGCGCCACGGTCAGCGTTTCGGTCGTCGTAGCGACTGGAAAAAAGCTTACGTCACCCTGCAGGAAGGCCAGAATCTGGACTTCGTCGGCGGCGCTGAATAAGTCGGAGGAGTAAAGAACAATGGCAATTGTTAAATGTAAACCTACGTCTCCGGGCCGTCGCCACGTCGTTAAAGTGGTCAACCCTGAGCTGCACAAGGGCAAACCTTACGCACCACTGCTTGAGAAAAACAACAAGTCTGGTGGCCGTAACAACAATGGCCGTATCACTACCCGTCATATTGGTGGTGGTCACAAGCAAAATTACCGTATTGTTGACTTTAAACGTAACAAAGACGGTATCCCGGCTGTTGTAGAACGTCTGGAATATGATCCAAACCGTTCAGCAAATATTGCTCTGGTATTATACAAAGACGGTGAACGCCGTTACATCCTGGCGCCTAAAGGCCTGAAAGCTGGTGATCAAATCCAGTCTGGTGTTGATGCTGCAATCAAAGCGGGTAACGCTCTGCCAATGCGCAACATTCCGGTTGGTTCTACAGTTCATAACGTAGAAATGAAACCAGGTAAAGGCGGCCAGCTGGCACGTTCTGCCGGTACTTACGTTCAAATCGTTGCGCGCGATGGTGCTTATGTCACTATTCGTCTGCGTTCCGGTGAAATGCGTAAAGTTCCTTCAGACTGCCGCGCGACTTTAGGTGAAGTGGGTAACGCTGAACACATGCTGCGCGTTCTGGGTAAAGCCGGTGCAAGCCGCTGGCGTGGTATTCGCCCTACCGTTCGCGGTACTGCGATGAACCCGGTAGATCACCCACATGGTGGTGGTGAAGGTCGTAACTTTGGTAAACACCCAGTAACACCATGGGGCGTTCAGACCAAAGGTAAGAAGACTCGTAAAAACAAACGCACTGAACACTTCATCGTTCATCGTCGTACTAAGAAATAATTAGAGGATAAGCCATGCCACGTTCTCTCAAGAAAGGTCCTTTCATTGACCTGCACTTGCTGAAGAAGGTAGAGAAAGCGGTGGAAAGCGGTGACAAAAAGCCTGTTAAGACTTGGTCCCGTCGTTCAACGATCTTTCCTAACATGATCGGTTTGACCATCGCTGTCCATAATGGTCGTCAGCATGTTCCGGTTTACGTTACCGACGAAATGGTTGGTCACAAACTGGGTGAATTCGCGCCGACCCGTACTTATCGCGGCCATGCGGCTGATAAAAAAGCCAAAAAGAAATAAGGTAGGAGGAAGAGATGGAAACTATTGCTATGCATCGCCACGCTCGTTCTTCTGCTCAGAAGGTTCGCCTGGTGGCAGACCTGATCCGCGGTAAGAAAGTGTCGCAAGCTCTGGAGATTTTAACCTTTACCAACAAGAAAGCTGCTGGTTTAGTGAAGAAAGTCCTGGAGTCTGCTATTGCTAACGCAGAACACAACGATGGCGCTGACATCGATGATCTGAAAGTAGCGAAAATTTTCGTTGACGACGGCCCAACCATGAAGCGCATCATGCCTCGTGCCAAAGGTCGTGCAGATCGTATTCTTAAGCGCACCAGCCACATCACTGTGGTTGTGTCCGATCGCTGATACCTGGAGACTAGCAATGGGTCAGAAAGTAAATCCAAATGGTATTCGCCTGGGTATTGTTAAACCTTGGAACTCTACCTGGTTTGCGAACACCAAAGAATTCGCTGACAACTTGGACAGCGACTTTAAAGTACGTAAGTACTTAACTAAAGAACTGGAAAAAGCGTCAGTATCCCGCATCGTTATCGAGCGTCCTGCTAAGAGCATCCGTGTGACTATTCACACTGCACGCCCTGGCATCGTTATCGGTAAGAAAGGCGAAGACGTTGAAAAACTGCGCAAAAGCGTTTCAGATATCGCTGGCGTTCCTGCGCAGATCAATATTGCCGAAGTACGTAAACCTGAACTGGACGCAAAATTAGTTGCTGACAGCATCACTTCACAGCTGGAACGTCGTGTTATGTTCCGTCGTGCTATGAAGCGTGCGGTACAGAATGCTATGCGTTTAGGCGCTAAAGGTATCAAAGTCGAAGTCAGCGGCCGTTTAGGCGGTGCTGAAATCGCACGTACTGAGTGGTATCGCGAAGGCCGTGTGCCTCTGCATACCCTGCGTGCAGACATCGATTATAACACCTCTGAAGCTCAGACTACTTATGGTGTTATCGGTGTTAAAGTGTGGATCTTCAAAGGTGAGATTCTGGGTGGCATGGCTGCAGTTGAACAGGCGGAAAAACCGGCTGCTCAACCTAAAAAACAGCAGCGTAAAGGCCGTAAGTAAAGGAGAGTCGCTGAATGTTACAACCAAAGCGTACAAAATTCCGTAAAGTGCACAAAGGCCGTAACCGCGGTCTGGCAGCAGGCGCGGATGTGAGCTTCGGCACTTATGGTCTGAAAGCTGTTGGCCGTGGTCGTCTGACTGCACGTCAGATCGAAGCAGCACGTCGTGCTATGACCCGTGCAGTTAAGCGTCAGGGTAAAATCTGGATCCGTGTGTTCCCGGACAAGCCTATCACTGAAAAGCCTCTTGAAGTGCGTATGGGTAAAGGTAAAGGTAACGTGGAGTATTGGGTTGCCTTAATCCAGCCGGGTAAAGTCCTGTATGAAATGGACGGCGTACCAGAAGAGCTTGCTCGTGAAGCATTCAAGCTGGCAGCAGCTAAACTGCCTATCAAAACCACCTTTGTAACTAAGACGGTGATGTAATGAAAGCGAAAGAGCTGCGCGAAAAAAGCGTTGAAGAGCTGAACACTGAGCTGCTGAACCTGCTGCGCGAACAATTTAACCTGCGTATGCAAGCGGCAAGCGGCCAGTTACAACAGTCTCATCTGTTAAAACAAGTGCGTCGTAATATTGCACGTGTTAAGACTTTATTGACTGAGAAGGCGGGTGCGTAATGACCGATAAAATCCGTACTCTGCAAGGTCGTGTTGTTAGTGACAAAATGGAAAAATCCATCGTTGTGACTATCGAGCGTATGGTGAAACACCCGCTGTATGGTAAGTTCATCCGTCGTACGACTAAACTGCACGTACATGACGAGAACAATGAATGTGGTATTGGTGACGTGGTAGAAATCCGCGAAACCCGTCCACTGTCTAAGACTAAGTCCTGGACCCTGGTTCGCGTCTTAGAGAAAGCTGTACTGTAATAGCGCTGCTTTCTGATGTAGAATAAACGGCTCGGCTTTAGAGCCGTTTATTTTTTTCTGTCCATAACGAAGATGTGGTGTTATAATGCCGCGCCCTCGTAATATGGGTATTTGGACGGCCTCTCTGTTTTAGTAAGAGTGGCTCAGTAGTAGTTGACATTTAGCGGAGCACTAAAATGATCCAAGAACAGACTATGCTGAACGTGGCCGATAACTCCGGTGCACGTCGCGTAATGTGTATCAAGGTTCTAGGTGGCTCGCACCGTCGCTACGCAGCTGTAGGCGACATTATCAAAATTACCATCAAGGAAGCAATTCCTCGCGGTAAAGTAAAAAAAGGTGATGTTCTGAAGGCAGTAGTGGTGCGCACCAAGAAGGGTGTACGTCGCCCTGACGGTTCTGTCATTCGCTTCGATAGCAACGCTTGTGTATTGTTAAACAATAACAGCGAGCAAGTTATCGGTACGCGTATTTTTGGGCCGGTAACTCGTGAACTTCGTAACGAGAAGTTTATGAAAATTATCTCACTGGCACCTGAAGTACTCTAAGGAGCGGAACTATGGCAGCGAAAATCCGTCGTGATGACGAAATTATCGTGCTGACCGGTAAAGACAAAGGTAAGCGCGGTAAAGTAAAACAGGTTCTTTCTTCTGGTAAAGTTATCGTTGAAGGTATCAATCTGGTTAAGAAACATCAGAAGCCGGTTCCGGCCCTGAATCAACCAGGTGGCATCGTTGAAAAAGAAGCTGCAATTCAGGTTTCTAACGTTGCAATCTTCAATGCGGCAACCGGCAAGGCTGACCGTGTAGGTTTTAGATTCGAAGACGGCAAAAAAGTCCGTTTCTTCAAGTCTAACAGCGAAACTATCAAGTAATTTTTGGAGTATACGATGGCGAAACTGCATGATTACTACAAAGACGAAGTAGTTAAACAACTGATGACTCAGTTTAGCTACAATTCTGTCATGCAAGTCCCTCGGGTCGAGAAGATCACCCTGAACATGGGTGTTGGTGAAGCAATTGCTGATAAAAAACTGCTGGATAATGCAGCAGCTGACTTAGCAGCAATCTCTGGTCAGAAACCATTGATCACCAAAGCACGCAAATCTGTTGCAGGCTTCAAAATCCGCCAGGGCTATCCAATCGGCTGTAAAGTAACTCTGCGTGGCGAACGCATGTGGGAGTTCTTTGAGCGACTGATTTCTATTGCTGTACCACGTATTCGTGACTTCCGTGGCTTGTCCGCTAAGTCTTTCGATGGTCGCGGTAACTACAGCATGGGCGTACGTGAACAAATCATCTTCCCTGAAATCGATTACGATAAAGTGGATCGTGTTCGTGGTCTTGATATTACTATCACTACCACCGCGAAATCTGATGATGAAGGTCGCGCACTGTTATCAGCGTTTAACTTCCCGTTTCGCAAGTAAGGCAGGGTATTCATGGCTAAGAAATCTATGAAAGCACGTGATGTAAAACGTGCAAAATTAGCTGAGAAATTCTTCGCAAAACGCGCAGAACTGAAAGCTACCATCTCCGATGTCAACGCATCAGATGACGATCGTTGGGATGCTGTTCTGAAGCTTCAATCTCTGCCACGTGATTCCAGTCCTTCCCGTCAGCGTAACCGTTGCCGCCAAACCGGGCGTCCACACGGTTTTCTGCGGAAGTTTGGCTTAAGCCGTATTAAAGTCCGTGAAGCCGCTATGCGCGGTGAAATCCCGGGCCTTAAGAAAGCTAGCTGGTAATTGTCACCATATTGAATCACGGGAGTAAAGACAGATGAGCATGCAAGATCCCATCGCGGATATGCTGACCCGTATCCGTAACGGTCAGGCCGCGAATAAAGTTGCGGTCACCATGCCTTCCTCCAAGCTGAAAGTGGCGATTGCCAACGTGCTGAAGGAAGAAGGTTATATTGAAGATTTTAAAATCGAAGGCGACATCAAGCCGGAACTGGAACTGACTCTTAAGTATTTCCAGGGTAAGGCTGTTGTAGAAAGTATCCAGCGCGTAAGCCGCCCAAGTCTGCGTATTTATAAGCGCAAAGACGAACTGCCACAAGTTATGGCAGGTCTGGGTATCGCAGTTGTTTCTACATCTAAAGGTGTAATGACTGATCGTGCAGCTCGCCAGGCAGGTCTTGGTGGCGAGATTCTCTGCTACGTAGCATAATTCGGGAGGAAAGAATGTCTCGTGTGGCAAAAGCACCCGTCGTCATTCCTGCCGGCGTAGAGGTAAAACTCAACGGTCAGGTTATTTCGATTAAGGGTAAAAACGGCGAGCTGAGCCGTAATATCCACAACGCTGTAGAAGTTAAACATGCAGACGACCAGTTAACCTTTGGTCCGCGCGACGGTTATACCGACGCATGGGCACAGGCTGGTACAACTCGTGCATTGGTTAACGCTATGGTTGTTGGTGTTACCGAAGGCTTCTCTAAGAAGCTGCAACTGGTAGGTGTTGGTTATCGTGCAGCCGTTAAAGGTGATGTAGTAAACCTGTCCGTAGGTTTCTCTCACCCGGTAGAGCACAAACTGCCGGCTGGCGTTACTGCTGAATGTCCGACCCAAACTGAAATCGTACTGAAAGGTGCTGATAAGCAGGTTATTGGTCAGATCGCAGCAGACTTACGCGCCTATCGTCGCCCTGAGCCTTACAAAGGTAAAGGTATTCGCTACGCCGACGAAGTCGTGCGTATTAAAGAGGCTAAGAAGAAGTAAGGTAACACTATGGATAAGAAAGCAGCTCGTATCCGTCGTGCGACCCGCGCACGCCGCAAGCTTATGGAACTGGGTGCAACCCGCCTGGTGGTACATCGTACCCCTCGCCATATCTATGCGCAGGTTATTGCACCAAACGGTTCTGAAACGTTGGTGGCCGCTTCTACTGTTGAAAAAGCTATCAGCGAACAAGTTAAATGTACCGGAAACAAAGATGCCGCAGCTGCAGTAGGTAAAGCTATTGCTGAGCGCGCACTGGAAAAAGGAATCAAAGCAGTATCCTTTGACCGTTCTGGTTTCCAATATCATGGTCGAGTCCAGGCACTGGCAGATGCTGCCCGTGAAGCTGGCCTACAGTTCTAAGGTAGAGGTGTAAGATGTCACACATCGAAAAACAGGCTGGCGAACTGCAGGAAAAGCTGATCGCGGTAAACCGCGTATCTAAAACTGTTAAAGGTGGTCGTATCTTTAGCTTCACCGCACTGACTGTAGTGGGTGATGGCAACGGCCGCGTTGGTTTTGGTTACGGTAAAGCACGCGAAGTTCCGGCAGCAATCCAGAAAGCGATGGAAAAAGCCCGTCGCAACATGAAAACCGTTGCACTTAACAACGGCACATTATTCCACCCAGTGAAAGGCACACACACCGGTTCCCGCGTGTTTATGCAGCCTGCTCACGAAGGTACCGGTATTATTGCCGGTGGTGCAATGCGTGCTGTTCTTGAAGTTGCCGGTGTTCGTAACGTCCTGGCTAAAACTTATGGTTCCACGAACCCGATTAACGTTGTTCGTGCAACACTGGATGCTTTAGACAGCATGAAGTCTCCGGAAATGGTTGCAGCTAAGCGTGGTAAATCCGTCGAAGAAATTCTGGGGTAATGGACCATGGCTAAGACAATTAAAATTACACAAACCCGCAGCTCAATCGGCCGTCTGCCAAAACACAAGGCAACTCTGGTCGGTTTAGGCCTGCGTCATATTGGTCACACTGTAGAACGCGAAGATACACCAGCGGTTCGTGGTATGGTCAATCGTATTTCCTATATGGTTAAAGTTGAGGAGTAACAGATGCAATTAAATACTCTGTCTCCGGCAGCGGGTGCTAAACACGCACCAAAACGTGTAGGTCGTGGTATTGGTTCTGGTCTCGGTAAAACCGCAGGTCGTGGTCACAAAGGTCAGAGCTCTCGTTCTGGCGGTGGCGTACGTCGTGGTTTTGAAGGTGGCCAGATGCCTTTATATCGTCGTCTGCCAAAATTCGGCTTTACTTCACGTAAAGCGATGGTCACTGCTGAGATCCGTTTATCTGATCTTCAGCTGATCGAAGGCGATGTTATCGATCTTAATGTATTGAAAGCCGCAAACGTTATTGGTCCACAGATTGAGTACGCGAAAGTGTTCCTGTCTGGTGAACTGACTCGTGCAGTTACTGTACGCGGCCTGCGTGTTACTAAAGGCGCTCGTGCTGTTATCGAAGCTGCTGGCGGTAAAATCGAGGAATAAGTAACAGATGGCAAAGCAACCAGGTACAGATTTCCAAAGTGCTAAAGGCGGAGTAGGTGAGTTAAAGCGTCGTTTACTGTTTGTGCTCGGCGCACTGATTGTTTTCCGTATTGGCTCTTTCATTCCTATCCCTGGTATTGATGCCACTGTTCTTGCGAAGTTGCTCGAGCAACAACAAGGCACCATCATTGAGATGTTTAACATGTTCTCTGGTGGTGCGTTGAGTCGTGCTTCAATCTTTGCGCTGGGTATCATGCCGTACATTTCGGCGTCGATTATTATCCAGTTGCTGAGCGTGGTGAACCCTCGCCTGGCGGAGATTAAGAAAGAAGGGGAAGCTGGTCGTCGTAAGATTAGCCAGTACACCCGGTATAGTACGTTAGTCCTCGCGGTGTTCCAATCTGTTGGTATCGCGATGGGCTTACCGAATATGCCCGGCATGCAGGGTCTGGTTATTAACCCGGGCTTTGCATTCTACTTCACGGCTGTTGTGAGTTTGGTGACAGGAACTATGTTCCTGATGTGGCTGGGTGAGCAGATTACTGAACGCGGTATCGGTAACGGTATTTCGATCATTATCTTCGCCGGTATTGTTGCGGGTCTTCCGTCGGCAATTGGTCATACCATCGAGCAAGCTCGTCAAGGCGAACTGCACTTCCTCCTGTTGCTATTGGTTGCAGTCTTGGTATTTGCGGTTACTTGCTTTGTTGTCTTTATGGAGCGTGGTCAGCGTCGTATCGTTGTTAACTATGCCAAACGTCAGCAAGGCCGCCGTGTTTACGCGGCACAAAGTACACACTTACCGTTGAAAGTGAATATGGCGGGTGTAATTCCTGCGATTTTCGCTTCCAGTATTATCCTGTTCCCTGGTACAATTGCATCTTGGTTCGGTGATGGTACTGGCTGGGATTGGCTGACGACAATTTCTATGTATCTGCAGCCAGGCCAGCCGCTCTATGTGTTACTTTATGCCTCTGCAATCATATTCTTCTGTTTCTTCTATACCGCACTGGTATTTAATCCAAGAGAAACAGCAGATAACCTGAAGAAGTCCGGTGCATTTGTACCAGGAATTCGTCCGGGAGAGCAAACGGCCAAGTACATCGATAAAGTAATGACCCGTTTAACTTTAGTTGGCGCGTTATATATTACCTTTATCTGCCTAATCCCGGAGTTCATGCGCGACGCAATGAAAGTACCTTTCTACTTTGGTGGTACTTCCCTCTTAATCGTGGTTGTGGTCATCATGGACTTTATGGCTCAAGTGCAAACTCTGATGATGTCAAGTCAGTACGAGTCTGCATTGAAAAAAGCAAACCTCAAAGGTTCTAACCGTTAATCCGGTTTGCTTTAGAAGTTACGGAGAGTAAAAATGAAAGTTCGTGCTTCCGTCAAGAAATTATGCCGTAACTGCAAAATCGTTAAGCGTCACGGTGTCGTGCGCGTGATTTGCAGTGCTGAGCCTAAGCATAAACAGCGCCAAGGCTAATAAAAAGCATATTTTTCTTGCAAAGTTGGATTGAGCTGGCTAAATTGGCCAGCCAATCTTTTTATAAACGTGGTTCTACTGTTTGAGTATCCTGAAAACGGGCTTTTCAGATCAGTATTACCCCAAAATTTTTAGGAGTGCATAGTGGCCCGTATAGCAGGCATTAACATTCCTGATCATAAACATGCTGTAATTGCATTAACTGCAATTTTCGGCATCGGCTTAACCCGTTCACAGGCTATCTGTAAAGCAACGGGTATTGCTGAAGATGTTAAGATCAGTGAGCTGTCTGAAGAGCAAATCGACCAACTGCGTGACGAAGTTGCTAAATACGTTGTAGAAGGTGACCTGCGCCGTGAAGTGACCCTCAGCATCAAACGTCTTATGGACATTGGTTGCTATCGTGGTTTACGCCATCGTCGTGGTCTTCCGGTACGCGGTCAGCGTACGAAGACTAACGCACGTACCCGTAAGGGTCCGCGTAAGCCGATCAAGAAATAATCGGGGAATCTTATAATGGCAAAAGCACCTGTTCGTGCACGCAAGCGTGTAAGAAAACAAGTCTCTGACGGTGTGGCTCATATCCATGCTTCTTTCAACAACACAATCGTTACCATTACTGACCGTCAGGGTAACGCATTAGGTTGGGCAACTGCCGGTGGTTCCGGTTTCCGTGGTTCTCGTAAATCAACTCCATTCGCAGCACAGGTTGCAGCAGAACGTTGCGCAGAGGCTGTGAAAGAGTACGGTATTAAGAATCTGGAAGTTATGGTTAAAGGACCTGGTCCTGGCCGTGAGTCAACCGTTCGCGCATTAAACGCGGCTGGTTTCCGCATCACTAATATTACTGATGTGACTCCGATCCCTCATAACGGTTGTCGTCCTCCGAAAAAACGTCGCGTTTAATCGCCTTTACGTTTTTTAGGATAGTTGGAGAAAGAAAATGGCTAGATATTTGGGTCCGAAGCTCAAGCTGAGCCGTCGCGAAGGAACAGACCTCTTCCTGAAGTCTGGTGTTCGCGCGATTGACACCAAGTGTAAATTAGATCAAGCACCAGGCCAGCACGGCGCCCGTAAACCGCGTCTGTCTGATTATGGTGTTCAGTTACGTGAAAAACAAAAAGTTCGTCGTATGTACGGCGTGCTGGAACGTCAGTTCCGTAACTACTATAAAGAAGCAACCCGCCTGAAAGGTAACACAGGTGAAAACCTGCTGTCTCTGCTGGAAGGTCGTTTAGACAACGTTATTTATCGTATGGGCTTTGGCGCAACCCGCGCAGAAGCACGTCAGATCGTCAGCCATAAAGCTGTCATGATAAATGGCCGTGTTGTAAACATCGCTTCTTATCAGGTTTCCCCTAACGACGTAATCAGCATTCGTGAAAAAGCGAAAAAACAGTCCCGTATTAAGGCTGCTTTAGAGCTGGCTGAGCAGCGTGAAAAACCAACTTGGTTGGAAGTTGATGCTGCGAAAATGGAAGGTGTGTTCAAGCGTATTCCTGAGCGTACTGACCTTTCTGCTGATATTAACGAGCACCTGATCGTCGAGCTTTACTCTAAGTAAGGCTTAGCACCAAAGAGAGGACACAATGCAGGGTTCTGTGACAGAGTTTCTAAAACCGCGCCTGGTTGATATCGAGCAAATCAGTTCGACGCACGCCAAGGTGACCCTTGAACCATTAGAGCGTGGCTTTGGCCATACTCTGGGTAACGCACTGCGCCGTATTCTGCTTTCGTCTATGCCGGGTTGTGCGGTAACTGAGGTTGAGATTGATGGTGTACTCCATGAGTACAGCACTAAAGAAGGTGTACAGGAAGATATCCTGGAAATTCTGCTCAACCTGAAAGGGCTGGCGGTAAAACTTCAGGGAAAAGATGAAGTCATCTTAACTCTGAATAAATCTGGCATTGGCCCTGTGACTGCAGCCGACATCATCCATGACGGTGATGTTGAAATCGTCAAGCCGGAGCATGTAATTTGCCATCTCACTGACGAAGGCGCATCTATTAATATGCGTATCAAAGTTCAGCGTGGTCGTGGTTATGTTCCGGCTTCTGCCCGAATTCATTCGGAAGAAGATGAGCGCCCAATCGGTCGTCTGTTAGTAGACGCGTGCTACAGCCCAGTTGAGCGTATTGCTTACAATGTTGAAGCAGCACGTGTTGAGCAGCGCACCGACTTGGATAAATTGGTTATCGAAATGGAAACCAACGGCACGATTGATCCAGAAGAATCAATTCGTCGTGCGGCAACCATTCTGGCCGAACAACTGGAAGCTTTCGTTGACTTACGTGATGTTCGTCAGCCGGAAGTGAAAGAAGAGAAACCAGAGTTCGATCCGATTTTACTGCGCCCAGTAGACGATCTCGAATTGACTGTCCGCTCTGCTAACTGTCTCAAGGCAGAAGCAATCCACTACATCGGTGATCTGGTACAGCGTACAGAAGTTGAGTTGCTCAAAACTCCTAACCTTGGTAAGAAATCTCTTACTGAAATTAAGGACGTTCTGGCATCTCGCGGCTTATCTCTGGGCATGCGTCTGGAAAATTGGCCGCCGGCAAGTATTGCTGACGAATAAGATCACAGGTTAAGGTTTTACTGAGAAGGATAAGGTCATGCGCCATCGTATGAGTGGTCGTCAATTGAACCGCAACAGCAGCCATCGCCAAGCTATGTTTCGTAACATGGCCGGTTCTTTAGTCCGTCACGAAATTATCAAGACGACTTTGCCTAAAGCAAAAGAACTGCGTCGCGTTGTTGAGCCGTTGATTACCCTGGCTAAAACGGATAGCGTCGCTAACCGTCGTTTAGCATTCGCCCGTACTCGTGATAACGAAATCGTGGCAAAACTGTTCAACGAGCTGGGACCACGTTTCGCTCAGCGTGCAGGTGGTTACACCCGCATTCTGAAATGTGGTTTCCGTGCTGGTGACAATGCTCCAATGGCTTACATTGAGCTTGTTGACCGCGCTGAGTCCCAGACTGAAGCAGCGGCAGAGTAATCTGTTACTGCGTGGAAAAACCGGGTTTTTTACCCGGTTTTTTATTTCTGCTAATCCCTCACTTGAAGTTACTCTCCCCACCCCCATATCCCAGTCAGCGACATACAACATTTTGCTATTCTGATATGATGGCTTCAGGCCGGATGATGTCAGGAGGTTGACGATGTACCGAATTGGTCAGTTAGCAAAACTTGCGGAAGTGACGCCGGATACGATCCGTTTTTATGAAAAGCAGGGCATGATGGATCATCAGACCCGTACAGATGGTGGCTATCGTTTGTATACCGAGCAGGATCTGCATCGCTTGCGTTTTATCCGTTATGCAAAGCAATTAGGTTTTACCCTGGAAGCGATCACAGAGCTGTTATCGATCCGGGTTGATCCTGAACATCATACCTGTCGTGAATCAAAGCAAATTGTGGATGATCGGCTGAAAGATGTGGAAACAAAGTTAGTTGAAATGCAACGAATGCGGGACTCTCTGAAGATGCTGAGCGATGCCTGTTGCGGAACGGCGCATGTCAGTTCACAATGCACGATTCTGGAAATCCTTGAGCAGGGGCGATAGAGCCCTGTGGCTGTTCACAAAAAGAGAGTAAACATAATCAATGAGGTTATTACTATGACAAAATATGCTCACAAGCGCGGTGTGATACAGGATAACGCCCTGGAAGCATTGTTATCAGATCCGATTTTCCGGCAGAGAGTGGAAAAAAACAAGAAAGGTAAAGGGAGTTACAACCGGAAAGAAAAACACAACAAGGCAGGTTACCGGGAGGCCAGTAGTAAGCGATTAGATAATCTTTTACTACTGGCCTTTTAGTTTATTATTTCTTTTGTTCTTTTAATAAATCACGAATTTCAGTCAGTAATGTTTCTTCTGCTGATGGTGCCGGTGGCTCAGCAGGTGCTTCTGCCTGTTCACGGCGTAATTTATTCAGCATTTTGATGGCAATGAAGATAGCAAATGCGACGATGACGAAGTCAAATACAGTTTGCAGGAATACACCATAGTTCAGAACAACAGCCGGCACATCTCCGCTGGCTTCCCGCAGCACAACGGCAAATTGCTTGAAATCGATTCCGCCGATAACTAAACCGAGTGGTGGCATGATGACATCAGCAACTAATGAGGACACAATTTTGCCGAATGCCGCACCGATAATGATACCGACAGCCATATCAACGACATTGCCGCGCATCGCAAATTCACGAAACTCTTTTATGAAGCTCATACCCTTTTTCTTACCCAAAATGTTAACAAGTTGTCATTCTCAAGTATAAATCAATAGTATTTACTATCAAAATATTAAGTACTTATTTATAAAAAGAACGGACTTGGCTGGAAGAGTTTCTCCACCTCGGGTACGTGGCGTTTGTCTGTAATGAACAGCACGACATGGTCTCCCTGCTCAATACTGTGCTCGGCATTCGCAATAATCACCTGCTCATCTCTGACAATCGCACCAATAATAGTGCCCGGCGGCAGCTTAATATCGGCAATTCTGCGTCCGACGACTTTTGAGGTGTTTTCATCACCATGTGCAATAGCTTCGATAGCTTCAGCAACACCACGGCGCAATGAGGATACACTGACAATATCCGCTTTGCGTACATGACCGAGTAATGCAGAAATAGTGGCCTGCTGCGGAGAGATAGCAATATCAATCACGCCGCCCTGAACCAGATCTACATACGCGCTGCGCTGGATAAGTACCATCGCTTTTTTGGCACCCATTCGCTTGGCAAGCATCGCGGACATAATATTTGCTTCGTCATCGTTGGTCAGGGCAATAAAGACATCAACCTGCTCAATATGTTCTTCTGCTAATAATTCCTGGTCGGATGCATCACCATAAAAAACAATGGTGTCATGCAGCAGTTCGGCGAGATCGGTTGCCCGGTTGGCGTTGTGCTCGATCAGTTTGACGTTATAGTCTTTCTCGATACGCAGTGCCAGACCAGCTCCGACGTTTCCTCCGCCGACAATCATGATCCGCTTATACGGTTTTTCCAGTCGCTGTAATTCGCTCATCACCGCACGGATATGTTCGGATGCAGCGACAAAGAACACTTCATCACCGGCTTCAATGATGGTTGAACCCTGCGGACGAATCGGTCTGTCCTGACGGAAGATGGCCACAACCCGTGTTTCAATATGCGGCATATGTTCGCGAAGGCTGGAAAGGGCGTTTCCGACCAGCGAACCGCCGTAATAGGCTTTCACGGCGACAATGCTGACGCGGCCTTCGGCAAAATTCACAACCTGGAGGGCTCCGGGATACTGGATCAACTTATAGATACTGTCGATAACCAACTGTTCGGGGGCAATCAGGTGATCGATCGGGATCGCTTCAGGTAAAAATAATTTATCAGCCTCGCGGACATATTCAGAGGATCTGATTCGGGCGATCTTATTCGGTGTATTGAACAGCGTATAAGCGACCTGACAGGCGATCATATTGGTTTCATCGGAGTTAGTCACCGCGACGAGCATATCCGCATCTTCCGCGCCGGCCTCCCGCAGTACCCGCGGATGAGAACCGGCACCATTTATTACCCGGAGATCGAATTTATCCTGTAACTGGCGCAGCCTGTCCGGGTTGGTATCCACAACGGTGATGTCGTTGTTTTCATCGACTAAGTTTTCTGCCAGTGTACCGCCGACCTGTCCGGCACCAAGAATAATAATTTTCATATAAATGATCGTCCGGGTTGTTTATCAGGCAGGAAGTGCCTGTTTAACCAGTTTAGCGTAAAAAAATCCGTCTCCGCTCTGAGCATCCGGCAGCATCTGATAACCGGTGGCCGGTGTATCGGTTAATACTGCATCACGGTGTGAAGACAGAAAATGATTTATCTGATGAATGTTTTCTTCCGGTAATACCGAGCAGGTTGCATAGACCAGGGTGCCGCCGGGTTTGAGATAAGGCCAGATGGCTTCCAGAATTTCCCGTTGCAGTGCAGCCAGCTCATTGATGTCATTATCACGGCGGAGCCATTTTATATCAGGATGGCGGCGGATAACGCCGGTTGCGGAGCAGGGTGCATCCAGCAAAATACGATCGAATGTCTGTGATTCCGCCCACTGTTCCGGATAACGGCCATCACCGGTTTTAACAATGGCATTTTGTTTAAGCCGTTGTAAATTCTCATTAACCCGGGTTAGGCGCTGTTTATCCACATCAACAGCTATCACATGAGCGCGGGGTGCTATCTCTAAAATATGGGTGGTTTTCCCGCCGGGTGCCGCACACAGATCCAAAATAGTTTCATCATTCTGCGGATCAAGCAGCAATGCGCAGCCCTGTGCGGAGCCGTCCTGCACGGTGACCCAGCCATCTGCAAATCCCGGCAGATCAGTGACCGGGCAGGGGGCCGCCAGACGCAGTGCATCCGGATACGCGGGATTATAAAAAGCATCAATATCATTTTCTGCCAGCAGCGCCTGATATACCTGAGCGGTGTGGTGGTTACGGTTAACCCGCAGCCACATCGGTGGTTTTTCATTATTTGCCGCAATAACGGCTTCCCAGTTTTCAGGATAGGCAGCCTGAATACGGGATAACAGCCATTTCGGATGCCGCCAGCGGCTTTCATTATTAGCAAAACGTTCGGACAGTACCTGCTCCTGGCGCTGGAACTGACGGAGAACGCCGTTAATCAGCCCTTTCAGCTGTGGTTTCTTCAGTGCAACGGCGCCGTCAACGGTTTCTGAGAGTGCGGCATGCGCCGGGATCCGCGTATAATGAAGCTGATAAAAACCGACCAGAATCAGATAATGCAGTACCCGCTGCTTACCGGTCAGCGGTTTCGCCATCAGTTGCTGACTGTACCACTCAAGCTCAGGCAGCACCCGCATCACGCCAAAGCATAATTCCTGCAACAATGCTTTATCTTTCGGGTTGATATCCCGCTGATATTCAGGCAAAAGTGCACTGAGTGACTGCCCCTGATCCAGGACCTGACTGATGATACGGGCAGCAATGCTGCGTAGGTTATAACTGTTTTTCATTGTGATTCCGGTATGCCGGCAAGCGATAAAGAGAAAGGGTGACCGGCATACCACGCAGGGAATGCCGGTGACGAAACAAAATTACAGTGAATTTCCCGGGGTAAACCATTCTTTGCGGGAATTCAGAATATCAGCGGCTGACATCGGTTTTTTACCGGCAGGCTGTAATTGCGTGATATTCAGAATGCCTTCCGCAGTGACAACCTGAATCCCGGTTTTATCCGCACGGATAACCGTTCCCGGCGCTGCGGAAGTCTGTTCCGCAATTACACCGGCCTGCCAGACTTTCACCGGCTGTTCATCAATCACCATATAACTGATCGGCCACGGATTGAAGGCACGGATACAGCGGTCTAACTGTGCGGCAGACAGAGACCAGTCCAGCCGGGCTTCTTCTTTGCTCAGTTTTTCTGCATAGGTGACCAGGGAGTCGTCCTGTTTTTCAGGACGAAGGGCATTCTGGCATACCAGAGACAGTGTATGTAACAGAGCCTGCGGGCCGATACCGGCGAGTTTTTCATACAGTGATGCACTGGTATCTTCTGAGGTGATATCACATTCAGCTTTATACAGCATATCGCCGGTATCCAGACCTGCATCCATCTGCATGATGGTCACGCCGGTTTTTGCATCTCCGGCCCACAATACCCGCTGGATAGGTGCCGCACCACGCCACGCAGGAAGCAGTGAACCGTGAACATTCAGACATCCCAGGCGCGGAATATCCAGTACCGCCTGCGGTAAAATCATCCCGTAGGCCACGACAATCATGATGTCCGCCTGCTGGTCACGTATCCACTGGTGATTTTCTTCTTTGCGCAGTGTGGATGGCTGGAAAACAGGAATATTGTGCTGCTGTGCCAGTTCTTTTACCGGGCCTGCGGTGATTTTTTTCCCGCGGCCGGCAGGGCGATCCGGCATGGTTAAGACGCCGGCAACGTTATGCTCTGACTGGATCAGGGCATCGAGGTGGCGTGCGGCAAAATCAGGCGTTCCTGCAAAGATAATACGTAATGAATCTGACACGTTGCTTTCCTGTAAAAATAATAATGCCACAAACAATAACAGTGCCCGTGCGCTGCTGCGGTCTGTGGCAGATAAAGACTGCGGGTATTAAGACCGGGCTCTGAGTCTGTCCAGTTTTTCGACTTTCTGACGGATGCGCTGGCGTTTCATAGCGGAAAGGTAATCGACAAATAATTTACCTTCCAGGTGATCCATCTCATGCTGGATACAAATTGCCAGCAGATCACCGGTTTCCAGCTCAAAAGGCTCGCCGTTATAGTCCAGCGCCCGGATTTTAACGTGCTCAGCACGCGGCACGAATGCCCGCTGCTCAGGAATCGATAAACAACCTTCCTCGATTCCGGCTTCACCGGATTTTTCCAGCAGTTCCGGGTTGATCAGCACCAGGCGCTCATTCCGCTCTTCTGACACATCGATCACGATAATGCGCTGGTGGATATCAACCTGAGTGGCAGCCAGACCAATACCTTCTTCGTCGTACATGGTTTCGAACATATCATCGACAATCTTCTGAATGCCGGCATCGACTTTTTCAACCGGCTTTGCAATTTTGCGAAGCCGCTCGTCGGGATAATGTAATACAGTTAATAACGCCATAGATTTTTTCGTGTTCTATCTAAAAAATGGATGGAAATTAATGTCTATTCTAGACAGTTATCCGCCTGATTGACAGTATTGCCCGCAGCGTATA
The DNA here is from genome assembly GCF_003996855.1 of Morganella morganii. Classification (GTDB taxonomy): domain Bacteria; phylum Pseudomonadota; class Gammaproteobacteria; order Enterobacterales; family Enterobacteriaceae; genus Morganella; species Morganella morganii_C. Next base: position 2,444,860 of record NZ_NRQY01000001.1, on the reverse strand, counting down.
CAGCATTTTTATTACGGGCTCAGTCAGGATGGCGCAATGGATGAAAGGGAAATTTGGTTACGTCTGGCGTGTATCAGGCGGTTAAGTGCACATCATGCTGTCAGTGCTGCCACTATACTGACAGAAACCTGCTCACAGAAAAACGGTGAGATCCGACGGCAGTTACATCAGTGCGGATTAACACTGGTGCAGTGTCAGCAATTTATGAATGTGAATACATCCAGGCTGAGAACGGCACTGTTATGGGCTGATTCACCGGGTAACGTGATATTACCCCTGTCATCACCACACTATCCGTTTTTATTAAAGCAGATCTATTCACCCCCGCTTGTGCTTTTTGTGGCAGGGCAGAGTGAGTCATTATCTGACCCGCAGGTCAGTATGGTGGGCAGCAGAGCAGTCACGCATTATGGTGAAAAGTGGGCGGGCTGCTTTACCCGGCATCTTGTGCAGCATAATCTGGTGATCACCAGTGGTCTGGCCGACGGGGTTGACGGATGCTGCCATAAGGCGGCACTGGTATCGGGCGGAAAGACGATTGCGGTATCAGGCAGCGGGCTGTCTCATATTTATCCTGCGAAACACAGGCTGCTGGCCGGCGGGATTACAGAAAACGGCGCAGTTATCTCTGAATATTTTCCGGATGTTCCGCCGCGGGCTAAAAATTTTCCGCGCCGGAACCGGATAATCAGCGGGTTAAGCCGTCTGCTGATTGTGATTGAGGCCGGGCGGCGCAGCGGGTCATTAATTACAGCACAGTGCGCGCTTGAGCAGGGGCGGGATGTTTTCACGTTACCGGCAGTACTTGGTAATCCGGCTTATGAGGGCAATCACTGGTTGTTGCAGCAGGGTGCCTATATTGCGACAGCACCGGCTGATATCACGGATCATCTCGCGCTGGATATGCAGTGGCTGGCTTTGCCGCCGGTTTCGGACATGACGGAGGTGGTTATCCCGCCGGTACAGGAGGAACTGCCGTTTGCACATGTGCTGATTAATGTGGATGATGAACCGACTCCGGCGGATATTATTGCCGCGCGGTGTGAGCTGCCGGTCACAGAGGTGACAACACAACTGCTGCAACTGGAGTTATCAGGTAAAATAGCGGTGGTCAGCGGGGGATATATCCGCCTGCATCACTGAATGGTATCGGCGTAAGGTAAAATTATCATGTCAAAATCAACGGCAGAATACTGTCCGGAATGCGGCGGAGAGCTGGTTATCCGCAATGGCGCCCACGGGCCTTTTTTCGGTTGCCCGGCTTATCCGGAATGTGATTATATCCGTCCGCTGAAAGCCGGTACTGACGGACATATCATCAAAGTGCTGGACGGACAATTGTGCCCGCAGTGCGGCGGAACGCTGGTGCTGCGTCAGGGGCGCTACGGCATGTTTATCGGCTGCGGAAATTTTCCGGAATGTGAATATATTGCATCCATCGATTCACCGGATGAAACGACGGTGGCTTGTCCGCAGTGCCATGATGGTAAGTTACTTCAGCGTAAATCCCGGTTCGGTAAAGTATTTTATGCCTGTAACCGCTATCCGGCCTGCCAGTTTTCACTGAACAGCAAACCGGTTGCCGGTGAGTGTCAGTATTGCGGCTATCCGCTGCTGGTGGAAAAAAGGACATCAACAGGCGTAAGATTAAGTTGTGCGAGTAAAGCCTGCGCGAAACGACAAAAAGAACAGAATGAGAATAATGATGAATCATAATCACATCACAGCAAATTTCGACACAATCATAGAAGCGCTGAATAACCACGAGGTTATCGCATATCCGACAGAGGCCGTATTTGGCCTGGGCTGTGATCCTGACAGTGAACGGGCCGTGATGGCGCTGCTGGATCTGAAACAGCGTCCGTGGGAGAAAGGGCTGATCCTGATTGCGGATAACTATGATCAGATAAAACCGTATATTGATGACTCACGCCTGACAGATGAACAGCGCGAAACGATGTTTGCGTCCTGGCCGGGTCCGGTGACGTGGGTGATCCCAGCAAAACCAACCACACCAAAATGGCTGACCGGCCGTTTTGATTCGCTGGCTGTCCGCGTGACGGATCATCCGGTAGTTAAAGCATTATGTCTGGCGTACGGCAAACCGGTTGTTTCCACCAGTGCGAATCTGAGCGGGCTGGAGCCGTGCCGGACAACCGATGAGGTGAATGCTCAGTTTAACGGCCGGATTCCGGTGGTTGACGGACTGGTCGGCGGGCGGAAAAATCCGTCTGAGATCCGCGATGCACTGACAGGGCAGTTATACCGCCAGGGCTGACAGAACACCAAAAGGACCCGGAATGAAAAAATTTGCCGTCTTTGGCCATCCTATTGCACACAGTCAGTCGCCTTTCATTCATCAGGAGTTTGCAGGGCAATTTGGTATTGAACTGAGTTATGAACGGATACTATCTCCGCTTGATGGCTTCCGCGACAGTGTCTCCGGATTTTTCGCTGCGGGCGGACTGGGGGCAAATGTCACACTTCCTTTTAAAGAACAGGCGTATGAGCTGGCGGATGAGCTCAGTGAACGGGCGCAGATCTGCGGTGCGGTAAACACCCTGTATCTGACAGAAGATAAACGGCTGGCCGGGGATAATACCGACGGCGAAGGGCTGGTAATTGATTTACAGCGGCTGATGTTTATCCGCCCCGGCGACAGTATTCTGCTGATTGGTGCAGGCGGCGCGGCCCGCGGTGCATTGTTGTCTCTGTTGCAGGCAGGTTGTGCTGTTACCTTTACCAACCGGACATTCAGCAAAGCGCAGTCTCTGGCTGACCGGTTTACCGGTTACGGAAAAGTCAGAGCAATGCCGCTCAATGAAACCGAAACAGCCGGATTTTCATTGATTATCAATGCCACATCGTCCGGGGTGGACGGCGCCGTTCCGCAGATCCCGCTGTCATTACTGAATCAGTCTGTTGCCTGTTACGATATGTTTTACCGCACTGGTCTGACACCTTTTCTGCAACTTGCCGCAGACAATGGTGTGACCCGGTATGCTGACGGGCTTGGCATGCTGGCTGGTCAGGCGGCTTTTGCATTCAGATTATGGCATGGCGTATTGCCGGATATTGCGCCGGTGCTGACAAAACTCAAACAGAAGATGGCATCATGAACCAGTTTATTCAGTTTCCGGATCGCGAATCACAGGATAACGACCGGGGATGTATTGTCTTTCCGGTGATGATCAACGGCTTTTTATCGGATTGCTGTGTCTCTGCACAATACCTGCAATCCCGTTACGGAACGGCTCCCGGAGAGGATATGCTGTCCCTCTTCCGCCGGAACCGCTGGGATCTGGAGGAAGAGTTTGCAGAATATATTGAAAAAGGTGAGGCGGACGAACCGCCTTACCGGTTACCCTGCGACAGATAATCATTTTTCCACATAACATAGTTATTAGCGGAATATTTCAGTCCTTCATATTCTTCCGACTTCAGCGGACGGACGGCCTTGGCAGGACTGCCGAGATACAGGTAGCCGCTTTCCAGACGTTTGCCCGGAGAGACCAGACTACCCGCACCGATAATTACATCGTCCTCAACCACCACACCATCCAGCAGGATTGATCCCATACCGACCAGAACCCGGTTGCCGATAGTGCAGCCGTGCAGCATCACTTTATGACCTACAGTGACATCTTCACCGATAATCAGCGGGTGGCCGGCGGGGTTATCAGCGGTCTGATGAGTCACATGTAATACGGAGCCATCCTGAATATTGGTACGCTGGCCAATCTGAATGTAATTGACATCTCCCCGGGCAACGACCAGCGGCCAGATACCGACATCATCAGCCAGACGTACATCACCGATAATGACGGAAGAGTCATCGATCATGACATTTTTGCCGGCAGAAGGGGTTAATGTCAGATAGGGGCGGAGTTTATTCACAATAATTACCTCTGAATATAAATGTATTTTGACGATCTTAGTCAGAGAGTTTACCGGAGGCAATGCAACTTTCAGGCATAATTGCCGGAAAATACGACATGATGCTCAAAAGACAAACAGTTAATAAGGAAATTCAAAAAAAGGTTGTGCAAAACGAAAAGCTCCCTATAATGCGCCCTCACTGACACGGAACAACACGCTGACAAGCGCGCCCGCAGTGGAGGAGAGCGAAAAAAGTTGAAAAACAACGCTTGACTCGAAGAGGCTGAAAACGTAATATAC
>NZ_NRQY01000001.1:2361942-2435561 GCF_003996855.1 Morganella morganii | reverse complement strand
TTTGGGGAAAAGAAAAATAAATCCCTCCCGCTTCCCGGAATAGCCTGAGCTTGTTTTATCACTATAGCCGGTGATAACCAAGTGACCAGTGTAAGCTGACAGGATAGTTCGTCAGTAAAATTAGCTGAGAAAGCAACAACAGAAGATAGATGAAACCTGCGGTCTGAATAGCAGGTCGGCATCATCAAGCCAGAATAAAACTATCAGCTGCTAATTTTCCTGTAATTGTTGTACCCGCCATTCAGTCAGTTCAATCAGGCAGGCTTTCATTATATCGCCTGCACCACTGCCGCCAAAGGTTGCATCATAGCGATACCTGCATTCAGCATCCCGGAAAGTGATAAAGGCTGAGCCTGATATATTCAGTGAGTGAATGGCTTCTTTGCTTCCGGCTGAATTGAGTGACGTAATTTCTTGTTTTTTCTGTAGTAAAACAGTATTCAACCGGATATTTACAGCATTTAGTTTTTCATCGAGGCAGCCAGCGAGTTTTGTCCGTGGCGCATTTCCGATAGTCTGATAACACTGTATCAGTGGATCAGCCTTTATTTCCTCAGCCGCGGTTATGGCTGAAAAGCCGATACTCAGACTGGTAATGCCCATTATCACTGCCATACGGGATAAATACATTCTTACTCCTTATTCATTTTGTTACTGCCGGACTTATCATACCCATCACTGGTTGCGAAGCTCCGGGGTCATGAATTCCCCCTGAGGAGCATGATAAGAGAACAGATTTTCAAAATAATATAATATTTGTACAGGTTAACATGGCTGTTTGTGCTGTTATCTTATCGGCTACCCTGTTCACTATAGGTTTTTCCTGTGCCATAAGGATATAAAATAATACCATTCTCTGGGTCTTTAATATCCACCGGTAAGCGTCCGCCCGGATAATTAAGCGAACGTGCATTTTTACCGGAGAATAATGTCCGCAGGCCACTGCGGATATTGGTTTCCAGCGCGTTACGCTGGCCATTTGTAATATCAAAACCGGTAATACCATAGATGGCGATATTAGCTTTTACATTACTCAGATATGCAATATCGTATGGATCCCGTGAAGATATCACGGCTAAAGGGATGCCCGCATTATTGGCGGAGTTGATGATAAATTGTGCATTAGTATCGCGGTTCCGCAGGTTGTAGGTGACCAGTAAAATAAAATCCTGCCCGCTGATCATGGTGTTTACTTTCTTTTCAGAGAGTGTTTTTTTATCTGTTTTTATTTTTTGTGTAGTGACATGAATACGGGTTTCTGTTTCCCGTGCAATATCATCTAAGTGTTTTTTAATTAACTGATTACGGGGATATTCATCAGAAATTACCAGAATCTTATTATTCTGTTTCAGCTGGTAAGGCAGGATACCTTCATTTTTTATAACAGTAACCGCGTGCTCAGAAATACGATTTTCCTGATTTTTATGCTGTTCCGAAGCAACAATTAGTTGTGCCTTCACAGGATCCGCCGGTGCTCCGCTGATGGCTTTATTCAGCTTCATCAGAACCACCCGCTTTGCTGATTCATCGATACGCTGCTGAAGTACCGGGTTTTTCTGTGCCTGGTCATCCAGATGGCGGTACAAATTATCAAGGCGCTTCACTGCTTTCTCATCCCACATTTTCACCGGCATCAGAATAATATCAGCACCCGCTGACAGAGCGTGCTCAACGGCAAAATTGAGATCGAAATTATCGGTGATAGCTTTCATATCCATCGCATCGGTAATTATCAGTCCCTGAAAATGAAACTCGTCCCGTAATATTCCGGTCAGGATGGGTTTTGATAATGTGGCTGGTGTTCCTGTTTGTGAACCATCACGGGTTTTTATTTGTGTGTCGTCCAGTGCGGGCACAATAATATGTGCTGTCATAACCGAGTCCGCACCATGTTGCAGTGAATAAATGGGGGTAATTCTGTCTGCCGCCAGCTTTGTTTATCTGATGTAACAACCGGAAGGGCAATATGTGAGTCCGCAGAGACATTACCATGTCCGGGAAAATGTTTTAATGCGGTAACAATTCCATGCTGATGAATACCGCGGATATAGGCTGCTGACAGTATTTCTGTCAGTTGTTTTCTGTCAGAATAAGCCCGCACCCCTATAACCGGGTTATTTTGATTATTGTTAATATCCACAACAGGGCCAAAATTCATGTTAAATCCCAGCGCAGATAATTCACTGCCATGAATATTACCGGTCAGTTTTGCTAATTCAGGGGATCGTGTTGCACCGAGAGCCATATTTCCGGGCATTTCTGTGCCAACCCGTAACTGGGTAATATATCCGCCCTCCTGATCAGTGCTGATAAATAAAGGAAGTTTGTAACGAGAGGACTGAATGTCATTAATTAACTGTACCGTCTGCGGTGTATCAATTAAATTTTCACGAAATAATACAACACCACCTAACCTATAATGATAGATAGTATTTTTAATATCGCTATTTATATTAATGACCGGAACGGGCACCGGACTAAGAAACATATCCCAATAGCGAAAATCGAGCATCATTAACTGACCGATTTTTTCTGTCTGACTCATACCGGCAACAATATTTTCAGCAGCCTGTTCCGGATTATATCTTAATTTTTCAAGCTCCTGCGGTGTCAGCGGAGCCGCTGCAAGCTGAAAATGCAGCAATGATATAAATAACAGTATCAATTTTTTCATAATGACATCCTTTTCATGATGTTCTTTTTGTTGTTTATTTCTGCCCGATTTTTTTATTTTTTTATTAATCAGACCGCTAATAATTCCTTTTATCCTGATAGCACCATCCGGCGAATTTTTGCTCTAATTTCTGTTTGTCAGCAGGATATAACGGATAAATAAGGAAATCAAAAAATGATGAAAAAAACAGCATTGGCAAGTGCAATCGGTGGTGTGCTATTACTGAATTCAATGGCTGCCTCTGCGGCGATAACTTATCAATATGAAAAGGATGTGACGAATAAGACAGTTATTGATAACCAGGTCGGTATTAAGCCAGGCTCAGGTGATGATGGAAAGCAGACTATTGGTCAGGGCGGGAAGTCAGTCAACAGCTGGATTTTTGATCACGGTTCTGTTGACGTGGATGATGGCGGTATACTGGATAAAGCCAAGGTTGGTGCACCGAGGACAGCTGATGAGCTGAACAGCGGAAGCCGTCAGAATTTATATGAGCCGGGAAACTTTGATGGGCAAGTCTATGTATTTGGCGGCGGAAAGGCAACGGATACGCAAATCATTGGTAAGGGAATCGTTAATGTTGACAAGGATGCTCTTGTCAGTAATACATCAGTAAAAGATATGGGTGTTCTGCGTTTTCATGTTGGCGGTAAAAGCCGTGGTGCGCTGAATGTTGGTCGGCAGGCATTTATTATTCTGGATAATGATAACTTTTATAGTAACGACAAAAACACTGCAATAGAGAAGATTAATCTTACGGGTAATCTCTTGATTCAGGATATGCTGACAGAGAAAAACAATGAGGCTTTTAATCTTAAATGGGAAGGCCGTGATGTTGATATTAATCCGGCAAGTTATTTTCAGGTCGCAAATATTGATGAGCTTCATTTAGATCATGGCTCCGTCAGCCTGAAACCAAAAATAAATGGTAATAATGCAATATTTAATGAGTTAGTCGTAAAAGATCTCAGTGGACAAGGAACGTTTTCATTTCATTCTCAGATTGCCGATGATGTCAGTGATAAATTAGTGGTAACCAATAATGCAACCGGAGATTTTAAAGTTAATGTTCATGATACCGGAAAAGACATTGTTGACCCGGATGAAACGGTTGAATTAATTGAAATTAACAAAGGGGATGCTGAATTTAAACTGGCCGCTGATAATGGTGTGGTTGATCTGGGTATTTATAAATACCGTCTGATTAAAGGAATAAAGAGCAACGGAAAATCAACCTGGTATCTGGCAACCAAAGCGGATCATATCCCGTATCCGGATATTGATCCTGACGGAGAGACTCAGGATGAACCGGATATTGATAAAAATGATGAGTACGTTCAGGAAATTGATGCAGAAACCGGAAAAGATGTCACTGATGATACCAGTACACCAGAACTGCGGGATATGTTGTCCAACAGCGCACTGGCCGGGTTGTCGATGGCGTCGGTGAATCGTCAGATATTGCGCAGTGAGAATATATCCGGCCCGTCACGGCGTCATATCACGGATGGTTTGTCAGATAAAAAATATGGCGTCTGGGCAAATTACCGTTATGACAATGTAAAGTTCAGTGACAGTGAAAGTCGGGCATTCAGAAATAGTCTGAATATTCTGGAAGTTGGCTACGATAAAATAAATAAAGCGCGTTATGGTGATATTGCATTCGGTTTATTTACCAGTGCAGGAAAAACAAAATCTACCTTCGGCTATGCGCCGGGACAGGGAAATACCGACAGCTTCGCTATTGGCGGATATACTCACTGGCAATATCAGGACGGGTATATCTCCGGGATGCTGAAAGGCTCGCATTTTAAAAATCATCTGAATACCCAAAGCAGCGGCGGTGCGGCAGTTAATGGTTCATTTCAGCAAAATGCACTGACCGTTAGTGCGGAAACGGGTAAAAAGCTGAATATTACGCCGGAGATCAGTTTAACGCCTTATGGCCGGATAGATTACAGTCGTTTCAGTGAGGCGAAATATCAGTTATCTAACGGTATGGATATTCATGAGCATAACAGCGACAGTGTGAACGGCGAAATGGGTTCACGTCTCAGTATGGATACACAAATTGATGATATTAAAATAAGTCCTTTTGTGAATATCGGTGTTTCACATGAGTTTGTGAAAAACAATAAAGTGACACTGAATAAAAAAGGTTTTTCAGCAAGAAATGAAACCACTACCGGTAAATATCAGATGGGTGCAACGATTGATTTGACACCGGATACCCGGATAACCGGCAGCCTGGGTTATCGTCACGGGGATAAAAATGAATCGCCGGTCAGTGCTTATATCGGATTGAAAGTTAGTTTTTAATTTTTGTTTTTATTTTATAAAAAGCCATGCCGTCTATCCGGCATGGCTTTTTTAATATTATTAATGTGTGACGGTTTCTTTCCGGGGTAATGCGGAAGCCGGAACACCGAAGAGTTTGTCAAATGCCCAGTTAAAGAAAAAAGTGTAGATCGGGATAAAAATAATCAGGGCAAAATCCAGCAGGAAAGCCTGTAATAAACTTACCGACAACCACCATGCAATCAGCGGAATAAGGAAAACTACCGGTGTCAGCTGAAACAGAACGGCGTGTACCAGTCTGCGGCGGAATGTCCGGATGCGGGAGAGCTGCCGGGATTCCCAGAATTCAAACAGAGTATTAAAAATAAAATTCCAGCTGACGGCAATGGTGGTAATTGCCAGTGCCAGCGGCCCGGTAACACCGGCGGAATTACCGGAAAGTATGGCCAGTGCAACCGATGAAATAGCCCAGCCGATGAGTTCATAGGTGGTGATAAAGACCAGTTTTCGTTTTAACCCCTGCATATTTATATCCTGATATTGTTTGCTGTGAAGAATTCAGCGAAAGTAAATCAATAGAGATGATAATAAAAGTCAGCTACTATCAGATTTTCTGACAGGCCGGAGGATATATGCCGTTTAACAGTGATAATTTGCAGCTCTTTCTGACGGTGCTGGAGAAAGGATCATTTTCAGCCGCCGCGAGAGCGCTGCACCGCGTGCCGTCTGCTGTCAGTATGGCTGTCAGTAATCTGGAGGCTGAGCTGGGATTTGCGTTATTTGAGCGATCCGGCAGGGCACCTGTCCCGACAGAAAGAGCCATGGCGCTGGCTCCGTATGCCAGAGAAATAACCGATAAAATTCATCAGCTGAATGTTTTTACCCGTGAACTGACACAGGATGTGGAGAGTACGCTGGCGGTGGGTGTCGCAACCTGTGTGAATCCGCATCATCTGTTTTCTGCACTACAGATACTCAATCAGCGTTATCCGTTGCTGAAAACCGAGATCTTATCCGGGTCACAGGATGACATTCTGCCGCTGCTGCATCAGGGGCGGATCCAGCTGGCACTGGTCTTCGGCGGGCTGTATGTGGACCCGCGCGAGCAGTTTCATTGTATCGGCCATGAAGCCCTGGTGGCCACCATTTCCGCCGCACATCCTTCTCTTTCACAGCAACAGTCTGTTTATATTGAAGATTTAGTGCAGGCGAAACAAATCGTTATTGCCAGCCTTCATCATTCTCTCAGTGATGTGCGTTCACAGATGGCGACGAAAACCTGGCAGACAGATAATTTTGCGATGGCGCTGGGATTGGTTAAAGCAGGTATCGGCTGGGGAAATCTGCCGGAATCCATGATTCGGGCAGAAGTAGCGGCCGGTGCACTGAAAGTGCTGTCATTCCGCAATACCCGCAACGGTCTGGTGCTGCCGGTACATATCGTCAGCCGGAAAGGGGATGTGCTGAAACGCGGCGCACAGGAGTGTATCGGGCTGCTGACGGAAAGCCGTGTGTCCGCGGGAAATTAATTGTTATGATAACGGGATGAATCAGCAGAGAGGAGCGCGTATGTTCGAAGTCCGCGATTTACAGGTTATTCAGGGCGGGAAAACATTGTGGGATGGCTTTTCTTTCCGGCTGAATGCCGGGGAGCGTCTGGGGATCTCCGCACCCAGCGGGTTTGGGAAAACAACACTGGGACGGATTCTGGCCCAGTGGCAGCAGCCGTATTCCGGGGAACTGCTGCTTGACGGAAAGCCGCTGCCGGAAACCGGCTATTGTCCGGTACAACTGGTGCCTCAGCATCCGGAGAAGTGTTTTAATCCGTACCGTACCACCGGGGCCGGGTTATACGACGCCTGGAAGCCGGATGCGGAGTGGCTGGAAAAATTCTGCATTGAGTCTCACTGGCTGGAACGGCGTCCGGATGAACTATCCGGCGGAGAACTGGCGAGAATTGCACTGCTGCGGGCGTTAGATCCGCGTACCCGCTTTCTGATTGCTGATGAGGTGACTGCTCAGCTGGACGCACATATTCAGGCTCAGGTCTGGCAGGTATTGATTGAAGAATCGGAAAAACGGCCGCTCGGGCTGGTGGTGTTCAGTCACAATAAGGCGCTGCTGGAAAAGGTCTGCACATCGGTATGGGTTGCCGGGGAGTCGGAAGAGAGCCTGCTGTCTGATGTGGCGGTTTGACTTTTCCGTCTGGTAACATAAAAATACGAAGCTGATAAATAATAATGATAATTATTACTGATTTTAAAGGATCAGCGACGTGAAAAAAACTCTGCTCTGCTGCGCGGCATTCTCTGCATTTTCCGCGCAGGCCTCTTCTTCCTGCCAGTCGCTTTCTGCTCCGGATGATAAACAGAGAGTGATTATCACCGGTACTTTTGATCACAACGGACAGGCCTGTGTGCAGTTACCGCTGTCTGAAAAACAGGTTGTGATTGCGGAAAGTGAGAATATCCGTGACTTGTCACTCTATGACAGTCAGATGACACCCCGCCGGATGCTGCTTACAGGCAACCCTGTCACAGAAATGCAATCTGTGTCATTCACATTACCGTTTGATGACACCTGGACGCTGACACCGCAGGGCGTACCCAGTTCTGAATGGAAGTTAGCACTTACAAACTATCTGTACCAGCCTGTGACTGAAAATATCTCCCTCCCGGTGGACAGCGTGCGTTTGCAGCAGCTGATAACCCTGATTAAAGGGCGTGATACCTCTGCATTCTGGCAGGCGGTGTCGGAGACGCCGCTGGTTGAGGCGTATGATGAACACCACAAGCGGATTACTTTCCTCTGGCGTGATGCAAAAGCAAATGCTTACATACTTGGCGCGCCTTCCGGACAGCATGATCCGATGGCCAGACTAAATGATACTGATATCTGGTATCGCTCCTATATTGTCCCTGCCGGGACATCCAGTCAGTATAAAATTGCTCCGGATATTCCGTTGCTTGACGGTTCTGTTGAGGGTGCACGCCGTAAAGCACTGCTGAGTACTGCGCAGGCCGACCCGCGCAACCCGCTGAGTGCGGGTGCAGACGGGGCGGATGAGTTTAACCGTCATGCCATTATTGCTTTGGATAACAACAGGGTATGCGATTTCCGGACGCCCGGACAACAACCGGTTTTTGGTACGGTGGCACTGCATCAGCTGCACAGCGATATCCTGAATAACCAGCGGGAAATTGCGGTGTATACCCCGCCGGAACCGGGTGCGGAGCCTTGGCTGCTGGTGTTGTTTGACGGGCAGATATACCGCAAAAATTATCATATTGTCACATTCATTGACCAATGGCTGACGCGCGGGGAAATTCCGCCGCTGTATGTGGTGATGGTGGACAGTATCAGCAGTGAGCAGCGCGGCAAAGAACTGCCGCCGAATGAGCAGTTCCCGCAGTTTCTGGATAAAGAACTGATGCCGTGGCTCGCACAGCAGGGTATTGAGATCCCTGCGGCGCGGACAATTATTTCCGGCAGCAGTTATGGGGGGCTTGCATCTTCCTGGAATGCCATGAAATTACCTCATCGTTTCGGTAATGTGCTGAGTATGTCCGGTTCTTACTGGTGGTCACCGGAGGGAGAGCCGCCGGAATGGCTGGTTCGCGAGTTTGCAGGTACTCACAAACTTCCGCTGCGGTTTTTCCTTGAGGCCGGTGTGTTTGAAACCCGTGCCGGTGCCGGCGGGATTTTGCATAACAACCGGGCGCTGTATCAGGCTTTACGGGAAAAAGGCTATGACGTTAGCCGTGAGGAGCGTCCGGGCGGACATGACTATGTCTCATGGTGTGAAACCCTGCATTCCGGGCTGATGCACCTGACTGACACAAAGGAGTCACAATAATGTCACGCTGATGTCATAAGAGCAGATTAGGCTGTCCTGCGTTGATAACTGACAACTTTATTAATGACAAGGATTCTGCTCATGCTTCATGCGACGATGAAAACACGGGTTGCGGCTGCCGTTCTGGCACTGCTGACAGGCTCTGCATTACCGGCAGTTGCAGCGGGGAATGCAGATGCCATTCTGGCACAGGATCGCGCCGCGAAAGGCAATATCACGGAGTTCGGCGGTGCACGCCGCCTGTCGTCTGATCAGACTGAGGCACTGAAAGCGGCCATCGGTCAGACCAAAGCAAAAAATGTGATTCTGTTTATCGGCGACGGTATGGGGGATTCCGAAATTACCGTAGCGCGTAACTATGCAGAAGGCGCGGGTGGTGTGTTTAAAGGGATTGATGCCCTGCCGCTGACCGGCCAGTACACCACGTATGCACTCGATAAGAAAACACAGAAACCGAATTATGTTACTGACTCCGCCGCCTCTGCGACTGCCTGGGCTTCCGGAGTGAAAACCTATAACGGCGCGCTGGGTATTGATGTCACCGGCAAACCACATACCACTATTCTCGAACTGGCAAAGAAAAACGGCAAAGCGACCGGGAATGTCACCACGTCTGAAATTCAGGATGCCACCCCGGCAGCACTGATCTCGCATATCAGTCAGCGTAAATGCTACGGTCCGGAGGAAACCGCAGAGCGTTGCAGTACGGATGCCCTGGAAAATGGCGGGCCGGGCTCTATCAGTGAGCAGTTGCTGAATGCCCGTGCGGATGTCACGCTGGGCGGAGGGGCGAAGAGTTTCCGCCAGACAGCCAAAGCTGGGGACTATGCCGGGAAAACGCTGGAAGAGCAGGCAACCGCACGCGGTTATCTGGTTGTGAAAGATGCCAAATCGCTGGCGGAGGTGAAAGCCGCCAATCAGGATAAACCGGTGCTCGGTTTATTCAGTGACGGCAATATGGAAGTCGCGTGGGAAGGCCCGAAAGCCTCTTACCGCGGTAACCTCGACAAACCTGTCGTGGAGTGTAAACCAAGTTCAAAACTGGACCCGGATGCACCGACACTGGCTCAGATGACAGAAAAAGCCATTGATCTGCTGAAAGATCATGAAAATGGTTTCTTCTTACAGGTGGAAAGCGCCTCTATCGATAAACAGGATCACGCGGCAAATGCCTGCGGTCAGATCGGTGAAACTGTTGCGCTGGATGAAGCAGTACAAATCGGTATGGAATACGCGAAAAAACATGGTGATACACTGGTGATTGTGACCGCTGACCATGCTCATTCCAGCCAGATTATTGAAGCAGATGTGGTATCACCGGGGCTGACTCAGGCACTGCTGACCAAAGACGGCAGCGTGATGGCAGTCAACTACGGTAACTCGGAATCAGATTCGCAGGAGCATACCGGTGCCCAGCTGCGTGTGGCGGCATACGGTCCGGGGGCCGCGAATGTGGTAGGTCTGACGGATCAGACAGATTTATTCTTCACCATGCGGGACGCGATGGAACTGAAGTAATCTGCGGTACCTGATATTCACACTGTTCTGAAGTGCTTTTCTTCATGTTGATAGTATTATTTTGCTGATTTCAGCAGTGGCTGCCGCCGGTACTCTGTGCCGGCGGTTTTTTATTATCTTTTGTAACACGATGATTTTTGAAATATATTTACCATAAGGTATACTTATCCGGTGTCCCGGTTCCGGGACAGACATCCTGTATTCCGTAAAACAGTGTGTTTTATGCGATTTTTTCTTCTGATGGCGGCGGTGATTATTACTATTATCACATTGTGACACGATGATCGTGTGATATACCGTTGATCTGATCGTTTTAACGGGAACACTATGCTGATGACAACACCAGGCTGACGAAAACATTATGCTGACATTACTCCACCTTCTTTCATCGGTTGCGCTGCTGGTCTGGGGAACACACATTGTCCGGACAGGGATTATGCGTGTTTTCGGCGCGGATCTGCGGCGTCTGCTCGGAAAAAGTATCCGGAAAACATCACGGGCATTTCTGGCCGGTCTGGGGGTGACTGCTCTGGTGCAGAGCAGTAATGCCACCGCATTGCTGGTGATTTCGTTTGTGGCGCAGGGCATGATAGCGCTGCCGCCCGCACTGGTGATTATGCTGGGAGCTGATGTCGGGACGGCACTGATGGCGCGGGTGCTGACATTTGATCTTTCCTGGCTCTCACCACTGCTGATCCTTGCGGGGGTCAGTACGTTTCTCAGTCAGAAAAAGAGCCGGACAGGGCAGCTCGGACGGGTCGGTATCGGACTGGGGCTGATTATTCTGGCACTTCAGCTGATTGTGGCCTCCGCCGAACCGATTACACAGGCGTCTGCTGTTCAGGCTATTCTCACGTCACTGAGCGGGGATGCGGTGCTGGCTCTGCTGGTGGGCGCGCTGTTTGCCATGGTCAGTTATTCCAGCCTGGCGGCGGTTCTGCTGACGGCCACACTAAGTGCCACCGGTCTGGTGCCGCTGCATATCAGTCTGGCAATCGTGGTCGGCTCGAATCTCGGCAGTGGTTTCCTTGCGATGCTGAGCAGCCGGGGCCAGAATGCCGTTGCCCGTCAGGTAGTGCTCGGCAGTATGCTGTTCAAACTGATTGGCTGTGTGCTGGTTCTGCCGTGGGTAAAACCGCTGGCACTCTGGATCGGGCAGTACAATCTGCCGGCGGCGGAAGTCGTTATTTATTTCCATGTGGTCTATAACCTGGTCCGTTGTGTGCTGATGCTGGCACTGGTAAAACCGATGGCACGGCTGTGTCAGCGGCTGATCGCCGAACCGGAGGCGGAGGAGGATAGTGCAGCTCCCCGTTACCTGGATCAGAGTGCGCTGGATACACCCTCTCTCGCGCTGGCCAATGCGGTGCGGGAAACCCTGCGGCTGGGAGATGTGATTGAGCAGATGTTACAGCGCTTTGACAGCCAGCTCGCGGGCAAAGGTGAGCAGAAACGGCTGATCGGCCATCTGGAGGAAGAGGCAGAGCTGCTGCACAGCAGTATCAAACTTTATCTGGCGCAGTTACAGCAGACTGAGCTGGGAGACAGCGATTCCCGGCGCTGGGCAGAGGTCATTGACACCGCGATGTCACTTCAGCAATCTTCCCTGATTATCGGGCGGATGTCGCATGATGTGGCGGGTCAGACAGCTGACCCGCAGCGTATCTTCTCGAAAGACGGCTACAGTGAACTGACCACCATGATGTCACGGTTGCAAAATAACCTTAATCTGGCGATGTCGGTTTTTGTTTCCGGGGATGTGGATAATGCGCGGCGGCTGCGCCGGGCAAAACACCGTTTCCGTCTGCTGAATCAGCGTTACTCTTTTGCGCATGTGGAGCGGCTGCATGTCAATAATCTGCAAAGCATCGGCAGCAGCCGGTTACACATCGGACTGCTGGGGGATATGAAGCGTCTGAACTCTCTGTTTTGCTCCGTGGCCTATCATGTGTTAGAAGGTGTCGCAGACATAAAAACAGAGACAACAAATGATGATACTTCTCACGAGACAACCTGAGCGGTATCAATTAATGCATTAATATCAGTTCAATTTATAGACGTATTAATTATAGGTGTATGATTTTAAGGTGTATAATCATGCACCTTTTTTACATTTTATGCGAAAAAGCAGTTGCAACGGGCAGCAGATTATTTATGATAACAGGAATGATTATCATTTCGCTATTGTAAGAAGTGGCTGTTATGCAAACCAAACACCCGCTTTCATTATTCTTCTGGCAGCAGTTAACCGGAGTCGGCGGTATGATGCTGGCGCTGATACCTGTATTACTGTTTTTATCACAGGGACATGAACAGGAAGCCGCCCGCATTGCATTAGCTGTGGTAATTCTGCTGACAATGCCTATGTTGTATAACCGTGTATTGCGTCATTTCCTGCTGATTCCGGCAGGTATTGCATTTGTTCTGGGAAGTTTGCTCTGGTTCGAGCATCTGAGGATTTGATATCCGGGAAGTGAAGATTATTGCAGAAGATTGTCATAACAGTGGTGCGAAGGGGGGGACTTGAACCCCCACGTCCGTAAGAACACTAACACCTGAAGCTAGCGCGTCTACCAATTCCGCCACCCTCGCAGGTACTGTCATTCAATCTGCTGTCAGTTGTATGTGATAAGATCTGATTGGTGCGAAGGGGGGGACTTGAACCCCCACGTCCGTAAGGACACTAACACCTGAAGCTAGCGCGTCTACCAATTCCACCACCCTCGCAATTCAGAACTATCTTGTCACTGATAGCATGGAGGCGGATTTTAGCGGTTTTATCCGCGCCGTCAATAATTTTTTATCAAAATTGGTGACTTCGCTTAATTATTAGGCATTTGTAGCCAAGTAAACCTTAAATTTGCCGGTTTGTGCCAGAACCTTATGCTGACCAAATGTGCTGTCCAGCAGATCCGGATACGGCAAAAAGGCGTTGGCCACGATACAGAGTTTTCCGCCGCGGTTCAGGCGTGCTTTGGCACCGGAAATAAGGCGTTGTGCCGCGCTGTAACTGGTGTTCAGTCCGTCGTGGAACGGCGGATTGGCGACAATCCAGTCATAGCGGTCACTGATATCTGAATACACATCACTGGCGACAACACGGCCTTCCAGCTGGTTTTGTGCCAGGGTTTCGCGTCCGGCTTCAAGCGCGGCGGCAGAAACATCACTGAGTGTCAGGGTCAGTCCCGGATTGCGTTTTGCCAGCACCGCAGCGATAACACCACTGCCGCAGGCGATATCCAGCAGTGAGCCGGTCACCGGCTGGTTCAGTGATTCCAGCAGCAGTGCACTGCCGACATCAATATTATCCTGGCTGAACACGCCCGGCAGGGTGGCGATTTGCGCCCCTTCCGCCGTATAACTGCCGATCCAGTCTTTCAGGGCAAAGCGTGCCGGGGTGATCAGTTCGCCATAATAGAGACCGCAGCGGCGCGTGCTGTCGATTTTACGCAGTGCGGTGAACGGTTCTGTCATTTTTTCCGCGCTGCGGACACCACTGCGGTTTTCACCGACAATAAAAATATTACTGCCGACCGGCAGGCAGGAAAAAATCTGCGTCAGCTGGAACAGCGCTTCCTGTTTACTCTTCGGCCAGAAATAGATCAGCGTGTCGCACTGTGCGGCGGCCTCCGGGCTGACGGTCAGCGCAAATGCAGCGCGATCACCCAGTGGTGCGCGCAGTGCCTGCCACTGATGATACTGACTGGTGCTGACATACACTGACTGCGCGGAAAGCTGTGCAGCGAGGGAGTCCTGAATGTCTCCGGCAAGCAGGACACGGCTCCCGGTAAATTCGTCTGCATGACGTAAAATCACTTCACTGGCCGGGGTAAGCATGGACATCCGTTAACTCCTGTAAATCATAATTCGGCAGCATTGGCGCGGGCAGCGCGCTTTGCTAAGATAGTGTCGTTTGTTATTTCAGGGATACATTATGACGCGACGAGACAGAATGCTGGCTCAGATGGGGATCACCCAATGGACGCTGCGTCAGCCGCAGCGCCTGAAAGGGGAACTGTCTGTACAGATCCCGGCTTCGGCACGTCTGCTGATCATAACCGATGAGCAGGCAGATCTCACCTGTGATTTACTCAGCGATATATTCCGCAGCCTGAATATCACGGCGGATGATGTTTACTGCATCACGCCGGATAATGTGCAGAGTATCCCGGCGCAGACAAATTGCCTGTGCTGGCTGCCGGGAACGGAAGCTGAACTACCGGATTCACTGCCTTCATTACACTCTCCCCGTCTTGCCGACCTGTATCAGGACGCGCAGGCAAAACGCGGATTATGGACACAAATTTATCACTATGACCAGACTGTCACCGCTGCTTCCCGCTGATTTCGCCGCCGCATTCCGCATTGAACAGGCTGCTCACGCCTATCCCTGGAGTGAAGCTACATTCCGCAGCAATCACGGCGAACGCTACCATAACCTGAAACTGGAAACCGGCGGGGAACTGGCCGGATTCGCCATCAATCAGACGGTGCTGGATGAAGCGACACTGTTTAATATTGCGGTTTCGCCTGAATATCAGGGAAAAGGCTATGGCCGTCAGTTGCTGGAAAAAGTGATTGAGGATCTGACAGCAAAAGGGATTGCGACACTCTGGCTGGAGGTCAGGGCATCAAACAGACCGGCGATTGCGCTGTATGAATCGCTCGGTTTTAATGAGGTATCTGTCCGGAGAAATTATTATCCGGCGGCGCAGGGTAAAGAAGATGCTCTGATTATGGCGCTTTATCTGAGCTTCGGAATGTAATAGCGCGAAATGTAATAGAGCGATAAGTCAGATAAAACGGTGTTTTTTTATCTCTTTCGGTAATTTTTTGCGTGCTACCGTGATGGTATATATCTATCACAGGCGCGTCTTGTCATGTTTATCCATAAAATTGTCACACCGATGTTTATCCGGCGCTTTGAATGCGTCGGTTCCGAATGCCTGTCACACTGCTGTCAGGACTGGTTTATCAGTATTGATAAAAAAACCTATAAAAAATATCACAGTGCAGAAAGCATTGAGATTAAACAGATTTCTCGGGAGCATGTGCTTAAATCAGAACGGGAGGGCGCATATGCTTATGTCCGGCTGACGGAGGATAAAAAATGTCCGTTTCTGACGGAAAAACGGCTGTGTAATGTTTACAGTAAGCTCGGCCCTTCGGCGATGAGCCATACCTGCCGTGAGTATCCGCGCAGTGAGGCTAAATATCAGAATGCGACGTTTAAACGCCTGTCACTTTCCTGTCCGGAGGCTGTTCGTCAACTGTTGTTTTCTGCTGATGCGATGCAACTGACGGAAGAAGATAAATACCTGAAAAAAGCTCCGCAGGATGATGCACTGACCGATCCGCAATATCTGGTGTATCTCTGGTGTCTGAACCTGGTACAGGCACAGTCACCGGAATTTGAGGATAATCTCTATGCAGCGATGCAGTTACTGACCTTTATCAGTAAGCTGAATTATGACATTGAAGCGAACTTCGATCGAATTCAGGGTGTGTATGAATTCTTACTCAATGCAGCGGAAAGCGGGAAATTGACAGCAGAACGCCGGGCACTGCCGCATCCGGCTGCTTTTCAGACCGCTGTGCTGAGTGTTTATGGCAAATTTATCCCGAAATTATCCTGGGGTGGTGATTTGCTGCTCTCCGTTTATATTAACACTCTCAGGCAGCTCGGACTGGATGATCAGCAAACCGCGGAGCGCACGGAAGAAAATATGGCGCGGTTGCGGGCGGAGTGGAAAGTACAGCAGCAGGAGAGTTGTCTGAGTGAGCCGTACACGCTGCGTAATCTGTTTTCATATCTTCTGTATCATGGTCAGTTCCCTCACGCAGACAATTTTTCCGGCGGCGTTACCGGCTCCCGGAATGCGCTGTCTCACTTTAGCCTTCTGGTGATGGATTATTTTTACCTGCGTACCAACCTGGCGGCGCTGGCGGCAACGGGAAAACGGGTATTGAAAGAGAATGATATTCAGCTGCTGATGAGTGCGTATTTTTCATTGAAAATGCATACGGGCGATATCAATACGGATTTACTGGCACTGATGGAGAACTGTCAGATGAGTGATGCGGTCGCCTGTATCTGCCTGCTCGACAGCTGAGCCCGGTGCATTTTTCAAGCTTTTGTTGTTTCACGGGGCAAACCGGGCGAAAATAAGCGCCATTAATGAGAAATCAGGGGCGGAAACCGCGTGTTTCTGTCCCGCAGCCCCAGAAGAAAGCTCAGATGTCAAATAATGCATTTTTACAGGAAGTGGCCAAGCGCCGCACCTTCGCGATCATTTCGCACCCCGATGCCGGTAAAACCACCATTACCGAAAAAGTCCTGCTGTTCGGACAGGCTATCCAGAAAGCCGGGACGGTCAAAGGCCGCGGCTCCAATCAGCACGCCAAATCTGACTGGATGGAGATGGAAAAACAGCGCGGGATCTCTATCACCACATCGGTGATGCAATTCCCGTATCACGATGCGCTGGTAAACCTGCTGGATACCCCGGGGCATGAAGACTTCTCCGAAGATACTTATCGTACCCTGACGGCGGTAGACTGCTGCCTGATGGTTATCGATGCGGCAAAAGGGGTTGAGGATCGTACCCGTAAGCTGATGGAAGTTACCCGTCTGCGTGACACGCCGATCCTGACCTTTATGAACAAACTTGACCGCGATATCCGTGACCCGATGGAGTTACTGGATGAAGTGGAAAGCGAACTGAAAATTGCCTGTTCGCCAATCACCTGGCCTATCGGCTGCGGTAAGCTGTTCAAAGGGGTGTATCACTTATACCGCGATGAAACCTATCTGTATCAGACCGGTCAGGGACATACCATCCAGGAGGTCCGTACCGTAAAAGGGCTGAATAATCCGGATCTGGATGCTGCTGTCGGTGAAGAGCTCGCAGCACAACTGCGTGATGAACTGGAACTGGTGCAGGGCGCATCCCATGAATTTGATGAGGAACTGTTCCTCGCCGGTGAACTGACGCCGGTCTTCTTCGGCACCGCGCTGGGGAATTTCGGGGTGGATCATATGCTGGACGGCCTGGTTTCCTGGGCGCCGGCACCGATGCCGCGTAAAACTGACGTCCGTGAAGTGACGGCGAAAGAAGATAAATTCACCGGATTTGTCTTTAAAATTCAGGCCAATATGGACCCGAAACACCGCGACCGCGTGGCTTTCCTGCGCATTGTGTCCGGTGTGTATGAAAAAGGAATGAAACTGCATCAGGTGCGTCTTAAAAAAGATGTGGTGATTTCCGATGCGCTGACCTTCATGGCGGGCGACCGTGCTCATGTGGATTGTGCGTATCCCGGCGATATTATCGGGCTGCATAACCATGGCACCATTCAGATTGGTGATACCTTCACACAGGGTGAGATTCTGAAATTCACCGGTATCCCGAACTTTGCACCGGAACTGTTCCGCCGTATCCGTCTGCGTGATCCGCTGAAACAGAAACAGCTGCTTAAAGGTCTGGTTCAGTTGTCTGAAGAAGGCGCGGTTCAGGTCTTCCGTCCTCTGACAAACAACGATCTGATTGTCGGTGCAGTGGGTGTGCTTCAGTTTGATGTGGTGGTTGCCCGTCTGAAAAGTGAGTACAACGTCGAAGCTATTTATGAAGCAGTTAACGTCTCTACCGCCCGCTGGGTAGAATGTGACGATGTGAAGAAACTGGAAGAGTTTAAACGTAAAAACGAGCTGCATCTGGCGCTCGATGGCGGCGATAACCTCTCTTATATCGCACCGACCATGGTGAACCTGAATCTCACAGCGGAACGCTATCCGGATGTGCGTTTCCACAAAACCCGCGAACACTGACAGAACGCGCCTCCGGGCGCGTTTTTTTTATAGCGGAGTTAAGATACACTGACGGACAGATTATGTTCATCATGAAAATGAAGAAGGATACGATAATGCACAATACCATGAAATCACTGGCTGTTATGCTGGTTGGCGGCGCGTTGTTCAGTGCATCCGCAATGGCGGATGAATCCCTGAGTCAGAAAGCCGGGCAGGCGTGGGACAGTGCTTCTCAGTCTGCGGAAGATCTGGGTAAACAAGCGGAACAGAAATTTGACGGCGCGGTAAAAGATGCCTCGCTGCTGGTGGATGACAGCACCATCACCGCTAAAATCCGTGGCCAGCTGCTGAGCGCTGATGATATTGACAGCAATGATATTGCCGTGAAAACCATTAACGGTACGGTGTATCTCTCCGGGTTTGTCACCACAGATGCCCAGCGCACAAAAATTATCGATATTGCCAAAGGTATTCCCGGCGTTCGTGCTGTGGAAGTCAGCATCGGGCAGTATAAATAACCGGCGGATAATCCGCGCCGGGGGAAGAGAGGATGGGAACGTATATCCCGGTGACACCCGGGAAAATCGCACCGCTGGCCTGGTTGCCTGATCCGCTTCAGGCGGCCGGGAAGCTGGCGCTGGTCTGCGAAGGTGGCGGACAGCGCGGTATTTTTACGGCCGGTGTGCTGGATGAGTTTCTCAAAGCCGGGTTTAACTCGTTTGATATACTGATAGGCACCTCTGCCGGCGCGCAGAACCTGTCGGCGTATCTCTGCGGCCAGCGCGGCTATGCCCGCCACGTCATTACCCGTTACACCACCGATAAACAATTTTTTAATCCGCTGCGTTTTATCCGCGGCGGAAATCTTATTGATCTTGACTGGCTGATTGACACAACATCGGCGGAATGTCCTCTGGATATTGCGCATGCACTGCGGCGTTTTGATCAGGGGCAGGAATTTTATATGTGCGCCAGCCGGGCGGATAATCTGGATGCCGCGTATTTTCGTCCGCAGGCGGAAGACTGGCTGGAGTATATCAAAGCGTCCAGTGCTATCCCGGGGTTTTACCGCGAAGGGGTGGAGATTGACGGCATCACGTATCATGACGGGGGGATCAGTGATGCCGTACCGGTTATTGAGGCGTGGCGGCGGGGTGCTACCCGGATTGTGGTGATCCGCACTGTCCCGTCACAGCTCTATTACACGCCGGAGTGGGTGAAACGAATGGAGCGCTGGCTGGAAAAAAGCCATCTGAAACGGATGGTTGCGATGATGAAGCAGCACGCTAAAAGTTATTACCGGACACAAAAGTTTATTCAGTCACCGCCGCCGGGTGTTGAAATTGCCGAAATTTATCCGAATGCACCACTGGCGAGCAATGCACTCGGCAGCCGGGTAAAAACCCTGATGCAGGATTACCGCCTGGGCCGCTGCAGCGGACGCTATTTCCTCGCGACACTCGGTAACCGCTGGGCGGCTTATGAGCCGGTACGGACATCTGTGCTGCGCGTTCCGCCCGCATCCAACGACAATGATTCACAATTGCCGGTTACTGACGGCACCACAGCGGTATTACACTCACCGGAATATTCACCCGGACATTCACCGGAAAAGCCCGCGGACTGAATAAATGCAATTTATTGATACTCACTGCCATTTTGATTTTCCGTTTTTTACGGATGACCTTGTCCGCCACAAAACAGCGGCGGCACAGGCCGGGCTGACCGATATCATCATCCCGGCGGTCAGTCATTGGAATCTGGCTACGGTAGCCGGATTATGCCGCTCATCCGGCAGTGAATTTCCCCGCCTGCACGCGGCATACGGTCTGCATCCGCTTTATATTGCGGAGCATACTCCGGCACATCTGGAACAGCTTGAGTTGCTGATCTGCCAAAGCGGAACGGAATGCGTGGCGGTAGGGGAGATCGGGTTGGATCGTTATATGGCCGATCCGCAGTGGGACAAACAGCTTGATTTTTTTATCGCTCAGCTGAAACTGGCGGCCCGGGCGGATAAACCGGTTATTCTGCATTCCCGCAAAACCCATGACACACTCGCTGCTGTTCTGCGGCGTCATCCGGTTCCCCGCCGTGGCGTGGTTCACGGCTTTGCGGGCAGCTTTGCCCAGGCGGATGCGTTTGTGAAACTGGGGTATTACATCGGCGTCGGCGGTACGATTACTTACGACCGGGCTCAGAAAACCCGGCGGGCAATTGCGCAGCTCCCGCTTTCTGCGTTATTACTGGAAACCGATGCGCCGGATATGCCGCTCAGTGGCTTTCAGGGCGAACCGAACCGGCCGGAGCAGATTGTCCGCACGTTTGAGGTGCTCTGTTCACTGCGCAGTGAGTCCCCGGAGGATATTGCTGCTCAGATTTATCGCAACAGCTGTACGCTTTTTTTACTGCAATCATCTGATTAAGATTCCTGAATCGATTTTACCGCGATTTTATGCTGTTGCGGCCCGCATTCCGTGTGCTAAAACACCTGAAATCACCTACAATTGTAAGCAGATGTTATTTCATGTTAGTCACCTGGTTAAATATCCGTCAATTCCCGGTTTTGCGGGGATTTTTCAGATAAAAACAGTTGAATAATGTGATTGTCATCATATTTTTGTATTTTTTGTTACTTTTTTCAGTCGTTATTTGTGACGCAAGTTGATTGTTAACCGGACTGACCGGGTATAATCAGCGCCACAGGGTCCTGCTCTGAGCTGCATGCAGAACAGGACTATTAATCTACATTATCGTGAACAGGGATACTTCCATGCAACTCCTTATGAGTCTGGTCGGGATGGCAGCGCTGATCTTTATCGCAGTGCTGTTTTCAAGTGATCGCCGGGCAATCAAACTGCGGACTGTTATCGGTGCCTTTATTATTCAGGTACTGATCGGCGCGCTGGTTCTTTATGTCCCGGTGGGACGCAAAATCCTCCTGGCGATGTCTGATGGTGTCGCCAGCGTTATCGGCTACGGCCAGAAAGGGATGGACTTCATTTTCGGCGGCCTGGTTTCCGACAAAATGTTTGAGGTGTTCGGTGGCGGTGGTTTCGTCTTTGCCCTGCGCGTTCTGCCGGTTATTGTGTTCTTCTCCTCGCTGATTGCCGTTCTGTATTACCTCGGCATTATGCAGCTTGTGATTAAAGTTCTCGGCGGCGGCTTACAAAAACTGCTGGGCACATCCCGTACAGAATCCCTGTCCGCAACTGCCAACATCTTTGTGGGACAAACTGAAGCCCCGCTGGTGGTGCGTCCGTATATTTCAGGGATGACCAACTCCGAACTGTTCGCGGTGATGTGTGGTGGTCTGGCATCGGTCGCCGGTTCTGTTCTCGCCGGGTATGCACAGATGGGGGTACCGCTGGAGTATCTGATCGCAGCATCCTTTATGGCGGCACCGGGCGGTCTGCTGTTTGCGAAACTGATGGTGCCTGAAACCGAGCACTTTGATGACCGTACTGAAGCAATGGCCGGTATAGCGGAAGAAGAACGCCCTGCCAACATTATTGATGCGGCGGCAAGTGGTGCATCTTCCGGTATGCAGCTGGCGCTGAACGTGGGTGCAATGCTGCTGGCATTTATCGCGCTGATCGCCTTAATCAACGGTATCTTAGGCGGTGTCGGCGGCTGGTTTGACTACCCGCAGCTGTCACTGGAACTGATCCTCGGCTGGCTCTTCTCACCAATTGCTTTCCTGATCGGTGTGCCGTGGAGTGAGGCAATGACTGCCGGTTCGTTTATCGGACAGAAAATTGTGGTCAACGAATTTGTTGCCTTTATGAACTTCGGTGAATACATGAAGCCGGATGCACAGGTTATTGCTGCCGGTTTACAGCCGTTGTCTGATCACACTAAAGCGATTATCTCCTTTGCGCTGTGCGGTTTCGCCAACCTGTCTTCAGTTGCTATCCTGCTGGGTGGCCTGGGCGGTATGGCACCTAACCGCCGTAAAGACGTGGCACGTCTGGGTATGAAAGCGGTAATGGCCGGTACTCTTTCCAACCTGATGAGTGCAACGATCGCCGGTTTCTTCCTGGCGCTGTAACTGCTCCTCCCGCACAGGTGAACCCGGTTCACCTGTGCACTTCACTGATTCGGTGTACTTGTCTTTCTGTCTCTCCCTGTTTATACGTTTCCTGCGCTATACTATGCCGTGAATATGTGTTGTTATTTTGCACATATCAGGCCATTAACGTGATTTTTATCACATAATTATATGTATTGATGTAAATGCCGTTATATAAACGTGATAAAAGGCACGTATTATAGTGCCGGAACATGCTCCAATAAGGCATGAATACCCTATAACGGATTTGGTGATTCTGTTTATCAGTCACCTGTATTACAGCGCGGTGAGAAGGATCTCAGCGTTAACTCTTATCACAAGAGAGACAACGTCTTCACGGAACCAAGTGCCGCTCGCCAACACATTTTGCATCGTTCAGATATTGCGTCTGCCCGGCAACGGCGCAGACATACGTTGGAGAGTTTTATGACCGATTTAACCGCCGCAGCGCAGCGCGCGCTGTCTTTAATGGATTTAACCACCCTGAATGATGATGATACTGACGCGAAAGTTACCGCGTTGTGTCATCAGGCGAAAAGCCCGGCAGGCCAGACTGCGGCTGTCTGTATTTATCCGCGTTTTATCCCGTTAGCCCGTAAAGTTCTGCGTGAACAGGGTACGCCGGAAGTGCGTATCGCGACTGTCACCAACTTCCCGCACGGTAATGATGACATTGAGATTGCACTGGCGGAAACCAATGCTGCGATTGCTTACGGCGCGGATGATGTGGATGTGGTGTTCCCGTACCGTGCTCTGATGGCCGGTAATACGCAGGTTGGTTTTGATATGGTGAAAGCCTGCAAAGAAGCCTGTGCGAAACACAATGTGCTGCTGAAAGTGATCATCGAAAGTGGTGAACTGAAAGACCCTGCGTTAATTCGTCAGGCATCCGAAATCTCCATCAAAGCCGGTGCTGACTTTATTAAAACCTCCACCGGTAAAGTGCCGGTCAACGCCACGCCGGAAACAGCGGAAATCATGATGACGGTGATCCGTGATATGGGCGCCGGTAAAACCGTTGGTTTCAAACCGGCCGGTGGTGTCCGCACGGCGGAAGAAGCTGCGCAGTATCTGGCGATGGCTGACCGCATCATGGGCGAAGGCTGGGCCGACTCCCGTCACTTCCGCTTTGGTGCATCCAGCCTGTTAGCCAGCCTGCTCAACACACTGGGCTACGCTGACGCCAAATCTGACAGTAAGTATTAATCACGCTTACCGGGCTGCCTTTGCAGTCCGGTTTTTTGATTAACCCGGCACCTCCGGTACCGGGACGGACTCGGTATTTTAAGGAGAACACCGTGTTTCTGGCTCAGGAAATTATTCGCAAAAAACGGGACGGACATCCGCTCTCTGATGAGGAAATTCGTTTCTTTATTAACGGTGTGCGTGATAATTCAGTCTCTGAGGGACAAATTGCCGCGCTGGCGATGACTATCTATTTCCATGATATGAACCCGCAGGAGCGCGTCTCGCTGACACTGGCGATGCGGGATTCCGGCTCGGTTCTGGACTGGAAATACCTTAATTTACCCGGCCCGGTTGTGGATAAACACTCCACCGGTGGTGTGGGGGATGTAACCTCTCTGATGCTCGGGCCGATGGTGGCTGCCTGCGGCGGCTATATCCCGATGATCTCCGGCCGCGGCCTGGGGCATACCGGCGGCACGCTCGACAAACTGGAAGCTATTCCGGGCTTTGATATTTTCCCGGATGATGAAACCTTCCGCCGTATCATCAAAGAAACCGGCGTGGCGATTATCGGCCAGACCAACTCACTGGCACCGGCGGACAAGCGTTTTTATGCGACCCGCGATATTACAGCAACCGTAGATTCTATCCCGCTTATCACCGCTTCTATCCTCGGCAAAAAACTGGCTGAAGGCCTGGATGCACTGGTGATGGATGTGAAAGTGGGCTCCGGTGCATTTATGCCGGCATATGAATTATCAGAGCAGCTGGCGCAGGCGATCGTACAGGTTGCCAACGGCGCGGGCTGCCGGACAACTGCACTGCTGACCGACATGAACCAGGTGCTGGCATCCAGCGCCGGTAATGCGGTGGAAGTGCGTGAAGCAGTGCGTTTCCTGACCGGCGAGTACCGCAATCCGCGCCTGTATGAAGTCACCATGGCATTGTGCAAAGAGATGCTGGTTTCCGGCGGCCTGGCGGATGACCGCACAGAGGCGGAAGCAAAATTACAGCAGGTGCTGGATAATGGTAAAGCGGCTGAAGTCTTCGGCCGGATGGTGGCCGCACAGCGCGGACCGGCAGATTTTATTGAACGTTATTCGCACTATTTGCCATCGGCGGTGCTCAGTAAACCGGTCTATGCTGAGACCGAAGGGATTGTTACCGCGATGGATACCCGCGCACTGGGAATGGCCGTTGTCGCACTGGGCGGCGGACGCCGCAAGGCCAGCGACCCGGTTGACTACAGCGTCGGGTTAAGTGATATTGCGCCAATCAACAGTGCTGCTGACGGGCAGATGCCGCTGGCGATGATCCATGCCAACAATGAAGAAGCGTGGAATGAAGCGGCTCAGGCAGTGCGTCAGGCCATCACACTCAGTGAAAATCCGGTTACTGATACCCCGCTGATTTACCGCCGGATCAGCGAATAAGAACAATTTTGTTATTCACGCGGAACCCTGCATCCTGACGTGATCTGACACAGGAGAGAAGTATGAAACGTACATTTATTATGGTGCTGGATTCATTCGGTATCGGCGCAGCACATGATGCCGCTGATTTCGGCGATACCGGTGCTGACACGTTAGGTCATATCGCACAGGCCTGTGCCCGCGGTGAAGCAGACAAAGGCCGCAAAGGGCCGTTGTATCTGCCGAATCTGTCCCGTCTGGGGCTGGGTAAAGCAGCGGAAGAGTCCACCGGACACTTCCCGGAAGGTCTGGATAAAGATGCGGAGATTATCGGCGCATACGGCTATGCCGGGGAATTATCCTCCGGTAAAGATACCCCGTCCGGTCACTGGGAAATTGCCGGCGTGCCGGTTCTGTTTGACTGGGGTTATTTCAGCGAACATGAAAACAGTTTCCCGCAGGAATTACTGGATATTCTCGTTAAACGCGCCAATCTTCCGGGATACCTCGGTAACTGCCACTCATCCGGAACTGTAATTCTGGATCAACTCGGCGAAGAGCATATGAAAACCGGCAAACCGATTTTCTATACCTCTGCGGACTCCGTTTTCCAGATTGCCTGCCACGAAGAAACGTACGGCCTGGAAAAACTGTATGAACTGTGCGAAATAGCCCGTGAAGAACTGACCAAAGGCGGTTACAACATCGGCCGCGTGATTGCGCGTCCGTTTACCGGTGAAAAAGCCGGTTCATTTGAACGTACCGGCAACCGTCACGACTATGCGGTTGAGCCGCCGTCAGCTACCGTGCTGCAAAAACTGGTAGAGGAAAAGCAGGGCGAAGTGGTATCCATCGGTAAAATCGCGGATATTTATGCTCATGTCGGTATTACCAAAAAAGTGAAAGCGACCGGCATTGATGCGCTGTTTGATGCATCGCTGGAAGAGATGAAACTGGCAGGTGATAACACTATTGTGTTTACCAACTTTGTTGATTTCGATTCCTCCTACGGTCACCGCCGTGATGTGGCGGGCTATGCTGCTGCACTGGAACTGTTTGACCGCCGTCTGCCGGAAATGCTGAAGCTGGTGAAAGAGGATGATATTTTGATTCTGACCGCAGACCACGGCTGTGACCCAACCTGGCCGGGCACCGATCATACCCGCGAGCATATTCCGGTATTGGTTTACGGACCGAAAATCAAACCGGGCTCACTGGGCTACCGTGAAACATTTGCGGATATCGGGCAAACGATCGCATCCTATTTTAATTTGTCCCCGATGGATTACGGTAAAAACTTGCTGTAATGTGTCTCTTTTTTAGGGCAGACTTTTTGTCTGCCCTTTCCCTTTGGATTGACTGAAAGGATTTTGTTTATGGCTACCCCTCACATTAATGCCGAACGTGGTGATTTTGCTGATGTTGTTCTGATGCCCGGCGACCCGCTGCGTGCACAATACATTGCAGAAAATTTTCTGGAAGACATTAAACAAGTTAACAATGTGCGTGGCATGCTGGGTTTTACCGGCACTTATAAAGGCCGCCGTATTTCCGTGATGGGTCACGGTATGGGTATCCCGTCCTGCTCTATTTATGCCAAAGAGCTGATCACTGAGTTTGATGTGAAAACCATTATCCGCGTCGGCTCCTGCGGGGCTATCAGCCGTGATGTCAAGCTGCGTGATGTGGTTATCGGTATGGGCGCGAGCACGGATTCCAAAGTGAACCGTCTGCGTTTCAAGGATAACGATTTCGCGGCTATCGCGGATTTCGATCTGGTACGCAATGCCGTTGAAGCTGCCGAAACTGCCGGTATTCCGGCGCGTGTCGGTAATATCTTCTCTGCGGATTTATTCTATACGCCGGACCCGCAAATGTTTGACGTGATGGAAAAGTACGGCATCTTGGGTGTGGAAATGGAAGCTGCCGGTATTTATGGCGTAGCGGCTGAATTCGGTGCGAAAGCACTGACTATCTGCACTGTTTCTGACCATATCCGTACCGGTGAAAATTTGCCGGCAGAAGAACGTCAGACGACGTTTAATGAAATGATCACTATCGCGCTGGAATCTGTTTTACTGGGCGATAAAAAGTAATTTATTTCAGTCATTATAAAAACCGTTGCCGGTATTATTACCCGGCAGCGGTTTTTTTATTATTTACTGTTATCAGGTCCGGTATAAATTTCTGAAACACCATTTCCTATCGTAATTTTAAAACTAAAATCACAGGTTTTATTGATAACTTTGGCGTAGGTTATGAATATAATTAATGTCAATAATACTACCATGAAGGATAAGCTGATTATCCTTGCGACGGATATTATAAAGTTAAAAATAATTATGGGTAATTCTGGTATTTTTATCATATTAAAAGAACACATGAGTAAGTTAATAAGAAAGTAAAATAAGGTGCCTGATTAACCGCTACCTGCAACAGAGAGAAACGGGGGGATTTCTCCCCCCTCAGCACTAGCTGCCCTTATGAGGTGGCTGTGCCTGCACCAGTATATTCGAGCTATCAAAAGATAGCGCCAAATAGCCTGTTATGTTAATTGTAACTGTAACGCAAAGCATAAAGCAGAGTATAATTACAGTTGAATCTTTAACAGGTAATCTGGTCATTTCTCTTGACTCCTTTAATTTAAGGAGGCAAAATCCCTATTGTCTGGTAGGGATTCGGCCCCGGTTTATGTTGAAAAACGTAATCGGGGCTTTCTTCTATCAGGAACAGGGGAAATATAGCCTGATCCGGACAGAATCAGGCACCTGCAGAAAATATAACAACTGTGTTGGTCTTTATCTCTACCCTATTCGGGTGATAATGCGGAGATATGTCATAAAATATATTCTCACTATCCGTTAATACAATGATTGTTATTTTTATAAGTTAGCGGAAATAATAAAGCCTCTGTTAAGAGGCTTTATTTTGTTATGGCGGAGTGAGCATAAATAATTTTTCATTCTTACCGCTGTAGCGGGATAATGCCCGGTTAATATCTTCTGCGGTAATCTGATTGATTAACGCCTCTTCCGTTATTATGCGGGTAAATTCATTATCATCCCCGGCAATCTGAGCCAGTGATTCTGTCCAGAAAGCAGCACTCTGGTAAACCTGCTGCTTTTCCAGCAGCCAGTTGGCTTTGGCTTCTTTCAGGGCATTTTCATTGATACCTTCTGTTTTCAGTTTCTTCAGCACATTCCGGCTGAGTACCGTCATTTCTGCGGCACGCTGAGGATCAGTGGTGAAATTCAGCCGGGCGCTGTAGTACGGCGCAGGCAGTTTTGCCAGCAGAGAAGAGAAACTCAGGGCGTAAATACCGCCGGCCTGTTCACGTAGTGCGCCGCGTAACTGTTTGCTGATGATGCTGTCAGCCAGTTGCAGGGTCAGGCTTTCTTTATGTGACCACTGTGCCGGTGCGGCATACTGAATACTTACCATGGTCTTGTCAGAGGAGAGCATGAAAAACCGTGGGGCAGTCACCGAATGGATCGCCTGCAGGGGCTAGAATAGCCAACATCATTTCATCACAATACCCGTTACCCTGCTATGAAGATCTACGTCATCAAAATCGCTGTTTGTGGCGTCAGCCCTATGGTCTGGCGTCGGCTAAGAATCGCTGCTGATACGTCGCTGGCCGCGCTTCACTTCATTTTCCAGATCGTGCAGGGCTGGGGTGATGACTACCTCCATCAGTTTCATATTTACGGCAAAGATTACGGTATCTCTTACGACGGTGGCATTGGCTTTCCGGATAACCCGTTCCAGATAGTGATTGATGATTTTAGTTTTGATGTCGGCGATCGATTTTCCTACGAATACAACTTCTTTGAGCACTGGCTTCATGACATTCGTGTTGAGGCCATTCATGAAGACTCAACGCTGAAGACACCATTTTGTATGAGCGGTCATGGCATGCCCGGAGCAACTATCGAGGATGAAGCTGATAAGACGCTGGCGTTTCTGGAGGCCATTGTTAATGCGGATGATGCAACAACGGTCGGTGAGATCCGGCCCTTTATTGACGACCTGGACGCTGTCCGGTTCAACCGCAACAAAACCAATCGGCAACTGAGCAAGCTCGACCTTGCGTCTCCGGAGCTGGAACCTGAAGTGATCTGGCTGGGTCGTCGTCGCTGACTGATGTCTATAAAGGTATACGTTTTTAACATGTATCGCAGATCCCCGGTAATTTGTCTATAAACCTCCCTAAATCAGTTTTTATGGATTATTCTTCAAACATCTATAATGTTTAAAGACCTTCCGGAGGTTTTACGTGCAATATGCTTACATCAGGGTGAGCTCGGCCGATCAAAATACGGCTCGTCAGGAAGAGGCGTTGTCAAAAGCGGGCTTTCAGCCAGATAAAATTTGTGTTGAACATGCCAGTGCGAAAGATACAAACCGGCCGGGATTACAGGAACTCCTTGGGCAATTACGGCCTGGTGATACGCTTCTGGTGCATTCCATCGATCGTCTTTGCCGAAATATGGCGGATATGTGCACTGTCACAACCCGGCTTCGCAACCAGGGCGTTACCCTTATTTTTTTGAAGGAGCAACTGACGTTCAGTGCCGGTACAAACAATCCGATGCAGGAACTGCAACTGCACATGATGTCCGCATTCAGCCAGTTTGAACGGGCATTACTGAAAGAGAGGCAGGCCGATGGTATCGCGGCGAAAAAGGCGCGGGGAGAAAAAACCGGGCGGCCCTGCGCCGATATCAAAAAAATTCAGGAAATTGACGCGCTCAGGAGCAGAGGCGTCAGGCTCAGGGTCGCCTGCGATCATGCAGGCCTTGGTGTTTCCACATATTATAAGCTTCGCAATCAGATGAATAACCAGTAGCCGGGAGACAACCATCCACCACCGCAGGAGGAAACGATGCAACTGACGCTCCAGATAGTCATAACCGATGAATCAGGCATGAGTCGAACGGAAGAACTGATGACATTACATAAATCAGGTGGTGGCAGGAACGATATCGGGTTGTCGATTTCAGAGTCGAAGCAGTTGCTGAACACGGCCCAGCAGTCGGTGGTTCAGCTACAGGCGGACGAATATACTCACCGCCATATCCCGTGCCCTCACTGCCTTGCTGCACGCAGAATTAAAGGCCGACAGAAAATA
The DNA here is from genome assembly GCF_003996855.1 of Morganella morganii. Classification (GTDB taxonomy): domain Bacteria; phylum Pseudomonadota; class Gammaproteobacteria; order Enterobacterales; family Enterobacteriaceae; genus Morganella; species Morganella morganii_C. The sequence goes on along the minus strand of NZ_NRQY01000001.1, from coordinate 2,405,602 downwards.
CAGTACCGGACGCTGTTTGGCGTTATTCCTGTATCCGGGCTCAGGGTGTACCGGTGTCATTGCGAGGAAAGTGCGACAAAAACCGTCAGTCTGCTCAGTGACTGGGCTGGTGATCTCACACATCCCTCACTGAAATATATAGAAACCCGCTGGGCATCTATGATCTCCTATGAAATGACGACGCGTTTGCTGAAAGATATTCTGCCGGTGGGGCATCGTTTGAATGCTTCAACGGTGAAGAATCATTTATGTCAGGTGGCGCAGCGTCTTGATGCTGAGTCGGAATCACATTCAGGCTTTCTTTCCGGTTGCCCCCGTGACTGGGGGAACCTGCCCAGGCCAGGGAAACCGCTCGTCGTGGGGATTGATGGAGGTTATGTTCGCGACCGGGACGACAAAAAGCGTAATTTTGAAATTATTGCCGGTAAATCGTTTTCGGTCGGAACGCCCAAAGACACGCGCCGCTTTGGGTTTGTCCAGAAGGACGACTGTCATCCGGAACGCAGACTCATGGCGCACCTGTCTGCTCAGGGAATGCAGGCTAACCAGCAGGTATTCTTTCTGTCGGACGGCGCTGATAACCTGAGGGAGCTGCAGTTTGGTATGTATCCTGAGTCATTTCATGTACTTGACTGGTTTCATATTACAATGCGGCTGACGGTACTCATGCAATATGCAAAGGGTCTGCAGGCATCAGATCCGGAGACAGGTTGTAGAGTTTCGGAGCGTCTGGAAAGCAGTAAGCGATACCTCTGGCATGGCAATTTTGTCGCCGCGCTGGAGCATATTGATGATTGTGTCATGTATTGCGACGACCCTGAGCTCAGCTATGCAGGCTTGAAATCCCTGAAAAAACATCTGGATGAAATGTATACCTACATCCGTAACAATAAGATGATGATCCCTAACTATGGTGAAATGCACCGGTATGGGGAGCCAGTTTCAACGGCGTTTGTGGAATCCACGATCAATGAAGTCATTGCCAGACGAATGGCCAAAAAACAGCAGATGCAGTGGAGCAGAAAAGGAGCGTATTACTTGCTTCAAACCCGGACCGCTGTTTTGAATAACGAGTTGCAGGATAAATTCGCCTGCTGGTATCCGGGGTTCTCGATGGACGAAGAATGTGAGGGAAAGGCATCTGCGATGGCAGCATAGATTACGACTGCCCCAGGGTTTTTCATGCTCTCGCCACGGGATCACCCGGGCTCAGTCATTCTTTTATTCCCGGTTTAAACAGTTGCACGGCATCCGTATTGCACTGGCATTTACACTGACGTTTATGGTGTTCCGGGAATTACACAGCGATAAGCTCGATTACATCATTATGACACTAATCTCTATCCTGATGCCGATGCCGTACTGGGGAAATGTGCTGATCCGCTCGATGCAGCGCACTCTCGGCACCGTTATCGGCTCGCTGATAGGGATGCTGCTGCTGTACACGGAAACTCACTCTTTCCCGCTGATGCTGGCGCTGGCGACGATTGCAATGTTTGTCTGCGGCCTGATTGCGCTGGGAAAAAACATGTATGTCGGCATGCTGATCGGAATGACCATCAGTATCGTTGCCACTGCACCGGTCGGGGATATGGACTCCGCGCTTATCCGTTCGGCGCAGACGGTGGGTGGCTCGGTTCTGGCACTGGTGTTCTCGGCGATTCTGCCGCTGAAAGGGTTTGTGTTCTGGCGGATGAATATCAGCACCATTCTGCGTGATATTGCCAGATTATATGATGAGCACATCATGAAACTGAGCAGTACCGACCCGGAGCGGTGGGATAATCAGCTGAAAGACACCTTATCAACACTGCTGACCTGTAATACCTACATTGCACCGGCCGTCAAAGAAACCCATGTTCCGGCGGCTACTTTTACAGCCATTCACGGGCGCATCCGGCGGCTGGTGGCGATACTGGAACTGCTGACAGACACCTTCAGTAAAAACTACTTCGCCCATGCGCTGAACACCGAGAATCCCTACATTGTGCAGTTACAGAAAAGTAACAGTGAGATCATGAAACTTCTCTCTGATATCTTTGTGCAGGGGAAAGACGATGACACAATGGAGAAGCTTCAGGCACTGCGGGCCAGCACGCATGAGCTGCATCAGAAGATCAATGCGCAGCCGGAAAGTAACTCGGCGGATGCCATGATGGTCGGGATGAGTGTGGAGGTTATTAAACTGCTGGATGAAGTGTGCGGGCTTGTTCAGATTGACATTTTAAAGAAATGCGCATAAACACAGAAACATTGAAACAAACATGACGTAAGGTTTTTCTATGTTAAATGTGATCCTCAGCATTTCCGCGGGATCAGTACTCGGCGGCCTCGGCCGCTGGGTGTTGAGTAATAAATTCAACCCGGTCCTGGCGATGATGCCGCTGGGAACCTATCTCGCCAATATTATTGCCGGTTATATTATCGGGCTGGCGGTGGCCTTTTTCTCCTCGCACCCGACACTTCCGGCAGAATGGCGGCTGTTTATTGTCACCGGGTTCTGCGGCGCGTTATCGACATTCTCGACCTTCTCACTCGAGATTGTGCAGGCTTTCCAGGCCGGGCGTATCCACCACGGTATGGCCGAAATCGCCCTGCATGTCATCAGTTCCCTGCTGATGACCTGGCTCGGTCTGCTGACCTGGCAGGTGTTGCAGCACCGGTAAAAAAGGGATATCCAAAGATAGGAGTTGGCCGGGAGAGATTTACCGGCCTTTAATCTCACCCGTACTATTAATACGATGGCCACTTTAGTTTAGGATAAATCACTCTGTTAATGGCAGCGAGTTGTACTTATAGTTTTCAGTCTGTTTCTCTGCCGTTAATAAGGATTTTACATGGCTATTAAAAGATTTTATTTCTCGCAGCTCGCCGACTTAAGAATAGAAGGCGTTGGTATTCACGTCAGTTACGCAATTACACTAATAGTAAATGAATAAGATAATAATAACGGAAAGAAAATAAGAGTATCAGCATTAGGTAAAAGTAATGCGGCAAAAGCAGCAGGTTCCGGTAAGTTATTATTCTGGTGTGTAATATCAAATAATTTAAATTATAAAAAGTATATTCTGGAAATGAAAAAAGGCGAATCATGGGCAATGGGTGTAGATGATATACCTATTGGTAGTGTAGTCCCATTCCCGGGGAGTTCAACAAAAACGATAAAATTAAGCAAATTTAAATGGTGATAATATGACATTGATAAAATTAAAATGGATAGTGCTGGCATTCTCATTACTTATATTATCAATAAGTGTAAATAAATCACTTGCGAATGAGTATGATAGCAATGGTATAAAAGTTGCATCTGATTTAATTATGAAGTTAACTTTTGCGGATAGCACAGATGAGAAAAATAAAATTTTAAATGAAATAAAAAAATAAAAGAAGAAAATAAAACGGATATGAATATAGCTAATATTTATATCAGTGGGTTGGTTGGCGAAAGGCAATACGATCTTGCATTATCAGAAATAAATGAAATTCATAATGATGAAGAAGGGCGATTTTCATTATTAAAATGCATATTAATGGATAGGTTGGGAGAAGAGGTGGCTGACTATTATACATCATATATAGAAATCAAAAATAAAAAGAAAGAAAAAGATATTGATTATATAATGGCTCTGTACTTATCAGAGAGCCCGAAGTATCAAACGGAAAAAGAAGAGTATATAAAAAATAGTAAGTTTGCGGATGATCTCCAACCGTTGGATACAAAAAGCAAAAGAGAAATTTTATCAGAGCTATTCCCGTAAAAATCCGTACTGGCGGGACTGTCGTGGTTTAATCACTCCGGCACTAATTTATTTTTCGGATTTCACAGACCCGGTGTATACACCGGATATCAGCGTATACACTGAACAATCATATCTGCCGGGGCGCTCAGCGCCCGCTTTTGGGGGAAATTATTCCCCCTTTTCTTTATCTTCCGTTTTATTTCCCTGCTTCTCATCTTCATTTTTCAGATTGGCGGTCAGCAGATACAGGGATTGCTGCCAGCGGCTCGGGGTCAATTGCAGCAGATTGTTGGCCAGCACAAAGCCGATACCGAGGGCGAGAAGTAACATCACCCGCAGCAGGTTAGTGGTGTTATCCACCTGGGTGGATTCCGTGGCCAGACGGTGGGTATCGATGGTCAGGCGCAGGAAGCCTTTCGGGCCTTTTTTCCCGGGGATAGCAGCGACAATCTGATGATTAAAATAACTGCCGGCTTTTTGTCCGTCCAGCGCCAGCCGGTCACGGACAGTAATACTCTCTCCGCTGCCGGCTATCTGCACCCCGTCATCCTGATATACTGTGGCATCGAGAATACGGCTGTTGGTAGTCAGCTGCGCTAAATTTGCTGTAATTTGTTTCTTATTGAGCACTTTCCCGTTATCGTCTATAGCATCGGAAAGGTTAAACGCCACCTGCTGTGCCAGTGAATAGGCCAGTTCATTAAACTGATCCATTGACGACTGCTGGTGTACGCGGCTGAAATAAGACACGCCCTGCAACAGACACACCATCAGGGCGAGACAAATCAGAATAATGGCTGTTTTATGCAGCCGGAATGTTAACTTCGTTTTGGCCATTGTTTATCCGTTTTTCCGTTGTCGCCACCATATTGCCAGAAGCGGCAATTTTTATCTGCTACCATCATGAATATTATCAGGGATTATAGGAGTATCTGTTGATGTCGACGAGTCTGACCTACTGTTATTTGCCGAATGAAATCCATAAATGGCCGGGTCTTCCTCTTTCCCTGAGCGGTGATGAAGTCATGCCGCTGGACTACCGGGCGGGTGACAGCGGCTGGCTGCTGTACGGGCGCAGGCTGGATAAGGCGCGGATCAGCGATTTTCAGCACCGGCTGGGCGCGGCAATAGTGGTGGTCTCGTCATGGCGGATTGATGATTATCAGGTGGTCCGGATTGCGGGCAGCCTGACCGGGCGTATCAAGCGTGTGGCAGATGAATTTCAGATGGATGTGGTGCCGTTGGGTAATATTCCGAAACTGCGCTCACCCGGGTTATTGATGATGGATATGGACTCCACCGCGATCCAAATCGAGTGTATCGATGAAATCGCCCGGCTGGCGGGTGTCGGTGATGAAGTCGCGGATGTCACAGAACGGGCCATGCAGGGTGAACTGGATTTCAGCGAAAGCCTGAAAGCGCGTGTCAGCCTGCTGGCCGGGGCGGATGCCGCCATTTTACAGCAGGTGCTGGATACACTGCCGCTGATGCCGGGGCTGACCAGCCTGGTGCGGAAACTCCAGGCGATGGACTGGCATGTCGCGATTGCCTCCGGCGGATTTACTTTCTACGCCAATCATTTAAAAGATTCTCTGCGCCTGATTGCTGTCTATGCCAATCAGCTGGAAATTAAAGACGGCAAACTGACCGGCAAAGTCAAAGGCCCAGTGGTGGATGCCAAATACAAAGCGCAGGCGCTGGTGAAACTGGCGGAATTTCTCAATATTCCGTTAGAACAGACCGTGGCTATCGGTGATGGAGCCAATGACCTGAAAATGCTGAAAAAAGCGGGTCTTGGAATTGCATTCCATGCCAAACCGAAAGTCTATGCACGGGCGAAAGTGGCTATCCGCCACGCCGACCTGATGGGGGTTATGTGTACCCTCAGCGGTGGTCTGAAACACGAAGAACGTTAATTTATCAGTTATTACGGGGTCACGAGTGGCAAAACCAGCAAAACGCGCCTTTGTCTGTAATGAGTGCGGGGCGGATTATCCCCGCTGGCAGGGGCAGTGCACCGCGTGTCAGGCGTGGAATACCATCACGGAAGTCCGGCTGGCTTCTGTTTCATCTTCGGCAGCGCGTAATGACCGTCTCAGCGGCTATGCCGGGCAGAGCGGTGTCAGCAAAGTTCAGAAGCTGTCGGAAATCAGTCTTGAGGAACTGCCGCGTTTCTCCTCCGGTTTCAAAGAATTTGACCGGGTGCTGGGCGGCGGCGTGGTGCCGGGCAGTGCCATTCTGATCGGCGGTAACCCGGGCGCCGGGAAAAGTACCCTGCTGTTACAGACGATGTGCCAGCTCGCCGCGCAGATGAAAACCCTGTATGTCACAGGGGAGGAATCCTTACAGCAGGTGGCAATGCGGGCGCACCGTCTCGGGCTGCCGATGGATAATCTCAATATGCTGTCGGAAACGGCGATTGAGCAGATTTGCCTGATCGCAGAGCAGGAACAGCCGAAGCTGATGGTGATCGACTCCATCCAGGTGATGCATATGGCGGATATTCAGTCTTCGCCGGGCAGTGTGGCACAGGTGCGCGAAACCGCAGCATATCTGACCCGCTTTGCCAAAACCCGGGGTGTGGCGATCATTATGGTCGGCCACGTGACCAAAGACGGCTCTCTGGCCGGGCCGAAAGTGCTTGAGCACTGTATTGACTGCTCGGTAATGCTCGACGGTGAGGCCGATTCCCGTTTCCGTACGCTGCGCAGCCATAAAAACCGCTTTGGTGCGGTGAATGAGCTGGGTGTGTTTGCCATGACGGAGCAGGGGCTGCGCGAGGTGAGTAACCCGTCCGCCATTTTCCTGAGCCGCGGGGATGAAGTCACGTCCGGCAGTTCGGTGATGGTGGTCTGGGAAGGTACGCGTCCGCTGCTGGTGGAAATCCAGGCGCTGGTGGATCACTCGATGATGTCGAATCCGCGCCGGGTGGCGGTCGGGCTGGAGCAAAACCGGCTGGCGATCCTGCTGGCCGTGCTGCACCGTCACGGCGGATTACAGATGTCGGATCAGGATGTGTTCGTCAACGTGGTCGGCGGGGTAAAAGTCACCGAAACCAGTGCGGATCTGGCGTTGCTGCTCTCGCTGGTCTCCAGTTTCCGCGACCGGCCGATCCCGCGTGATGTGGTGATCTTCGGTGAAGTCGGGCTGGCGGGAGAGATCCGCCCGGTACCGAGCGGCCAGGAGCGGATCTCGGAAGCGGCCAAACACGGTTTCAAACGGGCGATTGTGCCGAATGCCAACCGCCCGAAAAATCCGCCGCCGGGCATGCAGGTGTTTGGTGTGAAAAAATTATCGGATGCCCTGTCTGTACTGGATGAACTGGAATAAGTGAGGCAGCAGAGAATGACCGATTTTTCCTATCTGAAACAAGCCATTAAACAGGCAGGTGTGACACTTCAGCAACTGGCGGATCAGTGCGGGGTGACCAAAGGGTATCTCAGCCAGCTGATTAACAACAAAATCAAAAGTCCCGGCGGCCAGAAGCTGGCCGGGCTGCACAGTGCGCTGGGGCTGGATTACCCGCTGAAACAAAAAATTACCGGGGTGGTATTCGGCAAGTTTTACCCGCTGCACACGGGGCATATCTACCTGATTCAGCGGGCGTGCAGCCAGGTGGATGAGCTGCATGTGATCCTCTGCCATGATGAGCCGCGTGATAAGGCGTTGTTTATCAACAGTTCGATGTCTCAGCAGCCGACAGTCAGTGATCGTCTGCGCTGGCTGCTGCAAACCTTTAAATATCAGAAAAACATCCGTATTCACTCATTTGATGAACATGCCTATGATCCGTATCCGCACGGCTGGGAGCACTGGAGTCAGGGCGTGTGTCAGTTTATGCGGGAAAAAGGGATCTCACCGGACTTCATCTATTCAGGTGAGAAAGCGGATGTGCCGCGTTACCGCGAGTCGTTCGGCATTGAAACGGTGCTTATCGATCCGGAACGCACTTTTATGAATATCAGCGGGCGTCAGATCCGGCAGGCGCCATTCCGCTACTGGGATTATATTCCGACAGAGGTCAAACCCTTCTTTGTGCGGATCGTGGCGGTGCTCGGCGGGGAGTCCAGCGGCAAATCCACGCTTGTTAATAAACTGGCGAATATGTTTAATACCACCAGTGCCTGGGAATACGGGCGGGATTATGTGTTTTCCCATCTGGGCGGCGATGAAATGGCGCTGCAATATTCCGATTATGACAAAATCGCACTGGGTCATGCACAATATATTGATTTTGCAGTAAAATATGCGAATAAAGTTGCTTTTGTTGATACGGATTTTGTCACGACGCAGGCTTTCTGCAAGCGTTATGAGGGCAAAGAGCATCCGTTTGTGCAGGCGCTGATTGCGGAATACCGGTTTGATCTGGTGATCCTGCTGGAAAATAACACGCCGTGGGTGGCAGACGGACTGCGCAGCCTCGGCAGTGATAATGATCGCAAAGCGTTTCAGGATCTGCTGATCGATATGCTGCGGGAAAACGGCATTAAATTTGTCCACGTGACGTCGGGGGATTATGACACCCGTTTTCTTGAATGCGTGGATCTGGTTCAGCATCTGCTGATGCTGGATACCCCTGAAATTCGTGACGGAGATCAGCAAAAATAAAGAATGTTGCCGGAACCGGAAATTAATCAGGTCATTTCCGTGAGAAATTATTTTTCTCTTCTATACTAAAAGAACAAGGACAACACACAGCGTCCGGCAGAATTCAGGGCAACAAAGGGAGGAAAGATGAAGAGTAAAGGATCCCTTTACTGATGGTGTTAACTGATTGATTTATTTGTCAGTTTTAAGTGTTATGAAAGCGGTAAGTATGAAGTAGTAAGTCAGCTTCGGTTGTACCTTAAGTACTAGGTTCAATGTAATACCCGTAACAAAAGACACTCTTTTATCCATCCAACCAAAAAATGCCGCGCGGTTCTTCACCACGCGGCATTTTCCGTTGTATGGCCTATTTGGTCATACGTTTGTACTTGATGCGGTGCGGCTCCAGAGCGGCTTCGCCGAGAGTCCGTTTCTTGTAATCTTCATATTCACTGAAGTTACCTTCGAAGAACTCCACTTTCCCCTCATCCTGATAATCGATGATATGGGTGGCGATACGGTCAAGGAACCAGCGGTCATGGGAAATAACCATGGCGCAGCCCGGGAATTCCAGCAGGGCGTTTTCCAGCGCACGCAGGGTTTCGATATCCAGGTCGTTGGTCGGTTCATCGAGCAGCAGCATGTTGCCGCCGACCTGCAACAGTTTTGCCAGATGCAGACGGCCGCGCTCACCACCGGATAACTCACCGACACGTTTACCCTGATCAACACCTTTGAAGTTAAAGCGCCCGACATAAGCACGGCTCGGGATCTCTGTGGTGCCGATACGCATGATATCCTGCCCGCCGGAGACTTCTTCCCAGACGGTTTTCTTATCATCCATGGCATCACGGAACTGATCAACGGATGCGATAGTGACGGTATCACCCAGAGTGATGGTACCGGAATCCGGCTGTTCTTTACCGCTGATCATACGGAACAGGGTGGATTTACCCGCGCCGTTCGGCCCGATAATCCCGACGATCGCCCCTTTCGGCAGGGAGAAACTCAGATTATCAATCAGAGTGCGGCCATCATAAGATTTGGTCAGGTTTTCGACTTCCAGCACTTTGTCACCCAGACGCGGACCAGGCGGAATAAAGAGTTCGTTGGTCTCGTTACGTTTCTGGTACTCAACGCTGTTCAGTTCCTCAAAGCGGGCCAGACGGGCCTTGCCTTTGGACTGACGGCCTTTCGGATTCTGACGGATCCACTCCAGCTCTTTCTCGATAGACTTGCGGCGGGCAGCGTCGGAAGAGGCTTCCTGCGCCAGACGGGCATCTTTCTGCTCCAGCCAGCTTGAGTAGTTACCTTCCCACGGAATACCTTCACCGCGGTCAAGTTCGAGTATCCAGCCGGCAACGTTATCAAGGAAGTAACGGTCATGGGTGATCGCCACAACGGTGCCTTCGTAGTCGTGCAGGAAGCGTTCCAGCCAGGCGACCGATTCCGCATCCAGGTGGTTGGTCGGTTCGTCGAGCAGCAGCATATCCGGTTTTTCCAGCAGCAGGCGGCAGATAGCCACACGGCGGCGCTCACCCCCGGAAAGATTACCGATTTTGGCATCCCAGGCCGGTAAACGCAGGGCATCTGCCGCACGTTCCAGTTGGTTATCCAGATTATGGCCGTCATGAGACTGGATAATGGCTTCCAGCTCACCCTGTTCTTTGGCGAGTTTGTCAAAGTCCGCATCCGGAGCCGCATACAGTGCGTACACTTCATCCAGACGGGTCAGGGCATTTTTCACTTCAGCAACAGCTTCCTCAACGGCTTCACGGACAGTGTATTCCGGATTCAGCTTCGGTTCCTGCGGCAGGTAGCCGATGTTCAGGCCGGGCTGCGGACGTGCTTCACCTTCAATGTCGGTATCCACGCCTGCCATAATGCGCAGCAGGGTTGATTTACCGGCACCATTCAGGCCGAGAACACCGATTTTGGCGCCCGGGAAGAAACTCAGAGAGATATCTTTCAGTATATGACGCTTCGGCGGCACAATTTTGCCGACACGGTGCATCGAATAAACGTATTGAGCCAATGTAGTATACCTTTTTTCGTTGATGGGGCATCTGCGGGGCATTATGACGAAGTTTTACGTTTAGTTAAAGCCACTCCGGTGTCAGTGTTGCCCGGTTGCCGGCAGTGACCGGCGGGTACAGCAGATTCCCCATTCTAACATTGGCCTGCGTTATTCCCGCCAAAAAAAAGACGACCGGAGTCGTCTGAAATGTTTTCACGTCTTATAGATATAGGGGTAGTGCTCAGGATTCTGTTTGCGGCAGCAATCAGTGCCCTGAATTGTTATAATTATAATTTTGAAATTATATTTATTATATATTAATAATTAAACCAATACCAGATGATATAACTGATTATTGTTGAGTAAGCCATCATTTATGGCAAAGGGAATACACAATAAGAATAATCAGACATATATTCTGAATAATATAATTTTTGGTATCTGGTTATCCGGTACAGCGGTATGATTTGTGTCTGCGGAGCAGGCCACTTACACTGTGTATCAGGGTCTGAAGTATTGTGCAGATAAACGGGAATTAAGGAGACAGGAGCAGATGATGAGGAAATGTATATGGCCGGGCGTGGCGGCTCTCAGCATGCTGATGTTTTCAGCACTGGCGTCAGCGGATTCACTGAGTGAGCAGCGTCAGCGCTATCAGGATGTCAAATCTGCCTGGGATGCCAATAATATGGCGGAAGTGGAACGCCTGATGCCGTCATTGCGTGACTATCCGCTCTATCCTTATCTCGAGTACCGTGAGCTGACACAGGATATGAGCCTGCTGACATCCGGTCAGGTGAAAAACTTTACGGATACCCATCCGAACCTGCCGTCAGCGGCAAGCCTGAAAAATAAATTTATCAGCGAACTGGCCAAACGTAATGACTGGCAGGGGCTGATTAGTTTCAGTACCACTGTACCGAAACCGGTCAGTGCGAAGTGTGATTACTATTATGCCAGCTGGCAGACCGGAAACCGTCAGGTTGCGCTCGACGGGGCAAAATCGATCTGGCCGGCGGGCAATTCTCTGCCGTCCTCCTGTGATAAGTTATTTGATGTCTGGGATCAGTCCGGCGGGCTGACGCCGGAACGTGTCCTTGAACGTATCAGTCTGGCACTGAAAAACGGCAATTCCTCTCTGGTCAGTTATCTGGCAAAACGTTTACCTGCTTCTTATCAGACCATAAGTAACGGTCTGATTAATTTACAGAAAAATCCGGCATCGGTGGTGACATTTGCACAACTGAGCCCGACCGATTTTACCCGCCAGGCCACCATTTCCGCATTTTCCGCTTATGCCCGCAAATCGCCGGATGCCGCCCGTACGGATCTGAACAGTGTCGCGCGCGCCCAGAAAATGAATGACAGCGAGCGGCAGCAACTGAAAGATGCCATTGCATGGCAGTATATGGGAAGCGATGTTACCCCCGGGCAGGCTGCCTGGCGTGATGAGGTGATTCAGGAAACGGATTCGGTGACGCTGCGTGAACGCCGTGTGCGTCTGGCGCTGAGTAACGCGGATGATCGCGATCTGGATCGCTGGCTGGCCCGGTTACCGGCGGATGCGCAGCAGAAAGAGGAATGGCAGTACTGGCGTGCCGTACTGCTGGAAAAAGGCGGAAATAAAGCCGCTGCGGATGCCATTCTGGAAAAAATTACGCAGGGCCGCGGGTTCTATCCGATGGTGGCGGCACAGCGCCTGGGTAAACCGTATGTCATGATGATTAATGCGGCGGATAAACCGGACAACAGCATCAGTAATCTGCCGGAAATTCAGCGTATCCGTGAACTGCTGTACTGGCAGATGGAAGGGCTGGCCCGTACTGAGTGGCTGAATCTGGTGGGCAGCCAGACACCGGCGCGCAAAGCGCAGCTGGCGCGTTATGCGCTGGAGCAGGGCTGGGCGGATCTGAGTGTGCAGGCGACGATCAACGGCAAATTATGGGATCACCTCGAAGAACGTTTCCCGCTGGCCTGGCAGAGTGAGTTTGATGAGTTCACACAGAATAAAAATATCAGCAAAAGCTATGCAATGGCGATAGCCCGCCAGGAAAGTGCCTGGAATCCGCAGGCGCGTTCACCGGTCGGTGCGACCGGGCTGATGCAGCTGATGCCGGCAACGTCAACCCAGACTGTCCGCGACAACGGTATTGCGGATTACAGTAATACCGCACAGCTGGTTAATCCGCGCAAAAATATTGAGATAGGCACCGCGTATCTCAACGGCGTGTATAACCAGTTCGGCCAGAACCGTATCCTGGCGAGTGCGGCTTATAACGCAGGCCCGAACCGGGTAACCCGCTGGCTGAGTAACAGCGGCGGACGGCTCGATGCGGTTGCCTTCGTGGAAACCATTCCGTTTGCGGAAACCCGCGGTTATGTGAAGAATGTGCTGGCATTTGATGTCTTTTATCAGAACTTCCTGAAAGGGCAGCGTCCGGCTGATGTCCTGACACCTTCCGAACAATCAATGCGTTACTGATAGTCTCTTTCCGGCCCGGTTCAGCAGAAGACAGCTGTACCGGGCTTGTGTTATCCTAGCTGTACTAGTTAACGGGTACTTTTTGTACTCTCGGTTCTATGGGGTGACACATGACAACAGACCAACTTCAGGACAGCGACTGGCAGCGCTTTGTCAGCCTGCTGCGCAACGCCTATTCACAGGATATTGAATCCCACCTTTTTCAGCTGCTTTTTACCCCGGATGAGCGCACGGCGCTCGGCACACGTGTGCGGATAGTTGAGGAGCTGCTGCGCGGTAAGATGAGCCAGCGTGAGCTGAAAAGTGAGCTGGGTGTCGGGATTGCGACCATCACCCGCGGCTCTAACAGCCTGAAATATGCCCCGGAAGATGTGAAAGCCTGGCTGGAGCAGGAACTGCTCAGCGGTAAAAAATAACTCAGCTGCTCTGCCGCCGGTAAGTTGTCAGGGAAATGCCGGTTTCCCGTCTGAAATAGCGGCACAGGTAGGATGGGTCATCAAAGTGCAGTTTATCCGCGATCTGTTCCACTGACAGCGTACTGTAACGCAGCAGCGTTTTTATTTCCGGGATAACCCGGCGGTTGATCAGTGACTTGGGCGAATGATTGAAAAACGTTTTGGTCAGCTGTGACAGATAAAACGGCGTGATATTTAACTGCCGTGCATAGTACTGCACATCCCTGCGCTCCCGGCTGTGGCGGCAGATCAATTCCCAGAACTGCCAGCACAGCGTCTCTTTCCGGCTGTACTTCTGTGTGGCGGCCGGGGCATCCGGCGGCATTCTTTCCGCTATCCGCAAAAACAGATTCTGTAAATGATTACGCTGCTTAATATGCCGGTAAACCGGGCTGTTGCGGGTGATATCCTGCATTTGTGCCAGCCACATTGTCAGCAGCGGTTTTTCCGCCGGCAGCGGGATACAGCGGGGATATTCATGCAGAAACAGAAACAGCGGGTTCGGCAGAACATAAGCGATTTCGGCAGAGAAAGAGGTCGGGATCAGACAAAAAAACACACGGAATCCCCGCGAGCGCTTTTTCAGCAGCGCGATCGTATCTTCCGCCAGCACCAGAATATCCCCCGCCCGCACAGCCTGAGACTTAAAATTCAGTGTCATATGTGCGTATCCCGCCCGGCAGATCATCAGGGTGAGATAGGCGCTGCCGAACGTCAGTGGTACTCCGCCGTGATCCGCCAGTGTACTTTCCCCGTCAGCAGTGTGTCTGTTTCTTCTGTTAATACCGGAACCTGATCTGTCAGTTCACTGTCATGAGTTGTCATTTTTGCCATCCTGAAACAGATATAAGCGAAAATTTATCACAATAGTTTTTAAAAGTACCGAAAGTACGGAGGTTTGTTGCTTACCGGATAACCACCGCCGGTTTACACTTCCCGTCATCACAGAGAGAGCCGGTATGGCTGAATGTATAACTGAAGTAAGGTAAGCAGTATGAAATTAGAAACAGAACGTATGATTCTGCGCCCGTGGGCAGAAACCGACGCCGCTGATTTATATGAAGTGGCAAAAGATGACCGGGTCGGCCCGATAGCCGGCTGGCCGCCGCACAGTTTTGCTGAGGAAAGTGCGGATATTATTCGCACCGTCTTTAATCTTGATGAGGTCTATGCCACTGAACTGAAAGCAAACGGACGGGCTGTCGGCTGTATCGGGATTCTGATCGGGGAAAACAGCAACTTTGATATCAGTCAGCGGGAAGGTGAAATCGCTTACTGGATTGGTGTGCCGTATTGGGGGCAGGGGCTGATCCCGGAAGCGGTCAGGGAAGTGATGCGTCATGCATTTGAAACCCTGGAGCTGGATGCGCTGTGGTGCGGCTATTTTGAAAACAATGAACAGTCACACCGTGTTCAGGCTAAATGCGGATTCCGTCATCATCATACAGAAGAGAACAAATTCAATCAGTTCCTGAATGATTACCGGACTGAACATATCAGCCGTATTACACGTGAAGAGTGGCTGGCAGAGCAGTAAAAGGTATTGCGAAGGTCACCGGGCCGGTTATCACCGGTCCGGTTTTTCAGATCAGAATTCTTTTGTATTCAGTGATTTATAAATCTCATGCTGAATAGGCACCAGTGCCAGGATAATGGCCTGCTCATAAACGCTGGTCCGGGTCAGTGCGCCGCCGGTGAAGAAGCCGATCGCCCCGCCTTTTTGTTTGATATCTTCCACTCCGGTCAGGTCGGCCATTTCATCACCGAGTTCACGGCCTTCGCGGATCCCCGCGAGAATTTTTTCCGGCAGCATCAGGCTGGCAGAACGCGATTCCCCGCGCAGCTGGCGATGTTCGATCACAATCCAGGCAAAGGTCATATCGCCTTCAATACCCGCTTCAACACCAACCCAGAAATCCGCTTCAGGTCTGACCTGACGGGCTGCATTGACGCGCTGGCGGGCACCGGTACGGGTTTCGGTATTCCCGATAGGCTGCTGCGGCACACTGCTGTCCACATTCACATCTTCAATATCAAAATTGCCGTTACCCAGTACCACTTCAAAAGCGGAACGGATAGCCTGAATTTTGGCCGGATTAGTCGTTGCTGCGATAATATGAAACATGATAATTAAACTATCCACGTAATTATGTTTGCCGCAGTATAGCGAATATTGGCGGCTTTCCGCAGATTTTTTTAGACGCGGCGGTGCAGTGAAATTGTTTCAGGGAAAAGCGTGATCCCGAGAATGTTTTTACGGTATGGTAGCGGGGTAATCAGACTTTCACACAGTAAAAGCAGAGATTGATAGTTATGTCACAGGTAATGGTATGAGCGCCTCCCTCCAGAATGGGTTCATGTAAATTAAATCGTGGTAAGGTAAATCCCTACTGGTCCAACACCACGCACATTGTGCATCAACTTCCAGAGGTTAAAGAATCATGTTGGAAATTTGGGGAAGAAAAACGTCGTCCAATGTGCAAGCGTTGATGTGGTGCATAGGAGAATTGGGCTTGCCGTATCAAAGATATGATATCGGTCACAGATTTGGCGGTACGGATACACCGGAATTCTACGCGCTAAATCCAAACCGCACCATACCAGTTCTTAGAGACGGTGATCACAAACCTCTATGGGAAACTGGAGCGATTCTGAGGTATTTGGCTAATCGTTACGCAAAAGGAAGCTTCTGGCCTACTGATTTCTTTGACAGGGCCGATGTGGATCGGTGGATGGAATGGTCGAAATTGAATGTTGCACTCCTCTTTACAGCACCGATTTTTTGGCGGGTCGTTCGAACGCCAGCTGAAAAGCGTGACTGCGAGGTGATTAAAATCGCGGTAAACACCTTCGAGCAGAAACTTGTGCTTGCAGAAGAACAGATTGCAGAGCATCAATTCTTGACCGGTGATGAGTTCACTCTCGCAGATATTCAATTTGGACACGTATTGTATCGATATTACGACATAGATATTGACCGTATGCCGCTGCCAAATCTCAGTGCATATTATTCACGATTAAAGGAACGACCTGCTTTCAGCGAGCACGTAATGGTGTCTTACGATGAATTAAGAGAGTAAGTAATTATTTTCAATAGAACAGGGTCGCAGGAGGAAGCAGAAATGAAACCTATGCCAGTCGGTGTCGACATAGCCAAGAACATTATGCAGGTGCATTACGTTGATATGGAAACAGGCGAAGTTATCAACAAAGCCATTAAACGGGCCAGGTTCCCTGAATTCTTCGCCAACCTGCCCTCCTGCCTGATCGGCATGGAAGCCTGTGGCGGTGCACATCACTGGGCCAGACAGCTGTCTAAGATGGGGCATCAGGTTAAGCTGATGCCGGGGGAGTTCGTCAAGGCCTTCAATATTCGCAACAAAAATGATACGGCCGATGCGCAAGCGATCTGGCGGGCGGTACAGCAGCCGGGTAAGGCCGTTGCGGTAAAAACCGAGCAGCAACAGGCCATGCTGGCCCTGCACCGGATACGTTCACAGTTGATGAAATTCAGGCTGATGCAAACCAATGAGCTGCACGGTTTGCTGGCAGAGTACGGCGAAGTGATGGCAAAGGGGTATGCCAGTCTGGTCCGGTCAGTGCCGGAGATACTTGACCGCTTGTCAGGGCGTCTACCGGCAGCGCTGATTGACAGCCTCGGAGAACAACTGAGCGAGATAGACCGGGTAGATAAACGCATCACTGACATCGAACGCCGAATACGTGAACTGAGTAAAAATGATCCAGGAGTAAAGGCCATCAGCGACATACCTGGAGTGGGCCTACTGACAGCAACCGCAGCGATTGCGTCGATGGGGGATGCGAAAGCTTTTCGGTCAGGCCGCGAGTTCGCTGCCTGGATCGGGTTGGTTCCGAGACAGACCGGGACAGGAGGGAAGATCCTGCTGCAGGGGATCAGCAAGCGGGGCGATAAATATCTGCGAAAACTTCTGGTCAACGGCGCTCACAGCGTCATACAGAACGCCAGTGAACCAGGACCGTGGGTCACTGAACTGCAGAAACGACGTCCAGTAAATGTGGTATCCGTAGCACTGGCCAACAAGATGGCTAGAATAATATGGGCCGTACTGGCGCACGACAGACCTTACCAGAGGAACTATGCCTTCAGTTGACTACCCGCAACACGAGCATAAAGCTTGAGAGTAAAAACAAGCGTCAACAGGTTGCGCAGGCAATGTACGTAATGACAAAACAGGTCAGACCGGGACTCACTAAGCCTGAAAGAAATATTGAACCCTGAGTTCGCAGAGGTAATTGAGGCGTGGGTCAGCGGATTTCATTAGGGTCAGCAGCCGCTTTCGCGACTGCACAAAGACCGGATATATAGCCGCAATCGTCCTGTCCGTCATCAAGTACAAGGCTTGGCAAACGGGAGGCGCTCATATATATTTCTTGTCCGTCACGGTGAAACTGAATGGAACGTTCAGCGCCGTATCCAGGGGCATTCCGACAGCCCGTTAACCCAAAGTGGTATCGATCAGGCGAAGCAGGTTGCCGCGCGTCTGAAAAATGAAGGGATCACGCATATTATCGCCAGTGATCTGGGCCGCACACAGCAGACCGCGAAACTGATCGCAGAAGCCTGCGGTTGTGAAATTATTGCTGATCCACGTCTGCGTGAGCTCAACATGGGCGTGCTGGAAAAACGTCAGATTCATACCCTGACCGCAGAAGAAGAGGGCTGGCGTAAGAGCCTGCTTAATGGCGCGGAAGACGGACGTATCCCGGAAGGTGAATCTCTCGCGGAGCTGGAAAGCCGGATGCGGGCGGCGCTGGAAAGCACACTGGATCTGCCGGAAGGCAGTAAAGTTCTGCTGGTCAGTCACGGTATTGCACTGGGATGCCTGATTGGTTCTGTGCTCGGGTTGCCGGCTTATGCGGAACGCCGCCTGCGCCTGCGTAACTGCTCATTATCCGTTCTGGAGTATCAGGAAAGCCCGTGGCTGGCGGATGGCTGGGTTGTTGAAACGGCCGGAGATACGACTCATCTGAGCCTCCCTGCACTGGATGAAGTGCAGCGCTGAGTGATTCCGTGATATCAGACACCGCCCGGGTGAACAAGACACCACCGGCGGCGGTGTTTGTTCTGCGGGAGTGATTACTGCGGGTTACGCCTGACAGGAATATAGTACTTAAATTCCTCAATGTGATGGCGCGGGTCCGCTTCATCCACATCAGCCACACCCGGATAGCAGATGTCAGTTCCTTTTCTCAGTTTATAACACTCAATATCGTAACCACGGCGGCGGGTGATCCCCAGGTGCGGTACGCACTGACCGTAAATGGTGAACAGAAATTCCTGCATTGCGCCGCGGTAAGGAATGCCGCTAAAGGTGAAGCAGAGATATTCACCGCCCGGCATCTCCAGTTCACGCACGTTTTCTTCCGTGGTGAAAGCGGCAAATTCCGTATCCACAGCTGTGGTGTAATTGACAGTCTGCTCATCTTCTTTATCCGGATTGCGGGTTGTGCTGTAAAGCCCGTAAACATAATCCGGAATGGTTTTCGCCACGGAAATATGATGCAGCCAGAACTCCTGACGCATATGCGTACAGGCAGTTGCCCAGTCTTCCAGACGGTGTGAACAACTGTGTTCAATACCGGTTACTGTACGCGGCGGCAGCGTGACAAATTCGTGCTCAGGCAGCGCTGTGTCATCCAGCCGGATTGCAGAGCAAATGCCATCAGAGCACCATTCGTCAAGACGGCGGTACAGTGCAGGTGTTTTATTAAACTGTTTCTTAAACGCACGTGTAAAGGTTTGCTGAGAATCAAAACGGTACTGTAATGCAATATCTAAAATAGGACGGGCGGTCAGCCGCAGTGCAATGGCTGCGCGTGACAAGCGGCGGGCCCGGATGTAAGCCCCGATGGCTTCACCGGTGACGTCCTTGAACATACGTTGTAAATGCCACTTGGAGTAGCCTGCCTTCGCAGCGACATTATCGAGGGAAAGTGGCTGATCTAAATGCTCATCTAACCAACGGAGTAAATCGCGAATGATGCTGGTCTGATCCATACATCTCCCTTATTGGATTGATGAAGTTCTGAAAGAGATATAACGAATTTATATTCTAACCTGAGTGATTATCAACGAGATAATCATTTACCAATTATTACTTTTGGCCGGAAAAATGTTTTAAGAACAGGGCAACTATCATAAACTGGTAAGATGGATTATCTTTAAAATCATACAATTTTCAAATGGTTTTCTTGGGCTATTAAGATTATGAATCAGACTCACCGGTCTATACTGGGAATTATTACAGCTATTTCATTGAGTTCGTTATCCTTTTTGAGCCATGGTGAAGAAATCGGCTCTGTGGACACCGTATTCAAAATTCTGGGGCCGGACCACAAAATCGTGGTGGAAGCCTTTGATGACCCGGATGTGGAAAATATCACCTGTTACCTGAGCCGGGCAAAAACCGGCGGGATCAAAGGCGGGCTGGGTCTGGCGGAAGATACCTCAGATGCTGCGATTTCCTGCCAGCAGGTCGGGCCGGTTACGGTCAGTGACAAAGTGAAAAAGGGCCGCAGTGATAAAGGTCAGGTGGTGTTCCAGAAACGGACATCCATGGTATTCAAGAAGTTACAGGTCGTTCGTTTCTATGACGAAAAACGCCACGCGCTGATTTATCTGACTTATTCAGACAAAGTGGTTGATGGTTCGCCGAAGAATGCCCTGAGTGCGGTGCCGATTATTCCGTGGGATAAGTAAACGGACAGCAGAAACAGCAAATTCCCGGTGGCGCTGAGCGGCACCGGGAATGTCATATAGTGTTACCGCAGCGGAAGATTACTCTTCGAGGTCGCCGCAGAACCGGTAACCTTCGCCGTGAATGGTGGCGATGATTTCCGGGGTATCCGGTGTGGACTCGAAATGCTTACGGATACGGCGGATAGTGACATCCACAGTACGGTCATGCGGTTTCAGTTCACGGCCGGTCATTTTCTTCAGCAGTTCAGCACGGGTCTGAATCTTGCCCGGATTCTCACAGAAATGCAGCATTGCACGGAATTCACTGCGCGGCAGTTTGTACTGCTCGCCGGTTGGTCCGATTAATGAGCGGCTGTTGATATCCAGTTCCCAGCCGTTGAACTTGTAACTTTCCACACTGCGGCGCTCTTCGCTGCCACCGGCCAGATTCATGGTCCGTGACAGTAAGTTACGCGCGCGGATAGTCAGTTCACGCGGGTTAAACGGCTTGGTGATATAGTCATCAGCACCGATTTCCAGGCCGAGGATTTTATCCACTTCATTATCACGGCCGGTTAAGAACATCAGTGCCACATTTGCCTGTTCGCGGAGCTCACGCGCCAGCAACAGACCATTTTTTCCCGGGAGGTTGATGTCCATGATAACCAAATTGATATCATGGTCTGACAGCACATTGTGCATCTCTGCACCGTCAGTCGCTTCATGTACCACATAACCCTCTGCTTCGAAAATACTTTTCAGGGTGTTACGTGTGACGATTTCATCTTCAACAATTAAAATATGCGGGGTTTGCATAGTCGCTACCTAAATTACTTAGAATAATAAGAAATCTGATTATCTGCCCGTGTAACTTGTGCCGGTATCGTTGTGGTTATGTCCGGCACATCACCACGAACAGAAAAAAATCTTGTTCAGACCGCATGTTAACAATCACTCAATTCAGAAAGTAAGGAATTGAAACGATTCGTACCAATATTAGTCTATTAACACCAATATAACAGCAACCCAATCATTTACCATCCGGAAATCTAACCTTTGTTGATACATATCAAAATCAATTGTAGCACGTTAACACTCTTTTCAATTGTTCATTGCTAGTTTTAATGATTGTCAAATAAATAGAGCTACAATGTTAAGCATTATATCTGACTTGTCTGATTATTGTACATTTTTTTGCCGGATATACAGCGAAAAACGTAACCAGCGCGATAAAAGTTAAAAAATACAGAAATTCCCGGTTCCGTAAAATTAAATGCCGGTTGATGGGATGATATCCGCGTTAATTTGCCGTAATTTCTTTTTATTCTGATATGTGATCGGATTCAAATTGTCTGATTATGCGGGTAAATCAGAAGAATAATTTGACATCAACCCGCCTTTCCTTTAACCGTAATAGGGTTAACCAGACAAATGACAGACAGGAACTCCATGCGTAATCACAGCCTGACCATGATTATTATTACGACCACCACCATTACCACCGGCGGTGCGGGCTGACGCATATCTGAAATCACGAAAAAAGCCCGCACAATGATTGTGCGGGCTTTTTTTTTGGACTAAAAACGGCAGGAGCAGGTAACACATGCGTGTACTTAAATTTGGCGGCACATCCGTGGCAAACGCGGATCGTATACTGAACATCGCAGGAATCGCAGAGAAGAAACTCGCGCAGGGACAGCTCGCTATGGTGCTTTCCGCACCGGCGAAAATCACTAATTACTTAGTGGCGATGGTGGAACAGACCGTCAGCGGGCAGGAAGCAAATACACTGGTACACGATGCTGCCGCCATTCTCGGGGCGATTCTGGACGGACTGCGTGATGCTGTGCCGGGCTTTGAATATGACCGGCTGAAGCACGAAACTGAGCAGGAAATCGGCCGGATACGCCAGGTACTGCACGGTGTGTCACTGCTGGGGCAGTGTCCGGACAGCATTAATGCCAATATGATCAGCTGCGGCGAGCGTTTTTCCATTGCGGTGATGGCGTCACTGCTGAAAGCCCGCGGTTATAAGGTCACTGTGATTGATCCGGTGGTGAATCTGCTGGCGGTGGGCGGTTATCTGGAATCTGCGGTAGATATCCATGAATCAACAAAACGTATTACTGCAATGAATATCCCGTCTGATCACATCATTCTGATGGCGGGATTTACAGCCGGTAATGAAAACGGCGAACTGGTGGTGCTGGGGCGTAACGGTTCTGACTATTCTGCGGCAGTACTGGCCGCCTGTCTGCGGGCCTCCTGCTGTGAGATCTGGACCGACGTGGATGGCGTGTATACCTGCGACCCGCGCTTTGTACCGGATGCCCGTCTGCTGAAAGGTATGTCGTATCAGGAAGCGATGGAGCTCTCTTATTTCGGGGCAAAAGTCCTGCATCCGCGCACTATCGCGCCGATTGCGCAGTTCCAGATCCCGTGCCTGATTAAAAACACTCTCAATCCGGACGCGCCGGGCACATTGATCGGTGACGGCCAGCGGGACGACAGCCTGCCGGTGAAAGGGATCACCAATCTGAATAATATGGCGATGTTTAACGTTTCCGGGCCGGGAATGAAAGGCATGGTCGGGATGGCGGCGCGGGTGTTTACTGTGATGTCGCGGCGTAATATCTCTATCGTATTAATTACACAGTCATCTTCTGAATACAGCATCAGTTTCTGTGTGGCGCAGAAAGATAAAGCCCGCACTCAGCAGGCGCTGGAAGAGGAATTTTATCTGGAGCTGAAAGAGGGCGTGCTCGACCCGCTGGACGTGCTGGATAACCTGGCAATTGTTTCCGTGGTCGGGGACGGTATGCGGACACTCAAAGGCATTTCCGCCCGGTTCTTCTCGGCACTGACCCGCGCCAACATCAATATCATCGCGATCGCACAGGGCTCATCCGAACGTTCTATTTCTGCGGTGGTGGATAATGACCTTGCCGCTGCCGGTGTACGCCTGTGTCACCAGATGCTGTTTAACACTGACCGTATTGTGGAAGTGTTTGTGGTGGGCACGGGCGGGGTCGGCAGTGCGCTGCTGGAGCAAATCCACCGTCAGCAGGCATGGCTGAAAGCCCGGAATATCGATTTGCGCGTATGCGGTATCGCCAACTCAAAAGCTATGCTGACTAACATGCGCGGTATTGATTTGCAGGACTGGCGTCAGTCGCTGTCGCAGGCTAAAGAGCCGTTCAGTCTCAGCCGTCTGATCCGCCTGGAAAAAGAGTATCACTTCCTCAATCCGGTGATTGTGGATTGCACGTCGAATGAAGAGATCGCACTGCAATATGCGGATTTCCTGAAAGACGGTTTCAACGTGGTGACACCGAATAAAAAAGCCAACACGCTGTCCATGGATTATTACCATGAACTGCGCCGTGCGGCGGCGTCCTCAAAACGTCAGTTCCGTTATGACACTAACGTCGGTGCCGGGCTGCCGGTGATTGAAAACCTGCAAAATCTGCTGAATGCGGGGGATGAACTGGTGCAGTTCAGCGGCATTCTGTCCGGCTCGCTCTCCTTTATTTTCGGTATGCTGGATGAGGGAATGTCGCTGTCTGAGGCAACCGCGGCGGCTAAAGCCAAAGGCTTTACCGAGCCGGACCCGCGTGATGATCTCTCCGGGATGGATGTGGCGCGCAAACTGCTGATCCTCGCCCGTGAAGCGGGGCTTTCCCTTGAACTGGCCGATATTGAGGTGGATTCCGTGCTGCCGCCGGACTTTGATGCCTCCGGGGATGTGAATACTTTTATGGCGAATCTGCCGTCACTGGATGCGGCCTTTGCCGCGCGTGTGGCGAAAGCCGCAGAAGCAGGGCGTGTTTTACGCTATGTTGGCATCATTGATCATGGCCGCTGTCAGGTGAAAATTACGGAGGCGGACGGCAACGATCCGCTGTATAAAGTGAAAAACGGCGAGAACGCCCTGGCGTTTTATACCCGCTATTATCAGCCTATCCCGCTGGTATTGCGTGGTTACGGCGCGGGGAATGATGTGACAGCGGCAGGAATATTTGCGGACGTGCTGCGGACAATGTCATGGAAACTGGGAGTGTAAAACGTGATAAGAATTTATGCACCGGCGTCAATCGGGAATGTGAGTGTGGGGTTCGATGTGCTGGGTGCGGCAGTGTCCCCGGTCAGCGGGGAACTGCTCGGCGACTGCGTGTCCGTCGCGAAGGCAGAGACGTTTTCACTCAGAAACAGCGGACGTTTTGCCGGTAAACTGCCGGTGAATCCGAAGCACAATATTGTATATCAGTGCCGTGAGCGGTTCAGTGAGATCATCAATGATGACCTGCCGGTTGCGATGGTGCTGGAAAAAAATATGCCGGTGGGCTCGGGGCTGGGCTCCAGCGCCTGCTCGGTGGTGGCTGCGCTGGTGGCACTGAATGAGTACACCGGCAGGCCGCTGGATGAAATGTCGCTGCTGCGCCTGATGGGTGAGATGGAAGGGCGTATCTCCGGCAGTGTGCATTATGACAATGTCGCCCCCTGCTTCCTGGGCGGATTGCAGCTCAATATTGAAACCGGAGAAAGCGTCAGCCAGGCGGTGCCGGGGTTTGAACACTGGTACTGGGTGATGGCGTATCCGGGCATTAAAGTCTCCACCGCGCAGGCGCGGGCGATTTTACCGGCCACTTATTCACGGGCGGATATTGTCAGCCACGGGCGCAACCTGGCCGGATTTATCCACGCTTGTCACACCGGGCAGGCCGATTTGGCAGCGGCCATGATCCGCGACGTGGTGGCGGAGCCGTACCGCCGTGAATTGCTGCCGAACTTTGATGCTGTCCGTGAGCAGGTGCTTGCCCGCGGCGCGAAGGCATGCGGTATTTCCGGCTCCGGGCCGACCCTGTTTGCTGTCTGTGACAGCAAATCAGCGGCAGAGCAGGTGGCGGATGTCTTTAACACACAGTATTTGCAGAACAGCGAAGGGTTTGTCCATCTGTGCCGTCTCGATCTCAAAGGCGCACGTCAGATAAGTGCATAAAGGTAAAAAATGGAACTGTACAATTTAAAAGATGAGAGTGAGAAGGTCAGTTTTGCACAGGCGGTAAAACAGGGGCTGGGACGCGGACAGGGGTTGTTCTTCCCGCGTGAGATTCCGTTTTTTGAGCCGGCCGAGATGGATAAGCTGCTGGCGATGGATTTTGTCAGCCGCAGTACCGCCATTCTGCATGCTCTGATTGGTGATGAAATTCCGGAAGCTGAGCTGGCCACGCGTGTCCGTGCCGCCTTTGCTTTCCCGGCACCGCTGAATCAGGTGGAGCCGGATGTGGCCTGTCTGGAGCTGTTTCACGGCCCGACACTGGCATTCAAAGATTTCGGCGGGCGTTTTATGGCACAGGCGCTGGCAGCGGTTGCCGGTGACAAACCGGTTACCATCCTGACCGCGACTTCCGGCGATACCGGTGCGGCAGTTGCACATGCTTTTTACGGCCTGAAAAATGTGCAGGTGGTGATCCTCTATCCGCAGGGAAAAATCAGCCCGTTACAGGAAAAACTGTTCTGTACCCTCGGCGGTAATATTCATTCCGTGGCGGTGCAGGATGATTTCGATGCCTGTCAGGCACTGGTGAAACAGGCGTTTAATGATGAGGAACTGAAACAGACACTGCATCTGAACTCAGCAAACTCCATTAATATCAGCCGCCTGCTGGCACAAATCTGTTATTACTTTGAAGCGGTGGCACAGGTTCCGGCGGAAAAACGCGGTGAACTGGTGTTCTCGGTGCCGAGCGGCAACTTCGGTGATCTGACCGCCGGGGTACTGGCAAAAGCGATGGGGCTGCCGGTGAAACGCTTTATCGCCGCGACCAATGCCAACGACACCGTGCCGCGCTATCTGGCGGACGGACAGTGGAAACCGGCGGCGACGGTGGCAACGTTATCCAATGCCATGGATGTCAGCCAGCCGAACAACTGGCCGCGTATTGAGGCGCTGTTTGCGCGTGAGGGCTGGTCTCTGAAAGATCTGCGTTCAGGCGCGGTGAGTGATGACGAAACCCGGGAAACGATGCGTGATCTGGATGCGAAAGGTTATATTTCCGAGCCGCATGCCGCGATCGCCTATCGTCTGCTGCGCAGTGATTTGCAGCCGGGCGAGTACGGTATTTTCCTCGGCACAGCGCATCCGGCAAAATTCCTGGAGAGTGTGGAAGCGATTCTGGGCAGTAAACTGCCGTTACCGGCGGAACTGGCGGAGCGGGCTGATTTGCCGCTGTTGTCTGCCGTGTTACCGGCGGATTTTGCGGCACTGCGGGACTATCTGCTGAAGACGGTGAAGCCGTAACTTCCTGTCAATTATCAATAGCGTGATGATAACGGGTAAGAGAACAAAAAGCATACTGCGCCACGGATGGCGCAGCTGAGCGTACAGGGAGGTATTTACCGCGACTTTTTGTTTTACCCGTTATCAGAACCGGTACCTTCCGGTCGCGTAAATACCAGTTCCCGCTCACCGGACTGACTTTCATCAAAACGGTAACCGTCGAGATTAAAGCCGGTCAGCTGAGACGGCTGTGTCAGGCGGTTCTGAATAATAAACCGGCTCATCAGGCCGCGTGCTTTCTTCGCATAGAAGCTGATCACTTTGTACTTGCCGTTTTTCTCATCGAGGAAAACCGGCTTGATAATCACCGCATTCAGTTTCTTCGGATTCACCGCTTTAAAGTATTCATCAGAGGCCAGATTAACCAGCACATTATCGCCCTGTGCGGCCAGCGCCTGATTCAGATTGTCCGTAATCATATCACCCCAGAACGTATACAGATCTTTGCCGCGCGGATTGGCGAGTTTCGTCCCCATTTCCAGACGGTAAGGCTGCATCAGATCCAGCGGGCGCAGCACGCCGTACAGACCGGAAAGCATACGCAGGTGCTGCTGGGCGAAATCAAAATCGGCTTCACTGAAGGTTTCCGCCTGCATTCCGGTATACACGTCCCCTTTAAACGCCAGAATGGCCTGACGGGCATTATCCGGCGTGAAATCCGGCTGCCATTCCCCGAAACGGGCGGCATTCAGTCCGGCCAGCTTATCACTGATATGCATCAGCGAGCCGATATCCGCCGGAGTCAGTTTGCGGCAGGTTTCTATCAGGGTTTCTGACTGTGCCAGCAGCTCAGGCTGAGTATGGCGCTCAGTGGCTAACGGGCTGTCATAATCGAGGGTTTTGGCAGGGGAAATAGTCAGCAGCATAGTCGGCTCCGGTCTGATGTTGTCATTCTCCGGTTACTTTAACAAAAAAAAGAGGAGAACGGGCAAATCACTGTAATCGGTGATGGCACACAAAACAGGAAATGCTCCGGATAACAACGGAATAACGGCGGAACACAGGGGATGCGCCGGATTTTCCCTGCTTGCGCGGCGGGCTGTCCGTGATATTATCAAATGCAGTTGCGGCATATTGCCATCTATTCAGACATAAGATGAGAGACGAAAATGACCGATAAATTAACTTCCCTGCGTACTCTGACCACGGTCGTGGCCGATACCGGTGACATCGAAGCGATGAAGCTTTACAAACCACAGGATGCCACCACCAACCCTTCTCTGATCCTCAACGCGGCGCAGATTCCGGAGTACCGTAAGTTAATTGATGAGGCGGTGACCTGGGCGCGTGCGCAGAGCGATTCACGTGAACAGCAGATTATCGATGCCGGTGACAAACTGGCGGTGAATATCGGTCTGGAAATCCTGAAACTGATTCCGGGTCGTATCTCCACAGAAGTGGATGCCCGTCTCTCTTATGACACTCAGGCAAGTATCGCCAAAGCAAAACGTCTCATCAAACTGTATAACGATGCCGGTATCAGCAACGATCGTATCCTGATCAAGCTGGCATCTACCTGGCAGGGTATCCGCGCGGCGGAACAGCTGGAAAAAGAAGGCATCAACTGTAACCTGACACTGCTGTTCTCCTTTGCCCAGGCACGCGCCTGTGCGGAAGCAGGCGTGTATCTGATTTCTCCGTTCGTCGGCCGTATCCTCGACTGGTACAAAGCAAACAGCGACAAGAAAGAATTTGCTCCGGCAGAAGATCCGGGCGTGATTTCAGTGACTGAGATCTACAATTTCTATAAAGAGCACGGCTACAAAACCGTGGTCATGGGCGCAAGCTTCCGTAATTCCGGTGAAATCCTGGAGCTGGCCGGTTGTGACCGTCTGACAATCGCTCCTGCATTGCTGAAAGAACTGTCAGAAGCGACCGGCGCGGTTGAACGCAAACTGGAATACAAAGGCGAAGTGAAAGCGCGTCCTGCACCGCTGACAGAAGCTGAATTCTACTGGGGCCACCACAGTGATGCGATGGCAACCGAGAAACTGGCGGACGGTATCCGTAAATTTGCGGTAGACCAGGGTAAACTGGAAAAAATGATCGCCGATCTGCTGTAATCGTTATAATACAGTCAGATATAAGAGGCAGCCGATGGGCTGCCTTTTTTGTTTCCGGCGGCAATGCTATGCTGTGCCCCGGAGTCAAAATGACGTTGAGGTGACTATGAACAATGTGTTGCGCATCGGTCTTGTCTCGGTTTCTGACCGCGCATCCGGTGGTATTTATGAAGATAAAGGCATTCCGGCCTTACAGGCATGGCTGGAAAAAACCATCACCACGCCTTTTCAGACAGAAACCCGCCTGATCCCGGATGAAGAAGCGATGATCAGCCAGACGCTGTGTGAGCTGGTGGATGAATTCGGTTGCCATCTGGTGCTGACAACCGGCGGAACCGGCCCGGCGCGGCGTGATGTGACTCCGGATGCAACACTGGCGGTGGCAGATCGTGAAATGCCGGGGTTCGGCGAACAGATGCGCCAGATCAGCCTGAAATTTGTACCGACCGCCATTTTATCCCGCCAGGTTGGCGTGATCCGCAATCAGTCGCTGATCCTCAATCTGCCGGGGCAGCCGAAAGCCATTGCTGAAACTCTGGAAGGGCTGAAAGATGAAAATGGTAAAGTGGTCGTTTCCGGTATTTTTGCAAGTGTACCATATTGTATACAGTTGCTGGACGGTCCTTACATTGAAACTGACCCTGAAATTGTCGCGGCATTTCGTCCGAAATCAGCAATAAAGCCGCAGTAATACTGCGTTTTCAGCATAAAATAAAAAGTATTCCCCCGGACACCTTTCTTGTCCTATGATGCGGTTATCCGTTTATGTAAAGTAAAGATAACAGCAATGTAAAGACAGGAAAGGTGAACCCATGGCACAGACCATTCCCCGGACACTCAACCGGCAGGATTATAAAACTCTCTCTCGCGGCCCTGGGTGGCGCACTTGAATTCTACGATTTTATTATTTTCATCTTCTTTGCCGTCACCATCGGCAAACTTTTCTTTCCGCCGGACATTCCCGCGTGGCTGGTACAGATGCAAACCTTCGGGATCTTTGCTGCCGGTTACCTGGTGCGTCCGCTGGGCGGCATTGTGATGGCTCACTTCGGTGACCTGGTCGGACGTAAGAAAATGTTCTCCCTCAGTATTTTGCTGATGGCGGTGCCGACACTCTGTATCGGTCTGCTGCCGACCTATGAATCTATCGGTATTGCCGCACCGTTACTGCTTTTATTGATGCGGGTGATGCAGGGGGCAGCTATCGGCGGGGAAGTGCCGGGCGCCTGGGTATTTGTCTCCGAGCATGTGCCGAAACACCGTATCGGCATTGCCTGCGGCACGCTGACAGCCGGACTGACCGTCGGTATCCTGCTCGGCTCGCTGGTGGCCATGATGATGGCGACACTCTTTACCGAAGCGCAGCAGCTTGCCTGGGGCTGGCGCGTGCCGTTCTTCCTCGGGGGTATTTTCGGGTTTGTGGCACTTTATCTGCGCCGCTGGCTGGCGGAAACGCCTATCTTTCAGGAGATGAAGCAGCAAAAAGCGCTGGCAAAAGAATTGCCGCTGAAAACCGTGGTAGTGAATCACAAAGAAGCGATTGTAATCTCTATGCTGCTGACCTGGCTGCTCTCCGCCGGGATTGTGGTGGTGATCCTGCTGACACCCGCCTATTTACAGACGGAGTTCGGCCTGGCAAAAGCGGTAGTTTCTGTCGCCAATATGACCGCGATTCTGGCGCTGTGCGGCGGATGTCTGGTCGCCGGATATCTGTGTGACAAGCTGGGTGCATCCGTAGTCTTTACCTTCGGCAGCCTGCTGCTGGCGGTCTGTACCGGCTATTTTTATCTGACCGCCGGTGAACCGGGCACACCGCTGTCGCTGACTTACGGACTGGCCGGATTCAGTGTCGGCGTGGTGGGCGCGGTGCCGTTTGTGATGGTGAACAGCTATCCGGCGGAGATCCGCTTCAGCGGCATTTCGTTCTCCTACAATCTCTCTTATGCCATTTTCGGCGGACTGACACCAATTGTGGTCACACTATTCCTGAAATGGACACCGCTGGCACCCGCGTATTACATGCTGGGACTCTCGCTGATCGGCCTGCTGCTGGGGCTGTATATGGGCAAAGCCACGGTGCGTCAGCGGATGATGGTCTTCGGCTCCTGATAACCCTGCTTCTGTACTGTATAAATGCCGTGCTGATATGATTGTCAGCACAGCATTTTTCAGCGTTTCATCATTTTCTTTTAAATAATCTGTTTTTTTTCATTTTCCCCTTGATGAATGCATTTATGGCCCCATCTAGTTGTCATCGGAAACTGAAACTCAGTTGAATCCCCTTTAACGCTGCGGGTATCCGGTACCGCCGGAAATGTTCCGGGTAACGGGTGAGTGAAAAATTTTTTCTTGAAAAGTGAAAATTGAACCTCATATACATCGGTAGCGTAAGACGAACAGAATTATTCGGAGGCCTTTAGATGGGTAAAATTATTGGTATCGATTTAGGTACAACCAACTCTTGTGTTGCTGTAATGGATGGTAATCAGGCACGTGTCCTGGAGAACGCAGAAGGCGACCGCACAACGCCGTCAATCATTGCGTATACACAGGATGGTGAAATCCTGGTCGGTCAGCCGGCAAAACGTCAGGCTGTTACCAATCCGCAGAACACACTGTTTGCAATCAAACGTCTGATTGGTCGTCGTTTTGACGATGAAGAAGTGCGCCGCGATATGAACATCATGCCGTACAAAATTGTCGGCGCTGATAACGGCGATGCATGGGTGGAAGCAAAAGGCCAGAAAATGGCACCACCACAGGTTTCTGCTGAAGTCCTGAAAAAAATGAAAAAAACCGCTGAAGATTATCTCGGCGAGCCGGTAACCGAAGCGGTTATCACCGTACCTGCTTACTTTAACGATGCTCAGCGTCAGGCAACCAAAGACGCCGGCCGTATCGCAGGTCTGGATGTAAAACGTATTATCAACGAACCGACTGCGGCGGCACTGGCTTACGGTCTTGACCGTGAAGTAGGTAACCGCACTATCGCGGTATTCGACCTCGGTGGTGGTACTTTCGATATCTCTATCATCGAAATCGATGAAGTAGACGGCGAAAAAACCTATGAAGTGCTGGCAACGAACGGCGACACCCACTTAGGTGGTGAAGACTTCGACAGCCGCATGATCAACTATCTGGTTGAAGAATTTAAGAAAGAACAGGGTATCGATCTGCGTAACGACCCGCTGGCAATGCAGCGTCTGAAAGAAGTTGCCGAGAAAGCGAAAATCGAGCTTTCTTCCGCACAGCAGACTGACGTTAACCTGCCGTACATCACGGCGGACGCGACCGGCCCTAAACACATGAACATCAAAGTGACCCGTGCGAAACTGGAATCACTGGTTGAAGATCTGGTTAAACGCTCTATGGACCCGGTCAAAGTTGCATTACAGGATGCCGGCCTGTCAGTGAATGACATCAATGATGTTATCCTGGTCGGTGGTCAGACCCGTATGCCGCTGGTTCAGAAAACCGTTGCTGATTTCTTCGGTAAAGAACCGCGTAAAGACGTGAACCCGGACGAAGCTGTGGCAGTTGGTGCTGCGGTACAGGGCGGTGTGTTAGGTGGTGATGTTAAAGACGTGCTGCTGCTGGACGTTACCCCGCTGTCTCTGGGTATCGAAACCATGGGCGGCGTGATGACTCCGCTGATTGCGAAGAACACCACTATCCCGACCAAACACAGCCAGGTGTTCTCCACAGCGGAAGACAACCAGTCTGCGGTAACTATTCATGTTCTGCAGGGTGAGCGTAAACGTTCCGGTGATAACAAATCACTGGGTCAGTTTAACCTGGATGGTATTCAGGCTGCACCACGCGGTATGCCGCAAATCGAAGTCACTTTTGACATCGACGCCGACGGTATCCTGCATGTGTCCGCGAAAGACAAAAACAGCGGCCGTGTGCAGAACATCACCATCAAGGCTTCTTCCGGTCTGAACGAGGAAGAGATCCAGAAAATGGTACGTGATGCGGAAGCAAACGCCGAAGCTGACCGTAAGTTCGAAGAGCTGGTACAGGTTCGTAACCAGGCCGATCAGCTGGTTCACGCCACCCGTAAACAAATTGAAGAAGCGGGCGACAAACTGCCGGGCGACGATAAAGTGAAAATCGAGCAGGCAGTGAGTGAGCTGGAAATCGCAGCGAAAGGCGAAGATAAAGCCGCTATCGAAGAGAAAACGAAAGCGCTGATCGACGCCTCAGCCAAACTGATGGAAATTGCCCAGCAGCAGGCGCAGGCAGGTGCAGCAGGTGCTGATGCCGCGCAGGATGCAGGTAAAAATGATGATGTTGTTGATGCTGAATTCGAAGAAGTTGACGACAGCAAAGACAAAAAATAAGGCCCTTAGCGGGCGCGGTGATGACTGTTATTAATCACTGAAAACCGGCACGGACGTTGAGGAAACTCTGCGCCCGTGTGCTTGTGTTAAGGGACAAAACGGATGGCAAAAAAAGATTACTATGAGGTGTTGGGCGTCTCTAAATCTGCGGATGAAAAAGAGATTAAAAAAGCCTACAAACGCCTTGCGATGAAATATCACCCTGACCGTAATCAGGGCGATAAAGACGCGGAAGATAAATTTAAAGAAGTTAAAGAAGCTTACGAAATCCTCACTGATGCACAAAAACGAGCGGCTTATGACCAGTACGGCCATGCAGCATTTGAGCAGGGCGGTATGGGCGGTGGCGGCGGATTTGGCGGCGGCGGTTTCGGCGGTGCTGACTTCGGTGATATCTTTGGTGACGTCTTCGGTGATATTTTTGGTGGTGGTCGCCGTCAGCAACGCGCGGCACGCGGAGCAGACCTGCGTTACAACATCGAACTGACCCTTGAAGAAGCGGTTCGTGGTGTGACCAAAGAGATCCGTATTCCGACCCTGGAGACCTGTGATAAATGTCACGGCAGCGGGGCGAAAGAAGGTACTGAGCCGCAGGAATGTCCGACCTGTCACGGTATGGGCCAGGTGCAGATGCGCCAGGGCTTCTTTGCCGTGCAGCAGGCGTGTCCGACCTGTCACGGCCGCGGCAAAATCATCAAAGATCCGTGCAGTAAGTGTCATGGTCACGGACGAGTTGAACGTTATAAAACCCTGTCAGTCAAAATCCCTGCGGGGATGGACAGCGGCGACCGTATCCGTCTGACCGGTGAAGGTGAAGCAGGCGAAATGGGGGCTCCGGCAGGCGATCTGTATGTCGAGGTTCATGTCCACCAGCACAACATCTTCGAACGTGACGGCAGCAATCTCTACTGTGAAGTACCGATTGGCTTTACTGTCGCAGCGCTGGGCGGTGAGATTGAAGTTCCGACACTGGACGGACGCGTTAAGCTGAAGATCCCGGCAGAAACCCAGACCGGTAAACTGTTCCGCATGAAAGGCAAAGGTGTCAGACCGGCGCGCGGCGGAATGCAGGGCGACCTGATGTGCCGTGTGGTGGTGGAAACGCCGGTGAAACTGAGCGAAAAACAGAAAGAACTGTTACGTGAGTTCGGTGAATCCGTTGATGGCCAGAGCGGCCACAACAACACCCCGAAAGCGAAACGCTTCTTTGACGGCGTGAAGAAATTCTTTGATGACCTGACCAAATAAGTCACTGTCAGATAAGCAATATCATAACCGGCCGGGAGAATGTTCCCGGCCGGTTTTTTTGTGTGCTTTATACAAGCATTTACCGCTGGTTTTTTTATTCTGCTTTAACAACATTACGATTAAGGCAAACAACATGAAAATCACCGGTCAGACAGTATCAGTCACAGAATTAATTAAGGACACATCAGAACGATTCGGAAACAGAGGGCTCAGTCGTTTTATTTCGGGGATACAAAATGTATCAGAACCCCGGTTTCACTGCACACAAGATCAGGCTGAACTGTTAGGAACCAAAAGCTTTGTTGCATTGAGGAATGTGTTTGGAAATAGTGTTATGAAAATGGATATGACTCCGTTTAAAAATATTTCGCATGAAATTAATGTGTACCGGGAAAGTCAGTCATTTTCTCCCGCTTCTGTAAAGGCGGAGTTCTGGATAAAATTGAGACACAATGCACCAAAATTGTTGCAGTCAATGAGGAGCTTAACCGCTCGCCTGTATTACTCCGCGACGCAACACTGCCGGATTCAGCGAATTACACAACCGAAGATATTACGGGAAAATATAAAGCAGAGGGGCTTTTCGTGTTACAAAAAAGCCTGACCGCCGGGAAGGATGGTGCTCCGGTAAATATTGCCCGTCCGGACGTATTCACGCAGGTGAAAATTCAGACCAGCGGTACAGTTGAACTGCCGGCATCTCAGCCGGCCGTATGATAAAAAAACCGGACTAACCATCCGGTTCGCCACAATCATACAGGTGGCCGGGATTCCGGTTGATGTTAGTTTTTCTTCCGGAACATCCGCCATACAATACATTTCGCAGAAATAAAAATGTTAATCTATCGTTAATTTCATAGCGGTTGCCAGTGTATTTTGTGATTCAAACCCCGAATAAACAGAAATAATCGAGTTATTATTGCTGAATAAACTGCTTTTTTCGAGTTAATTGTTTGCATATTATTGACGCCGATAGTCTTAAAGGAGTTAACCCATGACCGCAATTATCCGACAGTTTTTAAAACTCGAAGCCGCAGGCGGCATACTGCTGATTATTGCTGCACTGATCGCGCTGGTTATGGCGAATACGCCGCTGTCAGCGGTGTATCAGTCGTTTCTTGATATTCCTGTTGCTGTAAAATTTTCGGCACTGGAAATTGATAAGCCCTTGTTATTATGGATTAATGACGCTCTGATGGCGATATTTTTCCTGGTCGTCGGGCTGGAAGTAAAAAGGGAGCTGATGGTCGGTTCTCTGGCCGGGCGCGATAAAGCGATGTTTCCGGCGATTGCTGCACTCGGCGGTATGGTCGCACCGGCACTGGTCTATCTGCTGTTTAACGGCGGGGATACCGCTGCCGCACAAGGCTGGGCGATCCCGGCGGCGACAGATATTGCGTTTGCCCTCGGCGTGATGGCATTGCTGGGTAAGCGGGTGCCGACAGAACTGAAAGTTTTTCTGCTGGCTGCGCTGATGGTGGTTGTGCTGTGTGTGATGAACCTGCGCAATGTCAGCAATACAGCCGCGTATATGATGTGGGTATGTATCCTTAAATCCGGTGTGCATGCCACACTGGCCGGGGTAATCGTCGGGTTCCTGATCCCGCTGCGCAGTAAAGATGGTGAGCACTCACCGTCAGAGGAACTGGAGCATGTACTGCATCCGTGGGTGGCGTATCTGATCCTGCCGCTGTTTGCCTTTGCTAATGCCGGCGTCAGTGTTCAGGGTATTTCATTCGATGCGCTGATGGGAACACTGCCGCTGGGGATTCTGCTCGGCCTGTTTATCGGGAAACCGCTGGGGATTTTTACCGCATGTCTGATTTCGGTAAAACTGGGCTTTGCAAAACTGCCGGAGAGGATTACTCTTAACCATATATTCGCTGTATCGGTGTTATGCGGGATCGGTTTTACAATGTCTATCTTTATCGCGGGACTGGCATTTACCGGGCTTCCTGAGGCATTTAACACCTACTCCAAGCTGGGAATTCTGATTGGTTCCACCATGGCAGCAGTCACCGGGTTGTTCCTGCTCCATTCCGTATTACCGAAGAAAACAGTCCGGCAGTAACCTGCTATTCACCGGCCTGTCCGGCCGGTGAATACAACAGAATTTTCGAGTTAATCATCAAAAAAAGATAAGGTATGTCCGGGAAAAACTATGCGAGTCTCCCATTTAAACTACAATCACCTCTATTATTTCTGGCATGTCTGTAAAGAAGGTTCGGTGGTGGGAGCGGCAGAAGCGCTCTATCTGACCCCGCAAACCATTACCGGCCAAATCAAGGCGCTGGAAGAGCGCCTTGACGGTAAATTATTCAAGCGCCAGGGACGCGGCCTGGTGCCGTCTGAGCTGGGACAACTGGTGTTCCGCTATGCGGATAAAATGTTTATGCTGAGCCAGGAAATGCTGGATATTGTCACTTACAGCCGTGAATCCAATCTGTTGTTTGATGTCGGAGTCGCGGATGCACTGTCAAAACGT
This sequence comes from Morganella morganii, assembly GCF_003996855.1. Classification (GTDB taxonomy): domain Bacteria; phylum Pseudomonadota; class Gammaproteobacteria; order Enterobacterales; family Enterobacteriaceae; genus Morganella; species Morganella morganii_C. Next base: position 2,369,121 of record NZ_NRQY01000001.1, on the reverse strand, counting down.
CTGGTCAGCAAAGTGCTGGAAACGGCGGTGATGGAGCATGAGCAAATCCATCTGCGCTGTTTTGAATCCACTCACGAAATGCTGCTCGAGCAGCTCAGCCAGCACAAACTGGATATGATTCTCTCCGACTGTCCGGTGGATTCCACCCAGCAGGAAGGGCTGTTCTCGGTGAAGCTCGGGGAGTGCAGTATGAGTTTTTACTGCCGCCAGCCCGCGCCGCAGAAGCCGTTCCCGGAATGCCTGGAAGAACGCCGTCTGCTGGTGCCCGGCCGCCGCTCGATGCTCGGTCGTCAGCTACTGACCTGGATACGCAATAAAAATCTGGAAGTCGAAATTCTGGGTGAATTTGATGATGCGGCGCTGATGAAAGCATTTGGTATGTATCACAATGCGATTTTTGTGGCGCCGTCGCTCTACAGCAAAGGTATTTTTGCGGACAGTGATGTTGTCGAGCTGGGAACGGTGGATACTATCAAAGAAGAGTATTATGTGATTTTTGCTGAGCGCATGATCCAGCATCCCGCGGTTCAGCGGGTGTGTAACAAGGATTTCTCTGCTCTGTTCAGTGGTTCGCAGTCAGCTGCGGATATCGGTCTGCCGGACTGAGACAGAAAAAGGACATAAAAAAACCGGCATGAGCCGGTTTTTTTATGTCTGCACAATCAGATTACATTGCTTTGATCTGAGCAGCCAGGTTCGCCTTATGACGGGCAGCCTTGTTCTTATGGATCAGGCCTTTAGCAGCGTGACGATCCACAAGTGGTTGCATGTCATTAAATGCGTTCTGAGCAGCTTCTTTGTCGCCGGCAGCGATAGCAGCGTAAACCTTCTTGATAAAGGTGCGCACCATAGAACGACGGCTAGCGTTATGCTGACGACGTTTTTCAGACTGAATGGCGCGTTTCTTAGCTGATTTGATATTAGCCAAGGTCCAACTCCCAAATATATTCTTCGAGGACAATACAAAGGTGGAGGAATATGCCTGCTCCGCTTTATTTTGTCAATGGATTTGTGCAAATATGCGTCGTTGTACAGCGACGCAAATGTACGTTGTGATGGGCGGGGATTTTATCAGTTTACTCAGCGGGAATACAGCCCTTACGCGGAAAAAAGTCGTCTGAATGGTAAGATTCTGACGAAAAAAATGATTTTTCACTTTCCGCAGAGGGAGATGCCCCGCTTTTTGTACAGAGAATTCACGATTCAGCCGCATTAGTGGGTTAACCTGACGCGGCGGACAAGGTATAATCAGACTAATTTTGACTGTATTGAGCCGGCTATGGAGCTAATTCGCGGTACTCACAATATTCGTGCGCGTCACCATGGTTGCGTGCTGACTATCGGTAATTTTGATGGTGTTCATCGCGGACATCAGGCATTACTGTCACATCTGGCGCAGGAAGGAAAACGCCTGGGGCTGCCGTCGGTCGTCATGATCTTCGAGCCGCAGCCGCTGGAATTTTTTGCACCGGATAAAGCGCCGGCACGCCTGACACGGCTGCGCGATAAGGTAAAATATCTTGCGCAGTACGGTGCGGACTACTTATTGTGTGTTAAATTCAGTAAACAATTTGCATCACTGACACCGGATGCCTTTATCTCACACCTGCTGGTTGAACAGCTGGGGGTGAAATTTCTGGTGGTCGGGGATGATTTTCGTTTCGGAAAAAATCGTCAGGGCGATTTTAACGGGCTGTGCGAGGCGGGGAAACAGTATGGTTTCACGGTCCGCAGCACGGAAAGTTTTTGTGATAACGGCAAACGGATCAGCAGCACGGCCATCCGCCGTGCGCTGGAAAACGACGATCTGGCACAGGCTGAGGCACTGCTCGGACACCCTTACCGCATCAGCGGGCGCGTGGTGCACGGCAACGAACTCGGGCGTACCATCGGCTTTCCGACCGCCAATATCCCCCTGAAACGTCTGGCCGCACCGGTACACGGTGTGTATGCCGTGGATGTATACGGCCTCGGGCCGTATCCGCTGCCGGGTGTGGCCAATATCGGCTCCCGCCCGACAGTACAGGGTAAGGGCCAGCAACTGGAAGTTCATCTGATTGATGCAGCAATGGATTTATACGGGCAGCATCCGGATGTGGTACTGCGCAAGAAATTGCGAAATGAACAGCGGTTTGCCTCACTTGATGAGCTGAAAGCGCAAATTGCACGGGATGAGATTGCGGCAAGGGAATTTTTACAATCCAACCCCTCGTTATGTGTTTAACGGAATAATATTGGAACTGAGAATCGAATGAGTGACTATAAAAATACCCTGAATCTCCCGGAGACAGGGTTCCCTATGCGCGGGGACTTAGCAAAGCGCGAACCTGACATGCTGAAACGCTGGTACAAAGAAGGTCTGTATCAGGCGATTCGTAAAGCCAAAACCGGTAAAAAAACCTTTATCCTGCATGACGGCCCTCCGTATGCAAACGGCAGCATTCACATTGGTCACTCAGTCAATAAAATTCTCAAAGATATTATTATTAAATCCAAAGGCATGGCCGGTTTCGATTCCCCGTATATTCCGGGCTGGGACTGCCACGGCTTACCGATTGAACACAAAGTAGAACAGGTGATTGGCAAACCGGGTGACAAAGTCACACCGGCTGAGTTCCGTGCCGCCTGCCGTGAATATGCAAAAGAGCAGATTGAAGGCCAGAAGGAAGACTTTATCCGTCTGGGCGTGCTGGGTGACTGGGATCATCCGTACCTGACCATGGATTTCAAAACCGAAGCGCATATTATCCGCGCACTGGCAAAAGTGATTGCCAACGGCCATCTGGTCAAAGGAGCAAAACCGGTTCACTGGTGTACATCCTGTGCCTCTTCCCTGGCGGAAGCGGAAGTGGAATATTACGACAAAACCTCTCCGTCCATTGACGTACGCTTCACAGCCGTTGATGCGGATGCCGTCTGCGCCAAATTCGGCGTGAAAAATGACGGCCTGCCGGTCTCTCTGGTTATCTGGACCACCACGCCGTGGACATTACCGGCGAACCGCGCGATTTCCCTGAATCCGGAATTTGATTATCAGTTAGTCCGTGTGAACGATGAGCGCCTGATTCTGGCCGCTGACCTGGCGGAAAGCGTGATGAAACGAGCCGGTATCACCAGCTGGACTGTTGAAGCGGACTGCAAAGGCAGCGATCTGGAACTGCTGCGTTTTAATCATCCGTTTATGGGCTTTGATGTCCCGGCTATCCTCGGCGACCACGTCACTCTGGATGCAGGTACAGGTGCAGTACATACCGCACCGGGTCATGGTCCTGATGACTATGTTATCGGTCAGAAATATGGCCTGGAAACCGCTAACCCGGTCGGTCCGAACGGCTGTTATGTCAGCGGCACCTATCCGTCACTGGATGGCGTGTTTGTTCTGAAAGCCAATGACATCATTCTGGAATTGCTGAAAGAAAAAGGTGCACTGCTGCACAGCGAAAATATCTCGCACAGCTATCCGTGCTGCTGGCGTCATAAAACGCCGGTCATTTTCCGTGCAACACCGCAGTGGTTTATCGGGATGGATGTGAACGGCCTGCGTCCGCAGTCTCTGAATGAAATCAAAGGTGTGAAATGGATTCCGGGCTGGGGTGAGGCACGTATCACCGCGATGGTGGAAAACCGTCCGGACTGGTGTATCTCCCGTCAGCGCACCTGGGGCACGCCGATGTCTCTGTTTGTTCACAAAGAGACTCAGGAGCTGCATCCGCGCACGCTGGAACTGATGGAAGACGTCGCCAAACGTGTGGAAGAGCACGGTATTCAGGCGTGGTGGGATCTCGACCCGCGTGACCTGCTGGGTGATGATGCGGATATCTATGAAAAAGTGCCGGATACTCTGGATGTCTGGTTTGACTCCGGTTCCACCCACTTTGCGGTCGTGGATGCCCGTCCTGAGTTCCACGGCAATTCTGCGGACATGTATCTGGAAGGTTCTGACCAGCACCGCGGCTGGTTTATGTCTTCACTGATGCTCTCCACCGCGATGAAAGGCAAAGCGCCGTACCGCGAAGTGCTGACTCACGGCTTTACCGTCGATGGTCAGGGACGCAAAATGTCCAAATCGCTGGGTAACACCATCAGTCCGCAGGATGTGATGAACAAACTCGGTGCGGATATTCTGCGTCTGTGGGTTGCATCGACGGATTACTCCGGTGAAATCGCCGTTTCGGATGAAATCCTGAAGCGCTCTGCGGATTCTTACCGCCGTATCCGTAACACCGCGCGTTTCCTGCTGGCTAACCTCAATGGTTTCAACCCGGAAACCGATATGGTGAAACCGGAAGAGATGATTGTGGCAGACCGCTGGGCTGTCGGCCGCGCGCTGGCGGCACAGGCGGATATCCTGAAGTCCTATGACGCCTATGATTTCCATGAAGTGGTACAGCGTCTGATGCAGTTCTGCTCGGTGGAAATGGGCTCATTCTACCTGGATATCATCAAAGATCGTCAGTACACCGCGAAAAGCGATGGCCTGGCACGCCGCAGCTGCCAGACCGCGCTGTTCCATATCGCGGAAGCGCTGGTTCGCTGGATGGCGCCGATCATGTCCTTCACCGCAGATGAAATCTGGAATGTGATGCCGGGCAAACGTCCGCAGTACGTCTTCACTGAAGAGTGGTATGACGGCCTGTTCGGGCTGAATGTACAGGACAGCATGAACGATGATTACTGGGCAACGCTGCTGGCGGTGCGTGGTGAAGTCAATAAAGTGCTGGAGCAGGCACGTGCGGATAAACTTATCGGCGGCTCGCTGGAAGCAGCGGTTACCCTGTACGCGGATGATGCCTTAGCGGCACAGCTGAACAGCCTGGGTAATGAACTGCGCTTCGTGCTGCTGACCTCTCTGGCAGATGTGAAACCGCTGTCTGCGGCACCGGAAAGTGCGGTAAACAGTGAGCTGGACGGCCTGCGCATCGGCTTCGGCAAAGCGGAAGGCAGCAAGTGTCCGCGTTGCTGGCATTATGCGACCGACATCGGTCAGGACAGTGAATATCCTGAACTGTGCGGCCGCTGTGTGACTAACGTAGCCGGAAACGGTGAAGAACGTAAGTTTGCCTGATAAATGAAAAAACCACTGTGTTCGACCGGATTACGCTGGCTGTGGCTGGCGGTCTTGGTACTGGTACTGGATGCGGTTTCAAAGCAGCTGATTTTAGCCAATTACGGGCTGCATGAATCCACATCACTGATGCCGTACTTTAATCTGACCTATGTGCGGAATTACGGTGCCGCATTCAGCTTCCTCGCATCTCAGGGCGGCTGGCAGCGCTGGTTCTTCACGGCGGTGGCTATCGGTATCTCCGTGACATTATTAGTGATGATGTACCGTACCAGTGCACGCAATAAAATCAGTAATATTGCCTATGCACTGATTATCGGCGGGGCGATCGGCAATCTGCTTGATCGTCTGATGCACGGTTTTGTGGTGGATTACATCGACTTTTATGTCGGTGACTGGCACTGGCCGACGTTCAACCTGGCGGACAGCTGGATCATCATCGGGGCGGGGCTTATCATTATTGAAAGTTTTATCCCTGACGGTAAGAAAAGCGATAAACCGAAGAACGAAACATCATCAGACTGATGACCCGAATATCCGCCGCCAGGCGGATATTTTTTATCTGATACAGAGAGTAATAATCACATGCAGGTTGCAGAACATCACAGCGTATTACTGGATTACACCCTGAAATTGTCTGACGGATCTGTGGCGGATTCCACGGAAGCTCAGGGCAAACCGGCACTGTTCCGTCTCGGCGACGGCAGTTTGTCTGATGCGCTGGAGCAGGAGCTGCTGGGCTTATCCGCCGGGGATAAAAAAACCTTCACGCTGCCCGGTGAGGCGGTGTTCGGCAAGCCGAGCCCGGATCTGATTCAGTTTTTCTCCGCTGCCGATTTCCTGGAAACCGGATTGCCGGAAACAGGCACGATTATGCTGTTTACGGCTATGAACGGCAGCGAAATGCCGGGAATTATCAAATCCGTTACCGATGATTCTGTCGAAGTGGATTTCAACCACCCGCTGTGCGGGCAGGATGTAACGTTTGATATCAGAGTCCGTGACGTCACCGCATAATACACAGAGCAATAATTAGCATTACGGTCCGGAGGATGGCTCTGGTATAGTAGCGCCCAAATGTTGAATTTTTGTTTTACTGCCCGGCCGGGCGATGGTTTGGAGGCTGAACGTGCGTATTTTACTGGCTAACCCGCGGGGGTTCTGTGCAGGTGTTGACCGGGCAATCAGTATTGTGAAGCGGGCGCTGGAGTTATACGGTGCGCCTATCTACGTCCGTCATGAAGTCGTGCACAACCGCTATGTGGTCAATGATCTGCGTGAGCGCGGGGCGATTTTTATTGAGGAAATCTCGGAAGTGCCGGATAACGCCATTCTGATCTTCTCTGCCCACGGCGTTTCACAGGCGATCCGTCAGGAAGCACGTTCCCGCAATCTCACCATGCTGTTTGATGCCACCTGTCCGCTGGTCACCAAGGTGCATATGGAAGTCGCCCGCGCCAGCCGCAAAGGCAAAGAGGCGATTCTGATCGGCCACGCCGGACATCCGGAAGTGGAAGGCACGATGGGGCAGTACAACAACCCGGAAGGTGGTATGTACCTGGTGGAATCCCCGGGGGATGTGTGGAAACTGAACGTCAAAGATGAGGAAAATCTCAGCTTTATGACGCAGACCACATTGTCTGTTGATGATACCTCTGAAGTTATTGATGCACTGAATGCCCGTTTCCCGAAAATTATCGGACCGCGCAAAGATGATATCTGTTATGCCACCACCAACCGTCAGGAAGCGGTACGGGATCTGGCGGGTCAGGCAGATCTGGTGCTGGTAGTCGGCTCCAAAAACTCATCAAACTCCAACCGGCTGGCGGAACTGGCGCAGCGGGTCGGAAAACCGTCTTATCTGATTGATTCTGCCGATGACATTAATCCCGCCTGGCTGAGTGATGTGGATACTATCGGCCTGACGGCCGGGGCATCCGCGCCGGATGTGCTGGTACAGCAGGTGATCAGCCGTCTTCAGGAACTGGGGGCGGATGAAATCAGTCAGCTCGAGGGGCGTGAGGAAAATATTATCTTTGAAGTCCCGAAAGAGTTACGGGTGGATATCAAAGAAGTCTGACACAGCAAAGCAGAACGCAGGTTCTGCTTTTTTT
>NZ_NRQY01000001.1:2354687-2361038 GCF_003996855.1 Morganella morganii | reverse complement strand
TGTCTGCTGCCCGGTGAATACAGTTTTACTGATAATCGGCGGGCTGTATTGTGATTTTCTGATGATCACGGCGGGTAACTGGTAATCCGGCCGGACAGCCGTTAATCTGCTGACATACAGACAGAAAACTGAGGATAACAAATATGGGTAAGTTACGGCTCGCGGTTGCGGGTGCCGGTGGCCGCATGGGACGCCAGCTGATTCAGGCGATTGCACAGAATGATGATGTGGTGCTGGGCGCGGCATTTGAGCGCGAAGGCTCCTCACTCACCGGGACCGATGCCGGTGAACTGGCTGGTACCGGGCGCAATGGTGTGATCCTGACGGCTGACCTGAACAGTCAGAAAGACAATTTCGATATCCTGATTGATTTCACCCGTCCGGAAGGCACCCTGACACATCTGGCGTTTTGTACTGCTAACGGCAAAGGGATGATTATCGGCACCACCGGGTTTGATGATGCCGGAAAAGCCGCCATTGCACAGGCCGCGCAACACATTCCTGTCGTTTTTGCGGCGAATTTCAGTGTTGGTGTCAATCTGGTGCTGAAACTGCTGGAAAAGGCCGCCAAAGTCATGGGCGACTATACCGATATCGAAATTATTGAAGCTCACCACCGCCATAAAGTGGATGCCCCGTCCGGGACGGCGCTGGCGATGGGCGAATCTATTGCCGGGGCGCTGGGGCGCGACCTGAAAAATTGCGCAGTTTACTGCCGTGAAGGCTATACCGGCGAGCGGGAGCGGAACACTATCGGGTTTGCCACTGTGCGGGCCGGGGACATTGTGGGTGAGCATACAGCGATGTTTGCGGATATCGGTGAGCGTGTTGAAATCAGCCACAAGGCTTCAAGCCGGATGACATTTGCAAATGGCGCGGTTAAGGCTTCTGCCTGGCTGAGTGATAAAAATAACGGTTTATTCACCATGAAGGATGTGCTTGATCTGGAAAATTTATAGTAAAATGTAAATTTCAATATATTGATAAAGCGGTGATATTTTAAGTTATCACTGCTTTAACTCTTATTTTTCTGGTATTTTGTACGTAACCTGAATTTATAATCATTATTATCGTAATTGATCTCTTTTTTATCTCTGTTTTTGCCTTTTTCATCTCTTTTTTCGTCTGTGAGTCTTTTTTTCAGTAATCTCATCATAAATTCAGCATAAATCTGATAATAAAGGTGTTTTATCGCTGTCTGCCTGCCTGTTTTAATCATGATGAGTAAAAAAATATAAAAAAGTCGATTTTTTCTGGACAACTGCCCGTTCGATCTTTAGAATGCGCCGCAATTTGTCAAAATTTGGTTAAATTTCTATTTTGGCATTGCTTTATAGCCCCAATTCTGAATTAATATGCACTAATTGTGATTTATTATTCCTCCGGAGGGTGTTGTGTTTAAGTCAGCAATCCTGGTTCTGCAAGACGGAACCACATTTCACGGACGCGCCATCGGCGCAGAGGGTGCCGTTACCGGCGAAGTCGTTTTTAATACCTCGATGACGGGGTATCAGGAAATTCTCACCGACCCCTCTTATTCCCGCCAGATAGTCACTCTCACTTATCCCCATATTGGTAATACCGGCACTAACAGTGCTGATGAAGAATCCCCGGATGTATATGCGCAAGGCCTCGTTATCCGCGACCTGCCGCTGATCACCAGTAATTTCCGCAGTGAAGAAAGCCTCTCTGAATACCTGAAACGCCGCAACGTCGTGGCAATCGCCGATATTGATACCCGCAAACTGACCCGCTTACTGCGCGAGAAAGGTGCTCAGAACGGCTGCATCATCGCCGGTGAAAACCCGGATGCGGCACTGGCGCTGAAAAATGCACAGAGCTTCAGCGGGCTGAACGGCCTGGATCTGGCGAAGGAAGTGACGACCGCGCAGCCATACAGCTGGACACAGGGTTCATGGACACTGGATGATGGCTTACCGGCGGATAAAACCGCAGAAGAACTGCCATTCCATGTGGTGGCGTACGACTTCGGTGCCAAGCGCAATATCCTGCGCATGCTGGTTGATCGCGGCTGCCGCCTGACTGTCGTACCAGCGCAGACCCCGGCGGAAGAAGTACTGAAAATGGCCCCGGACGGTATTTTCCTCTCCAACGGCCCGGGTGACCCGGCACCGTGTGATTATGCGATTGACGCAATCACCCGCTTCCTGGAAACCGATATCCCGCTGTTCGGCATCTGCCTGGGACACCAGTTACTGGCACTCGCCAGCGGTGCAAAGACCATCAAAATGAAATTCGGCCACCACGGCGGCAACCATCCGGTCAAAGATATTGAGAATAATGTGGTGATGATTACCGCGCAGAACCACGGTTTTGCGGTGGATGAGGCGACGCTGCCGGCCATACTGCGTATCACACATAAGTCACTGTTTGACGGCACATTGCAGGGGATTCACCGCAATGATAAACCCGCATTCAGCTTCCAGGGTCACCCTGAAGCCAGCCCGGGCCCGCACGACGCCGCCCCGCTGTTCGACCACTTTATTGAACTGATGAAAAACGCCCGTCACTAATCAGGAGCAAAGAAAATGGCAAAACGTACAGATATCAGCAGCATCCTGATTTTAGGCGCCGGTCCGATTGTTATCGGCCAGGCCTGTGAATTTGACTACTCAGGCGCCCAGGCGTGTAAAGCACTGCGCGAAGAGGGTTACCGTGTCATCCTCGTCAACTCCAACCCTGCGACCATTATGACGGACCCGGAAATGGCGGATGCGACTTACATCGAGCCGATTCACTGGGAAGTGGTGCGCAAAATAATCGAAAAAGAGCGCCCGGATGCCGTTCTGCCGACGATGGGCGGACAAACCGCACTGAACTGTGCGCTCGATCTGGAGCGCCACGGCGTGCTGGCCGAGTTCGGTGTTGAAATGATTGGTGCGACAGCGGATGCGATTGATAAAGCAGAAGATCGCCGCCGTTTTGATATCGCAATGAAAAAAATCGGTCTGGATACGGCACGTTCCGGTATCGCACACACCATGGAAGAAGCGTTTGCGGTCGCAGATGATGTCGGTTTCCCGTGCATTATCCGCCCGTCATTCACCATGGGCGGCACCGGCGGCGGTATCGCGTATAACCGTGAAGAATTTGAGGAAATCTGTACCCGCGGCCTGGATCTCTCCCCGACCAACGAACTGCTGATTGATGAATCGCTGATTGGCTGGAAAGAGTATGAAATGGAAGTGGTGCGGGACAAAAATGATAACTGCATCATTGTCTGCTCCATCGAAAACTTTGACGCCATGGGTATTCACACCGGTGACTCTATCACCGTAGCCCCGGCACAGACCCTGACGGATAAAGAATACCAAATCATGCGCAACGCCTCGATGGCGGTACTGCGTGAAATCGGCGTGGAAACCGGCGGCTCCAACGTGCAGTTCTCGGTGAATCCGAAAAACGGCCGCCTGATTGTTATCGAGATGAACCCGCGTGTGTCGCGCTCTTCCGCGCTGGCCTCCAAAGCGACCGGTTTCCCGATTGCCAAAATCGCGGCCAAACTGGCAGTCGGTTACACCCTGGATGAACTGTCAAATGACATCACCGGCGGCCTGACACCGGCTTCCTTTGAGCCGTCTATCGACTATGTCGTGACAAAAATTCCGCGCTTTAACTTCGAAAAATTTGCCGGTACCAATGACCGTCTGACCACACAGATGAAATCTGTCGGTGAAGTGATGGCTATCGGCCGCACTCAGCAGGAATCCCTGCAAAAAGCCCTGCGCGGCCTGGAAGTGGGCGCGACCGGTTTTGACCCGAAAGTGAATTTAGACGATCCGGATGCACTGACCCGCATCCGCCGTGAGCTGAAAGAGGCCGGCGGCGAGCGGATCTGGTATATCGCGGACGCATTCCGCGCCGGATTGTCTGTCGACGGTGTGTTCAACCTGACCAACGTTGACCGCTGGTTCCTGGTACAGATTGAAGAGCTGGTGCGTCTGGAAGAGCAGGTGGCGGACGTCGGGATTAACGGCCTGCCCCCGGAATTCCTGCGTCAGCTGAAACGCAAAGGCTTCGCGGATGCGCGGCTGGCGAAACTGGTCGGCGTGGCGGAAGCTGAAGTCCGCAAACTGCGTGACAGCTATCAGCTGTGGCCGGTTTACAAACGCGTGGACACCTGCGCTGCGGAATTCGCGACGGACACGGCGTATCTCTACTCCACGTATGAAGAAGAGTGCGAAGCGCAGCCGAACAACGACAAACCAAAAATTATGATTCTCGGCGGCGGGCCGAACCGTATCGGCCAGGGCATTGAGTTTGACTACTGCTGTGTACATGCGGCGATGGCGCTGCGTGAAGACGGCTACGAAACCATCATGGTCAACTGCAACCCGGAAACGGTTTCTACCGACTACGACACCTCTGACCGCCTTTATTTTGAACCGGTGACACTGGAAGATGTGCTGGAAATTGTGCGCGTCGAGAAACCGGCCGGTGTGATTGTTCAGTACGGCGGCCAGACCCCGCTGAAACTGGCGCGCAGCCTGGAAGCGGCTGGTGTACCGGTTATCGGTACCAGCCCGGACGCGATTGACCGCGCGGAAGACCGTGAGCGTTTCCAGCAGGCGGTCGTCCGCCTCGGCCTGAAACAACCGGCAAACGCTACTGTTTCTAATATTGAGCAGGCGGTTGAACGGGCAAAAGAAATCGGTTATCCGCTGGTGGTACGTCCTTCTTACGTGCTGGGCGGCCGTGCAATGGAAATCGTATATGACGAAACCGACCTGCGCCGCTACTTCCAGAATGCCGTCAGCGTATCCAATGATGCACCGGTGCTGCTCGACCGCTTCCTCGATGATGCGATTGAAGTGGATGTCGATGCTATCTGTGACGGCGAACAGGTGCTGATTGGCGGCATTATGGAGCATATCGAGCAGGCGGGGGTTCACTCCGGCGATTCAGCCTGTTCGTTACCGGCTTACACGCTGAGTCAGGAAATTCAGGATGTGATGCGCGACCAGGTGAGAAAACTGGCGATGGAACTGCGCGTGCGCGGCCTGATGAACACCCAGTTTGCGGTCAAAGATAATGAAGTGTATCTGATTGAAGTCAACCCGCGTGCCGCACGGACAGTGCCGTTTGTCTCCAAAGCCACCGGGGTGCCGCTGGCGAAAGTCGCAGCCCGTGTGATGGCCGGACAAACACTGGCTCAGCAGGGGGGGATAAAAGAAGTCATCCCGCCGTACTACTCTGTGAAAGAAGTGGTGCTGCCGTTCAACAAATTCCCGGGGGTTGACCCGATTTTAGGGCCGGAAATGCGCTCGACCGGGGAAGTAATGGGCGTGGGACGCACCTTTGCGGAAGCCTTTGCCAAAGCGATGCTCGGCAGCTCTTCCTCACTGAAGAAAAAAGGCCGCGCACTGCTCTCTGTCCGTGAAGGCGATAAAGCACGGGTGGTGGATCTGGCGGCAAAACTGCTGAAACAGGGTTTTGAACTGGATGCGACACACGGCACCGCGATTGTTCTGGGTGAAGCAGGCATTAACCCGCGTCTGGTGAATAAGGTACATGAAGGTCGCCCGCATATTCAGGACAGAATTAAAAACGGTGAATACGATTATATTGTGAATACCACCGCCGGACGTCAGGCGATTGAGGATTCCAAAGTCATCCGCCGCAGTGCCCTGCAATATAAAGTGCATTACGACACCACCATGAACGGCGGCTTTGCCACCACACTGTCTCTGAATATGGACCCGACAGAGAGAGTGATTTCCGTGCAGGAAATGCACAGCCTGATTACTGATAAATAAGGCAATTAATTAATATAAAAAATCCGCTGAGGCGGATTTTTTATTATCTGTATAAGTGAGAGTCAATAATAAATTCAATAAGAATGATATTTTAATTATGTTTTTACTTTTTTTGTGTTTACTTTTCGTTTATTCTTTTTTTTGGTGGTTATCAGTATATTTTCGGCAGATTAATTTTAACTGATATCAGGATAACCCCATGAAAAAAAATTTATTAGCTTTAATTATTTCACCTTTATTTATTCATACCGCGAATGCAGCACGTACGGATGTTGTACCTCTTCCGCTTGCAAAGGAAATTGGTGCACCATTATTCCATTTTGCGCCTGATAAAGCGATGGGGGATCGTGAAGTCGGGATCTCTGAATTAGCGCAGGTAACAGAGCGTATCGGAACACACATCTCTGAAAATTATGAATATATTGATAGTGCCAGAGAAGATATTAAAAGAGATGTCAAAGAAGACGTTAAAAGAGATATCGAAGAAAAAATTACGGCAGCTTCTAATCGACTCATTTCTGATGTAAAGAAAGAAACCATTCCGGCATATATTGATAACGTATTACCTGGTAAT
>NZ_NRQY01000001.1:2258820-2353653 GCF_003996855.1 Morganella morganii | reverse complement strand
CACCTGACAAGGTCAAAAATCAGGTAAGTCAGCAGCTGGTTCCCATTTATGAGAGAACAGAGTTACTGGAAGATAAAACTAAAGAAATGGGTGACAAACTGGATGTTATCAAAAATGGTATACAGGAATTACCAGATCAATTTGTAAAAGCCATGATTAAACCGATAGAAGAGTTTGAACGAGAGATTGCTGAACCCGTTGAGCAACAGAAAAAACAAATTGAATCAGCTAAAATAGTCACTTCTGCAATCATGGATGCGACAATCGATCTGGAAACTGACGTTGATAAACTGAAAAATAAAGTCCTTGCGGTGGAGTTACAGGCGGGCTTTGCAAAACATTCAGCGTATACCAGTGAGAAGGATATTCGTGACAACAAGGATCAATTGAAGGCCCAGTCCCGGGATATCGCAAAAAATAAAAAATTGCTCGAATCCGCCAGCGTAGTGACTTCCGTTATCACCGATGCCACGTTAGCGCTGGAAGGCGATGTGGATAAACTGAATACCCGTATCAGCAATGCATCAAAAAAAATAAATACCACCACAAATGTTGCCAATCAAAATACACGGAATATCGCTGAGCAGGAAGTCAAAGTTGAAAAAAATATACTCGATATCCTGAAAAACCGTCAGGATCTGCGTTCACTGGAAAACGATTTACGTGAAACCAACGAGCGCCTTGATAACGGTCTGGCGGCAAGTGCGGCACTGAATGGTCTGTTCCAGCCTTATGGTGTCGGCAAACTGAATATCACTGCGGCCATGGGCGGATACCAGTCCACTCAGGCAGTAGCAGTGGGAACCGGTTACCGGTTCAACGAGAACATCGCCGTGAAGACCGGTATGGCATACACCGGTTCTAACGATGTGATGTACAACATGGCAGTTAACCTTGAGTGGTAATGCTGTGTAATTGTGACTGAAAGGTCATGTTTCATATACTCCTCCTTTCATATTGGCGTTTTAATTTTAATGAGTAGTTAATTAATTATATTAATGACAGTGATGCTGAAATTCAGATAATTAATCCTGCTATATTTGCCATGCTTTGGGAAATACATATTGCGTTCGTGTATTTCCCCTTTTTTATTTATGGAATGATTGCTTTCGGAATGATTATTTGAAAATGGTTATCGGATAAATAAAAACCACCTGTATAATTTATACAGATGGCTTTCTGGCAGTAAACTGATTAATTAAATTCTTTCGGAATAGGCCCTAAGCGGGTATCAGAATCCAGTGACTGAATCTCAGAGAGTTCTTCTTTCTCCAGACGGAAATCAAAGACATCAAAGTTTTCCTTGATCCGTGAAGGTGTGACTGATTTGGGGATGACAATCAGCCCGCGATCCAGATGCCAGCGAATCACTATCTGTGCCGGGTTTTTCTGGTACTTTGCGGCTAACGTCTGAATGATATCTGTATCAAAGACGCCTTCACCCCCTTGTGCCAGCGGGCTCCAGGATTCGGTGTGAATGGAATGAGTGGCATTCCAGGCCTGTAGCTCACGCTGTTGCAGCAGCGGATGTAACTCAATCTGATTGAGCACCGGTTTTACACCGGTTTTGTGGATAATGCGCTGCAAATGCCCGATATCAAAATTACAGACGCCGATACTGCGGGTCAGCCCGGATTTCTGCAACTCGATCAATTGTTCCCAGGCGGAAACATAGTGATCTTCTGCCGGAGCAGGCCAGTGGATCAGATACAGATCCACATAATCGAGCTGCAATTTTTTCAGGCTCTCTTCCAGGGCTTTACCGGCATGCTGCTGATCACTGTTCCACAGTTTGGTGGTGATAAATAATTCGTCGCGGGGAACGGTGGTCGCTTTCAGTGCTTCACCGACACCTTCCTCGTTCTGATAAATCGCAGCAGTATCAATCAACCGGTAACCGGTTTCCAGTGCGGTCTGTACGGCAGAGCCGACGACGTCGTTCCCGGCTTTCCAGACACCCAGCCCCAGTTGCGGCATTAAGTGTCCGTCAGATAAGGTAACTAATGCAGGTTTGTTCATGTGACCTCCAATCAGTACTTATGGTGTGTCAGACGGCAGCCCGGTAGATCCGTTCACTGACTTCTGGTGTGATGTCCTGGTGTTCACCCAGGGCGGTCTGGCCGTGTTCAGTGAGCTTAGCGACCAGCTCAGGAATACGGCTGTCATCAATCTGATAATCAGAGAAACGGGTTTTAACACCCAGTTCTTCAAAGAAAACACGAGTCGCTTCAATGGCACACTCAATCCTGCTCTCTTCCGAACCGTCTGTCAGATGCCAGATACGCTCAGCGTACTGCAATAATTTTTCGCGCTTGGCTTTGCGTTTTTCCCGCAGCAGTGCCGGTAACACAATGGCCAGTGTCTGTGCGTGATCTAACCCGTACAGCGCGGTAATTTCATGTCCCAGCGCGTGAGTTGCCCAGTCCTGCGGCACACCGGCACCAATCAGTCCGCTCAGTGCCTGGGTGGCTGCCCACATCACATTGGCGCGGCTGTCATAATCTTCCGGATTAGCCAGTACTCTCGGGCCTTCTTCAATCAGCGTCAGCAGAATGCCTTCGGCAAACCGGTCCTGAATTTTGGCATTCACCGGATAAGTCAGATACTGTTCGAGAGTGTGGATAAAGGCATCGACCACACCGTTGGCTGTCTGGCGCGGCGGCAGTGTATAAGTGGTCTGCGGATCAAGAATGGCGCACTTCGGATGCACCAGCGGGTGGCCGAATGATTGCTTGTCCCCGGTTTCACGGCGGCTGACCACTGAAAAACAGTTGGTTTCAGATCCGGTGGCCGGGAGTGTCAATACACAGGCAATCGGCAGCGCACTGCGGATATTGCGGCCTCCGGTGGTGATGATATCCCACGGATCGCCCGGATAATCTACGGCAGCGGCGATAAATTTGGTGCCGTCGATAACCGAACCGCCGCCGACCGCCAGCAGATAGCTGATATCATGCTCACGGATATACGCGATAGCTTTTACCAGAGTTTCATAGGCCGGATTTGGTTCGATACCTGAAAATTCATGAACATCGTAACCGTCCAGTGAGGCCAGTACCTGTTCGTAAACACCGTTACGTTTAATACTGCCGCCGCCGTACAGCATCAGTACTTTGGCATCTTTCGGAATTTCACTGCTGAGTTTGGCGATTTGGTCTTTGCCGAAACGAATTTTTGTCGGGGTGAAAAGCGTGAAGTTGTTCATTATTTCTCCGGGTAAGATTAGGAAAAATGAAGAGGATAGCCATTAAGTGTAGTGTAAATCAGGACGGGTGTGGTAGCGAACCGGATCGTGCTTTCCGGTATGCAGGCAGAAAAAAGGCTCCCGCAGGAGCCTTCATATTATTTCTTATGAGCGCGGTGACGCCTGCGGTTCAGCAGGGCACGGCGTCTGAGGTAGTGGCGGATCAACAGATACAGTGACGCCATGATACCGACTATCAGGAAAAAGACCGGGATCAGCAGCAGTGCGGTCATCACGGTTTTTTCGTGTGCTTTGACAAACGGGATCTGATTGAGCACATAACCGAAGGTGGTAATAATCGCCACCCAGAGAAAAGCGCTCAGCCAGTTAAAAAACTGAAAACGGCGGTTAGGCAGTGTGGAGAGCCCGGCCAGCATCGGCAGCAGAGTACGGACGAAACCGAGGAAGCGGCCGATCAGCAGGGCATACAGGCCGTGGCGGTTAAACAGCACTTCGGCTTTCTGATGATAATTTTTCGGGATCTGCGTCATCCAGCGCCTGACGGTTTTGGTATCACTCAGCCAGCGCCCCTGAACAAAACCGAGCCAGCTGCCGATACCGGCGGCGGCGGTCAGAATCACCAGTGTCGGCAGGAAATCCATCACTCCCTTTGCAATCAGTGCGCCTGATAAAATCAGCAGGGTATCCCCGGGCAGAAATGCAGTGGGCAGAATGCCGTTCTCCAGCACAATGACGGTGAAGAGGATAGCGTAAACCAGCCAGAGGACTTCGGGATTAGAGAGTGTGGTAAAATCGTGAGACCAGAGTGCACTCACAATCTCTGATAAACTAGACATTAGATTTCCTGTAAAACGAGATCCGGAACAACGATACAGACAGTGTATCGCAAAAATTGTTCACTCGTTTGATTTGATCGGGTTTTTCTTCCGATTAACGAAAGGTATAAAAGGTAGCCGGATCATCAAACCTGTGTGTACAGTTTTTGTCCGTTTTATCAGCGGCGATGCTGGTCGTATTGCTGCAAACACTTAGCGTTCTGTGTGGAATTTTCCCCCGGAACCGCATTTTTTTGGTAAACGGTAATGATAATTACTATCAAATTGCTCAGGGTTTGGTATGATCAGCGGGTTTCGTTTTTTGGGTAGCGATGAATAACACGATTTATTTTTTGCTGAGAAAAAGTTCATAACAAAAGAGAGTTGAAGGCCAACTGATGCGTAATTTGACCGTTTCTGTGCTATTGGCATTATGTTTAACCGGCAGTGCATTTGCAGATAACACTGCTGCTGTCACACCAGCGACAACAACACCTGTCACCGCGCCGGCAGTAACAGCCGGTCAGCCTGCTCAGACACCTGAACAACCGGCGGTACCGGCAGCTGCGGCAGAGGTTCCTGTTCAGGAAATCAGTTCAGCTCCGGCAGATGCTAACCGTGGTTTTGCGGCGGAACTGTCTGTAATTTCTATGTATCAGGGCGCAGATATTATCGTTAAAACGGTTATGATCGGCCTTATTATCGCCTCAGTGATTACCTGGTCCATTTTCTTTGCCAAGGGCGCGGATCTGATTGCATCCCGCCGCCGTATCCGCCGTGAAGCGGATGCTATAAAAGATGCCCGCTCGCTGGATGAAGCGGCCGCGATTGCCGATACGTTCGGGAAAAAGAGCGTCACCCGGATGCTGGTACTTGATGCGGTGACTGAACGGACAGCATCAGAAAAAAGCCGTGATCTGAGTGGTATTAAAGACCGTGTGGCATTCCGCCAGGAGCGTATTGTTGCCGGTGTTGCCCGTCATATGGGGCGCGGTAACGGCTATCTGGCGACTATCGGGGCTATCTCACCGTTTGTCGGTCTGTTTGGTACCGTATGGGGTATCATGAACAGCTTCATCGGTATCGCCCACTCGCAGACCACCAACCTCGCGGTTGTGGCACCGGGGATCGCGGAAGCATTGCTGGCAACAGCATTAGGCCTGGTAGCGGCAATTCCGGCTGTGGTGATCTACAACATCTTTGCCCGTATGATTTCCGCTTACCGCGGAGATTTGGGGGATACCGCAGCACACACTATTTTATGGCTGGGCCGTGATCTCGACCTGGCAGACAGCAAAGCAGGGTAATATCTGATGGCAATGCGTCTTAACGAAGAGTCGGATGACAGCGGCGAATTGCATGAAATTAACGTCACACCCTTTATTGATGTGATGTTGGTTCTGCTGATCATTTTTATGGTGGCAGCGCCGCTGGCAACTGTTGATATTAAAGTGAATCTGCCTGCTTCAACGGCAAAACCACAGCCGCGTCCGGAAAAACCGGTCTTTCTGACGGTGAAAGCGGATAACCAGCTGCTGGTGGGGGAACAGGAAGTCACTAAAGAAACACTGGCTCAGATCCTTGATCAGACCACGGAATCCAACAAGGAAACGACGATTTTCTTCCAGGCGGATAAAACGGTCGATTACGAAACGCTGATGGGTATTATGGATGCCCTGCGTAAAGCCGGATATCTGAAAGTCGGGTTAGTGGGTATGGAGTCTGCGGAGAAATAACTGCAGCCTGAGCAGCCTGAAATGAAAAAAAGCCGTTCATTATGAACGGCTTTTTTGTTGCCACTCTCTGATAGTTTCAGCACGGCGGCGGGTGAGTTCCGTTTTGATGTCCGCACCTTTGAAACCGGCCTCAATAACCGGTTTGGCAGCAACATTCTGTGCAAGGGTGAAGGCATCTGCCAGTATGTACCCCTGCGGATAATCTGTTGCATCCGGTGCTATCCGGCTGCGGTAATCTGCTTCGCAAAGGACAGCCAGTTGCGCGATGCGTTCCGGTTTACGCCAGGCGTCCAGTGAATCAAGCAGAGCAATGATATTGTCTGCGGTCAGATTATTGATGTCATGAACAGTCCGGTAATGCCGGGTGGCGAGCAGAGCCAGATCCCGTGCCGGGTTCGGCACCCTCAGGCGCTCTGCCAGGCTCTGAATGGCAGTTGTTCCTTCCCAGGTGCTGTGACAGCTCAGATAAAGACATAACGCAGCAAAGTGGATATCTGTGCTGTCCGTCAGAAGCACTGTCCGGCGCAGGAGCGAGGCTGTCAGGATGTCATAACCGGTCTGTCCGTCAGTGGTACAAAACAGGGTTTCCAGCTCCGGAAACAGCGCTGCCAGTGCACCACAATTCCGCAGTACAGAGAAATAGATATCCGGGCGCGGGCTGTTCAGGGCTTTTTCTGTCTCTTTCCAGACCCGTTCCGCCGTCAGATGGGCAAGCTCTCCCTGCTGTGTGATAGCCGACATCAGCTCAAAGGTTTCCGGCGCAATAACAAATCCCTGTGGTGCAAAACGGGCGGCAAAGCGCGCCACCCGCAGAACACGCAGCGGATCTTCCGTAAACGCCGCAGAAACATGGCGGAGAATGCGGTTTTTCAGATCATCCGTCCCGTGATACGGGTCATGCAGTATGCCGTCAGCCGATTGCGCAATGGCATTAATAGTCAGGTCACGGCGCTGTAAATCGTCTTCCAGCGTGACGTCCGGTGCACTGTAACAGACAAATCCGGTGTATCCGGCGCCGGTTTTCCGCTCTGTCCGGGCGAGGGCATACTCCTCACGGGTATCCGGATGGAGAAAAACAGGAAAATCGCGCCCGACCTGCTGATAGCCGCGCGCCAGCATCATGTCAGGGGTTGCACCGACAACCACCCAGTCTCTGTCCGAGACCGGCAGACCCAGCAGTGCATCGCGGACCGCGCCGCCGACCAGATAGATATCCACATTTTTCTCCGTACTGCGGTTACTGTGAGGCTCAGTTCATCCAGCGATCTTTTTTCTTCCGGCGCGGGATCATATGCGGCAGCAGCAGACCCAGCAGCAGACCGGCACCGGCCACGCCGCCGCCGTACATAAACCATTGCAGAATAATATCGCGCTGTTTGTCATCTAACTGCACACTGATGGCATCCAGTTTTTTCTTTGCGACCACAACCTGATTACGCAGGCTGTCATTCTCTTTTTTCAGGTTATTGATGATATCATCACTGGCAGCCACGCGGTTTTGCATGTCTGCCGTTTTGTCATTCCAGGTGCCGTCGATATTGGCGAGTTTGCCGCGCAGTGTTTTAATCTCTTCTTCCATGGCAGGAACGCGCTCTTTCAGGCTCGGTGTTGTACTCAGCAGCTCTTTCGGCAACCAGACATCGCGGTTTTTGCTGTCACGGACACGGACAAAACCGCTGTCATTATTCACATCAAGCACGGTGACTTTTTCACCGGAGTTGAGTGAGCCCGCGATGCGGTAGCGGTTGCTCGGGCCGCTGTGGACATAGGTGGAGAGGTCATCAGAGACATAACGGGTTTCTTCAGCATGCGCGGTAATGCTGACGGTTGCTGCAAACAGCAAAGGGAGTAAGGCGAGTTTTTTCATCGTCATAAGCTTTATCAATCGTTGGTTATAAATAGCATACTAATGAGTTAAGTGTGCGGGTGCAAACGTTAAACAGCCATGAGATTACTCTTAACAACGGAATAAATGACGGGATAAAGTGGATAAACAGCGAAAAATCCGGCTGATTATCACAAATTAGTATCATTTTTATGACGAAAGCAGGGTCAGAGTGATGATAAATAACGGTTTAAGATTACGGGATTGTCTATGAGCGATTACGAAACAGAACTGAAATTTGCAGTAAAACCGGAGGCGATTGCAGCAGTTATCACCGGACTGACTGCTTTTCCTCATCAGCATTTCCGTGCTGTCCGCCTGACCAACAGCTATTTTGAAACGGCTGACGACACACTGCGGCAATGGGATATGGGTCTGCGCATCCGGGGATGCGATACAGAATATGAAATGACGCTGAAAACCGCCGGAAATGATATCGGCGGGTTGCATCAGCGCCCTGAATATAATATTCCGCTGTCCCGCCCGGAACTGGATTTAGCCGCACTGCCTGCGGAAGTCTGGCCGCCGGAAACGGATGTTGCGGCGCTGCAATCATCACTGCGTGCCCGCTTTACCACGGATTTTGCCCGTGAAAAGTGGTTGCTGACGGTGAATCACAGTGTGGTGGAAGCCGTGCTGGATCAGGGCAGTGTGGTTGCCGGAGAGGCGGAATGCCCGATTTGTGAATTTGAGATGGAGCTGAAAGATGGCTCTGCTGCTGATTTGCTGACGGCGGCAAAAGCCCAGGCAGAATTGCCGGGACTGCGCCTTGCCGGGCGCAGCAAAGCCGCGCGCGGTTACTGGCTGGCACAGGGTGCACCGGTGCCTGAGCTGCCTGAACTGTTCACGGAATGGGACTCGCAGACTCCGCTGACGGATGTGGTTGTCCGTCTGATCAAACAGTGGCAGAGCCTTGAAGAAGCCTGGCTGCTGAATGCGGACGGTGCGTTACCGGCACTGCGGCAGACGGTTTCCCTGCTGTTGACAATGGCGGACAGATATCCCGGCGCGGTGCCTGATTTTGTCCGTGACTGCCCGCTGCCTGATATAGCCGCCGCACTGGTTGCGGCGGATGCAAAACCTGAGGATGTCTGTTTCAGTCCGGTATGGTTGCAGTGTAAACTGGCTTTCACGCAATGGGTTTTCGCACTGTGGATGGCGGCTCCTGCCATGCCGTAACCGGGTGTTGAGCTGTTATGTGAATCTGATAACAAAAGGAACATTGATGCTGCCGCTGACCCCGATACTCCGGCAAATCGCTGAGCGGGTAACCGCCCGGCTTGATACCGGACTGGCGCCGTACTCTGAACAGGAAGAGATAATTTTTGCCGGCAGTGATTTTGTGGCGGAGCAGTGTATCCGCCATCCGGACTGGTTCTCTGCCCTCCGCAACACGCCGCCGCAGCCGGATGAATGGCAGGATTATGCCGCCCGGCTGGCAGAGATGATGACGGATGCCGCACAGGAAGAAGATGTGATGCGTGTGCTGCGTCTGTTCCGTTATCAGATGCTGATGCGCATTGCGGTCATGCAGATCCTGCGCCGGAGCACAACGGAAGAGACACTGCGCCAGATCAGTGAACTGGCGGAAGTCCTGATTATCGCTGCCCGCGACTGGCTTTATCAGCGTTGCTGTGCGGACTGGGGCACACCCTGTTCGCCGGACGGCAGTGCCATGCCGCTGCTGATCCTCGGGATGGGGAAACTGGGCGGTGGCGAACTGAATTTTTCCTCCGATATTGATCTCATTTTTTCCTATCCGGAAAACGGTGTCACACAAGGTGGCCGCCGCGAGCTGGAAAATGCGCAGTTCTTTACCCGCCTGGGACAAAAAATTATCAGAATGCTGGATCACACGACGGCGGACGGTTTTGTCTACCGTGTGGATATGCGGCTGCGGCCGTTCGGCGACAGCGGGCCGCTGGTGTTCAGTTTTTCCGCCCTCGAAGATTATTATCAGGAGCAGGGACGGGACTGGGAGCGCTATGCGATGGTCAAAGCGCGTATTCTCGGTCGTGATGACTCTGCTTACAGTGAAACGCTGCGCCGGATGCTGCGCCCGTTTGTCTACCGCCGTTATATCGATTTCAGTGTGATCCAGTCTCTGCGTAATATGAAAGGCATGATCGGCCGTGAAGTCCGGCGGCGCGGGCTGACCAACAATATTAAACTCGGTGCCGGAGGTATCCGGGAAGTGGAGTTTATCACTCAGGTCTTTCAGCTGATCCGCGGCGGGCGTGAACCGGGGTTACAGACACAATCCCTGCATGCGGCGCTGGCGGAAATTGCCCGGCTGGGGCTGCTCGGTGAGGAACAGGTCGCGCAGCTGCTGGATGCTTATGCTTATCTGCGGCGGCTGGAAAACCTGTTGCAGGCCATTAATGACAGCCAGACACAAACGCTGCCGGACTCGCCTGTTGATCAGGCGCGGCTGGCTCAGGGAATGGATGCAGCCTCGTGGGCGGATCTGGAAACGGTGCTGAGCGGTAAAATGGCCGCGGTACATCAGATTTTTACCGATCTTATCGGTGAAGATGATGAGGAAAGTGAAGACGAAACCACCTTACAGCTGTTTATTTCGTTGTGGGAGAGTGAGCCGGAACTGACCGATATCACCTCACTGTTTGCTCTGAATGAGGATGATGCCGCACAGTTTCTGGCCGGTTTACAGAGGTTCCGGCAGGATCTCGGCAAGCGGACTATCGGGCCGCGCGGGCGGGATGTGCTTGATCATCTGCTGCCCAAACTGCTGGCAAAACTGGTGTCGCAGCCGGATGCACAACGGGTGTTACAGCGCCTGACGCCGCTGCTGCTCAGTATTGTCAGCCGGACAACCTATCTGGAACTGCTGCTCGAATCCGATGTGGTACTGACCCACGTGGTGCGGTTGTGTGCGGCATCCCCGATGATTGCCGTACAGCTGGCGCGCCATCCGCTGCTGCTTGATGAACTGCTGGACCCGGCCTCACTTTATCAGCCGTTGCCGCTGAATGCGTACCGTGATGAGCTGCGTCAGTATCTGATGCGGGTTCCGGAAGAGGACGAAGAGCAGCAGCTTGAAGCACTCCGCCAGTTTAAACAGGCACAGCTGCTGCGGATCGCGGCGGAAGATATCACCGGTGTGCTGCCGGTGATGAAAGTGAGCGATCACCTCACCTGGCTGGCAGAAGCCATGATCGCGGCTGTGGTGCAGCAGGCGTGGGGACAGATGGTCAGACGCTACGGCGAGCCTGCGCATCTGACCCGTGACGGGGACAAAGGCTTTGCGGTGATCGGCTACGGCAAACTGGGCGGCTGGGAACTGGGCTACAGTTCGGATCTTGACCTGGTATTCCTGCTGGATTGCCCGGAAGGCACACAAACCACCGGCCCGCGTGAAATTGACGCGCGGCAGTTCTATCTGCGGCTGGCGCAGCGCATTATGCATCTGTTCAGCACCCGTACATCATCCGGCGTTCTGTATGAGGTGGATGCCCGTCTGCGTCCGTCCGGAGAGGCCGGGATGCTGGTCAGCACTTTGGAAGCGTTTGCGGATTACCAGCAGAACAGCGCCTGGACCTGGGAACATCAGGCACTGATCCGCGCCCGTCAGGTGTACGGTGATGAGGGGATAGCCGCCCGTTTTGACAGTATCCGCCGCGATATTCTGTGCCGTCAGCGTGATAACGCACAGCTCAAACAGGATGTCCGCGGGATGCGCGAAAAAATGTATCAGCATCTCGGCAGCCGTGACGACAGTGTGTTTAACATCAAAACCGATCCCGGCGGGATCACGGACATTGAATTTATCGCTCAGTATCTGGTGCTGCGTTTTGCGCCGGAGAATAAGGCGCTGATCCGCTGGTCTGATAATGTCCGGATTTTTGAGCTGATGGCAAATTATGATGTGATGCCGGAAGAGGAATCTCTGCGGCTGACTGCGGCCTATATTATGATGCGCGACAGGCTGCATCATCTTTCGTTACAGGATAAATCCGGTGTGGTGCTGCTGACAGAATTTGCTGCTGAGCGCGAATTTGTCCGCGTCCGCTGGCAGCATTGGCTCGGGGAATAAGCACCGGTTGCCGCACGCGGATTTTCTGCCCGGCGGCCGGTTTGTGATATTATCAGCAACAATTTCGTTATTCATAAGGTGGAGCAGGGGATGAAAGTAACACTCCCGGATTTTCAGAATGCCGCAGTTTTAGTCGTCGGTGATGTGATGTTAGATCGTTACTGGCACGGGCCGACCAGCCGGATCTCCCCGGAAGCCCCGGTGCCGGTGGTGAAAGTCACTGAAATTGAAGAGCGTCCCGGTGGTGCGGCAAACGTAGCCATGAATATTGCTTCTCTGGGCGCAAATTCCCGCCTGGTGGGTCTGACCGGTATTGATGACGCGGCCCGCGCACTGACTGAGCGTCTGAATGATGTGAAAGTCCGCTGTGATTTTGTCGGCCTGCCGACACACCCGACGATCACCAAGCTGCGCGTGTTATCCCGCAGCCAGCAGCTGATCCGCCTGGATTTTGAAGAAGGTTTTTCGGATGTCGATCCGCAGCCGATGCTTGAGCGCATTGCACAGGCGCTGCCGCACATCGGCGCCTTGGTTCTGTCTGACTACGCCAAAGGTGCGCTGGCACATGTGGAAGAGATGATCGCGCTGGCCCGCAAATCTGGGGTGCCGATCCTGATCGACCCGAAAGGCACGGATTTTGCCCGTTATCGCGGCGCAACCCTGCTGACGCCGAATATGTCTGAGTTTGAAGCCGTGGCCGGAAAATGCACTGATAATACGGACATCGAAGAAAAAGGTCTGAAAATTATCCGTGATTTCGATTTGCAGGCGCTGCTGGTGACCCGCTCCGAGCAGGGCATGAGCCTGCTGCGTCCGGGACAGCCTGCCCTGCACCTGCCGACTCTGGCTCAGGAAGTGTTTGATGTGACCGGTGCCGGGGATACGGTCATTGGTGTGCTGGCAACGTCACTGGCCGCCGGCAAAACCCTGGACGAATCCTGTGCGCTGGCCAATGCCGCCGCAGGTGTTGTGGTCGGTAAGCTGGGGACATCAACTGTGTCGCCGGTTGAGTTGGAGAACGCTGTGCGCGGCCGCAGTGATAACGGCTTTGGTGTGATGACTGAAGAAGAACTGCATCAGGCAGTGGCGGACGCCCGTCAGCGCGGTGAGAAAGTGGTGATGACCAACGGCTGTTTTGACATTCTGCACGCTGGGCACGTTTCTTATCTTGCTAATGCCCGCAAACTGGGGGATCGCCTGATTGTGGCGGTGAACAGTGATGCCTCCACCAAACGCCTGAAAGGGGAAAGCCGTCCGGTTAACCCGCTGGATCAGCGGATGATTGTGCTCGGCGCGCTGGGTGCCGTGGACTGGGTGGTGCCGTTTGAGGAAGATACACCACAGCGTCTGATTGCCTCCGTCCTGCCGGATGTGCTGGTGAAAGGCGGGGATTACCGTCCGGAAGAGATCGCCGGCAGTGAGGAAGTGTGGGCAGCAGGCGGGGAAGTGAAAGTCCTCAATTTTGAGGATGGCATTTCCACCACCAATATCATCAATACGATCAATAAATCAAAGTAACTGACTGATCAGGCAGGAGATACGCACGGCGTATCTCCTGTTGTCATTACTCGCCGCCTTTTTCTGCCAGGCGCGCTTCCAGTTCAGCCAGACGCTTTTCCATCTGCGACAGTTTTTCGCGGGTGCGCAGCAGCACCTGAGTCTGCACATCAAACTCTCCGCGGTTAACCAAATCCAGCTTGCCGAGCTGTGACTGTAAAATAGCACGCATCTTTTTATCGATATCCGCTCCGATCTCCCGCACACCTTTCGGCAGCGCGCTTTGCAGCTGTGTGGCAATCTGTTCAATTTTTTTCGGGTCAATCATGATTTTTCCTTTCTGAGCCGGAGGATCGTTATGCCGCAAATAGTAACCTGTTACGGGATTCTGAACCAGTCTGAGTTCGCATTTTGAGCCTCCGGTAAAAATAACCACTGGCCGGGAAGATTTATCGGGGGTATAGTGATCAGGCTATCTCAGGGCGGGGTGAAAGTCCCCACCGGCGGTAAACATTCCATTGCGAATGAAGCCCGCGAGCGCTTCACCACGGTGAAGGTCAGCAGATCCGGTGTAATTCCGGGGCCGACGGTTATAGTCCGGATGGGAGAGAGTCAGCATAAGCCGGGCAATATCCGCCCGTCCGATCGCATATCATCAATTATCTGTACAGGTAAAAGCCTGTTACGGCATGGTTTTATGACATGGCGTTATGATATGTATGCAACTCCTAAGATGCCCTGGTTCTGGTAATCATTTTTAATTACGATGAGGTTTATTTACCATGAATCAGACGCTGTTATCAGATTACGGCAATCCGATTGAACGTGCAGAACGTGCCATTGAAGCTATCCGTCAGGGACGGGGTGTGATGGTACTCGATGATGAAAACCGCGAAAACGAAGGCGACATGGTGTTCGCCGCTGAAACCATCACCGTTGAGCAGATGGCGCTGACCATCCGTCACGGCAGCGGTATTGTGTGTTTGTGTCTGACGGACGAGCGCCGTCAGCAGCTTGACCTGCCGATGATGGTGGAGAACAACTCCAGCCAGTTCAAAACCGGCTTTACGGTGACGATTGAAGCTGCTCACGGTGTGACCACCGGGGTGTCTGCGGCAGATCGCGTCACCACCATCCGTGCTGCGGTGGCCGATGGCGCTGTACCGGCGGATCTGAACCGTCCCGGTCACGTATTCCCGCTGCGCGCGCAGAATGGCGGAGTATTAACCCGCCGCGGTCATACCGAAGCATCAGTTGATCTGGCGACACTCGCCGGTCTGAAGCCGTACGGTGTGCTGTGTGAACTGACCAACGACGACGGCTCAATGGCCCGCGCACCGGAAGTCATCGTGTTTGCGAAAGCACATGATATGCCGGTTGTGACTATTGATGACCTGGTGCAGTACCGCGAGCAGTTAATGGCGAAAGCGGGCTGATATCACTGACAGGGTCAGTAACTGAACAAGACTGAAATCCTGAGAATGCCGCTGCTGACACAGCGGCATTTTTGTATCTGCACTCCCGTCATATTTTTTGAATAACTCCATCATGATTACCCTGCGTGATAAATCCCGGAATGGCATACACTGATCTCAGTGAACAATTTTTGTGTGAGGTCAGCAATGAAACGATTACCGGCTCTGTTTGCAGGTCACGGCAGCCCGATGAATGTCCTGGAAACCAACCGTTATACTGAAACCTGGCGGCAACTGGGTGAGCAGATGCCGCGTCCGTCTGCCATTCTGGTGATTTCCGCGCACTGGTATACGCAGGGGGCGTGGCTGACATCCGCCGCGCATCCGCGCACCATTCATGATTTTCGTGGTTTTCCGCCTGCGCTGCATGAAACGGAATATCCGGCTCCCGGATCATCTGCGCTGGTGGCGCGGGTAAAAGATCTGCTCAGTGATGATAATATCGGAGAAGATCACGGCGAGTGGGGGTTAGATCACGGCAGCTGGGGGATCTTAGTGAAAATGTATCCGGATGCGGATATCCCGGTGGTGCAGCTCAGCCTCGACGGCAGTAAACCGGCGCAGTGGCATTACGATACCGGCCGTAAGCTGGCGGCACTGCGTGATGAAGGGGTACTGGTGCTCGGCAGCGGTAATGTGGTGCATAATCTGCGCGAGATGAACTGGCAGAATACACAGGCAGAACCTTATCCGTGGGCGGTGAGTTTTAATAATTTCGTGCGTGATAACCTGGAGAGCAACGCACGGCCGCATCCGCTGGTGGATGTGCTTGAGCGCGAAGACGGTAAACGGTCGAATCCGTCGCCGGAACATTATCTGCCGCTGCTCTATATTCTCGGTATGCGGCAAGGCAACGAGCCTGTCACCGTGCCGGTGGATGGCATTGAATCCGGCTCACTGAGTATGCTGACAGTCAAAGTCGGCTGACGATTTCTTTTTATCATAAAAAATCCCCGCGATATCAGATATCGCGGGGATTTTTGTATCAGCTAGTAACTATTCGTCAGTCAATAATGACATGCGGATAGAAACGGGAGAGATCCTGTGTGATCAGCTCTTTATCTTCACGAATACAAATCCCGGCAGATTCATCATTCACCAGCCAGCTGCCCACGAGGGTATAGCTGTCGCCGAATTTCGGCAGGGAATGGAACTGCTGGACAATCATACCTTCTTCACCGTAAGGGCCGTCCGCTGCGGCAATTTCTTTACCGTTTTCGATAATACGGATGTTAGCACCTTCGCGGGAGAACAGCGGCTTGATAACGTAGCTTTCCATTTCCGGATACGGTTTATCGGCAAAATAAGCAGGCAGCAGGTTCGGATGATCCGGGAACATTTCCCACAGCATCGGCAACAGCGCTTTATTGGAAATAATGCTCTTCCAGGCCGGTTCCAGCCAGCGAACACCGGCATCTGTCAGCTTGGTTGAGAAAATCTCCCGCATCATAAATTCCCACGGATAGAGTTTAAACATGTTGCTGATAATCTGATCCTGAAGATCAGTAAACTCACCGCGATCGCCCAGCCCGATTTCTTCGATAAACAGAAAATCAGTGGTGACACCGGCTTCCTGTGCGCAATCCTGCAAATACTGGATAGTACCGCGATCTTCCACAGAATCCTGACAGCAGGCCATATGCAGATAACGGAACCCGTACTCTTCCGCCAGCACTCCGAAACGCTCAATCAGCTTTTCCTGGATACCGTTAAACTGATCAGCATTTTCCGGCAGGTTACCGGCGGCAATCTGGTCTTCCAGCCAGATCCACTGGAAGAAGGCGGATTCATACAGTGACGTCGGGGTATCCGCATTATTTTCCAGTAACTTCGGCGGATTCACGCCGTCATAAGCCAGATCCAGGCGGGAGTAGAGTGACGGCTGGCGGGTTGCCCACGACTCACGCACGAAATCCCAACAGTGTTTCGGGATTTGGAAACGGGCCATCAGTTCGTCACTTTGGGTAACTTTTTCCACCACCTGAAGACACATCTGATGCAGCTCGTTAGTCACTTCCCCGATTTCATCGATTTGTGCCAGAGTGAACTGATAACAGGCATCTTCTGACCAGTACGGCTCGCCGTACATGGTATGAAAATGAAAGCCGAATTCCTCGGCTTTCCCGCGCCAGTCAGGGCGCTCGCTAATTGGTACGCGTTTCATGCAAATCAGCCGCCCATTGAACGGGATGATGAACTGCTGCCGGATGAGCGCTGCATTGTGTTCTGTTTCGCCACGCTGTCACCGAACCCGCCGCGTGTGGTGGTGGTTGTGGTGGCCGGTTTTGGTGCCATGGCAGTTTTTGGTACCGTCATGCTGCGCCCGCCGGTGGCGGAACCGTAGTTTTTGCCGGTGGCATCGACAAATTTACCGTTGGCCGGGCTTGCCGGGTTACGGGAGGTGAACAGTGGCTGAGATGCCGCACCGCCGCCCATCATACGGCCCATCATATAACCGGCCATCAGCGGCATCCAGAAGCTGCCGGATACCTGGGCAGGCTGCTGCTGGCTGTTGTTTGCCAGTTCTGTTGGTGCCTGAGTACACTGGGCTTCACCGAATTCCGCCACACAGTCTTCGCGGGTGGCATATTTCGGCGCGGTTTTTGCCGCTTCTTCCAGTGCGTTGTTATAGGCAGTGGTACATTCACCTGCCTGTGACGGGTTCGCGGTGGTGCACTGCTCTGCGGTGGTGTAGAGCGCAACGGTTTCATCGGCTTCATCGCAGGCGGTTAACATCAGAACAGCGCCGACAGCAGCCGCAACAGGTGCCAGGCGGTACTGACGCCAGGTCTTGCGGAAAGCGTCGCGGTTAATATTCTTGGTGCGTTTCATTGTCATCGTTGTAATATCCGGAAACGGTTTTATGGGGAGGTAATAACTGTCTAGGATAGGGGAAAACTGTGTGAAATTAAAGCAATAATCTGCTTTTTGCGTCTGATGTGAATTAAATCAGATTAACAGAAAAAAAAGATACCGGTACCGCGGTATTTTTACAGGCAAAATACGTCTGTCCGGTGTAATTATATTGCGGCTTCCGGTATATAACCTGATATTTCACTGCCCAGCAGAAGTATTATCCGCAAAAACAGCAAAAGCATAAAAAAACCCGCCGGAGGCGGATTTTTATCATCAAAATACTAAAATCAGCGGGTGGTCAGAGCCACTGAAGCCGGTGATGTGGAGATCGCTTTACCCAGCACCTGGTTGAGGCGCAGGATATCGTCTTCATTCAGTGTACCGCGGGCCTGACCGATATAAAGCTGGTTAATCAGATAGTCATAACGGGCGTTAGACAGACTTTTCTTCGCTTCATACAGGGTGGTGGTGGCATTCAGTACATCCACAATCGTACGCGTACCCACCTGATAACCGGCTTCGGTTGCATCGAGTGAGCTTTCCGCAGAGGTCACGACCTGTTTGTAGGCGTTCACGCTGCTGATTGAGGCGTTAATATTGTTGTAAGAAGAACGGGTGGTCTGAACAACCTGACGCAGTGTCGCTTCCAGCTTTTCGCTGGCCGCGGTATAGCCGTACTGAGCCTGATCAACCTGTGATGACACGGCACCACCGGTATACAGCGGGATACTGACGTTCACACCGATGGTGCTCTGGCCTGCATAGCTGTTAGCCGGGCGGCCATTCTGATAGCCGTTGCCGCTGTAATCTGTATTGGTGACCCCGGTGCTGGCGGTCAGACCTACAGTCGGATAGTGACCGGATTCCGCCAGACTGATCTGCTCTTTTGCCAGGTTACGGCTCAGCGTGGCGCTCAGCAGGTTCAGGTTACGTTCCTGTGCTTCTTTCAGCAGTGCTTCGATGGCATCCGGGGCATTGGTTTTAAAGCGGTTCACATCCAGGGAGGATAATTCGCTGTAATAAATACCGCTCACCTGACGCAGCATTTCAATGGCATTTTCGACATCATTACGGCCTGCCACTTCCTGAGCCAGAACACTGTCGTAGTTGGCACGGGCGTTCTGCACGTCAGTAATCGCCACCAGACCCACGTTGAAACGCTGAGTGGTCTGATCCAGCTGACGGTAAACGGCTTCTTTCTGTGCCTGTACGAAGGACAGAGTATCCAGCGCGCGCAGAACATTAAAGTAAGCAACGGCGGTATCCACAATCAGCTGCTGTTGAGCACTCTGGAATGTGATGTCGCTGATCCCGGCGGTTTGTTCCTGGAGGTTCAGCTGGCGCCATTTGTTCATATCAAAAATTGTCTGGGTCAGTTTCAGCTGTGCATTCAGTGCATTATTACTCTGGTTACTGTTATCGCGGTAGCCGGTGGTGTAGTCATAACCCCCGCCTAAACCTAACTGCGGCAGTAACGGACTGCGGGCTTCGTTAATTTTTTCGAAAGCCTGGTTACGTTCCGCCTGAGTCTGACGGAGGGTCGGGTTGGTCTCTTTCGCTTTTTGATAAACCTGGAGGAGGTCTTCAGCCTGGGTGACAGAACTGAAACCTGCCACACTCACAGCAATGAGAAGAGAAAGCAGTTTCTTCATTAGGATTCCTTTTTGCACAGCGCTAATCTGTCAGTTGCTTCACGGGGAAGCACCAAATGGCTCTAATTCTAGCAGAGTCCGCTCGCTAATAAAGGTAGCCGTTTGTGCCTTCCGGGTTAAATTAGCTTAACTTTAACCTCAACGGGCAGAAAATTTCTTTATCCCGGAAGAGGAAAAAGGCCATTATCACAGAGAATTGATTTATTGACGGAGAAAATAGCATGAAACACCCATCCGGATTACCTTTTGCATTCGGCCGCGATGATGTGGAGATAATCAGTAAGAAAACCCGGTTTTCCGGATTTTTTAAGATTAATGAATACTGCTTCCGGCACCGGTTATTTGAGGGCGGCTGGAGCCCGGAAATCCGCCGTGAGGTATTTGAACGGGGAAATGCCGGTGTGATTTTGCCGTATGACCCGGTTCGTGATGAAATTGTGCTGATTGAACAGATCCGTTTACCGGCTATCGAAAGCAGTCAGACACCCTGGCTGCTGGAAGCGGTCGCCGGGATGATCGATAAAAGCGGGGAATCCGCCGAAGACGTGGTACGGCGTGAGGCGGAAGAAGAGGCGGGGCTGAAAATCGGCCGCTGTACCTTTGCACTGAGTTATCTCTCGAGCCCGGGCGGCACATCCGAACGGATGTATGTGTATATCGGCGAAGCGGATACCACCGGGGCGGGCGGGGTACACGGACTGGCACAGGAGAACGAAGACATCCGTGTTCATGTGGTCAGCCGTGAGCAGGCGTATCGCTGGGTTGAAGAAGGTGTGATCGATAACGCAGCAACTGTCATTGCAATTCAGTGGCTTACATTGCATTATGAACGTATACGCACAACGTGGCGGGACAAATAATCCGGATTTTTTTATGCGCAACCGGGGAATTGTGTGCGGGATTGCAGATCTTCGTCGCCGAAACACTTATCATTATATGTTAGTTGTTAAAATAACAAGGATATCGATTGGAAATCCCGTTGCATTTGCCTGTGGCTGACGGCGCTGCGGTCAGAATTTTACAGATTACCGATACGCACCTTTTTACCGGCGAAACTGACACGCTGCTGGGAATTAATACCCTGAACAGTTACCACGCCGTACTGGATGCCATCGCAAAACAGCAGTTACCGGCTGACCTGATTGTTGCCACCGGTGATCTGGTTCAGGATCAGAGCACAGGGGCTTATCAGCGGTTTACGGACGGTATTGCCCGCTTACCGGCGCCGTGTGTCTGGCTGCCGGGGAATCATGATTACCAGCCGTCCATGGCAAAGGAACTGGCCGCAGCCGGTATTTCCGCCTCCAAGCAGGTGCTGCTGGGGGAGCAGTGGCAGATCCTGCTGCTCGACAGTCAGGTTCAGGGTGTGCCGCACGGAGAACTGAGTGATGACCAGCTGATATGGCTGGATAACTGTCTGGCACAGCAGCCTGACCGTCATACTGTCGTGATGCTGCATCACCATCCCCTGGCATCCGGCTGTAACTGGCTTGATCAGCACAGTCTGCGAAATTCACATATGCTGGCAGAGGTTCTGACCCGTTATCAGAATATTGATGCTATTCTGTGCGGGCATATTCACCAGGATATGGATGTCATGTGGAACGGTATCCGCATGCTGGCCACGCCGTCAACCTGTGTCCAGTTCAAACCGCACTGCACCAATTTCACGCTGGATACCGCGGCCCCCGGCTGGCGTTATCTGGAACTGACCACCGGCGAACAGCCGTCCCTGAGCACTCAGCTGTTCCGGCTGGAGACGGATGAATTCAGCCCCGATCTGGGTTCGGACGGTTACTGATGGCGACACTCCTTTATCTGCACGGCTTCAACAGTTCCCCGCTGTCAGAGAAAGGGACCATGCTGAAAGCATGGCTGGCGGAATATTATCCGGAGATCCGGATGTTACAGCCGCAAATCCCCTGCTATCCAGATGAAGCCGCACTGTTTCTGGAAGATCTGATGAACTCACTGGCCGGTGAAAATACCGGTATTGTCGGGTCGTCGCTGGGCGGGTATTTTGCCCTCTGGCTGTCGCAGGCATTTAATGTCCCTGCGGTGGTGGTTAATCCGGCGGTGTATCCGTTTGACCTGCTTCAGGATTATCTCGGGGAAAATGAAAACCCCTATACCGGCGAGCGTTATACACTCGAACCGCATCATATGCAGGATTTACGGGCGATCTTTGCCGATCCTGTTGAATCACCGGATTTGATCTGGTTATTACAGCAGACCGGCGATGAAGTGCTGGATTATCGTCAGGCTGTCACCCATCTGGTGGCATGCAAACAGACGATTGAATCCGGCGGAAACCACGCATTTACCGGGTTTCAGCGTTTTTTTCCGCAGATAATTGAGTTCCTCGGCCTCACCCGCCAATGAAAAATCGTATTTAAATTTATCAGGGACTGGTATTATCGCCAGTATCATTCACGTATTTTGTTTATTTTTTAGCGAAAAACCGATAATCCAACATGACGCAATCATCTTATAACGCAGAGGATATCGAAGTCCTCAGTGGTTTGGAGCCTGTCCGCCGCCGTCCGGGTATGTATACGGATACGACGCGGCCGAATCACCTTGCCCAGGAAGTTATCGACAACAGCGTCGATGAAGCTTTAGCCGGTCACGCTAAATCTGTCGAAGTTATTTTACATAAAGATCAGTCTGTTGAAGTGATTGACAACGGGCGCGGAATGCCGGTGGATGTCCACCCGGAAGAGAAAGTATCTGCGGTCGAACTGATCATGACCCGCCTGCATGCCGGGGGGAAGTTCTCCAATAAAAACTATCAGTTT
Organism: Morganella morganii; assembly: GCF_003996855.1. Classification (GTDB taxonomy): domain Bacteria; phylum Pseudomonadota; class Gammaproteobacteria; order Enterobacterales; family Enterobacteriaceae; genus Morganella; species Morganella morganii_C. The sequence continues at coordinate 2,331,680 of NZ_NRQY01000001.1, read as the reverse complement.
TCCGGTGGTCTTCACGGGGTAGGTATTTCCGTGGTCAATGCGTTGTCAAAACGCACCGAAGTGACTGTCCGCCGTGACGGACAGGTTTATCAGATTGCCTTTGAAAATGGTGACAAAGTCAGTGAACTGGCTGTCATCGGGCAGTGCGGCAAACGCAATACCGGCACCAGTGTACATTTCTGGCCGGATGAGCAGTTTTTTGACAGTCCGCGCTTCTCTGTCTCCCGGCTGGTGCACCTGCTGAAAGCCAAAGCCGTGCTGTGCCCGGGCGTTGAGATCCTTTTCAAAGATAATGTGAACGACACCGAACAGCGCTGGTGCTATCAGGATGGTCTGACCGATTATCTGATGGAAAACGTTAACGGCCTGGTGACATTGCCGGAAGCGGCGTTTACCGGCAAGCATGCCGGGGATAATGAACAGGTGGACTGGGCACTGCTGTGGCTGCCGGAAGGTGGTGAACTGCTGACCGAAAGCTATGTCAACCTGATCCCGACCCCGCTGGGCGGAACCCATGCCAATGGCCTGCGCCAGGGACTGCTCGACGGTATCCGTGAATTTTGTGAATTCCGCAACATCCTGCCGCGCGGCGTGAAGTTATCCGCCGATGATATCTGGGAGCGCTGTGCCTATGTGCTCTCTGTAAAAATGCAGGATCCGCAGTTCGCCGGTCAGACCAAAGAACGCCTCTCATCACGTCAGTGCGCGGCGTTTGTCAGCGGCGTGGTCAAAGATGCTTTCAGCCTGTGGCTCAACCAGAACGTACAGGCTGCGGAACAGCTGGCGGAACTGGCGATTGCCAGCGCCCAGCGACGTCTGCGTGCCGCCAAAAAAGTGGTGCGCAAAAAACTGACATCAGGCCCGGCGCTGCCCGGGAAACTGGCGGACTGCTCATCCCAGGATCTGAATCAGACTGAATTGTTTCTGGTGGAAGGGGACTCGGCGGGCGGCTCAGCTAAACAGGCACGTGACCGCGAATTCCAGGCTATTATGCCGCTGCGCGGTAAAATACTGAATACGTGGGAAGTTTCTTCGGATGAAGTACTGGCTTCTCAGGAAGTACATGATATTTCCGTGGCTATCGGTATCGATCCGGACAGCGACGATTTAAGCACCCTGCGTTACGGCAAAGTCTGTATCCTCGCGGATGCGGACTCGGACGGGCTGCATATCGCCACGCTGCTGTGCGCGCTGTTTGTGCGTCACTTCCCGGCGCTGGTGAAAGCCGGTCATGTCTACATGGCAATGCCGCCGCTCTATCGTATCGATCTCGGCAAAGAGGTGCATTATGCCCTTGATGAGAGTGAGAAAAATGGAATTCTGGATAAACTGAGCCGCAAGCGCGGCAAACCAAATGTGCAGCGTTTTAAAGGGCTGGGGGAAATGAACCCCGGTCAGTTGCGTGAAACGACCCTGGATCCGAATACCCGGCGTCTGGTACAGCTCACTATCAGTGAGGAAAATTATCAGGAAACGATGTCGGTGATGGATATGCTCCTCGGGAAGAAACGTGCGGAAGATCGCCGGAACTGGTTGCAGGAAAAAGGCGATCGGGTGGAATTGGATGTGTGATGTCACCCGTGACGGCACAAAAGGTCAGAGGAACAGAGTAAATGAGTGAAATTACTCATGACGGTGTGGAGCGCCAGCCGCTTCATAATTTTACAGAGAATGCCTACCTCAACTATTCCATGTACGTCATCATGGACAGGGCACTCCCTTTTATCGGCGACGGGTTAAAACCGGTTCAGCGGCGTATCGTGTATGCTATGTCGGAGCTGGGGTTAAGCAATTCCGCCAAATACAAAAAATCCGCCCGTACTGTCGGTGACGTGCTGGGTAAATACCATCCGCACGGCGACAGCGCCTGTTATGAGGCGATGGTACTGATGGCGCAGCCGTTCTCTTACCGCTACCCGCTGGTGGACGGACAGGGGAACTGGGGGGCACCGGATGATCCGAAATCCTTCGCTGCCATGCGTTATACCGAATCGCGCCTGTCCAAATATGCGGAAATATTGCTCAGTGAACTGGGACACGGTACCGCAGACTGGGTACCGAATTTTGACGGCACCATGCAGGAGCCGAAAATGTTACCGGCGCGTCTGCCGAACATTCTGCTCAACGGTACCACCGGGATTGCGGTCGGTATGGCAACCGATATTCCGCCGCATAACGCCCGCGAAGTCACGGGTGCACTGCTGGCGCTGATCGACAAACCATCACTGTCTCTCGAAGAGGCGATGACGTTTATCCCGGGCCCGGATTATCCGACAGAAGCGGAAATCATCACCGGGCCGGAAGATATCCGTAAGATCTATAAATCCGGCCGTGGTTCTGTGCGTATGCGCGCCGTGTGGACAACGGAAGACGGTAATGCGGTGATCACCGCGCTGCCGCACCAGGTTTCCGGCGCGAAAGTGCTTGAGCAGATAGCTGCGCAGATGCGGGCGAAAAAGCTGCCGATGATGGAAGATCTGCGTGATGAGTCAGATCATGAAAATCCGACCCGGCTGGTGGTTGTGCCGCGCAGTAACCGGATCGATCTTGAGCAGGTGATGACACATCTGTTCGCGACCACGGATCTGGAAAGAAGTTACCGCATCAACCTGAATATGATCGGTCTGGACGGACGTCCGGCGGTCAAAGGGCTGATTGAGATCCTCAATGAATGGCTGGTTTACCGCCGCGAAACCGTGCGCCGCCGCCTGAACCACCGGCTGGAAAAAGTGCTGCGCCGTCTGCATATTCTTGACGGTTTGCTGCTCGCGTATCTCAATATTGATGAAGTGATTGAAATTATCCGCGCGGAAGATGAGCCGAAGCCGGTGCTGATGGATCGTTTCGGGCTGAGTGATACTCAGGCGGAAGCGATCCTCGAACTGAAATTACGCCATTTGGCCAAACTCGAAGAGATGAAAATCCGCGGCGAGCAGGATGATCTGGCCAAAGAACGGGATAAATTACAGGCAATCCTCGGCTCTGAGCGCCGCATGAATACGCTGCTGAAAAAAGAGTTCGAAGAAGACGCGAAACAGTACGGTGACGATCGCCGCTCCCCGCTCAATGAGCGCGAAGAGGCGAAAGCCATGAGCGAACATGATATTCTGCCGTCTGAGCCGCTGACGGTTGTGTTGTCACAGATGGGCTGGGTGCGCAGCGCCAAAGGTCATGATATCGATCCGTCCGGTATGAACTACAAAGCAGGCGATACGTTCCTCGGCGCTGCGCGGGGTAAAAGTAATCAGCCGGTGGTGTTCCTTGATTCCACCGGGCGCAGTTATTCGCTCGACCCGCTGGAACTGCCGGGAGCCCGTGGTCAGGGCGAACCGCTGACCGGCAAACTGACACCGCCGCCGGGGGCTGTTTTTGAACAGGTGCTGATGAATGATGAAAATCAGAAGTACCTCATGGCCTCGGATGCCGGTTACGGGTTTATCTGTACATTCAGTGATCTGGTGGCGAAAAATAAAGCCGGGAAACTGCTGATCACACTGCCGGATAACGCGAAAGCGATGACGCCGATTGAGGTGAATGACGAGGAGAACGACCTTCTGCTGGCAGTATCGCAGGAAGGACGGATGCTGTTATTCCCTGTCGGCTCTCTGCCGCAGTTATCAAAAGGGAAGGGGAACAAGATTATCTCCATTACCTCTGCGGCCGCCGCAGCCGGTGAAGATGGTCTGGCGCATCTGTTTGTGATCCGGCCGGATGCCAGTGTGACACTGCATTTCGGTAAGCGTAAACTGACGCTGCGTCCGGAAGATCTGCAAAAATTCCGTGCTGAGCGCGGACGCCGCGGCACTGCACTGCCGCGTGGTATGCAGAAAAAGATCGAACGGATTGATATTTCTGAACCGGAGCCGAAGGCGTAATATCCGGTATTAACAGTGATAATATTCACGGGGCAATGATTGCCCCGCTTTTCTTAAAAGGCCATTTTGCGGGGGACGCATGTTAGCCATTTTACGTATCATCATCGTTATTATTTATTGTATTTTCGGTAGTCTGGCAGGCATTCTGATCTGTCTGACCAGCCCGCGTAACCCGAAGCATGTGATGACTTTCGGCCGTATGTACGGCAAGCTTTCCCATGTTTTCGGCATCAAAATGGTGTACCGCATTCCGGAAGAAGCAAAGCATTACGGCTCCTGTGTATATGTGGGGAACCACCAGAACAACTACGATATGATCACCATGTCCAATGCGGTGCAGCCGCGCACGGTGACTGTTGGTAAACGCAGCCTGATTTGGATCCCGTTCTTTGGTCAGCTGTACTGGATTTCGGGGAATATCCTGATTGACCGGGGTAACCGCAGCAAAGCGCACAACACTATTACCCAGGTAGCGGATCAGATTAAAAAGCGCAACATTTCTGTCTGGATGTTCCCGGAAGGCACGCGCAGCCGCGACCGCGGTATGCTGCCGTTTAAAACCGGTGCTTTCCATGCGGCGATGGCCGCCGGTGTGCCGGTGGTGCCGGTGTGTGTATCCACCACTCAGGGGCGCGTTAAACTGAACCGCTGGAATAACGGCGTGGTGATTGTGGAAATGCTGCCGCCGATCGATACCTCGAAATATACCCGTGAACAGGTGCGTGAACTGGCAGAAGACTGCCGGCAGATGATGATCAAGCGTATCGCGGAGCTGGATAAGGAAGTGATTGAAATGGAAAAACAAAAGGGTCGCAAAGACGCTTAATCTCCGTGATTATTACGTCCTTCATACAATACCGGCCTTATTATTTTGCAACTTATCATAGATAAGTTTAGGAATTGCTCTTCATCCGCTATATCATACACTTAACACTCCGTTGTTAAGCGTATGCCTGTCATTAAAGAAAACACGGATGTCTCTGTCTGCTCACCGGCATACGGGTGTTCGGCACAAATCATAAAAATCATGGAAACGTTTTTTTCGGAGATGCTATGACACTGAGTCGGCGCCGGTTTATTCAAGCATCCGGCTTAGCTGTGTGTTTAGGTTCACTGCCTCTGTCTGTCCGCGCGGAAGATGAGGCCGGCAGTCAGCCGTTACCTGTTCCGCCATTGCTGGAAAGCCGTAACGGACAGCCGCTGTTTCTGACGATGCAGCGCACGCACTGGTCATTTAACGGTAAAAATCAGGCCAGTGTCTGGGGTTTTAACGGCCGTTATCTCGGGCCGACCATCCGTGTCCGCAATGGCGATGATATCAAAATGATATATAGTAACCGGCTGTCTGAGCCGGTTGCAGTTAATGTCAGCGGGTTGCTGGTGCCGGGCACGGTCGCCGGGGGAGCAGCGCGTCTGATTTCACCGAATACGGAGTGGTCGCCGGTGATCCCGGTACGTCAGCCGGCAGCAACCTGCTGGTATCACGCGAATACCCCTAACCGGATGGCACCGCACGTTTATAACGGGCTCGCCGGGATGTGGATTGTGGATGACGAGGAAAGCCGTAATCTGCCGCTGCCGAAAGAGTACGGTGTTAATGATTTCCCGCTGATCATTCAGGATAAGCGCCTGGATTCCTTCGGTTCTCCGGAGTACCGCACAGAAGAGGGCGGTATGTTTACCGGTGACCGGCTGATCGTCAACGGCGCGGAAGATCCGTATCTGGAAGTGTCAAAAGGCTGGATCAGGCTGCGTATGGTTAATGCCGCAAACGCCCGCCGCTTTGAACTGAAACTCAGTGACGGCCGTCCGTTCTATATGATTGCGTCTGATCAGGGCCTGCTGCCGTCACCGGTGGCGGTTGAGGTATTGTCACTGTCGCCGGGCGAGCGGCGTGAAGTGCTGATCGATATGTCAAAAACAGAAACGCTGACGATTACGGCCGGGGAATCTGCCACCCTGACTGAGCGTTTTAAAAGCCTGTTCGAAACATCAAACACGCTGGTGAATACCAATGTACTGACGATCCGTGCCACCGGCCTGATTTCGCTGGTGACAGATAATTTACCGGCCACGCTGATTCAGGATCCGACACAAATTACGACCGGCGTCCGTAACCGCGATGTGTCACTCAGTTTGTCACCACCGGGTATTAACGGTGCGATGTGGGATATGAGCCGCACTGATATCCGCACGCAGCAGGGCAACTGGGAGCGCTGGGTTGTCACAACCGATACACCGCAGCCGTTCCATATCAGTGGTGTCCGCTTTAAGGTGATCAATCATAACGGCCAGTCTCCGCAGCCGCAGGATTACGGCTGGAAAGACACGGTCTGGGTTGACGGGCGCAGTGAATTACTGGTGCAGATGATGCAGCCGTCTTATTCCCACTTCCCGTTCTTCTATTACAGCCAGTTCCTTGAACAGGCAGACAGAGGGGTTACCGGGCAGCTGGAAATTGAACCGTCCTCCCAGTATTAAAAGGTCATAAATAAAAAAGCCGCTGAATAATCAGCGGCTTTTTTATGGTTTTTCAGCGGCTCAGCAGCCGTTTTTCTTCATCACGCAGCCAGCGGGAGAATGTCCCGGCAACGGCGATAAACTGAATAATTCCGGTATCCGGCTCTGCGGTCTGTCCCAGCAGGAAGGTGATCGCGTGGCGTTTTTCCGGATACAGCGCAATGGCTTTTCCGGCCATCTGCGGCAGCGGCAGCGGATAAGTGCAGGTTTCATAATCATTCCATACCAGTGCCGTGGCTCGCAGCAGACGTCGCGCGGTTTCGCGCTTTATCCGCCGGATTTCCGCCAGCGGCGGGCTTTTCTGTAACTGCATCAGATTGGTGCGGACCAGTACCGGAAAATCACCGTTAATGCCGTGTATAATCTCACGATTAAGTGTCACGACCGGCAACTTCAGTGTCAGGTCATCGCCCCAGACCGGCAGACAAAAATGTGCCAGCCAGTAAGACCAGACCGGCTGCTCTTCCGCAGACGTGGCTTCTGACAGCAGGCCGGTATCAAATCCTATTTTGGATATACTGCTGTGGCGGGCGGTCAGTGCTGTATCCAGACAACGGAGAATGGTTTTTTCCGCCGCACTGAGCGGCCGGTGCAGAACCAGGGTTAAATCCAGATCAGAACGACCCGGGACAGCGCGGCCTTCCGCCACACTGCCGTAAACATAGATACTGTGCAAAACGCCCGGCAGTGCAGTGCACAGGGACTGTACTGCATCCTGTATCACATCCTGAAATTCCGGCTGAAAAGTGTATTTATCTGTTTTCATTATCATTATCATCAGCTCATTGCGACCCGGACGCCAAAGCCAATCAGGACGACGCCAAGGACTTTATCGATATACTTCTGAATCCCCGCCAATCCGCGGCGTACCGGCGCACTCTGAATCAGCAGTACCAGAGATGGCCAGTAAACCACCGCCAGTCCCATTACAATAGCAGCATACCAGAGTTTTTCACCAAATCCGGAATTGATATCCAGTACCTGAGTAAAAATAGCAAGGAAGAAGAGTGTCGCTTTCGGGTTCAGCAGATTACAGAGAAATCCCTGGATAAACGCTTTCTTAAAGGAGACGTGCTGATGCGAGCCGTCTCCGGTATCAAGGGTATGTCCGGCCCGTGCCAGCAGGCTGTTGATCCCTATCCAGATAAGATAAGCCGCCCCGGCATATTTGAGGATCATAAACAGCCACGGTGTTGTGGTAATGATCACAGCAAGTCCTGCCACGCAGTAGGTCATGTGAACGGCGATCGCGGACAACACACCCAGCGCGGTCATCATCGCGGCAGCACGCTGATAACGGGTTGCGTTTTTCACAATCAGAAAGAAATCCGGGCCCGGTGAGATCATACCGAGCGCAGCGATGGTGGTAACCATCAGAGTGGCGTCATACATGTGGTATATCCTTGCTGAAAAAGACCTGAATGCAGATTAAAAGTATGACTCACCTTCAAGTGTGAAGACAAATAAATTATTTGTATTGATGAAACACGGAATTCAGTCGACGGCATTGAGTAGTTTACGTATAGTGACGACAAAATTTCTCTCAGCCTTAAGGTGAAATGAATGAACATTAGCTTGATCGCTGCTTTAGCTATGGATCGGGTTATTGGCATGGAAAATGCGATGCCATGGACACTGCCGGAAGACCTGGCATGGTTTAAACGTAATACGGTAAATAAACCGGTGATCATGGGTCGTGTGACTTATGAATCTATTGGCCGTCCCCTGCCGGATCGCCTCAACATCGTGCTCAGCCGTACGCCGGGCAATGATGACCGCGTGGTCTGGGCTAAGTCTGTGGAAGAAGCGCTGGCGATTGCACAGAAAGAAACTGACGGCGAAATCATGGTGATGGGCGGTGGTAAAGTCTACGGACAATTCCTGCCGCTGGCGGATCGTTTATATCTGACACACGTTGATGCGGAAGTCAGCGGAGATACTTACTTCCCGGACTATGAGCCGGATGAGTGGGACTCCGTGTTTATGGAATATCATGATGCCGATGAAGCAAACTCTCACGGTTTCTGCTTTGAAATCTTAGAGCGCCGCAAGAGCTGATTAATCAGTTGATTTGTATTATTTCATAAATCATATTAATAAAAAAAAGCAGAGCCGCCGGCTCTGCTTTTTTTTGTCTGCTCCGGATGACCGGTCAGTCATCATCCTTATCCCGTACTGCAAAAGATTCCTGCCAGAAATAGCAGCGATCTTCCCAGCGCAGCATGGTGAGCTGTCCGCCCCAGCAGCAGCCGGTATCCAGTGCATAAATGCCGCGTGGCGCGCCTTTACCTTCCAGTGAAGCCCAGTGGCCAAAAGCCACACTGTAGCCTTCCGGCAGTTTTGACGGCAGGGCAAACCAGGGTTTCAGCGGTGCGGAAACCTGATCCGGTTTATCTTTGCAGACCATATCCAATTGTCCGCCCGGGAAGCAGTAACGCATCCGGGTCAGCGCATTGGTGGAAAAACGCAGGCGCGGCAGGCCGGTCAGGGAAGGTGACCAGTCATTCGGTAAATCACCATACATGGCATTAATAAACAGCGGGTAGGTATCACTGCTGAGAACCGCTTCCACTTCACGTGCACAGATGACGGCGGTATCCAGATCCCACTGCGGGGTGATCCCGGCGTGCGCCATGACCAGTTTTTTCTCATGATCAACCTGTAACATCGGCTGGCGGCGCAGCCAGTTGATCAGCTCATCCAGATCCGGCGCACTGAGCAGTTGATTCAGATGATCACGCGGTTTATTACGGCTGATCCCTGCGTAGATACCCAGCAGGTGCAGGTCATGATTGCCGAGTACCAGCCTGACGCAGTCACCCAGGCTTTTGACATAACGAAGGACATCCAGAGAATCCGGGCCGCGGGCGACCAGATCGCCGGTCAGCCACAGGGTATCAGCCTGCGGATCAAAATCAGCCTGAGCCAGTAATGCGCGAAGTTCACGGTAACAGCCGTGAACATCGCCGATAAGATAGGTTGCCATAGAGAATCAGTGAATAAAGGTTGGTATTGCGAGCCGGAAAACAGGGATCTCACTGATGAAATCCGCACCCTCGTGATCCACCATAGTGTAGTAACCTTCCATGGTGCCCAGCGGTGTTTCCAGGACTGTGCCGCTGGTATAACGATATTCTTCACCGGGCAGGATCACCGGTTGTTCACCGATGACACCTTCCCCCTGAACTTCTGTCTGGCGGCCTTCGCTGTTGGTGATACGCCAGTAGCGGCTGATGAGCTGCACAGGATCACGACCCAGGTTGCGGATAGAAACGGTATACGCAAAAACATAGCGTTCCGCATCCGGTTCAGACTGGCTTTCGATATACACACTCTGAACCTGAATACAAATTCTCGGGTCGTTATTCATGATGAATCCCCTATGAGGCAGGATGCTCCGCCAGGTAATTAGCCATCAGACAGTATTGCGCAACACTGATATTTTCTGCACGGGTGCCCGGATCAATACCCAGCTCAGTCAGTGTTTCAGGACTGAACAGATCACCTAAGCTGTTGCGGATCGTTTTGCGGCGCTGGTTAAAGGCCTGAGTGGTCACACGGCTGAGCAGTGCGACATCTTTCAGTACATACGGGTTTTCGCGGTGCGGGATCAGACGGACAACGGCTGAATCCACCTTCGGCGCCGGACGGAATGCCGTCGGCGGCACATCCAGAACCGGTACAACCTGGCAGTAGTACTGCGCCATGACACTCAGACGGCCGTATGTTTTACTGCCCGGACCGGCAACCAGACGGTTAACCACTTCTTTTTGCAGCATAAAGTTCATGTCACTGATTGCGTTAGTGAAAGTGAACAGATGAAACATCAGCGGCGTGGAGATATTGTACGGCAGGTTCCCGAACACGCGCAGAGGCTGACCGCGCTCCTGTGCCAGCGCCGTGAAGTCTACGGTCATGGCATCCTGCTGAATAATCGTCAGTTTGCTCTGTAAAAACGGATGGCTGGCCAGACGCGCGGCCAGATCACGGTCGATTTCAATGACCGTCATTTTGTCCATGCGATCGGCGACCGGCTCAGTCAGTGCAGCCAGTCCCGGCCCGATTTCAACAATCGCCTGGCCGGGTTGCGGGTTAATCGACGCGACAATGCCGTCGATAATAAATTGATCGGTTAAGAAGTTCTGCCCGAAACGTTTACGGGCAAAATGCCCCTGATGGACTCGTGTATTCATTGACTGTTTTTAATCATTGTAATCGCTAAATTTAATGCGGTGATAAAACTACCCACATCTGCTTTGCCGGTACCTGCCAGTTCCAGGGCTGTGCCGTGGTCGACAGAGGTCCGGATAAACGGCAGTCCCAGCGTGATATTCACGGCACGGCCGAATCCCTGATATTTTAGCACAGGAAGGCCCTGATCGTGATACATGGCGAGCACGGCATCCGCGCGCTCCAGGTATTTAGGCTGGAACAGGGTATCTGCCGGCAGCGGACCTTCCAGGGAAATACCCTGTGCCCGCAGCGCATCAAGTGCCGGGATAATGGTGTCTATCTCTTCATGCCCCATATGCCCGCCTTCACCCGCGTGCGGGTTCAGACCACAGACGATAATATGCGGCTGTGCAATATCGAATTTTGTGCGCAGGTCATGATTGAGAATAGTGATCACTTCATGCAGGCAGGTACGGTCAACAGCGGCCGGAACCTGTAAGATCGGCAGATGTGTGGTCGCCAGCGCCACCCGCATTTCTTCGGTGGCCAGCATCATCACTACGCGTTTGCAGTGACTGCGGTCAGCGAAAAACTCGGTATGGCCGATAAACGGGATGCCTGCATCGTTAATAATGCCTTTATGCACCGGCCCTGTGATTAGTGCCCCGAATTCCCCCTGTAAACAGCCGTCACAGGCACGTGTCAGTGTGTCGGTCACATAGGCGGCATTTACCACGTTAAGCTCACCGGCAACCGCCGGGGTTTTCAGTTCAACAGGCAGAATGGTCAGTGTTCCGGCGCGTTGCGGCTGACAGGCGGTATCCGGTGAATAAGGTTCAAGGGTGAGCGGCAGTGACAGGGCGTGTGCGCGTTGCTGCATCAGTTGCGGATCGGCACAAACCACCAGTTTTACCGGCCAGTCGCGCTGTGCCAGCGCGACTGTCAGGTCAGGACCAACCCCGGCAGGTTCGCCGGGGGTAATAACGACAGGTTTCAGCTTATTTGTTACTGCCATCTAAAATTTCCACATAAGCGCCGGCGCGCTGTTCCTGCATCCAGCTCTGTAATTCTTCGCTGAATTTACGGTTAAACAGCATACGGTAGGCGCGATCTTTCTGAGCCGCTTCGGTCTTATCCACGTTGCGGGTATCTTCAAGCTGGATCAGGTGCCAGCCGAAAGATGAACGGACAGGCTGACTCAGTTCGCCTTTTTTCAGTTTCATCAGTGCATCACGGAAAGCAGGGTCGTAGATATCAGGCATTGACCAGCCTAATTCGCCACCGCGCAGGGCAGAGCCCGGATCTTCTGAGAATTGTTTTGCCGCAGCGTCAAAGGTGGTTTTACCGCTTTTCACATCAGAGGTAATCTGTTGCAGTTTGCTGCGTGCCTGCTCATCGGTCATTACCGGCGATGGTTTGATAAGAATATGACGGGCTTTCACTTCAGTTACAGAAATCGGCTGACTGTTTCCGCGGATTTCATTCACACGCAGAATATGGAAGCCGACACCGGAACGTACCGGCCCGACAATCTCCCCGCTTTTGGCAGACTGAAGACGCTCGGCAAACAGACCAGGCAGTTCCTGTAAACGGCTCCAGCCCATATTTCCGCCTTTCAGCGCCTGCGGGTCCGCAGAATAGGTAATCGCCAGTTTACCGAAATCCGCGCCACCCTGAAGTTCATTCATGATGGTGGTGACTTTTTCTTTCGCGGTATTCATCTGCGCTTCTGTCGGGTTCTCCGGCAGCGGGATCAGGATGTGACTGATGTTCAGTTCAGTATCCGCAGCATTCTGGGTACTGATCAGGTTTGCCAGGGACTCAACTTCCTGCGGCAGAATCACCACACGACGGCGGACTTCGTTATTACGGACTTCCGCCATCATCATTTCTTTGCGGATATCGCTGCGGTATTTGTCATAGCTCATACCGTCGCGCTTGAGACGCTCTTTCATCTGAGCCGGTGTCATATTATTCTGACGGGCGATATCTTCGATAGCACCATCAACAGCCTGGTCAGGGATAGTAATTTGCATCTGTCCGGCCATCTGCATCACGATATTGTCCATGATAAGACGTTCAAGAATCTGCTGACGTAATGTTGCCTGATCCGGAATCTGCTGACCGGCATTGCGGGCATTCATGGTGACAGTCTGAAGCATATTATTGACATCACTCTCCAGAACCACACCGTTATTGACCACTGCCGCGACTTTATCAAGCTGCTGCGGTGCTGCAAATGATGCTGTGCTTGCCGTGAACATCAGGCCGAGAATGAGTGTTCTCCAGTTTTTCATAAGTATCCCATCATGTTTCGTGTCGCCGTACTGCAGGTACGGCATGTGAAAATTGTGTCAGCTCAGGCGGTTAAAATGCCGGAACATACGGCAGAATACCGCGCTCAAGCATTTTCTGGCTGCCCAGACTGTAATTACTGCTCATGCCGCGTAATTCGATATTAAACGTCAGTTTATTGTCATATTCACTGGCATCATTTTTCCAGTCGATAATCTTACGTTCGTAACCGACGTTTGCCGCCCAGCAGCAGGTATTATATTGCAGGCCGACTAACTGGCTGGCCGGCTGGCTCTCTTTGGTGTCATAGTAATACTGACCGACAAATGCCCACTGCTCCGCAATCGGCCAGCTGGCAACGATACCGACCTGAGAGATACCTTTCTGGTTCGGCGGTGCGACATAATCTTTACCATACTGAGTATGCTGGCGCATCGCCTGAATATAATCGCGATCCACATAGCGGTAATTCAGCTGGATCAGACGCTCGGCATCCTGACGGTATTCCATCGTGGCATTTGACATAGAGACACTGCCCAGACGGCGGTCATACTGAATGCCGCCTTTCAGACCCCAGTTGTCGTTATAACGCCACATAGAATCACCTGCCCAGACCATCGAGCCGGTTTCGTCTTTCTCATCCACAACGGTAATTTTACCGGTACGCGGACGTCCAAAGTAGTAGATTTGACCCACAGAAACGTTAAATCGTTCAACTAATTCATCATCATAAATCCGGCTGGTCACCCCGGTGGTCACCTGATTGGCGGACGCAATACGGTCCAGACCACTGTACATGCGGTCACGGAACAGACCGCTGTAGCTGGACTGCATCAGAGTGGAGTCGAAGTTATTGATGTTGTCCTGGTTTTTATACGGGACATACAGATACTGTGCACGCGGCTCTAATGTCTGGGTGAAGTTCTCATTAAAGAACATCGGCCGCTCGAAGATCATCTTCGCATCAGCTTTAAATTGCGGCAGCACACGGGTAACATTTTTTTCCAGCTCGGAGTTATTCAGTGACTCCGGAATATCCTGATCATAATGGGTCGCCATCAGCTTCGCTTCGGTATTGAAGCTGGCCCAGCCGTTAGACAGCGGCATACTGATGGTCGGTTCCGCATGAATACGGACGGCATCCGGATTATTTTTACCCACGCTGGTAAAACGGGCAACCTGACCATAGGTACGGAAATCAAACACACCCAGGTCATTTTTATAATAGTTGAGATCCAACTGCGGCTCAGCACGGTAGGATGTCGCGTTATCATTGTTGGTCAGGATCTGGAACTGTTTGGCAGTTACGGTGGCGTTCCAGTTTGATTTACGGATACCAACAGCCAGTTTTTGCGTGGCATAGCCGTCAGTAGAGTTACCGTAAGCGGATGTAAAATCAGTAAAATAGCGAGAGTCGCTGACTTTGGTGTAATCAGAAGAGAACCACCAGTCCTGTGCAAACGACCCGCTGTGACCCCAGTAGAATAACCAGCGGTCATTCGAGTCACGTTTTGCCCATTCTGCATTACCGGCGGCTTCTTTGTCTTTCTTGTATTGCTTGTCATCAAGCAGGAAATCAAATGCCAGTGTGCCTGCACCAAACTGTGTCAGGTAACGGAATTCATTATCCATTTTCAGACCGCGTTTACTGAAATAATGCGGCGTGATGGTGGCATCGTAATTCGGGGCGATGTTCCAGTAATACGGCAGGGTAAATTCCAGGCCGGATGATTTGGAATAGCTGCCGTTCGGGATCAGAAAACCGGAGCGGCGTTTATCACCGATCGGTAACTGGAGATACGGGCTGTAAAATACCGGGATATTAGCGATACGGAAGCGGGCGTTCCAGATTTCCGCAACCTGCTCATCCCGGTCAATAATGACTTCCGAACCTTTGACACTCCAGCTGTCATTGCCCAGCAGACAGGAGGTAAAGATCCCGTTTTCGAGGATGGTATAACGGTTTTCGCCGCGAAGCTTCATTTTGTCGGCGTCACCGCGACCCTGGCGGCCGACCATCTGGTAATCGCCTTTCTCAACATCAGCATCATTGTTATTGAGATTCAGCCAGGCTTTAGGTCCTTTCAGACGAATTTGCGGATCAGAATAGCGGACATCACCGGTTGCTGTCGCAATGCGCACAGGATCGGTTTCTTCGCCGCTCTGAGTAACTTCCACTTCATCCGCTTTCAGATTCTGGTTACCTGAGCGGATATCGACACCACCGGCATATTTTACCGCGCGCGGATATTCGCCTGACATACCTTCTGCGGTGATATTGACAGGAAAATCACCGGCTTTCCCGTCAACAACCGGCTCGTCATACACAGGAACGCCCTGCATACACTGCTCGGCAAGTGTGGCGGCTTGTGCAGCCTGACTGTATAGTGCTGTCCAGATAATGGTGGCCAGCAGGGTTGGATAACTCTTCTTCATAAGTATGTCTACAATTCCGTCCTCGGTAGCACATTGCCCGAACGCCAAAGGCCTAATTTACACGAAAAAAGAGCGCGCGTGAAACACGTTCACGTATCCAAATGGCGTTAGGCATCGTACAGAATGGGTAGTATGATAATGCAAAATTGCGCCAAGGGCATTGTTGAATTGAGGAGTATATGCACTATTTGGGAAAAATCATCGGAATTTTATTAGGCATGGCATCCGGGGCCGGTTTTTGGGGTATTTTTCTCGGTTTTCTTATTGGTCATGCGATTGATAAAGTCCGCAGTCAGCAATCAGGCGGCTCATTCAGCAATAATCAGTCCAGGCAGGCACTCTTTTTCACTACCACCTTTCAGATTCTCGGGCATCTGACCAAATCAAAAGGCCGTGTAACAGAATCTGATATTTATCTGGCTACTGCCCTGATGGATCGCATGCAGCTGCACGGCAGTGCGCGGACACTGGCTCAGAATGCGTTCCGTGAAGGTAAAGCAGCCGGTTTCCCGCTGCGTGATGCATTGCGTCAGTTACGCCGTGCCTGCTACGGGCGGGCGGATTTGCTGCGCATGTTTCTGGAAATCCAGATCCAGGCAGCGTTCGGTGACGGGGAACTGCATCCGAACGAGCGGCAGGTGCTTCTGGTGATTGCCGAAGAGCTGGGTATCCCGCGCCATCAGTTTGAAAATGTGCTGGCGATGATGCAGGCGCAGATGCACGGCGGGGCACAGAGTAGTAACCGGCAGCAGCAGTCTCAGCAGGGTTATTACCGTGATCAGACCGCAGACCTTGCCGCAGCTTACCGGGTGCTGGGTGTGAAAGAAAGTGATGACAGCACAGTCATCAAACGTGCTTACCGCAAGCTGATGAGTGAGCATCACCCCGATAAACTGGTGGCGAAAGGATTACCACCGGAAATGATGGAACTGGCGAAAGAGAAAGCGCAATCTATCCAGGCAGCATATGATCTCATTAAAAAAGAGAAAGGCTTTAAATAATCTGGTTTAATGCTGTTTTTAAGGTGTAAAACGTGTTGCCGGGAAAGTGCAGGGCGGATCATATTCTTTTCATATCATTGCTATAAAATATAAATGTGGTTGAAAAATTACGTAAATATTTTATTAAATATGTTAAGGATATGATCCATGGCCAATACCCGTGTTCTTATCGGAGTTGCGGGATTAGCACTTTGCCTGATTCTTGCCTCAATGAATTCGGTGACCGTGTTAATCCACTAAAATTCTGATTTACAAGTAAAATGCATCGGCTTGCCGTTTGCCGGATGTGTGACAGACAGCGCCTCTGCATGAAGCTGCAACCGGGGCGCTGCGGTTCTTGCATCATCGTGTGCATAAAAACGGTCGCCCAGAATCGGATGTCCCAGCGCCAGCATATGTACCCGTAACTGATGTGAGCGTCCGGTGACCGGAAACAGCCTTACCCGGGTGGCATTTTCCTCATATTCCAGCACTTCATAACCTGTCTGAGCCGGTTTGCCGGTTTCAAAACACACTTTCTGTTTCGGCCGGTTAGGCCAGTCACAAATCAGCGGTAAATCCACCATGCCGGTTTCCGGCTCCAGCCGCCCCCATACACGGGCGACATAGGTTTTTTTCGGCTCCCGTTCGCGGAACTGACGTTTAAGCTCCCGCTCAGCCGCTTTGGTCAGTGCGACCACAATAATGCCGCTGGTGGCCATATCAAGGCGATGAACAGATTCAGCAGAAGGATAATCACGCTGAATGCGCGTCATCACACTGTCTTTATGTTCCGGTGCCCGGCCGGGAACGGAAAGCAATCCGCTTGGTTTATTCACCACAATGATGCTTTCATCCTGCCAGAGAATATTCAGCCAGGGGTCGGCGGGAGGGTTGTAGGGTTCCATTAGCATGAGGATCACCAAATGAGAGACCCGGCAGACACTCTCTGCCGGGATACAGGTTACTGATGCGAAACGACAATCAGGCGGATAGCATCAAGGCGCCAGTTAGCATCGTCCAGATGTGACAGGATTTGCTGACGTTCTTCTTCAATGGCATCAAGCTCATCATCACGGATATTCGGGTTAACCGATCTCAGTGCCAGCAGGCGGTTATGCTCCAGAGTAAGGTGCTGATCTGCCATTGCTTTCGCTGCGGTAATCCGTTCACGGGCCTCACCGGCAATAACCTCTTCGGACAGACGCAGAACCTGATGCACCTCATTTTGGACAGCATTGACAAACTTACTGCCGGTATGGCGGTTCACGGCATTCAGCTGGCGGTTAAAACTCTCAAATTCCACCTGAGACGCCAGGTTATTACCTTTTACGTCCATCAGCAGGCGCACCGGTGTCGGCGGCAGGAAGCGGGTCAGCTGCAAATTTTTCGGCGCCTGGGCTTCTACCACATAAATCAGCTCTGTCAGCAGTGTACCGACCGGCAGGGCTTTATTTTTCAGCACCGATACCGCACAACTGCCGGTATCGCCGGACAGTATCAGATCCAGGCCGTTGCGGATAATCGGGTGTTCCCAGCTGATAAACTGGGTATCCTCGCGGGACAATGCCTGCTCACGTTTAAAAGTGATGGTGCAGCCGTCTTCCGGCAGACCCGGAAAATCCGGCACCAGCATATGATCAGAAGGGGTCAGGGCGATCATGTTATCGCTGCGGTCATCCTGGTTGATGCCGACAATATCAAACAGATTCAGGGCAAAGGTAACCAGCTCGGTATCTTCATCCTGATCCGCGATTTCAGCGGCCAGCTCATTACCGGCTTCGCCGCCGTTGGAATGCATTTCCAGCAGACGGTCACGACCCTGTTCCAGTTCCTGTTTCAGGGCATCATGGGTTTTACGGCATTCGGCGATAAACTCATCAAAATCACTGAGATCTGACGGATTTGCCATCAGGTTAATCAGTCTGTCGTAATAGCGATCGTAGATGGTGCGGCCGGTCGGACAGGTATATTCAAAAGCGTCCAGCCCCTCGTGGAACCAGCGCAGCAGCACGGCTTGTGCGGTATTTTCCAGATACGGAATGCTAATCTGAATATCGCGTTTCTGGCCGATACGGTCGAGACGCCCGATACGCTGTTCAAGCAGATCCGGGTTAAACGGCAGATCGAACATCACCAGCTGGTTGGCAAACTGGAAGTTACGCCCTTCAGAACCGATTTCTGAGCAGAGCAGCACTTGTGCGCCTTGCTCTTCGGAGGCAAAGTAGGCCGCAGCCCGGTCGCGTTCCAGCAGAGACATATTTTCATGAAAAACAGCAGCATGGATACCTTCACGCTCGCGCAATACCTGTTCCAGTTGCAGGGCGGTTGCGGCTTGGGCGCAAATCACCAGCACTTTTTCATTGCGGTTTGCCAGCAGAAAGCCGAGCAGCCATTCAACACGCGGGTCGAAGTTCCACCAGGTGGCATTTTCGCCTTCAAATTCCTGATAAATCTGCTCCGGATAGAGCATCTCACGGGCTTTGACTTCGGTGGTTTTCTTGCTGCCCATAATCCCGGCAACTTTAATGGCGGTCTGATACTGTGCCGGCAGCGGCATTTTAATCGCTTTCAGTTCGCGGCGCGGGAAGCCTTTCACACCGTTACGGGTGTTACGGAACAGCAGGCGGCTGGTGCCGTGTCTGTCCATCAGCATACTGATAAGCTCGCGGCGGGCATTCTCGCCGTCTTCACTGTCGGTATTGGCGGCTTTCAGCAGCGGCTCAATATCCTGTTCGGTGATCAGGTCATGAATGGCATTCTGCTGGTCTTTGGTCAGCGGTGCGCGGTCGAGCAGCAGCGTGACAGCATCGGCAACCGGCTGATATTTCTGCTGTTCGTCAACAAAGGTTTCAAAGTCATGGAAACGGTTCGGGTCCAGCAGCCGCAGGCGTGCAAAGTGACTCTCCATGCCCAGCTGTTCCGGGGTGGCGGTCAGCAGCAGTACAGACGGAATACTTTCTGCCAGGGTTTCAATCACCTGATACTCACGGCTTGGTGCGTCTTCACTCCAGACCAGATGGTGTGCTTCATCCACCACCAGCATATCCCAGCCGGCTTCAGCAAGGTGCTCAAAACGCGGTTTGCTTTTGCGGACAAAATCCAGTGAGCACAATACCAGCTGTTCGGTCTCAAACGGGTTGTCACTCTCGTGCTGTGCTTCGGTATAACGGCTGTCATCGAACAGCGAAAAACGCAGATTGAAGCGGCGCAGCATTTCCACCAGCCACTGGTACTGGAGGCTTTCCGGTACGATAACCAGGATACGCTCGGCGCGTCCGGCCATTAACTGCTGATGGATAATCATCCCGGCTTCAATGGTTTTACCCAGACCAACTTCGTCCGCCAGCAGGACGCGCGGTGCGTGGCGCTTGCCGACTTCATTGGCGATAAACAGCTGATGCGGGATCAGACTGGCGCGGATACCGCGCAGGCCGCTGGTGGCGCGGCGGTACTCTTCACTCAGAAATTTACGGGCGCGGTAGCGCAGTGCAAAGCGATCCATCCGGTCAATCTGACCGGCAAACAGGCGATCCTGCGGTTTATTGAATGTCAGTTTGCTGTCGAGAAACACTTCGCGCAGGCGGACATTATCTTCTCCGGTATCAGTACGCTGCCCGGTATAGGTTAATAATCCGTCGCTCTCTTCAACGGCGGTCACACTGAGCTGCCAGCCTTCGTGACTGGTGACGGTATCCCCTTCGTTGAACATCACACGGGTGATAGGGGCATCGGCTGCGGCATAGAGACGGTTTTCACCGGTAGCCGGGAAAAGAAGGGTGATCATCCGGGCATCGACAGATACAACTGTACCTAATCCGAGCTCGCTTTCAGTATCGCTTATCCAGCGTTGACCAAGAGTAAACGGCATATTTTTGGCTCGATTCTGTTATTCAGGGCTAATTAGACAAATGCTGTGGATATCATTACCGGTGATACAAAAACGGCGTTGTATTCACCGGAAAAAACACCGCCAGTCAGAGCAGCAGCGTCAGCTGCATCATTCTGCTCCGGTGTTAAAAGCAGTAAAGGGGCGCTATGTTAATCCATAAGATCCGCATCGTCACCTGTAAAATGGCAAAATTAAAATGGTATCAATAATTGCCCGGTTAACAATGTGGTGAAGTCATCCTCCAGGAAGGGCAGAATGGCATCGGCTATCGGCATCAGTTGCTTATTAATGTAATGCTCATAGTCCGGCGGTGCCGTCAGAATTTCCAGCGGCTGCGGTCCGGCGCGGGTGATGATATAGCTTATCCCGGCTCCGCGCTGATACTGCGGAGGCCGGTTCATGCGGACATTATACTCATCTGCCATTCTGGCTGCTTTGACATGAGGCGGCACATTACGCTGATAATCCGCCAGCGGGCGGCGCAGGCGCTTGCGGTAAACCAGCCGGTCATCGTAGCGGCCGGCGAGTGTGTCACGGACATAATCGCGGATAAACTGCTGGTACGGCATTTTATCGAAAATCAGCCGGTACAGGATTTGCTGGAAATGCTGTGCAAGGGGTGTCCAGTCACTGCGGACAGTCTCCAGCCCGCGAAAAACCATTTTATCCCCGGAAAGCCCCGCATACCGTTTTTTACTGCCGAGGTCTGTTCCGCGGATCGTCGGCATCAGAAAACGCCGGTAGTGGGTTTCGTACTCGATTTCCAGAGCAGAAGCCAGCCCGTATTCATCCTGCAAATGTGTATGCCACCACTGATTGATCTCTTCTACCAGCCAGCGCCCGATACGTTGCGCATCAGCTTCACTGTGAGCGTTTTTCAGCCAGACAAAGGTGGAATCCGTATCACCATAAATGACCTGATAACCCAGAGATTCAATAATAATGCGGGTTTTGCGCATGATATCGTGCCCGCGCATGGTGACGGAGGATGTCAGGCGCGGATCATAAAAACGGCATCCGGCGGCACCCAGAACACCACAAAACGCGTTCATAATAATTTTCAGTGCCTGTGACAGCGGTTTATCTCCGGCCAGTTTCGCCATGTCCCGCTCATGCCAGATGCGGTTGACGATATCCGGCAGACAGTTTATTTCCCTGGAAAAATACGCGCCCTTAAACCCGGGAACAGCGTGTTCCGGTGCCGCAAGACCTTCGACCATGCCGATCGGATCAATCAGAAAGGTTCGGATAATGGAGGGATACAGGCTTTTGAAATCTAATACCACTACAGAGTCATATAATCCGGGGACAGAATCCATCACAAAACCGCCCGGAATCGGTTCGCCGGGTTTTTCGCCGGGATCAGGTGCGACGTACCCTTTACGGTGCATCAGCGGCAGATAGAGATGAGTAAAGGCGGCCACCGAGCCGCCCATGCGATCCGGTGCCAGTCCGGTTACGGCGGCTCGCGCCAGCAGGAATTCCGTCAGATGGGTGTGTTCAAAAATCCGGCTGACCAGACGACAGTCCTGAAGGTTATAACGTGCCAGTGCCGGTTTATCCTCACGGAAACGACGGTTGATTTCATCCATACGGTCATACGGGGAATCGCTGTCTTTACCCTCTCCGAGCAGCGCCTGAGACACAGCCTCCAGACTGAAAGACGGGAACTGCCAGGTAGCGGCTTTCAGGGCATCGATGCCGTCAATAATCAGCCGTCCGGGGGCACCGGCAAAAAATTGACCGGGTTTGAAGCCGTGCTCCCGCCAGGAGAGCGGGGCATTATTACGGCCGAAAATCAGCGGGATCTGATACTTTTCCGCATGGCGCTGCAAAATGCGCAGATCAAACTGGATCAGGCTCCAGCCGATTATCATGTCCGGATCATGCTCTGCCAGCCACTGATTCAGGCGGTGAAGCAGATCAGGACGGCGCGGGACATACTCCAGTGTGAAATCCGGATTGGTCAGTGGTGTGCCGTTTTCCGGACCGAGCATAAAAACAGTATCCGCTCCGCAACCGGAGAGTCCGATGGAGTACAGGTCTCCGAATTCAGTGGTTTCGATATCCAGAGACACGATTTTCAGCGGCGGGCGGTAATCCGGATGCGGCTTCATCAGAACATGGCCATCCGCCTGTGGCTGTACCCAGACAGCAGCGGTGATAAAGCGCTCCATCAGGTAGCGTTCACAGGGGCGGATATCCGCTTCATAAAGGTGCAGATGCTGTTCGCCGAGCTGTTTTTCCAGTTGCTGTAACTGGCGGTACTGGCGGCAGTAAACAGCACTGACATCATCCTGATGAAAATCCTTCAGCGGGCGCGCCGTCAGTGTGGCGCCGGGGATGTTATTAATCAGCGGACGGCTTTCCGCCAGTTCCCGGTGCGGGACAAAGCCGACAGCCTGTTGCAGCGGAACAGAGACATGCCGCGGCCCGTTATCCGTCGCCAGCCAGTAGCTGACCGCAATACCGCGCGGGGTATCAGACCAGTGACGGGTCAGAATAAAACCGGCTTCCGCCGGTGCTGCCACCTGACGGGAGGGAAAATTGTTGTGCCCTGCCATCATTTTGTCCGTTCTGCTGATTAAAAAATAACTATAGCAGAGTGGTGTGGATATATACAGTATTTAAGGTGCGGTTTACGGACGGATACCGAGGAGCCAGGCTTGCGGCACTTTACCGCTGATCAGGGCGGCGGTGCTGCCGTCAAAGGCAATGGTGCCGTTATCCACCACCATTGCGCGGGGGGCAATTCTGGCTGCGTCATCTGTATTGTGGGATACCATCATCAGTGTCAGTTTCCGTGAAGCACAAATTGTTTCCAGCAGGGTCAGCATTTCATTGCGCAATGCCGGGTCCAGTGCGGAGAAAGGCTCATCCAGCAGTAAAACCGGCTGAGAGCGCACCAGACACCTCGCCAGTGCCACCCGCTGACGCTGGCCGCCGGAAAGCTGTGACGGCAGACGTTTTAGTAGTGGTGTCAGCGAAACCTGTTCAGCAATCTGTACCAGTTGTACCTTCTGCTCTGCATTCAGTTTCATGCCGGGATGAAAACCGAGGGCGATATTCTGCTCCGCTGTCAGGTGAGCAAACAGATTATTTTCCTGAAACAGCATGGACACCGGGCGCATGGCGGGTGGTGTCCGGGTGTGATCTTCGCCATTAAGCCGGATAGTGCCGCTTTCGGCAAACTGGAAGCCGGCAATCAGTGACAGCAGGGTACTTTTACCCGCCCCGCTCGGGCCGAGGATGGCAATTTTCTCCCCGGCGGTAACCGAAAAATCAAAATTCATTGTCTGTTGCTGATAGCGGTAAAGAATATGATCCAGATAAATCATGGGCGTTTCCCCAGCAGACGTTCCAGAATGGTAAACAGCCCGAAACAGAGTAAAAACAGAATCAGTGCGGTAACGGCGGCATCCGCATTGCGGTAAGCACCGATCTGCTGATAAAGATAGAACGGCAGTGTGCGGAAGTCTTCATTACCGAACAGGGCTATCACACCAAAATCCCCGACAGACAGCACGCTGGCAAAGGCCACCGCCTGTGCCAGCGGGTTACGCAGCGCCCGCAGTTCAATCAGTTTCAGCCGGTTGAATCCGCTGATATTCAGTGAGAGACAGAGCGGGTTATAGCGTTCAGCCAGGTCGCGCATCGGGTTATCCAGCACTTTCAGTGCATAAGGAACAGCCATCAGCGCATTGGTCAGGATGACCAGCCCGTAAGGGAGCGAACCTAAATCCGTGATGCCGGTCGTGCTGTTGAGCAGCAGGAAAAACCCGGTGGCCAGAACAATTCCCGGCATCGCGAGGATAACCAGCCCGGAAAGCTCCATGGCCTGTCCCGCTCTGACCGCCTGCCGCAGGCGCAGCTCACGGCTGCTCCACAGCAGCATCATGGTCAGCAGCACACAGATAAAACCCGAGGCCAGCGCAATACCGAGTGAGGTGAAAAATGACCGCCACAGCGCCGGTTGCTGCACTACCTGCAACGCTCCCGGGTTCAGGCCGTCAGTGATAATGGCAAAAAACGGCGGCAGCAGGAACAGCAGGGCACAGAGGATGATCAGGCCGTCAGCCAGTTTGCGCAGTGGTGTATCCTGCGGATTGCGCCATTGCAGTGATTGGGTGAATCCGACAGAAAAATGCCCTGACAGACGCTGACTGACCAGCACCAGCCCGAGACAGCACACCAGCTGAATCAGTGCCAGCAGCGCAGCACGGCCGATATCAAAGTCATAATTCAGTGCCTGATAAATTGCCAGTTCAATAGTTGTTGCCGCCGGGCCGCCGCCCAGTGCGAGCACCGTGGCAAAACTGGCAAAGCAGAGCATAAAAATCAGTGCGGCAGTCGGGAGTAACTGACGCCGGAGATAAGGCCATTCCACAATCCGGAAATGCTGCCATTCATTCATATTGAGCTGAGCGGCGAGTTGCCTCTGCTCCGCGGCAATATTATCGAGCTGCTGATACAGCATCCGGGTAGCCAGCGGCATATTAAAGAAGATATGCGCCAGCAGAATGCCCTGTAACCCGTACGGGGAGAAGGTATAGTCCAGCTCCAGAAAACCGGAAATATGTGCCAGCCAGCCATTACGTCCGTAGACAGATAAAATACCGAATACGGCCACCAGCACGGGCAGTACCAGTGTCATCGCGCATAGCCGCAGGAAAATTGTCCGCCCCGGGAAACGGCGTCGCCAGAGCGCACGGGCCAGAAAAACAGCCGGGATAACGGAAAACAGGGCAGATAAGAAAGCCTGCCAAAAGGTAAAGCGGACGACATGCCACAGATAGCTGTCATCCCAAATCTGCTGCCAGTCCGTATCCGGTGTGTTAAACCACTGCGCCCCGAAAGCGCTGACAGCAACAATCAGCAGGAGACCGGACGCCAGCGTGCCCGGTATCAGATATGCACCAATCAGCGACTGACTGCGTTTTGCCATATCCGTATCCACTGATTACGCTCTTTCGCCACTTCTTTGGCATCAAATTCCAGTGTTTTGGCCGGTTTCGGCATTTTGTCGTAAACCGGCGGCAGCGGCATATCAATCACAGGATACATCCAGTTAGTGGTCGGCAGCGTTTTCTGGAAATCCGGAGTCAGCATAAATTGCATGAACTGCTCAGCCAGTACCGGTTGTTTTGAGGAGGCCAGCACGCCCGCCATTTCCACCTGAAGATAGTGTCCTTCCTCAAACAGTGCCGCGGCATAATTGTCTTTGTTATCCGCCAGCATGTGATAACCCGGCGACGAGGTGTAGCTCAGTACCAGATCCGCCTCCCCTTTCAGGAACAGGCCGTAGGATTCACTCCAGCCTTTGGTGACTGTCAGGGTTTTTTTCGCCATGTTGGCCCATTGTGCTGCCACGTCATCGCCGTAGAGTTTTTCCATCCACAGCAGTAATCCCAGCCCCGGAGTGCTGGTGCGCGGGTCCTGATAAATGATGGTCAGTTTCTGTTCACTGTTAAGCAGTTCTTTCATGCTTTTCGGCGGATTCGGCAGCGTGTCTTTGTTGTAGATAAAAGCAAACCAGCCGTAATCATAAGGAATAAAGGTTTTACTTTCCCATTTGACCGGCAGAACCAGTTTTGACTGATCAACATTGCTCTCTTTAAACAGACCGGTATCCAGTGCCGCCTGCATCAGGTTGTTATCCAGACCTAAGATGATATCTGCCTGTGATTTTTTGCCTTCCATCCGCAGACGGTTCAGCAGTGTCACGCCATCGCTCAGACCGACGAGTTTCAGTTCGCAGTTGCATTGTGCTTCAAAGTTTTTCTTAATTTCCGGTCCCGGTCCCCACTCAGCAACAAATGAGTCATAGGTATAGACAGTCAGAACCGGTTTGCTGTTATCCGCAGCCGCCTGGAAAGAGAACAGCGCGGCAAGACCGCCTGCAATAATATTTCTGGTCAGTTTATGTAACACTTTGCGCTCCTGTAAGGGAAGGATTGGCAAAGGATCTGAGTGCAGCATGATGGCGACAGGCTGTGCTGTCAGCAGAGGCGGCTCAAATCCCTACGCCGGTATTAACCGGATCAGGTTCCTCGGGTGTTATCTCAGCAGCACCAGCCTGGAAGCCGGGGCTGCACCCCGTTGAGAGATAAATAGTGTAGTGTTTTTCCCGGAAATTTGCCACAGCCCGGAACAGTTAATGCAGCGTGATGCTTTTCTTCCGTCAGAGCCGGAAATGCGGCGGGCGGAAGGATTTTGAGTGCAGAGGTTTACCCCATGATGGGAGTGTGAAACAATTGGCTATCTTTCAGTTTTTTTCTGAGGTAGTCGAGTGATTGATGATGATGGCTACCGCCCGAATGTCGGGATTGTAATTTGTAATAAGGAAGGCCAGGTTTTATGGGCCCGCCGCTACGGACAGCACTCGTGGCAGTTTCCTCAGGGAGGTATCAATCCCGGCGAGTCACCGGAACAGGCCATGTACCGTGAGTTGTATGAGGAAGTTGGTTTAACGCGTAAAGATGTGCGTATCCTGGCGGTCACCCGCAACTGGCTGCGCTACAAATTACCCAAACGTTTGGTGCGTTGGGATACCAAACCGGTTTGTATCGGTCAGAAGCAGCGCTGGTTTTTACTTCAGCTGCTCTGCGAGGACAAAGAGGTCAATGTGACCCGCAGCAAGTCGCCGGAATTTGACGGCTGGCGCTGGGTCACCTACTGGTATCCTGTTCGTCAGGTGGTCTCTTTCAAACGCGATGTGTACCGGCGCGTCATGAAAGAGTTTTCTTCCGTTGTGATGCCTGCCAACAGCGAAGCGACGGCTGTGCGGGCACCGTTTCCCTATCGTCGCCGGCGCCAGAATTAGGGGGAACGGATGCTGACGCGTTTACGTGAAGTGATTGAAAAAGTGGCTGCCGCCGCCGATCTCGCGGAAGCGCTGGAGCTTCTGGTTAAAGAAACCTGTCAGGCGATGGGAACAGATGTCTGTTCTATCTACCTGGCAGATAATCAGCATCAATGTTTTTATCTGATGGCAACGCAGGGGCTGAAAAAGCCCCGCGGCCGTGCTGTTAGTCTGGCTTTCGGCGAAGGTGTGGTCGGCCATGTCGGCCACCGCGCCGAGCTTATCAATATTGCGGATGTCCGCGAACACCCCGGTTTTAAATATCTCCCTCAGGTAAAAGAAGATAATCTGCGTGCGTTTCTTGGTGCGCCGGTGGTGTACCGCCGTCAGTTACTGGGTGTACTGGTGGTTCAGCAGAGAGAAAAGCGCCTGTTCAGTGAAACGGAAGAGTCTTTTATTGTCACTCTGGCGATGCAGCTGGCGGTACTGCTGGCACAGGCACAAACCAAAGGATTGTTCGGACAGTTCCGCCAGACCCGCATTCAGGCTATTCCTGTTTCCTCCGGGATTGTGATGGCCTATGGCTGGGAAGACCGCTCACAGCCTGTGCTTGAGCATGTTTCAGAAGCCTCTGCGCTGGATCGTGTACAGGAGCGTGCCCGTCTGAATAAAGCGCTGGAGGATGCCACGGCAGAGTGCCGCCGCATCAGCAAGCGTTTTAATGCTGCATCACAAAAAGAGAGTGCTGCTATTTTCGACCTCTACTCCCATCTGCTGAACGACCTGCAACTGAAAAAGGGGTTGTACAGTATGGTGGAGCAGGGCTTTGTGGCGGAATGGGCAGTTAAAACGGTCATTGAACAATTTGCCGCCCAGTTTGCCGGACTTCAGGACAGCTATATGCGGGAGCGGGCCACAGATTTGCGTGCGCTCGGGCAGCGGTTGCTGTTTCATCTCGATGATAATTTTACCGGCAGCAACCAGTGGCCGGAGCGCTTTGTGCTGGTGGCTGATGAATTGAGTGCCAGCCTGCTGGCGGAACTGCCGCAGGAACAGCTCGCCGGTGTGGTGGTGCGTGACGGGGCAACACATTCTCATTCCGCTATTCTTGTCAGGGCAATGGGCATTCCGGTTATCATGGGCGCGGATATTCAGCCGGAACTGCTGCATAACCGCCTGCTTATCCTCGACGGCTACCGGGGTGTGGTTTATATCGAACCCGAGCCGCTGATAGCACAGGAATTCCGTCAGATTATTGAGCAGGAGCAGGTTATCAGCCAGCTGGCTGAGGACGAACTCAGCCGTTCCGCCGCACTGAAAAGCGGTGAGCGGGTCTCTGTTCAGCTGAATGCCGGGCTCAGTCTGAAATACGAGCAAAAAATCGTCAAAAGTATTGACGGAATTGGCCTGTACCGCACGGAAATACCGTTTCTCGTGCATAATGGTTTTCCGTCAGAAGAAGAGCAGAAAATCCGTTATCAGGATATGCTGCAACTCTTTGCCGGAAAACCCGTGGTATTGCGGACACTGGACATCGGTGCGGATAAACAACTGCCGTATATGCCTATCAGTGAGGAAAATCCGTGTCTGGGCTGGCGTGGTATCCGTGTGATGCTCGATCAGCCGGAGATTTTTCTTATCCAGCTGCGTGCTATGCTGCGGGCTAATATCGGGCTGAATAATCTGAAGATATTATTCCCGATGATTTCCGGGCTTACCGAGGTTGAAGAGGCTATCCGCCTGCTTGACCGCGCCTGCGAGGAAGTCTCGGTACTGACCGGAGAAATGGTGAAACGTCCGCCGGTGGGTGTGATGCTGGAAGTGCCGTCATTGTTGTTTATGCTGCCGGAACTGAAACAATATATTGATTTTATTTCTGTCGGCACCAATGATTTAACGCAGTATCTGCTGGCGGTCGACCGGAATAATACGCATGTTGCACCATTATATGACTCGCTCCATCCGGCGGTATTACGTATGCTGCATTTTGTCCGGACGGAAACCACCCAGCTGGGGATTCCGGTCTCTGTCTGCGGAGAAATGGCGTCAAATCCGTTAGGTGCAATGATCCTGATTGGTTTAGGATATCGCCGGCTGAGTATGAACGGGCGGAGCATCCCGCGTATTAAGTATCTGCTGCGGCATCTGGATGCCACAGCGCTGGAGCCGCTGATGGCATTATTGCTGGATGCACAGACAGCGGCTGAGATCCGTGAAAAAGCGGAACTGTTTATTGAGAGCAAGGGACTGGAACAGCTTATCCGCGGCAGTGCTTAACCGCACATCCCGCGTAATGAGGCCGTTCCGCCCATACAGTCATACATCCCGGCCTGCGGCGGGCAGAGCAACGCCTGCGGCCGGATACAACACACAGTGTGAGGTACGATGAGTAACACTTATCTGGCATTTCCGGATTTTGATCCTGTTATTTTTTCTGTGGGGCCGGTGGCGTTACGCTGGTACGGGCTGATGTATCTTGTCGGGTTTGTGTTTGCCATGTGGCTGGCCAACCGGCGGGCAGACAAACCGGGCAGCGGCTGGAAACGCAGCGAAGTTGAAACACTGTTATATGCCGGGTTTGTGGGTGTTTTCCTGGGCGGCCGTATCGGTTATGTTCTGTTTTATAACTTCCCGTTGTTTGCGGAAAACCCGCTGTATCTGCTGAAAGTCTGGGACGGCGGCATGTCATTCCACGGCGGGCTGATGGGTGTCATTATTGCGATGTGGTGGTTTGCCCGCCGCACGAAGCGTCATTTCTTACAGGTCGCTGACTTTGTCGCACCACTTATTCCGTTTGGTCTCGGTATGGGGCGTATCGGTAACTTCATTAACGGCGAACTGTGGGGACGTGTAACACTCGATACGCCGTGGGCCATTCTGTTCCCGACCTCCTACAGCGAAGATGTAAAACTGGCCGCTGCTGATCCTTCTCTGATGCCGGTGCTTGAGCAATACGGTGTTCTGCCGCGTCACCCGTCGCAATTATATGAAATGCTGCTCGAAGGGATCGTCCTCTTTATCATTCTGAATATATTTGTCCGCAAGTCCCGGCCGATGGGCAGCGTGTCAGGCTTGTTCCTGATTGGCTACGGCCTGTTCCGTATCATTGTTGAATTTTTCCGTCAGCCGGATGCTCAGCTTGGTTTATTCGGCGGGATCAGTATGGGGCAGATTCTGTCTGTGCCGATGATTATTATTGGTGTGCTGATGATGGTGTGGGCATACAAATGCCCGGGAAATAAAAAACAGATTGATACCGGAAAACAGAATACACCGGAATAGAACCGGTTTCAGTGAGCGACCAAAAAACTGCATCGTAACTGATGCAGTTTTTGTATCCGCAGTTATTTAACGCTTTTATCAGACAGAGAACGGGTATTTAATCGGGTCGTGATGCTGATAATCTGTCACCGTAAAGTCATCGGTGGTCACCCATGTCATTAAATCATCCAGCGTTTTAATTTCAGGGTTAATATGCAGTTTTGGTGATACAAATGGTTTACGTGTAATTTGTACATCACGCATTAATTCTAATTGGTCTTCATATAAATGCAGATTAACTACTTTGTGATAAACCTTACCCGCATTCAGTCCGGTTATCTGCGCCATAATAGCCAGTAAAAAATAACACTGTGGTGCATTGAAAACATAACCGAGCGCATAATCACAGCTGCGTTGGTAACTGTTTAAATATAATGTACCGTCAAGAACAGAGAAGTGATGCATAAACATGCAAGGTCTCAGGCAGCCCTGATCAAATTCACCCGGGTTCCAGAATGAGATAATTTCACCACGGTCATCAATTCCTTTTTTTAAATTCTCATATACTTTACGGAGTTGATCGAATGTATTTTTTCTCAGTTCATTAATCAGTGTTTTAACACCTTCTTTATCTCCGGCATCACTTAATGATAATAATAAATCATACTGTGCGTCTGTCGGGGATATTTTCAGCTGACGCCCCTGAACACCATAAACACGGCCCATATCATCCTCACCTTTGCGGTTCGGGTTTGCCAGCCAGTCTGTGTTTTCATTCGCATTGGCGTTCCAGGTATTACAGCCGATAGCCCTGAACTGAGCAGCATTGTCATATCCGCGTAAGTAACCGAGCATTTCTGCAATAGCGGCTTTCCAGAATGCTTTGCGGGTGGTCACCAGCGGGAATTCATTTTTGTCAACGTGGTAAGTGAAATCGGCATTAATAATTGTCAGACATTTTTTACCTGTCCGTTTATTTTCAATCCATTTCCCTTCCTCCAGAATCCGCTTTGCAATGTCTAAATATTGTTCCACTTTTGTTTTCCTGTTGACGCAGTATATGATCTTAATATTATAGCATCATTTTTATTTGTTTCATATAAAATAATAATTACTTAATTTTTGTTAGTGTGAATTTATTTGGTTTTGTTAATTTAATTAATGATGATTTGTATTTTAATTTTTATTAATAATACTTTCTATATAAAGATGTTGCCATGAAGTATTAATACCCGGCCACCGGCACTAAAAGTGAAGTGTTTTAAATGTAGTGCCGGCGACGGATTTTTATATTGGGTAATATCCGTATTGTTAAAGAGCATCTTAATCTGCTCTTTTTATCGCCTTCATTTTGTTTATTCCACATTTTTTCTCCGGAAGATAATTTTTTTCCGCATGACACGAAAAACGGATGTGTATTTGCAGCATTCCGCAGACATTTTTTCCTGTTGTATCGCATATTTTCCGTTTTTGTCTTTCCGGAAGCAGTAAATCCGTTATTTTTCCGGCAGAGAACGGAAACAGGTGATCATATGCAGAAAGAACGGGGGATATCGCTGATGGAAGTCATTATTGTTTTATTTATTATGGCATTACCTGTTTCATTTATTAATATTTCCTGGGAAATCCACAGAGAACGGCGTTATCTGACAGAAACTGCGGCGTTGTTTCAGCAATATCTCAGCAGCCATAAGCTGAAAGCAACGTATCTGAATGAAACGCGGAAAATAGCGGTTATTTTTGGTGAGAAAAGCCGGGCCTGCTATCAGATATCAGCAACGCAGTGCGATGGTGATCCGGAGGGGTTCATTCCTATGGAAGGGGTTCGTATTGCTTCCGGTACTATGGATACGGTGTCGTTCTGGGGAACCCGGCATACTGCCTCTGCCGCCAGTTTTATACTGGAAAATTCACAGGGACAGATAAAACTGATCATCTCAGCTCCCGGCCGTATACGGCTGTGTACGCCGGGGAGGATATCCGGAGTGCCGTCATGCTGAATAAAATACGGGAGCAGGGGCTATTGTTATTTGAAATGCTGGTGGGGATGGCTGTCAGTGCGGTTATTCTGGTAACGGTAACCCGCTTTTTTCCTGCACTCGGGCAGGATGTTCTGAACACATACCGGCAATATAAGATGGATACCATTATGCGGGAAACACTTTTGCGGCTGGAAAAAGATCTCCGGCGGACAGCATTCTGCCGGGGGCACTGCCGGGGCAGCCCGCTGCAAATTGCGGCAAGGCAGGGCGAGGTAGCCGGCAGCTGTATTATTGTTGCTTACGATCTTAATCACAATGGCCTCTGGGAACGGAATATCCGTAAAATCGGGGAACATTTTGGTTACCGTCTGAATAAGCAGGCACTGGAATGGACACGCAACGCCCGCAGCTGCCGGGATTCCGGCTGGGAAAAAGTGACGGACAACCGTTATGTGACCGTTTCCCGGTTTCTGGTCACGCCGGTAAAACTGCACGGAAAAAATGGTCTGCGCTTAACCCTGACACTCACCGGGCTGGATATGCCCTTAATACAGCGAACCGGAGAAAGCCTGATTGTTATGCCTAATTACCACCTGTAGCCCCGGCAGGAAAAAAGATGATCGTTCAGGGGGGAATGCCTTACTGCTGATGATTATGCTGTTGCTGGGAATTTCACTGATGATGTTATCTGTTCTGCATCGCTTTTATCAGACGGAGTGGCGTAACGGTCAGGATGAAACTGAATTTTACCGCGCGGACACCGGTGCGGCATCCGCCCTGGAATGGGGGCTGACGCAGGACTGGTCCCGGCAAGCACTGAACGAAACTCAGTTTTATTGCCGGGCGCCGCCGGGCCGGGAACTGAAAAGTTGTTTGCGGCGGCTGAGAGCTAATAAGCTGTTATTACAGGGAAGTATGTTCTCGCCCTGGTTTGCACAAAATATCACACATTATCAGCTGGTCAGCGCCCGGGACGAAGGAGACAGAATGATACTGACGGCATTGCCTCAGGGCTGGAGTGATTTTTGTCCGCCGGATTTAAAACCCGCCTGTAACCGGCACAATGAAACAGGAAAAAATGATGAATGAACGCGGAATGTCGTTACCGGAAGTGATGGTTTGCGCCTTTATATTTGCAGTTCTGGTTACAGGATTATTACGCTATTATCAGCTTCTGCACAGCGGAAAACACAGGCAGTATACAGATGTCAGTACAGTACGCCATCTGCATCAGATGATGCGTTTTACCACCGATCCCGGGGTATTACGGCAGATGATGCAGACACATCTGTCTCCCCGGCAGAAATGGGAAAGTTATCAGGAAAATGTGTCACCGGGATGTATTTCCGTTACTATCGGTCTGGTCTCCTCGGGAGAGCGCCGGTTAACCGCCGGCAGATGGCAATGTATGTAAGGACAGGACAATGTTTACGGTTTATCACTCTAATGATTTGGATCTGCTGAAAGACCTGATATGCCATATTATTGATAATGATAAAATTAATGATCCTTTTTGTCCTGAAACTGTGCTGGTGCAAAGCCCGGGAATGTCGCAGTGGCTGCAAATCAGTCTGGCGGAAAAACTGGGCATTGCTGCGAATATTACATTTCCGCTGCCCGCAACATTTATCTGGGATATGTTTACCCGTGTCTTACCGGGTATTCCGAAAGAAAGTGCTTTCAGTAAAGGGGCGATGACCTGGAAACTGATGTCACTGCTGCCACAGCGTCTTAATGACCCGGATTTTGCCCCGTTGCGTCATTATCTTGATGATGACGGGGATAAACGCAAGCTGCATCAGCTGTCGGGTCGTATTGCGGACTTATTTGACCAGTATCTTGTTTACCGGCCTGACTGGCTTACGGCCTGGGAAAATAATGAGCTGATTGACGGGCTGAGTCAGAATCAGTCCTGGCAGAAATGCCTGTGGCGGGATCTTCAGACTCTGACCCGCAGTCTGGGGCAACCGGAATGGCACCGTGCCAATCTTTATCAGCGTTTTATAGATGTACTTAATGAAGGTGATCCGGAGGTGGTCTCCAATCTGCCGCCCCGCCTGTTTATCTGCGGTATTTCCGCATTACCGCCGGTCTATCTTCAGGCTCTGCGGGCTCTCGGGCAGCATACCCATATCCATCTGATGTTTACCAATCCCTGCCAGTATTACTGGGGCGATTTACGGAGCCCGGCCGCACTGCGGCGTATGCTGGCGCGTAAGCCGCAAAGCTATTGGGATAAAAAAGCCGTCAGCTGGTTTAAATCGGATGAGGATGCACCTTCACTGTTCGATTTTGAGGCGGACGGGGAACAAAATACCGGTAACCCGCTGCTGGCATCATGGGGGCGCCCCGGCCGGGATAACCTGTTTTTTCTGGAAGATATTGAAGAAATTCATGCCATTAAAGCCTTTGTCGAGCGCCCGGCAGAGACACTGCTGTCTGCTGTTCAGCAGGATATTCTTAATCTGGAAGACGGCAGCGTGGTGGGGAAAAATAAAGAGGAGTTTTCCACCAGTGAAGGGCGGCGGGTGATTGCGGATAATGACCGTTCCCTGACATTTCACTCCTGCCACAGCCCGCAGCGGGAAGTGGAGATTTTGCAGGACTATTTACTGAACCTGCTGGAAAACGACCCGTCACTGACTCCCCGCGACATTATTGTCATGGTGGCGGATATCGACAGCTACTCTCCTTATATTCAGGCGGTTTTCGGACAGGGGAACGAAAACCGCTATCTGCCGTTTGCCATTTCAGACCGTAAGGCCCGCCAGGCTCACCCCGTATTACAGGCAGTGCTGACACTGCTGGAATTACCGCAGAGCCGTTTCACTTCAGAACATGTGCTCAGCCTGCTGGAAGTTCCGGCAGTGGCGCAGCAGTTCGGGCTGGATGAGAGCGACCTGCCGCTTTTGCGCCGCTGGGTCAGCGGTTCCGGTGTCCGCTGGGGGTTGGATGATCATAATATAGAGTCTTTCTCACTGCCGGTCTTTGGCCAGAACACCTGGAAATTCGGGCTGGATCGCATGCTGCTGGGCTATGCAATGGCAGAGGATGAAGGCACCTGGCGCGGGATACTGCCTTATGATGAGGTTTCCGGCATGTCGGCGGACCGGGTCGGGCAACTGGCTGCTTTTATTGATACTTTACGGCAGTGGCAGAAAATACTGAGTGAACCGCGGACACCGGCACAGTGGCGTGAAACCGGTTCTGAGCTGTTATCCGCATTTTTTATGATGACACCGGATACCGAACCGGTACTCAGTATGGTGCTTCAGCAGTGGCAGCAGGTATTGGATCAGGGCGTGAAAACCTGTTATGAAGGGGATGTCCCGCTCTCGCTGATCCGTGATGAACTCTCTCTGCGGCTGGATGACGAGAAAATCAGCCAGCGTTTTTTATCCGGCGCCGTAAATTTCTGCACACTGATGCCGATGCGTTCTGTTCCGTTTAAGGTGATTTGTCTGCTGGGCATGAATGACGGTGTCTATCCGAGAACAATCCCGCCGCTGGGATTTGACCTGATGGCAGAAAAAAGCCGGCGGGGTGATCGTAAACGCCGCGATGATGACCGTTATCTTTTCCTCGAAGCGCTGGGATCAGCAAAAGAATATTTATATATCAGCTATATCGGCCGATCTGTCAGAGATAACGAAGAACGAAATCCGTCGGTGCTGGTCAGTGAACTGCTTGAATATGCAGGGCTCAGCTTCTGTCTGGAGAAAGATCGCTTTGCCGATCTGGATACCAGCCGGAAATCACTGGAAAATCATCTGATTGTCCGGCACACCCGCGTACCATTTGCGGCAGACAACTACAGGGAAGGCGCAGAGTTTCAGAGTTTTGCGCCACAGTGGTTACCGGCCGCATTGCGGCAGGGAGAAGCGCAGGGCGCGTTTAATGTCCCGGTTCCGGCAGAAAATATAACAGAAATAACCGTTGATCAGCTGCTGCGGTTTTACCGGCATCCGGTCAGGGCTTTTTTTCAGCAGCGTCTGAATGTGCATTTTGAGATTGAGGATGTGGCACTACCGGAAGAAGAGCCCTTCAGTGTCAATAATTTGCAGCGTTACGGATTTAACACCAGGTTGCTTGACACACTGGTGGATGGTCAGCCGGAAGAAAAGGTCTTCAGGTTGCTGAAAGCGGCGGGGGAACTGCCGGCCGGAGCGTTTGCACAGGTTTACTGGGAAGAACAATTACAGGAAATGGATGTTCTGGCGGAGAAAATCCGCAATGCACGGATGGAGTCTGATACTGAGTCATTTCATGATGTTATTGGGCCTTATACTTACAGCGGGCGACTGACGGGTGTTCAGGAGAACGGGTTGCTCCGCTGGCGCCCGGCAGCACTGACCGCGTCGGGCGGTCTGCGTTTGTGGATTGAACATCTGACTTACAGCCTGAGCGGACGGCAGCAATTCAGCCGGATGTACGGGCGCGGAGATACAGTGTGGATCTTTGAACCGCTGACGGCGGATCAGGCACGGGACTATCTGCGCCCGCTGCTGGATGTGTTTGTCCGGGGTCTGAATGAACCGCTGCCCATCTTTGTCAAAAGCGGCTGGGCATGGCTGACCACGCTGGCGGATGACAACACCGGTGAACTCTCTGATGATGAAGGACTCCAACATAAAGCCGGTTTACTGCTGCTGCAGACATTGCAGGGGGGATACCAGTTTACCGGCGAGGCGGAGGACGATTATGTTGTCCGTGCATTCCGCCATTTTGATGAAACACTTATGGACGCAATAAAGCAATTTTCACAACAACTCTTTTTGCCGATGTTTCAACATCAGAAAAACAGGGAGAATGAGGCTGATGCCTAAACAACTAGTGCAGTTTATTTTTACGCTGCTTTTCTTTTTTACCGGTGCCAATGCACTTGCTCAGAACAACTGGCAGGTTCTGCCCGGAGAGATTGAGAAAAGCGCCAACGATCCGCGTCAGTATCAGGCGATTACCCTGAAAAATAATATGACGGTTCTGCTTATTTCGGATAAGACCGCCCGTAAATCAGCAGCGGCTGTCAGTCTGGCTATCGGCAGTATGGATGAGCCGGAGAGCCAGGCGGGTCTTGCGCACTATCTGGAACATATGGTGCTGATGGGCTCGAAACGCTTCCCTGAACCCGGGAACTTCAGCGACTATCTGGCAAAGCACGGCGGAAGCCATAACGCCAGCACCGGTTCCAACTACACTGATTTCTATTTTGAAGTTGAAAACAATGCCCTGAAAGGTGCAACAGAGCGGCTGGCGGATGCGCTGGCAGAGCCGCTGCTGGACCCGGTGAATGCCGATAAAGAACGTAACGCGGTCAACACTGAACTGACCATGGCGCGTTCCCGCGACGGGCACCGCATGTATCAGGTACGGGCGGAGACCTGGAACCCGGCACATCCGATCTCCCGTTTTTCCGGCGGAAATCTGGAAACCCTGAGGGATAAACCCGGCAGTATCCTGCATGAAGAATTGCTGAAGTTTTACAAGACATACTATTCAGCCAACCTGATGAAAGCCGTGATTTACGGACCGGAGTCCGCTGAAGAGCTGGCTAAACTGGCGAATGACACCTTCGGCACTATTCCCGATCGTCATGCGGCGGTTCCGGAGATCACCGTGCCGCTGATCACGGCAGCCGAACAGCAGAAAATTATTCACTATGTCCCGGCACAACCGCAGAAATCACTCGATTTTGAGTTTGTTATCGACAACAACAGCAAAGATTTCCGCAAACAGACAGATACCTATATTGCGTACCTTCTGGGAAGCCGCAGTGAAGGCACTCTGGCGAACTGGCTTATATCAAACGGGCTGGCAGAGAACGTCAGTGCATCGGCATCCTCAACCCTGGCACGTAACCAAGGGGTGTTTATTATCTCTGTCTCACTGACTGATGAGGGCATGGCGAAGCGCGATGAAATTACCGCTGCTGTTTTCGCGTACCTGAATCTGATTAAAGAAAAAGGGATTAATAAAGATTACTTTGATGAAATTGCCCGTGTGAATATGCTGGCGTTCCGCTACAACTCGGTTGTCCGTGATATGAATTATGTCGAATCACTGGCAAACACCATGATGGATTACCCGGTAAAAAATATCCTGAATGCCGGTTATCTTGCCGATGACTGGGACCCGGCCGCCATCAAAGCCCGCCTTGCGGATTTAACACCGGAAAAAGCCCGCGTCTGGTATATCAGTCCGCAGGAGCCAAGCAACAAAAAAGCCTATTTTGTTGATGCCCCTTATCAGGTGGATGCAGTGACTGGCGTGCAGCTGGATAAATGGCGTAAATCTGAAGGTGACTTCCGTTTCTCTCTGCCGGTACTGAACCCGTTTATTCCGGATAATTTTGATCTGATTAAACAGCAGGAACAGCAAAAACCGGTACAGCTGACAGATTCGGAAAAATTGCGCCTGTTCTATATGCCGAGCCACTATTTTGCTGATGAGCCGAAAGCGATTATCGCGCTGGAACTGCGTAACCGGAATACCGGCAGAACAGCAAAAGATGTTGTCACCAGCGCACTGCTCAGTTATGTCAGTGAACTGAAACTGAATCAGCTCACTTATCAGGCTGGTGTGGCAGGAATGGGGATCAGTATCAGTGATGGTGATGGCCTGAATATCAGTGTCAGCGGCTATTCCCAGCACCTGCCTGAATTACTGACTACGGCAGTGACAGAATATCAGTCCTTTACTCCGGCAGCATCTGAGCTTGCACAGGCGAAATCCTGGTATCGTGAGCAGGTTGCGGTATCAGATAACGGCAAAGCCTATGAAATGGCAATGCGTCCGTTCAGTCGTCTGAAATCAGTGCCTTATTTCGAAGATAAAGAGCGCCTCGCAGCGCTGGAGACTATTACGGAAAGTGATATCACGCAGTTCCGTGACCGTCTTATCCGTGAGGGTGCGCTTCAGATGTTTGTGTTCGGTAATCTGACGGCACCGCAGGCAAAACAGATTGCATCGCAGGCACAGACGCAGCTCGGCTCACAAGGTACGGAATGGTGGGTAGGGGATTATTATGTGATTGATAAAGCCCTCAAACCAAACTTTGACGAAAAAGCCAACAGTACCGATAACGCGCTGGCAAATATTTTCATTCCGACCGGTTATTTACGGACGGAAGGCGCGGCATTCTCGTCTGTGCTGTCGAAAATTCTGCATCCGTGGTTCTATGATCAGTTGCGGACACAGGAACAACTGGGATATGCCCTGTTTGCATTTAATCCGAATTTCGGCCGCCAGTGGGGGATTGGTTTCCTGCTGCAAAGTAATGAAAAAAATCCGGCTTATCTGTCACAGCGCTTTGATGATTTCTATATCAATGCCGGAAAACGTCTGAAAGCACTGGATAATGCGGAATTTGATAAATACCGCAATGCGCTCCTTACGGAAATGACACAGCCGCCGGAAACCTTTGAGGAAGAAGCATCCCGTTATTCATTTGATTTCAAAAATAATTACTTTGATTTCAACACCCGCGAGCAAACTATTGCGGCGGTGAAAAAAATGACCAAACAGGATGTGGTGACATTCTATGAGAATGCGGTGGTGTCGAAAAACGGACTGGCACTTTACTCTCAGGTAACCGGAACCGGCGGCAAAGCAGATGATTACGCGAAACCGGCCGGATGGATCACATATCCGTCTGTGACAGCGTTCCAGGCTTTGTTACCTGTTAAAGAAGAAATACGGTAAGGCGATGGCGGCTGAATCTTTAAATCCGATGACAATACCGCTGCAGGGGCAGCGGTTAATTGAGGCATCTGCCGGTACAGGAAAAACCTATACCCTGGCCCGGCTCTATCTGCGTCTGCTGCTGGGAATAGGTGACGGGGCATTTGTCCGGCCGTTATCGGCGGAAGAGATCCTGGTGGTGACCTTTACCGAAGCCGCAACGAATGAGCTGCGCGGGCGTATCCGTGAGAATATCCACAGGCTGCGGATTGCCTGTCTGCGTCATGAAGAGGGCGGGGAACCGGGAGAAGATTACGGGTTCGGCCCGCTTCTGGCGCTGATTGAAGATAAGCAGAGCGCAGCTCAGCGTCTGCTGCTGGCTGAACGGCAGATGGATGAAGCCGCCATTTTTACCATCCACGGTTTTTGTCAGCGCATGCTGACACACAACGCCTTTGAATCCGGCGTACTTTTTGAGCAGACACTGATTCAGGATGAGCATCCTGTCCGTAAACAGGCCTGTGAGGACTTCTGGCGGCGTCATTGTTATCCGCTGCCGGTAGAGCTGGCCAGAGCTGTTAAACAGCTCTGGTCTGATCCTGAGGCGCTGCTGAGGGATATTTACCCCTGGTTGCAGGGCGAGTTGCCCGGAATTACCGATGCACCGGAATCAGATGAAACATTGCTTTCCCGCCATGAGAAAATTATCGCCGCAATTGATGAGGTTAAACAGTGCTGGCGGGAAAGTGACGTTGATTTTGTCAGTCTTATTCAGAATTCTGACCTGAATAAAAGCAGTTACCGCGCCAATCTGGTGCCCGGATGGATTGCCGGGATTAATGACTGGGCGGAGGAAGAGGAAACCACACACTACGCATTGCCGAAAAATATAGAGCGTTTCAGTCAGGCTGTTCTGGATGAAAAAACAAAAAAAGGCGGCATGCCGCCTTCACATCCGGTGTTCTCTGCGATTGAGGCACTGACGAAGCAGGCACTGACGCTGGAGGATGTCCTGTTTACCCGCGCTGTGTATGAGATTCGCCAGACCATCACACAGGAAAAGCAGATCAGGGGTGAAATGGGGTTTGATGACCTGCTGACCCGGCTGGACAACGCACTGCATCAGGAAAACGGGGCGCTGCTGGCACAGACACTGCGCAGACGTTTTCCGGTGGCGATGATTGATGAATTCCAGGATACCGATCCCCAGCAATACCGGATTTTCCGCACTATTTATCAGGAGAATACCGGTGATAACGGCACGCCTGCGGATCCGTACGGGCTGCTGTTTATCGGTGATCCGAAACAGGCGATTTATGCCTTCCGTGGCGCGGATATTTTCACGTATATCAAAGCACGGCGGGATGTCAGCGCGCATTACACCCTGGGAACTAACTTCCGTTCCGCGAAGACAATGGTTGATAGCGTCAACAAATTGTTTTTGCAGGCAGATGAGGCCTTTTGTTTTAAACAAATTCCGTTTCAGCCGGTCAGTTCTGCGCCGGATAATGATGATGCCGCTTTTGTGATCGACGGAAAAACACAGCCTGCGGTGCAGTTCTGGTGGCAGGCCGCAGAGGGGGTCAGCAGCGGTGATTATGAACGGACTATGGCAGGTGTGTGTGCCGGGCAGATCCGCGACTGGCTGGATGCCGGACAGAACGGAACTGCCCTGATTGGCCTGCCCGGAAAACAAGAACCGGTCAGTGCAGCGGATATCACCGTGCTGGTGCGCAGCCGCCGGGAAGCGCAGCTGATAAAAGATGCTCTTAATCAGCGGGCGATCCCGTCTGTTTTTCTCTCAAACCGCGACAGCGTGTTTGACACGCCGGAAGCCCGCGAATTGCTGTGGCTGCTCCGGGCGGTACTGAATCCGGAAAAAGAACGGCTGCTGCGCAGTGCGCTGGCATCCGGGTTGTTCGGCCTGAATGCGGCGGAGATTGATGCGCTGAATCAGGATGAAACTGCCTGCGACAGGCTGGTGGATGAATTCGCCGGTTACGGGCAGATCTGGCAGCAGCAGGGCGTTCTGCCGATGCTGCGCCGGGTACTCAGCCAGCGGAAAATAGCTGAAAACCTGCTGGCGGGGCCGGATGGCGAACGGCGCTTAACCGATATCATGCATATCAGCGAGTTACTTCAGGAAACATCCCTGACGCTGGAAAATGAACATGCGCTGGTACGCTGGCTTGCACAGCAGGTATTACGGCCGGATGCGCAGTCGGAAAGTCAGCAGATGCGGCTGGAAAGCGATCAGCATCTGGTTCAGATCTGCACTATTCACAAATCCAAAGGGCTGGAATACCCGCTGGTGTGGCTGCCGTTTATCTGTAATTTTCAGGCAGGCGGCCAGCGTCTTTACCATGATGAAACCACCTTTGAGCCTTGTCTGACACTGTCACCGGATGAAAATCAGGTTGCACTGGCGGATAAAGAACGTCTGGCAGAGGATTTGCGTCTGCTGTATGTGGCGGTGACGCGGGCAGTTTACCATTGCAGTCTCGGGGTTGCGCCCATTATCAGAGGGAACCGTAAAAAAACGGGCAATACCGATTTGCATCTTAACGGGTTGGGGTATCTGCTTCAGAACGGACAGGCGTGTGACAGCACAGCACTGGCGGAGCGGCTGGACGCCTTTTGCCGGGGCGACAGTGCTGCTGCCGTCACACGGATAACAGAACCACAACTGCAACTGTGGCAGCCCGGCGTTTCACAGCCGCCGTCCCTGGCGGTGAAACCGTTTACCCGGACTGTCAGCAGCCGCTGGCGGGTGACCAGTTACAGCGGCCTGAGTTATGGCGCATCATCCGGCGGCAGCATATATACACAGGACAGGCAGGAAGAGATGATGGCGATGATCCGCTCCCTCAGCCCGTCACTGGATACCGATGCTCTCGGTGAAGTACAGGATGACACCGGAACAGTACAGACAGCATATACCTTTCCGCGTGGTGCGCTGGCGGGGACATTCCTGCACAGCCTGTTTGAAGAGCTTGAATTTGATAGTGAGCCCTCACTTGAGTGGCTCACTGAGCAACTGCTGTCATACGGATTTTCTGCTGAGTGGGCTACGTTCCTGCAAACCTGGTTTACGGATCTGGTTAATACACCGCTGTCTGCGGAAGGGCCGGTACTCAGTGCGGTTCCCGTACGTAATAAGCAGGATGAAATGCAGTTTTTTCTGCCGATAGACGGCGATCTGACTGCGCAAAAACTGGATGCACTGACGCGGCAATATGATCCGCTGTCAGCACAGGCACCGCCGCTGGATTTTGCGGCAGTGACCGGCATGCTGAAAGGCTTTATTGACCTTGTGTTTTATCACGACGGTAAATATTACATAGCGGACTATAAATCAAACTATCTGGGAGACAGCCACGCAGATTATCAGCCGGACGCACTGGCGCAGGCTATGCTGGAACACCGTTATGATTTGCAGTACCAGCTGTATACGCTGGCGCTGCACCGCTATCTGCGCCACCGGTTGCCGGATTATGACTATCAGACGCATTTCGGCGGCGTGTATTACCTCTTTCTGCGCGGCATGACTCCGGAACACCCCGGTCAGGGGATCTGGTATTATCGCCCGGAACAGGCATTCACTGAGCAGCTGGATGCCCTGTTTAAAGGGGAGGAAGGTTAATGAATACTCACTTACAAACCTTGTGTGCAGAGCAGATTTTGCGCCCCCTGGACTGTCAGTTTGCAGCAATGCTGGCACCGGATAG
Organism: Morganella morganii; assembly: GCF_003996855.1. Taxonomy (GTDB): domain Bacteria; phylum Pseudomonadota; class Gammaproteobacteria; order Enterobacterales; family Enterobacteriaceae; genus Morganella; species Morganella morganii_C. Next base: position 2,288,056 of record NZ_NRQY01000001.1, on the reverse strand, counting down.
TCATCCGCTGCTGCAACTCGTGTTTGCTCTGCTCAGTGCACAAACCGGCGGCGGACATGTCTGTCTGCCACTGTCGCGGATTCTTCCTCAGCCGGAACAAGGCGGACGGCATGCGGAGATCATGCAGTCTGTCTGGCGGGCACTGGGTGAGCCCGGACTGCCTGAGATAAAAACAGCGCTGTCTGCGTCGGATGCGGTTAGTGATGGCTCACTTCCGACACCGGTCGTGCTGTCAGAAGAGAATTTGTATCTGCACCGGATGTGGCAGTACGAATGCCGGGTGGCGGAATTTTTCTCCCGGCCGCAGCGGGTTTCTGCTGACGCAGAGAAATTGCGGCCGGTTCTGGATGCTCTGTTCGGTGTGACAGAACAGGAAACTGACTGGCAGAAAATTGCCGCTGCGGTGGCGGTCAGCAGCCGGACAGCGGTGATTTCCGGCGGACCCGGCACCGGTAAAACCACAACCGTTGCCCGTATTCTGGCGGCACTGGTGCAATCCGCTGCTGAACCGCTGCTGATTGAACTGGCGGCACCGACCGGTAAAGCGGCAGCCCGCCTGACAGAATCGCTGGGTGAGGCCATTGCGCAGCTTGACCTGACTGACGCACAGCGGGTCATGATGCCGGATCAGGCCAAAACCCTGCACCGCCTGCTGGGGGCTCAGCCGGACAGCCGCCGGTTGCGTCATCATCAGAAAAACCCGCTGATGTCGGATGTGCTGATTGTGGATGAAGCATCCATGGTCGATTTGCCGATGATGGCTGCCCTGATTGAGGCACTGCCGGAGAAAGCAATACTGATCCTGCTGGGGGATAAAGACCAGCTGGCTTCTGTGGAAGCCGGGGCCGTGCTGGGGGATATCTGCCGCTTTGCTGAATCCGGCTATACACCACCACGGCGACAGGCGCTGGAGGCAATGACCGGCTGTATGCTGCCGGATAAATCACCGGAAAATCCGGTCAGTGTGCAGGATCATCTCTGTTTGCTGCGCAAAAGTTTCCGCTTTGATGCGGCTTCCGGTATCGGACAATTATCCACCGCTGTTAATCATGGTGATGTCAGGGAAACGATGGCTGTTCTCGGCGGGCAGCGGCCGGATGTGCGTTATGTGCCGCTGGAGGATGAAGAAGGGTATGCTCAGGTACTGACGGACACCGTGAAAGCCTATCAGCCCTTTTTATCACTGGTGAAACAGCATGCAGAACCGGCGGCGGTACTTGAGGCCTTCAGCCAGTTCCGGTTGTTATGTGCATTGCGTGAGGGGCCGTTCGGCGTGGAAGGACTGAATGAGCGTATTGAGCGGCTGCTGCATCAGCAGGGGCATATCCGCCGCCCGCTGATATACCGGCACCGTGCCTATCACGGTAAACCGGTCATGATAAGCCGCAATGACAGTCCGCTGGGGCTGTTTAACGGCGATATCGGGATTATGCTGACGGATGAAAACCATGAGCTGCGGGTCTTCTTCCGGCTGCCGGACGGCACCATAAAGAGCATCCGCCCGAACCGTCTTCCGGCACACGAAACCGCGTATGTGATGACAGTGCATAAATCGCAGGGTTCTGAGTTTGCCCATACCGCGCTGGTGCTGCCGGTGCAGCCTTCGCCGCTGGTCAGCCGTGAATTGCTGTATACGGCACTGACGCGGGCAAAAAAATTTCTGACAATTTACAGCCGGGAAGAGTGTGTTAAGCGGGCGGTGAAAACCCCCACTCAGCGGTACAGCGGGCTGAGTGAGCGCTTACGTTAGCCGGGAGGTTACTGAAAGCCGAGGATCAGGATTTTTGAGCGCCGCTGGTAGTTATACAGCGCCTGTTTTTTGACCGGCAGGTTTTCAATTTCTGCCGGGACAAAACCGCGTTCCTGAAACCAGTGAATACTGCGGGTGGTGAGCACAAACAGCTTTTCCAGCCCGATCTGCTTTGCCTGTTGTGTGACCCGGTGCAGCAGTTCCTCACCGCGTGCCGAGCTGCGGTAATCAGGATGCACTGCCACACAGGCCATTTCGCCGATTTTCTCTTCCGGATAAGGATAGAGTGCGGCACAGGCGATGGTGGTGTTATCACGCTCAATAATGGTGAATTTGTCGATCTCCATTTCCAGCTGTTCGCGGGAGCGGCGCACCAGAATACCCTGCTGCTCCAGCGGACGGATAAGCTCGAGTATCCCGCCGATATCGTTGATATTGGCGCGGCGTGTCTGTTCTGAACTCTCCATTACAACCTGTGTCCCGATACCATCCCGGGAAAAGAGTTCCTGGATAAGAGCCCCGTCTTCCTGATAACTGAGCAGGTGGCTGCGTTTCACGCCCCGGCGGCAGGCTTTGACAGCACCGCGCAGGAAACGGACTGTCCCGGAGTAGTAATCGCCGCTGTCCTCCAGTGCCTGCACATAGTGCTCTGCATCATTCGGGTGAATCTCGGAGATTATTCCCCCGTCGTCAGCCACCACACCTTGCGCAGAGCAGAAACCAATCAGTTTTTCCGCTTTCAGTTTGATGGCGATCTGTGTGGCGATAGCTTCGGAAGTCAGGTTAAAGCTTTCACCGGTGACAGAAACCGCCACCGGGCCAATCAGCACAATACCGCCGTTATTGAGCTGGCGGTTGATAGCATCCTCATCGATCCGGCGGATACGTCCGCTGTGGCAGTAATCAATACCATCATCGATCCCCAGCGGCTGGGCTATCACAAAGTTTCCGCTGACCACATTGATATGCGCGCCCTGCAACGGCGTGTTACTCAGGCACATCGACAGGCGGGCGGTGATATCGAGTTGTAACTGACCTGCTGCCTGTTTGACCAGTTCGAGCGTACGGGCATCCGTCACACGGGTGTTTTTGTGATAAACCGGCTCACACTGATGGGCCAGCAGATTTTTTTCAATCTGCGGGCGGGCGCCGTACACGACAATCAGTCGTATACCGAGGCTGTGCAGCAGACCGATATCATTGACAATATTAGGAAAATTTTCATGCTCGATAGCTTCGCCGCCCAGCATCACCACAAATGTTTTGCCATGGTGAGCATTAATATAAGGAACCGACTGACGGAATCCGTCCACCAGTTCGATACTGCGCTCTTTCATAACACCCCTCGCAAGTGAATTTTTATTCGTAATTTATGTATTTTTATTCTTTTTGCGCAGGAATAGCAAGTGTAAATTTTGGTCGCTGGTTAAGATTTAACCGGGTTTTATGTGGCGTTATCGCCATATAAGCCAAAAATGCATAATGACAGGGCGCAAATGATTAGATAAAGTGCCGTTTAAATTATTTACGGAATAAATTGTTCTGTTTCTTTAATTTTCCGGTTTTCATCACCCGTGCCGGTTATTGTTGATTGGATTTACGTTATGGATATTTTTTCATGAGTCATTCTGAACATGATGCGTCACGCCGTCTGTTGCTGAAAGGAGCTGCGGCGTTTTGTCTGCTGAGTATCAGCCCGTTCGGCTTTGCGGCGTCGTCACAGATTGTGGCGGTGCGTATCTGGCCGGCATCCAGTTATACCCGTGTGATTATTGAGTCGGATCATCCGCTGAAATATAAGCAGTTTTCACTGCAAAATCCGGAACGTATTGTTGTCGATCTGAAAAATGTGCACCTCAACAGTGTGCTGAAAGGGATGGATAAGCAGGTGCAGGATCGTGATCCGCATCTGAAACTGATCCGTGTCGGTCAGAACGATCCGCAGACTGTCCGTCTGGTATTTGAAGTGAAGCAGGCGATGAGCCCGCAGGTACTGGAACTGACCCCGGTTGCTGAGTTTAAAAACCGTCTGGTGCTTGATTTTTATCCGAAAAATGGTTCGGCAACGGAAGATGATCCACTGCTGGCGCTGCTGGAAGATTACAACCGGGGTGATCTGGAAGAGAGTCTGCCGCGTGAAACGCCGAAACCGGGTAAAGCCGGTCAGGACAGGCCGGTTGTGATCATGATTGATCCGGGCCACGGCGGGGAAGACCCGGGGGCTATCGGGAAATACAAAACACGCGAAAAGGATGTGGTGCTGCAAATCGCCCGCCGTCTGAAATCGCTGATCGACCGCGAACCGGGTATGCGCGCTTATATGACGCGTAATGAGGATGTGTTTATCCCGTTGTCGGTGCGTGTGGCCAAAGCCCGTAAAATGCGGGCGGATCTGTTTGTTTCGATCCATGCGGATGCCTTTACCAATCGTTCTGCCAGAGGTTCGTCTGTCTTTGCGCTCTCGACACGCGGTGCGACCAGTAATACCGCAAAATACCTGGCACAGACCCAGAACGATGCGGATAGAATCGGGGGTGTCAGCAAAAGCGGGGATAAATATCTCGACCAGACCATGTTTGATATGGTGCAGAGTGCGAGTATCAAAGATAGCCTCAAATTCGGTTCAGAAGTGCTGAAACGGATGGGGAGTGTCAACAAACTGCATAAACGGACTGTCGATCAGGCCGGATTTGCGGTGCTGAAAGCGCCGGATATCCCGTCGATTCTGGTGGAAACCGCCTTTATCAGTAACCTTGAGGAAGAGCGTCTGCTGAAAACGGCCAAATTCCAGCAGGAGATGGCAAATTCTATCTTCCGGGGGATTAAGGCGTATTTTGCCAACGGCGGAGCTGTCGCGCGGCGCAACTGAGAATATGACAAAGATATACATCACAAGGATGTGGTGTGAAACGGACAGATACAGCACAGACATAGTTATGCACTGAAATAATCGTGTTTCAGGGATAAATTTTGAGTTTTTTCAGGAAAAGTGACAGGGAAATCTGTCAGAAGAGTGGTTGCGGGGGCCGGATTTGAACCGACGACCTTCGGGTTATGAGCCCGACGAGCTACCAGGCTGCTCCACCCCGCGTCCGATTTTGTTAATGATAAGAAGGTTGGTTGCGGGAGCCGGATTTGAACCGACGACCTTCGGGTTATGAGCCCGACGAGCTACCAGACTGCTCCATCCCGCGTCCGAATATCATTAACTGAGCACTTCACAAATACTATATTTCACAAACGTCGCACATCATAAAAGATTGGTTGCGGGAGCCGGATTTGAACCGACGACCTTCGGGTTATGAGCCCGACGAGCTACCAGGCTGCTCCATCCCGCGTCTGTGAGGTGCACACTATACTCAGGATGAGAGCTGATGCAAGTTTTTTCTTGATAAAAAGCTATCCCGCCACATGATTTGGTTGATTATCCGGCATATTGCCTGTTTTTTGTCCGTCCGGCCGGAGGATTGTTCAGAAGAAAAAATGAAACCGGTTGCATAATAAAAGCGATTTGATATCGTTCGCATACATATTGTATTAATTCAAATTATTGGTTGGCGGATGGGTATGAGCAAAACCGGCAGGTATTTGTTGTGCGGTGTATTGTTTTCGTTATTGGTTGGCTGTGAATCACGCCCGACGGACAAAGGTCAGCAGTATAAAGACGGGCATCTGACGCAAAATTTACAGGAAGTGGCAAACGTCAACAGCCCCGGCGTGCCGGTTAACGGCCCGGACTTTCTGAAACAGGTGGATGCTATCCGGACAACCTCACCGCGCCTGTACAATCAGTACAGCGAAAATTTCCGTGCGGTTGAAAACTGGCTGCGTTCCGGTGCGGATACCGCTCAGCTGCGGCAGTTCAATCTGCACACGTATCAGATGGAAGGCAAAGATAACTACGGAAACGTGCAGTTCACCGGTTATTACACCCCGGTTGTTCAGGCCCGTCATACCCGTCAGGGGGAGTTTCAGTATCCTATTTACCGTATGCCGCCGAAAAAAGGCAGCCGCCTGCCGAGCCGTGCTCAGATCTATCGCGGTGCGCTGAGTGATAATTATGTTCTCGCCTACAGCAATTCACTGATGGATAACTTCCTGATGGATGTCCAGGGCAGTGCTTATATTGATTTTGGTGATGGTTCAGAGCTGAATTTTTTCGCGTATGCCGGGAAGAACGGGCACGGTTATACCAGTATCGGCCGTGTTCTTATCGAGCGCGGTGAGGTAGAAAAGAAAGATATGTCGATGCTGGCGATCCGTCAGTGGGCTGACAATCACTCTCCGCAGGACGTGCAGGAATTACTCGAGCAAAACGCCTCTTTTGTCTTTTTCACGCCGAAGCAGTATGCACCGGTGAAAGGCGCGAGTGCGGTGCCGCTGATTGCCAAAGCGTCTGTGGCGTCGGATAAAACATTGATCCCGCCGGGAACCACGCTGCTGGCAGAAGTCCCGGTGCTGGATAATCAGGGCAATTTTACCGGTCGTTACGATATGCGCCTGATGGTCGCACTGGATGTCGGCGGGGCTATTAAAGGGCATCACTTCGATATTTATCACGGTATCGGTCACGATGCCGGGCTGATGGCCGGATTCTACAACCATTACGGCCGGGTCTGGGTACTGAAAAAAGGTATCCCGCCGATCCTGAACCCGGCGCTGTAGTCTTTCATTCCCTGGGTGTATACTTCGCGACGAAGTATGCACCCGCATTATTTCTCCGTCATTTCTGTCATTTTTCACCGCAGGTTTCTGTATTATGCAAACCCTTTTATCTGATGCTTATTTGCAGCGTTTTGCCGGTATCGGGCGTCTTTATGGTCAGCAGGCACTCCGTTTATTTGCCCGCTCTCATTTTTGTGTTGTCGGTATCGGCGGTGTCGGCTCGTGGGCTGCGGAAGCACTGGCACGTACCGGAATTGGTGCTATTACACTGATTGATATGGATGATGTGTGTGTGACCAATACCAATCGTCAGATCCATGCGATGCAGGGAACCGTCGGGCAGCCGAAAATTGAGGTGATGCGGGAGCGGATTCTGGCGATTAATCCGGAGTGTGAGGTGCACTGTACGGATGATTTCGTCACGCCGGATAATGTCGCGGACATGATGAGTCACGGATTTGATTATGTGATTGATGCTATCGACAGCGTCCGTCCGAAAGCGGCGCTGCTGGCCTACTGCCGCCGCAACAAGATTCCTCTGGTGACCACCGGTGGTGCGGGCGGGCAGATTGATCCGACACAGATTCAGGTCGCGGATCTGGCGAAAACGTTGCAGGACCCGCTGGCGGCAAAACTGCGCGAGCGCCTGAAATCAGACTACGGCGTGCGTAAAAACGGCAAAGGACGGCTCGGGATCGATTGTGTCTTCTCGACAGAGCCGCTGCGGTATCCGCAGGCGGACGGCAGCGCGGCCTGCGGTATGAAAAACAGTGCGGAAGGCAGTATGCGGATGGACTGCGCTGCCGGGTTCGGTGCTGCAACGGTGGTGACGGCATCTTTCGGGTTTGTGGCGGTCTCTCATGCATTGAAAAAACTGGTGGCAAAAGCAGAGCGTGCTGCTGCGGAATAAGCCTCTCAGCAGGCGCTGAACCGCTGCGCAATGGCGCGGGCGGCATCAATCAGTGCCTGAATCCCGTTTTGTCTGGACTGGCTGAGCTGCGCGCTCAGCCCGTACTGCTCATAAGCCGCGGATAAATCCGCGGACAGCAGTGCTTCCGGTGTCAGTCCTTCCGCTTCGGTCAGTAATACCGCCAGCAGACCTTTGACAATCCGTCCGTCACTGTCTCCCCAAAAATGCAGCGTGCCGTCGCTGCTGAGTGAGCCGTCCAGCCAGACGCGGTTTTCACAGCCTTTAATTTCCGTCTCTTCACGTTTGCTTTCCGGCGGCAGCGCCGGTAACTGACGTGCCAGTATCACCAGCTGACGGTATTTTTCTTCCCATGAGCGGCAGGCGGAAAAGGTTTCCGCAAGCTGCTCACGGCGGATAGTGTGGCCGAACGGGTGTGCCGGAAATGTGTGTGTCATTTTTTTCTCTCAGTCGTCAGCCAGGATTTCAAGGGCAAATTGCACGGCCTGAACCAGCAGGCGGATATCATCCGGCTGATTATACGGCATAAAGGAGGCCCGCAGGCAGCCTTCCGTCTCAAGTGCCTGACACAGCGGCTGTGCACAATGCTGTCCGTGGCGCAGGGCGATATTTTTCTCGGCCAGCAGTGTGGCGATATCACTGTGATGAATACCATCGATATTAAAGGCCAGCAGCGGGCTGCCGGGGCTGCGGTAACTGCGAAAACCCGGCAGTGCCGCGAGCTGCTGCTCCGCACTGTCACACAGTGCGGCTGTGTATTCGTGGGCGGCAGTGAGATCTGCCGTATCCAGCCAGCGCAGCGTTTCCCCGAATGCAGTGACACCGGCAACATTTGGTGTGCCTGCTTCAAAACGGGCGGGAACCGGTGCCGGGGTAAAGCTGAAAAAATCGGTGTCTGTCAGCATCTTGCCGCCGCCCTGCCACGGCTGCATGTCACTGAGCAATTCCGGGCGGCCGTACAGAACTCCCAGTCCGTTCGGACCATAGATCTTGTGCGCTGAAAATGCATAAAAATCAACATCACTGAGCGTGACATTCAGCGGGTGGTGAACCACGCCCTGAGCACCGTCAGCAACAATCAGGGCGCCGTGCTGATGCGCCAGTTGCGCCGCCCGGGCGATATCCGGCCGGTATCCGGTGACATTAGACATCTGCGTGACCGCCACCAGCCGGGTGCGGGGCGATAACAGGGCTGCCAGCCGGTCACAGCAGAGTGTTTTCTCTGCCGTCAGCGGCCATTTTACCAGTCTGGCTCCGGTCTGCTGTGCCAGCATGATCCACGGGATCAGGTTGGAATGGTGCTCAAATTCACTGACAATGATTTCATCCCCCGGTTGCAGACGCGGGCGAAAAAAGCCCTGAGCCACCAGGTTCAGGGATTCGGTCGTGCCTTTTGTCCAGATACAGCTGCGGGCATCCTCCGCCTGAATCAGTTGCCGTACGGCTTCGCGCGCCTGCTCAAACTGCTCAGTGACGACCCTGGCCTGCCGGTGATGGCTGCGGTGAACGGTCGCGCCGCTGTTATTCTGATAATAGCGGGCAGTCGCCTGTATCATCACATCCGGTTTAAGGGCAGTAGCTGCACTGTCGAGAAACACAGTGTCACCGGCGGTACCGGGAAAGGCGCGGCGGAATGTATCGGGAGAGAAGGTTTTCATCAGTGTCATCAACGGCTGTCTGAGATAAACAGAGCTTATGCAAAAAGTGCGGTATCCGGTACATCAGAGGCAGCAGCCTGCCGGTGACCGGCCGGATCGCGGCGGTAGCACCGTCAGCGACGGTTTACTATAATCAACATCGTGACGGCTTTCCAGACGGGGAAAAGGTATCTGCGGACGGAAGGCAAAAAAAAAGCACCGCAATCGGCGGTGCATTCAAAAAATCACTATGGACAGACAGGGTAAATGTACAGGAAGTGAAAAAAACAGTAGCTTAAGCTACTATGTCCGGAACTCCCGGACAACTTGCAAACACAACATCACAACCACATAGCCAAAAGTTTTGCAGTATCACTACCGTTCAACTTTTCGTTCCGGCTCAGGAAGTGGGCATACTATAGGTATTTGCTGGTGTATCATCAAGGGACAATTTATAATGCTTCGGATTATAAAAACTAATCCCAGCTAAACTTACGTTACCGGTATCCGGATCAGACAGAAAAACCAGAAAATGTCCAAACGATTGCCTCCGCTCAATGCTTTGCGTGTCTTCGATGCTGCCGCCCGCCATTTAAGTTTTACTAAGGCGGCGGAAGAGCTCTTTGTGACTCAGGCCGCAGTGAGCCATCAGATGAAAAGCCTGGAAGATTTCCTCGGACTGAAATTATTCCGCCGCCGGAACCGTTCGTTGTTGCTGACGGAAGAGGGGCAGAGTTATTATCTCGATATTAAGGAAATCTTCTCAGCGATAAACGATGCCACGCGCAAACTCCAGGCGCGCAGTGCCAAAGGGGCGCTGACTGTCAGTCTGTCACCGAGTTTCGCAATTCAGTGGTTGGTGCCGCGCCTGTCCGGTTTCCATCAGGCCTATCCGGGGATTGATGTGCGCATCCAGGCAGTCGACCGCGAAGAAGATAAACTGGCCGATGACGTGGATGTGGCGATTTTTTACGGCAGGGGTAACTGGCCGGGTCTGCGCACAGACCGGCTGTATGCGGAATATCTTATACCGGTGTGCGCGCCGTCACTGATGACCGGTGAACGGCCGCTCAAAACGCTGACCGATTTGTCGTATCATACACTTCTGCACGATTCATCCCGCCGTGACTGGCAGGCGTATATCCGGCAGGCGGATTTACAGCAGCAGGTCAATGTGCAGCACGGGCCGATTTTCAGCCACAGTGCGATGGTGATTCAGGCCGCAGTGCACGGGCAGGGTGTGGCACTGGTCAATAATGTTATGGCAAAAAATGAACTGGATGCCGGTCGCCTGGTGTGCCCGTTTAAAGATATTCTGGTCAGTAAAAATGCGTTTTATCTGGTGTGTCAGGACAGTCAGGCTGATTCCGGTAAAATCGCAGCATTCCGTCAGTGGATTATGGCGCAGGCGGCGAGTGAGCAGGAAAAATTAGGTTGGATGACAAGTGAGCAGGATTAACCTGAACATCACATAAGGTATGGCAAATGAATAGTCGGTTGATGTTAATTTTTGCCGGTTTCAGCGGCTTTTTTTATGTTGCATTCGGCGCAATCGGATCGCATCTTTTAACTCCGGTTCTGGCAAAGCACCAGATGGACTGGATTAATCTGGGTCTCCAGTACCAGATCTCACACACACTCGCGTTGATCGGTCTTGCCGCTGTGCTGATGCGCAAAGTGGTATTGTGGTTTTACTGGAGCGGACTGTTTTTCGGGATCGGCATTTTGCTGTTCTCCGGCAGCCTGTACTGTATGGCGCTGTTACAGATGAAATATTTTGCCTATTTTACGCCGGTTGGCGGGGTAAGTTTCCTGTTAGGCTGGTTTTGTGTATTAATCGGCGCGTTGCGTCTAAGGAAAGTGGCTTCCGGCCATGAATAAAATAGCATTATATTGCCGCCCGGGTTTTGAAAAAGAGTGTGCGGCAGAGATTACGGATAAAGCCGGTCGTCTTGAGATTTTTGGTTTTCCGCGGGTTAAAGAGAACAGCGGTTATGTCATTTTTGAATGTTATCAGCCGGATGATGCCGATCGCATTGCAAAAGAGATCCCGTTTAAAGAACTGATTTTTGCCCGCCAGATGATCGTTATCGGCGAACTGCTTAAGAACTTACCCGAAAATGACCGGATCACACCGATCATGGGGATGCTGACCGGTGTGGTAGAGCGAGCCGGTGATTTGCGCGTCGAAGTGCCTGATACCAACGAAGCCAAAGAGCTGATGAAGTTCTGCCGTAAATTTACTGTGCCGCTGCGTTCAGCACTGCGGCAGGAAAAACTGCTGCTGGCGAAAGAGAACCGGGGGCGTCCGGTGATCCACGTCTTCTTTATCGCGCCGGGCTGCTGCTATGTGGGTTATTCTTACTCGAATAATAACTCGATGTTCTACATGGGAATTCCGCGTCTGAAATTCCCGGCAGATGCACCGAGCCGCTCCACGCTCAAGCTGGAAGAAGCATTCCATATGTTTATTCCGTATGACGAGTGGGAAGAGCGTCTGGAAGGCGGATTACATGCGGTGGATCTGGGTGCATGCCCGGGCGGCTGGACGTATCAGCTGGTTAAACACAGTATGCGCGTTCAGGCGGTGGATAACGGCCCGATGGCAGAAAGCCTGATGGATACCGGACAGGTACGCCATCTCCGCGAGGATGGTTTTAAGTTTGTGCCGACTTCCAAAAATATTACCTGGCTGGTCTGCGATATGGTGGAAAAACCGGCGAAAGTGGCTGCACTGATGACCACCTGGATGGTTAACGGCTGGTGCCGCGAGACAATTTTCAACCTCAAGCTGCCGATGAAAAAGCGTTATGAAGAGGTATCCCATATCCTCGAAAAAATGGCGGTTCAAATGAAAGAGCAGGGCATAAATGCGCTGATCCACGCGAAGCATCTGTATCATGACCGTGAGGAAATTACGGTGCATGTCCAGCGCGTGTGGGGTGCTTATAACCCGGATCGGGTATTCTGATTTACGTCTGTCAGCGATAAATATCTTTAAAATCCCGGCGGATCAGATTGCCGGGATTTTTTTATCACTTTACTACCGGCAGGAACGAGATATCCATGAAATAGTTATCAGGATTTTTCGTGTCCGCATAAACCGTGACAAACTCCTGATGAATAAACGGCGCCGGATCAAACGCAATATTGCGGCTGTAATACAGTTTTACAGTGTTTTCGGCACTGTTGTGCACCTGCGCAACAATCCGGAACGGGCAGCGGCCGTTGATACTAATCGTCGTGTTCATCTCCGCACCGGTGATTCTGGCTTTGATCGGCATTCCTTCCCGCAGCAGGCGCTGAGCGGATTTCCCCCGCAGGTACATGATAATCAGCGGCAGCGTGCCAACCAGTGCAAATATCACTCCCATCCCGAGAAGAATCACTGCACCGCCGTACAGGCCGCCGAAGGAATGGATAACCGCGTTAGCCGGGATGCCGGGCTGATAAATAACCTCAATATTGTCACCCGATGCATTGCGGTAGCCGCTGCTGCAATAGGAGGACTCCATGACATACGTGTCCTGTCCGTCTGTGTATTTCACCACCGGGCAGTATGAGATGCCGTTATCTGAACGGTGCACCGACAGATCGATGATTTGTCCGGTGGCCACGATTCCGTTTTTTTCCTGCGAATAACCGGAAAGGTATAAGTAACTGCCGCCCATCAGCATCAGCAGCCCGATAACAGCAAAAATCCCAAAAATAATGCGCACTTTCGTAAACACAGGCACTCCGTTTGTCTGGTTTAAGAGATATTACCTGCCGGCAGCCGCAACTGGCTGAGATTTCCCTGTAAGTGCAAATCCCGTTTCAGGGTAGCAACGTCACGGCAGCTGTAAGCCATGGCTTTTCCGTCGGTCAGTTTCCGGCGCCATTTTTCCGGCACCTGGTCAATATTGCTGTAGAGTGAGTCCAGATCGGCAAAGGTGCTGAGCAGTGTGGCCGCCGTTTTCGGGCCGATACCGGTTATCCCCGGAATTTTACTGCTGCTGATGCCGCTTAAGCCCCAGAAATCCGGCAGTTGTTGTGCGGTAACACCAAATTCGGCGGCAATAAACGGCATATCGAGCCAGCGTTTCTGGAAATAGTCGCGGATTTGAATCTGCGGGGAGAGCAGCTGGCAGTAGCCTTTGTCGGTGGAAACAATAGTCACCCGGTGTCCCGCCCGGCCGACCTTGTGCGCCAGTGTGGCAGCGAGATCGTCCGCCTCATCCCCTTCGGAATGCCATGCTTTGATACCGTGGCGGGCAAACATCTCCCGCAGCAGCGGCAATTCCTGCCGGACAATCTCCGGCATTTCACTGCGCCCGGCTTTGTAGCCCGGCAGCAGCTGATGACGCCAGCTGTGGCTGCGGTCGTCTTCATCAAAGACCGTAACAGCATGTGTGGGTTGTGCATGACCCAGGATCTGCATCAGCGCCTGTTCACAGACCAGCAGACCGGACTGGCTCTGCACGGCGTAGATCCGGCGGATCAGATTCATTGCATCGATAATCAGTAAATGGATCATAGTCGCTATATATAATTTCCCCGCCGGCGGCGGGGAAACAGTTCAGAGAAAAAGTATCAGCGGATGATTTCGTAGCATGGCTCGTAAGCGGTGCCACCCGGTAATTTCATCCGGTGCTGCTCAACAAACCCGCGCAGCATCACATCCATCCGCTGCATAATGGCTTCTTCACCGCGGATTTTGAACGGCCCGTGCTGTGCGATGGCCTGCATGCCGTTTTCTTTCACGTTACCGGCGACGATGCCGGAGAAGGCACGGCGCAGATCTGCCGCCAGTTTTTCCGGTTCCTGATTGCGGTACAGGTTCAGTGCCGCCATATTTTCATGGGTCGGCTCAAACGGATGCTGCAAATCACCGGCGATTTTAATTGACCAGTTGAAACTGTAAGCATCACCGGTGCTGCGGCGGTTATCTTTCACTTCCGGCATGGCGCGCTTCATCACGCGGGCAACTTCCACCGGATCATCAATAATGATCTGATAGTGACGGGTTGCTTCTTCGCCCAGGGTATTGACCACGAAATCATTAAGCACGCGGAAATAATCAGCGCTCTCTTTCGGGCCGGTCAGCACCAGTGGCAGCACCTGATCTTTGTTATCCGGATGCATCAGAATTCCCAGCAGATAGAGCAGCTCTTCAGCCGTACCGACCCCGCCCGGGAAGATGATGATTCCGTGTGCCAGACGGACAAAGCTCTCCAGCCGTTTTTCGATATCCGGCATGATGATAAGTTCGTTCACCAGCGGGTTAGGCGGCTCGGCAGCAATAATGGACGGTTCGGTCAGGCCGATAAAGCGGCTGTTTTTGTAACCCTGCTGAGCATGGCCGACAGCGGCCCCTTTCATCGGCGCTTCCATGGCACCCGGCCCGCAGCCGGTACAGATATTCAGCTCACGCAGCCCCAGCTCGTTCCCGACTTTACGTCCGTAGAGGTATTCGGTTTCATTGATGGAGTGGCCGCCCCAGCAGACGATCATATTCGGATCTTCATCAATATGCAGGGCACGGGCGTTGCGCAGGATAAAAAAAATCAGGTTGGTGATATGTGCGCTGTTATCCAGGTTCAGGCCGCGGCAGCGTTCCGCATCGGTGATCTGGGTCTGCACAAACAGAATATCGCGCAGTACGGCAAACAGATTGGCCTGGAGTGAGCGGATAATTTTACCGTCAACAAATGCATTCTGCGGCGGATTCACCAGTTCTAGTTTTACTCCGCGCTCACGGCGCAGCACGTTAATGTCAAAATCCGGGAAACGGGACAGTAATTCATGGCTGTTATCCATCTTGCTGCTGGAATTCAGTACCGCCAGCGAACAGTTGCGGTACAGACGGTACAGGTGACTGCTTGCTGTCCGTTTCAGAACATCAACTTCAAGCTGGGAAAGCAGATCCATAGAGCCTAACGGGCTGATATGTGTAATCAAGTAAAACTCCTTGTTATCCCGTGGATAAATTGTAGTCGTACAGGTTGCGCGCAGTCTGCCTTACTGACGGGCAAGACGGGCCGCAGACGGTGTAAAGACCGTATTGGTGCGCCACGGATTGATATCCAGCCCGCCGCGCCGTGTATAACGGGCATAGACAGTCAGGGCAACCGGGCGGCAATGTGTGTTCAGATCGGTAAAGATCCGTTCAGCGCACTGCTCATGAAACTCGTTATGGTTGCGGAATGACACCAGATACCGCAGCAATTTTTCGCGATCAATTTTTGGGCCGCGATACTGTATGGCAACGGAGCCCCAGTCAGGCTGCTGTGTAATCAGGCAGTTTGATTTTAGCAGGTGGCTGACTAACGTTTCCTCAACAACATCGTCATTTTCATTGACGGCATCAATAAGATAATCACTGCTGAACTGATAATCAGTAATCGTAATATCCTGATAATCAATACACTCACCGGTAAAATCAATGATTTTTTGTTCTGTGAACTGATCAGGACGCAGCAGTTCCACCGTCACATCCCCCTGCGCACAGGCACTTAAATCCCGTTCCAGGGTACGGCGGACATCAGCAGCAGAGGCAAATACCGTCTGGTTAAAGCTGTTGAGATAGAGTTTGAAGCTCTTGGATTCGATCAGATTCAGACCGGCGGCATCCAGGGAGACATAGCCGAGCGCAATGCAGGGCACACCGTTCGGCTGTAACCAAGAGAGCTCATAGAGTGTCCACAGATCCGCGCCGCGAAAAGGCAGATTATCCGCATGCAGATGCAGCGCATCCCGGTTGAGGCTGCGTGGTACACCCTGTAACAGGGCAGGATTGTAATGCTGCTCATAACCGGTTTTTTTACCGAGCGTCAGTGACGCCAGTTCTGCCTTTCCTTCATACAGAGACATAAATAACCCTTTTGCATCAGGTGAAAATAGTACCGCCTGTCGCCAATATAGCCTGTCATACGTTACTATAGCGGCATGATACTTTTATGTTTAACAGGTTTTGCGATATGACCCGTACAGTTTCTCAGGCGTTACATCAGTTTACCCGGCATTATGTCGGTTTATGGCAGGAAAAAACAGGTTTACCGCCGATCAGTCACGATCTTTATGGTATTCCTTCCCCGTGTATTATCCGCACCGGTGATGAGTGTGTGTACTGGGAACCGGCGGAATTCACCGCAGACAAGCATTTGCAGCCGGTTGAAAAAGCGCTGGGTATTCAGCTGCACCCGGACATCAGTGAATTTTATACGCAGCAGTTTGCCGGGGATATGCAGGCCGTTTTTGAGGATATGCAGCTCAGTCTGGTTCAGGTCTGGAGTGAGGATGATTTTATCCGCTTACAGGAAAACCTGATTGGTCATCTGGTCACGCAGCGCCGTCTGAAACTGCCGCCGACACAGTTTATCGCCACACTGGAATCAGAATTCGACATGATTTCTGTCTGTAATCTGAGCGGTGAAGTGATCCTCGAAACGTTCGGTACCACAAAGCGGCGGGTGCTGGCGGCGGATACCGCATCGTTTCTGTCACAACTGGCGGCGGTATGCCCGGCATAAATATCACTGACAGCAGTGTGGAATTTTACCGGTAATAACTGTAATACCGTTTACCGGAAAATCGTGGGTTTCTGAAAATTATGTGTAAATTCATATGGTTGATTTTTTAATCTGCCGTGGTTTACCGCCGGTATTATTGCCTGTCACTGATAGCTGCGGCATGCTGTCTGTGCCCATAAGGAAGTGGACGAAAATACACGGAAGTATTTTCAGCAGAGACAGGATGTTATTTTATTAGAAACGAGGGGGAAAAAATCCCCCTCGTTTTTAATCCCCCCGCACATTCCCGCCATATCACTTTTATGCCCGCCGGACAGGAATTGATTTTTACTTATCTGACCTCAATGTTACGCTACAGATATCAGCGGCACCGGCTGCGGAAAAATAAATTTTACAGCGTAAACAGGTTTCGGTTATGACAAAACATCAGCAGATTACTGCGATCCTGACGGACATTGAAAATGAAATGCGCGCCGTCGATCTGTGGCAGGGGCAGCCTCCGGCGGCAGACGCATTTGAGAGTGAACTGCCGTTTGCAGTGGATACCATGAACGCCCACGAGTGGTTACAGTGGATACTTATCCCGCGTCTGTACGCCATGATTGAGCAGGGCACGGCACTGCCGTCTGCCTTTCAGATAGCCCCGTATTTTGAAGAGCATTACAGCGGGGATGAACAGGGCGCACGCTATCTGGTGCTGCTTAACCATTTACGGGCACTGGACGGGCTTTTCGCGTGACGCAATCATTACCGGAAAATCCATTACCGGAAAAACCATTACTGGAAATCTGTTATCAGGATGAACATATCATCGCGGTAAATAAACCAGCCGGATGGCTGGTGCACCGCAGCTGGCTTGATCGCCATGAAACGGTGTTTGTGATGCAGACATTGCGCGACCAGATTGGTCAGCATGTTTTTCCGGTTCACCGTCTGGACAGGCCGACTTCCGGCGTCTTGCTGATGGGGCTATCGTCTGACGTGGCGCGGCTGTTGTCACAGCAGCTTGAGCGGCATGAAATGCAGAAAACCTATCATGCGGTCGTGCGCGGCTGGATAGAAGAAGCGGCGACGCTGGATTATCCGCTGGTTGAGGAACTGGATAAAATCGCCGATAAATTTGCGGCGGAAAAACCGGCGCAACCGGCGGTGACACATTACCGCCCGCTGGCGAAAGTGGAGTGTCCGGTGGCTATCGGGCGTTATCCCACATCCCGTTTTACCCTGACGGAACTGAAACCGGAAACCGGGCGTAAACATCAGCTTCGCCGCCATATGCAGCATCTGCGGCATCCGATTATCGGCGATACCGCCCACGGCGATCTGCGTCAGAACCGGGGATTTACAGAACATTTCGGCAGCCGCAGGCTGATGCTGCACGCATCAGAGCTGGCGCTGACACATCCGGTCAGCGGAGAGCCGCTGGTACTGCGCGCGGAGTTTGATGACGCCTGGCAGCGGGTGGCGGAACAGCTGGGCTGGACATTACCCTGATTTATTAATAATTTGATTTTACTGATGAAAAAGGACGGATAATGGCACGTATCGGTATTTTTATCGGCACAGTTTACGGCAACTCGCTGGCTGTGGGTGAAGAAGCGCAGACCATTCTGGAACAGGCCGGTCATGATGTGGTGTTATTTGATGAACCGGAACTGTCACAGTGGAAAGACTATCTCACGGATGTGGCGCTGGTGATCACGTCCACCACCGGCCAGGGCGATCTGCCGGATAATATCCGCGAACTGTTTGCCGGTCTGCGGGATGACATCGGCTATCAGCCGTCACTGCGCTACGGCATTATCGCGCTGGGTGACAGCAGTTATGATCATTTTGCCGGCGGCGGCCGTCAGTTCGATGAGTTATTGCAGGAGCAGCAGGCACAGCGCATCGGGGAGTTGCTGGTGATTGACGGCACGGAGGTTGACGCACCGGAGGAGTTCGCGCAGCCGTGGCTGACGGCCTGGGCGGCACTGGTCAGCTGATCGAGGAAAACAACGCCGCAGCGGCTTTGCAGCACTGCGGCAGTGTTTCATCCGGTTACTTGCGGGTCAGCTTTTCCAGATCGCGCTCAATTTCGGCGATTTTATTGGACACCACGTGCTCCAGATGGCGGAGATCGTCCAGGATTTTACGTTTCAGATCGATTTCCGGCATTGCGCTTTCTGTCTGCTGGCAAATGGTATCCAGTTCTTCAATGACATAACGCAGGTTACTGTTGATCTCATTAATCTCTTTGAAACCCTGTGCATCCTGGATAGTCTTGCGCTGACGCGGGTACTTGAACTTCACGCTTTTGGCAAAAAACTCACCTTTATCCTTGCGGAAATAGATTTTCAGAATGTCATTGTTCGCTTCCTGACGAAGTGTATAGCGATCAATATCTTCAGGATGCGTAATTCCCAAACTTTTTAAATTGTCATACATGTGCGCCACCTATTGATTGTTATTCTGTCCTGTTTCCGCCGCAAAAGGCGGAAGATAAGATGCACGGATAAAAAAATAGCGGAGTTATTATCCACGTTAATTTTGTTAATAAATCAGGGTGTTACATACATCTGTTTAGAATATCCAGTATTTACAGTATAAAATTAAATTTTTAAAATTCAAATAGATACTGCGCACATCTCTATCATATTCTTTCAATTATTCCGTAATAATAGGCTTATCCAGCGTAGGGGAAACCTTAGTTTTTCTGTCATAAATGCGAACCTGTGATTCACTCTGATGCCCACTGAACATCTGTTTATCTTTTGTACTTCCTTCGAAATCAGAGATACCTTTTGCTTTAAGGTCGTGAAAGGTAAACCCCACACGATACCCAAGTTTTGCGGATGCTTTACGTTTTGTTTCCTGCCACTGGTTATTGAACCCCTGGTATGAAAATTTCCCCCTGCAGTTGTTCAGGATCAGATAGGACTTCTCGTTCATCGGCGGAAAAGTTGTTCTGGCGAGATCGATAGCACTGAGCAGGCGTTCGGTCCATTGTTTTATCTGTTTAACTCCGGTTTTTCCCTGCCTGATGTATAACCCTTCTTCCAAAAGCTGGTCGTGACGGATATCTAAGACATCCCCAATTCTGGCGGCGCAAAGATAAGCGATCTCCATGGCTATTTTTACTGCCGGCGGGGCTACCTCGTATGTAGCAGAGTATTCCTCATCGGTAATATAGGTATCCCGGCTTTTAATTGAGAAACTTTTGACGCCGGAACAGGGATTCGTTTTGCAATAGCCCCGTTCATATCCCCAGGCAAAGGTAACAGTCATGTAAGATAATTCATGATTTGCCTGTACTTTACTTTGGGTACCGCGAATATCCATATATTTACGAATATGCTCCGGCCTGATTTTATCGGCATTAATATGACCAAATACTTTTAATATATTTTTCCCGCCTTTCAGTTTGTCTTTTTGCGATCTGAATGATAATTCAGTAAATGCCGGGCTGCCTAAATACATCGACCATAATTTACTAAAAGTCATAGATAGTTTTTGGTTTGCAATTTCACCCTCGTATCGTGCCCACAATTCCGGCATTGACATCGATAATGGCCCCAGGGTGATGGTTTTATTATCTTTAGTCTTTAAGTAAAAAGCGTATTGTGACCGGGACACACGCGGCGGAAGTTTATTGTCTTTCGGGTCTTTACGTTTCCTAGCCATCCGTCAGCGCTCCAAAATCCGGTGTTTCAGCTTCAATATCAGCCTGCTGGTAATATTGTCCGGTGAATTTACTCCGGATAACGATCGGCTTTCCGAGTTTATTTATATAATGATGAATATGATTTTCTCTTAACCATTTAACCTGACAGCTTTTAATTTTAAATCCGGTCAGCGTGATGAGTTCATCATCGGTAAGATATAAAGGTTCACTCATATTAAGTTCTCCCCATATGGCTTATTCAGGGCGTGAAAAGCCCTCCAAAGGTTTATTGGATGTGATAAACCCCGCCGTTAAGCGGGGCTGAGGTGATTATTGTTTCAGCGGTAATGCTGCGCGGTACGCCATAGCGGACATACAGGCTTCGGCTATTTTCCTGAAAGTTTCCGGCGTAATGTCCGGATTGTCAGTTTTTCCGCGCTCAATAAGCAGGTTAGGCAGAGTAGAAAGTGTCGTTGTGGTTAATGCATCCGGCGGCAGAATTTGAGATCTGACGGCTTCACCGCCTTCGATAATAATCAGAAGCCTAGCGTTAATTTTATTGGCATCGATTACATCGGCATTATTCCGGACAATTTCATTTACATGTTCTTTGCGGCGGTATTCAGCCTGCGCCAGAACTGCATCCCCCACGGTTGGGAAGCATCCGATATAAACATTTTTTCGGTTGTGCCAAACATATGCGCGATAGGGGTTGTATTTGCTCTGATGGAAGTAAATTCCGGAAGGAAGTTTTTCAGACAGCGGGCAATTCGCCGCCGGAATGGGTGAAGCTGTTTTATCCTCGCTGATTTCTTTCTCTATCAGGTCTAACACCCATTTCCGGAATTCTTTTGCCACGGGTGTATTGGCGATACATAGCGATCAGGTGCGCACCGCGAAGTGAAAATACACGCACCTTTTTATGCTGTAATCCATTGATTTTACCGCTGGTAACCATTTTGATTACCAGCGACATGCAGGCTGTGAATTCGTCAGTGTTACGGTTATAAATGTTTGTCACGCTACGAGCGTCTGCATATTCCAGTGCTATTGCCAGTGTGGCAGCAGTAAACCAATATTTGCCTTCGTGCTCGATAGCCTCGAGTGTATGGGATCTGAACGTAAGTTGATTAGTCATAATGACCTCTTTTGCTTTCTTTGAGATACCACTATCGTAGTGGTGCCGGGAGGCTCAAAACGGCGCAAAAGAAACCGCGGACTTATTCCCCGTCAGGGTATTTTATTCGTCGCCCTCCCGACGTTGATCGGGATAGTGAACGCACGTACGCGCCCACAAGAATAACAGGCATAAAAAATCCAACACTGACGGGGTTGGTTTGTACCGCTTTTGCTGAGGTTTTGAGTCCTCAGGCGGGAGTATAGTCAGCGTTGGAGCGGAGAGTCAAGACCGGCTTGCAAAACTTTGCAAGTTTAGTCTTCAGCATCGGTACCTATAGAGGTGATACCAAGTAAAAATTTTAAGCGAACAATTTCTGCCGCATATTCTATTAACTCACGGTACAAGCCAATGATGTGATCAGCTGATTCATCAAGGTAATATGCATCCTGGTGCTCATCGTTACTCTTTAATGTAAAAGCGATTCGCTCAAGTTCTTCTGCAAGATGCCGTGAATCACTAAAACAGGCGATTCTTGAGCCTAAGTGATTTGGTGTTAATTCTGAAGTACTCATAATGTTATTTCCTCCTCGTTGCTTCTAACAGTAAATCCTGAATTTCACGTTTTGAGTTTCGCCGCTCCATCACGACTTCATCCATCGTGCCGGCGGCTATCAGGTGATGTATAAAAACGGGGCGGTTATATCCGGCCTGAATCTGCCGGGTAGGGCCAATGCGCTCAATGATTTGCTGGTACTGTTCCAGATCCCACCAGTGAGAAAAGAACACCAGAATATTACCGCCATCCTGCAGGTTAAGTCCGTGCCCGGCGCTGGCCGGATGCGCGAACAGTACCGGTATTTTTCCGGCATTCCAGTCGCGTAATGTCTGCGGATCTGCATCCAGATTTTTACCTTTCGGAAAGGCTTTCAGCAGGCGTACCAGATCATGCTTCCAGTGGTAGGCAACCAGAACCGGAGTTCCGCCAGACTCATTGATGATACTTTCCAGTGCCTGAATTTTAATATCGTGTAACTCAGACCAGTTATGATCATCATCGGTATAGATAGCACCGCTGGCAATTTGCAGACACTTGACAGTTTTCGCCGCGGCGTTCAGGGCTTCGATACCGTTGTTTTCCAGCTCAAGAAACATTTCTTTTTCCATTTCCTGATACTGTTTTCTGGCTTTGGCCGGTAGTTCGAGCCTGATTACGTTATGGATCGGTTCCTTGATATCGAACCAGTCGGCGGCATCGAGGGATATCGTCACATCACGCAGGGCTGATTGTATCTGCTCCTGTGCGAACGGCCACGGCTCCAGTTTTGACCATTGTTGTCCCAGGAACTGAATGCTGTTAAACCAGCGTGAGGTAAAAGCGCTGTACGTCCGCCCCAGTCGCTGACCCTGATCGACAAACCACGCCTGACCCCACAGGTCTAACAGCCCGTTAGGGGATGGCGTACCGGTCAGGTTCACCCAGCGGCCGACGTGTTTGTGCGCAACCTTTGCCAGCGCAGCAGCACGTTTACCACCTTTCCGCAGGCGGAACGATTTCAGCCGGGTGCTTTCATCAGCAATGATGGTACCGAAAGGCCAGTGGTCACCCATCATCTCAACCAGCCACACCAGGTTGTCATAATTAATGGTAAACACGCTGGCATTGGTATTTTTGACTGCGGCCATCCGTTCTTTGGCTGTGCCGATTATCGGCTGAACATCAATATTACGCAGGTGATTCCACTTGACCGCTTCATCCGGCCATGTTGAATGAGCGACCCGTAACGGTGCCAGCACCAGAGCCGGTTTAGTTTCACTGCCGGCCATAAACAAATCTTCCAGCGCGGTCAGTGTCGCGACTGTTTTTCCCATACCCATACCCGCCCAGACATTTGAGCGCTTAATATCGATTTCGTGACTGAGGATGAGATTTTGGTAGGGGTGGGGTGTGAAATTTTTAGATGAGATCATATCCTTCCTCATACCACCAAGCGGGTTTTATAGCATCATAAGTAACAGGGGGTCGATCCGGGGTTTCCTCCACCGGCAGCGCGGCAAGGATACGTTCACCAATCCAGCGCATAACCGGTACCGCCATGCTGTTACCGATAGCGCGGTAACGTGGGCCGTCCGGGCAGTCAGCGGCTTCTTTACCGCGCCAGCTGATTCTGGTGTGATTATCAGGAAATCCCTGCAGGCGCTCACACTCGATCGGGGTCAGGCGGCGGACGCTATTGCTAACCGAAACACCATGAATATCTGATTTTGTCAGAGTGTATGAAACGCCGGATTCATCATATCCGGTTCCGTTGCCACCGTTTTGTGGTGCGCGGCCAATAGTATTTCCGGCCAAAGCAATCGCTGGCGGCTGCCCTGAATTCTGATTACTGTTGCTGCTGTTACCGGCCCGTAATGTCGGAGAGAGGTTTTCTGTGGCATCCGCACCGTAGTCTTTGTAACTGAATGCAATTGCAGGATATCCCTGACCTGGCTTGCCACCACCTGTAGATAAAGGCCCGACTATCTGACCGTCTCCACCTTGCAGCCTGATTTCACCCTGGCTGTTTTCTGCAAATGAAATACAAGTATTTTTCTGTTCAGGCTTGTCGTCAGAAACAGATAACGGTTCAACCGGAAAACCGTGAAATTGCCGCATAAGCCGAATGTCTCTGTCAGTGATACCCTCATCATCAGCCTGAACGAAAAGTGCATTTTCCTGCCCGTGGTTACGTCCCAGTTTGTGCGCCAGCTCATGATTAACGTCCGGATCTTGGGTGCCGTGTACTGCAAAAGTGTCAGTATCAAAATCTAATCGGGCACCGTGTGCTGTGCAGGTAGTGGCAACTTTGATCTCGCCGGAAGTATTGCCCCCACCGAATGCAATCAGATGTCCGGCCTGTGCCTGGTTGTCGTCTGCGCCTGTTGCGCCAACGCCGTTTTTAGTAAGAGCGGCAACTGTCTGCCCCGCTTCTCCGCCCGACGTAATATCCCCGTGCACGCTGTCGTACTCAAAAAGTATTTCTGCGGGACAGATGTCTGTTCGAGCACTTGCGACAACGAACACACGACGGCGGCGCTGCGCGACTCCGAAATATTGAGCATCGAGGATCCGCCACGCGATAGTTCTTTTGGGTCCAGACACATAACCAACGTTTGTCCATTTTTCCCCTGTCGGCTTGAGTTCTTCACTTTCTCCGGCAAGTCCTGCAAGGAAGCAACCAAAGGCGTTATCTTTGCTGCTGAGCACGCCGGGGACGTTTTCCCAGACAATGATTGCCGGTTGTTCACCGTTTTGTTCTCTTTTTTCATCGATGCTGTCCGCTAATTCAACGTAAGAAAGGGTTAATTGTCCGCGTTCGTCACTCAGGCCACCGCGTAATCCGGCAACACTGAATGCCTGACAAGGTGTGCCGCCAACGAGCAGATCCGGAGCAGGTACATCACCGGCGCGAACCGCTGCAGCAAGTTTTGTCATATCGCCAAGGTTATCGACCTGCGGCCAGTGTGCAGCCAGCACGGCAGACGGGAACGGTTCAATTTCGCTGAACCAGAGGGGTTTCATTCCGATAGATTCCCAGGCGACCGAAGCGGCCTCGATGCCGGAACATACAGATCCGTAAGTCAGTTTCACCATTGTTCAGACCCTTTGTCAGAAAATCCCTGTTAAATCCTTACTATCCAAAACAATAACCTGATGCCCTAAAGCAAAAAGCCGCGCATGTTCCCGCAGTTGATCGGGGCGGGGCTTTTCTCCGGGGGCTTTGCACTCAACAAAGATAACTTTTCCGCCGGGCAGGAGAACCAGTCGGTCAGGTACTGCCCGCCGGCCGGGTGACACGAATTTATAGGCGATCCCGCCGACCTTCTTCATTTCGTTGACAAGATGCCTTTCGATCACATCCTCACGTACTTTACTCATCTCGGGGACCTTTATTCTTTTCCCGCTGAATCTGGGTAAAGCAAAAATCAGAGCGGTGCTCACTCCACCGCTGGTTACTTAATTTGCGCGCCAGCCGGTGCGCCTGCGCCCATGCTTTTGACGCTTCCCAGTATTTACCGGCCTGTTCGAGACGCACAGCATCCCGCGCCGCGCGGAAGTACAGCGGGCTGTCATTATGTTTGAATGCCATGAAATTAGTCCTTACGGTAATGGTACGCCTCAAAGCCTCCTGCACTCAGCGGGAGGTCGGGCGCCCACGGGGGATTGGTCGCGAGTAATGCGGATAGTTGTTCGTGGCTGAAATCCGTGCTGTCCGGTGCCTCAGTTAAAACTTCGTCATGTACTGTCAGCACAATGGCGTAGCCGTGGTTTTCGATAACCGGCATATTGCCGGCGAGAACATCCCGGGCGGCGGCCTGTGTGACGTTTTCCACCAGTTTCCCGCCGTAGGTTTTCAGGCGCTGCCATTTGCGGCTGTAGGGATTAACACCCATATAGCTGATCTGCCCGTTGTCCACACGCGGGGACGGGTAGCACACGGCGCGGCCGGATGGCAGAACGATACGCAGCCAGGCTTTATCCCGGCGTACTTTGAGTCTGTGGCACGGGAACGTGGTTCCCGGTGAGGCTATCGCCCGGCGTACGGTATCTTCCAGTTCGTACCAGAATGAGACGGTTTCCGGATGTGCATTACGCCACATACGTTTCAGTGAATCACAGGTGATGAATACCTTTTCACTGAGGCCATAGGTTTTTTTCGTTTCAACAGATTTCTGGTACCAGCTCAGCGCATCATGCTTAACTTTTGGCGGGATATTAGGTAATGCGGCATCAGCCAGTTCATCCAGATCCAGCCCGTAGGTCAGGGCAAATGTCAGGAAAGCGGCGACACCACCACCGTAACCGCAGTTATGGACGATTAAATGCCCTGTATTGGTTTTGATTGTGAATCTATTTCGTGGTCCCGCACTTACAATGTCGTAAACGTTGCTCCAATTCATCAATTCGTTGTTGCATTTCTGATATCTTTCTTTTATTCCTGTTATTGTCGGCTTTTGATACAAACCTGATGTTTCCCGGCTCGTACCCTTTATCGTTATCGATGCGATCCATTTCAAGATTGGCGTCGTCAACTCCGCCCAGATTTTTAGCATGGCGGAGAAAACTTCTTTTATCCTGTTCCCATTCCGAGCAGACTTGTATACCGCGCCCTCCGTAGTTTCTGTATAGTTTATTGTTGGGATTGTTACAACGTGACATTGCGGCGGAGAGACGATTGAGCAAACGTGTTCTAATTTCGTCATCTTCAAGAGCATCAGCGTAGCAAAAATATTGTTTACGATAGGTTTTTGTTGCTTTTTTAGCGCACTTATTACATCTGGTACTTTTGCCCTTAAGCAAGTTTGATAGAGTGACACTGTGCTGAGGTGCTCCACACGAGCATTGCACGTTGACTCTTCGCTCTCCTCTGATTTTTTCGCCTTCACCGACCACGGTAAGCTCTCCGAAGCGAGTTCCAGGCTTCGGGCTAGCGTATTTTTGTTTGAATCTATAAGGCTTGCCGGCTTCCATCCATGGGGCGTTAGCACTTGATGGTTCGGTGTCATCTGAACACCTGCTATCGACATCACCTTTTTGAGTCCCTTGGATATCAATCCGTTGTGTTTTACCCATTCAACACCATCCCACAGTAAGTCGTTATTTTTGATGTTTATTAATTTTATGTATCCGTGATTTGTTAAAACCAAAGTATCGCCATGTAGACACGCGAGCTCCATTACTTTACCGATTTGCCTTTGTTCTTTATCTACTAAGTCTGGCTCCATATTATAAGGTTTTGCGTAAGCCAGTTTATATAGGTCAGCGCCGATACCATTATCGAATTCACTGAATGCCTTTATTTTCCACGATTCACCTGCCAGCCATGCCAGCACTCTGCCTTCAATGTTGGAAAGGTCAGACACTACCAGTTTTTTACCTTCCGGCGCCATAATGCAGCCGCGCAGGGCTGAACTGGTCAGTTGCATGATGTCGTCATAAATCAGGTCCGCACACCCGGCTTTAAGTGCCTCGATACCGTTATCAATCGTTTCCTGATCGAGTGTCGGGCGCGGTAGGTTCTGCGGCTGGAACAGGTGACCGGCCCAGCGTCCGGTGCGGGATGCTCCGCAAAACTGTAATGTCCCGCGCAGACGTCCGTCAGCACTGACACCGTTCATCAGGGCTTTGTATTTACTGGTGCTGGTGGTGCTGGCCTGTAAACGGATAGCCAGTAGCTCGCGCAGAGGCAGCGGGATATCCGGATCACTTATCCGGCGTTCGAGCGTACTTTTCTGCATGTCCGGCAGGTCAACACCGAAAGCCGAGGATATGTGCTGCAGCAGAGCGTCCCGTTGTGTGGCCGCCTGAACCTCGTTATCTGTCAACTCTTGTGTCAGACG
Source organism: Morganella morganii (assembly GCF_003996855.1). Taxonomy (GTDB): domain Bacteria; phylum Pseudomonadota; class Gammaproteobacteria; order Enterobacterales; family Enterobacteriaceae; genus Morganella; species Morganella morganii_C. The sequence goes on along the minus strand of NZ_NRQY01000001.1, from coordinate 2,260,424 downwards.
TGCGAGGCGTTTTTGTTCCTGTTCGACGGCTTCAATAGCTGCAGACGCCAGGCGTACATCCATACAAACGCCACGGTCATTAATTTCCTGGTCACGGTGCCAGTGTGCCAGTTCCTCATCTCTGTAATTCCATGCAGGCAAGCGTTTATGCACTTCGCGCATAGCCTCAATATCAAGTCCCGCGTAGGCACTAAAACGCTTCCATTCTTCCGGGTGAGTCTTGCCTGTAGCGCGGCGAAGGGCTGAATTTTTAGGGCGGGGTTTACAGAACAGCTGGATCAGGGCTTTACCTTCCTTATCCTTCGCTTTGTCTGTCGGTACCCCGAGCACTTCACATAACGCCGCCAGTGCTCCCGGTAAGCCGTGTGCCAGTGCCTGAACCATGGTATCGCGCCAGCGACGGACGTTTGTTTTTATTCCGGCATGGTTCAGCATTGTCCGGTCAAAATGACTGTTATGTGCAAAAATCACAGTGTCCGGGTCTGTCAGTGCCTGCTTTAATTCCGCAGGCATAGGAGATTTGTCTGTAATGTCCCATACATTAACGGAACTGTTGTTTATCGCCCACGCAAAAAGCATAATTTCTACAGTTTCCGCATAGGAATGCGTACCGTATTTAATTGGCTTTTCACTGAACGTTTCGAGGTCGAGCCAGAGGATTTTTTTCATAATAATTGAGGGAGTAAATTATGTGGGGATTCAGTATCGGAATAATAACTTTTGCTGTGGCACTACTTATTCCGGCTATTTATGTGTTGTCCAGAGGTACATTTTGGTTTCAGGCGTGGCTTAATAACACCGAAAAACCAAATGATAAAATGATTGTTAAAATTGTATTTGGTCTAATAATTGGGTTTGTTTTAGGCGGAATGCTTCAGTATTTTTGGGATGCATTCGTGATTTGTAAAGATAGCGGATATCCATTACTACAATGTTTTAGCAGAAAGTAATTAATGAAGATGGCGGTTTTTACTATTATTTAAGGGGTTAAGGTAATCTAATGCGAATAGACAGAGAACTACAAAATTCGGTATTAACAGTACTATCCGAAAATTACCCCAACTTTACGGATAGAGCGCTATGGCACCAGCTACAGGAGTTAGCTGGTAATGACGATGATACTTTGGTGGCGAATCTTTTATATCTTGAGAGTCATGGTTTAGTTATCAGTGGTATTAAATCTGGTATGACTGATTATGCTATCAGTATCAACGAATTAAAAATAACTCACAGGGGCCTGGACTTTTTGCTTAATGATGGCGGATTATCTGCGATACTGAATGTCGTTACAGTGAAATTTCATGACGATACGATTAAACAAATTGCAGACTTTATTGACCAGAACGTTGAGAATCCTGAAGATAAGCAGAAATTTTTGAATCAGCTAAAACAGCTTCCTGCCGATGCCACAAAACACATTGTACTTCAGCTTGTGAGTAAAGGGTTGGGGCAGATCCCGAATGCAGTTCAGTGGCTGCAAACAGTACTCCATCTTGGATAAATTCATCACTGGGTTCTATAGGCGAGAATTTAATCCATCCTTTATTTGGTATAATTTCAAGCCAAAATGAATTATTTACATCGGTAGATAATGTTAAGGTAAT
>NZ_NRQY01000001.1:2220683-2257885 GCF_003996855.1 Morganella morganii | reverse complement strand
CATGGTACTAGCGGGGGAGCTCTAATGATCCAGATAATTATTGAGAAATGCGGAGATAGCCCGGTATTCAAAATACCAGAAGCAATTATGGAAAAAGCTGGCTTCAGTATCGGCGATGCTATTGATATTGAAGTCAAAAATGGCTGTATCATTATTGGCCCAACGGAACTGGTTAAATATTCCCTTGAAAATCTTATTGAGGGAATTTCTGAGGTTAATCTTCACAACAGAGTTGACTTCAGGCTGCCAATAGGCAAAGAGTTGCTCTGATTCTCTTTTAGACTAATTCCAGAAAATTGGAATGATTGCGGTGAGCAACAGCCAAGAGAGGAAAGTAAAGTTTTTAGTCGTAATAAAGGCTATTTTTTACTAAAAACTTCACATAGTTAATAAATTATCATATAACAATATGAAATTATTATATTTTTTGTTTTATTCGCCACTGTCAGGTAATTAGAACCCTTCTGATTAAAGTGTCGTATAGGTATAAAAAGCTTCAGTTATAAAATAGACTGAAGCTTTTCTATTATTAAAGCTTTCCTTTATGTTCTGAAAGATATATTTTTGGGCGGAGTCCATAGTTTTCAACTCTTTTTTTCCAATGTTCTATAGCTAATAGGAATTGTATTGAATTGATACAAGTGATTTTTGTTTCATTAGTTATTTTTTTGGGAAAAACAAACCATAATGAAACTGTATTTATTGTTTTGTTTTTAATTTCTTTTTTTGCATAAAGTTCAAAAGATGTTATTGATTGCTGTATGTTGTAAATTAATTCGTTGGTGTCACTGGATATTTTTACGGATATTATTTCTTCATCTTTATAAAGGTCGGCGATTTCAATTTTATAATCTTTATTCCCATTTATTATTGATTTTACGTTCTCATTTTTTCTATCTAACAATTCGTATTTATACTTATCTGATATTAATGTATTAAAATAGTATTCTCGGTACGTTATTTTAACATTTGAAGTATTGTCCTTTATTTTTATTTCTTTTTCTTCTCTCCATGAAATGTAATCTTTTTCTATAAGATCATCTTTTTTTCGGTAATTATTTTTTCCAATGATTTCTTCAAATATTCACGAAATGTTTCATTGAATGTACACCATGTGCCATTTCTTAAAAAATAGTCTGAGTTATCTTTATGAATAGAAGTTTCAAGTAAATTTTTTAATAATACAGTTCGTGGTGTAGTGTCATCATAGTATAGTGATATCCTAATATCCATTAAGTCAATGTTGTTATCTAGCTTTTTTATATATGCAATGATTTCATCAATATCTATGCAATTATTGATAATGTTTTTATTATCGTATTTTTCTATGCCTTTTCTTGTAAATAGAGTATATCTGTTACATTCATTTATAAATAATATATTATCACCATAACTTTCAAATTCCACTAAACTTATTTTAGCTGAATCATTATTAATGCCTTCGAGTAACTTTTTATCTAAAGAAAATATTAGCTCTCTATCTGTTATTATCTTATGTCTAGGCAATGATATATGACTTTTTCCTGATATAGCATCATCTATGTTAGATAGAATAGAATCTATATTCTTAGGAGTATTATCTGAACTTAACTGGACTGAATCAGAAAAAATTATATTTCTATCTCCCCATATATCTTTATTTTTTGCTTTTAATTTTAAATGATCGACAGATTCTCCTGGTTCATAGCTATCTACAATAAATTTTTCATATGATGATATATCTGATTTTTTCGTGCTTGATAAATATGAACTTTTCTTTAAAAGTACTGTACTCTCATCGGCCATTCTTATTGCCAGATTTATGCCAAATTCTTTATCAATATATTTACTAAGATAAAAATGAGATTTTCCAAGGCTGACAAGATATACATATCCGTTTTTGTTTTTTGGTTCAGATATTAGCAGGCCAATATGAAATATATTTCTTGGCTTTTTTTTTGTCTTTTATAAAATCTTTATATATTTCCCACCACCAAATGTCATTTCCGTTATTATTTTCTGAAAAATAAAATGTTGATTTGAATTTGTTATTAGATATGGTTTTTTGTTCAACTAATCCATTATCCTTTAACGATAATTTTAATTTATTTAATTCTACCTTATGCATTCTGTATATATTGCATACAATGCTCATATATATACCCTTATATCATTTAGATATATATATTATTGTATATATTTTATATTTTATATTTGATCTGTTTATTTTTTTAAATTTGTGACCTACATTGCAATAGAAGTATATTTACTATTGCGTGAAAATACGCAATATCGTGTGTTTATGATTAATTCATCATTATATGATTAGATTCGGCCTTTTATTCTGTAATACGTTATATTTTAAAAAAATACCCCTTACGTCGGTTGACAGTAAGGGGTGATGTCTCATGCCGTTGGATGAACACATGAGATTGCCCGGGGTTAACAGGCAGTACAGCTTATGTTTTTTATAAGTCTTATTTTTATCCTGTTTGTCTTATTTTTTATCATAACGGATATTTTTATTATAAATGTCTGTCGTAATCGGATGTATATTTGCTCTTGTTAAAGAAAAAACCCAATAAAATCATTGGGTATCAATAGATTATATACTCAATTTTTATTAAAATATGATAAGAGGCTTAAAGAGCATGTGTCGGATTACGTTTTATCTGTAAACCTGAAACGTGACAATCACAGCAGTAAGTATATGTGATCAATATCACGTAAAAATGCCTGCTTTGGCTTCATTTGTAATTTTAATGTAACTTGTCAGATTGTTTTTAACTAAATAATCACATTATAACGTGTTCTGTTAATCGGCCCGGTAATTGAATAAACCCTGCTTTTTATCACACTGAACAATAAAACTGATAAAAAAGTGATTTTTAGTGACTGGCAGCGATAATGTGAATAAACGCTGCTTTCGGTGATTTTCCTGCGATATATTCCTCTGTGCTTTTCGTTCATTGGCTTTCATAGCTCCGGGTAACAGTCTATTTTTCCTTTTTTATCGCTGCTTTTCCCTTAGGGTAGTGTTATTTTCCGCTGTAACAGTAAATTGAGTATTTTAATATTTATTTATAAATCAACTGATTAGTTTTTTTGATTTTTATGGCAGTGATTTATTAGTGATAATGATCACAATTCAGCGGCGGAATAAAAAATAAATGAAAAAAGGCTTGTACAGATTTCATTCTTATGTTTTTTTAAAGTACGAACCGAATTTATTCATACACAATTTACTGTTGAGAGATATCCCGTGAAACCATTCACCCGTCCGCAAAACGTACTACTAACAACCGCGCTATCAGACGCGGTTGTCGTCGTGCGTGTGGTAGTGGTGGTGGTCGTCGGCAGCGCGCCGTAACGGGCTGGGATCAGCAACAGGATCACTAACCCCGCCGGCGTAAACCGAGCGGGGTTTTTTTATGTCAGGCTCCGCGAAACTGAACCGGTTGTTAAGAAAAGGATGATGTTATGGGAGCTTCACAGCAGACTCAGGCAAAAACCCGGATGACGGGGGCGGAATTAATTATCCGCATGTTAGAGCAACACGGGATCACCTCTGTGTCCGGTATTCCGGGCGGAGCGGCGCTGCCGCTGTATGATGCGCTGGGCAAAAGCCGCATCCGCCATATCCTCGCCCGTCACGAGCAGGGCGCCGGGTTTATTGCACAGGGTATCGCCCGCACAACCGGCAAAGCGGCGGTGTGTATTTCTTCCAGCGGGCCGGGTGCGACCAACCTGATGACTGCGATTGCGGATGCCAAACTGGATTCAGTTCCGCTGGTCTGTATCACCGCCCAGGTATCGTCGCCGATGATCGGTACTGATGCCTTCCAGGAAGTGGACACTTACGGCATGTCTATCCCTATCACCAAACACAATTATCTGGTGCGCAATGTTCAGGATCTGCCGGGCATTATTGCCGATGCGTTCCGTATTGCGGAATCCGGCCGTCCGGGACCGGTCTGGGTGGATGTGCCGAAAGATGTTCAGGCCGCCATCATTGAGATTGATGAATTGCCGCCAATTATGCCGAAAGATTCGTTACCGCTGTTTGATGCCGAAAAAGTCAGCGAAGCGGCCGCCATGATTAATCAGGCAAAGCGCCCGATTCTGTATATCGGCGGTGGTATTGTGGCTTCACAGTCACAGCAGCTGGTGCAGAGTTTTGCCGAGCGCGCCGGGTTACCGACCACCATGACACTGATGGGGTTAGGCACCATTCCGCAGCAGCATCCGCTCTATCTGGGGATGTTAGGCATGCACGGTGCCCGCTATACCAACATGATTTTACAGGAATCTGATTTGCTGATTGTGGTCGGGGCGCGTTTTGACGACCGTGCCATCGGCAAAGCCGAGCAGTTTTGCCCGGATGCCAAAATTATTCATGTGGATATCGACCGCGCGGAGATCAGCAAGATCAAGCAGCCGGATATCGCGATCAACGCCGATGCAGGACAGGTTCTCGCCATGTTGCTGCCGCAGATTGAGGTGAACAGCCGCAAGACCTGGAATGATCATATCGCACAGATCAAACAGGAATTCCCGCTGGAGCAGATCAATAAAGCCGATCCGCTGAGTCATTTCGGGCTGATCGCTGCGGTGGCGGATGCTGTGGATAATGACGCTATTATCACCACAGATGTCGGCCAGCACCAGATGTGGGTGGCGCAGGCGTATCCGTTGTGCCGTCCGCGCCAGTGGCTGACCTCCGGCGGGCTCGGAACCATGGGATTCGGCTTACCGGCGGCGATTGGTGCCGCACTGGCAGAGCCGTCACGCAAGATTATCTGCTTTACCGGTGATGGCAGTATTATGATGAATATCCAGGAGATGGCGACAGCTGCCGAGCATGATCTGGATATCAAAATTATTCTGATGAACAACCAGGCGCTGGGGATGGTTCACCAGCAGCAGACACTGATGTTCAACGAGCATATTGTGGCATCTGCGTATCCGTATCAGACTGATTTTGTGACGATTGCCAAAGGTTTCGGATTGCATACCTGCGATCTGAATAAAGAGAGTGATCCACTTGCTGCATTGCAGGCGGCGATTGACCGTCCCAGGCCATGCCTGATCCACGCATTAATCGACGTCAGTGAAAAAGTGTGGCCGATGGTATTGCCGGGTGATGCCAATATCGATATGGTCACAGCCTGATGACGGAGAACAGAATCATGGAAAAAAATAATCAGCTTATCGCTCTGGAACTGGTTGTCCGCAACCACCCCGGTGTTATGACGCACATTTGTGGTCTGTTTGCCCGCCGGGCATTTAACGTGGACGGTATTCTGTGTCTGCCGCTGCTGGGACAGGATCACAGCCATATCTGGCTGCTGGTGAAATCGGATGATCGACTAAGCCAGATGGTCAGTCAGGTGGAAAAACTGGAAGACGTGCAGGACGTAAAATACAACGAAGATATCAGTATCTTTGAACAACTGAATAAATACATTCAGTAGGGTGATGAAACCGGGCGGCTAAGCCCAGTTTTTTGTCTGTGGTTACGGTGAGGTCTGGCCGATATGGGAATAGGACATAATCAGCGTGCCGCTCAGATCGCCTTCCATGCAGATATAAGAGTGGGGAATATCACAGGAGAAAGCATAAAAATCCCCCGGTTCCAGCAGCACAGTCTGATCTTCATTAAAGCGCATCATCAGCGTACCCTGATGGATAAGAATATGTTCATGGGTGCCGGTACTGTGCGCGGGGCTGTTAATAATCGCGCCGCGGATCATCTTCAGGTGCCAGATCTCCGAAATATTCCCCATGCCGACACGGAATTTAAAATCTTCCGCATATTCCCCTTTAAAGACTTTATTTTTTTCGTAACGGGGATAACCTTCATTACTGGCGGTAAACAGATCCCCCAGCGGAAAACGCAGCGCAACGGCAATGGCCTCCAGTGTATCGATACGCGGATTGGAATCACCGGATTCCAGTTTGGACAGCGCGGCTTTCGAGATGCCGGAGAGTTTTGAAAGATCATTGAGCGACAGGTTACGCGCCTGGCGCAGCAGTTTGACTTTCTGGCCGATATGGGCACTGGTTTTAAGCATAATGTAATTGATACCAATGAAGTTTACAGGGAAACCCTGTTAGTATTGCACACTTGTTGTACAACGGTAAGCCGTGATTTTCCGGAAAAACAGGTCTGATACGTGATGTTATCAGATGAAAGCATCCGGCATGGTGATAATTAACATATGTCATTAAACGGGTGCTCACCATGATCTACACCCTGCCATGGGCAGATTTTTTCATCTGTTTTACGGTACTCTTCGCCGGTTACCTGGTTTTCGGGATGGTCGGATTCGGCTCTGCGCTGATTGCAAGCCCGGTGCTGGCCTTCTTCATTCCTGTCTCACACATTGTGCCGATGCTGGCACTGATGGATCTGGGGGCGGCGGTGATTAACGTCACCCGTGACGGGCGCAAAGCCGATTTTACCGAGCTGAAGTGGATGGTACCGCTGATGATCGGCGGCAGTCTGATTGGTGCGGCGATCCTGCTGAAAACACATCCTGATCTGCTGGCGGTGTTCCTCGGTGCCTTTATTGTTCTCTATGCACTTTATTCCCTCTTTATTAAGAAGACTGCACGACATTATCCGCAGAAATACATTATTCCGTTCGGGATCGGCGGCGGTATTCTGAGTGCGCTGTTCGGGGCGGGCGGGTTTGTTTATGCCATCTATTTTGCCGGGCGGATTGAGGACAGAAACCGGTTCCGTATCACGCAGACCACGCTGATTGGCTTCAGTACATTAACCCGCGTGATTATTTTTCTGATTATGGGCATCTATTGGAACAGCGAAATTGCCATTACGGCGCTGCTGTTCCTGCCTGCGATGGTGGCGGGGATTGTCCTCGGGCGGCATATCACTATGCGCATCCCGAAAGAGGCATTTTTCCGTTTTCTGAATATGGTGATCCTGCTGGCCGGGCTGACACTGCTGATCAGTAATCTGGTTCACTGACGGCGGTCAGCGCAGGATTTTTTTAGCATATTGCTGTGCGCGCAGCAGCTCATCGCCGGTTTTGCTTTTACGGAAACAGTCGCGGTAGCGGGCGGCATAGGCACTGTATTCTGCCTGTGCTGCCGGTAAAACAGCGCAGAACAGGCTCACAGGAAGGAGAAAAGCAGTCAGTTTCATCATATATTCCGTCATCGGGCACCGGGACGGATGATGATAACCTGTCAGCGGCGCAGAGGTGAAAAAATTCCCGGATTTGGCCTTGATTATCAGGATTTTTCCTAAGATAATCGTTTGCTTCAAAAAATCACATCTTTTCTCAGTTGAAAGCCAAACGTTTGCGTCGTATGTGTCCGGTTTTTTATCCGGAAGCCGGCGGATTTTTTCTGAAAACGCAATCGTTTACGTGATGTGACACAAAATTCATTAACACAGGTGATGACATGTCTGCGACACAGCCGCAAAGCGGGTGCAAATTAGACCAATTTTTTAAACTGACCGAGCGCGGGACGACTGTCCGCCGTGAAGTTCTGGCCGGGCTGACCACATTCCTGGCAATGGTGTACTCCGTGATTGTTGTGCCGGGTATGCTCGGCCAGGCGGGTTTCCCGCATACGGCGGTTTTTATCGCTACCTGTCTGGTTGCCGGGTTCGGCTCTCTGCTGATGGGGCTGTGGGCGAATCTGCCGATGGCGATCGGTTGTGCGATCTCCCTGACCGCCTTTACCGCATTCAGTATGGTGCTTGGTCAGAATATCCCGATTCCGGTTGTACTGGGCGCAGTTTTCCTGATGGGGGTTCTGTTTACCCTGATCTCTGTAACCGGTATCCGCACGTGGATTCTGCGTAATATTCCGATGGGGATTGCGCACGGTACCGGTATCGGTATCGGTCTGTTCCTGCTGCTGATCGCCGCCACCAATATTGACCTTGTGATCAAAAACCCGGGAGCGGGGATGCCGGTGTTACTGGGTGATTTCACCTCTTTCCCGGTGATTATGGCGCTGACGGGTCTGGCGGTGATCTTCGGCCTGGAACGCCTGAAAGTCCCGGGTGCGGTACTGCTGGTAATTGTTGCCATTTCCGTTATCGGGCTGATTTTTGACCCGAATGTGAAATATCAGGGCTTTTTCAAATTACCTTCCCTCGGTGATGACGGGCTGTCACTCTTCTTCAGCATGGATATCATGGGCGCCCTGAAACCGGTGGTGCTGCCGACCGTTCTGGCGCTGGTGATGACGGCGGTGTTTGATGCGACAGGTACTATCCGCGCGGTGGCCGGTCAGGCGAATCTGCTGGATAAAGATAATCAGATTATTAACGGCGGTAAAGCCCTGACAACAGACTCCGTCAGCAGTATCGTGGCCGGTGTTGTCGGCGCGGCTCCTGCGGCGGTGTATATCGAATCTGCGGCGGGTGCCGCAGCGGGTGGCCGTACCGGGCTGACCGCAACGGTGGTCGGGGTGCTGTTCCTGCTGATCCTGTTCCTCTCTCCGCTCTCTTATCTGGTTCCGGCCTATGCCACGGCACCGGCACTGATGTATGTCGGTCTGCTGATGCTGAGCAATGTCAGCAAACTGGATTTCAGTGATTTTGTCGCCTCCATGTCCGGCCTGCTGTGTGCGGTGTTTATTGTTCTGACCAGTAACATTGTGACCGGGATTATGCTGGGCTTTGCCTCACTGGTTATCGGCCGTATCGCCGGGGGTGAATGGCGTAAACTGAATGTCGGCACTGTTCTTATCGCAGCGGCACTGGTGGCGTTTTATGCTGGCGGCTGGGCAATTTAAGTAATAAATCACCACTTAACGGAAGTTGGTGGTGACGATACGCTTTATTTATACGATTTGTCTCAAAATACTAATTAATTGCCCGAATTAATGGCCTGAGAAGATAAAATAGCAGTGGCGGATAACGTATCCGCCACTGCTTTTTTTGTATGATAGTGGCAACCGGCGGTAATTTTTTCTCCTCCGGGGTCTTATTGCGGTTTTTTTGCCGTTATTAACAGTATCTTTTTTTGTCAGCGGGCTGATTAAGCCCTAAGTTCAGTAAGGGTAATATGGAAATATTCTTTACGATTCTTATTTTGATTCTGGTCGTGTCGGTGTCCGGTGTTCTCACCAAAATGATTCCGTATCGTATTCCGTTACCCATCATTCAGATCGCAATGGGAGCTCTGCTTGCCTTCCCGCAGTTTGGTCTGCATGTTACGTTCGACCCTGAACTGTTTCTTGTCCTGCTGATACCGCCGTTGCTGTTTGTTGACGGCTGGAAAACCCCGACCCGGGAATTTATGCAGAAAGGGCGGGAAATCTTTATTCTGGTGCTGTTCCTGGTGCTGGTTACCGTTATCGGGATCGGGTATCTGATCTACTGGCTGATGCCGGGGATTGAGCTGATCCCGGCCTTTGCCCTTGCGGCGGTGCTGTCACCGACAGATGCTGTGGCATTGTCGTCGATTGTCGGCAAAGGACGGATTCCGAAACAGATGATGGGCATTCTGGAAGGCGAGGCGCTGATGAACGACGCCTCCGGTCTGGTGGCGCTGAAATTTGCCGTGGCGATTGTCATGGGTACGATGATTTTCTCTGTCACCGGTGTCACGCTGGAATTCTTTAAAGTGGCTATCGGCGGGCTGCTGGCGGGGGTGGCTGTTACCTGGCTGTACAGTAAATCGCTGCGTATGATGAGCCGCTGGAGCGGGGATGACCCGGCCACGCAAATCGTCTTTATGTTACTGCTGCCGTTTGCGTCTTATCTGATAGCGGAACACATCGGTGTATCCGGTATCCTGGCGGCTGTGGCGGCGGGGATGACTATCAGTAAATCCGGCGTTATCCGCAATGCGCCGCTGGCGATGCGTCTGCGGGCGGATAATGTCTGGGGAATGCTGGAATTCGTCTTTAACGGCCTGGTCTTTATTATGCTCGGCCTGCAACTGCCGGGTATCTGGCAGGTGTCCGTTATTGAAGCGGAGCTTGACCCGACAGTAGAAACCTGGATGCTGTTTACCGCGGTTATCGTGATCTATTTTGCCCTGCTGGTGCTGCGTTTCTGCTGGTTGTGGATGATGAAAACCGTCAGCCGCCTGACCTTAAAACGCAAGCCGCTGGATTTCACTTTCTATACCACCCGTGAGCTGTGGCTGGCGTCATTTGCCGGAGTACGCGGGGCGATAACGCTGGCAGGTGTGCTCTCCATCCCGCTGTTCCTGCCGGACGGTACGCCGTTCCCGGCGCGTTATCAGATGGTGTTTATCGCCGCCGGTGTGATTATCTTCTCGCTCTTTATGGGGGTGGTATCGCTGCCGTTCCTGCTTAAAGGCATGCATGTCGGGGATAAACAGGCGGATGCCAATGAAATCCGCGCGGCGAAAGCGGCGATGGCGGAAGTGGCGATTGTCAGTATCGGCAAGATGGAAGAGCGTTTGTCGGCCAGTTCGGACGAGGCGCTGGACGCGGAAGCTATCAGCGAGGTGGCCTCGCGGGTGGCCGGACACCTCAGGCGGCGGACAGCCGGCGGAGATGAGATGGAATATAATCTCCAGGTGGAAGATCTCGAACGCCGTTTTCGTCTGACCGCACTGCGTGCCGAGCGCGGGGAGCTGTATCACCAGCGTGCGACCCGTAATATCAGCAATGAAACCCTGCAACTGCTGCTGCATGATCTGGATCTGCTGGAAGCTCTGCTGGTTGAGAAAGAAACATAACTGATGCCGTTACTGATTATTACCACAATTTTGTGGGCCGCATCGTTCAGTCTGATTGGCGAGTACCTCGCCGGTCAGGTGGACAGCTGGTTCTCTGTATTAGTCCGTGTGTCGCTGGCGGCGCTGATTTTCCTGCCGTTTCTGCGCTGGCGCGGGATCGCCCCGAAAGTCATTCTGATGTATATGGCAGTGGGTGCCTGTCAGCTCGGCATCATGTATCTCTTTGTTTTTCATGCCTACAACTACCTGACTGTTGCGGAATTCCTGCTGTTTACCGTGCTGACGCCGCTTTATGTGACACTGATTTATGATCTGCTGGAGCGGCGCGGATTGCGATGGGGATATGTGTTCAGTTCGCTGCTGGCGGTGATTGGTGCGGCGGTGATCCGCTATGACCATCTCAGTGATTCTTTCTGGACAGGACTGATTCTGGTACAGCTGGCAAATATCTTCTTTGCCATCGGCCAGGTGGGTTATAAGCGGCTGATGGAAGTGCATCCGCTGGTGCAGCGCACGGCATTCTCCTGGTTCTACCTTGGCGCCTGTGTGGTGGCGCTGACGGGCTGGCTGCTGTTCGGCAATTTCGCCAAAATGCCGTCCACGCAGTTACAGTGGGGTGTCCTGCTGTGGCTGGGGATTGGCGCGTCCGGGATCGGCTACTTTATGTGGAACTACGGTGCTACTCAGGTGGACGCCGGAACACTTGCTATCATGAACAACATGATGGTTCCGGCGGGGTTACTGGTGAACTTTGCCATCTGGCAGCAGCATCCGGACTGGCTTACGTTCAGCATTGGCGCAACCCTGATTGTGGCATCTCTGTGGGTGCACGGGGTATGGATACTGAAGCCGTCTTTACAAAAGGCAGATTGTTCACCGCGTGCTGACGCGTCGCGCGAATAAACGATTCAACAGCCGGCTGGCGCTGTTCCCCGCTGCGGTTTGCGGCATACAGCCGGCTCCATAATCCCTCTCCTAAGGTTTTGGTCACCACCATTCCCTGTCTTTCAAAATTATCCACCGCCCAGTGCGGCAGGGCAGCTATTCCCATACGGGCGGCCACCATCTGAATCATCAGCAGGGTGTTATCCACGGTTTTTATCTGCGGGGAAACGCCGGCCGGTTGCAGGAAACGCCGCCAGATATCAAACCGCTGGCGCTGTACCGGATAAATCAGCAGGGTTTCTGCTGTCAGATCCTGCGGCTGAATATGCAGACGGCGGGCCAGCGGATGATCCGGTGCCACCACCAGCTTTACCTCATAATCAAACAGCGGCGTGTAAGTCAGCTTCCCGTTGTGCTGCTCATCAATATCGGATGTCAGCACCACATCGAGTTCGCGTTTCAGCAGTTCCGGCTGCGGATCAAAACTGACCCCGGAAGTGAAATCAACATTAATCTGCGGCCAGCTTTCACGGAAGTGAGCCAGTGCGGGTGTCAGCCACTGAATACAGCTGTGGCACTCAATCGCCACGCGCAGCGCGGTCAGCCCCGGCTCATTACATTCACGGATAGCGTCTTTCACCAGCGGCAGTACCTGCTCCGCCAGCTGTAACAGTACCTGTCCCTGCGGGGTGAATTGCAGCGGCTGTGTTTTGCGGATAAAAATCCGGTAGCCGAGCCGGTGCTCCAGTTCACTGAACTGATGAGAAAGGGCGGATTGTGTCTGATGCAACGTACCTGCCGCCCCCGCGAGCGATCCCGACTGATTCAGTGCCTGAATCGTTTTTAAATGTTTTATTTCTATCATGAGGAACCTTCAGGTTAGCGATGAAGAATTTGCGCTTGTTTCTTATACAGTACCCGTTGATTATGGATGTGTAAACATCTGGATGGCTAAATGATAGGATTTTTTATGACGACACATAATCACACTCTGGGTTTTCCGCGTATCGGTCTGAAACGAGAACTGAAAAAAGCGCTTGAAGGTTACTGGGCAGGGCAGATCTCGCAGGATGAGCTGCGCGATACCGGCCGTGAATTACGCCGCCGCCACTGGCAGCTGCAAAAAGAGGCCGGGGTTGAATTATTACCGGTCGGGGATTTCGCCTGGTATGATCATGTCCTCGGCACCAGCCTGCTGTTCGGCAATGTGCCGCCACGTCATGCCGGTGCGGACGGGAAAATTGACCTCGATACCCTGTTCCGTATCGCCCGTGGCCGTGCCCCTTCCGGTGAACCGGCGGCGGAAATGACCAAATGGTTCAACACTAACTATCACTACATTGTGCCGGAGTTTCAGCGCGGACAAACCTTCACTGTGAGCTGGCCGCAGCTGTTTGATGAGGTGGATGAAGCACTGGAACAGGGGTTTGCGGTGAAACCGGTGCTGCTCGGCCCGGTGACCTATCTGTGGCTCGGTAAGGTGAAAGGCGCTCAGTTTGATCGTTTATCATTACTGCCGTCACTGTTAGCTGCCTATAAAACCGTGCTGGAAAAACTGGCGGAGCGCGGTATTGAATGGATTCAGATTGATGAACCGGCGCTGGTTCTGGATTTACCACCGGAGTGGCAGACGGCTTACCGTACGGCATATGATGCTTTGCAGGGACATGCAAAACTGCTGCTGACCACCTATTTTGACGGAGTGAGCCATCACTTACCGCTGATCCGTGAATTACCGGTGCAGGGGCTGCATGTTGATTTTGTCGCGGACGGCGATGATATTCAGGCAATTCATGAAGCCTTACCGGCGGACTGGCTGCTCTCTGCGGGGCTGATTAACGGGCGCAATGTCTGGCGTGCCGATCTGCGGCAAAAATATGATGTGATAGCCCCGCTGGCCGGAAAACGCGACCTGTGGATCGGCACATCCTGCTCTCTGCTGCACAGCCCGATTGACCTGCGTGAGGAAACCAAACTGGATGAAGAAGTCAAAAGCTGGTTTGCTTTTGCGCAGCAGAAATGTGAGGAACTGGCACTGCTGACCCGCGCGGTCAACAGCGGCACAGCGGATGATATCGCCGCGCTGGCGGAATACAGTGCTCCAATCACCCGCCGCCGCGATTCTTCCCGTGTTCACAATGCGGCGGTGGCTGCCCGGCTGGCTGCGGTAACTGCCCGCGACAGCGAACGTGCCGCACCGTATGCCGAACGCGCAGAGGAACAGCGCCGCCGTTTTAATCTGCCGCTGTGGCCGACCACCACAATCGGTTCTTTCCCGCAAACCACGGAAATCCGCGGGCTGCGCCTGAACTTCAAAAAAGGGAATATCGATAAAGCGTTCTACCGTACTAATATCTCTGAGCATATTAAGCAGGCGATTCATGAGCAGGAACGTCTGGGGCTGGATGTGCTGGTTCACGGTGAAGCGGAACGTAATGACATGGTGGAATATTTCGGCGAGCATCTCGACGGCTATGTCTTTACGCAGAACGGCTGGGTGCAGAGTTACGGCTCCCGTTGTGTGAAACCGCCGGTCATTATCGGGGATATCAGCCGTCCGGAGCCGATCACCGTTGACTGGGCGACGTACGCGCAATCCCTGACCAGCAAGCCGGTGAAAGGCATGCTGACCGGGCCGGTTACCATTCTCTGCTGGTCATTCCCGCGCGAGGATGTCAGCCGCGAAACCATTGCTAAACAGATTGCTCTGGCACTGCGTGATGAAGTGGACGATTTGCAGAAAGCCGGGATCGGTATCATTCAGATCGATGAACCGGCACTGCGTGAAGGGCTGCCGCTGCGCCGGGCTGAATGGGCGGAATATCTCACCTGGGCGGTGGATGCCTTCCGGCTCAATGCCGCGGTCGCGGATAATGACACCCAGATCCACACCCATATGTGTTACTGCGAATTCAATGACATTATGGATTCCATTGCGGCGCTGGATGCGGATGTGATCACCATTGAAACATCACGCTCAGATATGGAACTGCTGGAAGCATTTGAAGATTTCGATTATCCGAATGAAATCGGGCCGGGTGTTTATGATATTCACTCACCGAATGTGCCGGAGGTGGAGTGGATCGAAGCCCTGCTGCGCAAAGCGGCGAATAAGATTGCGGTGGAGCGTCTGTGGGTCAACCCGGATTGCGGCCTGAAAACGCGCGGCTGGGATGAGACCCGCAAAGCCCTGGCGAACATGGTGGAAGCGGCCCGCCGTCTGCGGGAGAACCCGCTGACATCCCGCTGAAGAAATCTGCGTATATAAAGAAGAAAAAAGCCGGTCAGAGATGACCGGCTTTGTATTATGCGCTGTCAGCTGATCGGACGGAAATCCGGCCCGCTGAAGCAGTGTATTGCCCGGCCACGCTCGATCTGGTGATGTGACCGGTGGCGCTCGCCGTTCAGTGACGCGGACTGCTGTTGCTGATACTGGCTGAGATGCCATTCAATCAGGCGGCAGGCCAGTTTTTTGTTGGCGTGCTGGCTGCGTTCAGACTGCACTTTAACCGTAATACCGGTGGCAATGTGTGTGGCACGGACAGCGGATTCTGTCTTATTCACATGCTGGCCGCCCGGCCCCTGTGATTTCAGACGTTCAAAGATAACCTCACTGTCTGATACTGCCTGCGGTGCAGTAAAACGACGGATACCGATAAACCAGTTTTTACGCCGGTGTTTCGGGCGGAACGGGCTGACACACTGCCACTACAATGTCCCGCACCAGCGATCCGCCAGGGCATCCGCATGCTCTCCGTCCAGTGACAGCAGGGCGGAATGCAGGCCGTGCTGTGACGGCATTTCCTCTGCAATTGTCACCGTTACCGCTGACTGTGCCGCCTCCTGCAAAAAGACACGCAACGCATGCTTCACTGTCAGGCAGCACTCTTCCGGGCCGTGAGCGGCAGAAAACTGTAATAGCATCAGCAGCACTCCCCGCTCGTTTTGTAGGTCAGCAACGGTTTCAGCCGCGCCACCACGGTAATCAGCCCGGCACCTGACAGGCTTTCAATCACTGTCTCAATAGATTTATAGGATTGCGGCGCTTCCTCATAAATCAGTTGTTTATTGACACAGATAACCCGGCTGCCGAGATCGGTACGGGATAATTGTGCGGGCGAATAACGGTGAGAAAGGCGTCCTTTGCACTCGGTGCGCATCCATTTACGCCCCGCGCCGTGCGCGAGAGAGTAAAGGCTGTCAGCGGTTGCCTGCGGTTTTACCAGATAACTGTAATCACCGCGTGAGCCGGGGATCACCACATAATTATGATCCACCGGGGTTGCCCCTTTCCGGTGCAGCCAGTCGTCACGCCCGTTGATCGTGCAGGCCTCTACCAGGTTGTGATTGATATCGAGTATTGCCTCACCCCCGGTACGCAGCTGCTGCATCATCCGCAGCGCAATCAGCGCCCGGTTGTACTGTGCAAAATCCAGTGCTTCCTGATGTGCAGCCAGATATTCCGCCGCTTCCGGTGTATTTTCTGTCACCCCGTCGTGGCTGAACCGCTCAACATGATGGCGCAAAATCATCTGCCCCAGCCCGCGTGAACCGCTGTGAACCAGCAGTACCACATGCTGTTTATCCAGCCCGGACGCGGCAAACAGCCCGTCATCACAGACCTTATCGATTTGCTGAAACTCAGCGAAATGATTTCCGCCGCCGACAGAAGACAGAGACGCCGCAAACGGATGTGATGCGAAGTGATTGCTCACATGCTCTGCCAGCCAGTCTGCATCCGCATGGTCATTCATGCTGCGCAGTTGCTTTTCCGCTTTGTCGGCATTGAGTTTGCTGATTTTCAGCTCAGTCTGATACAGCGCCATACCACAGCCGATGTCGTTGCCGACCAGCGCGGGATAAAAACGGCCTTCAGAGAAAAATGCCGCACCCACCGGATAGCCTCTGCCGGGATGCAGATCCGGCATACCGGCAACAGCCGTCATACCCGGTAATTGTGCGGTGGTGATCAATTGTTGAATCGCGTTACTTTCGATCCACGTCGCATCCGAGGCGATATAAGAAACGCCCGGCGCGACAAAATGCCTATAATTGCCCATAATCCATTCCGGAAAATAGTGAAAATTCGGGTTTATGGCGGGCAGTCAGGAAGAAACAGACAGGAAACAGGGACGGGTAATACGGAGAAATAACGCTGTAATACCGGTGTGATAATCAGTTCTGCAAGAGCCCGCAAAGAGTGCACAGTAATGTTGTCATATGAACCTCCTTACGTTCTGAAAGTGACAGGTCAGCATGCACAGCGTGCCGGAATGCTGCGGATAGTAGAGTGAGGCGGACAAAAAAGCAACCTGTGTTTACCTTTTTCAGAGAACAGTACGCCGACATTTTCAGCATAAACTGTTGGTTATGTGATTTTGATCTAATTTTTATGTAATTGATTCATCGTTGCGTATCAATGAAGTGATAATAATCACTAAATTTTGTGTAGTGGTACGCTACAGTGTCCTCAATAATCATTTTCTCGCTAAGGAGTTCAGGATGGCTGATGTATTTCATTTAGGTTTAACTAAAGCAGATTTACAGGGTGCGACGCTGGCTATCGTGCCGGGCGATCCGAACCGGGTCGAAAAAATTGCCCGCCTGATGGATAATCCTGTTCATCTCGCATCTCTGCGTGAATTCACTTCATGGCGCGGCGAGCTGGACGGTAAAGCGGTAATCGTCTGCTCAACCGGTATCGGCGGCCCGTCCACCTCAATTGCGGTGGAAGAGCTGGCTCAGCTGGGGGTCCGAACTTTTCTGCGTATCGGTACTACCGGTGCGATTCAGGAAAATATTAATGTCGGCGATGTCCTCGTGACCACGGCGGCTGTGCGCCTGGATGGGGCAAGCCTGCACTTCGCGCCGATGGAATTCCCGGCCGTGGCTGACTTTGAATGCACCACCGCGCTGGTGAATGCGGCTAAAGCAGCCAAAGCAACAGTTCATATTGGTGTGACCGCGTCTTCTGATACGTTCTATCCGGGCCAGGAACGTTATGATACTTTCAGCGGCCGCGTGACCCGCCGGTTCAAAGGATCAATGAAAGAGTGGCAGGAAATGGGCGTGATGAACTTTGAAATGGAATCCGCCACACTGCTGACCATGTGCGCCAGCCAGGGGCTGCGTGCCGGGATGGTTGCGGGGGTTATCGTTAACCGCACCCAGCAGGAAATTCCTGATGAAGCGAAGATGAAGAAAACCGAATCCAATACCCTGGATATTGTGGTGGAAGCCGCCCGTCATCTCATCTGATCGTTACCGGTTTCATGAATCAGCCGTATCGCCGGGTTTTCCGGTGGTGCGGCTTTTTTTTAATCATTCATTCTGTAAATCTGATACAGTGATCGTGCTGAACATACTGATAATAATGATAAAGAGGTATCAATGACCAGACAGCCATTACCGCATCCTTCCGTACTGCCGCTCGACGGCGGGATCAATTTCCGTGACCTGGGAAACAAAGTGCTGCCGGACGGCAGTAAAATCAAACCCGGCCTGCTGTTCCGTGCCGGAGCGCTGGATCGTCTGAGTGATAACGACTTAACCCGCCTGACAGAGCAAAACCTGTTTCAGATCCTGGATTACCGCGACAGCGGCGAAATTGCCGATAAACCGGATCGTCTGTGGAATGGCGCGCTGTACACGAACGCACCGGCAAATCCGATGTCAAAAGAAGTGGATGCTAACCTTGAGAAGCTCGGCAATGAAGCGCTGACGGAGTTTGATCCGAAAGCCTTTATGCTGCGTCTCTATGAACTGCTGCCGCTGGGCAACCCGGCGTATCATGCACTCGGTGATATGCTGCGCAACCCGGAAAAGGGCGGCATTGTGCGGTCGGCAAAGACCGGACCGGCGTGGGTTCAGCACTGGTGCTGTTTGCGCTAGGCGCGGATACCGATATGGTGATGGAAGATTACCTGCTGACCAATGACACCCTGGCGCCGTACCGCCATGAACTGCTGGCGGAACACGCGAAAACGATGCCGGAAGCGGTGGTGGAGAAATTTGCCTATGTGTACTCCGTACAGCCTGATTTCCTGAATACCGCTCTGAAAAGTATTCACTCACATTATGGCAGTATTGATACCTGGCTGGCGAAAGATATCGGGCTGACTACCGCCGTTCTCGATAAAATCCGCAACCATTTCCTTGAGTAATATCAGGTAGTAAGGGGGACTTTCTGGCACCGGCAGATATTATTACCACCGTCACCGCATTTGTCCGTGAACATGAGTTCTGGGCATTGCCGATCGTTTTTGTGCTGGCATTCGGTGAATCTCTCGCATTTCTTTCCCTGTTGTTTCCGGCGACGGTGATCCTGCTCGGGGTCGGGGCGCTGATCGGGGAAGGCGGGCTGAATTTTCTGCCGGTCTTCCTGGCGGCGGCCACAGGTGGCTTTTTCGGCGACTGGATCTCCTATTACATCGGCTACTACTACAAAGACAATGTCCGTCATATGTGGCCGATTTCCCGCTCCCCGCAAACTCTGGTCAGAGGGCATCAGTTTTTTGAGAAATGGGGAATATGGGGTGTCTTTTTCGGGCGTTTCTTCGGCCCGTTCCGCGCCGTGGTACCGCTGGTGGCCGGGATCTGTGCAATGCCGCAGCGCCATTTTCAGCTGGCGAATCTGTCTTCTGCCGTGATCTGGGCATTCGGCCTGCTGGCCCCCGGGGCATTCGGACTGAAATGGATGGCCGGGCTGATGGGCGGATAACGCCGCATTTTCACCGGATTACATTAATTTTTGCGTGACGCGCCGAAAAAAACGGCGGACTGCAAAAAGATAGTGGACATCTGTACAGTGCTATTTTACCGTAAGCGGCGTAAGTGACTCGCGGAGGAGACGGCCATCGTGGATATTCAGTGGCTTTATGGTTTTATCGGCATTCTGAGCGGTATTCTGCTGGGCGGCGGTGTGGTCTGGTTCAGTCTGCAACAGCGGCTGGCGGACAAAAACCGGCTGTTACAGGACAATATTGCGCAACTTGCCCTGCTGGATGAAACACGGCGTCAGGCCGCGTACTGGCAACAGGCCAGAGAACAGAGTGAGCAATCACTGGAAAATGCCCGCCATATCAGTGCACAGCAGGAAGCCGAAATTCGTGAGCTGACCACCAGGCTGGAAGAGAGCCGCCTGGCCGCTGAAGAAAAACAGCGTCTGCTGCTTAACAGTGAGCAGCGCCTGAATACCCAGTTTGAAAATCTGGCTTCCCGTATTTTTGAGCAGAGTGGCCGCCGGACGGATGAACTCAACCGCCAGAGCCTGTCTATGCTGCTGCGCCCGTTCCGTGAACAGCTGGATAACTTTAACCGGCAGGTTCAGGAAAGTTACAGCCAGGAAAGCCGCGAACGCCACACCCTGACACATGAAATTCAGCGTCTGCAACAGCTCAATCTGCGGATGGCGCAGGAAGCGGTCAATCTCACCAATGCCCTGAAAGGCGACAACAAAATGCAGGGTAACTGGGGGGAAACGATTCTTGCCCGTATCCTGGAAGCTTCCGGTCTGCGTGAAGGTCATGAATTCGCCACTCAGGTCAGCCTGAAAAATGAACAGCAGAGCCGTTATCAGCCGGATGTGGTGATTTACCTGCCGCAGAATAAACAGGTCATTGTTGATGCTAAAGTGTCGCTGGTGGCCTATGAACGTTACTTCAACAGTGAAACCCCGGAAGCCCGGCAGGCGGCACTGACCGAACATATCAACTCTGTGCGTCAGCATATCCGCGGACTGAGCCGCAAAGAATATCAGGATCTCAGCGGGATTAATTCACTGGATTATGTGCTGATGTTTATCCCTGTCGAACCGGCATTTCTGGCGGCAGTCGGACAGGAAAGTGTGTTACTGGATGAAGCTCTCAGAAGCAATATCATGCTGGTCAGCCCGTCCACACTGCTGGTGGCGCTGCGGACAATCGCCAATCTCTGGCGTTATGAACATCAGCATGAAAACAGTCAGGCAATCGCACAGCGGGCTGCCCGTCTCTATGACAAACTCCGCCTGTTTACCGAAGAAATGGACGGTATCGGTCAGGCGCTGGATAAAGCTCAGAACACTTACCACGGGGCGATGAAAAAACTGACCACCGGCCGGGGAAATCTGCTGTCACAGGCAGAAGGTTTCCGTGAACTGGGCGTTGAGGTAAAGCGCCCGCTGGATGAAATTCTGGTGCAGAAAGCCCGTCTCAGTGAACAACAGGACACCGTTGCCGATGAACCACCGGAGGTTCCGGCTAATTTCGCAGAACAACACAATGAGCATAGGGTTTTGCGGTAAAGGCTGATACACTTTTCCGATCACAAATTCATGCACACAGGCAAAACAGGCAAGAAGAGAATGGAAGAGCAATCCCGGGATACAATCGATTTTGGTTTTCGCACTGTTAACAGAAACGAAAAAGCAGGTATGGTGGCAAACGTCTTTCATTCTGTTGCCGCAAAATACGATCTGATGAATGACCTGATGTCTTTCGGCATCCATCGTGTCTGGAAACGTTTTACTATTGATGCCAGTGGTGTCCGTCGTGGCCAGCGGGTGCTGGATCTT
This sequence comes from Morganella morganii, assembly GCF_003996855.1. GTDB lineage: Bacteria > Pseudomonadota > Gammaproteobacteria > Enterobacterales > Enterobacteriaceae > Morganella > Morganella morganii_C. Next base: position 2,236,765 of record NZ_NRQY01000001.1, on the reverse strand, counting down.
GCCGGGGGAACCGGCGACTTTACGGCAAAATTCTCCCGTATGGTCGGTGAAAATGGTCAGGTGATCCTCGCGGATATCAACGATTCCATGCTGAAAATGGGACGGGAAAAGCTGCGTAATCACGGCGTTGTCGGCAATGTGAATTATGTTCAGGCTAATGCTGAAGAACTGCCGTTCCCGGATGACTACTTCAACTGCATTATTATCTCCTTCGGGCTGCGTAATGTCACCGATAAAGACAAAGCGCTCCGCTCCATGTTCCGGGTGTTAAAACCGGGCGGTCGCCTGCTGGTGCTGGAATTTTCCAAACCGGTGCTTGAACCGCTGAGTAAAGTGTATGACGCTTATTCATTCCACATACTGCCGCGTATCGGGCAGGCGGTTGTGAATGATGCGGACAGTTACCGCTATCTTGCCGAATCCATCCGTATGCATCCGGATCAGGAAACCCTGAAAGGCATGATGGAAAATGCCGGATTTGAGCATGTTTCCTACACCAATATGACCGGCGGCATTGTGGCGCTGCATAAAGGATTCAAATTCTGATATGGCTGATACGTTTGCAGAAAATATTCCGTCTTCTGTCAGTCCGCAGGCACTTTATCCTGTGATTGCCGGATTTCTGGAAACGGTACTCAACCGGCTGTTGTACAGCGAGACTGTACTGAAACCGGCCCGCGCCCGTCTGACCGGAAAAACACTGACGCTCCGGCTGACAGAACCGGATATGCAGTTCACGCTGATTTTCAGTGAAAAACAGCTGGATGTGATTTCCCGCTGGGAAGATCCGGCGGACTGTGTGCTGCAAACTCATTTTCTTACTCTGCTGAAACTGAAAGACAAACAACAGCTTTCAGCTTTGATCCGTCAGGGTGATGTCATTATTGACGGTGATATGCAGGTCATTCAGCATTTTTCAGCACTGCTGGATATGGCTGAATGGGATCCTGCACACTATCTGGCACCGTATACCGGTGATATTGCCGCGCAGACACTGACACAGATCGCCGTAAAAGGCGGACAGTTTATCCGCAGGGCGGTATGTCGGCAGCAGGAATATCTGTCCGGCGCAATCACCCGCGAGTGGGCGCTTGCTCCTTCCGCACTGGAATCCGCTAATTTCTGTGATGAAGTCGCGGATGTGGCACAAATCGCGGATGAACTTGAGGCGCGCCTTGCCCGTCTGGAAAAAAGAACAGGAAGCGGGTATGAGACCGAGTGAAATAAAACGCCTCTATTTTATCATCCGTACCCTCCTGAATTACGGGCTGGATGAACTGATCCCCAAAAATCGTCTGAGCTGGGCTATCCGCCTCTGGCGCCGTTCACTGTTCTGGATGCCGGACAAGCATAAAGACAAAGTGCTGGGTGAGCGTCTGCGTCTGGCTCTTCAGGAGCTGGGGCCGGTATGGATAAAGTTTGGGCAGATGCTCTCCACCCGCCGGGATCTGTTCCCGCCGGCTATTGCTGATCAACTGGCGCTGTTGCAGGATCGCGTTTCATCGTTTGACGGCAATCTGGCGAAGAAAACCATCGAAGATGCCCTGGAAGGGCCGGTGGAGACCTGGTTTGATGATTTTGATATTACCCCGCTGGCATCCGCATCAATTGCACAGGTGCATACTGCTGTTCTGAAAGAAAACGGACAGGCAGTGGTGCTGAAAGTGATCCGCCCGGATATCCTGCCGGTGATCCAGGCCGATATCCGTCTGATGTACCGGCTGGCGAACATGGTTCCCCTGTTACCTGACGGCAGACGCCTGCGGCCGAAAGAAGTTGTCCGCGAGTATGAAAAAACGCTGCTGGATGAACTGAACCTGCAACGCGAAGCGGCTAATGCCATTCAGTTGCGGCGCAATTTTGAAAACAGCCCGATGCTCTATGTGCCGGAGGTCTATCCGGATCTCTGCCGTGAAAATGTGCTGATCATGGAGCGTATCTACGGTATTCCGGTTTCCGATATTGCGGCTCTGCATGAGCAGGGCACAAACATGAAGCTGTTAGCCGAGCGCGGCGTTCAGGTCTTCTTCACTCAGGTTTTCCGTGACAGCTTCTTCCATGCGGACATGCATCCGGGCAATATTTTTGTCAGCCGTGAGCATCCGGACGATCCTCAGTATATCGGTATCGACTGCGGTATCGTCGGTTCACTGAATAAAGAAGACAAGCGCTATCTCGCTGAAAACTTTATTGCCTTCTTTAACCGTGATTACCGCAAAGTGGCTGAGCTGCATGTGGATTCCGGCTGGGTACCGCCGGATACTAATGTGGAGGATTTCGAATTTGCTATCCGCACGGTATGCGAACCGATTTTTGAAAAGCCACTGGCGGAAATCTCCTTCGGTCATGTACTGCTTAATTTGTTTAATACCGCCCGGCGCTTTAATATGGAAGTTCAGCCGCAACTGGTTTTATTACAAAAAACCCTGTTGTATGTTGAGGGGCTCGGACGTCAGCTCTATCCGCAACTGGATCTGTGGAAAACCGCGAAGCCGTTCCTTGAATCGTGGCTGAAAAGTCAGATTGGCATCAAAGCCGTGATCCGCGGGATCAAAGAAAAAGCACCGTTCTGGGCGGAAAAACTACCGGAATTACCGGAATTGGTGTATGACAGTCTTAAGCAGCAGCGCCGCCTGCAATCTGGTGTTGAACGGCTGACTGAACAGATGAAACAGCAGCAGGCCGCTCAGCGCAAAGCGAACTTTTCACTGGGTATCGGAGCAACCTTGTTTGTCTGCGCCAGCCTGTTCTACCTGGCCGGTGCACCTGTTGCGCCATGGGTTCTGATGTTTTTTGGTGCGCTCACCTGGGTAACAGGATGGTGGCAATCCGGTAAAATGAAGTAAAGGTTGAGTTAAAACAAAGTTTCAACCTATGTTGTCTATTTCCGTATACGGCTGTGGTTGTATATAATGAAGTAAGTAGGTCCATATCAATTTGAGGTAAAACTAATGGCCGGTATTAATATTTGGCAATTGTTAATTATTGCTGTGATTGTTGTTCTCCTGTTCGGAACAAACAAGCTTCGTACCCTGGGATCTGATTTAGGCGCATCTATCAAAGGCTTTAAAAAAGCCATCGGTGATGACGATCAGAACAAAGCAGATACAACTACAGCCGGAAAAGATGCGGATTTTGAACAAAAAAATATCGCAGAAAAGAAAGCTGATTCAGCTGAGCAGCCAGAGAATAAAAACAAAGAGCAGGTATAACCCGTGTTTGACATCGGTTTTGGTGAACTGATCTTAGTATTGGTTATCGGACTTGTGGTTCTGGGACCTGAGCGCCTTCCGGTTGCTGTGAAAACAGTAGCCGGCTGGATCCGTGTGATGCGTTCAATGGCTGCCAATGTGCAGAATGAGCTGACTCAGGAACTCAAGCTTCAGGAACTCCAGGATAACCTGAAAAAGATGGAAGAGCAGGCCGGTAAAGCGATTTCACCTGAATTGAAAGCGTCGATGGATGATCTGAAAGAAGCCGCGGATACATTGCGCCGCTCTTATCAGGAACCGGTGGACACACTGAAAAAGCAACTCGACCCGGAAGCACTGGCTGATCAGGAAATTGAAATTCCGTCTGCCCGTCCGGCGTCAGCCGGTACACCGGTGGAGGAAAATCCGGTTCCGGCAGCACCATCTCCTGCGGTTGCTGAAGAAATTCCGGCCCGGCCATCACCGGAAGTCCGTGACACAGAACAAACACCGTCACCGGTAACCGCCGCTGCGTCAGATTCACAGAAACATTAATAGATTACGGTAAAGTACGTTATGGCTGTTGAAGACACGCAACCGCTGATCACTCATTTAATCGAATTACGAAAACGCATTCTCAACAGCCTGATTGCTGTCTTTGTTGTGTTTGTTGCGCTGGCGTATTTCTCAAATGATATCTATCAGCTTGTATCATTGCCGCTGGTGAGCAAATTGCCCCAGGGCTCGAACATGATAGCAACGGATGTTGCATCACCATTCCTGGCGCCGATTAAGCTGACCGTTATGGTCTCTATTTTTATTTCGGCACCTTACATCCTGTACCAGGTCTGGGCTTTTATCGCACCGGCACTGTATAAGCATGAACGCCGGTTATTAATGCCGCTGCTGTTTTTCAGCACAGTGCTGTTTTATATGGGGATGGCATTCGCGTACTTCGTTGTCTTTCCGCTGGCGTTTGGTTTCTTTACCTCGACGGCACCACAGGATGTGGTTATTGCGACAGATATTAATAACTATCTCAGCTTTGTCATGGCGCTGTTTATGGCGTTTGGTATCTCCTTTGAGGTTCCGATTGCCATTATTCTGATGTGCTGGAGTGGTGCGACAACCGTCGCCTCGCTGAAGCAAAAGAGGCCGTATATTCTGGTCGGGGCTTTTGTGGTGGGGATGTTGCTGACACCGCCGGATGTATTCTCACAGACGCTGCTGGCTATCCCGATGTATCTGCTGTTTGAAGTCGGTGTATTTTTCGCCCGTTTCTATGTGCCGCGCAGTAAAGCACAACCGCAGGATGAAGAAACCGAAGAATAATACGATACAGCATCAGATAAAAACCGCCTTAACAACAGGGCGGTTTTTTGTTTCCGGGCAACGATCAATACTCAGCGTTTCTTTATAAAACTGGTGTTATCCACTTTTTTGGTCAGTTCCTTACTGATCAGCGTCAGTAACAGAACTGAACGGGTTTCACCGTCCGGTTCGTGATAAATCGCTTCCAGGCCTTTAAACATGCCTTCGGTAATTTCCACAATATCCCCCGGCTGAGGAACATTTTTCTCTGATAAGCTGATACATTCGGCATTTTTCAGCTCTTCGATCAATGATGCGGGAACAACCGCAGGAAGTGGGCCGAAACGGACGAAATGATTTACACCGCGCGTTGAATTAATTGTGGTTGTATGAATAGTTTCAGGATCAAAAGAGATAAACAGATAATTCGGGAATAAGGGCTCGTTGATCGTTACACGTTTGCCGCGAACCACTTTTTCAATATTCGCCATCGGTGTCAGGCATTCCACCTGCTGCCGCTGCAAATGTTCCATTGCCCGCGGAAGTTGTCCGCGTTTGCAGTACAATAAATACCAATCCTTCATTACTCTATCCAACACAGACGGGGGCTTATATAAAGCCCGATAATAACAAATTTGTTTTACAATGAATGCAGCAAATCACGATTTAAGACAAATGAGTGTGAATTCAGTCCCTTATTTGAGTTGCTTTTTACCGTAGAATGATGTCATTTAATGAGTTATAAACTAATTATCTATCTATAATGACAGAATAATAAGGGTGATGTCGATGGACGTTTTTTTACTCAGTAACGGCAAACTTTCCGGTAATCCGCAATGGCTGAGCTATGCACAGGCGCGTATCCGGACAATGACAGAAACCCGCGGGGTCCGCTCTGCGGTACTGATTGCGTATGCGGTTATCCGTGCTGATCACGACCAGCGTGCCCGTGAACTCTCTGAAGCCCTGGGTATTGATGTTACCTGTATCGAACATTTTGATTCCCCGGTTCAGGCGATTGAAAATGCAGAATGTATTCTTGTCAGTGGCGGAAATACCTGGCTGCTGAACCAGTTACTGCATGAAAATGGCCTTGTTGTGCCGATTCAGCGCGCGGTTCGTGAACGGAATATCCCGTATATCGGCTGGAGTGCCGGGTGTAATGTGGCCACGCCGAGTATCCGGACCACTAATGACATGCCGGTGAGTAACTGTGTGGTAATGCCGTCTCTGGGGCTGTTCCCTGTCCAGATTAACCCTCATTATATTGATGCGGTCATCAGCGGCCATATGGGTGAAACCCGTGATGAGCGGATTTCGGAGTTCTGTGCTGTCAATCCGGATGAAATTGTTGTGGCGCTGCGTGAAGGCAGCGGTTTCCATATTACCGGAAATGAGCTGCACTATTTCAGCGGCAAAAATGAAGGATTTAAACTCTTTCAGCACAACAAAACATTCCCGGAACAATTCGATACCAGCGCTCTTGCAGAATGGGTTCCGTTCCGCTGCTGCTGATCCCTGTACTTGTAACAGTGGGCGGGATTCCTATAATGGAGTCCCTTCCACCTGCTGACAGATTAATAACATAATGAAATATCGGGACCTGAGAGATTTTCTCACCATTCTGGAAAGTCAGGGCGAGCTTAAACGGATCAAAACTGAAGTCGATCCTTATCTCGAAATGACGGAAATTGCTGATCGCACACTGCGTGCGGGCGGCCCTGCATTGCTGTTTGAAAATCCGAAAGGTTATTCAATGCCGGTGCTCTGCAATCTGTTCGGCACAACCAAACGGGTTGCTATGGGAATGGGGCAGGAGGATGTCAAAGCACTGCATGATGTCGGTAAACTGCTGGCCTTCCTGAAGGAACCGGACCCGCCGAAGGGGTTCCGTGATCTTATCGATAAGCTGCCGAAGTTTAAGCAGGTTCTGAATATGCCGACCAAACGGCTGAGTTCCGCACCGTGTCAGACGCATGTTTTTACCGGTGATGATGTGGATCTGACAAAAATTCCGGTTATGCACTGCTGGCCGGATGATGCGGCACCGCTGATTACCTGGGGACTGACCGTCACCCGGGGGCCGTTTAAAGATCGCCAGAATTTAGGTATTTACCGCCAGCAGGTGCTGGGGAAAAACAAACTGATTATGCGTTGGTTATCGCATCGCGGCGGCGCACTTGATTTCCAGGAATGGTGTCAGGCACATCCGGGGGAACGCTTCCCGGTTGCAGTGGCGCTGGGCGCTGATCCTGCGACAATCCTCGGGGCGGTGACACCGGTTCCGGATACCTTATCCGAATATGCCTTTGCCGGGTTACTGCGCGGTAATAAGTCCGAGGTGGTGAAATGTATCTCGAATGACCTGGAAGTTCCTGCCGGTGCTGAGATTATCCTTGAAGGGTATATTGAGCCGGGCGAAATGGCACCGGAAGGGCCTTACGGGGATCACACCGGTTATTATAATGAAGTGGATGATTTCCCTGTCTTTACTGTCACACATATCACCCAGCGTGATGAGCCTATCTATCACTCAACCTATACCGGCCGCCCGCCGGATGAACCGGCGACACTGGGTGTGGCACTGAATGAAGTACTGGTGCCTATTCTGCAGAAACAATTTCCGGAAATTGTGGATTTTTATCTGCCGCCGGAAGGGTGCTCATACCGCCTGGCTGTTGTTACTATGAAAAAGCAGTATGCGGGACATGCAAAGCGGGTCATGATGGGAGTCTGGTCGTATTTACGGCAATTTATGTACACAAAATTTGTTATTGTCTGCGATGATGATATCAATGCCCGTGACTGGAATGATGTGATCTGGGCGATCACCACCCGGATGGACCCAGCCCAGGACACAGTCATGATGGAAAATACCCCGATTGACTACCTCGACTTTGCGTCACCGGTATCGGGGCTGGGGTCGAAAATGGGGCTGGACGCAACAAATAAATGGCCCGGCGAAACCTCGCGTGAGTGGGGAAAACCGATTGTCATGACCGATGAAGTCAGACAACGTGTTGACGCCATATGGGACGAATTAAATATTCTCAATGATTGAGGGAGCACATGGCAACGTTAAACTGCAAAGTTACCTCTGTTGAATCTATAACGGACACGGTATACCGCATAAAATTATTACCGGATGGTGATTTTTCATTCAAAGCCGGGCAATACCTGATGGTCGTGATGGATGAACGGGATAAACGCCCGTTCTCGATGGCATCTGCGCCGTCATCACAGCAGGAAATTGAGCTGCACATCGGTGCATCTGAATTCAATCTTTATGCGATGGCAGTGATGGACAGGATATTGGATAACCGCCGGGTGACCATTGATATTCCGCACGGCAACGCCTGGTTCCGTGAAAACAGCGATGCACCGATGCTCCTGATTGCCGGAGGAACCGGTTTTTCTTACACCCGTTCTGTTTTGCTGGCGGCACTGGAAGAAAACCCGCAGCGTGATATTACGTTTTACTGGGGTGCCAGAGAGCATATTTATCTCTATGATCTGGGTGAATTACAGGCTCTCGCCGAAACACATCCTGAGCTGAAAATAATTCCTGTTGTTGAACAGCCGGATGATACCTGGCGCGGACGGACAGGCACTGTACTCAGTGCGGTTCTCGATGATTTTGGTTCGCTGGCCGGAAAAGATATTTATATTGCCGGTCGTTTTGAAATGGCCAAAATCGCCCGGGAACGTTTCTGTCAGGAGCGCGGCGCAGATGCTGCCCGCCTGTTTGGTGACGCGTTCGAATTTATTTAAAGAAAATCCCGCCCCCTGACGGCGGGAGTATGCTGATAACAGGTCAGCTAAACGGTTAAAACAGTATCAGCGACGTATTGTGCGGTATGACGAAAGAGTAAAACGTCGCTGTTATTTATAAATATCCCGGTGATCAGCCGGGAACTCGTTCAATCACAGTTGCAATTCCCTGACCGAAACCAATACACATTGTTGCCAGGCCGAACTGTGCATCCTGCTGCTCCATGACTGTCAGCAGCGAGTTGATGATCCGGGTACCGGAGCAGCCGAGAGGATGCCCGAGTGCAATCGCGCCGCCATGCAGATTCACTTTGTCATCATAACCGTCGGATAATCCCATGCCTTTCAGGCAGGCAAGTGCCTGTGCCGCAAATGCTTCATTCAGTTCAATAACATCAATATCTGCCAGCACCAGTCCGGCCTTTTTCAGTACCGCCTGTGTTGCCTGCACCGGGCCGTATCCCATCAATGCCGGTTCACAGCCGGTGACACTCATCGCCCGTATCACCGCCCTTGGGGATAAACTATGCTCACGGGCATAGTGTTCTCCGGCCAGCAGAGTCACTGATGCACCATCTGAAATTGCCGAGGAATTACCCGCAGTGACCGTACCGCTGACCGGGTCAAACACCGGACGTAATGCCGCCAGCTCAGTCAGACTGCTGTTATCCCGCACAGTTTCATCCCGGATGGCGATAACAGGCACTCCGGCCGGGTTATGCCCCTGAACCGGATGGATTTCACGGCTGAATCTGTTATCACGGAATGCCTGTGCGGCCCGCTGATGTGAGCGCAGAGCAAATTCATCCTGTGACTCACGGTTGACAGAAAACTGCCGCGCCAGCGCTTCGGTTGTCAGTCCCATCATGCCGGACGCTTTGGCCGTGTGCAGCGAGGCTGCCGGATTGATATCGATACCGTGTGTCATCGGGATATGACCCATATGCTCAGCACCGCCCGCAAGAACCAGCCTGCCGTCCCCGGTCTGAATCAGACGGGCGGCGTCGTGCAGTGCCTGCATCGATGAACCGCACAAGCGGTTAACGGTAACTGCCGGCACTGTATGCGGAATATTTGTCAGCAGGGCGGCATTACGGGCCATGTTAAACCCCTGTTCGCCGGTCTGCTGCACACATCCCCAGATAATGTCATCAATATCGCCAGCGTTGATATTGTTACGTTTGACCACTGCACTCATCACTTCGGCTGAGAGAGTGTCCGCCCGGACATGCCGGAATATACCGTTTTTTGAGCGGCCCATTGAGGTGCGGAGACCATCAATTATCATGACTTTTTCCATATAAACCTCACTGTGCAGTAGCAGGGTGGCTATCCGGCTGCGGATAATAAGAGGTGTTATTAACAGCATGAGTCCGCAGACTGTCCGGAATGGCATAAAGCGGACCCAGTGTGCTGTATTGTTCCGCTTTTTCACAGAAAGCCCGGGTTCCGGTGTCATCCAGATAACGGAAAACACCGCCCCGGAACGGCGGAAAACCAAGGCCATAAACCAGTGCCAGATCAGCTTCGGCAGGGCTGCTGATAATGTCTTCTTCATAGCAGCGGATAACTTCATTCACCATCGGAATCATCAGACGGTCGATAATCTCGTCCGCAGTAAAATCGCGGGGAGTCCGTTCCAGTGGTGCAAGCGCGTTTTCAAGCTGTTCATCGGACTGTTTTTGCAGGCGGCCTTTGCCGTCATCCGAATGACGGTAAAATCCGAGATGGCTTTTCTGCCCCAGCCGTTTCAGCCCGGCAAACAGGCTGATGACATTATGCTCTGCAACGACCATCCGTCCCGGATAGCCTTCAGCCATAACGTGCTGTACATGATTGGCGGTATCCAGCCCGACAACATCAAGTAATAACGCCGGCCCCATCGGCCAGCCGAATTCCTGTTCCATCACGCGATCAACGGTCTTAATATCAGCGCCGGCGGAAACCAGCAGAGAGAAAGCATTCAGATACGGAAAGAGCACCCGGTTGATAAAAAAACCCGGGCAGTCCCTCACCACAACCGGGGGTTTTCCCATTTTGTGGGCATAATGCACCACAGCGGCAATCGTGTTATCAGAGGTTTCTCCCCCCCGAATCACTTCAACCAGCGGCATTTTGGGAACAGGGTTAAAAAAATGCATCCCGCAGAAATTTTGCGGGCGTTTCAGTGCCTGAGCCAGTTCGCTGACAGGGATAGAGGATGTGTTTGATGTCAGAATACAGTGTTCGCTGACCTGTTGTTCGATATCCGCCAGAACCTTTTGTTTGATGGCTTTATTTTCAACAACAGCTTCAACCACAATATCGCAGTCCCTGATATCGTTATCATGACGGACAGGGTGGATGGCCGCACGTATCCCTGCGGCCTGAGTCAGCGTCATTTTTCCCGATTGACACTGTTTTTCCAGTAGTTTTACTGCTTCATCAATACCGGCCTGCAATGCGGCGGGCTGAATATCTTTCAGCTGAACAGGGATGCCGCTGTAAGCCGACTGGTAAGCGATACCTCCGCCCATAATGCCTGCGCCGATAACCGCGGCCTGTTTCGGGGCATCACATAATGCTGTCTGCTGTCGGGTAAGGCCTTTGACATATTGTTCGTTCAGGAAAAGTGAAACCAGAGCACGGGCCGCCAGTGTCCGGGTCAGCGGAACAAAGTGAGCGGTTTCGCAGAGCAATGCTTTATCACGCGACAATCCGGCACCGGCTTCAATGCCTTTTACCGCAGCCATAGGTGCAGGGTAATGCTTTCCTGCCTTCTGCCGGACAAGGGCTTTGGCTGTGAGAAAGCTCATCTGTAACTCTGCCGGACGTAATTGTAACGCTGCTTTTTTCTGCCGCCGCCGTGCCTGCCAGTTAATCAGGCCACTGATGGCCTGTTCCAGCAGTATCAGTGAACCGCTGAGCAGCTCGTCACCCTGCACAATACCGTCAGTCAGACCGAGTTTCAGTGCTTCATCCGCCGTCACTATTTTTCCCTGTGTGATAAGCTCAAGGGCATTATCACAACCAATCAGACGGGGCAGTCGGACTGAGCCGCCGAAGCCCGGCATTATCCCGAGTTTGGTTTCCGGCAGGCCGATGCGCAGATCATCTGTTGCGAGGCGGTAGTCTGTTGTCAGTGCGCACTCACACCCGCCGCCGAGTGTGAATTTTCGCAGTGCGGCGACAGTGGGGACAGGCAGATCTTCAATCCGGTTAAACAGCCGGTTGGCAAAATTCAGCCATTCCGTCAGCTGTTCAGCCGGTGCATTAAACAGAGAAATAAATTCCGTAATATCTGCCCCCAGAATAAAGCTTTCTTTGGCGGAGGTGATAATAAGGCCTTTCAGCTGAGGTGTTTTCTCAAGGCAGACAACAGCTTCATCCAGTGAGGCAATTGTCCGGGTATCCAGTTTATTTATCGCTCCCTGCGCATCAAAAATAAGTTTTGCAATTCCCTCTTTTTCCCAGCTGACCTTTATTGATTCACTGTGATAAAGCATACGGTTCTCCTTAATGTTGCATCATTCCGGCAAAGGATGAGAACACCATGTGGTATGACCAGATGAGGTAATTGTGATTTTTTTGTTAACGAAAGTAAATAAAATGATGATTTTTTGCGCTAAAGATCACGTAAAATGTTTCAATATGCAGAAACAGAAAAGAAAAACGTCGTGACGCGCCGAAGATTCCCGGTAAATAACCGGGGAGGACATAGCCTGCCATATCCATCATCGCGGAGATCATGCTAAGCTTTTGTCACTATCATAATGAAAAAAGGTCAATTCACATGGAAAAAATGGCATCCCTCTACCGTGAGCACATCGCAATATTATTACAGCGGACCCGCGATATTCTTGCGCGTGAGAAACTGGATTCGTTACTGATTCATTCCGGTGCACCGATCCGCATTTTTCTTGATGATCGCGACTATCCGTTTAAAAGTAACGTGCATTTTAAGGCATGGGTTCCGGTCACTGATGTACCGCATTGCTGGCTGTGGACTGACGGTGTGAATAAACCAAAGTTATGGTTCTACTCTCCGGTTGATTACTGGCACAGTGTTGAGGCGTTACCTTCTTCTTTCTGGACAAATGATGTTGAGGTTATTCATCTGAAGAATGCCGGTGACATTGCATCAATGCTGGCATCACAGGATAAATCCCGTACGGCGTATATCGGGCCGGATGCGGATCGTGCCGGTGCTTTAGGGATTAGCAGCAATAATATTAACCCGAAAGCAGTACTGGATTTCTTTGCGTTTCACCGTTCATATAAAACAGATTATGAACTGGCCTGCATGCGTGAAGCGCAAAAAATGGCTGTTAACGGGCATCTTGCCGCACATGAGGCCTTTTTGTCCGGCCTGAGCGAGTTTGATATCAATATGGCGTATCTGATGGCAACAGGTCATCGTGATACCGATGTTCCGTATGACAATATTGTCGCTATTAATGAAAATGCAGCCGTTCTTCACTATACCAAACTGAATAAAAGTACACCGCGTGTACGGCATAGCTTCCTGATAGATGCGGGTGCTGAATTCAACGGCTATGCCGCCGATTTAACCCGGACATATGCCGCCGATGCGGACAGTGATTTTGCTCAGCTGGTTTCTGATCTGAATGATGAGCAGCAGTCGCTGATCAGTGATATCAAAGCCGGTGTCCGCTATACCGACTACCATATTCAGATGCATCACCGAATCGCGAGACTGCTGAAAAAACATCAGATCATTACCGGTATGTCTGAAGAAGCCATGGTCAGCGAAGGGGTAACCACTCCGTTCCTGCCGCATGGTCTGGGGCATCCTCTGGGTCTTCAGGTGCATGATGCTGCCGGGTTTATGCAGAATGACCGGGGTGAACATCTGGCAGCACCGGAAATGTACCCGTTCCTGCGCTGTACCCGTGTTCTGGAGCCGCGTATGGTGCTGACTATTGAGCCGGGATTGTATTTTATTGAGTCTCTGCTGGCGCCGTGGCGTGAAGGGAAGTTCAGTCAGCACTTTGACTGGAAACGCATTGAGCAGTTTAAGCCTTGTGGCGGGGTCCGCATTGAGGATAACATCATTATCCATGAACATAGTGTGGAAAATATGACGCGGGATCTGAATCTGCCGTAATGAAATCGTACCTTATACCGACTGAGCCGGTTATGTTTACTGAAGAGATAAAAAAAAGCCGTTTCATCACCCTGTTGCAGCATACGGACGGGGTTGATGAAGCAAAACAGTTTATTCAGTCCGTCAAAGATGAATACCCTGATGCCCGGCACCATTGCTGGGCGTTTGTTGCAGGACGTCCGGATGATTCACAGCAACTGGGGTTTTCTGATGACGGTGAGCCGACCGGAACAGCCGGAAAACCCATGATTGCTCCGCTGCTCGGCAGTGGGATAGGGGAAATTACGGCGGTGGTTGTCCGCTATTTCGGCGGAATAAAATTAGGCACCGGCGGGTTGGTTCGTGCTTACGGCAGCGGCGTTCAGCAGGCACTGAAACTCCTGGTGACCAAAACAAAAATCCCGCAGGTGATCGGTGAAATAACCTGTGATTACAGCTTTATCAGCCAGACTGAATTATTAGTCCGGCAAGTGGATGGCACGGTAATCAACAGTGAGTTTGGTGCGGATGTGACGTTACGTATTTCGATTCCTGCTACCTTACTGAGTGAGGTTAATGCTAAATTACGTGACCTGAGCCGGGGAATGTTTGAGCTTAAATGCTCTGAAGACGCCACCGGAAACTGATTTCTGAGGACTCTGCCGCAATGCATTTTCGCGCCATAACCCGTATTGTCGGGTTACTTGTCATTATTTTTTCTGTCACCATGATCATTCCGGGTATTGTGGCGCTTATCTATAAAGACGGTGCAGGTAAAGCATTTAGTCAGACGTTCCTGGCAGCACTGATTATCGGCCTGCTGCTCTGGATCCCGAACCGCAATAAAAAGAGTGAATTAAAGCCGAAAGAAGGTTTTCTGATTGTGGTTCTGTTCTGGACGGTGCTGGGCAGTGTCGGGGCATTACCTTTTATCTTTTCAGAACGTCCTAATCTGTCAGTGACAGATGCGTTTTTTGAATCATTTTCCGGGTTAACCACAACCGGTGCCACCACTCTTGTCGGGCTGGATACGCTGCCAAAAGCGATTTTATTCTACCGGCAGATGTTGCAGTGGCTGGGCGGGATGGGGATCATCGTACTGGCTGTTGCTATTCTGCCGCTGCTGGGTGTCGGGGGAATGCAGCTGTACCGCGCGGAAATGCCGGGCCCGCTGAAAGATAATAAAATGCGTCCGAGGATTGCGGAAACTGCAAAAACACTCTGGCTTATTTATGTTTTCCTTACCATCGTCTGCGCAATTGCTCTCTGGTTTGCGGGGATGGATGTCTTTGATGCGATATCCCACAGCTTTTCCACTATCGCCATCGGCGGGTTTTCCACGCATGATGCCAGTATCGGCTATTTTAACAGCCCGGCCATTAATACCATCATTGCCATCTTTCTGCTGATCTCCGGCTGTAACTATGGTCTGCACTTTGCGGTACTGACCGGGCGTAGTCTCGGGGTTTACTGGCGGGATCTGGAATTCCGGATGTTTATTTCCCTTCAGTGTGTGCTGGTCGTGATCTGTGCGTTGATTTTGTGGAAGTTTGATGTTTATGCTACGGAGGGACAAACCCTCAACCAGGCTTTTTTCCAGGTTGTCTCGATGGCGACGACGGCCGGCTTCTCTACAGACAGTTTTTACAAATGGCCGTTGTTCCTGCCGATGCTGCTGCTGTGCGCGGCGTTTGTCGGCGGATGTGCGGGGTCAACCGGTGGTGGTCTGAAGGTTATCCGTATTATGCTGCTGTTCCTTCAGGGGGCGCGTGAGCTGAAACGTCTGGTGCATCCGAATGCGGTTTACACAATCAAACTGGGCCGCCGGGCATTACCGGAACGAATCATCGAAGCTGTCTGGGGATTTTTCTCTGCTTATGCACTGGTCTTTGTGGTCAGTATGCTGTTACTGATAGCGACAGGTGTTGATGAGTTTTCTGCTTTCTCAGCAATATCCACCACACTGAATAACCTGGGGCCGGGGCTGGGAACTCTGGGTGAGAACTTCACAACCCTGAATCCGGCCGGGAAATGGATCCTGGTCGTGACGATGTTATTTGGTCGTCTGGAAGTCTTTACTTTGCTGGTATTACTGACGCCGACTTTCTGGCGTGATTAACGGAGTGTTTCATGTCGTACTTGTTGCTTTATTCCGGCCATGACGGGCAGACAAAAAAAATCATTACTGAAATTGCGCTGCATCTGCGTAAAGCGGGAGCGGAATGTGATGTCCGCTCTTTACAGGACAATCAGTCACTGAATCTGACACCGTATAAAAAGGTGCTGGTCGGGGCGTCTATCCGCTACGGACACTTTAACCGGGCGCTGGACAAATTTGCGAAGTTACATGCGGGACAACTGAATCAGATGAAAACCGCATTCTTCGGTGTGAATCTGACAGCCCGTAAACCAGAGAAGCGGACACCGGAGACAAATGTGTATGTCCGGAAATTCCTTGCAGCAACGCCCTGGAAGCCGACGGTCTGCACTGTCTTTGCCGGAGCATTGTTGTATCCACGTTACGGCTGGTTTGACCGGATGATGATTCGCCTGATTATGAAGATGACAAAAGGTGAAACGGATACCACCAAAGAAGTGGAATACACGGATTGGCAGCAGGTTGAAGCATTTGCCGCGGAGTTTGTTCAGATTTAAAGCAGATGACGGGTTTTTTGCCCGGTTAAGCATCGTTGTGGTGAAAAAAGTGGCTAACGAAAAAAATA
>NZ_NRQY01000001.1:2101766-2215551 GCF_003996855.1 Morganella morganii | reverse complement strand
TTTGGGCGAAAGAAAAAAATCTTTTTCACCTGAATACGTGTTCTGAACCGGATAGCATGAACTAAATCTTGCTAAGATAGTGGCGGACAGAAGCAAACAGTATCGGGGTCAGCGTTGAAAGAGAAAAAAAACTGGTCCGTCCGGTATGTCGCAGGGCATCCGGCACGACAAATCCGCCCGATGTCAGCAGACATGCTGGGTAACGGATTACCGGTTGGTTTACCATTATCCGCACCGGATAAAACTATCCGGGTTGTGGTCTGGAATATCTATAAACAACAGCGCCCTGACTGGCGAAAAACCCTTGATCGCATTCTGCATGACACTCAGCTGGTTCTTCTTCAGGAAGCACAACCGTCTCCTGAGCTGGTCAGTCTGGCAGGAAAACACCAGCTGGTTGCCGATCAGGTTCCCGCGCTGCACTTCCAGCAGCACCCTTCCGGTGTGATGACACTGGCAACTTCTCATCCGATTTATTGTTGTCCGTTACAGCAGAAAGAGCCGTTACTGCGTCTGCCCAAGTCTGCATTAGTGACGGTATATCCGCTTCCTGACGGCCGTCAGCTGATGGTGATTAATGTCCATGCTATTAATTTCAGTTTTGGTGTGGATGTTTACCGTCGCCAGCTGAATACGGTCGGCTCTCAGATCCGTTGCCATATCGGGCCGGTTATTCTCGGTGGTGATTTTAATGCCTGGAGCAGGCAGCGCATGAATGCCCTGAAACGTTTTGCCCGCGCCCAGGGACTGAAAGAAGTACTGTTTCCGCATGATATTCGTACAAAAGCATTTGGTCATCCTCTGGATTATCTGTTTTATCGCGGATTTAAACTGGTTTTATCAGATGTGATGCAAACAGATGCATCAGACCACCACCCTTTGATTGCCGAGTTTACATAAAGATATCTGATGTTATTATTTGTTATCGTTATTATTAATAAATAATATTAATGCAATATTATTTATATTAACTATAGTTATCTGGTTGTTATTACCTTGTGTTATTAACTGATTGAGTAATAAAACCGGAGATATTATGCAGCGTATTGTTATTGTTGGCGGCGGTGCCGGCGGCACGATGGTCGCAAATATTCTGACCAGAAAGCTGTTAAATGATATTTATCAGAAGAAAGTAGAAGTTGTCCTGATTTCGGACAGTGAATGGCACTATTATAAACCTGCGTTTATGTATGTTGCTTTTAATCTGTATCTGAAAGAGGAATTACGCAAGTCGCAACGTTCTCTGCTTCGCCCGGAAATTCAGTTTATTCATGACCGTGTTGAGCATTTTGATTTTGCATCACAAACGTTGCAGGGAAAAAACGGCACCAAATACGGATATGACTACCTGGTGATCGCAACCGGTTGTCAGCCGAGACCTGACCGGATCTCCGGAATGAAAGAGGCTGCCGACCATTTCTATCAGTATCAGCCTGCCCGTCAGTTGGCTGAAAAACTGGCCAAATTTGAAAAAGGCCGGATTTTTATTACAGTTTCTTTCCCGAATACCCCGAATGTTCCTCACCAGTGCGGTATCGCACCGATGGAAACTACGCTGATGCTGGATGATTATTTCCGCCAGCGCCGTGTCCGCCAGGATATCGAAATCGTTTATACCTATCCGACAGTCTCACAACTTCTGCGTAACTGCCTGTTTATGCAGAAAGATGTCTGTGAAGTACTACCATCTGTTTTTCAGGAACGTAACATTCAGGCTCAGCGCGGCTTTACGCTGGAGCGGGTTTGTCCTGAGAAAAAAATTGCTTACTCCAAAGAAGGGGAAGAGCAGCCGTTTGATTTACTGATAGGCACGCCACCGATTTCTGCGGTGGAATCAGTACGCAATACCGGATTATCCGACGGCGACCCAGAAGAGGGCTGGCTGCCGACAGATCCGGAAACGTTGCAGGTGTACGGACTGAAAAATGTCTATGTACTCGGTGATACTGTGGATCTGCCTATCAGTAAAGCGGCAGGCAGCTGCCATAACCAGTCAACGGTGGTGGTAGATAATATTATCGGCGAGATGCGTTTTGGCTATACCACGGCTATTTATGACGGACGGGTTCAGGCTGTTGCGCAGATGGGGCTGAATGCAGGGATGCCGCTCCAGTATGATTATAAGCATGATGTGTTACCGACACCGGCAACAAAACTGGGCGGCCTGCTGCGTACCGGTTTTAACCGCGGCTTGTACTGGTCAACCGTTCGCGGCCTGGTATAACGGAGGAAACTGCAATGTCTGCAACAGAACAGATGAATGAACACGCTGCTGCACCAAAACCTGAATTATCCGCGGAGACAGCGGAAAAACTGGCAGTTTTAATGCAGCTGAACCGCTTTGATAATGTGATCGATCTGCTGTCCCTGGTATCGGATCTGGTCGATATTATCGGTAAAAATGAAGTCAATAAACTGGCCGATAATGCGGAATCGGGTATCGCATTATTGTGGGAAAGCGGGCTGGCGCTGAATAAAGCCAAAATGGAAATGATGTACAGCGATGAGAAGTACAATTTCCGTAATACCTATAAGTTACTGAAAGATCAGGATACGCTCAAAGGTATCAATATGGTGCTCAGAACCTTACAGATTATGGGCTCCCGTATTCAGCGTATTGACAGTGAACCCTGATAACAGGATATAAAAAAACCGGGTATTTTATTCACCCAGTTTATTGTTTGCTGAACAGTAAATTATCTGTTTATGTCCGTTTTTTTACACCGGCAAAATAACCCACTGTCAGGATCACCACCCAGGCAATCCCCACCATCAGTGCCACGCGGGTATCCGGGAAGTAACCCAGAAGTGCAATCACAAAGACCATAAAGGCAATCGTTAATGCGGGTGCGACCGGCCACATCGGTACCGGGAATTTCAGGGTTTTGACCTCTTCCGGTTTCATCTGGCGGCGCATTGCCACCTGAGATAACAGAATCATCAGCCAGACCCAGACGGTCGCGAATGTCGCGATAGAGGCGATAATAATGAAGATTTTTTCCGGGATCAGGTAGTTCAGTACCACACCCACCAGCAGAACCGCACTCATCACCAGAACCGTCAGCCACGGCACACCATTTTTGGTGAGTTTCATAAAGGATTTCGGTGCCTGACCTTCCTGTGCCATGCCGTACATCATCCGGCCTGCACCGAAAATATCACTGTTAATGGCTGATACGGCGGCGGTGATCACCACCAGGTTCAGAATATTAGCCGCGTAAGAGATATTCAGTTTCTCGAAAATCTGCACAAACGGGCTGCCGTTATGGCCAATCTGGTTCCACGGGAAGATACACATCAGAATAAACAGTGTCAGCACATAGAACAGCAGAATACGCAGTGGTACTGCGTTGATCGCTTTCGGTATCGTTTTTTCCGGGTTCTGCGCTTCGCTTGCGGTAATACCGATAACTTCAATACCGCCGAAGGCAAACATCACAATCGCGAGTGAGGCTATCACCCCGCTTATTCCGTTCGGCATAAAGCCGCCGAATTCCCATAAGTTACTGATACCGGTAGGATGTGCAGTTTCCTGGCCGAAGCCGAACAGCATAATAGCCGCGCCGCCGACAATCATGGCGATAATCGCGGTCACTTTGATAATCGAGAGCCAGAACTCCATTTCTCCGAATATCTTCACGTGACATAAATTCAGTGCGCCAATGAAACACACAATGCCCAGCACCCAGATCCATTGATCGACATCCGGGAACCAGAGCTTCATATAGAAGCCGAAGGCGGTGACGTCCGCGAGACAGACAATCAGCATTTCAAAAACGTAGTTCCAGCCGGTGAGGAAACCGGCGAGCGGGCCCATGTAATGGCTGGCATATTGTGAAAATGAACCAGGGACAGGATGGTGGACTGCCATTTCGCCCAGCGCACGCATCACCATAAAGACTGCCGCACCCCCGATAAGGTAGGCCAGCAGAACAGCAGGACCCGCCTGCTCAATAGAGGCTGCCGAGCCGTAAAACAGGCCGGTGCCTATCGCCGATCCGAGCGCCATAAAGCGGATGTGCCGCCCTGTAAGCCCCCGTCTTAGCGCTGTATTATTTTCTTTCATGTATTTAATCCTGTCGCTGTCGTGATTAGCAGCGTTTTTACTGATGTGAAACGCGGTCAGAGTCAACCCGGTACTTTAACATAAAGAGTCATGCTGACGGGATAATTATCTGCAATAATACGGCCTTAAACGTAAGGAACAGATGAGTGATGCAATACCCTATTAACGAAATCTTTCAGACATTGCAGGGCGAAGGCGTTTTTACCGGCGTCCCGGCGATTTTTGTCCGCTTACAGCGCTGTCCGGTCGGGTGCAGCTGGTGTGATACCAAACATACCTGGGAACAGCTGCCGGAAAAAGCCTGTTCAGCGGAAGATATGATGAGTAAAGCAGAGGAAGATGACCGCTGGGCTTCTCTGGATGCTGACAGCATTATTATGCAGTTTGAGGCGAAAGGTTATACTGCCCGGCATGTGGTGATCACCGGTGGTGAACCGTGTTTATATGACCTGCGGCCGCTGACGGCGGTGCTCGAAGCGCGGGGTTATCAGTGTCAGATTGAAACCAGCGGCACACAACCGGTGCTGTGCAGTGAGAAGACCTGGGTGACGGTGTCCCCGAAAGTGAATATGCGCGGTGGTTATGATGTACTGACACCTTCTCTGCTGCGGGCTGATGAGGTCAAACACCCGGTCGGGCGGCAGCGGGATATTGATGAACTGGATTTACTGCTGGCAAAACTGCCGGGGGATAAACATCCGGTGGTGGCATTGCAGCCGATCAGTCAGAAACCGGCGGCAACCGCACTCTGTATTGAGACCTGCATCGCGCGTAACTGGCGTTTCTCGATGCAGACTCACAAATATCTCAATATTGCCTGATTATTCGCCGCGGTAAACACAACCGGCGGTGCAGGTCTCTTTGACCAGCACGGCACTCAGCATCGGCAGCAGCGGTTTGGTCTGCTGCCAGATCCAGTGTGCGAGCACTTCGCTGGTCGGGTTTTCCAGCCCCGGAATATCATTGAGATAGTGATGATCCAGACGGTCGTAAATCGTTTTAAACGCCTGTTTAACCTCGGCAAAGTCGATAAGCCAGCCGGTATGAGCATCCACCTCACCACTCAGTTCCAGACGGACAAGAAATGAATGCCCGTGCAGCCGTCCGCATTTATGGCCTTCCGGTACATGCGGCAGGCGGTGGGCGGCTTCAAACTGGAACTCTTTAAAAATCGTGGTGGTCATAATTCTCTCCGGATAATGACGGTATGGCAGATTAAAGGCGTCATTTTACGCAATATTCTGTGAAAATGTTACCAAAAAACAGCAAAGTGACAGATAAATAACAGAAACCCTGTGTTATTTCCGCATCGACAAATCCTGTACTTTTCTCTATGTTGGAACCCAGAATAATAACGATTACTCTCATTCACCGGATTGACTATGACACCACCGGCCACAACCTGTCCGCTCTCCGCGCCTGACTGGCAGCAGCTGCAACCCGTACTTCATACACTGACACCGGAACAGCTGAACTGGGTGTCCTCATGGTGCCGCGAGCGGGCTGCCTCAGTGCCGCCAGCGGCGGTACAGGAGCCGGCGGATATTCTGCTGATCGCCGCTTCCCAGACCGGTAACGCCCGGCGAGTGGCGGAATCCCTGCGGGATCAGCTGTTCAGTGCGCAGCGGGCGGTACGGCTGGTAAATGCCGGGGATATCTCACTCGCCGGGTTCCCCGAATCCCCGCTGGTGGTGCTCATCTGTGCCACCAGCGGGGATGGGGATGCGCCGGAAGAAGCCCTGCCGCTGTTCCATTTTCTTCATTCTGTTCAGGCGCCTTCGCTGACAGAAACCCGCTATGCGGTTCTGGCGCTGGGAAACCGGGCTTATCCGCAGTTTTGCCGGGCCGGAAAGAATTTTGATAACCGCCTGTATGCCCTCGGGGCTAAGAGAATTCTGCCGCGTGCTGAGGCGGACAGTGATTATCAGGCCACTGCGGGTAACTGGATCTCTCAGCTGCTCCCTGAACTGCTGAACCTGACGCAGCCTGCGGATGAGGAAAAACTCCGCCGTTTTACTCACAATACCGTGGTACAGATTGATTCACAGCCGCATCAGCGTAACAAACCACAGTCTGCGGTTCTGCGCCGCGCTGTGCGCCTGACCGCGCCGGAATCGGAAAAGCATGTCTGTCAGGTGATGCTGGATATCCGCGGCACCGGGTTGCAGTATCAGACCGGTGATGCCCTGGGTGTGTATCCGGAAAACAGCCCGGAACTGGTCAGCGAACTGCTGGGACTGCTCTGGTTTGACGGCAATGAGCGCATCATACTGAAAGGGAAGTCGTATTCTCTGCGTGAGGCCATGCTGACGCAGTGTGAACTGACCATTAACAGTGCGCCGGTTGTGGCGGCGTATGCCCGTCTCAGTCACGCGCCGGAACTGCTGGATATGATTGCGGACCCGCAGCAGCTGACGGCGTATGCGCAGCGCAGGCCGGTGGCGGATATGGTCCGTGAGTTTGCGGTACAGACCTCCGCACAGGCCTGGGCAGATTGCCTGCCTCCGCTGATGCCGCGTCTGTACTCGATTTCCTCTTCGCCGCTGGTCTCACCGGATGAGGTGCATCTGACCGCCGGGGTGGTGGAGTACAGCACAGACGGGGGCACCCGTTACGGCGCAGCAACCCGTTATCTGACACATCAGTTACAGCCGGGGGATACTATCGCCTGTTTTGTTGAGCACAATGATCACTTCCGTCTGCCGGATGATCCGGAAAAGCCGGTGATTATGATAGGGCCGGGCACCGGCATTGCACCGTTCCGTGCATTTCTTCAGCAGCGGGCAGCTCAAAAATCCGGCGGGAAAAATTGGCTGATTACCGGCAATCCGCATGAAAAAAGCGATTTTCTGTATGAGACGGAACTGACAGATTTTGTGCGTCAGGGCGTGCTGACAGAGCTGACAACCGCCTGGTCGCGGGATCAGCCGCAGAAAGTGTATGTTCAGGATAAACTGTCTGAAATGCGGGAAACGGTCTGGCGCTGGCTGGAGCAGGGTGCATATCTGTATGTGTGCGGGGATGCCTTCCGGATGGCAAAGGATGTTGATGCCGCACTGCTGGATATTATCCGCAGTGAAGGTGCTGTGTCAGCGGAAGAAGCACTGGTTTTTCTGAACGGATTACGGACAGCAAAGCGTTATCAGCGGGATGTTTACTGATCTTCTGTCCTGATAACGGACGGAACAGTAGCATCTGCGCCGATCTTATGGGAAGATTAGCCGATCTTTTCGGGGGCAGTGATGGGTAAACTGACGCTATTACTTTTGGTTATTCTGGGCTGGCTGCAATATTCATTGTGGCTGGGGAAAAACGGTATTCACGACTATGTACAGGTCAGTGAAGATGTTGTTGCATCAGAACAGGTAAATGTGAAGCTCAAAGCCCGTAATGAACAGTTATTTGCTGAAATCGGCGATCTGAATGACGGGCTTGAGGCGATCGAAGAGCGCGGCCGTAGTGAATTAGGCATGATCAAGCCCGGCGAAAGCTTTTACCGTGTCCTGTCCGAAAAACGGACACAGCAGAATGCGCAGTCACAAAGTCGCAGTAACTAATCGCTATGACAATACTTTCTTCCGCAATGCCCGGCGCACAACCGGCACCGGATATATCCGGTATTTCTGATGATGCTCCGGTCACGGCGCTGATCCCGGCAGCCGGTACCGGCACCCGGATGCAGTGCGAATGCCCCAAGCAATATCTCACGATTGCCGGAAAAACCATTCTGGAACATACGCTTGCTATTTTGCTGGAGCACCCGCGCATCACACAGGTGGTGGTGGCACTGCATCCGCAGGATACGGTTTTCAGTACCTTACCGGTAGCGCATCATCCGCGTATCCGGATAGTTACCGGCGGTGGTGAGCGGGCGGATTCTGTTCTGGCGGGTCTTGATTATCTCGCGGATCATACTCCGGAAAACAGCTGGGTGCTGGTGCATGACGCCGCACGTCCCTGTTTGCAGCTCACGGATCTGAACCGGCTGCTGGCAGTTATGTCAGACACTCAGACCGATAACCGCGTGCAGGGGGCGATTCTGGCCTCGCCGGTACGCGATACCATGAAGCGGGGTGTGGCATCCGCCGGGTATACCGGTATTGATCACACTGTTGAGCGCACACAGCTGTGGCACGCCCTGACCCCGCAATTTTTCCCGCTTCAGCTGCTGCGTACCTGTCTGCAACAGGCGCTGTCTCAGCAGGCGGTGATCACCGATGAAGCCTCCGCGCTGGAGTTTTGCGGCTATCAGCCGTTGCTGGTGCCCGGCCGGGCGGACAATATTAAAGTCACACAGCCGGAAGATCTCGCACTTGCCGGGTTCTACCTGTCCAATAACAATAAGGAACAGACAACATGATGAGAATCGGACACGGTTTTGATGTTCATGCCTTCGGCGGCGAAGGCCCGATTGTGATTGCGGGCGTCCGCATTCCTTATGAACAGGGATTACTGGCGCATTCCGATGGTGATGTCGCCCTGCATGCGGCTACTGATGCATTACTGGGTGCAGCGGCGCTGGGTGATATCGGCAAATTATTCCCGGATACCGACCCTGCCTATAAAGGTGCGGACAGCCGTGTGCTGCTGCGCGAGGCATTCCGCCGTATTCAGGAAAAAGGCTACAAACTGGGTAATCTGGATGTCACCATTATTGCCCAGGCACCGAAAATGCTGCCGCATATCCCGCAGATGCGTGTGAATCTGGCAGAAGATTTACAGTGCCATATGGATGATATCAATGTGAAAGCCACCACCACCGAAAAACTCGGTTTCACCGGCCGTAAAGAAGGGATCGCCTGTGAAGCAGTGGCACTGCTTGTGAAGGTTGAAGCATGAGCCTCCCGGTCAGTTACTTTCACGGCAAACCGGCGGCCACCGGGGTGCTGAAAGCGCAGCCGGAAGATTTTCTGGTGCAGGAAGATTTGGGATTTGAACCGGACGGTGATGGCGAACATGTGATGGTCCGCATCCGTAAAACCGGCTGTAATACACGGTTTGTGGCGGAAGAACTGGCGAAATTCGCAAAAATTGCCGCCCGTGCTGTGAGCTATGCCGGGCTGAAAGATCGCCATGCGGTCACCGAACAGTGGTTCTGCCTGCAAATGCCGGGTAAAGAAACGCCGGATTTCACCAAGATGCAGCTCGAAGGCTGCGACGTTCTGGCGGTTAACCGTCAGAAACGCAAACTGCGTATTGGCACGCTGAAAGGCAACCAATTCACCATTGTGCTGCGCCGGATCAGTGACCGCGCTGCGACAGAACAGCGTCTGCAACAGATTGCACAGTCCGGGGTGCCGAATTATTTCGGTGAGCAGCGTTTCGGGCGTAACGGTCAGAACCTCTATTTCGCCCGGCGCTGGGCTGATGGTGAAATCAGTGTGAAAGATCGCAGCAAACGCGGTTTTTATCTCTCCGCTGCGCGCAGTGCCATGTTTAATGCCGTGGCGGACGCGCGTCTGACACAACAGCTTCAGGCAACCGCGTTGCAGGGGGATGCGGTACAACTCGCCGGGCGCGGCAGCTGGTTTGCGGTTCAGGCGGATGATCTGGCGGATGTGCAGCAGCGTCTGGATAACCGTGAACTGCGTATTACCGCGCCGTTACCGGGTAAGGGTGATTTGGGAACGCTGGATGCGGCACTGGCGTTTGAAACGGAACAGCTGGCACCGTGGCAGTCGCTGTGGCAGCTGGCGGAGAAAGAGGGAGCGGATAATGCCCGTCGTGCGCTGATGCTGTATCCGGAAGATTTCACACCGGAATGGATTGATGACGAAACCGTCCGTTTATCCTTTTTTCTGCCGGCCGGCAGTTTCGCCACCAGTGTTATCCGCGAAATTATTGAGCTTGAAGCGGATCAGGCGGCTGAATTCAGTGAATAATCAACAGACTGATTAAAATAAAAAAGGGCGGAATAATTTCCGCCCTTTTTTATTCTGTTTTTTTATTTTGTTTTTGCCGCGGTGGCTTTGTCTGTTTCTGCCAGTAACTCAGTCAGATAGATTTTGGCATCCACCGGATCGCTGCCCGGCAGTTTTACCTGATACGGCTTACCGCTGATGGAGGAGCCGGATGCTACCTTATCCACAAACTGCTTTGCGGTATCCAGACGTTTTTTCGTTTTGCTTAATTTCAGGCGCAGATGCGATTCAGCGTCGGCAGCATTATGCTCACTGCTGTTGCGGATAAAAATCAGCTGTTCCTGCTTTCCGACCGCGGTCAGCAAATTCTCCACCCGTGTTTCTTCCTGAGGGGACAGTGCGAATGCCTCTGAGACCAGAAGCAGTCCGGCCGTCAGCGCAGTAAACAGGGCTGTTGTGATGCGTTGGCAGATAGCCATGCAGAAATCCTTTCGGTTATAAATAATAATAGCAGTATCATGCAGGTGAATATGAAAAAAGCAATCAGACTAAATCTGCTATAACCCTTTTTTATCGCGGCTAACTTGATAAAATAGTTTTCTGTCGTGATAAACGATTTGTTACTGATAAAAAGGATACCGTTGTGCTGCGAATTCTGGTGAGTAATGATGACGGCGTCAGTGCGCCGGGAATCCGGACATTGTCTGAGGCGCTGCGGCGTACTTATCATGTGCAGGTGGTTGCACCTGATCGTAACCGCAGCGGGGCATCCAATGCGCTGACACTTGATCGTCCGCTGCGTACAGTGGTGCATGAGAACGGCGATATTGCGCTGGTGGAAGGTACGCCGACAGATTGTGTCTATATCGGCGCCAATCTGCTGATGCGTCCGCGTCCGGAAATTGTGGTTTCCGGGATTAACTGCGGCCCGAACCTCGGGGATGATGTGATTTACTCCGGTACAGTTGCGGCGGCAATGGAAGGCCGCCACCTGGGATTACCGGCGATTGCGGTCTCCCTGAACGGTGAAACCCATTATGATACAGCGGCGGAAATCACCTGCCGTCTGCTGACCATGCTGCAACAGGTGCCGTTACGGGCAGGTAATATTCTGAACGTGAATGTGCCGGATGTCCCGCTCAGTGAGATCAAAGGAATGAAAGTGACCCGCTGCGGAACCCGCCGGGCACCGGATGTGGTCTACACACAGATGGACCCGAAAGGGAATCCGCTGTACTGGCTCGGCCCTCCGGGGGAAAAACTGGATACCGGACCGGATACCGATTTCGCGGCTGTTGATGCCGGTTATGTTTCCGTCACACCACTGCATGTTGATCTGACAGCCTACAGCGTGCAGGAAAAATTAGAAGACTGGTTACAAAAAACAGGGGTGATACAGGAATGATCCGCCGGGTGGTACAGGATCTGATTACACAGTTACGTCAGGCCGGGATCCGCGATGAACGTCTTTTACAGGCGATGGCGGCCGTTCCGCGGGAAAACTTTGTCGATGAGGCGCTGACACACAAAGCCTGGGACAACACCGCGCTGCCGATAGGCTACGGGCAGACTATCTCCCAGCCGTTTATGGTGGCGAAAATGACAGAACTGCTGGAACCGGCTCCGCAGGCGCATGTGCTGGAAATCGGCACCGGCTCCGGCTATCAGACGGCGGTACTCGCACACCTGGCGGCACATGTTTATTCTGTTGAGCGGGTCAAAGGGTTACAGTGGCATGCCAAACGCCGCTTTAAACAGCTTGATCTGCACAATATTTCCACCCGTCATGGCGACGGCTGGGAAGGGTGGCCGTCCCGTGGTCCGTTTGACGGCATTATTGTTACCGCTGCCGCCAGTGATATCCCGCCCGCACTGCTTAGTCAGCTGGCGGATAACGGGCGGATGGTGATACCTGTAGGTGAACAGCAGCAGATGCTTAAACTGATCCGCCGCCGGGGCAATGATTTTCATACCCAATCGATCGGAACTGTCCGGTTTGTTCCTCTGATTCACGGGGATCTGGGATAAAAATGGCTATTTTGGTAACAAGACTTTTTCATTTCGCTTAGTATCTGTTTTAATAATACAATCCTGCCATGCAGTCTGCGGCCGCGTGGTGAATTTCTGATTGTCAGTTTTCGCACTATTTCCAGTTTCGGGAGAAGGAATATGAACTCAAGGAACCCTATGAAAACAATACGATGGGTTGCAATTGGGTCACTGATGAGCACGGTTCTGGCCGGATGCTCAACGCCGTATCATGCCGCACCAATCAGCAGTGTGGACGAAAGCAGCAGTGCACCGGTCATGACAGCAGGTAATGACAATAACAGTAGCTCGGTGTCCACGCCGATGCCGGTACGTCCTCAGCTCAGTTCTGCTGATAATACACAGCCGGTAAGCCGGAGTGTGCAACAGCCGCGTGCTGCTGATGTGCAGACCAGCAACGATGGCCGGATTCAGTACAACCGTAATTATGATGCGATCCCGAAAGGCAGCTACAGCGGAAATACCTATACGGTTCAGCGCGGTGATACATTATTTTACATCGCCTATATCTCCGGGTCTGATTTCCGCGAACTGGCATCACAGAACAATATTCCTGAGCCGTACAGCCTGAACGAAGGGCAGGTGATTCGGTTAAGCAGCAGCGGCGGTAATACTGTTGCGCCGGTCAGCGGCGGAACTCAGGTCGCGACAAATAGGAATACTCCTCAAAACAGGGTGGTTGATTCTCAACCAACTAATGCGTATTCTGAATCAGCAGGCGCAAAACCGGCCGGCGGTAAGATGCTCTCATCTCAGGTCACCGCACAGGCAAAAGCGAATAACGGCACTGCCGCAACCACTGTGGCAACAACCACCGCCATTAGCGCTCCGGCGGCAACAACCAGCGCGCCTGTCGCCGTAAATAGTGGTTCCTTTAAATGGGGCTGGCCAGCGGAAGGCAAAGTCATTTCCAACTATACAGGACCTACCAGCGGTAACCGGGGTATTGATATCGGTGGTACACGAGGACAGCCTGTTTTTGCTTCATCACCGGGTAAAGTGGTTTATACCGGTAATGCGTTACGCGGCTACGGCAATCTGGTCATCATTAAACACAACGATGATTTCCTGACAGCTTACGCGCATAACGATTCCATCTTGGTTAAAGATCAGCAGGACGTCGCAGCTGGTCAGAAAATTGCCACGATGGGCAGCAGCGGAACCACATCTGTAAGATTACATTTTGAAATTCGTTACAAGGGAAAATCAGTCAACCCGCTGCAGTACTTACCGCAGCGATAAACGGCAGAACAGCTTGTTCTGCCTGAATTATCGGGGTAGGAGCAAGCTGATGAGCCGTAATCCACTGAACGCTAACGAGTTATACGACGAGAATTTTGCTGCCGAGCAGACTGAAGATGAAGAGCTGTTTGATGAAAAACAGCTGGCAGAGGAGAGCGAATCTGACGATCCCGGCCCGGACATTGAGTTCGTGCAGAATGTCAGTCAGCGTGTCCTGGATGCCACTCAGCTTTATCTTGGTGAGATAGGTTTTTCACCGCTGCTCAGCGCAGAAGAAGAAGTCTTTTTTGCACGGCGCTCCCTGCGGGGTGATACCGCAGCGCGCCAGCGTATGATTGAAAGTAACCTCCGTCTGGTGGTCAAAATCTCCCGCCGTTACAGTAACCGCGGGCTGGCACTGCTTGATCTGATCGAAGAGGGTAACCTCGGACTGATCAGGGCTGTGGAGAAATTTGATCCCGAGAAAGGCTTCCGTTTTTCTACCTATGCCACATGGTGGATCCGTCAGACTATTGAACGGGCTATCATGAACCAGACCCGCACCATCCGTCTTCCTATCCATATCGTCAAAGAGCTGAATGTCTATCTGCGTACCGCCCGTGAACTGGCTCAAAAACTGGATCACGAGCCGACAGCGGAAGAAATTGCCGAACAGCTGGATAAACCGGTGGATGATGTCAGCCGTATGCTGCACCTGAATGAGCGCATCACCTCAGTGGATATCCCGGTGGGCGCGGATTCAGACAAAGCACTGCTGGATATTCTGTCTGATGAAAATGATGTCACACCGGAAAACCGTTTGCAGGATAACAACATGCAGCAGAACATTGTGAAATGGTTGTATGAGCTGAATCCGAAGCAGCGGGAAGTGCTGGCACGCCGTTTCGGCCTGCTCGGCTATGAGGCGGAGACACTGGAAGATGTGGGACGCGAGATTGGTTTAACCCGCGAGCGTGTGCGGCAGATTCAGGTGGAAGGTTTACGCCGTCTGAAAGATATCCTGCACAACCACGGGTTATGTGAGAATTCACTGTTTAGCTGAGTGATCAGTAACGCAGTTTTTTCAGTACAGTTACAAACATTATTCATATGAAAGGGGGGAATCACTTCCCCCTTTTCTTTTGTCCGGCTGTCAGAGCATCTCTTTCAGACGGTAAAGCCAGTCCAGCGCCTGACGCGGCGTCAGTGAGTCCGGATTAATTCCCGCCAGTGCATCCAGGGCCGGCACCGGTTCCTCCGGTGTATCCAGCAGATTCATTTGCGGTGTTTCCACATGGCTTGCTGTGGCATTCAGCGACAGAGATTCCAGCTCGCGCAGCTTTTGTTTCGCGCGTTTAATCACATCACGCGGCACCCCAGCGAGCAGCGCCACCGCTAAACCATAACTTTTGCTGGCTGCACCATCCTGCACGCTGTGCATAAACGCGATAGTGTCGCCGTGCTCAACCGCATCCAGATGGATATTAGCCACGCCTTCCAGTTTTTCAGGCAGGGTGGTCAGCTCGAAATAGTGAGTGGCGAATAACGTCAGAGCTTTGATACGGTTTGCCAGGCTTTCCGCACAGGCCCAGGCCAGTGATAAACCATCATAGGTGGATGTGCCGCGCCCGATTTCATCCATCAGAACCAGGCTCTGTTCTGTGGCGTTATGCAGGATATTGGCGGTTTCAGTCATTTCCACCATAAAGGTGGAGCGGCCGGACGCCAGATCATCGGATGCCCCGACGCGGGTGAAAATCCGATCCACCGGACCGATAACCGCTTTTTCTGCCGGAACAAAACTGCCGATATACGCCAGCAGCGCGATTAGCGCCGTCTGCCGCATATAGGTACTTTTACCGCCCATGTTCGGGCCGGTGATGATCAGCAGGCGGCGCTGCGGTGACATCGTCAGCGGGTTAGCAATAAACGGCTCTGCCAGCACATGCTCGACAACCGGGTGACGACCGCCGGTGATCTGAATACCGACTTTATCCGTCAGCTGCGGGCAGGTGTAATTGAGGGTTTCCGCGCGCTCTGCCAGGTTGGTGAGAACATCCAGTTCCGCGAGGGTATCTGAGCTGCGCTGAAGTGCTTCCAGATGCGGCAGCAGCAGATCAAACAGCTCCTCATAGAGGGTTTTTTCAATCGCCAGTGCTTTGCTTTTGGAAGTCAGAACCTTATCTTCATACTCTTTCAGTTCCGGAATGATGTAGCGCTCGGCATTTTTCAGTGTCTGGCGGCGCACGTAATGGATCGGCACCAGATGGCTTTGCCCGCGGCTGACCTGAATATAGTAGCCGTGCACACCATTAAACCCGACTTTCAGCGTGTCGATACCGAGTTTTTCCCGTTCCCGGATTTCCAGTTTGCCGAGATAATCACTGGCACCGTCCGCCAGGGCGCGCCACTCATCCAGCTCTTCATTGTAGCCGGGGGCAATCACACCGCCGTCCCGCACCAGTACCGGCGGCGCTTCAACAACGGCCCGCTCCAGCAGTGACTGTAATTCATCAAACTGACCGATACGCTGTTGCAGTGTCTGAATATAAGGATCAGACACGGCGCTCAGTTGTGCCTGTATATCCGGATACTGAGAAAAAGCGTGACGCATCCGCGCCAGGTCACGCGGACGGGCGGTACGCAGCGCCAGACGCGCCAGCACCCGTTCGAGGTCGCCTATCTGCCGCAGAACCGGCTGTAAATCCGGGCTGATATCCATCAGCGCGGCAATAGCCTGCTGGCGGTTGGCGAGCACGGCTCTGTCGCGCAGCGGGGAGTGCAGCCAGCGCTTGAGCATCCGGCTGCCCATCGGTGTTACACACAAATCCAGTACGGAGGAGAGGGTATTTTCGGTGCCGCCGCTGAGGTTCTGGGTAATTTCCAGATTGCGGCGCGTGGCCGCATCCAGAATCACATTTTCCTGAAGATTTTCCAGCGTCACACTGCGGATATGCGGCAGTGAGGTGCGCTGGGTATCTTTGACATATTGCAGCAGACACCCTGCGGCCTGTAAGGCCAGCGGGGCATTTTCCACGCCGAAGCCGTGCAAATCCCGGGTGGCGAACTGCAATGTCAGCTGCTGACGTGCGGTTTCCAGTTCAAATTCCCACAACGGACGGCGGCGCAGCCCTTTCTGATTCTGAATAATGGTGAAATCCGCCATATCTTCCGGATAGAGTAACTCAGCCGGGCGGGTACGCTGCAATTCCGCGGCCATCGCGTCTTTATCCTCTAACTGGAGGATACGGAAACGGCCGGATGTGATATCCAGGGTGGCGTAACCAAACCCGCGTGCATCCTGCCAGACTGCGGCGAGCAGGTTATCCTGGCGCTCCTGTAACAGGGCTTCATCACTGACGGTTCCCGGCGTGACGATACGGATCACTTTGCGCTCAACCGGGCCTTTGCTGGTGGCCGGATCGCCGATTTGCTCACAGATAGCAACAGATTCCCCGAGCTGAACCAGTTTTGCCAGGTATCCCTCAACCGCATGGTGCGGCACCCCGGCCATCGGGATTGGCTGACCGGCGGTCTGGCCGCGTTTGGTCAGTGAAATATCCAGTAACTGTGCTGCCCGTTTGGCATCATCAAAGAACAGCTCATAGAAGTCACCCATCCGGTAAAACATCAGGATATCCGGGTGCTGTGCTTTGAGCCGGAAATACTGCTGCATCATAGGTGTATGGGAGTCGAAATTTTGGTTGTCAGTCATAGGGATTCTGTTAACACACTGAAAAAGTTGCGGTTTATCAACTGTCCGCCCCGGGTACAGTCTTCATTAATACTTCTAAAATAACACAGATTCCGATGAAAGAGGGGGATTCCTTCACGTGCCGCGGCTAATTATTGAAAAGGATGGAGCAGGATCGCAAAACCGGGGGAATGACAAAAAATAACGCAAAAAGCCGCGCAATATACGTTTACGCGGCCTCACCATGTTGTGCTGCTCTGCTCCCTGAGCAATCACGCCCGGCTTATACAAACAGACTGTAATTCTGGCTGAAAATAATATATTAAAATCATATTTTTAAATTAATCAGAAATCCGGAATAATAATGTATATCTGGTTTTTAATACAAAAAGATATCACCCGATTACATTGTCAGGATATTATTCAGTGATGTGATTTTTATTATTCTTCGGTCACGCGAATAGAAGTTACAGTATATTTACCATTTGCATCTTCACCACCCTGGTAAACATACAGGCGCCCTTCGATAAAGAAGAAGTTAAATGTCTTACGATCATCGATGACATAGTCAAATTCAAATCTGCTGACCAGTCCCAGCGTAGTGGTTGCATAAACCTCCATAGTTTTACCGGCTAAGCTGACTGCACAGATATAAGTGGTTGCAGTAACATCATCATAAGCAGCCTGAATAATGTCATAGTAACATCCGAACTTTTTACTGACAATATTTTCGCCCAGCGTACCATTTTCATAAACAGGCTTAATCAGGTAATTCCCTTCTTCATCTTCTGCCAGAAGATAATTTCTTTTGCCGACATTATAAACTACAGTCTGCGGATAAATATGACCAAGTTCGCCTTTGTCAACCATGGTTAATTTTACTTTACGAGCCATTATATCACTCCTTTTATATTAAGCGCACTCTGATGTGGTGCGGTAATAGTTATAAGGAAATGATGTCATTTCCGCAATATTGAAAGTTAATGATCTTATTATTTAAATTATCTCATCTAAAATAAGATATATAAGTTCTTTGTACAGAGGTGGTTATTTTATCCTGAATTACATTTGCTCTGTATTTTTAATTTTTTGTTGCGTTAAGTTATTGTCACCAAATATAATAATAACGTACAGAATGTAGCAATTATTACTAATTATCGCACGGAAAGTCCGTAATTTATGAAAATTAGCCGTTAGAATTCATCACCATTTAATTAAACAAAACCGGCTTATATTATGTTACGCCCGATACTTCATACCCTGATAATTACAGGCTCGCTCAGCCTGAGCGCTTTTTCTTATGCGGATGGCCCTTCTCTGTCATTAAGTGTCAGCCAGTCCGGCGGCTCTGTGCAAAATGAAGATGGTTCTCTTGATGCTACCCGTCCTTCTGAATCCCAATCCCGTATTTTGCCAATCTGGGGCGATGAAGCCCGTGCCCGTGGCTATGATCTGCCTGAACCGTTTGGTGTCGGTTATAACTATATGAATCTGCGGCAGGATATTGTTGTGGATAAAATCGGTTTTATTATGCCGAAAAACCCGGAATTCGGTAATGCATTAAATATTGAAGCCGGACATACCCGGGAAAAAAGTGAAACGCATATGCTGAAGGTGGACTCCTGGGTTCTTCCGTTTATGAACGTGTATGGTTTATACGGAAAAACCAAAGGTAAATCCCATACCACCCTGGCCGGCGGCTCGGTCGATTTCGGTGGCGGTTTTATTATGGATTTGAATCCGCTGCTGAAAGACCAGCCGTTTGACCTTGATTTTGAGGGGAAAACATACGGCGCAGGTATGACCCTGGCTGGCGCATATGAACAGTTCTTCACGACTGTCGATATTAACTACACCAAAACCAATCTGGATATTCTCGACGGGGATATTAAAGCACTGGTTATTTCCCCGCGTGTCGGTTATGAGTTTGTATTTTCACCATTAATTGCCGGACAGGGAAATACCAAATTACAGGTCTGGACAGGGGCAATGTATCAGGATATCACCCAGCGTTTTAAAGGGGATATCAGCGGACTGAGTTTACCGCCGCAATTTCAGGGCATGATCAGTGCGCTGGAAGATCCGGATATGAAGTTTGATGTTAAACAGCATCTTGCTCATAAATGGAGCAACCTAGTTGGTGCCCAGTTAGAAGTAACCCGCAATTTTAATATAATCTCAGAAGTGGGCTTTAATAACCGTAACAGTTTCTTTATTTCCGGAGAGTTCCGTTTTTAATGATATTTCGTTATTGCGCCGCCGGGCTGGTAATTGCCGGTCTGGTGGCGGTTCACACAGCAAAGGCCGGTTATTTACCTTCCCGGGAAAAAATTGATGATGTACTGGCCGGATTAGGCAGTAATAATCAGTTTGACCGCAGCAAAACCATTGACTGGGGAGTATTACCCGGGCCGTTTTATACCCCTGAACTGGAAGCCGGTATCGGGGTGGCTCTGGTCGGCCTGTATCAGGCTGATCATAATCCGGACAGTAAAATATCTACCTTATCGCTCAGCGGGTTTGCCTCCTCAACCGGAGCCTTCGGGCTGAACCTGAATAACTATACATATCTGGATAATGATAACTGGCGTTTTTACCTCAGCGGCACGCTTAATAATGTACCGACGGATTACTGGGGAAAAGGCTATCAGGCCGGACGTATTAAAGATCATTTCGGCGAATATAAATCACAGCAACTGCGGCTGACGCCGTCACTGCTGCACCGTGTGACGGATAATACTTATCTGGGGTTAGGCTGGGATTTCAGCACGCTGAATGCCGCCTCTCCTGATAAACCATTCAGCCGCTATATGGATGAGCAGGATTATGACCGGCATGCGGTCAGTTCCGGTGTCAGCGCCACTTTCAGTTATGACAGCCGGGATTTCCTGCCGAATGCCCGTCAGGGGCAGGCACTGGATCTGCGTTATACGTATTATGCGCCGTCACTCGGCAGTGATACGCGGTTTAATACCACTGAGATTCAGTACAACTATTATTATCCGCTGAATGACAAAACGGTGCTGGCATTTGATAACTATGCGCGGTTTGCATCCGGTGATGTACCGTGGGATCAGTTCTCCCGCCTCGGGAACGGACGGCAGATGTGCCGGTTATCCGCGCGGATCTTTCTCCGCAGACAACGGAAACTGCTGCCCGGTCGTTTCCGGTCGCGGCCGGGGTAAGTGCACCTGACGGGCTGCGTCCCTGCTGCGCATTCGGCTATGATTTACAGGCAAAACTGGGGCCGGTGCCGGTACCGTTTTACACCATCGGTAATGTGCTGACCGCCGGTGATTTGGGGGAGCATGTTTACAATGACAGCTTCTGGTTTGGCGTGGCTGAAGTTATCGGCCTGAGTAATGAAAATCTTGGGATCATTTATTCCCGCCACGGCGGATTTATCGATATTGCACATGTACGGGATACCGCCGATTACACTTATTATCTGTTCACGCAAATCTATCCGCACCTCGGCGAGGCCCGGATGCTGACACTGCCGGATGAGCTTTTTTCCCGCCGTATTCAGTTCCGCCGTTTTACCCCGCCGCAGAACCCGGCGGATCGCTATACCCTGAGTGTATATCTGGCAGCACGGCTCGCGTTCCGTCTGGCGGTATGGCATGAGATTGCGCAGTGGTACGGTTATCATTCGGTTCCCGGTTTTTCTGAGGAAATCTCGGCATTTACCCCGGAAGATCTCTATTCCAACCTGCTGGGCGCACGCCTTGCCATCACTTTGCTGTTACAGGGGCACGGCGGGTCAGTGGCGGATTTTAACCGCGGAATGGAAGGTATTCTCCCGCAGGCACTGGCACAGCTGGATGCACAGCCCGCTGAGGTGACCAGGCAGATATTTGACAGTATTGACGGGCTCTGGTGGGATAAACAGCAGCGGGTGCCGGAGAAATTTCTGGTGCTGCGACGGGATTACAGTGTGAGTGATGACCGGCTGCCGTCTCTGCCGCCGGGATACGGCTGGCACTGCCTCAGCACTATCAGCACTGGTCTCTGGCGGATCAGGCGTCATTTGAATTGTGGCAGACAAATCATCCCGGAAATCTGCCGGTGACCGCGCTGCCGTTTACCGAAGCTGATTTTCCGGCACTGACAGCACATGCTGCGGCAGAGGATAAAAAAACGGCACCGGCTTCAGTGCAGCGAAATCAGTAACAGCGGGAGCACCCGGCCGGGCATGGATTCCGACGGTGTTTCGCCGATGCGGATGGCACCCTGGCGGATATAAAATGCTTCGGCATTCGGGTCCGCATCCACCAGAAGCGCGCTGACACACTGTGTCCGGGCGGAGGATACCGCCCACTGGTACAGTGCGCTGCCTATCCCCTGATGTAAATAATCCGGATGCACAAAGAGTTTGGAAAGCTTTCCGTTCTCTTCCTGGCGGTTGATTGTCAGTTGCACCACACCGGTAATTTTGCCGTTAATCCGTGCTGTCATCAGCCGTGAGCGGTCAAAATCAGCGGAGGTAATGGTCAGTTCATCCCGGCAGGCCGCCATAAATTTTTCATCATATCCCCAGTGCTGTTTTGAGCGCAGGCACAGGCGGGTCAGATAATCCGCTTCATCACGCTGAGGCGGGGCGAGTAAAAAAACGGGTGCTTCTGTGGTCATAACGATCAAATCCGTGATTTTGCTGAGACGAATAATAATAGCAGATCAAATGTCAGGCTGCGTAAGGCGGCGGTGTGTTATTTCACCGCAGCCGGATATCATTTTGTACCGTGGTTATCAGCGCGGAAAAGCTGAACGGCGGATTGTGCATCTGCCCTGCGTTACAGTGGCGCAGAAACCGGGATGCCCTGAGCGGCAGCAGATCCGGGCGGCCGTGACAGCCGAGCGTCTGTAACTGACCCGGCCAGTATCGTGCGGCCATTTTCAGATGTTCCGCCGGGTCACCGGCAATCAGGTTAAAACCGTACGGCAGCCAGTGCGCCGGTTCAAACTTCCTCTGCAACGTCAGTCCCCAGCCGGACACCGCACTGTAAACCGGCGGCCGGAAATCCGGTGTCAGCACATGGCGCAGTGTCAGCTCCCGTGACGTTACCATCTGGCGTAAACGGATATGCTGCGGCAGTCGGGGCAGTTCATTCAGCACTTGTGAAAGCGAACTGTACAGCCGTTCCGCCATCATCGGGCTGTCGAGCAGAATAAAGCGTGGTGAGTTACTTACGCCCCTGAAGAACAGGCAGGTATCCCACAGGATCAGTTCCGGTGCGGGTAAATCCGCGCCGCAGATAGTCATGGCGCTGATCTTCGGGGCGTTTTCGGTCAGGCGGATATGCGGCGGTGTGATTTTCCGCCAGTGGCGGATCAGGGTGTCGCTTCCGGTCACCACCACGGCATCGGTGTTGTGCAGCAGTGCGGCATCACTCTGTTCCGGCCCGGCAAATTCGCAGATGATTTTGTCCGTATCCTGTTGTCCGCACAGCATATTCAGCCAGTCGCTGTGATTGCGGGTCCGGATGCGGATTGCTGTGCCGGTGATATAAGCTCTGCGGTGGTCAGCGGGTTACAACCGTTATCGATGATCAATATCCGTTCTGCCGCATACCATTGTGTGCCGCTGAACGCTTTTTCTGCGGCAGTATCAATGGCACGGGTGTCTGCCAGCCATTGCAGACGCATCTGACAGAATGAATGCGTTGCCGGATCGGCGGAAAATA
The DNA here is from genome assembly GCF_003996855.1 of Morganella morganii. Classification (GTDB taxonomy): domain Bacteria; phylum Pseudomonadota; class Gammaproteobacteria; order Enterobacterales; family Enterobacteriaceae; genus Morganella; species Morganella morganii_C. Next base: position 2,192,976 of record NZ_NRQY01000001.1, on the reverse strand, counting down.
CCGGCTTCCGGCTCAGTATGGCGGACAGCCGGTCTTTAATGGCGGTAATGTGCAGGGGGATAGTTTTTGTCATCACATATCATCTCCGCTGAGGTCGTCCCGCGCAGTGATACTGCCGTGATAACACATCCAGGGCAGCAGACTGCCGCAGGCACAGCCGGTTCCCTGTTCACACACATCTGTCGTCAGCAGGCGCTGGGCCGGCAGCGGTGTGAGCAGCGGGGTATTGAGCTGTAAAAGTCCGGTTTTACCCGCCGCGGCCGGATAGCCGTCCTCACTGACCAGCATAAAGCGGGAAAATTGCGGGATGTGAAAATGTCCCTCTTTGCAGCTGATATAGTGCAGCGGGTGCGCCGGTGTGCTGTAAATTTCGCGGATGATGACAGACGGTGCCAGCAGTGTCTGCGGAAGTTTATCTGCAATAATCCGGTGGTGGCTGCTCCGGCCGTGGCTGCACAGTATGCGGATTTCCCCTTTCGCGGGAAAAGGTGCGGGGCTGTGCTGCGCGAATGCCGCGGCATGATGCGCGGCGGCTAAGATATACACCGGATCACTCTTTTGCGCCCACTCCATCAGTATTGCCCAGGCCAGAACGGTATTCGGCTGACCATCAGCGAAGACGGCGGTAACGCATTCTTTTACCGGCGCAAATTGTGTCAGTTCCGGGAACAGAGGAGTGTCATATTCCTTGTGCACAGAGGTCTGCTGCGGTGTCAGAAGCAGAAAACGGGCCGGACGCATGCCGGTGAGTCCGCTGAGGCGCAGAACAGATGTCATGGCCCGCTCAATTGTTTCCGCGTATTTTGCATCAGTGTGTGTGGCCGGACATCCGCTGCGGAACAGGGCAGCTGGAATGGCCGGTGCAGGCTCTGCCTTATCCAGCAGAGCATAAGACGGATTATAACGGCGGTGATAATTATCAGTCTGCTCCATCGCTTTCAGATAGCGGGTTTCCGCCGACGGAGTCAGCGGTATACAGGGCAACGGATTATCCGCGAACTGCTCAATCGCACCGGTATCCGCAGAAACCGGCTGCACAATTTCCTTTTGCATCATTTCCCCTGATATCCCTGATAAAAACTGCGGGGGTCAGTATATAAGTATTCTTTATGCGATAATTCTTAATTCGGTAAAGAATGCTCCCGGGAAGATGATACGGGTCAATCTGTTACCAGTATCCGAGGAGTTTCCACCACAGACTGCCGATGATAATCCAGATAATCAGGTTGACGACGCTCATCACCAGCCCGGTTTTCCACCATTCACCGAGAGTGGTATAACCTGAACCGAAAATAATCGGAGCGGTGCCGGTGCCGTAGTGTGTCAGTGACATCATCAGCGAAGATGAGAATGCCAGGGTCAGCCCGAGCAGCATCGGTGGTGCGCCGAGTGCCAGTCCGGCAGCATAAAATGCGGCGAACATCGCGGTGATATGCGCGGTGGTACTGGCGAAAAAGTAGTGAGAATAGACATAAAACAACACCAGCAGCAGCATCCCGCCCGTCCAGCCAATCCCCAGATGATCAATCCCGCTGCCGACTGTCAGGGAGACCCATTTTATCAGCCCGAGTTTGCCGAGGAATGATGCCATCATCACCAGCGCGGCGAACCAAACCACCGTATCCCACGCCCCTTTGTTTTTCAGAACATCATCCCAGCTGAGCACACCACTGCACAGCAGGGCGGCAAGACCGATAAAGGCGGCGGTGGTCGGGTGGACGTTATATTCACTGCCGAACAGCCAGCCGGGTACGCCGGCCCATAATGCCAGCAGCAGAATAAAGACCCCGAGTGTGATTTTTTCCGGCAGGGAAACCGGGCCGAGTTCGCGGATACGTTCACGGGCAAATTCCGGCGCATCCGGGGTGGCGGTGATCTCCGGCTTATACAGAAAGTAGATCACCAGCGGCATGGTGATCAGCGAGATAAGCGCAGGTAAAAACGCTGCCACGGCCCACATCGACCAGCTCAGTTCTGCCCCTTTTCCGGCTTCCTGCACAATCAGAGTCACAATCAGCGGGTTAGGGGCGGTGGCCGTGATAAACATCGCGGACGTAATGGGGTTGGTATTGTAATTAACCAGTGCCAGATAGCGGCCGATTTTCCCGCTGGTGCCGTCATCTGCTTTTGAGCCGAAACTGTCAGCAATAGAGCGCATAATCGGGTGGATGATTCCGCCGCCGCGTGCGGTATTGCTGGGGGTAACCGGTGCCAGCACGGTTTCGGCAATTGCCAGTGAATAGGCGATACCCAGCGTTTTTTTACCAAACAGAGAAATAAAATAATACCCGATACGCGCGCCCAGCCCGGTTTTATTCAGGCTGAGTGAGACCATAATCGAGATCCCGATAAGCCAGATAAGCTCATTGGAAAAGCCGCTCAGTGCATCACCGAGCGCCGCTTTTGCCGAACCGGGGTTTGTCACGCCGGTCAGGGCGACAAGTGCAATGGCCACGATGGAAACCGCACCGATAGGCATTGCCTTGCCGATAATGGCGGCAATGGTACCGACAAACAGTGCGAGCAGATGCCAGGCGTTAGGATCAACACCGTCAGGTACAGGAACAGCAAACCAGATAATACAGGTAATAAGAACAGCGATTAAGGAAGGAACAGGTTTCAGCGGAGTCAGTTTATTCATAAGTCCGTCCGTGGTAATGGTATTTAACTGCCGGAGGGTGACGTATTTATACTGAATAGCAGGTTATATTATATAACAATCAGAAAATAACAGGGCTGTTATTTGCTGATTGTAATCAATATTATGTCAGATGCCGGTTGTTTTTTATGTAACAGAAAATAACCGGCATGAACAGGGAGAAATAGGGGGAATTAAAGAACAGGAATATAATAATCCACACACAGATGTTCAGGCGGATTATCACTTATCGCTTCAGTCCGGGTATATTTTTCAATATCCGAACCCGGGCGGCGGCATAACCCGAGTTGCGGTAATGCGTATAAATACACATTAAAAGTGAAATCCCGGTAATCACTGAACAGGCCGTTAAAATGGAATTTTGCATATTTTCCGCGGCTGATCACTGCCGGCGACAATTCATTTTCCCGCACAATAAAAGCCGGATCATCCACACCGATATGATAGCCGATAGCAATACATTCCGGTTGCTCTGACGTCCGGTCATAATCCGTGCGGACATAGCAGTACGGGAGCTCCGGTGATACCAGGCGGATAAAATCACGCCAGAATGTTGTGCGGATTTCTTCATGCAGATGGCCGATTTCATCCAGCGGAGACTGGTAATGATAGCCTTTTTCCAGAACAGGGATATCATCCAGCATAATAATGTCCGGCTGCGGCAGCGGCGGCATTTCCAGTTGTACCGGCGGTTGCAGGGCTGTCAGATCCCAGTTGGGATTACGGCGGTACGCGGTCGGGGTCATATTAAAGACGGCCTTAAAACGGCGGGCAAAAGATTGCTGGGAATCAAACTGATATTACAGGGCGATATCGCCGATATTTTTTGTGGTCAGCCGTAATTCGGTGGCGGCTTTTGTCAGACGGCGGCGGCGGATATAGCCTGCCAGTGTCATCTCTGTGAACCGTTTAAAAATCCGCTGAAAATACCATTTGGTATAGCCGGAACGTTCCGCCACCACATCCAGTTGCAGTGACTTATCCAGGTTATGCTCAATCCACAAAATAATGTCTTTTATCACACTGAGGTAAAAGGCATTTTCATTGTGTTCTTTATCGGTGACCGGCGCGAAATCAACAGATTTCGTGACAGTGTTATCATGTTTAAGCATAAGGATTCCCGTTTGTTGGCACCCCAAAAATACTGTGATACGATTACATACTGATAGTATGTAATAGGGCATTTTTACCATGAACACACTGACCAGGCAACAGGAAAATTCAGCGTGGACGCGGCAGGCGTTACTGATTTCGGCGCACGGACTTTTTATTGAAAAAGGCTATCAGTCCGTTTCGATTGATGAAATTGCCCGTGATGCGCGGGTCACAAAAGGGGCGTTTTATCACCACTTTAAAAGTAAAAGTGACCTGATGCAGCACTGTTATGAAATACAATTACAGAAAATCAGTGATGCTCTCGATAATATTGAACCTTTGGCGGATAAATGGGAAGAACTGAAAACTGTTGTCCGCAGTTTCATTAATTATCTGGAGCAGTATTACCGGGAGTTGATTCCGGTTCAGGAAGTGATGCCGGTGATAGGCTGGTATGAATTTGAAGATATTAACCGGCGCTATATCAGCAACCGGGTGGACAATATTATTAATCAGCTGAAAGCAGAACAGATAATGAAAGAGTATGACTCTTACCTGTTATGCAGCCTGATCCACGGTTTTATGATGCACATTACTCTGAATATTAATAGTCTTGCGGAATTCCCCGGTTTTAAAGATGATTTTACTGAGATTTATAATAATTTCCTGCAAACACTGAAAAAATCGTCCTGACAAACTATTTCAGGCGGTTTATGCTGTTGTACTATCAGAGTGGCAAACAGTGCACCTTCTGCTTTTTATTATCCCTGACTTTATGTGATTAATAATGAAAATTGGTGATAATGAAAAATAAACGTCGGTAAATATAGGTTATTTCCCGTCAGAGTAAATCATCATTCGGTTATTTTCCAGCTTTACCTGGTTGTTGTATTTTTGCCTCCGGTAATTGGCGGTAATTTATACTGTTCTCCGGAAATAATGATTGCTAGTATTCGCGGAATATTCAGGAAAATAAAGTGAGAATACCGATGAAAACCGCATTAAAACTAAGTGTATTAGGGTCTGCCGTATTATTAATGGTGGCCTGTGACAGTCTGGACCCGGACAGTACCAAAAATGAATTCTGGTACAGCAATCCGACTGACAGCACACTGACATTTAAAGTGGACGACAAAGAATACACCACGGAACCGGGGACTACCGGAAAACTGAAATTATCACCGGGCATGCACAGCATTGAGAATGCGAAGGGTGAGAAACAGAAATTTATGGTGTATGACAATAACAGCGGCGGTATTATTAACCCGGATAATCACGTCTATTATATGTTGTCTGAAGTTTATGCTGTTGAGGGGCAGAGCAACCGCTTTAAACCGGCGATGTATGATGTCACCATTAACGGCCATGATATACAGATGCCGGTACGCAGCAGTAATGCCACGATAATTGACCATAATCTGTTTAATTGCAGTTACCCGGTCGGTACGCCGTTCTCGGCGGAAATTACCACCAGTAACCGTCAGTCTGCCGGCAATATTAAAACCAAGTGTTTTGATAAAGCGGAACTGGTGGCGTATGTCGAATCCGATTACGGTGAAAAATTACAGCCGCTTGCACCGGGTGATGAGCTGAAAGACTCGGTCAGTATGACATTTGATTACACCCTTCCTGAGCCGCAATTCAAAGATGCGGAAACGCAGAAGCAGGCACTGAAATTAACCGGCCTGCTGAAGCAGATTAAAGAATCTGACAATCCGGATATTCACGATGAGCTGAATAAAGAGATCCACCAGGTCACGATGGATCTGGTATCTGCCTCTGCCGGATCTGCGTCATCCAATACGGTGGCGGAAAATGAATATTATAATACGTTTATCACACAGACCGGCAATTTCCGCGCCTTCGGTATTCTGCCGGAATAAGTGTTTTTGCTCACCGGAATCCTTAAAGGGCGGCATTTGGTGCCGCCTTTTTTTATTAATTTCTTTAATGAAAAATAATAATGTGCTTATTTTATCAGCAACAAAAAATTAAAAAATAAAGAGAGGGACATCAAATAAAAAAGGAGTATGATTTCAGGAGAGCCGTATTTTTCATCTGAAAACAGGCCGGTAGTATAAAAAAACAACATCGGTGTTAATCCGATGTAAATAATGGTTTAAAACACACTTTATTGCGTAACATCGGTTATGTAATCCTTTATCTGCAACAAAATAATGGCGGAATTATGTACAGTCCGCCCGGTAAAATAGCACATCACTATGTTAATAGCGGTGTATTTTATTGATCATTTTGTTAAAGGCAGATGTCAGTTTTGTTCTGAACTCCCTCACTTTCTGCTTATTATTTTTTCTGCTGCCGTCAGGCACAGAAAGAATTAATCAGTTTTTTTAAAGTCTCCGGGGGATGAAGTACATCAGCATTATGGAGATAGTATGAAGTCAAAAAGTTTAACGACCTGGATAGTGGCGGCATTATTTATCGGGGTGATTGTCGGCGTTGCGCTGAACAATCTGGCCACACCCGGGTTCAATCAGCAATATTCTGCCGATATCTCAGTGGTGACGGATATTTTCCTGAGACTCATTAAAATGATTATCGCGCCGCTGATTCTCTCCACGCTGGTGGTGGGTATTGCAAAAATGGGGGATGCGCAGACACTCGGGCGGGTTTTCTCCAAGACACTGTTTTTATTCGTATGTGCTTCTTTTATTTCCATTACGCTCGGGTTGCTGATTGTTAACCTGCTTAAACCGGGCGCCGGTATTAACTTTGTGGCACCGGCGGATACCGTGGTGGACAATATGGCGACGGCCGCGTTTTCGGTAAAAAACTTTATCACCCATTTGATCCCGACCAGTATCGTTGATGCGATGGCCCGCAATGAAATTTTGCAGATCGTTGTTTTTTCAATTTTTATGGGTGTCGCCCTTTCCGCTATCGGTGAGAAAGGCAAACCGATTCTGACGCTGTTGGATTCTGTGGTCAGCCTGATGCTGAAACTGACCGGTTATGTCATGCTGTTTGCGCCGCTGACCGTTTTTGCCGCCATTTCCGGGATGATTGCCGAGCGCGGGCTGGTGGTACTGCTGGAAGCCGGTATTTTTATGGGCGAGTTCTATCTGACGCTGGCAACATTATGGCTGGTGTTAATCGGCCTGGCTGTTCTGATTACCGGACGCTGCATTTTACGGCTGACCAAAGGGATCACCGAACCGGCACTGCTGGCATTTACCACTTCCAGCTCTGAGGCGGCTTTCCCGGGCACGCTGAAGCAGCTCGAACAGTTTGGTGTCTCCAATAAAATTGCCAGCTTTGTGCTGCCGATTGGCTATTCCTTTAATCTCGTCGGCTCAATGGCGTACTGCTCTTTTGCGGTTATCTTTATCGCGCAGGCCTGTAATATTGAGATTTCCATGGGCGACCAGATCACCATGCTGCTGATCCTGATGCTGACATCCAAAGGTATGGCCGGTGTACCGCGCGCCTCACTGGTGGTGATTTCCGCCACGCTGACACAGTTTAATATTCCGGAAGCCGGATTAATTCTGCTGATGGGCGTCGATCCGTTCCTCGATATGGGCCGTTCTGCGACCAACGTGATGAGTAACGCGATGGGGGCGGCGATTGTCGGCCGCTGGGAAGGCGAGCATTACGGTGAAGGCTGTCACGGAAAGCCGCCGGTTACTGCTGTTGATATGACAGAGCCGGCGTTGCTGAAAAAAGCCGGCTGAGGGACATATTTTGTGTATGAAAAAAACACAGGTCCGGGTTTCCGCCTGTGTTTTTTTATATCTGTTATTTGTATCTCATGACCTGCTTAACACTTTTACATTTTTATTAATCTGTATTTCTGTATTAAGATCTCATTTTTTTTAAAATAAATTTTGGTTTTTTATTTTATAAATTTAATTTAATCATGAAATGTAACGATAATATGTTATTTTATCATTTTAAAATCGTTAAATTATGTTTCATCATTTTGTTTTAAAAGGTATTTTTAATTAATATCAAAGCGGATTGATACAGGGTTGTTCCTTCACTAAATTCACCAACTCCTTCATTTTAATCATTTGTTTTCATGCGTAATAAGCCACCATAATCGTGACAGGTAATTTTATTTTTACATTGTGCGTCAATACGTTCTTCATTTTTCTGATTTAATACGAGTGAATATAATGACAAATAAACCTTTTGAGTATCAGGAGCCATTCCCGTTATCGGAAGATAAAACGGACTATTATTTGCTGAGCAGGGAGCACGTTTCCACGGCGACATTTGAAGGCCGTGAGATGCTTAAGGTCGAACCTGAAGCGCTGACGCTGATTGCTCAGCAGGCAGTGCATGATGCCTCCTATTTCCTCCGTCCGGCACATCAGAAACAGGTCGCGCAGATTTTAAGCGATCCTGAGGCCAGCGAAAACGACAAATATGTCGCGCTGCAACTGCTGCGTAATGCGGAAATCTCAGCCAAAGGTGTTCTGCCGAACTGTCAGGATACCGGCACCGCGACTATCGTGGCAAAAAAAGGTCAGCAGGTGTGGACCGGCGCGAATGATGCGGAATGTTTATCCCGTGGTATCTACAACACATTTCAGCGTGAAAACCTGCGTTATTCACAGAACGCGGCGCTGGATATGTACACGGAAGTGAATACCGGCACTAACTTACCGGCACAGATTGATATTTTTGCCACCGAAGGGGCAGAATATCACTTCCTGTTTATCAACAAAGGCGGCGGTTCTGCCAACAAAACCGCGCTGTATCAGGAAACTAAAGCGATTCTGGAACATGATCGCCTGAAAGCATTTCTGATCGACAAAATGAAGTATCTCGGCACCACAGCCTGCCCGCCGTACCATATTGCATTCTGTATCGGCGGCACCTCACCGGAAATGAACCTGAAAACGGTGAAACTGGCGTCCACCAAATATTATGACAACCTGCCGGATACCGGTAATGAGCTGGGCCGTGCTTTCCGTGACCGTGAGCTTGAGCAGGAACTGCTGGAAGCAACCCGTGAATTCGGTTTTGGTGCGCAGTTCGGCGGTAAATATTTCGCCCATGATATCCGTGTGATCCGTCTGCCGCGTCACGGCGGTTCCTGCCCGATTGGTCTGGCACTGTCATGTTCGTCTGACCGTAATATCAAAGGGAAAATCACCAAAGACGGGATCTGGCTGGAGAAACTGGAATACAATCCGGCAAGTTACATTCCGGAATCCATGCGCAAAGAGAATGAAAGCGATATGGTCAGTATCGACCTGAACCGGCCGATGGCGGAAATTCTGAAAGAGCTGAGCAAATATCCGGTCTCCACCCGTGTGTCTCTCAGTGGCCCGCTTATCATTGCCCGTGATATCGCACACATGAAACTGAAAGAGCGTCTGGACAGCGGACAGGGATTACCGCAGTATTTCAAAGATCATATGGTGTACTATGCAGGTCCGGCGAAAAAACCGGAAGAACTGGTCTCCGGCTCTCTCGGCCCGACCACCGGTAACCGGATGGACCCGTATGTGGACTTGTTCCAGTCGCAGGGCGGCAGTATGCTGATGCTGGCGAAAGGCAACCGCAGTCAGGCGGTTACCGATTCCTGTAAGGCACACGGCGGCTTCTATCTGGGCAGTATCGGCGGTTCTGCGGCGATTCTGGCTCAGGAATATGTGAAGAGCCTGGCGATTCTGGAATACCCTGAACTGGGTATGGAAGCAGTCTGGAAAATGGAAGTGGAAGGGCTCCCGGCCTTTATCCTGGTGGATGACAAAGGGAATAACTTCTTCGAACAGGTTCAGACGAAAAAATGTGAGAAATGCGTGGCAGGCCAGCCTGCCTGAACCAACACTTTCCCTGAGGAGTTTGCATGAGCGACGAACGTTATCAACAACGGCAACAGAAACTGAAAGAGCATGTCGACGGGCGCGTTGCCGCGGCTCAGAAGACCGGCGGGGTCCTGATGGTCTTCACCGGTAACGGGAAAGGGAAATCCACAGCGGCCTTTGGTACAGCAACCCGCGCCGCCGGACACGGTATGAAAGTGGGCGTGGTGCAGTTTATCAAAGGCCAGTGGGAGTGCGGTGAACGCAATGTGCTGGAAAAACTGGGCGTTGAGTTCCATATTATGGCTACCGGTTTTACCTGGAACACACAGGATAAAGAGGGTGATACCAAAGCGGCACAGGACGTGTGGCAGTACGGCAAAGCGATGTTACAGGACCCGTCCTATGACCTCGTGGTGCTGGATGAACTGACTTACATGGTTCGCTATGGCTATATCGACCTGGATGAGATTATCAGTTATCTGAAAAACCGCCCTGAAAATCAGAGCGTAATTATTACCGGCCGGGGATGTCACCGTGATATCACCGATCTGGCAGATACCGTCAGTGAGCTGCGCCCGGTCAAACACGCGTTTGACAGCGGCATTCAGGCGCAGAAAGGTATCGACTGGTAATTCATCCCGTAAATACAATCTTGCTATTACAATCGCTCCGTTTATACGGGGCGATTTTTTTTGCCGGTACGGCAGTGTAGTTCTGTTTTTTCAGAATAGACTGCTGGTGCAGGATGAACCTGAATTGATACTTTCACAGGTCGGAGAAATATTCAGTAAAAAACGGAAGAGAAAATAATGAAATTAAAGACGATCTCTGCACTTGCTGTATCTGCTGTTGTTCTGGCCGGCTGCCAGAATATGAATTATGACAGTCTGGCACAGTCCGGCGGCCAGTTATTTCAGGCGGCAACCCTGACCGATGCGGATATGGTGAAACTGACAGATGGTGCCTGCAAAGAGATGGATGCGCAGAACCAGGTTGCACCGGCGTCAAGCCAATATACTGCCCGTATGAATAAAATTGCCAAATCATTGGGTTCTGACGTCAACGGCACAAAAGTGAATTACAAAGTGTATATGACCAATGAACCGAATGCCTGGGCGATGGCTAACGGCTGTGTCCGTGCCTACAGCGGCCTGATGGACATGATGAATGACAATGAAATCGAAGGTGTTCTGGGGCATGAATTAGGACATGTCGGTCTCGGCCATACCAAGAAAGCCATGCAGGTTGCTTATGCTGCTGTGGCGGCAAAAACCGCAGCAGGTTCAGCGGGCGGTATTGCATCCCAGCTGAGTAATTCTCAGTTTGCTGATATGGGGGTAAAACTGGTGAATGCCCAGTTCTCTCAGCATCAGGAAACGGAAGTCGACAATTACTCTTATGATCTGCTGAAAAAACGCGGTATTTCCACTGAAGGTCTGGCCACCAGTTTTGAAAAACTCGCGAAAATGGACAAAGGGCAGAATAGCATGTTTGATTCTCACCCGCCGACCACAGAGCGTGCAGAGAATATCCGTAAGCGGATTGCGGAAGATAAAAAGTAATTATTCCTCATAATAAAGAAGTGATACCTTTTGGTATCATTTCTTTACAAAGTCAGATTCCTGTTAATCATAAATATCGCCGCGCCAGCCAATTTTTACTATTAAAACAACAAGTTGGTCGTCGATAATATCATATATTGCACGGATGTCTCCCATCCGGTAACGGTAGCGGTTACTGGTTCCCTGCATTGATTTTATATTAGGTCCTGAACGCGGATTTTCTTTTAAAAGAACTAATTTATTTAATAGCCGCTTCCGGTATACATTATCCAGTTTTTTTAGTTCTTTTTCAGCTTTTGGGGAGAATTTAACGTTATACATTATTTATTCTCCTCTAATAGCTGTTCCAGCGTTTTAAAATTTTTGATACTTTTTCTGGTAAAACTAAGCCTTTCCATTTCGGCCTGCTCTGCCAGTTTTTTATCAATTTCGTTATCTTTGTGTTCATCCGTAAACTCAGGGTTATCCATTGTTATTCCTTTAATAGATCATCCAGTGATACTGTGTCTGAATCATGGCTGTAACTGACAGCACTATCTTCAGCATCTTCAATTTCGTTTATCTTATCAATGATAAACTGATAAAGTTTGGGTTGGATTATGACGCCGGCTAACTCATTATTATCATCATAAATAAGGATATCTTCTCCTTCTGACAAATCCGGATTTTTTATCATTGAAATGATGTTTTTATTAAAATCGTTTATGCTGACTTTCATGTTTGCCTCGTAAAATAACGTGATATGAGATAAGTATATCAGATTGTAAGTTTGGCAATGAAATAAATGATGACAAAAAGAGTTATATATACGGTACTTAGCGTAATAGTATAGCAGGTGATATATTACTTTTTCAAATATAGCTTTTTATGAAGTGTTTATAATTATTAATTATGATGCTGTATAGTTATATTAAAATAAATAAGGTGTACTTTGGCGGACAATGCAGACAACAAAAAATACTCCCCCTGTATCAACAGAGGGAGTATTTATTAAGACAAAATCAGTTCTTTTTCCCGTGATTTCTCATGAATCCAGTCACTGAACTTCCGCAGGTTGAGTGATCCTTTTTTGTCCTCTTTATAGGTGAGAACAAAGCGGTTGCCGGTGCTCATCGGCAGGTCACACGGGATCACTAAATCGCCGTTTTCCAGATCTTTCTGGATAGCAAAGCGCGGCAGCAGTGCCACACCGAGATTCGAACGGATAGCAGAGATCAGCATTGAAAGCAGATCAAAGCGCGGGCCGACCCGGGTTTTCGGGTTGTGAATGCCCGAGAGCTGGAACCAGTCACTCCAGGCGTCGAGGCGGGTGGTCTGATGCAGCAGGGTAAACTCTTCCAGCAGCTGGCCGGTGGTGAGCTTGATGGTGTCATCCCGCCACAGCATGCGGCTGCACACCGGTACCAGTTCTTCCTCAAACAGATATTCAAAATCCGGCCACGGATTGCAGAAGTCCTCACGCATAATCGCCGCATCGTATTTCAGGCTGGTAAAATCGGCCGGTGTGGTTAGTGCACTGATACTTAATGCGATTTCCGGATGTTTTTCACGAAAACTCTGTAAGTTCGGGATCAGCCAGTGTGTGCTGAAGGTCGGTGTCACCGCCAGTTCAAACAGTTGCTGTGATGACTGCCAGGACATAATATCCTGGGTGTCTTTTTCCAGCTTATCCAGGGTGTCATGCACCAATCCGAGGTAATGTTTTCCGGCATCACTGAGGAAAATACGTTTGCGGACGTGATGAAACAGCGACACATTCAGAAATTCTTCCAGCGCGGCAATCTGACGGAACACCGCACTCTGAGTCAGTGATAATTCTTCCGCTGCCCTGGTGTAGCTTTCATACTGTGCGACAGCTTCAAAGGTGATCAGTAAATCCGTTTTCGGGATCTTCTTTCGCATAGCGTTTTACTCCCTAAAAATATAATCCATTTTACCGGATGGGGGATGGCGGCAGGGTGAAACCGCTGCCGGCCTGATGCCCCATATGACAATACATGCTGCATGCGGCATTAATGACGGACATGGCCAGTGCCGCGCCGCTGCCTTCACCCAGCCGGAGATCCAAATATAAGAAAGGTTTGATACCGAGCTGCTCAAGCGCGATACCCGCCCCTTTTTCTGCGGAAAAGTGGGACGGGATCAGATAGTCCCGGACCGCAGGCGCCAGACGGCAGGCCGCGATTGCGCAGGCATAAGATAAAAAGCCGTCGAGCACGACAGGAATACCGCAGGCCGCGGCACCCAGAATTACACCGGTCATCCCCGTCAGATCGTATCCGCCGACTTTGGCGAGCACATCAATGGCATCTGCCGGATCAGGATTGTTTACCGCGATAGCCTGCCGGACAATGGCTTCTTTGTGTGAAACGCGATCCAGCGGCAGATTGGCGCCAATCCCGACCGTATCGTGCGGATCAAGCCCGCACAGGACACTGATCATGGCAGAGGCCGGTGTGGTATTGGCAATGCCCAGCTCACCGGTGCCGACGACGCGGATCCCGGCGGCAACCCGCTGTTTTACCAGCTCCGCACTGGCGACCAGCAGATGCTCCGCATCGGCGTAAGACATCGCCGGGCCTTTGGCGATATTGCCGCAGCCGCGTGCCAGTTTCAGGGATATCATGTTATCGATAGGGTCGCAGTCAATGCCGATATCCACCGGCAGCACACTGGTTCCGTTGCTGCGAGCAACGGCACAGACGCCGGTCAGTTGTTTCTGAATATTATGCGCCTGGATTGCGGTGACTTCCTGCGGGGTGACGGCGACGCCTTCTGCAAATACGCCGTGATCCGCACACATCACAATAATTTCTTTCGGCAGATTATCCGGATATTCAATCCCCGGCATACCGGCAAGGTGTATCGCCAGATCTTCCAGACGGCCGAGACTGCGCGGCGGCTTGGCCAATCCGTTGATATGCTGTTCTGCCGCCTGCATAGCCGCGTGATCCAGAGGCGGGATCGCGCGGATCAGGTCTTTCAGTGTTGTCATTGTTTTTATGCTCACATTATATTTTTATAATCAAACAACAGGCGTAAAACATGATCGCCCGTTAAATACAGCTAATGTCATAAATCCGTCGCGGCATTCCGCCACACTGTAACTGTCCTGTTCGCAGGGGAACTGCCACATGGCCTCTGCGGGCAGGCCGAACCAGCGGGCGATGATCAGCCCGAGCACGCCTTTGTGGGCGACAATCAGGCGGGTTGCCGGGGTTTCTGACGCCTCCCGGCGCAGTTCATCCGCCACCGCCTGAACCCTGGCCGCAAACTGCGGAAACGGCTCACCGCCGGTTGGTGCGGCATGCTGCCAGTCCTTCATCCAGGTGTCCCAGTCTGCCGGGAAACGGGCGGCAATCTCACTGTAATGCTTCATTTCCCACTCCCCGAAGTGCATCTCATTGAGGCGCGGGTCGCAGTGATAGTGATGATTTTCCGGCGTGCGGATGTATTCCGCGGTCTGTCTTGCCCGCTGTAATTCACTGATCAGTATAGTATCTATCTGAATATCCCGCAGATAAGAGGCCACCGTCGCCGCCTGGCGGTGACCGTTATCCGTCAGCGGTAAATCAGTGCTGCCGTAGAACAGACCCTCTTTATTTCCGGCGGTTTCCCCGTGGCGGACCAGGATAAAGCGGCTGATACTCATCCCGTCTACATCCAGAACAGCGCGAGCAGAAAGATGATTTCCCCGCACTCTTCAGCGGCACCGAGAGTGTCCCCGGTCTGTCCGCCGAGGTGGTGGCGGAAATAACGCCCCAGCCCGTAAATCATAAAGGCGGTAACAATCAGGGCACCGAGAGCTTTCATCCCGCCTGCTACCGTTACAATCACCGCGCCTGCGGCCAGTGTGATGACAAACTGACGCAGACTGATACGGCCGATATAAATATTGCCCATCCCTTCCCCCTCGCGGGCGTAGCGCTGGTTGTACATCACCAGTGACATACAGGTGCGGCCTGCGACCGGGGCGCAAATCAGCAATCCGGCGGCGGCAGTCAGGGAAAGGGAAGGAGAGGCGAGAAGCTCATACGCGGCCACGGATTTTGCCATCAGGGCAAAAATCAGTGCCAGACAGCCATGCGTACCGATGCGGCTGTCGCGCATGATCTCCAGCATTCTTTCGCGTTTGCGGGCGGAGAATATACCGTCACAGGTATCTGCCAGGCCGTCGAGGTGAAAACCGCCGGTGATCAGGATCAGCGCCAGTACATAGCCCAGCGCGGCGATCAGCGGGCTGTGGGCAGCCCATACAATCCACACGGTCAGCAGTGCCGCAATCACCCCGGCAATCAGTCCGACGACCGGGAAAAACGGGACACCGCGCCCGTACTGCTGAAATTCAGTGCCTTCACTCCAGCGCTGCGGCACCGGAATGCGGGTGATGAACTGGAGTGTGGCCCACAGGTATTTCAGGTTCATTTGATCTGAACTCCGATCCCGGAGACCACCAGCCAGACCTGTTCGGCCTGACGGGCGAGCTTCTGATTAATGCGTCCGGCGATATCGACAAAATGGCGCGCCAGCCGGTTTTCCGGTGTGATGCTCATTCCCAGTTCGTTGGTGACGATATACACCGGGCACTCGTTCTCTTTGCAGGCGTCAATAATATGGTCTATTTCACTATTGATGCCGATCTCCAGTTGTGCGTAATCCAGTGTGTCCGGGTCTGCACCGCCCGAGGCATCATAAAGCAGATTGGCAATCAGCGTGGTAATACATTCCAGCATTACCCCTTCGCCGGGTTTGCGTTCATAGCGGATCGCATGAGCAATGTTTTTAAAACCTTCCCACGTGCGCCAGTGCTGCGGGCGATCGGCCTTATGGCGCGCCACGCGGGCAGCCATTTCGTCATCCGTTATCACAGAGGTGGCGATATAGAGTGCACTGTGACAGCGGTTATCCACCAGTTCCTCGGCAAAACTGCTTTTACCGCTGCGGGCTCCGCCGGTAATCAGAATCATGCTGCTTTCTCCTTGTGCGCATACATCAGACGGCAGATTTCATCAATATTGAGGTGTTCTCTCATCTGTTGAGCCAGAATATTAAACTGCTGCTCTTTGTGCAATGCATAGTCAAATGTACTTTCCGGCAGCGGCTCCAGCCCTTTCTTTTTCCGCAGCTGATTGAGCAGCGGACGGGTAAAATTATTCCGGTCGAAAATACCGTGCAGATAAGAGCCCATCACACTACCGTCCGGGCTGACCGCGCCGTCAGCATGGTTGCACGGCTCGCGGTTTTTCTCATGCATCTGTGCAAACGGAATGGCATCCGGGCCGGTTTCGGACACGCCCATGTGGATCTCATAGCCGCTGATTGGTTCGCTTTGACAGGCAGACCAAATTCCCGGCAGTGAATGGCAAACGGTACCGGCGGTTTGGGTGGTATTTTTCTCCGGAGAGAAGCGGGTAGTGATATCGAGCAGCCCCAGCCCCGGTAAATCGGACAATCCGGACTCCACATCATCATAAATATGTTTACCGAGGATCTGATATCCGCCGCAGATCCCGGCGACCGGTGTGCCCTGTGCATGACGGGCGAGGATAGCTTTATCCATTCCCTTCTGGCGCAGCCACAGCAGGTCACCGAGGGTGTTTTTGCTGCCGGGGATAATCAGCAGATCCGGTTCACCGACCAGCAGCGGATCGGATTCATAACGCAGGCGGACATCCGGCTGGGCGGCGAGGGCATTGAAATCGGTGAAGTTGGCAATGTGCGGCAGCTGAACCACCACAATATCCAGCACCTCCTCCGTTTTGCCGTCATATTTGCCGACCTGTAACGCCACGCCGTCCTCATCTTCCAGATCCACATCCAGCCACGGCAGGACACCGAGTACCGGAACGTTAGTCAGATCTTCGATTTGTTTTATGCCCGGCATCAGCAGAGCAACGTCACCGCGGAATTTATTGATGATCACACCGATCACCCGGGCGCGTTCGTCGTCTGCCAGCAGGGCGAGCGTGCCGTAAATTGAGGCGAACACACCGCCGCGATCGATATCCGCCACCAGGATCACCGGTGCGTCGATCATCTCCGCCATGCCCATATTGACAATATCGCCGTCGCGCAGATTGATCTCCGCCGGGCTGCCCGCGCCTTCCAGCACAATGATGTCATGTTCAGAAGCCAGGTCGTTGTAAACATCGCGGATCATGGCTTTCAGTTGCGGTTTGTACAGGTGATATTCCGCCGCATCCATATTCTGCGCGACTTTTCCCATCAGGATAACCTGGGATTTGCGGTTAGAGGTCGGTTTGAGCAGAACCGGATTCATGCGCACATCCGGTTCAATACCGGCGGCTTCCGCCTGAAAGATCTGCGCGCGGCCCATTTCTTTACCGTCACGGGAGATCCCCGAGTTCAGTGCCATATTCTGTGATTTGAACGGCGCACAGTGATGCCCGTCTTGAGAGAAAATCCGGCAGAACCCGGCGACTAATACACTTTTTCCGACATCGGAAGCCGTACCCTGGATCATCAGTGAAAATGTCATGCCATTACCTCGTGTGTTCCGGCGGCGGGAGTTGTCTGCTGCTGCAATTGTGCAAACAGCGCCTGTTCAGTTTTGCACAGCGGCAGTCCGGTTTCGCAGTGAAGTTTGACCAGCCACGGCTGTTCCAGACCGGCCGCGGTGATCATCTCTTTTTGCAGGAAAACGGATTCCGGTGCACCGTGGCCGCACACTTCGCCGTGCGACATCACGTAAATACCATCACAGACCTGATAAATCAGGTCAATGTCATGGCTGGAAATCACAATGTGTTTACCGGCGGCGGCAATGCGGGCCAGCAGATCGATCATCTGCTGCCGGCCGGCCGGGTCCAGTCCGGCGGTGGGTTCATCGAGCAGCAGATAGTCTGACTGCATCACCAGCGCCCCGGCAATCGCCACGCGTTTTTTCTGCCCGAAGCTCAGGTGCTGTACCGGTTTGTCGCGGAATGCGAGAGCATCCACCAGTTGCAGTGCCTCATCTGTCCGGCGTTTGATCTCATCTTCTTCCATCCCGAGATTACGCAGGGCGAAGGCGATATCACTGTCCACATCGGTGTAGAAAATCTGCATATCCGGGTCCTGAAAGACGGTCACCACATGCTGGCGCAGCTCCAGCAGGGATTTTTTGTCGTATTTCAGCGGATTACCCCGCCAGAGCACCTGACCGTCCTGTGGTTTCAGAATACCGGACAGGTTCATAAACAGTGTGGATTTTCCGCAGCCGTTGGCACCGATAATCCCGGTAACCTGGTGCGCGCCGAAATCCATCGTCAGATTTTTCAGGATATTATCGTCCTGATAGCGGAATGTGAGACCACTGACTGATAATTGCGGGTGATGATTCATAGGTGGAAATCTCCCTGATAGAGCTTCACATTCAGTGCGACGGACATTTGCTGATAGCGCATCATCACGCGGGAAAACAGCATGGTGACCAGCATCGCCAGTGAGCGGTAGCCGGTGCGCAGGTTGCGGTAGCCGAAGCGCAGGGATTGTGCGTGATAAATAACGGCGGCTTCTTCCAGAAAAATAAAGATAAAGCGCCAGGTCAGCAGGATCTGCTCAATCAGCACCAGCGGCAGACGGCCGCGTTTCATCAGTTTAATCAGTTGCTCAAACGGCATATTGAGCATAAACCAGAAGGTGGCGGCGAGAGCCGCCATGCTGCGCCAGAAGGTCTGATTAGCGGTTGCCAGACCGGTGGGGTCGAAACCCACCCAGTACTGACCAATCTGAATGCCCCACAGCAGACTGTCCGGTGTTCGGGCAAACGAAATAATAATGGCCACCAGACCCACCGCCAGAAAACTGAACGGGATCAGCAGCCATTTCAGATAGCGGAGCGGCGATACCCGCAGTAACCAGCAGGTAAACGCCGCAATACACAGCAATAAAGCCGCCTGGCCCGCCGGAGGCAGGCTCATCGCCAGAACCATCATGACAACCCAGAAAGCGAATTTCGCGACTGGGTCGCGCTGACGCCTGCGGCTTTGATAACTCAGGGCATCAAGGCTTTGCATTTTTCCGGCCGCTGCGGTAATAACCGAGCACGTAGAAAATCACAGCAGTGCCGAGACAGCCCTGGAGAGTAAACAGCAGGCTCTCAATTTCACCGCTGGCCGGTTCATAGAGGGACTCAAACCAGGGTTCATAATCCGGCGCGATAGCCAGGATCTGCTGTTCTGCCTGATCATCTGAGCCGCCGTATTCACCGCCGTGGTCGATAAAGAACGGGATGATAAAAATTGCGACAGTCAGAAACAGTAAAATCAGTGTCTTTTTCATGCCCGCACCTCATTACCTACCAGGTTACGTTTCACCAGCTGATCATAAACCAGTACCGTCAGCAGACCTTCCGCAATCGCAATCGGTACCTGGGTCAGACAGAAGATACCCATGAATTTCAGGATCGCCGCACCCATTCCCATCTGCGGATCAGGGAAAGCAACCCCGAGCTGTACAGAGGTGACAAAATAGGTGGTTAAATCCGCTATCACTGCGACAAGGAAGACGCAGACATCCTTACGCCAGCCCAGTTTGGTGGTGAAACGCCAGACCAGATAACCGACGATCGGCCCGATCACCGCCATCGACATGCCGTTGGCACCGAGGGTGGTCAGGCCGCCGTGCGCCAGCAGTAACGCCTGGAACAGCAGCACGATGGAGCCGAGCACGGCCACCACGGATGGTCCGAACAGGATCACCGCCAGTGCCACCCCGG
Organism: Morganella morganii; assembly: GCF_003996855.1. Classification (GTDB taxonomy): domain Bacteria; phylum Pseudomonadota; class Gammaproteobacteria; order Enterobacterales; family Enterobacteriaceae; genus Morganella; species Morganella morganii_C. Next base: position 2,173,158 of record NZ_NRQY01000001.1, on the reverse strand, counting down.
TAGGGTGAGAGCAGCTGCCGGTCACTGACGGGATTTTCAGCGCGGAAAGTACAAAGATAAAGGCGCCGCACAGTGCCAGCAGAACTTTCTTGTTGGCATCTTCCTGAACAATCGCTTTAAGGCGGATAATCCCTGCCCCGAGAAAGGGCAGGAAAATCAGCCACCAGGCAATCGCCCACATCGGCGGTAAAAAGCCCTCCATGATATGCATGGCAAAGGCTTCCTGAGGTGCAATCATCAGCAGAATTGTGACGGCGGCACCGGTTAACGAGAACTTCGTGAGTTTCTGTTGCATAACAACCTCACCGAATTATTTCCGGGTTTTATTAATTAATACCGTTGAGAAATAAGGCAGTGTCTGTTCGTCGTCGATCTCATCCAGGCGCCGCCAGCACTGTTCAGTTTCCAGTGTGGCATCGGCCATCAGGATGGCATGATCAAGCAAATCATGGCGGCGGAGCAGATCGCGTACCTGTTGTAAACGACCATAGACTTTCATTAACACAATGCATTCATGATGCGTAATCGCATGCTCCAGCTCTTCCGGGGATGCGGTGCACGACATGACGGCAAGGCTCTGGTTTTCCATTGCCAGCGGGACAACTGCCCGTGACGCGATAGCCGCAAACGAGGTCACGCCCGGAATCACTTCCAGCCATGGCTGATTGCCGATACGCTCCAGCAGGGAAACCCAGGTACTGAACAGCATGGAATCACCCAGGGTGATAAAGCCGACTTTTTTACCGTCAGCCACATCGTCCTGAATCGCTTGCGCGACTTCATCCCAGACTGCTTCTTTCGCTTCCTGCGAGGCTTTCATCAGGAAGTGATAGGTTTTCACCGTGGTTTTACCGGTGATATACGGGGCGACAATGGTATGTGCCAGGCTCGGGGCATCTTTTTTACCTGCCGGTGCATACAGGATATCCAGCTCACCGATAATCCGTGCGCCGCGCACCGTGATAAGGTCCCTGGCACCGGGACCGGTGCCGATGGCATAAAGTTTGCCCTGTGGTTTTTCTGTTTGCTGACTCATGTGCGGATATTACTCCCCGTTATCCATTGTCTGCGCCAGGTGTTCGACAAACATCTGACGGATCATATTGTTCTCACCCATGCCCTGTAACCACGCGGTTGCCTCAATTCCGGCCTGTTCCAGCTGTGTTTTCCAGGAATCTTCCTCATCGGATGCCATATCGTTAATCGCGTGGTCACCGGCAACCAGCATCAGCGGCATCAGATGCACTTTGCGGACATTTTCTGCTTTCAGGCCTTTAATAATCAGGTCGATTTCCGGATAGCTTTCCACCGCGCCGACACGGGCCGGGAAGCCGCTGCCGGTCATCATGTGATCCAGACAGGCATATGCAGAGAAGGCATGGTGAGTGGCACCGTGACCCATAAAGACCACGCGCTCATCTTCTTTCAGTTCCGGCATCTGGGAGTGCAGGGCATCAATCAGGAGGGAATAATCCTCAAAACTGCTCAGCAGCGGTTTGCCCACGCGCAGATAGCGGAAGAACGGACGGTATTTTTCAACCTGACCGACAATCTTTTCGTACTCGTCCCCGTTAATCACATGCAGTGACTGGATAGCCACATCCTCATAACCCTGCTCGTGCAGATGGCGTAATGCCTCTTCAGGGTTATTAATATGCAGGTTATCGCGCTCTTTCAGCTTGCGGATAATCATGCCGGAGGTGAAGGCGCGGAAAAAATCACGGCCGGGGAACGCTGCCGCGAGCTGCTTTTCACAGCTTTCGATATTTTTTTCACGGGTTTCCGCGTAACTGGTGCCGAAACTAATCACTAATAACGCTTTTTTCATCTCATAACCTCAGTAAATCAACAGACAGAAAAACGGGATATCAGGTACTGCTCTACCCCATAAAGATCCTGCAATTCAGTCACATCGCCGGATACCCGGGTCTGCGGGCGAACCACGACAATGCAGGGAATACCCAGCGCCAGACAAGGGGCGACTTTTTCACTGAATCCGCCCTGTGTGCCGGATTCTTTGGTGATCACCACATCCGCGCCGCAGTAACGGTAAAACGCTTCATTAAATTCCGCCGAAAACGGCCCTTTCAGGGCAAAAATCTGGTCAATGGTCATCCCGTAAGATTCACACTGCGCCAGCACATCCTGTGTAGGCAGTACCCGTGCCAGCACGGTTTTTCCCGGCAGGCGGGCAAGATAATCTGCCAGCTGTTTACTGCCGGTGGTCAGCAGAACCCGCTGACCGAGTGTCATGGCAATCTCACAGGCGCTGTCAATGGATTCGGTTTTATAAATCAGCGGGTTATCAACCGCATCAATATCACTCGGGCGGTTATAGCGCACCAGCGGAATATCCAGTTCGCGCTGCACCTGCAAAATAGTGTCGCTGAGTATTGCCGCATAAGGATGCGAGAGATCCGCCAGCAGGCGGACTCCGTGACGGCGGCAGTAATCCGCCATCGCCTGTGCATCCATGCGGCCTTCCCGGATCTCACCCTGCAATCCGGCTGCCTGCTGACGGCCAGCGGCGGTGGCGACAGAGAGCTGGTAGCGGACCCCCTGTGCATCCAGACGCTCACAAAGCAGGCGGGCATCACTCGTCCCGCCGAAAATCAGCAGTCCGCCGTCATTCACAGTTTGTATCCCCGTGGTGTGATCATCAGATCATCACTGATATACGTGGACTTGTTGCCGACAATCACCAGGCTGGTCATGTCCACGCGGTCATACTCCATTGCACCGAATGTGGTGATCCACTTTTCTTCTTTCTTACGGGCAGCGGCTTTTACCACGCCGATCGGGGTGGTGGCGGCTTTGAACGGTGCCATCAGTTCAAATGCACGGGCCAGATGGCCTTCGCGGCCCAGGCTGCGCGGGTTATAGAAACAGATAACAAAATCGGCTTCGGCGGCGGCTTTGATGCGTTTCTCAATCACCTCCCACGGCGTGAGCAGATCACTGAGGCTGATATGACAAAAATCATGCATCAGTGGTGCGCCCAGCAGTGAGGCGGCGGCGATACTGGCAGTAATACCCGGCACCACACGCACCTGAATATCGCGCTTCTCTTTGGTGACGATTTCGAGGATAAGCCCGGCCATGCCGTAAATCCCGGCGTCACCGCTGCACACCATCGCCACGTTTTTCCCTTCCTGTGCAAGCTCAATGGCCAGATGGCAGCGTTCGATCTCTTTGCGCATGCTGGTTTTGATCACTTCTTTGTCGCCCACCAGAGGTTTCACCAGATGGGTATAGGTTTTATACCCGACCACCACTTCCGCTTCTTTCAGTGCGGTGACGGCTTCTTCGGTCATCATGGCTTCACTGCCGGGGCCAATGCCTATAACGGTTAACATACTGTTTCTGCTCCTAACGTAATGGTGATCCCCCGGGTCTTACAGGTTTGCCCTATCAGACAGCCTTTGCTCATCAGCCAGGCGACCGGCCGGGATACACTCCCGACTCCCGTGTTTTTTTTAACAAATTCGGATTCCGGGAACTGCGCCGCCACAGGGGCCAGCTCCTCAGCACTGAATACGGTAAACGGCACCTGATAACGGGCAGCCAGCGCCAGCAGGGCGGGCTCCTGTGCTTTCAGGGTAATACTGCCGATGGCGCGGACGGCTTCCGGCAACAGGTTATTCTCAGCCAGTTGTTCAGCAAACAGCAGCTGAACGTCATCGGCCCCGGTATCTCTGCGGCAGCCCATACCGGCAATAATCCGGCGCGGGATCAGTTTATACACCGGCACCGGCAGCATAATTTCTTCACGGCGGTAACTGACATACACCAGCGCATCCAGTTCCGGCAGGGAACGCAAATCAGCCACCGGGATAAGCCCCGGCAACGCGTATTTGTCCTGCTCCGCCGCCATATCCGGATGCCACCAGATGCCGATGCGCTCGCCGCTGACCATCATCTGGTTCAGGGTTTTGACGGTGTTGCGGAAATCGGAGAACGTGGCATTCATCTCCCGTGCCAGCAGATCAAAACTGGTGACATGATTGACATCCGTTGCGGTGGTGATCACCGCCTGTCCGCCGATCCGGCCCGCCAGCCAGGTGGCCAGCTCATTGGCACCGCCGAGATGACCGGAGAGCAGACTGATCACATGCTGTCCTTTCTCATCCATCACGATCACGGCCGGGTCACTCATTTTGTCCTGAATCACCGGCGCCAGTACCCGGACGGTAATGCCGGTCGCGCCGATGACAATCAGGGCGTCATTCTCTGCAAATGCCTGCTGTAAGGTGGCAGCAAAGCTGTCACGGAACGGCTCAAAGCCGTCCGACACCAGTTTTTCGCTGGTGTAACAGGTGACCGGAAGCAACGGGCGGATCTTTTCCGCCAGTGCTTTGCCGCCCGGTGTCAGGCAAAACAGCGCAATGCGCTTACCGCGAGGCTTTGCGGTACTCATGGCTGAAGCCTGCGTCATATAATTTTGAATAGTGATACTCGTTACCGAGGAACGGCCCGACCAGAATCAGTGCAGTTTTGCGGATTTTCGCTTCGCGCACGGCGACGGTGATCTCCGCCAGTGTGCTGCGCAGCACCTGACAATCCGGCCAGGTTGCTTTATACACCACAGCAACCGGGGTGGTTTCCGGATAACCGCCCTCTGTCAGTTGTTCCACCACACCTTTGATATCCTGAACAGACAGGAAAATCGCCATTGAGGTCTGATGAGCGGCAAAGCTGCGCAGACTCTCTTTCGGCGGCATCGGTGTGCGCCCCTCGATACGGGTGATGATCAGGCTCTGGGACACTTCCGGCACTGTGTATTCCACGCCCAGTTCCGCGGCGGCACCGAGGAATGAACTGACGCCCGGGATAGCACTGAAACCGATATTGTGTTCTGACAGCACTTCGCCCTGTTCACGGATAGAGCCGTACAGGGAGAGGTCACCGGTTTGCAGACGCACCACCAGTTTGTGGCTTTTCACACCGTCAACCATTACGGTGATGATGTCATCGAGGGTCATCGCGGCACTGTCGTAGCTTTCGACGCCGTCTTTGCAGTAGTCCAGCAGATCAGTATTGATAAGCGAACCGGCATAAATGACGATGTCAGCCTGTTGTAAAATACGGTAGCCTTTCAGGGTGATAAGACTGATATCCCCGGGACCGGCTCCGACAAACCAGACTTTCTGACGGTCAAACTGTTCAGCCACAACGCGCCTCCTTACGGCAGGAAATAAGATAGGTAGGATTATTCGGTTTAAAATAATAACTGTGTCCGAGCGCGGTCATATTTCCGGCCTGTAATTCACAGCAGTCCAGTTCGCTCACCGCACACTGTTTCAGGTGTGCAATGGCTTGTGTCAGGTTATCCTGCAGGATAAAGGTCATCACCAGGGTGCCGTCGCTGTGCAGGTGATCGAGCGACCAGTCGATAATCTCTGTGAGATTGCCGCCGGTGCCGCCGACAAACACGGCGTCTGCTTTTTCGGCCAGTTCCACCGGCGCATAGGCGTCAATCACGCGGATCTGCGGACAACGGAAATGACGGCAGTTTTCTTTGATAAGCGCGATGGCTTCCGGTTTTTTCTCGATGGCAATAATCTCAAGTGCCGGATGGCTGAGTGCCGCTTCAATAGAGACACTGCCGGTGCCCGCACCGACATCAATCAGGCGCTGTGCACCCTGTAAATCCAGCCGTGACAGGGCGAGTGCTCTCACCGGCTCTTTGGTCATCGGGATCTGCTGCCCGCGCAGAAACAGTTCGTCTTTCATCAGGCCACGCTGCCCCGCTTATCAATTAACACCACATTCATGTTGTAATTTCCGGTGACATCCTCAGCATTAAGGATGGTTATCCGTTCATTACGGGCGGAGAGATTTTCACCGATGATCATCCGGCGGGTCTGGCCCTGCCGCAGGATTTCGGCGGCGATTTCTTTCGGGCCGATCCTGCTGTCGGTCACCATACCGATACGCTCATGCGCGAGCAGCCAGTCAAAATCCGGGCTGCGGTTGTGGCTGCTGGTGAGATAAATATCATTCATATCCATTCCGGCCCGGGAACACAGATACTGCACAGAGCTGATACCCGGCACTATCTGCACCTGATCCGGTGCAAAGGTTTCGCTGATACGCTTGCCGATACCGAAAAACATCGGGTCACCGGAAGCCAGAATGACAATACGGCGATCAAGGCGCTTTGCTATCCAGCTCATCAGACCGCTGATATCCGCATCGATGACGCGGGTTTCTGTGGTCAGCCCGGCAAATTCATCCAGATGGCGCTGACCGCCGATTAAAATGTCTGCCCCGGAAATCACATCCGTTGCCCGCCGGGTCAGATAGGCTTCTGAGCCGGGGCCCACACCAGTCACATAAATCATCGGAATCCCTCCGTTATGGCGCTGAGCGAACGGTTGCTCCCCAGCACCTGATTATCAAATGAGAACAGAATGGCATCACAGTGCGGCGGCTCATCGGAGAAACGCAGCATCTGATTAATCCGGTCACAGATTTTTTCTGCGATCCGCGGATATACCGCCTGCCAGCCTTGTGCATTGATCAGTTCAATTGCGGCTTCGGTGGTGGTGCAGCCGTCCACTTCCTGTAATAAGGAGAGGGGGGCGCCAATCAGGGCGAGATTGGCAATCAGGGTTTCCATCCGTGCATCCGCAATATGGCTGTGGGTGTGGAAAATACCCGCCGCGATTTTCACCAGTTTGCCGAAATGCCCGAGGATCACCACCTGCTCAAACTTCAGCCGGGTAGCCTCCTGCAACATATAGCCGACAAAGTTACTCATGGTGACGACATACGCGCCGTCCAGCCCGAGCTGTTCGCTGACAAACCGTTCGCCGTGGTTGCCCGGCACCAGAAAAACGCGGGTCATGCCCTGTGCGCGTTTCATTTCCAGTTCGATGGAAAGGGAGCGTTTCCAGCTCTCTTCCGACATCGGCGTGACAATACCGCTGGTGCCGATAACAGAAATTCCGCCGAGAATACCGAGACGGCCGTTATAGGTTTTTTTCGCCCGCTCTTCCCCTTCCGGTGCGAAGATGGTGATATCCGCGCCCCGGTTCGGGCCGATAGCTTCACGAACCGCCGCTTCAATGGTCTGACGCGGGGTTTTGTTGATAGCGGCATCGCCGATTGGCAGACCTACGCCGATCTTAGTCACCCGGCCGACACCTTCACCGCCGTCAAGGGTGATCACGCCGCTGTCATTGACGGCAACACGGGCGAAAATCAGCATGCCGTGGGTGGCATCAATATCGTCGCCGCCATCTTTGCGGATAGCGGCAGTGGCGGATTGTCCGCAAATCAGCGGATCTTCCACATTAAGGTTCAGCGTCACGCCGGACGGCGTGACAATCGAAACCTGCTGGATCACTTCCTGACGCAACACCATCAGCGCCGCCACTTTGGCGGCAGCAGTGGCACAGGAGCCGGTGGTATACCCCTTGCGCAGTGCCTTGCCTTTGTGCCAGACGATGCCGGTGCCGTTATCGTCAGGGGCTGTGGTGTTTTCCTGCGTCATGATTACGCCTCCGGCATCCGGTAAAGGATGGCGTTGATAATCGCGGCGGCCACATTACTGCCGCCTTTGCGGCCGAGTGCGGCGATGCACGGCAGCGAACTCTCCGCCAGGGCATCTTTGGATTCTGCCGCACCGACAAAACCGACCGGCACACCGACAACGGCGACCGGTTTTTCAGTATGTTCAAGGACACGGAACAGGGCTGTCGGCGCATTCCCGAAAACAAAAATTTTCTCGCCCGGTTCCTGCATGGCGATATCCACGGCCGCCATGGAGCGGGTCATCTGCTGCTCTTTGGCGGCAGCCACCACACGCGGGTCGCTGACGTAGCAGCGGCACTCTGAGCCATATTTCGCCAGACGGATTTTGTTAATCCCGGATAGTGCCATCGTGGTATCGGTATAAATTGTGCAGCCGCGCATAATGCCGTCACGGAGAGTCTCAATCACACCATCAGAAAAGTGCAGAATATCCAGCCAGTCAAAATCAGCAGTGGTGTGGATAGCGCGTTTAATAATTGCCGCATGATCATCACTGGCGAAACGGTATTCCGGCCGTGTTTCGCGGATAATGTCATCAATGATCAGAAAACTGTTTTTTTCGATTTCCTGCGGCTGTTGTATGTAACTCATAATTTTCCCTTACAAAATCCACTGTGCCAGAAGGTGAATGACGGCAAACAGCACCAGTGCGGCGGAGGAGGCAACCCACATCAGCCGGATGGTGCTGAGAATATCGTCTGCATTGATGTCACGGGTGTTGTCACCGATCCACGGCTTATCAACCAACTGCCCGAAATAGGTATTCGGCCCGCCCAGGCGCACACCCAGTGCTCCGGCGACAGTTGCTTCAGACCAGCCGCTGTTCGGACTGCGGTGATTGGCGTGGTCACGTAACCCGGTGCGGTACGCCTCCCGGTAACGGTATTTCAGAACAAAGGCAGCAAAGGTGAACAGCAGCCAGCTCAGCCGCGCCGGGATATAGTTGGCCACATCATCCGCACGGGCGGAAAACATACCGATATCGCCGTACTTTTCATTTTTATAGCCGACCATGGAATCCAGGGTATTCACGGCCTTATAGGCCATCGCCAGCGGAGCGCCGCCCAGTAATAAGAAGAACAGCGGGGCGATTACACCGTCGGTGGTATTTTCCGCCACGGTTTCGGTCACTGCGCGGGTGATTTGCGGTGGTGTCAGTTCCCGGGTATCGCGCCCGACTATCCATGATAATTTTTCACGACTCTCAGCAAGGTCATCCGCTTTCAGTGCGTCATACACCCGCATTGCCGCATCCTGTAAACAACGGGTGGCAAGAACGGTGTAGGTCATCCAGATGGTAACGAGCCAGCCGAGACTGTTTTCCAGATAAAACGCCAGTGCCAGCACGCCGTAACTCACCGCCCAGGTGCCGCCGGCGATCACAATCCACAGCATGACTCCGCCCCGGCGCAGTGCCGCACCACTCTGACAGCGGCGGCGGATCATACCTTCGGTTTTGCGGATGGCATTGCCAATCCAGCGGATCGGGTGCGGCCAGTGCTCCGGGTCACCGAGGCGCCAGTCAAGCAGGAATGCGATCAGCCAGCTGAGCAGTGTCATAGCACACTCCGTGCCAGAGAAAACCAGTGATCCAATAACCCCGGACGCCGGGCAAAATGCACATGCAGATACCCGGCAAAGGTATTACCAACCTGATAACCGCCGCGCCAGCGTTTGAGGACTTCGCCGTCGCGCTCTTTGATAAACTCAAAAGCAGGCGGCAGATCAGTCATAAAATCAGAATAATGGAACTCATGACCGCGCAGGCGTTCACCGGTACGGACCAGAGTGGTGTCTGTCAGGGCGGTGCCTTCGCAGTAACCAAAACGTTTCAGGCGGTTACCCATGGTGCTGTGGCCGGCGATGATGCCGGTCATCGGGAAGGTCTTGCCGTTGCCGTCTGTCAGCGTTTCACCGAGGTACATCAGCCCGCCGCATTCCGCATAAACAGGAATACCGCGCTGATGTGCCGCCAGCAGTGCTTTTCGCATGGCTGTGTTAGATGAAAGTTTTTCAGCATAGACTTCCGGATAACCGCCGCCGATGTAAATCATATGGCAGGGATCAGGCAGGGCGCTGTCATTCAGCGGGCTGAATGTAACAATTTCCGCGCCGCTCTGACGCAGTAAATCGAGATTATCGGGATAATAGAAGTTAAAGGCGGCATCATCCGCCACCGCGACGGTCAGCCCGCGTCCGGCATCCGGAGTGGCCAGCTGTATTGGTGCGCTGTCTGCCGGAGACTGCCAGTGTGTCAGGGAAAGCAGCTTATCCACATCAACGGTTTTTTCTATCTGATCAGCCAGACGCTGCCAGCGTTCAGTCTGCTGTGCCTGCTCCTGCGGCGGGATCAGCCCCAGATGACGGGAAGGGAGTTCAATGTCATTCATCACCGGCACGTAGCCGATCACCGGCACATGGCAGTAGTGTTCAATCGCGTGTTTCAGAAGCTGAAAGTGGCTGTCACTGTTAACGCGGTTAATCAGTACCCCGGCGATATTCAGTGACGGATCAAAATGCTGAAACCCCATCACGGTAGCAGCAATAGAGGTGGAAACCGCTTTGCCGTCGACCAGCATAATGACCGGGCAGTCCAGCTGTTTTGCCATCGCGGCGGTGCTGCAATAGTGAGGATCGGTGCCGAAGCCGTCATACAACCCCATCACGCCCTCAATCACACCGGCGTCTTTGTCCTGCATATAATGACGGAATTGCGGGGTCAGAACAGATTCCGGCAGCATAAAGGCATCCAGGTTGCGGGAAGGCACGCCGGTGACGGCGGTATGCCAGCTGCTGTCGAGGTAATCAGGGCCGACTTTGCAGGGCTGGACCCGCAGTCCGCGTGCACTCAGTGCCCGCATGATCCCGAGGGTAATAGTGGTTTTTCCGCAGCCGCTGCTGGTGCCCGCAATCACGAAAACCTGTTTTTGTGCCTTATTCATACGCTACCTTTGACACGGTGTTGTTGCCAAAAAAACGTCCTGATACCAGGAAAGCAAAAAAGGTTAATTAGATTAACCCGGTGAACTGTCTTTTTATTTTCATGATCATAAGCAGTACGAAATATTGCAGAACTACAACACGAAAATGTTATGATCATTTAATTAACATTGCCGATTTTTGATATAGTGATTTTTTTACGGCTATTTATATTCGGTTTTAATAAAACATAAAATGCTGCTTTTATATATCTGCTTATTACAGTTTGTGAGTTTCTTCACATAAATACTTGATTTGTGATCAAGATAAATAAAAAGCAACTATTTTATTTTTATAAACATATGCAAATATGTTAATTAAATGATCTTGTTTTTATTATTTGTTAATGATGATTTCAAATGTAGCGGTTGATTTGTTGATTATAATAACTTGTTTTTATGAGGTAAATGTAAAAAGATAATTATTTCAATCCGTTGAAAGTAATTGTTATACTTGATTTTTTTTCATGAACTCTTCCGTTGCGTGAACGTATTATTGAGATATCAGTCATATATTTTTTTCTGTAATTATTTAATAATGCAAAATATTAAACAGAATTGTTTTTATTACGTATTTATCGTGAATAGATCAAAGAATAAAGTTCACGGGTAATTAATACTGCTGTACAACGACAAAACATCATTAATAAATAGTGCTTTTTATCGTCACCAGGTATTGTGCATAACGAATAAAATGATGTGATTTTTTCATATTGATTAATCTGATTGATAAGGCAATAAAATGAGCAAAGGTAAAGTATGGCTGGTCGGAGCCGGACCCGGAGATGCATCATTAATTACCGTAAAGGGACTTCACTGTATACGTCATGCCGAAGTGCTGGTGCATGATCGTCTTGTCAATCCTGAGTTGATCGCTTGTGCACCGGCAGACTGCAAAATTATTAACGTCGGTAAAACACCGAATCACCATCCGGTGCCGCAGGAAGAAATCAATGCCATTCTGGTAAAATATGCCGCTGAAGGTAAAAATGTGGTGCGTCTGAAAGGCGGCGACCCGTATGTATTCGGGCGCGGCGGCGAAGAAGCCGAATCCCTGGCACAGTACGGTCTGGATTTTGAAGTTATCCCCGGCATCAGTTCGTCTATCGGCGGACTGGCGTATGCGGGCATTCCGGTCACTCACCGCGATCACGCATCAAGCTTCCATGTGGTTACCGGTCATATGTGTCAGGGGAATGAGCCGCAGAACTGGAATGCACTGGCCGCCCTTAACGGCACTCTTGTTATACTGATGGGGATGACCCGTCTGGCCGAAATCAGTCAGTTGCTGATCGATGGCGGAAAATCACCGGATACGCCGGCAGCCGTGGTGATGTATGCCAGCCAGCAGCGTCAGCAGGTCGTCACTGCCACCCTCGCCACATTACCGGAAGAAGCTGCGCGCCATAAATTACATCCGCCGGCACTGATTGTCGTCGGTAATGTGGTGAATCTGCATCAGATTCTGGCATTTGCTGCCACACAAATTGATATTACGCAGGAAGCCCCATTAGAAGCTGCGTCATAGTATTATCCTTAAAATAATAAGCATCCGGCTGTATGCAGATGATTCTGTGTGCAGCCCTTACATTTGGAGGAGGCTATGAGCGAACACGGTGGTAATGTGGTAGAGGTGGCTGAGCTCCTCGGCATCTCACCCGCATCTATCTTCGATTTCAGTGCCAATATTAACCCGCTGGGGCCGCCCGAGAGGGTTAAAGCCATCATCCGCGACAATCTGTCTGTTATTGAACGCTACCCGGATATTGAATACCGCTATCTGCATGCCGCACTGGCCCGTGGCGCAGGATGTGAACTCGGACAGGTTATTGCCGGTAACGGGGAGACGGAACTGATTTACTCACTGGTGCGTCATCTCAACCCGCACTGCGCATTATTATTAACCCCCGGATTTGCCGAATACCGCAGAGCATTGGAACAGCAGGGCTGCGATATCATCGAACACCCGCTGACGGAAGAAAATGATTTTCAGCCGGATGAATCTTTGCTGGCGGATATTGAAGCCCGCCGCCCAGACTGCGTCTTTATTGCCACGCCGAATAACCCGACCGGTCTGATGCCGGATACCGCGCTGCTGCACAAACTGGTATCACTGTGCGAATCCCGCCATATTCATCTGATTGTTGATGAAGCTTTTATTGATTTTATGCCGGAAGGATCACCGCTGACAGCGCGTCTGCCGGAAACCCGCTACCTTTATCTGCTGCGGTCGCTGACAAAATTCTTTGCGATTCCCGGCCTGCGTCTCGGCTATCTGCTGTGCGGTGACAGCCATATCATCAGCAATCTGAAAGCCTGGCGCGAGCCGTGGACGATTAACGGTCTGGCGGCGCTGGTGGGTGAGGTGCTGCTGGATGACGAAAATTATATCCGCAAAACACAGGATTTTATTGCCGCGCAGCGGGAATATCTGTGCAATGAGCTGCGGCAGTTCCCGCTGCTGAAAATCCGGCAGCCGGTGGCGAACTACATCTTTATCCGCTGTCTTAACGGCGCGGAACTTCAGTCTGCCCTGCTCAAATATAAGCTGCTGATCCGCCGTTGTCAGAATTACCCGGGACTGGATGGCTCTTACTACCGGATCGCTGTCCGCAGTCAGGCGGAAAACCGTCATCTTATCGGCGCATTAAAACAGGTATTTCAACATGGCTGAGGCACATTGTCCGGCATCCTGCGGAGAATTGTTGCAGGGATGGGTTCTCGGAGGTGAAAAACTGGTTTCCTGTCCCATTAACTGGTACAGCTATGTTTCTGTGGAAGAAGGTGTACCGCTGGGGCTGGAACGGCCCCGCATGCGGCAGATGCTTGAGCGGGTACTGAAACATCTGGATATTGTGCCGGAAGCCACCGGTATGCTGCGGATCGAATATGATTCTACCATTCCTGTCGGTAAAGGGCTGGCCAGCAGCACGGCGGATATTGCTGCCACGGCTCAGGCTACCGCACGTTTTTACGGCCATGAATTATCACCGGAAACGCTTGCCGCGCTGTGTGTGGCGATTGAACCGACAGACAGCACACTCTTTTCCTCCCTGACACTGTTTGATCATCAGACTGCTCAGACTCAAATATCACTCGGCTGGTCGCCGGATCTGAAACTGCTGCTGCTGGAAAGTCCGGACGTGGTACTGACGGAAGATTTTCACAAACGCGACCGCCGTGCCACACTGCTGGCACGGGAATCCCTGCTGGCTCAGGCCTGGAAACAGCTTACCGCAGCCTGTGAGCAGCATGACCCGCAACGCCTGGGCGAAGCGGCCACACTGAGCGCCATCGCCAGTCAGGATCTGCTGCCCAAACCCGGTTTCAGCGAACTGCACGCCCTTGCGGATAAAGGAAAGATCTACGGCCTGAATGTCGCGCACAGCGGCAGCGTGGCCGGGCTTATCTATGATGACACCCTGCACGACAAAGATTTTATTTATGACTGGATACAGAGACATCAGCTGGATCGGTTTTATCCGCAGGTGCATGAGGTGTGTATGACCCGTGGCGGCGTCCGCTAATCCTCCCCCATCTGCGTCATTCTTCAATCCGCAGCCGTGTTGGCTGCACTCAATAAACCGGGTCACATACTGATGTATGTTCCCCGGTTTCTTTCATTTGCCGCCTTGCTGCAAATTGAATAATTTAGCAGATGACCTCCGCGCTGATTTTTCTTCAACGCCACATCCACGGTTTTCATCATGTCAAAGTAAAAGGCAGATAAGCGGCAGAGAAACGAAAAGCATGCGCGTCATGGATGACGCGCCTGAGCGCACAGGGAAGTGTTCACAGCGACTTTTCGTTTTGCCGGTTATCAGCCCCGGCCTCGGTGCTGAGTATTTCTCTCTCTTTATTAATAACAAGCATCCGTGCTGAAAATACTTTCCCTCTATTTAACGCGCTGCCCCGCAAAGTGCACAGCGCTTTGCTGCGTCACGGTAACGGGCAGGATATGATTCAGACAACTGATTCTGACTCTGTCTGCAAAGGAGACTCTATGCTGCGTTATCCGCTGTTTTGTGATTTACGGGGAAAGACCTGTCTGGTCGTGGGAGGCGGGGAAGTCGCTGCACATAAATGCCGGGCACTGTTACAGGCCGGCGCATATGTCACTGTTATTGCACGCGGGTTCTGCGGAGATTTTACCGCACTGGCGGAAAACCCGCATCTGACTCTGACGGAAGCGGCTTTCGATGCGGCTCTGTGGCCGCAGGAGTGCTGGCTGGTGTTTGCTGCCACGGATTCACCGGAAGTCAATCAGCAGGTGCTGGAACAGGCAAATGCCCGCCACTGCTTCTGTAACGTGACTGACGCACCGGAAAATGCCTCATTTATCTCTCCGGCCACTATTGATGTACCGCCGGTTCAGGTTGCGCTGACCTGCGGCGGCAACCCTGTTTATACACAGTTCCTGAAACACCGTATTATGCAGGCCATTCCGGGGGATGCTCCGGTTAAACTGCGGGCTGCGGCACGACTGCGTGAGCAGGTGAAAGCCACCCGGGCCTCCCGGGATGCCAAACGACTGTTTTGGCAGAAATTTTTTACCGATACTGCCCTGGAACAGCTTTTGCCGCTGGAAGATGATGAACTGCTGACGGATTATCTCAATTACCTGCTGGCTCAGTTTACCGAAGAACACGGAACTTACTGAAAAAATAAAACCCCGGCACCGGAATAGTGGTTGCTGGGGTAATTATGTGAGCTGAATGGTTTATTTCAGTGTCATAATAACAAAATCAAATCAGCGTTGTTATCATATTAATAATAAATAATTTACTTTTTTGTATCATTTATTTTTTTATTTTCGGCATTGCGTTACACACTTTAATAAGATGTTCGTCACACTATTTCGTCATTATTTATCAAAATATATTCATATGGAATATACTATAAACTATAGTTTAAACATTAAAATTTAATTGCTATTTGCAGTGAATTTAATAATATAACGATGATCACAAAATCAGGATTGATTTATTTGTCATTAGGTTTAAATAATTGTTAATTAAAGTTTTTGTTTGTTGTGTTTAATGGTATCTTGCTGATTTTAAATGGAATTTAAGTGTGATCTGTATCTTGTTTTATCCCCCTGTGAAAACCATTCCTTTTTTGCAAGATATCCTTACTTTATATCAATTGTTTTTAAACCCCCTGAATTGCACATTATCATCAGTGGAAAGTTAAGGAATTAAATAAGGATGAGCACCAGATTTTTACTTAGATATTTTCTTAATTAATACCAAACGGATTTAACTGGTTTTGTTTTAACTTTAATTCCGAATATTCAGTTTATTTAGAGGTATATCATGCAGAAGCCTACCATTGTTATGGGTGTAATTGGTGCCGATTGCCATGCCGTCGGTAACAAAGTTTTAGATCGCGTGTTTTCTCAGCACAATTTTAATGTGATTAACCTGGGTGTCATGGTCAGCCAGGATGAATATATCGATGCTGCCATTGAAACCGGTGCACAGGCAATCATTGTTTCTTCTATTTACGGTCACGGTGAAGTGGATTGTTTAGGCATGCGTGAGCGCTGCATCGAACGTGGTCTGGGCGAAATTCTTCTGTATGTCGGCGGCAACCTGGTTATCGGTAAACAGGAACCGGCTGAAATCGAGAAAAAATTCAGTGAAATGGGCTTTAACCGGGTGTTCTTCCCGAACACGGACCTGGAATATGTCTGCGATATTATGCAAAAAGACATTGCAAAAAGCCCTGCACGTAAAGAAGGAATGACCGCGTAATGATCAACGTCTCGATAGATATCGGTTCAACCTGGACAAAAGGTGCCGTGTTCGACGTGGGAAATGATGATCATATTGAATTAAAGAATTATGCCCTGACCCCCACGACGATTGACCATCTGGCAGACGGATTTTTCACTGTACTGAATAAAATCCTCAATGTGTCCGATGCGCGTCCTTTACTGGAAGCCGGGAAAGTTAACATTAACTATTCCTCTTCCGCCAAAGGCGGGTTAGCGGTAGCGGCACTGGGTCTGGTTCCGACGATTACCCTTGAGTCAGCAAAAGTCACTGCTCACTCAGCGGGCGCAAAAGTGTCTCAGCACTTTGCGTACAAGCTCAACCGGACTGATATCCGCAAACTCGAACAGACACCCCCGGATATCTTCCTGTTCACCGGCGGGACTGATGGCGGAGATGTAGGATACGGATTACAAAACGCAAAAATGCTGGCGGAATCCGATCTGAACTGCTCCATCATTTATGCGGGTAACCGTGATATTCAGGACGATATTGCTGAAATCCTCGGCCATAAAGAACTGACTGTCGTTAATAACATTTTACCGAGTCTGGATAGTCCGAACCCGTTTGATGCGCGTAAAGCTATCTGTGACATCTTTCTGAAAAAGATTGTGAAGGGCAAGGGACTGGACGTCATTGTTGAGCAGACCGGTGAAGATCCGCGTCCGACACCATTCTCTGTCTTTGAGTTAGTACAGCAAATCCGTGACAACGTTCCCGGCTGGGAAGAGTTTGTGCTGATGGATATGGGTGGCGCAACGACGGATATTTATTCGTCCTGCAACAACAGCTTACTGCCGGATACCATTTTACACGGGATTCCGGAGCCGAAAGTGAAGCGGACTGTGGAAGGTGACCTTGGTATGCGTGTCTCGGCGGTGATCGCCGGTGAGGCAGGCCGTGAATTAGCCGAAGCGCAGTTTGTGAATCATCCGGAGCAGCTGGATGCCTTTTACCGCTACACCCGTTACGTCAATGAGCACCCTGATTACCTGCCGCAGACAGACGAAGAACGTGTTTATGACCATCTGTTAGCCGGGATTTGTGTCGCACTGGGGACTGAACGCCATGCGGGCACAAAACAGCAGGTGACCACCTGTGCAGGTACAGTGGATTTGCAGATTGGCCGTGATTTATCACGGGTCAGAAAAATCATCGGTACCGGCGGCTGGTTGTCGCGGACAGCTGATTTTAACATCAAACAGTATATGCGGTACCGCAAATTCGATAACAAAGGCCGTCAGATTCTGCTGCCGGATGAATTTGAGTACTACCGGGATTCACAAGGGTTACTTCCTCTGTTAGCCAACGTCGCCTGCCGGTATCCGAAAGCAGCAGCTCAGACCGGCGTGCAGATTTTGACCAGATAGCAAGATTATTGGAGCCATTAAATGGAACTGAAGAATAAAAAAATTGCAATCGACGACTTTATGGCCGAGCGCAAAGACGTATTAAAGACCTGGGTGACAGGGAAAGACGTGGAAAATTTTGAAGATGGCGTCAAATATCAGGCGACTATCTCTGAAGATAAAAACTTTGCCAAAAAATTATTCGAAGCTGACCGCGACGGCATCACATTAAGCCAGCCGCGTGCAGGCGTTGCATTAATCGAAGAACACATCGAGCTGCTGAAAAAATTGCAGAAAGAGTGTGACCTGCTGCCGACCACTATCGATGCGTATACCCGTCTGAACCGTTATGAAGAAGCGGCAGTCGGTATTCAGAAATCTGTTGAGGCCGGTACCTCAAAACTGAACGGCCTGCCGGTGGTTAACCACGGTGTTGCAGCCTGCCGTCACATTACGGAATCTCTGGATAAACCACTGCAAATCCGTCACGGGACTCCGGATGCCCGTCTGCTGTGCGAAATCTCCATGGCGAGTGGTTTCACCAGTTACGAAGGCGGTGGTATCTCCTATAACATCCCTTACGCAAAACGCGTCACCCTGGAAAAATCCATCCGTGACTGGCAGTACTGCGACCGCGTTATCGGTTTATATGAAGAAAATGGTATCCGTATCAACCGCGAACCATTCGGTCCGTTAACCGGTACGCTGATCCCGCCATTCATCTCCCACACTGTGGCCATTATCGAAGGTCTGGTGGCACTGGAGCAGGGCGTTAAATCCATCACCGTCGGTTACGGCCAGGTCGGTAACTTAGTGCAGGATATCGCGGCAATCCGCTCCCTGCGTGAACTGTCTCATGAATACTTCCGCGCTTACGGCTACGAAGATTATGAACTGAGTACTGTATTCCACCAGTGGATGGGTGGTTTCCCTGAAGATGAATCCCGTGCGGCAGCAGTTATCTCCTGGGGTGCGGCGGTTGCCGGTATGTCCGGTGCAACCAAAGTGATCACCAAATCTCCGCATGAAGCATTCGGTATCCCGACCGCTGAAGCAAACTGCCAGGGTCTGCGTGCCTCTAACCAGATGCTGAACATGGTCCGTGACCAGAAATTCCCGCCGTGCAAAGACGTGGATCTGGAAGTGGAACTGATTAAACGCGAAGTCCGCGCAGTGATGAAGAAAGTTCTTGAGCTGGGTAACGGCGATATTGCAGTCGGTACTGTCCGCGCATTCGAAGCCGGTGTTCTGGATATTCCGTTCGCACCTGCGATGTGTAACTCCGGAAAAATGCTGCCTATCCGTGACAACAACGGCGCAATCCGTGTGTTTGATGCAGGCGCGGTTCCGCTGCCGGATGATGTTCTGTCCATGCACCATGATTTCGTTGCTGAGCGTGCCCGCGAAGAGGGACGTGAAGCTTCATTCCAGATGATTATTGATGATATTAACGCAGTATCTCACAGTAAATTAGTAGGAAGACCATAATGAAAATTAAACAGGCATTGTTCACAGTGGGTAACTCATCTTTCTATTTTGACGACCAGCAGGCTATCAAAGACGGCGCAGGTCACGACGGTTTCGTCTATACCGGCAAGCCGGTCACTCCGGGCTTTACCGCAGTGCGTCAGGCAGGTGAGTGTGTGTCAGTCCAGTTAATCCTGGAAAACGGTTCTGTGGCGATGGGTGACTGTGCCGCGGTTCAGTACTCCGGTGCAGGTGGCCGTGACCCGTTATTCCTGGCGGAGAACTTTATTCCGTTCCTGGAAGAACACATCAAACCGCTGCTGGAAGGCCGTGATGTCAGTGAGTTCCGTAACAACGCTAAGTTCTTCGATGAACTGAAAGTGGAAGGTAAACAACTGCATACCGCTATCCGTTATGGTCTGTCCCAGGCTCTGCTCGATGCCACCGCGCTGGCAAGCAACCGTCTGAAAGCAGAAGTCGTGTGTGACGAATGGCATCTGCCGGTTGTGGCTGACCCAATCCCTCTGTTTGGTCAGAGTGGTGATGACCGCTACAACGCTGTGGACAAAATGATCCTCAAACACGTTGACGTTCTGCCGCACGGCCTTATCAACAACGTGGATGAAAAACTGGGCCGTCAGGGTGAAAAACTGCGCGCTTATGTTGAGTGGCTGGCCAAGCGTATCGTTGAATTACGCACAGAAGACACATACAAGCCGTCACTGCATATCGACGTTTACGGCACTATCGGTTTAATTTTCGACAAAGATCCGATTCGCTGTGCAGAGTATATCGCAAGCCTCCAGGAGCAGGCCGGTGATCTGGAACTGTACATCGAAGGTCCGGTTGACGCAGGTAACAAACCAGACCAGATCCGCCTGATGAAAGGCATTATGGATCACCTGAAAAAACTGGGCTCCAAAGTGAAAATCGTTGCTGACGAATGGTGTAACACCTGTCAGGACATCATTGATTTCACCGATGCCGGCTGCTGCGACATGGTTCAGATCAAAACCCCTGACCTGGGTTCTGTTCACAACATCGCTGACGCGGTTCTGTATTGCCAGAAACACGGTATGGAAGCATACCAGGGCGGTACCTGTAACGAAACCGACGTCAGTGCGCGTACCTGTGTGCATATCGCGATTGCAACACGTCCGATGCGTATGCTGATCAAGCCGGGCATGGGCTTCGATGAAGGTATGAACATCGTTCATAACGAAATGAACCGCACACTGGCTGTACTGAAAGCGAAAGCATAAGGAAGCATTATGTCCAGGACATTTAAAATCCTGTCCCCTACTGCCATCCTGGGGTACGGATTTCCGGAAGAGAGTTTTATGAAGGCGATGGAAGAATCGCCGGATCTTATCGCCGTCGACGCCGGGTCTTCTGACCCGGGTCCTCACTACCTCGGTTCCGGTAAAGCCTTTACCGACCGTGCCGGGGTAAAGCGCGACCTGCGTTATATGCTGAAAGCGGGTGTGAAAAACAATATTCCGGTTGTCATCGGTACTGCCGGTGGTTCAGGTGCACAGCCTCATCTGGAATGGTGCCGTGAAATCATTCTGGAACTGGCAAAGGAAGAAGGTCTGTCATTCAAGATGGCCCTGATCCCTGCGGATGTTGAGAAGAAAACGGTTCACGAAGCGCTGGATGCAGGCAAAATCACGCCGCTGGCCTTCGTGCCTGAACTGACGCATGAAGTGATCGACGAAAGTACCTATATCGTTGCTCAGATGGGTGTCGAGCCATTCCAGGAAGCACTGGCAGCCGGTGCTCAGGTGGTACTGGCCGGCCGTGCTTATGACCCTTGCTGCTTCGCGGCTCTGCCGATTATGAAAGGGTTCGACGAAGGTCTGGCACTGCACTGCGGTAAGATTCTGGAGTGTGCGGCAATCGCAGCCACTCCGGGTTCCGGCTCCGACTGTGCAATGGGTATTATCGACGAAACCGGTTTCACCCTGAAAGCATTCAACCCGATCCGTAAATTTACGGACACCTCAGCAGCGGCTCACACCCTGTATGAGAAATCCAATCCGTATGTATTACCGGGACCGGGCGGCGTGCTGGATCTGAAAGAGTGTAAGTTTGAGGATCTGGGTAACGGACAGGTTCGTGTAACCGGTTCACGCCATGTATCAACACCGTATACCGTTAAACTGGAAGCTGCACGTCCGGTCGGTTACCGCACCATCACTATCGCCGGTACTCATGACCCTATCATGATCGCCGGTATGGATAAGATTCTGGTGGAAGTGCGTAAAAGTGTTGAGAAAAACCTCAGCATCGACCCTGATACCGTGAAAATGAATTTCCATCTGTACGGTAAAAACGGTGTGATGGGTGATGCAGAACCTGAAACTGTGACTAAGAGTTATGAACTGGGTATTTTACTGGATGTTGTTGCTCCGACTCAGGAGCAGGCGGACAGTATCTGTTCCCTGGCACGTTCCACTATGCTGCACTACGGGTACGATGGCCGTATCGCCACCGCAGGCAACTTAGCCTTCCCGTTCTCTCCGTCGGATATCCGTGCCGGTAAAGTGTATGAGTTCTCCATCTATCATCTGATGGAATACACCCCGGATATTAAATTCCAATTCCGTATGGAGAATGTAACACCTGAAGGAGTGGCGAAATGAAAAAGTCAATTTTAGAATTAGCCAAAGTTGTGCGTTCTAAAAACTCCGGTCCGTATGAAATTGTAATGGATATTTTATTCAAGGATAAAGAAACTTATACCGCGGTAAAAAATTCAAAACAATTTAATAAAGACTTAGTTGCCGGTCTGTACTGTGTTAAACCTGATTTTATCGATAATATTGTCTGGTTTGACCCGGCGAATGCTGTGAAAATTGTAATGCCGAGACATATTGTTTCTGGTGCTGTCGGAGATACCGATGTTTATGGTGCCCAGCAACATGCGCCTTTATTAAAAATGGAATTTGATATTTAACAATATCAGTCATTCAATATCTCATTAGTACGACAACTCGATGTGGCGTACGGGGCTTCCCTGTACTCCGCATCGATTTCAGAAACAGAAATCGTCATTTTTCTCAGTGTGTTATGTAAATTTATTTAATGTTTAAAGCCACGGAAGGCCGGGTAAAAATAACTGAAATAAAATTTCAGAGGATATTAAGTAATTTGAGAATAAATGCGACCCAACACAGAATGGAATTATTATGAAATCGAAGAGTTTAACCACTTGGATAGTCATTGGTCTTATTGTCGGTGTGATTGTCGGCTTCAGCTTTAACGAAATGGCATCTGCTGAATTTAATAAGGTCTATGCAAAAGATATCTCTATTATTACTGATATCTTCTTACGACTGATTAAAATGATTATCGCTCCATTGATTATATCAACACTGGTTGTTGGTATTGCGAAAATGGGTGATGCAAAAACGTTAGGTCGTGTTTTCTCCAAAACACTGTTCTTATTTATCTGTGCATCTTTTATCTCAATCCTGTTAGGTCTGGTTATTGTTAACCTGTTCCAGCCGGGCGCAGGTATTAACTTCGTAGCGGATACTGCTGCTGCGGTTGAAGGCATGGTCGAACCTGTTCCTTTCTCCTTCAAAACCTTTATTGCTCATGCGATTCCGACCAGTATCGTTGATGCAATGGCGCGTAACGAAATTCTGCAAATCGTTGTATTCTCAATCTTTATGGGTATCAGCCTCTCCGCTATCGGTGAGAAAGGCCTGCCGATTGTGAATGTGCTGGAATCTCTCGTCAGCCTGATGCTGAAATTAACCGGTTATGTCATGCTGTTTGCTCCGCTGACTGTGTTTGCCGCTATCTCCGGTATGATCGCTGAACGTGGCCTGGGTGTACTGGTCAGTGCCGGTATCTTCATGGGTGAGTTCTACTTCACACTGGCGATGCTGTGGGTGATTCTGATTGGTCTGGCTTCGGTGGTTGTCGGCCGCTGTATCTTCCGTCTGACCAAAGGTATCACGGAGCCTGCTCTGCTGGCATTCACCACATCAAGCTCTGAAGCTGCTTTCCCGGGAACTCTGGAAAAACTGGAAGAGTTCGGTGTTTCCAACAAGATCGCCAGCTTCGTACTGCCAGTCGGTTATTCCTTTAACCTTGTCGGTTCAATGGCTTACTGTTCTTTCGCAGTTATCTTTATCGCTCAGGCATGTAATATCACCCTGTCTATGGGTGAGCAGGTTACCATGCTGCTGATTCTGATGCTGACCTCGAAAGGGATGGCCGGTGTACCGCGTGCGTCTCTGGTGGTTATCGCGGCGACGCTGAACCAGTTCAACATTCCGGAGGCGGGGCTGATTCTGCTGATGGGTGTGGATCCGTTCCTCGATATGGGCCGCTCAGCCACTAACGTTATGAGTAACGCCATCGGTGCTGCAATGGTTGGCCGCTGGGAAGGTGAGCACTACGGTGAAGGATGCCGCGGAAAACCAAAGGCAGTCATTGAGCCTCCGGTATCACAGGCAACATCAGCCTGACCGGGCGTTCAGAATAAGTAAGACAGGCGCGGTACAGGGGATACAGATATCGCGCCACCATAAAAATCAGTTTTATGTGTTACGTATTAATGTATTAAGCGCAAAATGCCCTCAGTCATTTTGCGCTTTTTTTATGCAAGATTATTGAGATACAGTTGAAACACTCACCGCACCATCTGTCACGTTAACCGCAAAGGAGGCAACGGAATATGCCGCATCTTCCGCACACAGTCCGTCTGTCAGCCGGAAGCGCTGTTTTTTCAGAGGACTGACAATCCACAGTGCGCCATCATGTTCCGCAATTAATCCGCGTGACAGCACGCTCGCCTGCGCAAAGGGATCGATATTACTCAGGGCGAAAATGCGGTCATCCGGATAAGGACGAAACAGAGCCACCTGAGTATCACCAACCAGTGCACACACGCCGGTTCTCGGGGTGATATCACTGACCTGACAAACGGTTATCCATTGATTCATAATTATTCCTCCCCGATCAGAGTAACGGCAATCCGCTCTTCCGGGCGGGCCGGACGATGTTGTAAGCGCTCACTTACCATTTGCACATCCGGGTCCGGCAGCGGACTGTTAACAAAGTGACTGAAGCGTTTGCGGGCATGCGGGTTGTTCACCGTTTCCTGCCATTCGCAGATGACTTTTTCGCGCAGTTGCGCCAGTTCCTGCTCCAGTTGTGCATTCAGCCCGAGTTTGTCGCTGACAATCACATCGCGAAGATAATCAATCCCGCCATCGAGGCTTTCCAGCCAGGTGGATGTCCGGCTGAGTTTATCGGCAGTGCGGATGTAAAACATCATAAAGCGATCGATATAGCTTATCAGTGTCTCTTGATCGAGATCGGCCATCAGCAGATCGCCGTGGCGCGGTTTCATGCCGCCGTTTCCGCAGACATACAGGTTCCAGCCTTTGTCGGTGGCGATAATCCCGATATCTTTCCCCTGAGCCTCCGAACACTCGCGGGTACAGCCTGAAATCCCGAACTTCATTTTATGCGGGGTACGGATACCTTTATAACGGTGCTCCAGCTCAACGCCCAGCGCGGTGCTGTCACCGACCCCGAACCGGCACCATGCTGTGCCGACACAGGTTTTCGCCATCCGCAGTGCCTTGGCATAGGCGTGCCCGGTTTCAAATCCGGCGGCGATCAGTTTTTCCCAGATAGCCGGTAAATCCTGCTTTTGCGCCCCGAACATGGCGATGCGCTGTGAGCCGGTAATTTTGGTATACAGATGATATTCCTGCGCAATCGTACCTATGGCCAGCAAACCTTCCGGCGTGATTTCGCCGCCGGGTGAGCGCGGGATCACCGAATAGGTGCCGTCTTTCTGCATATTGGCGAGGAAGTTATCGTTGGTATCCTGTAACGGCACCAGGTCATCACGCAGGATATAGTCATTCCGGCAGGAAGCGAGCAGGGAACCGATGGTGGGTTTGCACACTTCACAGCCGTAACCTTCGCCGTAGCGGGTCAGCAGTTCATCAAAGGTACTGATTTTTTCCACGCGGATCAGGTGATACAGTTCCTGGCGTGAATACGCAAAATGCTCACAGAGGTGATGATTCACCTCAATACCCAGATTGGTCAGTTCGGCATTCAGCACCTGAGTGATCAGCGGAACACACCCGCCGCAACCGGTTCCGGCTTTGGTTTCCGCTTTGATATCCGCCACTGTCTGGCAGCCGTTATGAATGGCCTGAATAATGTCTCCTTTGGTGACATCAAAACAGGAACAGATTTGTGCGCTGTCCGGCAGGGACTCGACGCCGATCGCCGGTTTGCTGCCGGCGTGGGCAGGCAGGATCAGAACATCCGGGTTTTCCGGCAGTTCGATGCGGTTCAGTGCAAGTTGCAGCAGATTGCCGTAATCTTCGGTATCCCCGACCAGTACTGCACCCAGCAGATATTTATTATCATCGCTGACAATCAGTCGTTTATAAATCTCATTGGCTTCATCAAGATAAATATAACTGTGGCAGCCGTTGTCTGTCGCATGTGTATTGCCGATACCACCGACATCCACACCCAGCAATTTCAGTTTTGCACTCATATCCGCGCCGGTAAACTGATTGTCCAGTCCCAGCAGATGATCCGCCGCCACCTGTGCCATTTTGTAGCCCGGAGCCACCAGTCCGTAGGTTTTTCCGTGCCATGACGCACATTCCCCGATAGCATAAACATCCGGGTCGGAGGTCTGACACTGATTATTGATTACCAGTCCGCCGCGCTCTGCCACAGCCAGTCCGCACTGGCGGGCAAGGCGGTCTCGCGGGCGTATCCCGGTGGAGAAAACGACAAAATCGGTTTCCAGCGACGAGCCGTCGGCAAAATGCAGCACTTTGCGGCTCTCTCCGCTACCGGATGCGGTGATTTCCGTGGTGTTTTTACCGGTATGTACCATCACACCCATCCGTTCAATTTTTTGCTTTAGCTGTTCGCCGCCGAGCGCATCGAGCTGTTCCGCCATTAAGACCGGTGAAAATTCAATAACATGAGTCTCTATACCCAGATTTTTAAGCGCCCCGGCAGCTTCCAGTCCCAGCAGACCACCACCGATCACCACACCTTTACGGCTGCGGCGGGCACAGGCTTCGATAGCATTGAGATCTTCAATCGTCCGGTAAACAAAACAGTCGCGGGTATCACTACCTTTAATCGGCGGAACCCACGGATAAGAGCCGGTCGCAATCACCAGTTTGTCGTAATGCACGGTACGGCCGGTGTTGGTGTGCAGCACCTTTTCCTGCCGGTTCACGGTGATCACCCGCTCATTGGTTAATACCGTAATATTATGTTTCTCATGGAAACCGGGTTTGACCAGGGATAATTCTTCAGCCGTATGATGGGAAAAATAGGAGGAAAGATGCACGCGGTCATAAGCGACACGCGGTTCTTCGCAGAATACGGTAATATCGAACTGTCCGGCGCCCGCTTTATCGGTAAGCTCTTCGGTAAAGCGATGGCCGACCATGCCGTTACCGATGATTGCTAACTTGACGTTGCTCATTTCAGCCTCAGATTTTGTGTAGATTAAGGCTAAAAATACGGCGATCAGAGTTTTTCTCATTGATGTATATCAAATGCAGCTTAATCAATTCAGCTTATACAGATTTCGGATTTAAATAATTTTTGTCAATACTCCTGAAGGAGTAGTGGTGTGTGGGGGTTAAGTATTAGTATCTAATTCTTGGGTGGTTATGATTTTTCTTATTTACTTTGGTTTTTTTTTAAGTAGCCTGATGCCGTGGAAAATTATATATGGTGAAAATATGAATAATATTATTAAAACAGGTGATGATTATTTTTATAATAGAGAAAATAATAACAAATTCAACTATATCATTACCACTTACTGCGTCGTTATATCAGATAACCAGAGCTATTTATAACGTGTTATCGGAATATGAACTTTATTTAAATAATGAAAGGGTTGATTCATTAGCGCCAACATTTAAACAAAGAGTGAATTTTTTTAGGCGATGAACCAACAACTAAAGAAACAAATAATAAAGAAATAAAGTTAGTATTTGCTGGTAATTATACTTCGTTAATAGCAATGCCGGTATCTTCAATAGTAAATGTTCCGGATGTTCTGACGGAACCAAAAATTCTTAACATAGAGTTATTCAACTATGGTGTTGATGAAGTAAAGAACATAAGGCTTTATGGGAACAGTAGTATTACATTCTATTCTTATAACGGTGGTCTTGACTCACCTGTAGCTATGGCTCGCTATAATAAAAAACAAAGAGACTAACTCAAATCAGTAGCGTTAAAGAGTTGTCAATGTTAATGAAGTCACTTTCAGGTTAAAAGTAGAATGATGAAACATAAAAAATAATTTTTTATTTTATGGTATTTGCATTTTTTTATTTTTTATAAACATGAATTATTTCAATGAAATGGTTATGTTTTCATTAAATGCAACAGAGATGCGCTATACGAATGAATATGATGTTTTTAATTTACCTGTATTAAACTCACTATTGTTTTTTTAATGTCATTTATTTTTTTTATAATTGCAGTTAAATTAATTAATCTTGATTTCAGTGGTGTTTTGTTATTTCATTTGTCAGCGTATTTTATTTTGTTTTTATCTTTATCTATCCATAGGGTGATTAAATCAAGCTCTGGTGTTATTTATATTGAGAGTTATCCATCCTATCTGGTAATGATTTATTTATTGTGTTTTTCTGTTTCATTAGTTACTTTGCTAATAATTAATTCAGCTAAGTTTAAACGTGCCATAAATCGCATCGATATGCGTGTTAAATATTTATTTATTTGTTTGTTTCAATTCTCATGGTATATGCTGGTTGTTTTTCTTTTCAATGAAAGCTCAATCATCTTTCTGTTTGTTTTTATACTTCCTATCATATTTTATAACATTGCATGTTTAAATCATTTTAATAAAAGCAGAATGATCATACTTTGGGTTTTCGTTCCTTTTATCGCTGTTTTTATTCCGTTTTTCCTGAAGCGTGACAATAATAATGAAAAGTTATAATTAAAGTAAGAAAATAAACGTAACTCGTCAGCAGGTATGCCACAGACTGGCTGCGGCATACCGGAGACAGGAGGAAAATTACTAAGAGGCTGTTGCGGTCAGTGCTTTACGGTTTTTAATGCTGATAATCAGAACACCGGAAGCAAAAGCCCCGCAGTAGGCAAATAATGCCATCAGACCGAACACGATTTTATAACCGGTCATACCCGGATAAATATCCAGAATATGGCCGTAGAGGCTGAAGCAGAACATCGCCGGGGCATAACCGATAAAACTGCCCAGTGCCATCGCAGCCCCAGTACTGGACTCTTTGATATTGGCTTCACCAATTGGTGCGAAGAAAATCGCGCGCTGGGTGAAAACAATGGTGCCGAAGCCTAATGTGCAGACCATTCCCAGATAAACCGGCATACTTTCGTGCGGCAGGAAAATAAAGATGACTAGGACAATTACACTGATAATAAAGGTATAAAATAAATACTTTGTCGGAGATTTTAAAATCTTATCCGCGATTAATCCGCCGATTGGGCCACCGACCATTTTCAGGCAATACTGATTCAAAATACCGTAAATACCGACCAGTGCGACCGGTAGTGCATAGATATTACTCAGGAACGGAATAAAGAAAGTCAGTCCGCAATAAACAGCGTAGACAAAGAAAATACTCAGGGCAATCAGCCAGACGGTTCCGTCTTTTAATACCGCGCTGACACCGGGTTTTTTTCTCTTTATTTTTATCGGATTCATTAACAGGTTCAGTTACGGCGTGTTTATCATCTTTCAGGAACAGGAAAATAATACCGCCGACCAGAATGGCCACGCCGGAATAAAATAATATCCCCATTTTAAAACCGAGATAACCGCTGCCGAACCAGGCAAATACTGCGAGTGCGGAGAATGCAACGACAGTATCCACCACACCGCGGCCGGTTTCAAAGAAACCGAAAATACGTCCCTGCTGTGAGCTGTTGCCCAGCAGACTGACGGACTTTAATAATACCGGCCAGTTGAGCATGTCACAGGTGACACCGAATAAGGCCCAGACAAATAAAATCCCCCAATAGCCCGGCATTGTGGATAAGTAAATACCAAGAAGACCGGTTGCAATTAATGAAAATGAAATTGTCAGGCGGCGCGGTAATTTGTCAGAAAAATAAATAGACAGAAAGAAACCAATGGTAGTAACAATCGAGTTTACTGACATTGCATTACCAATCTGGCCATTGGTCAGATGAAAGTATTCCTGCATCGGAACATAAAAGGCATCCTTCAGTGATGGTAATTTATAGATAGTACCGCCGCACAAAACCAACAGGCTGAATATAGCCCATCTTTTTTTATCAAGCATAGTGTGCCTCCTGGCCGGAAAGTAATTTCCGGTCAGTATTGAGTGTTGTGTTTAAAATTAATTGTGCAGTGTTGGTGTTTTTTATTTTTCAGTAACGGCAATTGCCTCTGATTTTATTTCATTAATGATCTTACGGACGTAAAGCAACTGGTTTACTGCATCTTCTTTCTCACGGGTGAGGCGTTCTTCAACTTCATTTTCCGGTAAAGGCGTTTCACTCAGCTGACGCCATGGTATCCACGGGTCATTCCCTTCATTTTTAAAACGGAAGGCCGGAGCATAATAATCCACCTCTTCTTCCAGTCCGTAGGAAATAACCTGAGGTTTCTCTTTACCCAGACACATTAATGCCCGCAGCATATCTTTAAATGGCAAATTACCTTCTCCGGAACGGCAGACTTTATGGCCGGAACCGTCACCTTCTTCCAGAATAATGGCATCTTTAATATGCACCTGGGTAATGTATTCCTGCATATCTGCCAGGGCGTCCATCGGTAATTCGCAGGCATTAATCATATTGCCGAAATCGAATAACAGTGTCAGTTCAGGAAAATCAGCATCTTTGATCAGACTGACCAGTTCATGGCCTTTTAAATCTTCATGTTGTTCCAGAACAAATGTCAGTCCGCAGTGCTGATAATGGTTTTTTAAATACCGGATATCGTCAGAAATACGATGAAGTACCTCAGATAGTACGCCTTCATAACGGGGATAAAAGCGGACAGAGCTTGCGCCGGTTTTTAACGCGATCCTGATGGCTTCATCCAGGGTTTTATTATCAGACGCACTGGTTTCAATATTAATATCCAGATGATAACGTTTTGCTTTCTCTGCAAATGCCTCAAGCTGATCATCTGTCATGGCTGAAAGCGATTGGGTTTCACCATCCAGCACGTGTATTTTGACGCCCGGCAAATGATGTTCGTTTGCGATATCAAGTAAGTCATCCGGTAATATTTTTTCAAAACGCATATTCAGATGATAGGCGTAGGCATGCAGATATAACGGTAACGTATCTGCACGTTCGGTAATCCGGCGGGCGTCATCAATATTCATGATTCAGATTCCTGTGTCTAAAGCTCAACAAAAAAATAAACAGATTCAAACCGCCAGTATTCAATGTCGATCTGAACAATGTTATGTGCTTCATCACAACGATATTTTTCCACCCGGATACCCGGGGAATTCGCGGTACAGCCGATAGCCTTACTGGCTGATTCCGGCATCCGCGCAGGCTTGAAGGCCAGCCGGGATGTTGTTGTGATGATGTGATATTCGTTTTCCCAGATGGCCGCGAAAGAGTGATTATCCAGTTTTTCCGCAAAATCCGGTGCAGCAGACGGATTAATATACGTCTGGTGCCAGAAGACTTTGTGCCCGTCCAGTGCTCCCCACCCGCTGATACAGCAAACCGGCTCCTCGGCCGCCAGTCCCAGTGTCTCTGCGATATCTGCCGGTGTGTTGGTGAGCATCTGTTTGTCTGTGTATTCCCATGATGGCAGGCGCCCCTGCGCTTTGGCTGCCTGGTTGAAGCTCGCCGGGGATTTCGGGTTGTAATTAAATTTCGGCAGTGCCGCGAACCAGCCGCTGCGGTTTTTACGGAAAATTTTTCCGTCATTTTCCAGGCTGAGTAACGCCTGGCGCAGTGACATCCGGTTCACGCCGAGTTGCTCTGTCAATGGACGTTCGGCAGGCAGTTTATCGCCCGGTGTAATGATGCCGCTGGTCAGCAGGGCATCCAGTTTTTCTCTGGCAAGATCAGCAGCAGTTTGTGTGTTTTTCATTCGTTGCTCTATTTTGGTTTAAACCAGATTGGTTTATAAGTTACGTGAGTGTCATCATCCGTTCAAGTGAACCGCGCAGGGATAATGTCAATTTGCGTGTTACCTCACACAATAAAAATACAGAATTGAAAAAAAGGAACTGGTTTTAACAAATGATTATTTTATCATTCCGTTTCTTATTTTCCAGAAAATTACTTAACAAGAATACCTTATTTTTCGTCAATTTATCTTTTTTGTCACAATAGAACCGCAGTAAAACCGTGCTATTTCATGTCTGTGTTTTTCCGGTGTTAAAAATTAACAATCCTGCTAATTAGTGATCTGATTCAACATTTAATCGTGATTGCCGATTTTTGTTATCCCCTTTTTAAGAGTGTGACTAGGATTGAATCAATTCTTATGAGGAGAGTGACGAGGTAAGCACGATGGAAAAGGAACGTATTATCCAGGAATTTGTTCCCGGTAAACAGGTCACGCTGGCGCATCTGATAGCGCATCCCGGCAGTGATCTGGCGAAAAAAATCGGGGTTCCCGGTGCCGAAGCCATCGGCATTATGACACTGACACCCGGCGAAACCGTGATGATTGCGGGCGATCTTGCCACAAAGGCTGCCAGTGTGGAAATCGGCTTTCTCGACCGTTTTACCGGTGCGCTTGTGATTTACGGTACTGTCGGCGCAGTGGAAGAGGCACTGATCCAGACGGTGCGCGGATTAAGCCAGCTCCTCAGTTATGCCATTTGTGATATCACCCGCAGTTAGCTGGGTGCAGTTAAGGATGCCGTCTGAATGAAACGAATTGTGTTTGTGGGTGATGTGGGTGCAGGAAAAACGACATTATTCAATGCGTTGCAGGGGGATTTTGAACTTGCTCGTAAAACACAGGCGATTGAATTCAATGATGAGGGCAGTATTGATACGCCGGGTGAATATTTCAGCCATCCCCGTCTCTACCACGCGCTGATTAATACGCTGGCAGATTGTGATGTGCTGGTTTATGTCCACGCGGCAAATAACCCGGAGTGCCGGATCCCTGCCGGATTACTCGATATCTATCCCCGTATGCGCCGCTTTGCGGTTATCAGCAAAGCCGATGCACCGGATGCAGATGTACCGGCAATACGCGAGCTGCTCTCCACCCGGGGATTTGAGGAACCGGTACTTGCCATCAACAGCCTTGATCCTGATGACGTCCTGAAAGTGAAACAGTTTTTGGCCACAGCCGACAGCCAATAAGAGGAATATCCGATGAAGAAACTAATAACGGCCAATGACATCCGGGAAGCACACGCAGCAGGCAAAACCCGTCTGGATGTGGTGCTGAAAGAGAGCATTATCACGCCGGAAGCCCATGTTGTGGCTGAACAATTGGGCTTTGTGATTGGTGAGATTGATACCACGCAGAATAGCGCCCCGCCGGCAGCAACCGCCGGAACAGAACCCAATATTTCATCCGCAGAGCGTCAGAAAATCCGCGAGTGCATTATCGCGCAGCTGCCTGACGGCAATGTTACCGAAACCCTGATTGCACAACTGGTCGATAAAGTGGTGCAGGAGCGTATCGCACAAATCAAAGCGAAAGTGGCGGCATTCAAACCGGCGGAAGAGAACACTGATATCCCTGAGACCCAGAGCTACCGCAGTGTCACCGGCAAAGGCGGCATTAAAGTGGTCGACAGCAGCTCGGTTAAATTCGGTAATTTCGATGGTGCGGGTCCGCACCGTGTCGGAATTGCGGATCTGATCACCGCGCAGGACAACAGCAGCATGGCGGCCGGGTTTATGCAGTGGGAAAACGCATTCTTCCCGTGGACACTGAACTACGATGAAGTGGATCTGATTCTGGAAGGTGAGCTGCATGTGCGCCATGAAGGCGAAACGATGATCGCGAAAGCCGGGGACGTGATGTTTATCCCGAAAGGCTCCGTAATTGAGTTCGGCACACCATCGACTGTCCGCTTCCTGTATGTGGCCTGGCCGGCTAACTGGCAGGATTGCTGAGGGGTATCGCCATGACCTTTATCACTGAAGACTGGCTGCGGGATAACTTTACGCTGAGTGATGGCAGTGAAATTCATCTGCCTGCTGACAGCCGGATGACACCATCCGCCCGTGAGCTGATCGAAAGCCGCCGTTTACAGGTGAAATTTCAGGATAAACAAGGTCGTCTGTTTGTGGAAACCCCGGATGAATCCGGTAAAACCGAAACGGCTGTCCCTGACCTGAAAGCGGTACACGGGTTAACCAGTAAGGATAAAGCAGATGTCGCGGCCTGTGAATTATGCCATCAGCCGGTGGCGAAAAAGCCGGACACGCTGACACACCTTAACGGCCACACGATGGTAGCGAAAAATGATCCGCGTCTGGCGTTCCGCGCCGCGCTGGATGCCACTATCGCTGAAGCCGTCTGGTTACAGACTGAATTTGCACAGACGCCGCTGAAAGGCTGGCTGGCGGATATCCGCTCTGTGCTCGGCAATATTATGCGTGCCGATGCGCTCAATGAGCCGTTCGCTGAACAGAGTATTGCTGATCTGAACGCGGATGAGCTGCACAAGCTGTCTCATAATCCGCTGAAATACTTGGGTCATGACCATATCGTTCCGGATGTGAGTCACGGCCGTGATGCGGCGGCGCTGAATCTGCTGCGGACCAAAGTCCGTGAAACGGAAATCAGTGCGGCGCGTATTTATATCGATTGTTATTTTCAGGTCATCCGCCCTGACATTATGCAGGCGCTTAACCGCCTCTCCAGCGCGGTGTATGTCCTGATGGTGATGGTGGTGCGCGAAGGCGGCGTGATGACCACACCGGCACTGAAACAGGCTCTGATGAAAGGGGGAACACATGCTCATTGAACGATGCCGTCAGCAGGCACAACTTAACCCGCCGCGGGTGGTTCTGCCGGATGCGCTGGATGAGCGCGTGATCCACGCCGCCCGTTATCTGAAACAAAATGGCCTGGCGGAGCCTGTTCTGCTGGCGAATCCGTTTGCGCTGCGCGATTTTTCACTGCGCACCGGCGTCATTATGGACGGCCTGACCACCATTGATCCGGACAGTGCGGATGAGTGGCGGGCAGAGTTTGCGGATGCCATCACTGCACGTCTCGGTGAAAAAGCACCGGAAAATGCGGATGAGGCGATGCGTCAGCCGCTGTGGTTTGGTGCCGCGATGGTTGCCGCCGGAAAAGCGGATTTGTGTGTGGCGGGGAATATCTCGTCAACCGCCGCGGTTCTGCGTGCCGGGCTGAAAGTCATCGGCCTGAAGCCGGGCGTGAAAACATTATCATCTATTTTCATCATGTTGCCGCCGGGAACGGAAGGCAATGTACTGGGTTTCGCTGATTGCAGTGTCGTACCTCAACCCACTTCTGCACAGCTGGCGGATATTGCGCTGAGCAGTGCGGAAACCTTCACGGCAATCACCGGTGAAACCGCGCGTGTGGCGATGTTGTCTTTTTCAACAGCAGGCAGCGCCAAACATCCTAATGTGGCGATGGTGCAGCAGGCAGTGGAAATCATTCATGCACGCGCCCCGCAGTTACAGGCGGATGGTGAATTGCAGTTCGACGCGGCATTTGTGCCGGGCGTCGCTGCGCAAAAAGCCCCGGACAGTGAGTTAAAGGGGCGGGCAAATGTCATGGTCTTTCCGTCACTGGAAGCCGGCAATATCGGCTACAAGATTGCCCAGCGTCTCGGCGGTTACCGGGCACTCGGCCCGCTGATTCAGGGATTAAATGCACCGGTGCATGATTTGTCACGCGGCTGTAATGCCCGCGACATCATTGAACTGGTGCTGGTAGCACAAACACAGTTAGCTCAGGCCGGACAATCTGTCCGCCGCACTGAAGCAGAAAGCGTTATTTAAACCGGTCCCTGATGGGATCTCAATGAGAGGAAAATATCATGGAAGCATTAGGACTGATCGAAACTAAGGGTCTGGTTGCATTAATCGAAGCATCCGATGCGATGGTCAAAGCAGCACGCGTTAAATTAGTCGGTGTTAAACAAATCGGCGGTGGTCTGGTAACAGCCATGGTGCGCGGCGATGTTGCAGCATGTAAAGCAGCAACTGACGCAGGTGCGGCAGCGGCTCAGCGTATCGGTGAACTGGTCTCTGTACACGTTATTCCTCGTCCGCATGGCGATCTGGAAGAAGTGTTTCCTATCAAAATGTCCGGCGATAAATCAATCGATTAATCGTTGTTAGCGTGGCGTGCTTCTGACGCCACGCGATTTTAATCTCCCCGGTTTTTTTGCTGTCACACAGACGGCAGGGGATTTTTTTACCTGAAATCCGTAGCCGGTTGTATTCAGGCTGCTGAAATATAAAGAGAGGTGAACATGAAACTGGCTGTTGTTATCGGACAAATCGTGTGCACCGTGCGTCATCCCGGACTGGAATCCGACAAGTTACTGCTGGTGGAAATGATTGACCGCCAGGGGCGTCCTAACGGTGAGGTGGCCGTCGCAACCGACAGTATCGGTGCGGGTAATGGTGAATGGGTGCTGATCGTCAGCGGAAGTTCGGCGCGGCGTGCTCAGAGCAAAGAAGCGTCACCGGTCGATCTCAGCATCATCGGCATTGTGGATGAGGCCGTTATGGAAAGTCAGGTGATTTTTCATAAATAAATCGCCGCAACGAGTCACAGAAAGAGGCGTGGGTGAATATGGATCAGAAAGAAATTGAGAATGTGGTAAAAGCGGTTCTGGCCAGCATGAGTGCGGGCACACAACCGGCGGCTGCATCAGCGGCACCACAGCAGGCGGCAGCCTCACAGAATAACGGCTTCGGGGTATTTGAATCCCTGGACGATGCCGTCCTTGCCGCCAAAGAAGCACAAAAATCATTAAAAACGGTTGAGATGCGTAATCTCTGCATCGGCGCAATCCGCCGTGCGGCAACCGAACATGCCCGCGAGCTGGCGGTTCTGGCTGTTGAAGAAACCGGCATGGGCCGTGTGGAAGATAAACTCGCGAAGAACTTAGCACAGGCAAACGGCACCCCGGGTGTTGAGTGTCTGCGTCCTGAAGTGTTAACCGGTGACCACGGTTTAACCTTAATCGAAAATGCGGCATGGGGTGTTATTGCCTCTGTCACACCATCCACTAACCCGGCGGCAACGGCAATCAACAATGCCATCAGTATGATCGCAGGGGGTAACAGTGTGATTTTCGCGCCGCATCCGGCCGCGAAAAAAGTCTCACAGCGCACTATCACAGTTCTGAACGAAGCCATTGTTGCCGCAGGCGGCCCTAACAACCTGCTGGTGACTGTTGCCAAACCGGATATCGAAACCGCACAGCGTTTATTCAAATATCCGAGGATCGGTCTGCTGGTCGTGACCGGGGGTGATGCGGTGGTGGAATCTGCCCGTAAACACACCAACAAACGTCTGATTGCGGCCGGTGCCGGTAACCCGCCGGTCGTGGTGGATGAAACGGCCGATATCGAACGTGCGGCGAAAGCCATTGTTCACGGTGCATCATTCGACAACAACATCATTTGTGCGGATGAAAAAGTGCTGATCGCGGTTGACTGCATCGCAGACAAACTGATCACCGAAATGCAGCGTAATCACGCGGTATTACTGACCCGTGAACAGAGCGAGAAGCTGATCCCGGTACTGCTGAAGAATGTCGATGAAACCGGCCACGGCATTGTCAGCCGCGACTGGGTCGGCCGTGACGCAGCGAAAATTGCCGCCGCTATCGGTATGACTGTCCCGGCAGATACCCGTCTTCTGATCGCAGAAACTGACTGCAAACATCCGTTTGCTGTCACGGAGCTGATGATGCCGGTTCTGCCGATCATCCGCGTGAAAGATGTGGATCAGGCGATTGACCTGGCGGTGAAACTGGAGGGCGGCTGCCATCATACCGCAGCAATGCACTCTAACAACATCAGCAACCTGAACCGCATGGCGAATGCCATCGACACCAGTATTTTCGTGAAAAACGGACCGTGTATTGCCGGTCTGGGACTGGGCGGCGAAGGCTGGACAACCATGACTATCACCACACCGACCGGTGAAGGTGTGACCTGTGCGCGGACATTCGTCCGTCTGCGCCGCTGCACCATGGTGGATTCATTCCGCATCGTGTAAGCCGCTGCGGTGGGGTCTGCGGACTTCACCGCCTTTTTTCCGGTTAGTGTGAGTTGTTCACGTTAACCCTGACGTTATGTTTTAAACCGGAGGAACCGATGGTTCAACGCAATCAGGAATGGCTGGCATCGCGCTTACAGCAGGCAGCGGAAATCTGTAATCAGCCGCAGGCGGGTGATCACAAAGATGCGCCGTTGTGGCTGGGGATCGATCTCGGCACCTGTGATGTGGTGTCCATGGTGGTCAATGCGGAAGGTCAGCCGGTCGCGGTGTGCCTGGACTGGGCAGACGTGGTGCGCGACGGCGTGGTCTGGGATTTCTTCGGTGCAGTAAAAATTGTTAATAAACATCTGGATGCGCTGGAAAAACAGTTCGGTTTCCGGTTTGAGGTGGCGACAACGTCGTTCCCGCCGGGTACGGACCCGCGTATCTCCGTGAATGTGCTGGAGTCCGCCGGTCTGGTGGTTGCCAGAGTGCTGGATGAACCGTCTGCGGTCGCTGACATGATGGGGCTGGATAAAGCCGCTGTTGTGGATATCGGCGGCGGTACCACCGGGATCGCGATTGTGCAGAAGGGCGAAGTGACCCGCTCCGGCGACGAAGCCACCGGCGGCCATCATATTTCCCTGACCCTGGCAGGCAACCAGCGCATTGAACTGGAAGATGCCGAGCAGATGAAGCGCGAACGCGGTGAAAGCATCTGGCTGGTGATTCGTCCGGTATACGAAAAAATGACGGACATCGTCGACGATCATATCCGCGGTGAGGACGTGACTGAATTGTGGCTGGCGGGCGGCTCCTGTATGCAGCCCGGCGTGCAGCCGCTGTTTCAGGCGCGTTTCCCGCATCTTACCGTGGTACTGCCACAGCATTCTATTTTTATGACGCCGCTGGCGATTGCCGTCTGCGGTGTATCTCAGGGAGAAAACCGTCATGCCGGATAATCGTTTACCCGCGGCTGAGGTTCAGTCCGCTATCTATCAGGCACTTGATTTGGTGAATGCCCGTCAGGTGCGTGAATTTTCTGTTCCGCCGGCCACATTAATCGGCCCGGGTGCCGTCGGCCGCAGCGGGGATGTGCTCGCGGAGCGCGGAATTAAGCACGTTTTTATTATGGTGGACGGCATGCTGTTACAGGCCGGTCTGACCGATGTGCTGGAGCGCAATCTGAGCCGCAGCGGCATTGCTTATGAAATCTGGCCATGCCCGCCGGGCGAGCCGATGGATAAAGATGTGTTCCGTACCGTTGAGCATCTGCTGAGTGTGCAGTGTGACGGTATTATCGCTCTCGGCGGCGGTTCTGTGCTGGATGCGGCGAAAGCCGTGGCGGTGCTGGCGGCTAATCCGGATCTGCCGCTGGCGGATATGATGCCGGGTGCGGTGCTGAATCCGCGTCTGCCGTTTATCGCGATCCCGACCACCGCCGGTACCGGCTCGGAAGCAACCAACGTTTCCGTGATTATCACTGCGGAAAACCATATCAAACTGGTGCTGGCACACAGCCAGTTACTGCCTGATATCGCCATTATTGATGCCTGTCTGACACTCGGCGTGCCGCCGCATGTGACTGCAATGACCGGTATCGATGCCTTAACACACGCGATTGAAGCGTATGTGGCGAGCAACGTCACGCCGCTGACACAGGCGCTGGCACTGCGGGCGATCACCATGATCAGCCACGCGCTGCCGATCGCTGTCGGTCAGGGGCATGATATCAAAGCCCGTGAGGACATGATGCTGGCTTCCTATATGGCCGGGATGGCGTTCTCCAATGCCGGTCTGGGGCTGTGCCACGCGATGGCGCATCAGATTGGCGCGGCATACAACATTCCGCACGGCAAGGCGAATGCCGTCATGCTGCCGCAGGTAATGCGTTTTAACCGCCTGGTCTGCAAGCAGGCGTACAGCGAAATTGGTCATGCGCTGACTCAGCGCCAGATGACCTACATGGAGGCCATTGAGGCCGTTGAACAACTGATCAGTGACGTGGAACTTGCGCAGACGCTGCCATCTCTGGGCGGAAAACGTGAGGATTTCGATGGTTTTGCCAAAGCGGCATTGCAGGATATCTGCATCAAAACCAATCCGCGCGCGGTCACAGCGGCTCAGATAACGGCGATTTACGAGTCAGCCTGAGTCAGTCAATAAGAACAGCCTGCGCGACAGGCACGGAAGGAGAAGGGTATGGGCATTAATGAAATCATCATGTACATCATGATGAGTTTTATGCTGATAGCAGCCGTGGATCGTATCTTCAGCCAGTTCGGTGGCTCAGAGACAATTCTCGGTAAAATCGGCCTGGGTAAAGTCGGGAAAGGCATTGCCGGTTCCGGTGAACAGTTCGAAGAAGGCTTTATGGCAATGGGTGCGCTGGGTCTGGCAATGGTCGGTATGACTGCGCTGGCACCGGTTATCGCGATGCTGCTCGGACCGGTGATTATTCCTGTCTATGAAATGCTGGGTGCGAACCCGTCTGTGTTTGCGGGCAGTATTCTGGCTATCGATATGGGCGGCTTCTTCCTTGCGAAAGAGCTGGCTGGCGGTGATGCGGCAGCGTGGTTATATTCCGGCGTGCTGCTGGCATCCATGATGGGGGCAACCATGGTGTTCTCCATCCCTGTCGCGCTGGGCATTATCGAGAAGAAAGATCGCCGCTTCCTGGCACTCGGTGTGCTGGCCGGTATCGTGACTATTCCGGTCGGCTGTATCGCCGGTGGTCTGGTGGCGAAATTCTCCGGTGTGGAAATTGACGGTCAGGTCGTGGATTTCAGTATGACCATGCTGCTGGTCAATATGATCCCGGTGATCATTGTGGCGGCGCTGGTGTGCCTCGGTCTGAAATTCATTCCTGAGAAAATGATCAACGGTTTCCAGATCTTCGCCAAAATCCTTGTCGGTATCATCACTATTGGTCTGGCGGCAGCAGTAGCGAAGTTTACTGTGGGCTGGAACCTGATCCCGGGTCTGGACCCGATTTTTATGACAGAAGGTGATGTGCCGGGCCAGGTGATGCGTGCCATTGAAGTTATCGGTTCTATCTCTGCGGTACTGTTAGGGGCTTACCCGATGGTGCTGCTGCTGACCCGCTGGTTTGAAAAATCCTTTATGAAGATCGGCAGCCTGCTGAAAATCAACAACATGGCGGCGGGCGGTATGATCGCGACACTCGCGAACAACATCCCGATGTTCGGCATGATGAAGAAAATGGATACCCGCGGCAAAATCATCAACTGTGCATTCTCCGTGTCCGCCGCCTTCGCACTGGGTGACCACCTGGGCTTCGTGGCTGCCAACATGGCACCGATGATCTTCCCGATGATTGCCGGGAAAATTATCGGCGGTATCACTGCAATTTTCGTTGCCATCATGATGATGCCGAAAAATATTGAGCAGGAAGATGCTGCTGTGGCCGCTGAAGACGCTGCTGAAAGCATCGCGGAGGAAAAACAGGCATGAAAACCCTCGAACTCTTAAGTGTCGGTATTGACGTGGGCACCACCACCACACAGGTGATTTTCTCCCGTCTCGTTCTGGTAAACCGCGCGGCGGTGTCACAGGTGCCGCGTTATGAGTTTGTGGATCGCAACATTATCTGGCAGAGCCCGGTTCTGTTCACGCCGGTGGATAAAGACGGCCACCTGCGTGAGGAAGAACTGCTGGCACTGGTGCTGGATCAGTACGCCGCCGCCGGGATGGACCCGGCGACGATTGACTCCGGTGCCATCATCATTACCGGTGAAACCGCCAAAACCCGCAATGCACGTCCGGCTGTGGTGGCGTTATCCCAGAAACTCGGGGATTTCGTGGTCGCAACCGCCGGGCCGCACCTGGAATCGGTGATTGCCGGTTTCGGTTCCGGTGCCCAGACACTCTCTGAGCAGAAGATGGCGCGGGTACTGAACATTGATATCGGCGGCGGTACAGCAAACTACGTGCTGTTCGAAGCCGGTCATGTGGTCAGTTCCGCCTGTCTGAACGTCGGCGGCCGTCTGTTTGAAACGGACAGCAGCGGACGCGTCACTTATGTGCACGCGCCGGGCCGCCTGATCGCCCGTGACTGCTTTGGTGAGCAGACCGACCCGATGTCTCTGACGCCGATACAGCTGAATACCATTGCCGATCGCATGAGTGAACTGCTGTATGAAGTGATCAGCGGCAATCTCACCCCGCTCGGGCGTGAACTGCTGATGACGGACGGCCTGCCTGCGGAAAGCCGTTTTTATGCGGTCACCCTGTCCGGCGGTGTCGGTGAGTGTTACAGCAATCCGGAAAGCGGCAACGATTTCCGTTTCGGCGATATCGGGCCGCTGCTGGCACAGGCGATTCACCGTAATGCGGATTTCAGTGCGTTACCGATGCAGACCCCGGCACAGACTGTCCGTGCCACGGTGATCGGTGCCGGTGCGCATACGTTATCCCTGTCCGGCAGCACCATCTGGCTGGACAGCATCACGCTGCCTGTCCGCAATATTCCGGTGGTACATCCGGCACTGGGTCGCGCGGATGATGAAGATCTGGTGAATACCTGGAGCCGCGCCCTGACGCAGATGGATCTTAATCCGCAGCAGGATCTGTACGCGCTGGCCTTACCGGAATCACTGCCGACCAATTATGCCTCGGTACAGCATTGTATCGGTGCCCTGGAACGCTTTACCAAAACATACCCGAATACCATGCCGCTGCTGGTGATTGCGGGACAGGATTTCGGTAAGGCACTGGGCATGCTGCTGCGTCCGCTGATGAACGGCCGCGAACTGGCTGTTATCGACGAAGTTATCACGCACACAGGCGATTATATCGACATCGGCTCGCCGTTATTCAGCGGCTCTGTCGTCCCTGTTACTGTTAAATCACTCGCATTTCCTTCCTGAGGGAACGTAATATGAAATTAAAAACCACGCTGTTTGGTCAGACCTACCAGTTCCGGGACGTGAAAGACGTTCTCGCGAAAGCTAACGAACTCCGCTCCGGGGACATCCTGGCGGGTGTCGCGGCAAGTAACGCCCAGGAACGTGTGGCAGCAAAACAAGTGCTGTCCGAACTGACA
The DNA here is from genome assembly GCF_003996855.1 of Morganella morganii. Classification (GTDB taxonomy): domain Bacteria; phylum Pseudomonadota; class Gammaproteobacteria; order Enterobacterales; family Enterobacteriaceae; genus Morganella; species Morganella morganii_C. The sequence continues at coordinate 2,130,757 of NZ_NRQY01000001.1, read as the reverse complement.
ATTGCGGATGTCCGCAACAACCCTGTCGTTCCGTATGAGGAAGACTGCGTAACCCGTCTGATCCAGGATGATATCAATGAAACCGAATACAACCGGGTCAAAAACTGGACTATCGGTGAGCTGCGTGAGCATGTCCTGAGCGACACCACCTCTCTTGATAACATCAATCTGCTGCGCAAAGGCCTGACCTCAGAAGTCATCGCCGGTGTGGCAAAAATCTGCTCCAACGCAGACCTGATTTACGGCGCGAAGAAAATCCCTGTCGTAAAACGTGCGAATAACACCATGGGTCTGCCGGGCCACTTCAGCGGCCGCTTACAGCCGAATGATACCCGTGACGAAGTGCAGAGTATCGTGGCGCAGATTTATGAAGGCCTCTCTTACGGCTGCGGTGATGCGGTTATCGGTGTGAACCCGGTGACGGACGATGTGGATAACCTCAGCCGCGTGCTGGATGCTATCTACGGTATCATTGATAAATATGACATCCCGACTCAGGGTTGTGTGCTGGCACACGTCACCACTCAGATGGAAGCCATCAAACGCGGTGCGCCGGGCGGCCTGATTTTCCAGAGCATCTGCGGCAGTGAAAAAGGTCTGCGCGAGTTCGGTGTTGAGCTGGAAATGCTGGATGAAGCCCGCCACGTCGGTGCGCAATACAACCGTATTGCCGGTCCTAACTGCCTGTATTTTGAAACAGGACAAGGCTCCGCACTGTCAGCGGGCGCTCACTACGGTGCTGACCAGGTGACCATGGAAGCCCGTAACTACGGCCTGGCCCGTCACTATGATCCGTTTATGGTGAACACGGTTGTCGGCTTTATCGGACCTGAATATCTCTACAACGACCGCCAGATCATCCGCGCCGGTCTTGAAGATCACTTTATGGGCAAACTGAGCGGAATCTCCATGGGTTGTGACTGCTGTTACACCAACCATGCGGATGCGGATCAGAACCTCAACGAAAACCTGATGATCCTGCTGGCCTCTGCGGGCTGTAACTTCATCATCGGTATGCCGCTGGGTGATGACATCATGCTCAACTACCAGACCACTGCGTTCCATGACATCGCAACTGTCCGTCAGTTACTCGGCCTGCGCCCTGCGCCGGAATTCGAAGCCTGGCTGGAAAAAATGGGGCTGATGGAAAACGGGCGTCTTACCAATCGTGCCGGCGATCCGTCACTGTTCTTCTGATTTTCGGGGTAAATCACCATGGATCAAAAACAAATTAATGACATCGTACGCAGCGTGATGGCTCAGATGGGACACACGGGCGAAAACGTACAGGCGGTTGCCGCGGCAACACAGGCTGTGCTGAATCAGGGTAATACGTCTGTTGAATCCGTTGAGTGGGATCTCGGTTCACCGGAAGCGAAACAGTGGATCGGCGTGCAGAACCCGCACCGTGCGGAAGTGTTACAGGAACTGCGTAACAGCACCGGTTCCCGTGTCTGCTCCGGCCGTGCCGGTGTGCGTCCGCGCACCCAGAGCCTGCTGCGCTTCCTGGCTGACCACTCGCGTTCCAAAGATACCGTCCTGAAAGAAGTCCCGGCGGAATGGGTGAAAAAACAGAACCTGCTGGAATTACAGTCTGAAATCACAGACAAAAACCAGTATCTGACCCGTCCGGATATGGGCCGTATTCTGAATAAAGAATCCATCGAACTGCTGAAAACCAAGTGTGTGCAGGCGCCGGATGTGCAGGTCATTATCTCTGATGGTCTGTCCACCGATGCGATTACTGCAAACTACGACGAAATTCTGCCGCCGCTGATGAAAGGTCTGGAGCAGTCCGGTCTGAAAGTGGGCACACCGTTCTTCGTCCGTTACGGCCGCGTGAAAATTGAAGACCAGGCCGGTGAAGTGCTCGGCGCGAAAGTGGTAATCCTGCTGGTGGGTGAACGTCCGGGGCTGGGTCAGTCCGAAAGCCTCTCCTGCTACGCGGTGTACTCACCGACAGTTGCGGGCACGGTGGAAGCTGACCGCACCTGTATCTCGAACATTCACCGCGCGGGTACACCACCGGTGGAAGCCGCCGCAGTTATCGTCGATTTAGCCAAACGCATGCTGGAGCAGAAAGCGTCCGGTATCAACATGAACCGTTAACGGGGAACTGAATATGCCTGCATTAGATCTTATCCGGCCGAACGTGACAGCGATGCGTCTTATCGCCAATGCACACGAAGATTTCTGCCGTGAACTGAAGTTACCGAAACACATCCGCAGCCTGGGCCTTATCACTGTTGACTCTGATGATGTTGCGTATATCGCCGCTGACGAAGCGACCAAACAAGCCCTCGTGGAAGTGGTTTACGGACGTTCCCTGTATGCAGGGGCGTCAAACTCACCGTCACCGACCGCCGGTGAAGTGATGATTATCCTCGGTGGTCCTAACCCGGCGGAAGTCCGCGCGGGTCTGGATTCCATGATGGCAACTATTGAGTCAGGCCCTGCTTTTCAGTGGGCGAACGACAAAGACGATACGGCATTCCTGGCGCATCTGATCTCCCGTACCGGTTCTTATCTGTCTGACGGCGACAAAATCAAACACGGTGATCCGATTGCCTATCTGGTGGCACCGCCGCTGGAAGCCACTTTCGGGATTGATGCCGCACTGAAAGCCGCGGATGTTCAGCTGGCGACTTACGTGCCGCCTCCGTCAGAAACCAACTACTCAGCTGCTTTCCTGACCGGCAGCCAGGCAGCATGTAAAGCCGCCTGTGATGCATTCAGTGAAGCTGTTCTGGATATCGCGCGCAATCCTATTCAGCGCGCCTGAGTAGCGCAGTCAGTCGTCAGTTCAGTCATTAACACAGGAGAAAGGTCATGATCGATTCACTGGGATTACTGGAAGTATACGGCCTGGTGTCCGGCATTGATGCGGCGGATGCGATGCTGAAGTCGGCCAATGTCCGCATCCTTAACTATGAAATGGTGATCCCGGGGATGGTGACGCTTGTCGTTGAGGGTGATCTGGCGGCGTGCCGTGCGGCGGTGGATGCGGGGATTGCTGCCGCAAACCGCACCGGTAAAGTGATTGGCCACAAGGTCATCGGTCGTCCGGATGGTGATACCGAATGGCTGGTCACCGGGTTCAGCGGTGTGCCGGTTAAGGTAAAACCGCAGTCTCCGGCACCGGTTCCGGCTTCTGAACCGGCTCCGGCGGCGGCTGTTTCTGCCGCTGCGCCGGATGCGGATGCCATGATGACCTTTGCCGCTGAAGCGAAACACCGCCACGGCGTGACCGCCGGAGAAGCGGCCATGTATTTCAGCTGCCTGATAGAGGACAGCCGTGATGTGCTGGAAAACCTGTTTAAGCAGGGCAAACTGCGCAAACGCGGCAGCCGCTACCGGGTAAAACAGGAGGGAAACCGCGATGAGTAATCTGATGCCGGGTCTGCATGAGTGCGGACCCGAAATCATTCGTCAGCGTGTGCAGGATGCAGGGGTTGTCGGCGCGGGCGGGGCGGGTTTCCCTACCCACGTCAAGCTGGCGGCACAGGCTGAAATTTATCTGGTCAATGCGGCTGAATGTGAGCCGCTTTTGCAGGTGGATCAGCAGCTGGCTGTTCGTGAGGCGGATGCGATGATCCGCGGTTTGCTCTATGCGATGCGTGCCACCGGGGCGAAAGAGGGCATTATTGCCATCAAAGGTAAGCATCAGGCTGCTATTGATATCCTGAATGCCCGCGTGCCGGACTCTGTCCGTCTGCATATCCTGCCGGATGTCTATCCGGCCGGTGATGAAGTGATCACTATCTGGCTGGCGACCGGCCGTCGTGTGCCGCCTGCGGCACTGCCGCTGTCTGTCGGTGTGGTGGTCAGTAATGTGCAGACCCTGATCAATGTGGCGTATGCCGTTGAACAGGAACAGGCCGTGATACACCGTGTCCTGACGGTGAACGGCGCGGTTCATCATCCTGTTACCGTTTCCGTCCCGGTCGGCACCACACTGCGTGAAGTGCTGGCACTGGCAGGCGGAGCCACCATCAGTAACCCGGCGTATATCAACGGCGGGCCGATGATGGGTAAGTTACAGACATCCCTTGATGATGCTGTGACCAAAACCACCGGCGGCTTATTAGTCCTGCCGGATGATCATATTTTAATTCAGCGCCGGACCCGTTCGGAGCGCACGGTGATCAACCAGGCGCGCACCGTATGTGAACAGTGCGGAATGTGTACCGAGCTCTGTCCGCGTCATATGATCGGTCACGAACTGCCGCCGCACCTGATTGTCCGCGCGGTCGGGTATGAGCAGATCTCCGCGCCGTCAGCAGTCGTTGCGGCACTGACCTGTTCGGAATGTGCGATTTGCGAAGCCTGGTCCTGCCCGGTGGAAATTTCGCCGATGCGCCTCAACCAGATGCTGAAAGTGAAGCTGCGCGAAGAAGGTATCCGCTACGAAGGTGAACTGCGCCCGGAAGATCCGATGGCTCAGCACCGTATGTTGCCGGTCAAACGCCTGGTCCGCCGTCTGGAACTGACGGAATTTATGCACAAAGCGCCGATGACCGATGAGATCTATGCGCCGCAGCAGGTGATTATTCCGTTACGCCAGCATATCGGAGCCCCGGCGGTGCCGGTTGTCCGCGAAGGGGATAAAGTCACGGCGGGTATGCTGATCGCCGCCATCCCGGAAAAAGCACTGGGTGCGCCGGTTCACGCCAGTATCAGTGGTGTGGTTCGTCATATTGACAGCACGGCTGTCACGATAGAGAAGGAATAACTATGCACAGTGCAATTGCGATGGTGGAACTGTCCAGTATCGCCAAAGGGATGGAAGTCACCGATTTTATGCTCAAAAGTGCGGAAGTCACCCTGCTGATGGGCAAAACCGTGTGTCCCGGCAAATATGTGGTGATGGTCGGCGGTGATGTTGCTGCCGCACAGCAGGCAATGCAGTGTGGTGTTGAAAAAGGCGGCGCACAGGTGGTGGATGAGTTTCTGCTCAGTAATATTCACCCGGATGTACTGCCTGCTATCGGCGGCGTAACAGATGTGAATGCCCGTGAAGCCGTCGGGGTCGTGGAAACCTTTAGTGTCGCGACCTGCATTGAGGCAGCGGATTTTGCTGTTAAAGCAGCCGGCGTCACGTTAATCCGTCTTCATATGGCGTATGGTATCGGGGGTAAATGTTACTTTGTGATGAGCGGCGATGTCGCAGACGTCGAAACCGCCAAAAAAGCCGCATCACAAGTCGCCGCAGATAAAGGTGCGCTGGTTTACAGCATGGTCGTACCGAATCCTCATCCCGATTTCTGGCAGCAATTGGTCGCCGGTTAACATTTATGGCGGCCGTTCATTTTTGGGGAAAAATAATGATGAAAAAAATCACACCCGATTTACATCACCTTAATGATGAAGTGCCGCATGACCGCGATCTCAGACCTATCGTGATCGAGCAGAATTTTACACAACGTTATACCCATGATGCCTATGATCAGGCCTGTGCCATTACAGCCTGGCAGCAGCTTTATGATCAGCTGACGCCGGGGCGGTTTGAAGGTGAACTGACCGAAACCCTGTTTGACGGGCTTCAGGTGTTCCACGAATACACCAATCTGTCCCTGCGTCAGTCCTGTATGGTCTGGCCGAATGCGTTCTGGTTCGGTATTCCCGGGGAACAGCAGAATACCGGTTATATCGGCAATCAGATGCTGTGCCGGCAGAAAATCGCGGTGCGTCCGGGCGGCAAAGAATTTGAGCTGAGCACGCCGGATGACTATCATATTCAGGGGCTGGTGATCTCTCACGATATCCTGAAAAAACACTCTGTCGTGCTGCAAAACCCGGAACGGCTGATGAATCTGCTCAGCGAAAATCCGGCTGTGGGCGTGAACCCCTTCAAAAAAGAGGCGATCTGGCAGTATATCCGCCATGCCCTCTGGCACTCCAAAATTGAGCAGGAACGTAACCGAACCGTCAGCCGTGTCCTGAGCCACAACCTGCTGACCGCATTCCTCGGGTTACTGGAAGATGCCAGTACCGTGGCGGATGAGCACTACACCAACCGCGTGAACTATCTGAAACTGGTATCCAAAGCCCGTGAGTATCTGTTCGAGAACGCCACCGAACCGGTGACAGTCCTGGAGCTGTGTAATGAGCTGTATGTCAGCCGCCGCACGCTGCAAAATGCTTTCCAGCAGGTACTGGGGATCGGCCCTAATGCCTATCTGAAAACGATCCGTCTGAATGCTGTGCGCCGTGAGCTGGTCAGCCCGTATTCAAAACAGACCACTGTCAAAGATGCAGCAATGCAGTGGGGATTCTGGCATCTCGGGCAGTTTGCCACTGACTATCAGCGTCTGTTTAATGAAAAACCGTCGGAGACGCTGAGCCGCCGTCTGATGTGATTGTTGTTCTGCTTCCGCTTTCTGACCTGTATCGTGTTGATCTTTCCGGCAGGTCAGTCAGGCTGAGCCTGAATTACTGCTGTAAAACCCCGTCACCGATCTCATTTTTAGCATCTTACTGTGAATATTCTTCGTAAGGTGAATTTAAATATCTAATTAGTTCTATATTTATTAATCGGCTATTTATAATTCTACTGAGCAATGGAGTATTCAGGTATGAAAAACCGCAACAAGATTCTGCTGTCAGCATTGATTTCTCTCTTTATGACCCCGGCTTTTGCACTTCCTTCCGTGACGGTTCTGGCGACCGGCGGCACCATTGCCGGTGGCGGGGAATCGTCGGTTTCGTCCGGTTATCAGGCCGGAAAGGTGGGTGTAGATGCATTGATTGACGCGGTACCGGAAGTAAAGGCACTGGCGGATCTCAGTGGCGAGCAGATTGTGAATATCGGCTCACAGGATATGAATGACAAGGTGTGGCTGACGCTGGCAAAGGAAATTAACCGGACGTGTGATAAAACGGACGGATTCGTGATCACACACGGCACCGATACGCTGGAAGAAACCGCGTACTTTCTTGATCTGACCGTTTCATGCCATAAACCGGTTGTACTGGTGGGGGCAATGCGTCCGTCTACGGCGCTGGGCGCGGATGGCCCGCTGAATCTCTATAATGCAGTGGTGCTGGCAACGGATAAATCTGCGGCGGATCGCGGCGTTCTGATGGTGATGAATGACAAGGTGATCAGCGGGCGTGATGTGGTCAAAATGAATACCACGGAAGTGCAGGCGTTTGAAGCGGTGAATGCCGGTGATACCGGATTTATTCATAACGGCAAAGTCACTTATTATCAGGCTGCACCGCCGCGTCAGGCCGGTGCGGTGTTTGATGTCAGTAAACTCAGTGAACTGCCGAAAGTCGGTATTGTTTACAATTATGCCAACGCCTCTGATGCGCCGGTAAAAGCCCTGCGGGAAGAGGGAAATGCCGGGATTGTCAGTGCCGGAGTGGGTAACGGCAATATGTATAAGGGTATTTTTGATGCATTAGCTGCTGCATCCAAAGACGGTGTGGTGGTTGTCCGTGCCAGCCGGGTTCCGTCCGGCTATACAACACGTAACGCGGAAGTAGATGATGATGCGTACGGGTTTGTGGCTTCCGGCAGGCTGAATCCGCAAAAAGCCAGGGTGTTACTGCAACTGGCTCTGACACAAACCACTGATCCGCAGAAAATTCAGTCATTCTTCGAAAAATATTAATTAAATAGTTTTCAGGCCGCAGCCTCCGTTGTACGGGGGCTGCGGCTTTTTATTATCTGATCTGTTTTCACTTTTATTTTGTTATGTTATAACATATCAATTAATGGGTTTAAGGTAATAGTTGCCATTAATGATAATTAACAAATGAAACAAAAAAGACACAGATGCCTACAGGAATTTAAAGAAAAAGACGTCCGAATCTGTTCGTATTCACAAAGCGGGAAAAAGAACTGTTCTCATATTTACCCATTGAATTCATTCAGTATATTGTCAAATTATGAGTCAGGGTGACTCTGTCTTCACGGCATGTATCACAACAAAATAATAAAAGAGAAAGGTATGAAATCAGTTAAGTTTTCATTGGCACCATTATCCGCCATGGTGCTGTTATCGTTCTGCGCGCAGGCCGGAACACAGGGGAATAATGATGACACTATTATTGTCAGATCCTCAACGATTGAATCCACCACCGTTAATGAACTGGCTGACTACGGGAATAAATTACAGGTCATTACCCGTGAGGAAATTCAGCGTTCAGGGCCGTCATCCGATTTAAACCAGGTATTACAGCAATATGTGCCGGGGTTATATGTTTCTCTGGGACAGGGGGCTTACGGTTACGGAAAATATTCTTTTATGGGCGGCCGCTCGGATGACACCTTAATTCTGATTGACGGTGTTCGTCTGAATAACCGCCTGTTCAGCGGGATCTATCTTGATACCCTGCCGCTGATTGCTATCGACCGTATCGAAGTGTTGCAGGGGGCGCAGAGCCTCTCTTTCGGTACTCAGGCGATCAGCGGTGTAATTAATATCGTCACCAAAAAACCGACCTCAGAGGTGTTGTCCGGTGAATTCAGTGTCGGCGCGGATACGGATAAAGGCCGCTACGGAGAGGGCTACGTTGAGAAAGCGTTTGATAACGATATCGGCAAAACCGGCCTGATGGCATGGGTGACCCGCAGCAAATCAGACGGTTACCAGCCGTACCGGGACAGTGATTACAACGGGACGATAGGTCAGAAAAAACGTGGCTATGACGTGACATCTGTCGGTGTTCAGGTCACACAAACTATTGCGGATGCCGCGCAGTTACAGGGTTTTTACCAGTATACGCAGGCCGATCTGGATATGGTGTCCCCGAACCATCACCGCCAGGCAATGAACAAGCGTGACCACCATCTGGCGACTGTCTCCTTTGAGCATTTCCTGACACAGGACACCAGTTACTCAATCCGTGCACATCTTAATGACTGGAATACACGCTATGACCGCAGCCGTTATCTGGCTGACGGCTCTGTGGATATCCAGAATGACGATTCTTACTGGGGATTCCGCGACTACGGTATTCAGGCGCAGGTCAAATCTTACCTGTTCGGGGATAATGAGTTTGTCCTCGGCACAGATAACCAGTGGTACAAAGGTAAAGATGAGGTCATGAAGATCGAAACGGATACCGCAAAAGCCAATGCCCTGTATTTGCAGGTGCGGCCGGATATCCCGGTCTTACCGGAGCTGAAACCGAGTCTCGGCGTGCGTTATGAGCGCTTTGAGGGCGGTCAGGATGCAACCGTCTGGATGGCGAGCACCAAATATGAAGTGAATGAAAAACTCAATTTACGCGGCCAGGTGGGAACGGCATTTAAACTGCCGAACGCTGAACAATTGTTTGTGAATGATGAAAGCAAGCAAACCATTGGTGATGCCAATCTGAAAGCGGAAACCAGTAAAAACATTGAAGCCGGATTTGATTATCTGACACAGTGGGAAAATGGCGGTGCCTGGCAGTTCGGTGCAACGGCTTATGCGCGTGAAATCAATGATCTGATCACCACAGTGAAAGTCGGTAAATACGACAAATGGGTGAACGGTGACGGTGAAATCCGTACCAAAGGCGTGGTGCTCTCCACCAAACTGAATTTTGATGAATCCTGGTATGTGTCCGGGGATATCACCCGTAACTGGCTGGATACCAAGAACGGCGCGACACTCAACGACATTCCGGAACTCTTTACCCGCGGCCGTGTCGGTTATGACGCACCGGCGAAACAGTGGGGCGCGGAACTGGCTGCCCGTTATGTGGGGGAGCTGAAATCCGGCAATGATACCTACGGCCATTACACCGTGTTTGATGCCAGTGCCTATCTGTATGTGGATCATGCGCAGCAGCATAAATTCACGCTGCTGGTGGAAAACCTGTTTGATCGCGATTACCCGGCAGGGCTGACCAGCAACGGCCTGGAAAAAGTGGATAACCTCGGTCGTCCGTTAACCGCTGAACTGCGTTACACCTACCGTTTCTGAGGATACTGAGCTATGGGAAAGAATGTCACACTGTATCTGAACACGTTGCGGAATGAGGCGTGCTTATCTGCGGATTTCTGGCTATCGCTCAGTGAGAAGGGCTTTCCCGGTGATACCGCCTGCTGCGCGGACAGCGGGGCGGTATTACATCAGCTGGGAGAAACGGTCACACAAGATACCCGCTGTGTCCTGCTGATGGTGCTGACTGATCCGGCACAACCTGCTGAAAAACTGATGTCCCTGACGTCGGCTCTGGTGCAGACGATTGCGGAACATTATCCGCAGTTACAGGTATTCCGGAGTTTGTGTGTACTTACCGGGGCGGATGCGGAGACTGATGCCAAACAGGCCGGTGACGTGATGACGGAACTGGAAAAACAGTCAAACAGCCGTGAGCCGAAAGCAGAATCGAATCCGAACTGGGAAAAAACACCGCCGTACCGCTATCACCTTTTCTTCTGTATGGGGCCGCGCTGTGTCTGCCGTGGTGCTAAATCACTGCTGACGCAGCTGCGCCATCAGCTTGCGGCACGCAACCTGTTTGAAAATGAAAACGGCGTGCTGCTGACCCGCTCGCACTGCCAGTATCCCTGTAATCAGGGGCCTTTGGTGACGGTTTATCCGGATAACTTATGGTATCGCCTGACCACCCCGGAAGAAATTCATTTGTTTGTTTCTGAACAGATAGAGCGGGGAAGAGTGGTTCCGTCATTGCTGGCGGAGCATAAATAAGATGAGGATTACCCGCTATGCTGTCAGTGCGGTGTTTTTGCTGCTGTCCGCCGGTGCTGCGGCGGGAAAGCATTGTGAGCCTGTGTGGGATAAGCCCGCGCCGCCGCAGCATATCATAGCTATGAACCAGCATGCCGCCGATATGGTGCTGGCGCTGGATGCGGGACAGCAGATGCTGGGTGTCAGTTATATTGATGATTCGGCGGAGGCGGTAACCTCCGGGCGTTATCAGGGCATTCCGGTTTTTTCGGCCAAATATCCCGCCACCGAGAAACTGATCGCCTCCGGGGCGGATTTTGTCGTGGCCGGTTTTTCCTCTGCTTTTATGGCCTCAATGGGCGGACAAAACGATCTGCAACGTGCAGGTATCGGCAGCTATCTGATGGCATTTGCCTGTGAACGTCAGGCATACAGCGGATTTGACAGTATTAAAATGGATCTGTACCGGCTGGGACAGATCCTCGGGCGGGAAAAAGAGGCGGATGCCGCCGTTGCCCGCATTGATGCCACGCTGGCACAGGTAAAAGCCCTGCCGCCGCTTTCCCGTAAACCCACGATCTTTTACCTCGACAGTCAGAGCGACACCCTGATGTCACAGGGAAAAAAAGGGTTTATGACCGAAATTATCACCCTGGCAGGAGGAGAAAATACCTTTATAAACATGCCGATGGCAGGTATCCACGTCTCCCCGGAAATCTTACTGGATAAACAGCCTGACTATATCATTCTCGCGGATGCGGTCTGGTCACCGGCAGAAAAGAAAAAAGCCTGGCTGGCAAATCATCCGGCGCTGTCTCACCTCGACGCGGTCAAAAACGGGCGTTACATTGTCATCCCGTTCAGTGGCGTTTATCCCAATGTAAAAAGCCCGGATGTGCTGCTGACGATCGCGGAAGCCGTCAGAAAATAGTCCGGATGCAACACTGTGTTATTCCCCGTCCGTCTCCAGATTACGGATAAAACGGTAATCCTTTGATTCCGGTTTCAGGCGGTACAGCGCCGCCGGACGACCGCGTTCAGCCCGTTTTTCGCCGGTATCAATCAGCAAATCAGCCTGTTCCAGACGGCGGCGGAATGATTTTTTCTGAATCGGCTGACCAATCAGAATCTCATGAACGTGCTGCAATTCCGGCAGGGTAAAGGTGTCCGGCAGGGCAAATCCCGGCACGACGGAATAGAGGGATTTCTGGCGCAGTCGCGCTCTGGCCTGACGGATAAGTAACTGATGATCAAATGCCAGTGTCATATTTTCTGCTTCATTCAGCGGTATCCATCTGACTGAATTAACTGTATTAATCTGTTTTTCACACGCCTGCATGGCAATCAGCGCGGTATAGCAGACGGTGACTGACCAGCCGCGTTTATCCCGCTGATCATTGCCGACTGTACATAACTGCTCAATGTACGGCGGCGTTACACCGGTTTTTTCCCGCAGCTTCCGCAGTACGGTATCTTCCAGAGTCTTGTCCTGTGTCTCATCAACAAATCCGCCGGGCAGTCCCCATTTGCCTTTCTCCGGATGTTCCGCGCGTTCGGCCAGCAGTACATGCAGTGTTTCATTGTGATAAGTGAAAAGCACGGCATCAACGGTCACCAGGGGCGATAAAAAATCACGGCGCTGATAACCGGAGAGGTAAGTTTGTTCATCCATTAGTGTCACATCCTGAAATCGGGGATAAGTCATTCTATTGTAAGGACAGGAAGCCGGATTGCAAATTAAATGTCATTCAGACACTAATTCAGCTTGACATAAATAGTGTCAATAAGTCACTATATCGGTATTGTCATAACGACACTAATGAGGTGATACTATGTTTAATTTAAAATTCTTTAAAGCTGACCCGTCCACATTTGTTATCCGTTCCGTAAACGGTAATGTCAAACGTCAGGGGCTGGGTCTGAGTTTCTGGTACAACAGCGCGACCACATCAGTCGCGGCATTGCCGCTAACGGCGCAGGAAACTCCGTTTATTTTCAATTTCCAGACGGCGGATTTCCAGAGCCTGCGTGTTCAGGGGCAACTCTCCTTTCAGGTCAGCGCGCCGGAAAAAACGGCCGGGGTGCTTAACTTTGTGCTGAACCGGGACGGAAAAACCTACACGACCGACGATCCGATGAAACTGAATGACCGGATTGTCCGCGCGGCACAAACTATTATCCAGGCGGAGATCCAATCCACGCCGCTGCGCCGCGCATTATTGCTCAGCCAGTCGCTGGTGGCACTGGTGCAGTCACGCCTGGCGCAGCAGGCGGCGGTTGAAGCGCTGGGGGTCACTATCCTGGATTTCTCTGTCACGGCCATTACCCCGACACCGGAAACAGCCCGTGCACTTGAAGCGGAAGCCAGGGAATCTCTGCTGAAAGAAGCGGATGACGCGATTTATGCGCGGCGAAAATCGTCTGTTGAGCAGGAGCGCACGATAAAAGAGGCGGAGCTGGAGACTGATCTCTCTGTTCAGAAAAAAGAGCAGCAGATAGAGGAATCCCGGCTGGAAAATGAACGCACACTGCTGCGCGAGCAGGCGGTAATGGCACAGGAACGGCTGGCGGCAGAGATTGGCGAGGAGCAGCAGCGTCAGACTTTGGTTACGCTCAGCGCGGATAATCAGCGGGTTCAGTCCGACGCGGATGTTTACGCGATTGAAACCAAAATGAAAGCGTACCGCGAACTGCCGGTGGAAAATCTCAAAGCCCTTGCACTGAGCCGGATGGCACCGGAGCAGCTGATGGCGATGGCCTTTGAATCACTGGCACAGAATGCCGGAAAAATTGGTGAGCTGAATATCGCGCCGGATATGTTCAGTCAGATGATGAAAAGAGGGAGCAAAGTATGAGCCGCCGGGATGAGGTACGGTTTGTGCTGATCACGCAGAAAACCCGGTTACAGGAGCTGATCGATCGTTTCAATACCTGGCCGCAGGCGAAGTTTTATCTGGAGCATAACGGTATTTCAGTGAGTGATTATCTTGCTGAGCATGATCGTTACCGGGCACAGCTGACAGAGGCGAAACGTGTTTTGCAGCAGATGGGGCATGTACAGATTCCGGATCGCACGCTGCTGCCGGGGTATCAGTTTTCTGAGCGCGATATTGTGGTGATCATAGGCCGGGACGGGCTGGTGGCAAATACCCTGAAATACCTGAACGGTCAGCCGGTGATTGCGGTTAATCCGGACCCGGCGCGCTGGGATGGCATATTGCTGCCTTTTGAGCTGCCGCAGCTGGAGTCTGTGGTGACACGGACACTGAACCGGGATATGCCATCGAAAGTCCTGAGTTTTGCGCAGGCGGTCACCAATGACGGACAGCAGATGCTGGCGGTCAATGACCTGTTTATCGGGCCGAAAAGTCACACATCGGCCCGCTATATTCTCAGTCACGGCGGACAGGCGGAAGCCCAGTCTTCCTCCGGGGTGATTGTCTCGACAGGGCTTGGCTCGACAGGCTGGTTACAGTCTGTTCTGGCCGGTGCGCTGGGGGTGACCGGCGGGAGTTCTCATCCGCTGCGCGCCGGTATCGGCTGGGATGAAAAGCGGCTGCAATACAGTGTGCGGGAGCCTTTTCCGGGGCGGATGACCGGAACCTCACTGGTTTTCGGCGCGATTGATAATACGATGACATTACAGCTTGAATCGCAGATGCCGGAAAATGGTGTTATTTTTTCTGACGGGATCGAGTCCGATTTTCTGCATTTCAATGCCGGGTGTATTGTTACAATCAGTATTGCGGATATACAGGGAAGGCTGATGTATGAATAAGAAAGCAGCGTGCTGCCGGCGGGGGATAACAGAACGGGGCACACCGCGCGCCCCGGAAAAAATCTCAAACTATGGATCAGATAGCCCATCCGCCCGCATAGAACGCGACTAACACGATGGCAATAATCACAGTGCCGGTGTTGAGTTTGCGCCACTCTTTTGCCACCAGGCGGCCAATCACCAGGGTGACATAGCCCAGCATAATACCGGTGACGATATTACAGGTCAGTACGATAAAGACCGCACACACCAGTCCGGACATCGCATCGACGGAGTCATCGAAATCCAGTTTTGCCACATTACTCAGCATCAGCAGGCCGACATACATCAGTGCCGGTGCGGTTGCATACCCCGGGATCAGATAAGAGAGCGGCGAGAAGAACAGGATCAGCAGGAACAGTACGCCGACGGTCACGGCAGTCAGCCCGGTTTTCCCGCCTGCGGCCGTTCCTGCTGCGGATTCAATATACACTGCCGCCGGAGAGGCACCTACCACACCGGAGATAATGGAGCTGACGGAGTCCACGGTCAGCGCTTTGCCGCCGTTGATAATCTGATTATCTTTATCCAGCAGATTGGCCTGCCCGGCGACTGCACGGATGGTACCGGTAGCATCAAACACTGCCGTCATCACCAGTGCCAGCACACTCGGCAGAACCGCCGTTTGCAGCGCACCCATAATATCCATACTGAAGATCAGGGATTTACCGTCTGCACCACTCAGTGACGGCATGGCGATCAGCCCCTGATAGGTGACATTCGGGTCAACAATCAGGCCGATAACCGAAATCCCGACAATCACCAGCAGTATTCCGCCCGGCACGTGCATTTTTTCCAGACTGACAATCACCGCCAGCCCGACCAGCGACATCGCCACCGGGAAAGAGGTAAACGCCCCCATTGCCACCGGCAGACCTTCCAGCGGGTTTTTGATCACAAGGCCGACGCCGTTGGCGGCGATCAGCAGTAAGAACAGGCCGATACCAATCCCGGTGCCGTGGGCTATCCCCATCGGCAGGTTTCGCAGGATCCAGTTTCGCACCCCGGTAACAGAAATCAGGGTAAAAATTACACCCATAAGGAAGACCGCGCCGAGCGCAACCGGAATACTGATTTGCTGCCCGAGCACCAGGCTGAATGCAGTAAAGGCGGTGAGTGAGATAGCACAGCCGATAGCCATCGGCAGGTTTGCCCACAATCCCATCATCAGAGAACCGATACTGGCGACGAGACAGGTGGCGACAAAAATAGCGCCCGGCGGGAATCCGGCTTTACCGAGCATAGAGGGGACGACGATGACAGAATAGACCATGGCGAGGAAGGTGGTGACTCCTGCCAGAATCTCCCGTTTGACGCTGCTGCCGCGGGCGGAGATTTTAAAATACGCATCAAGTGCGCCTTTCGCTGCCGCCCCGGTGTTATCCGGTGTTGTATTATCAGACATAATTGCAGACCCCGAGAATGAAATGAAAATGTGTTTTAATCACTGCATTGGTGTCCGTCAGGTCCGTTCATAGACTAGGCGTCCATCGATGTAAGTCCGGTAAATTGTGCGGTCATCACCAAGCGCAATCATCACAAACAGTTTCTCCGCCAGCGTGCGTGAGTTGTCATAACGCAACTGCTGGAGCGGGGTCGCGGTCGGTTCAAGTACCACAAAATCCGCTTCTTTGCCGGCGGCAAAGTTACCGATACAGTTATCCAGCCCTAATGAATGTGCCCCGCCGAGCGTGGCGAGATAAAAGGCTTCAAAGGCGGTTAAACAGGTTTTTTGTAACTGCATCACCTTGTAGGCTTCACTCAGTGTTTGCAGCATGTTGAAGGTCGTCCCGGCACCGACATCCGTACCAATCCCGACTTTCACTTTTTTCGCCAGCGCTTTTTTCAGATTAAACAGGCCGCTGCCGAGATAGAGGTTTGATGTCGGGCAAAACGCCACTGCCGAGCCGGTGTCGTGCAGGCAGTCCCACTCTTCTTCCTCAAGATGGATACAGTGCGCAAACACGCTGCGTTCGCCGGTCAGCCCGTAGTGGTGATAGACATCCAGGTAGTTTTTGCTGTCCGGATAGAGTTCTTTTACCCACTCAATTTCTGCTTTATTTTCATTAAGATGAGTGTGAACCCAGGTATCCGGATACTCTTCGCGCAGCCGCTGACACACTGCCAGCTGTTCCGGGCTGGAGGTCGGTGCAAAACGCGGGGTGATGGCGTAGAGCAGTCGTCCGTTCTTGTGCCAGCGTTCAATCAGCGCCTTACATTCTTCGTAACTGCTTTCCGGTGTGTCGGTGAGATAGTCCGGCGCGTTTCTGTCCATCATCACTTTACCGGTGATAAGTCGCATATTGAGCTGGCTTGCCGCATCAAACAGGGCATTGACCGATTCCGGGTGAACAGTACTGAAGACCAGTGCGGTTGTGGTTCCGTTGCGCAGCAGTTGTTTGATAAAAAACGCCGACATTTCACGGGCGTAATCAATATCCTGATACAGTTTTTCGGTCGGGAATACATGGCGGTTAAGCCATTCGAGTAACTGCTCGCCGTGAGCACCAATCATCTCACTCTGCGGATAGTGAACGTGGGTATCAATAAAGCCGGGTACCACCAGTTTCCCGGTGTAATCGCGGACACGGACAGCTTCCGGGATCAGATGCTTTCCCTCTTCCCACTGTCCGAACCACTCTATTTTTCCGTGCCGGATTAGCATTAGTCCGTCGTCGATCAGGCGGACTGCACCGGGCAGATCGTCCATCGAGGTCACTACGCGGGTGATATCCAGAAACTTCCCGAGTACCGCTTTGACGGTATGTTCAGACGACATAGCTGACTCCTCTGCTTACAAAAAGCCCTCACCGGAACCGGTGAGGGCGGGTTGGTTTTAATTACATTTTGCCCAGGCCGCGCAGGATTTTTTCCGGTGTGAAGTGCCATTCACGCAGCCAGACACCGCAGGCATCATGAATGGCAGTGGCGATAGCCGGAGCTGCGCCGTTAACTGCGATTTCAGAGATGGATTTCGCACCGTACGGACCGACCTGATCATCACTCGGCACCAGGAAGGCACGGAAATCACGCGGGATATCGCCGATCTTCGGTGCGCCGTAGGTTTTCAGGTCGCGGGTCAGCGGTACACCTTTGGCGTCGTAGCGGATCTCTTCTGACATACTGTGGCCGATAGCGCGCATGGAGGCACCGTAAATCTGACCTAAGGCCAGATCCGGGTTTACCGGCGTACCGCAGTCGAGCAGGGCGTAGAATTTATCCAGACGGATTTCACCCGTACGGGTGTTCACCGCTACTTCGGCAAAGTTTGCTCCGTACGGGAAGGCAAAGTCCGGTGTGATATAACTGGCGTTAGCCACCAGCACACCAAACCCGGTACCGCCTTCGGCAGCGTGCGCCAGATCCCCGAAACTGATTTCACCTTTCTTACCGCTCACCACTCCGGGAGTCGCAAGGGTGACATCCTCCACCGGCTCACCGATTTGCGCCGCACCGTGGAACAGGATTTTTTTGCGCAGATTCTCTGCCGCCATTTTCGCCGCATTACCGGAGAAACAGGTGCCGGAGGAGGCATATGCCCCTTTATCAAACAGCGCGTGGTCAGTATCTCCGGAGATAACATGGACATCATCCGGACAGCAGCACAGCACTTCGGCGGTCAGTTTTTTGACCACGGTATCGAGGCCGGTACCGATATCCGCACCACCGGAGTGGACGATAAAGGTGCCGTCAGATTCCAGTTTGACCATACAGTTTGCCTGGTCGATATCCGGAATCCCCGATTTCTGCATGATAATCGCCACGCCGCGTCCGGTTTTCCAGTCGCCGTCCTGTTTGCGCGGGGAATCCCAGTCGATAAGCTCACGGCCTTTTTTCAGGATCGGGCCGAGGGCGCAGCTGGTGGCGGTCGGCACGGAAGTCGGCATTTTACCTTCGCCGATAGCGCCGAGGATCTTCAGTTCCTGGCCTTCATGCACGCGGTTGGTTTCAATCAGATCCAGCAGATCGATATTCAGCTCTTTCGCCAGTTCGGCCAGGATCATGGTCAGGGCGAAGTTACCTTTCGGTGCCCCGTAACCCTGATATGCCCCGGTCGGACAGATGTTGGAGTAGTAAGTCGTTACCTGAAAATCGATGTTGTCACATGGGTAGAGCGGCAGTGACAGCGCCGGGCCGTTACTTGGCACAGTAAGTGAGTGGTTACCGTAAGGGCCGGTGTTCGCCAGGAATTCCATGTTGATGGCGGTGATTTTCCCGTCTTTTTTCGCGCCCAGTTTGATTTTCACTTTCGCCACATGGCGGCTGGTGTTCGCGATAAACTCTTCTTCACGGGTGTAACGGAATGATACCGGCCGGCCGGTAACATACGTTGCCCACGCACAGACCTCTTCCAGCAGGATATCCTGTTTGGAGCCGAAGCCGCCGCCGACACGCTCTTTGATCACATGCACTTTGTTCTGTTTCAGGCCGAGAATACGCGCCACCTGGCGGCGTAAGTGCCACGGCACCTGAGTGGACGCGTGGATCACCAGACGGTCACCGTTCATGTAGGTGTAGCAGATATGCGGTTCGGTCGGGCACTGCTGAACCTGGCGGGATTCATAGGTGCGCTCGATAACGGTATCTGCTTCCGCGAAGCCTTTATCCAGATCTCCGATATGTCCGTGAACACCCGCAGCAATGTTTTTGCACGGTTTTGCGCCGATCGGGAAATTAATCTGCAAATGTTCGCCGCGATCTGCCGCGTTCTTATTCTGTTCTGCCAGGTCAGCCGGTGCACCGTTAACATAAATCACCGGCTCATCATGCACCAGCGGTGCGCCATCGGCTTTGGCTTCATCGATAGACAGTACCGGCTGAAGCACTTCATATCCGACTTCAATTAAGGATAATGCTTTCAGTGCGATAGCTTCGTTTTCTGCCACAACGGCTGCCACACGGTCACCGACGTGACGGAGTTTTTTACCGAACATCCGGCGGTCAAGCGGAGACGGTTCCGGTGCACTCTGTCCGCCCGGGGTGTAATACACATCCGGACAGTTTTTGTGGGTAATCACATGTACCACGCCCGGCAGGGCTTCCGCTTTACTGACATCCAGGTGAGTGATCAGTGCGTGAGCGTGCGGACTGCGCAGCATTTTGATGACACAGGTATTGGCCGGAATGCGGTCTTCCACATAGCACGGTTTTGCCTGCACCATAACGGCCGCATCCGTTTTCGGAGTGACTTTCCCGACAACCGTCAGGTCATCGCGGAAGGCCGGTGCGTTATCGGCTTTGTAGTGCGGATCTTTGCGGCGTTTTACCAGCAGATCAATAACTTCATAGAATTGCTGATAACCGGCGTCACGGCTGAACAGACCGGAAAGCGCATCATCAATCTGATCGCGATCCGGTTCCGGAATGCGCTTGATAAGATCAGTCAGGATCAGGGCAGCGGCCGGGTCGTTATAACCGGACTGGATCACACCCACATCCACCATCGCCTGCTGAACATCACTCAGCTCATTCCATTTGCCGAGTGATTCGGCGGTTTCAATCACTGCGCCTTCCAGCTGGGCGGCGATCAGCAGCGAGGCATTGACAATACGGCCGTTGAATAAAATGGCGTCAGAACCTGCGAAGCCGTAGCCGTCATCGCTGTTACGTACAGAGTGCATACCCAGGCTGAACAGAATGTTGCGGACGTTTTCGCCCGGAATGCAATCGGGTGAATGCGGGGTGCCGTTAAGTATAAAATGGACGTTCATTTCTTATTCCTCCCCCATTTGCCGGCAGTCTGTCAGCAGGTCTGAAACTAAAATTCCGGTGATATAGCGTTTGTACTCTTCACTACCCAGCAAATCCGCTTTCGGATTCACGGCCTGACTGACGGCTTTCTCCAGCGCTTCCCCGCTGAGGTTTTTCGCCTCAATCTGTTGCAGACGGCTGATACCACAGCCAACTCCGTCAACCGCAATCCGCTGCTCATTATTGCCGGTCAGAGCCACCGCGGCGGTGACGACAGACCAGCCGTCCGCGGTTTCGCGGACAGTGCGGGTGGCACAGCGGCGGAACGGGTCCTGTAAAATCAGATGGGTGATCAGGCGGTCATCCGGTGCGGTGAGATAGCTTTCCAGCGGGATCACATCATTGCTGGCCAGCTGAACCTGCGCATCCAGCACCAGCAGTACCGGCAGCAGCGCATGTTCACGCTGACAGGCGGCTATCTCCCCGCCGATGGTGGCCTGGTTACGGATATGGCGTGAATAGACAAAACCGAGCGCGTCATACAGCGCACGCGGGATCAGCGGGCTTTCACGCAGCGCTTCCAGCGTGACAACCGCACCGATACGCAGAATGCCGTCCTGCCACTCAATGGATTGCAGCGGCAGCAGTGACAGTGAGATAGCGACAGTGCGGTCAGTTCCGGTCGGTACCGCATTCAGTTTACTGCCGCCCGCAAACCAGACGGCGTTTTTCTGAAAGCGTTGTTTCAGCTCAGTTGCCTGCGTTAAGGTGGCAGGGCGGAAAAATTGTTCTATCATGGGTTACCCCTACATTGCTCTTCAGACCTGCGGCAGTGCCGCAGGTCATGGTTTTTTTATTACAGTGCGTCCATCCGGGCCCACATCTTTTTCGCGGCTTTGCGTGCTTCTGCAAAGAGCGGCTCGATATCAAACGGGAACTGACGGTTTTCATACACCATCACACCATCCACCATCACGCTGTTCACACTGTTGGAGCCTAAACCGAAGGCCAGATGGCCCGGCAGGTTATCCCCGACAAACGGTGTCGGCGGTGTGTAATCACAGATGGTCAGGTCAGCCTGATACCCGGTTTCCACGCGGCCGAACTGTTTGCCGAAGTTACGTGCCAGTAAGCGGTTGCCGTTCCACAGGAAGCGGGTGAAACTATCCGGCCACATAGCGCCGCCTGCATCACGGTGTTTGAAGAAAGCAAACTTCATTTCTTCTAACATATCGGAGCCGATACCGTCCGTGCCGAGCACCACGTTGTTGTAGTCACCCAGACGGTGGTTGTAGCCGACGTGGTTGTTCATGTTGGAGCGGGCGTTGTGAACCAAGAATCCATCTTTTTTATTCAGCAGATCAATATCTGCGGAAGAAAGATACAGGCCGTGGGCGATCAGGGTCTTTTCATCAATCAGATCAAACTCACCCAGGCGGATCAGCAAATCCTTGCCGTATTTATCATGGCTGAAAGAGACGTCATAACTGTCTTCCGCCGCATGGATGTGCAGACCGCGGCCAGTTTTCTTAATCGCCTCGCGCAGCATTTTCAGGCCGTCATCCGCCACGGTAAACGGTGCGTGCGCCCCGATATGTGCTTCCACCAGATAGCGGGATTTACCGCTTTTGCGTTCGCTGTCGATAAGCTCCGCAAAGGCGATATTTTCCTCAACCCCGGCTTCCAGCTCTTTCAGGCCGCCGTTGCGGTCGGTGGTTTCGTAGCAGGTCATTCCGCGCAGACCAGCTTTCAGAAAGCCGTCGCGCAGGGTTTTCAGGGAACCGGCGATATAGTTTGGTGAGGCGTGGTGGTCAATCACCGAGGTACAGCCGCTTTTGATCGCTTCGAGGGAGCAGATAAGGCCGCTGTAATAGAGGGATTCTTCATCCAGCGCGCGGTCGAGCCGCCACCACAGGTTTTTCAGGGTGGATATAAAATCCGGGCTTGGCGCGATATTCGCCATAATGCCGCGTGACAGGCCGGAATAGAAATGGTTATGGGAGCAGACGATCCCCGGCATCACCAGTTTGCCGTTCATCTCTTTGACTTCCGCGCCCGGGTAACGGGAATGGAGCCCGTTACCGACAGCCGCAATTTTGTCACCTTCAATGGCGATATCGATCCCTTCGCGGATTTGCGCCGGTTCGAATTCAGTGATGGTGGCGTTTTTCAGAATCAGCATAATTATTTCTCCACCCGGCCTAACAGATAATGATAGTGTTTATGGACGTGGCTCATGATGCGGCACATCTCTTCCAGTTCCTGCGGAACATTGCCGAATTCCCCGTCAGCATCCAGCTGTAATGTGCTGACCTTGCCGTCCAGGCGGACAGTAAAGGTGCTGCCGTCGGCCAGGAAGCCCGGGTTGGTGCTGTTTTCGAAGTCTTCCGGCAGACTGAAGATAGTGACTTTGTCTTTGTACGGCTTGCCCTGCCACGGACAGAACTGGGCACAGTTGCCGCACTCGTTACACATCGCATCCAGGTGCAGGGTCTGATAACGGTTACGGAAGCCCGGAATCGCCACTGAAATATTGGCGCGGTTCGGGCACACATCCACACATTTCGCACAGATGTAGTTACATTCCAGGCAGCGCTCTGCTTCCTGTTTCACGAACGCTTCGCGGTCGTCGCTGTCCACCATCTGCACGGCGATAGCACCTTTGCGGTCAGTGATATCCTGCGGGTCGACATTGAGCCAGTATTTATCGCTGTAGTGAGAGAGGATATTTTCGCGCTCCAGAATGGCATCGGTCGCACGGCCCGCATCACCGATAGCCGCCACGATAGAAGACGGGCCGCTCTGTACGTCACCAATCAGGAACACATTGGCGCGGGTGGTTTCACCGCTGTTGCGGTATACCGCAGGCCAGCCGTCGTCACCCATCGGCACGCCGATTTGTGACAGCACTTCGCAGTCCTGCTGTTCGCCGATAGCGGTGATCACGCTGTCGATTTGCAGGGTGACGGTCTCTTCTGTCGCCACCGGACGGCGGCGGCCTGATTCATCCGGCTCACCCAGTTTCATGGTGCGTACCAGCAGGGTGCCGTCAGCATTGAACTGCTCCGGATTGTGCAGGAACATGAATTTCACATTATCTTCCACCGCTTCTTCATACTCTTCCGGCCAGGCAGGCATTTCCGCCTGAGAACGGCGGTAGATAACGGTCACATCTTCCACACCGGCAATCCGTTTGGCGGCGCGGGCGCAGTCCATGGCGGTGTTACCGGCACCGATAACGGCAACATGTTTGCCCATTTTCAGCGGCGCATTGTTGTTGTAATCGTGCAGGAACGGCAGGGATTTATAGACGTTGCGGTTATCACCGGCGAGTTTCACGCCGCTGTTTTTGTCTGTCCCGATCCCGACCAGCACATAGGTGAAACCCTGCTCCAGCAGTTTATCGACGGTCAGACGCGGGTCACAGCCGTATTCAAACTTCACGCCGTGGTCGGCGACGAACTGAATATCATGTTCGATGGTTTCACGCGGGATACGGAAGTGCGGGATGATATTTGCCACCACACCACCGGCATTAGCTTCTTTCTCAAATACTGTCACCGGATGACCGGCTCGGGCGAGGAAATACCCGGCAGCCAGACCCGCAGGACCGGCACCAATCACCGCGACCGGATTTTTATCACCGGAACCGGCCGGTTTGTGCCAGCGGGCTTTGTACTCTTTCCAGCCTTTTTCCACCGCCACTTTTTTCAGTTCGCGGATATTCAGCGCACTGTCATAATCCAGGCGGGTACAGTTGTACTGGCACTGGTGATCACAAATATGGCCGGTGATAGCAGGCAGGGCGTTGCGCTGATAAATCAGTTCCAGTGCATCAGCATAACGGCCTTCGCCCAGCAGACGGATATACTCAGGGATGTCCTGTTTGATGGCACAGGCGGTCACACACGGCGCGACATAGCAGTCAGTCAGCGGCAGCGGGCCGCCCGCGTCGATTTCCTGGTCTGATTTCCAGTGTTTCTGGGTATATTCCATGCTGACGGCACGTTCTGCCAGGGCATTCAGTTTGCCCACATCGATCTGAGTCATGCCCCACGCATCGGATTCGTCCAGCTCGCGCAGACATTCGGTCTGGCGCATATAACCGCCCGGTTTCAGCAGGTCAGTTGCCATGGTGATTGGACGGATACCGGATTCAAAAATATCGCGGATATTGAATTTGCTGGCACCGCCGGAATAAGAAACCGGCAGTTTGCCGTCAAAATGACGGGAGAGCAGCGCGGCAACGTTGATGGAGAGCGGGAACAGTGCGCGGCCGGACATATACATCTCGCCGCCCGGCAAACAGCCCTTGTGGTTGATAGTGCCGAGGGTATTGGTCAGTTTGACCCCGAAGCCCCGCTTCACTTCTTTCGCCAGATCCATCAGGCGCTGTAACATCTCGAGGGCGCGATCCAGTTTCAGGTCATGGGAGAATGACTCCTCACTCAGCCCGATATAATCAAAGCCGCAGGTGTCGAGGATTTCACGGACACGCGCGAAGCCGAGCAGTGTCGGATTCAGCTTCACATAGGTATTGATGTGCTTCTCTTCCAGCATGTAGCGGCAGATAGCCTCGATTTCATCCGGCGGACAGCCGTGCATGGTGGAGAGAGTCACGCCTTTGGATAAATCCCCCGGCACGCGGTCAGTCATGGCCAGCAGATCCGCTTTGCGATCCTCCAGACCCAGCTCTTTCAGGAAGCCCGGACGGGAAATAAAGGCTTTCATTTCCTCACGGTATTTCGCGAAGACCGGCAGCTGAGAGGAATCCATCATCGCGTGAATATACTGCTGCATGCGCGGCTGTTTAATTCCTTCCAGGTTATAACCGACACTCATATTAAAGATGAAGGATTTGGCCTCGCCTTTGGTGCGCGGGTCAAAAATCGCTTCTAATAAATGAAGGGCAAACCAGGCTTTGAGGTATTCGTCGTGGGCTTTCGGCAGGGTAAATTCGGTGGACCATTCCGTGTTGAAACATTCGTCCTGAGCATCGATACACGGTTTTTCGAGCTCCAGTTCATCGAGGATCTGAACGGTTTTCACCTCGATAAAACGACCACCGGTCAGCCAGGAAACCACAATATTCTGCGCAAGCTGAGTATGGGGACCGGCCGCAGGGCCGATCGGCGTCTCGCAGGTTTCACCGAAGACGGACATCAGGGGATGCTGATGTTCTCTGCGGTAAAACTGCCGTTCATTGATACCAAAAATGGAACGGCTCGCCTTATATTCTTCAAAGATCCGGTTCAGAAGTTCGCCGAACGGGACGGGACGCATTATATCTCCCATAAAACTCTCCTTGCTGCAATATGAGGGGGCATGCCGGTGGAGCGGGACATGCAACTGTATGCACTCACAGTTGCAACAATTACGCCAGGATTGTTTAAGGTTGCGGATTTCACGTTCAGAGAAATAAAAAAATGTGAGGCAAATCTAATCTTAGCAGCAAAGTGTGAAACAGCTCGCACAGCGCTAAATGAGAATATGAATCAATAAAAAAGATCTTTATTACCATGGGATTAACATGTGAATGAGATTCTCAAAAAAAGAAAAAATGTATCACATTGATAATGGGAAAGTGATGTTAACAATTAATGTTATTAATGGGATGGATGTAATAGTGTACATCCGGATTACCCGCGATAATGCTGCTGATAAACCTCCGGTGTATCGATGTCGGCGATAACTGCATTACTCGGCATATTCAGGAAACGGTGGGGACCGGCCAGCAGCCGTTTTTTCATAGTATTGCCCGCCGGTTGTGACAGTGCTGCGAGCAGACATGCGCGGGAGAGCAGCACGGGGTGGCCCGGAACTTGCTTGTAACAGGGAAGGAGGGCGGCATCACTGCGTTGTGCCCACAGGGTCTGCCAGATCTCCGGGACGAGAAACGGCACATCGCCATGGGTGAGAAAACAGTATTCGCTGGTCACCGCCTGTGCGGCCAGGCGCTGCGAGGAGAGCAGCCCGGTTTCATAGTCCGGATTATAAATAATCTGAATGCGTTTTACGGACTGATAACGCGCGGCCAGTTCCGCACCGCGAAAGCCGGTCACCAGGAGGACCCGGTGACAAAAGCGCAGTGCATTCGACAAACTGGTGTCCAGCAGAGTGGCACCGCCGCTGCCCCACGGCAGCATCATTTTCCACTCACCCATCCGGGAGGAGAGCCCGGCCGCCGTCATTATACAGTCCGTTTCCTGCGGGCAAAGCGGCTCCCGGACTGATAAATAAGATAATGCGGTATCGGCCGGGGTCAGGTGAGACGGCATAATGGCTATAAACTCCGCTGATAAATATTGAAAGTGACTGATATTCAAAGGATTCGGTAATGACGATGACAACGGCTCTCAATACACAGATCCCTGTCCGAAGTTGCGCCACTATACCTGAACCGCTGCGCCGGTTATGTGATACACATCCGGGCGGCCATGCAATGGTGATCAGTATTGTCGGCGCGGGCGGTAAAACCAGCTGTCTGTTCTGGCTGGCACGGGCTTTTTCTCAGTTAGGAAAAAAGGTGATGATCACCACCACCACACATATGTTTCTGCCCAGTGAGGGCTTTCCGGTCATTCTCGCCTGTCATCCGGTCCGCCTGCCTGATGCGGTGACAAACCGTGGCTCATTTGCCTGTTATACCGGCTGGAATCCGCAAAATAATAAGGTCAGCGGTTTCTCGTCTGCGGATATTAATGCCCTGGCGGAGCAGAATGCTGTTGATGTTATTTTAGCCGAAGCTGACGGAGCTCGCGGTTTTGGCATAAAAGCGCCGGCTGAGCATGAACCTTGCATACCTGATTACAGTGATTGTGTTATTGCTGTGACAGACGGCCGGCTTCTGGGGACGCCTGTCGGGCCTGATAATGTTCACCGGTGGTCACATTTCTCTGCCGTCACCGGCTTAAACAGCGGTGATACGCTGGATTTGGGGGCGATAAGCCGCCTGATCCGGCACCCGCAGGGGATGTGGAAATCAGCACCACCGGACGCATTACGGATCTGGCTGATAAACCGCTTTTCTCAAAATGAGAATTTTTCGCCGGATATACTGGCAGACTGGCTCCGCGGCACACCGCTGAACGCAGTATGGTTCGGTGCCGTCAGGGAAGATCCCGCAATTACACATATATTGCAGCGACAATAATATCAATGATAAATGCAGGGATATCCATTGAGGTCTGTTTATGAAAATTTTTACCGAAGCAGCGAAGTTGGTTGAGAAAAATTGCCCGTTTGCCATGGCAGAAATTATTGAATGTTCAGGCAGCACCCCACGTCACAGCGCGCAAATGCTGGTGCTGGGTGACGGAAAAACTATCGGCACCATCGGCGGCGGCATGGTGGAGCGCAAAGTGATTGAAGAGGCTGTCGAAGCACTGTATGAAGGGCGTTCCCGCATGTTCCATGGCCGGATGGCCCGTAACGGGCAGGATGCTGTAGGGTCTGACTGCGGCGGCGCGATGTCAGTATATATTGCGGTACACGGTGTGCGCCCGCGTCTGATCCTGCTCGGCGGCGGGCACGTCAACCGCGCCATTGCACAGCTGGCTGCTTTCCTGAATATCGATATTCATGTGGCGGATGTGTATGCTGGGAGCCTGGAGCCGGATCTGTTCCCGCCGTCAACCCGCTTATGGCACGTACCTTCATTTACAGATGCCGTTAACCAGCTGGGTCCGCAGCCGGAAGATTATGTGATTATCGCCACTAACAGCCAGGATCTTGAATCCCTCAACTGCCTTATTGAAAAACCATTAAAATACCTCGGATTACTCGGCAGCCGCCGCAAAGTACAGACTTTCACTAAACAATTAAGCGAATCAGGGGTATCTGAAGCTCAGCTTTCACGGCTTCATGCACCGGTTGGCTATGATATCGGTGCGGAAACACCGCATGAAATCGCGATCAGTATTCTGGCCGAACTGTTGCAGGTGATGAATGGTGCCCCGGGCGGGGCAATGAAGCAGAACCCAGCGGAGACCCGCAGAGCAAAACGAGTGGTGATCCGCGGTGCGGGTGACCTGGCAACCGGCGTGGCATTACGTCTGTATCACAGCGGTTTTGAAGTGGTGATGCTGGATGTCTGCAAACCGACAGTGATCCGCTGCACGGTCTCTTTCGCCCAGGCGCTCTATGACGGTGAAAGCTGTGTGGAAGGAGTTTGTGCCCGCTATGCTCATGATATTGATGAAGTAAACCGCTACCTGAAAGAAGGGACTATCCCGGTGCTGGCTGACGAACACGGTGAACTGTTACCGGCGCTGCACCCGGATGTGGTGGTGGATGCAATTATTGCCAAGCGCAATGTTGCCGGTACCCACCGCAAGATGGCACCCTGCACGATTGCCCTCGGGCCGGGCTTTGAGGCCGGTGTTGACTGCGACGCGGTGATTGAAACTCAGCGCGGTCACCATCTCGGAAGAGTAATCACCCACGGCAGTGCGGCACCGAATACCGGTATTCCGGGTAATATCAACGGTAAAACCACTGAGCGGGTATTACGTGCACCGCACAGCGGCATGATGACCCGCCATGTAAATATCGGCGACCTGGTACGTGAAGGGGATGTGATTGCCCGCATCGGCGACACAGAAATTCTCTCGCCGATGGACGGCATGGTGCGCGGCCTGCTCAATGAGGGGCTGTGTGTGCCGGAGGGCTTTAAAATCGCTGACGTTGACCCGCGCGGCGCACTGGCTGATTTCCGCTCAGTTTCTGATAAAGCCCGCGCTATCGGCGGCGGGGTGCTGGAAGCCATCATGACCCGGCTGAACAAAATGGACAGCGTGCCGAAGTGCTGATAACGGATTTTCCGGGTACGGCACCGTACCCGGATTATT
>NZ_NRQY01000001.1:2085854-2101165 GCF_003996855.1 Morganella morganii | reverse complement strand
CAGGCACGGAACAGCATCCCGGTCACTTCCCGGATCAGCTGTAAATTGAGCACAACCAGCACCACAGTGGCAACGGCCCCGAGTATGATGGTCAGCCGTGAGTTAACAAATACCCCCATGATTTTTTTGCTCGAGGTCAGCAGCAGCAGCGGGATCATCGAGAACGGCAGGGCGATACTCAGAAACACCTGAGTATAAATCAGCAGTTTTTCCACCACATCCTCACGATCCCCCCACAGATAAATACAGATAATCACCGGGATCACAGCCAGGCCACGGGTGATCACACGGCGCAGCCACATCGGCAGGCGCAGATGAATAAAACCTTCCATCACAATCTGGCCGGTCAGCGTGCCGGTGATCGTGGCGTTCTGCCCGGAGGCCGGCAGCGCCACGGCAAACAGGGTTGCTAAGGTGGAACTGGCAATCACACCGACGATATCCGGGTTTTTCAGCGCATCATACAATTGGGTGAAACGTCCCAGGTCAGACGGGTCATTACCGAAAAACAGCGCTGCACCCAGCACCAGCAGCAGACAATTGATAATAAATGAAAACCCGAGCTGGATATTGGAATCGATAGTGGCAAAGCGGATCGCCTCGCGCAGTCCGGTTTCGCTGCGGCGATCATACTGACGGGTCTGTACAATCGAGGAGTGCAGATAAAGGTTATGCGGCATCACGGTGGCACCGACAATCCCCAGCCCGATCAGCAGAGCGGAATCCTGTCCGGCCAGTG
The DNA here is from genome assembly GCF_003996855.1 of Morganella morganii. Classification (GTDB taxonomy): domain Bacteria; phylum Pseudomonadota; class Gammaproteobacteria; order Enterobacterales; family Enterobacteriaceae; genus Morganella; species Morganella morganii_C. The sequence continues at coordinate 2,100,426 of NZ_NRQY01000001.1, read as the reverse complement.
TGGCGGTAAAGATTTTTTCAGACGGGATAAACCCGCGCATCATATCGCTCAGGTTCGGATCAGACAGCGCCACTTCATAGGCGAAAATCACGAAAATCGTTAAGATGAGGACAAACACGAACGCTTCAATTTTGCGGAAACCCAGCTTCATCAGAACCAGCAGCAAAAACACATCCAGCACTGTCAGCAGCACACCGGCCATCAGCGGAATATCAACAGATTCAGCGCCACCGCACTGCCGATCACCTCCGCGATTTCAGTGGCCATAATCGCCAGTTCGGTGGTTATCCACAACAGGGCGGCCGTTTTCGGTCCGACCCGTGAGCGGGTGGCCTGTGCCAGATCCTGCCCGGTTACGATCCCGAGTTTCGCGCACATTGCCTGTAACAGCATAGCAATCAGGCTGGACAGCAAAATCACCGACAGCAGCAGATAGCTGTACAGCGCCCCGCCCTGAATCGAGGTGATCCAGTTACTCGGGTCCATATAGCCCACCGCCACCAGCGCGCCCGGACCGGAAAACGCAAACAGCTTGCGCAGGAAACCGGCTTTTTCCCCGGCGACAGGGACGGTATTATTAATTTCAGCCAGACTGAGTTGCGGTGTATTCAGCATGATAAATCCGCCTGTGATCGTAATGAGAATTATTATCACTATATCCCTTATCGTGATGCGGGATTATCACAATTGTGCGATCGCCGTTCCGGGCGGATTTAGGATGATACCGGGTACAGTGCTTACCGTAATGCGCTACCCTCTCTGCGCAGGCTTTGTGCAAAAGGAAGAGACATGAAAATCGGTAAATACACGGTTTATGCTCCGTTTCTGGCGGATGATAAACCCAGTGAGGCGGAAATATGGGGAGCGGCGGTCTGGTTATGGATGTTGTCTCCCCGGCACAGCAAAACGCCGCTGCGTGCGCTGGGAAAGCTGCTGCTGCCGCTTATCAAGCAAAAGCAGTATGTGCTGGTGCTGGAAAACAACCAGCCCTGTTTTTTCCTCAGCTGGGGGGCTTTGAACGCAGAAACGGAGCAGCGTTATCTGGCGGGATGTGATGAATCGGAGTTATATCAGCAGTTGCGCAGCGGTGACCGTATCTGGTTATTTGACTGGATAGCACCTTCTGATGAGGAAAATGAGATGGCAGAGCTTGTTATGAGTACGATTTTTCCGGATCAGTGCTTTCGCATGCTGCGCCTGAATGAAAGTGAAAAAAGCATCAGAATCATCGAATTCAAAGGCCATAAACTCAGTGAAAAACAGGCGGGTGAATGGCGTGCCGCACATCCGGTCATGTATCCGCAGAAAGCACAGCAGAATCAACAGGAGCAGAAATGAAGAAAATCGGCCCGGCGGTCATTATTTTATTATCAGCGGGATGTGCTGATGAAAATATTTACCCTGTCTATACGCCGGATTCTTTGAAAATGCATGCACAGGCTGCCATTAACCGGGATTTTCAGACCGGGGATATTTCAGAACTGACTATCAGCAATATAAAAGAAAATCCGCCGTCCGTTACCGGTAAGCGGAATATATATTTCACAGTATCGTCTGCTGTAACAAACCGGGTTTATCACTGTATCCGCGCTGATTATTCCGTCCGCCGCTTCGGTTCCGGTGATCTGAATCCGGAATCACCGGGTCATATGGTCTGTGAGCCGCAGAAAAAATCCTGATTTAATAACCAACGGGACACTATCATCAGTGAAGGGTGAAAAAAATCAGGGAAATCCCGAGCAGCATTAATAAGATGCCGATAATTTTATCTGCCAGAAGCTGGCGGCTGAGGATCTTATTACGGATAACCGGGTTAGAGAAAAACAGCGCAATTAAGCTGAACCACAACCAGTGAGCAAAGGAAATAAACACGCCGTAGCCGAAATTCATCATTAATGTATTATGGCTGCTGATCACCTGAGTATATACCGATACCACAAATAACATGGTTTTCGGGTTCAGGGCGTTCACAAAAAAGCCGTTACGGAATGCCCCGAAAGCGGATAGTGCGGAATTGTCTGAACTGTTTACGGAAATCCGGGTTTTATTGGTAAATGATTTAAACCCGAGCCAGATAAGATAAATAATCCCCAGCGATTTAATCACGGTAAATAACGCCGGTGACTGCATAATTAACAGTGTTACGCCAAACACCGTATAAATCACATGTAACTGCACACCAAAGGCAATACCGAGCGCCGAAAACAGGCCGGTTTTTGTGCCGTATAAATAACTGTTACGGGTGACGGCGGCAAAATCCGGCCCCGGACTAATCACCGCCAGAGTGGTGATCACCGCAACTGCAATAATTTCATTCATTATGAATATCCCTGATAAAAACTAACCGGAATAATGAGGGTTATTTTTCTCACTATTGTCTCTGTGTCTTTATTATCAGTGGTTTGTGAAAGGGATAAAAACGATATATCCTGTCAGAAACAGGTCAGCTTTTCTCACAGATAAAGATAATGAAACTACCGCCACTTTCCGCATTACGTTTTTTTGATGCCGCCGCTCGGACCGGCAGTTTTGTCCGTGCCGCAGAAGAACTGCATGTCACTCACGGTGCAGTCAGCAGGCAAATCCGTCTGCTGGAAGAAGAACTGGGTATTTCGCTGTTTGAACGGCGCAATCGCGCCGTGTTCCTGACCCCGGCGGGACAGACATTGTTTCAGACCACCGGGCGGATCTTCAGCCAGCTGGCGCAGACCGTGGAAAAAATACAGCATCAGCAGCGGGATAATGTCATTACACTTTCCTGTGAGCCGACCATTGCTATGCGCTGGCTGATCCCGCGCCTCAGCCACTTTTATCAGCAGTATCCGGCGATTACCGTCCGTCTGGTCACTGCCGGCGGTGCGATTGATTTTCAGAAAACCGGTGCGGATATCGCACTGCGGCGCAATGATTTCAAATGGCGGCCGGATATTCATGCGGTGAAATTATGCCGGGAATTTATCGGCCGGGTGCAGCGGCCGGGTACCGGAGCCGGTGATGCTCTTCTGATACCGGCGACACGGGCGGATGTCTGGCAGACCTGGCAGCAATTATCCGGGGATGATTCCCACAGGCCGCGGACTGTTTCCTATGAACATTTTTATATGTGTATTCAGGCGGCGCTGGCGGGGCAGGGAATAACTGTGGCTTCATTTCTGATGGCGGCAGATGAATTACTGTCAGGGCAACTGGCAGCTCCGGGTGGATTTATGGCGGACAACACATCGTATTATCTGTTATTTCCGTCCCTTCCGGAAAAGGAGAGCCCGGAATGGATTTTTACCTCGTGGCTGCGGACACAAATTAATGAGAGCCTGGCAGGACTGCCATTAACTGTTACCGGATAAACAGTAATTGCCTGATATCACCCGTAATCAAACACACATATTTTATCTGTGTCAGACTCTATTGCTGATATTTTGATGTATGCTGTGAGATATGATGGAAAAATTATCTGAATTATATGATTTTATTACCGCAAGTGCCGTTTTATCTGCGGTAATTCTGGTGGTTATTCTGCTGGTCACCTGGTTTCTCGGGCGGCTTATATTTCTGCGCGTGGCAAAGCGCCTGCTGTCATTATTTACCAACCTGACTGACGACAGCATGATCCACAGTATTGCCAAGAAAAGTGCCTCTGTCGTGGCTGTTACGCTGGTACTGTACATTAATAAGATGCTGCCGACCTTCTCGGCAGAAATGAATATTCTGTTTAATACGGTGTGCAGTGCATTTCTGATTATTAATCTGGCCTCACTGGTCAATGACGGGCTGGATATCTTTATTCTGCGCCATACCGGACGTTCATCGTACCGTAACAGCTCAATAAAGGGTTATATTGAGATTGCCAAAATCGGGGTGTGGATTGTTTCCTTTATCCTGATTATTGCATTAATGACCTCGCAGTCACCGCTGATTATTATTTCCGGTTTCGGTGCCGTTGCGGCGGTACTGATGTTTGTCTTTCAGCACACCTTATTATCCTTTGTCGCCAATATTCTGGTATCCAACGGCAAGGTGCTGAAACTGTATGACTGGATAGAATTACCCGGCAGTAATATCAGCGGTGAAGTAATTGATATTGCACTGCATACGATTACGGTCCGTAACTGGGATAATACAATTTCACGTATCCCGACAAAAGATTTCCTGACCGAAAAATACACCAACTGGCAGCCGATGTTCTCTTCCGGTGGCCGCCGTATTAAACGCAGTTTTTATATTGATCAGTCCTCGGTGTCATTTGCCGATGAAACGTTATTAGCGGAGTTGCGAAATCAGGAATCGTTCCGTCAGTCTCTGGATGAAATTCTGGCGGAAAATACCGGCTACGATGATGTGAAGGAGTGGATGTCTGCAAAAGGCGTGACTAATTTGCAGTTGTTCCGCAAATATCTTCTTAACTGGATAAAAATGCGCGGTGATGTGCGGGCGGATATGTATCTGGTGATCAGAACGATGTCGCCGACCCCGGAGGGATTGCCGGTTGAAATATATTGTTTTACCCGCTCCACCACCTGGGTCGATTATGAGGAAACCCAGTCGCAGATATTTGAATATGTGAATGCGTCGGCAAAATATTTCCGGCTGGATATTTACCAGCAACCGTCCGGCCATGACCTGGCGAATCTGCGTTACAGAGCCGGACGGTGATGTATCCCGACCGCGGATAACGGGCAAAAACGAAAAGTCGCTGTAAATATATCCTTGTACGCTCAGGCGCCTCATCCATGACGCGCATGCTTTTCGTTTTCTTTTTCCGTTATCGCGGTCTCTGTCCTGAGTTAGTTAACTGCACTTCAAATCCCCGAATCAGGCTCTCCAGACCGTGCAGATAGGCCTGTTCACCATCATCACTGTCCATGATTTGCAGAGCTTCCCGCAGCAGCGCCCGTTTATTTTTCACATGCCGGTAAAGCGTTGATTGTTCTATACCCAGCTTCTGTGCCAGTTTCCGGGTCGTCAGCCCGTCAATGCCTGTTTCATTCAGCAGTTCCAGTGCCGCATCAATAACTGATTCTCTGTTCAGCCGTGCCATGACTATCTCCTCTGATTTCAGATTGACACTCTGTCAATGATAGGGAATCAATACAGGATTCTGCTGGCGTTGTATGCCGTTGCAGGTCTGTTTCGCGCCACTGCTGGGCATCAGCGGCAAATCAGGGGAAATTACAGGGTGTGCTGGTCAGTCTGACCAATCTGACCGGCGCTATACAGGCGGCGCTGTTGTGCGGTATGGTGGACGGCATTCGTGCTTATCGCCTGCCATGATAAGCCTCAGACACAGAGGAACCGTTATGAAATCACGCGCAGCAGTGGCCTTCGGGCCGGGTTTACCCCTTGAAATTGTTGAAATTGATGTTGCACCGCCGAAGAAAGGCGAAGTGCTGGTAAAAATCAGTCATACCGGGGTATGCCATACCGATGCCTACACGCTCTCCGGTGATGACCCGGAAGGTCTGTTCCCGGTGGTGCTCGGTCATGAGGGCGCCGGGGTGGTGGTTGAGGTCGGTGAGGGCGTGACCAGTGTGAAACCGGGCGACCATGTGATCCCGCTGTACACCGCCGAATGCGGTGAGTGTGATTTCTGTACCTCCGGCAAAACCAACCTTTGTGTCGCGGTCCGCGAAACACAGGGCAAAGGAGTCATGCCGGACGGCACCAGCCGTTTCTCCTATAATGGCCAGCCGCTCTATCACTATATGGGCTGCTCAACATTCAGCGAATATACTGTTGTCGCGGAAGTCTCACTGGCGAAAATCAATCCGCAGGCCAATGCGGAACAGGTTTGTCTGCTCGGCTGCGGCGTGACCACCGGGATCGGTGCGGTGCACAATACCGCGAAAGTGCAGGAAGGGGATTCCGTGGCGGTGTTCGGCCTCGGCGGTATCGGGCTGGCGGTGGTGCAGGGGGCGCGTCAGGCAAAAGCCGGGCGTATCTTTGCCATCGATACTAATCCGTCCAAATTTGAACTGGCGAAACAGTTTGGTGCCACAGACTGCATCAACCCCAATGATTATGACAAACCTATCCAGCAGGTGCTGGTCGAAATGACCAAATGGGGCGTTGATCATACCTTTGAGTGTATCGGTAATGTCAATGTGATGCGTTCCGCGCTGGAAAGTGCGCACCGCGGCTGGGGACAGTCGGTGATTATCGGGGTGGCGGGAGCCGGAAAAGAGATTTCAACGCGACCGTTCCAGCTGGTGACCGGGCGGGTCTGGAAAGGCACGGCATTCGGCGGCGTGAAAGGCCGTACTCAGTTGCCGGGAATGGTGGAAGATGCCATGAGCGGCAAAATTGAGCTGGCGCCGTTTGTCACTCACACCATGGAACTGGATAAAATTAACGAGGCGTTTGATTTGATGCACGATGGTAAATCCATCCGCACAGTTATTCATTACTGATAACGTATTCAGGGAGATACTATGGAACGGATTGAACACCACGTTTGTTTCGGCGGCAGCCAGGAAGTCTGGCGTCATCACTCTGCGGTGACCAGTACGCTGATGACTTTCTCCGTGTTTCTGCCGCCGCAGGCAAAAACAGAGAAATGTCCGGTGCTGTACTGGCTCTCCGGACTGACCTGCAACGAGCAGAATTTTATCACCAAGGCCGGGGCGCAGCGTTACGCGGCGGAGCACGGCCTGGTGATTGTCGCGCCGGATACCAGTCCGCGCGGCAGTCAGGTGGCCGATGATAAAGAGTACGATCTCGGGCAGGGCGCCGGGTTTTATGTCAATGCCACACAGGAACCGTGGCAGGAACATTATCAGATGTACGATTACATTCTGGATGAGCTGCATACCCTGGTGACAGGGCATTTCGGCACGTCGGAAAAACGCAGTATCTGCGGGCACTCGATGGGCGGACACGGCGCTCTGGTGCTGGCACTGCGTAATCCGGAGGCGTTCCTCAGTGTGTCAGCGTTCGCACCGATTGTGTCACCGTCGTCGCAGGTGCCGTGGGGCGAAAAAGCCTTCTCTGCCTATCTGGGAGAGGATAAAGCGGCGTGGGAACAGTATGATGCGGTCAAACTGATCGAATCCGGTCACCGCGTCGCGGATGTGTTGGTTGATCAGGGGCTTGCGGATACGTTCTTCAGTAAGCAGCTGAAAACCGGTTTACTGAAATCCGCCTGTGAAACGCACACTATCCCGCACACCATCCGTGTGCATGCCGGTTATGATCACAGCTATTACTTCATTGCGAGTTTCATCGCGGATCATATTGCCTGGCATGCGGCACGTCTCAACGCATAAACCCGGTCAGCCGGGTTTTTTCTGCGACAGGTATTTTATCGGTACATGCGGCGTCAGCCAGACGCCGTTATCCGCCAGATAGAACGGATAACCGGTTTTATGCATCTCCCCGGCGGCAATGGTGAGCACCACCGGCTTGCCGTGACGGGCTCCGACCGTCAGCGCGGTATCTTCATCCGCACTGAGGTGTACATAATGCCGTGATCCGGCAATCAGCCCCAGCTCACAGATATCACTGATAAACCGGATAGCTGTGCCGTGATAAAGTGTGTCCGGCGGTGTCTGCGGCGGATAATCTATCGCCACCTGCCCGGCGGAGTGCCCCTGTGCCGCGCGGATATACATACCATCAGATGAGATCGTAAACTGTTTTTTGTCATTGGTCTGCACTACCTCATCCAGTGCTCCGCGATCAAACGGTGTGCCGTGAACAGCGGCCTGACGCAGCAGTGCGGCAATATCTGTCCAGCCCTCACCGTCGAGGCTGATCCCGATGGATTCCGGTTTGTGCCTCAGGACATAGCTCAGAAATTTACTGATTTTATCGTATTGATTCATCGTGTTTATTTTACAGTTTTTGCCGGCGATCCGGCGGTGACATCATGGATGAATTATACGCGCCTGCGGCGGTAAAAGGGAGAAAGTACTGCGATAACCCTGCGCTGTATCAGGTACTGACGGCGGAATAACCGCCGTCAGTGTGTTTTTAAATAGTACTGAGTTCGCGGTTACGGGTTTCCGTACCGAGGAAGAGCACCGCGAGAATGGCGATCACTACAGCGGCACTGAAGATCAGGAAAATGGTGCTGACAGCAAACTGATACTGAATCAGATAACCGGCCAGCAGCGGCCCCAGTATCCCGCCAATCCGTCCGATAGCTGTGGCGGTTCCCGCACCGGTGGCGCGGACACTGTCCGGATACTGCTCAGGCGTGTAGGCGTAGAGCGCGCCCCAGGCACCGAGGTTAAAGAATGAGAGCAGCATGCCTGAAATGACCAGCGCCGTGGCGGTTTCCGCGCAACTGAACCCGTAAGCACTGATTGCTGTCCCGGCGAGGTAAGTCACCAGCACAAATTTCCGGCCGTAACGTTCAATCAGCCAGGCGGCACTGAAATAGCCGGGTAACTGAGCGAGTGTCATGATCAGCACATACTGGAAGCTTTTTATCAGACTGAATCCTTTGAGGATCGCCACGCCGGGCAGCCAGAGAAAAATGCCGTAATAGGAAAACACCACACAGAACCACAGTATCCACAGCATCAGGGTGGCGCGGCGGTACTGCGGTGACCAGATCAGCGCCATCGATTGTGCCACGGTGAGTTTCGGGCGCTCCTGCGCGGTATAGCGGGATACCGGTTCCGGCAGTTTTGCCCGCAGCCAGAGCGCATACAGTGCAGGCAGGGCGCTGAGCAGCATCGCGGTGCGCCAGCCGTAATCCGGGATAACATAATAGGCAATCAGCGCGGCAATCAGCCAGCCCACGGCCCAGAAACTTTCCAGCAGCACGACCACGCGGCCGCGCTCGTGAGGGGCTACGCTCTCACTGACCAGCGTGGAGGCCACCGGCAGCTCTCCGCCCAGCCCCATGCCGATAAAAAAGCGCAGCACCAGAACGACGGCCAGCGAACCGGCGATGGCCGTCAGACCAGAGCCGAGACTGAACAGCAGCAGGGTGAGAATAAACACCGGTTTGCGGCCTTTTCTGTCCGCCATAATACCGAAAATGAAGGCACCCACGGCCATTCCGGCGGCATTGAGGCTGCCGATCCAGCCGAGTTGTGAGGCACTCAGCCCCCAGTCGGCCTGTAAGGCCGCCAGCAGAAACGCCAGCAATCCGACATCCATGGCATCAAATGTCCAGCCCATCCCGGCTATCCATAACAGCTTGTTACGTGAGGTGGCTGACGCCGCCGTGTGTGTCCGGAGTGTCGTCATGGTTGCGACCTTTTTTATCCGTCAGAAGAAGTGTGTTTAGTATACTAAACAATAAAAGCACAAATGTTAATCATAAAATACCGTTTTAAAGAGACGGTAACATATAAAAAGTACGGGAAACGGCGGGCAGCCGCGCTTTTAAGGTTATTCCGTTATCTTCGTTACGGCAGCTGTTCTATTATGAAGTGTTATGGTGCACACAGCCGTCTGCCGGTATACGATGCCGGAATCGTGATGATAATAATCAGGGAGTTAAGTAATGGAATTAACCTTTGGCGTTAAAAGTACCCTGCTGATCGCCGGTATGGCGGTAACCGCCGCAGCTGCGGGCAAACCGAATGTAATTGTTCAGGATGTAAAACTTAACAAAGCCACAATTTTCCTGCGCGGGGCAGAGCTGAGTAACAGCACAACACTGAATCTGCCTGCCGGTGACAGTGATGTTATCCTGACAAATGTGGCCGGAAATATTAATCCGGGCAGCTTATCAGTTATGCTGGATAATGATGATGTCATTATTCAGTCCATCAATCTGCGCAGCGAAATTGAAAAGCCGGCGTATTCAGACGACATCAATGCGATGAAGGCACTGATTGAGGAACAGGATCTGGCGATTCAGCAGCTGAATATGCAGACCGAAGTCAATAACGAGCAGCTCGGCCTGCTGCGTGATCAAAATTTCTTCGGCACCGGCGGTGCACCGCTGACACAGGAACAATCCGTGCAGAAGCTGGATTTTATCCGCAGTCAGATGGCAAAAATCTATGCGGAGCAACTGGAATATACACGGCAAATCAAAGAAAAAACCGACGCACTGACACTGCTGAAAGCGCAGTATGAAGAGAAAATCGCGCAGTTTAAGGAGCGCCGTACTCAGCTGGTATTGAATGTATCGGCGAAAAAAGCGGTGACTGCTGAGCTGGATATTGACTACATCACGCCGGATGCGGCCTGGGCGCCGTCCTATGATATCCGCAGTGCGGGTATGGATAAGCCGGTGACACTGAGCTATAAAGCGGACGTAATCCAGAATACCGGTATTGACTGGGAGCAGGTGGATCTGGTGCTGTCATCCGCAGATCCGGTGCAGAGTATTGCACCGCCGCAGCTTTATCCGTGGTATTTATCTGTGATGAAAGAGTATGGCGTGCTGGCCGAAATGGCAGCAGCACCGGCGCCGGTTATGATGGCAGATGCGGATTACAGCCGTAACCGTCAGGTGAAAAAAGCCCCTGCCGGCGGAATATCATCATTTATAACCGCAGAAAGTAACGGTATCAGCCTGACCTATTCCATCGACAGGCCTTATTCCCTGCCGTCAGTCCCGGAATCCCGTTCACTGACCATCAAACAGACGGCTCTGGACGGAAAATACCGCTATATCACACGGCCGAAGATAGATGAGCATGTGTATTTACAGGCGATTGTGGAAAATGCACCGGCGCTGAATCTGCTCAGCGGTAAGGCAAATATCTATTTTGATAACCGCTATATCGGGCAGACTTATATTGATTCCGGCCTGATCACAAATGAACTGGAACTGCCGTTCGGCATGAATAAAGATATTCAGGTCAGCCGCAAGGTGGACAATAAGCTGACAAAACAGCCGGGTATTCTGGACTCTGCGGTTGAGCAGACCGAGGGGTATGTGATCACCTTGTCCTCTTTTGCCAAAGCGCCGCTGGTGGTGACGGTATTTGACCAGATCCCGGTCAGTCAGGACACCAATATCCTGGTGAAAGATGTTTCAACGGGTGAGGGCACGGTGAACAAACAGACCGGTGAAGTGGAATGGAAAGTGGAACTGAAGCCGCAGCAGGTGATAGAACTGCCGCTGAATTACACGCTGAAATACCCGAAAGATAAACCCGTTAACGGTTTATAATTATTGCCGGTAAAACAAACGGCCGGGAATCCCGGCCGTTTATAATAGCAGGAAAGATTAGTCGCCGATAACGGTACCGGTTTTACCCTCAATACCCTCTTTGGCTTTATCCAGTAATGTAATCAGCGCCTGACGGCCTTTTTTACTGCGGCTGAAAGAGAGCGCGGCTTCCACTTTCGGTAACATGGAGCCCGGCGCAAAATGTTTTTCATCGATATAGCGCTGCGCGTCCGCAGAGGTCAGTTTATCCAGCCACTGCTCGTTTGGTTTGCCGAAATTGATGGCAATTTTTTCTACTGCCGTCAGGATAATCAGCATGTCCGCATCGATCATCTCTGCCAGTTTGGCACTCGCCCAGTCTTTGTCGATAACCGCGTTGGCACCGTGCAGTTTATTGCCGTCGCGGAGCACCGGAATTCCGCCGCCGCCGACGGTGATCACCAGCTGATCCGCATCCAGCATCGCTTTGACGGTTTCTTTTTCAATAATATCAACCGGTTTCGGTGATGACACCACCCAGCGGTAACCACGGCCCGCATCCTCGCGCATCTCAAACCCTTTCAGGGTCAGTGCATCCGCTTCTTCTTTGCTGTAGAACGCGCCGATAGGCTTGGTCGGGTTTTTGAATGAAGGGTCTGCGGCATCCACTTCCACCTGAGTGATGATAGTGGCAACCGGCTTATTGATCCCCCGGTTCAGCAGTTCTTCGCGCAGTGCGTTCTGCAAATCATAACCGATATATCCCTGGCTCAGTGCCACACAGACCGACATCGGCAGAACCGGTGATTTAGCTTCAGTTTTACTGGCTGCCTCAAAGGCGCCGGTTATCATTCCTACCTGCGGGCCGTTGCCGTGTGTGACCACAACGCGGTATCCCTGAGCAATCAGGTCGGCAATCACGACAGAGGTGGTTCTGACGGCAGCCATCTGTCCCGGAAGATCATCTCCCAGTGCGTTGCCGCCCAGTGCTAATACGATTGTTTTTTTCATCCTTTTTTACCCGTAATGAATTAGTTGAAACGATAATCGGAAAAAATTAATAACACCGGTGCGGTGCCTTAAACGGACGGCGTTTCAGGAAACGGCCGCGGCCGGGTTCAGCAGTAAATTCGCCGTCACGGTAAACAATTTCACCGCGCGACAGTGTGCAGCGGATTGCGCCCTGTACCGTCATACCCTCGTAAGGGCTGTAGTCCGCGTTATCATGCAGATCCGCATGGCGGATAGTGGTTTCCTGCGCCGGGTCGATAATGGTGATATCACCGTCTGCGCCCAGGCGGATCACGCCTTTCTCCGGCCAGATGCCAAACAGTTTTGCCGGCATCGCACTGGTCAGGGAAACAAAGTGTTCCGGTGAAATCCGGCCCTGCATCACACCCGCTGAAAACAGCAGCAGCATGCGGTTTTCAACACCCGGCAGGCCATTCGGACAACGGGTGAAATTCCCGCCGGACAGCGCCAGGCGCTGCTGATACGGGAAAGTGCAGTGGTCGGTGGCGACCACATCAATCGCGCCGTCATCAATACCCAGCCACAGGGCATCGGCTTCCCGGCGGTTACGCAGCGGCGGGCTGAGAATAAACTTCAGGCCGTCATCGCGCTCATAACAACGCTCATCAAGGAACAGATACTGCGGGCAGGTTTCTATCCAGACCGGCTGGTGGCGGGCTTTCGCCATCTTCAGGTAATCGAGACCCAACCCGTTGGTAAGGTGGACAATATAGAGCGGGGCATTGCCGCAGATCCGGGCGAGATTGATCATCCGGCCTATCGCTTCCGCCTCGCATTCCGCCGGGCGGCTCAGGGCATGGAAAATCGGCGAGGTCTGACCTTTTTTCACAAACTCCGCTTTGCGCTGCGCAATCACCGCATCATTTTCCGGATGCACGGTGGTCAGCGCCCCGGCGTGGTTAAGCTGTTGCAGGGCACGTAAAATATCAGGATCATCCAGCTTGTACTGATAAGTCAGATAGAGTTTGAAGCTGCTGATCCCGTTCGCCACCATCAGCGGAATTTCCTTTAAAATATCATCATTGATATGCTGGATAACGCCATGAAAACTGTAGTCGATAACGGCGCGCCCTTTGGCGTAGCGGTGATAATTCTCAAGCTGGTGGTGCAGTGAACAACCCGCCGGACCAAATCCCATATGATCGATAATGGTGGTGGTACCGCCGCAGGCTGCCGCACGCGTGCCGGTGTAAAAATCATCACAGCTGCGGGCAAGGCCGACATCAATATTAAAGTGGGTATGGACATCAATACCACCCGGAAAAACATAACATCCCTGTGCATCAATAACCCGGTCGTCTGTTTCCGGGGCAATATCCGGTGCAACCTGTGAGATCAGGCCGTTTTCAATCAGAACATCCTGCCGGTATTGTCCGTCCGCATTGACAACGGTGCCGTTGATAATCAGTGTGCGCATAGGGGGTACTCCTGAAAAAGCCCCGCACATCAGTACGGGGCCGGTAAGACAAGATTATTTTTTCAGTTCAGCCATGTAGCTTAACGGAATGGCCGCATACATTGCCGCACAGGTAACCAGATGATTTTTCCAGGTTTTTTCGTTTGGTGCGTGAGCTTCAGGCTCTTTGCCCGGACCAAAACCGATAACCGGAATGCCGTGACGACCCATGATAGAAACACCGTTGGTGGAGAAAGTCCACTTATCAACAACCGGCTCTTTGTTGAACAGGCCGCGGAAAGCGCGATCCAGTGTCTTCACAGTGAAGTGATCTTCTTCCACTTTCCAGGTCGGGAAGTAGCACTCTGTCGGATAGACCAGACCGGTCCAGGAGGCACGCTCATAGGTGTACATAGAGACCACGCCTTTCGCGGCTTTGACAGCCGGTAATGCGCGGATTTCTTCCAGTGCGCCTTCCCAGGTTTCGCCCCAGGTCAGACGGCGGTCGATAGAGACTGCGCAGCTGTCAGCAACCGCACAGCGGCTCGGTGAGGTGTAGAAAATTTCAGAAACAGTCAGTGTGCCCTGGCCGAGGAAATCGTCAGTGGCCAGACGTTTTGACAGCTCCTGCAATTCGCCGAGAATCGGACCCATTTTGAAGATAGCGTTATCACCGCGCTCCGGTGCGGAGCCGTGGCAGCTGATCCCCGGAACATCAATGCGGATTTCCATACGGCCGCGCTGGCCGCGGTAAATCTGGCAGTCAGTCGGTTCGGTACTGACCACGAATTCCGGTCTGATTTTGTCCTGCTCGATGATGTACTGCCAGCACAGGCCATCACAGTCTTCTTCCTGAACCGTCCCGGTCACCAGCAGGGTGTACTGATCTTCCAGACCTAAATCTTTGATGATTTTACCGGCATAGACCATCGATGCCATGCCGCCTTCCTGGTCAGAGGTACCGCGTCCGCCGATGATTTCGTCGTTTTCCATACCTTCGTACGGGTCGAATTCCCAGTTTTTGATGTTACCGATACCCACGGTATCGATATGCGCATCCATTGCAATCAGGTGCGGGCCGTGAC
>NZ_NRQY01000001.1:2075332-2085666 GCF_003996855.1 Morganella morganii | reverse complement strand
TATAGCCCAGAATGTTCCCCATCGGGTCGATATCCACTTTATCAAAACCGACTTTTTTCCATCTCTTCTTTGATGCGGTGAATCACGCGTTTTTCGTCGCAGCTTTCGCTGGGAATTGCCACCATATCGCGCAGAAAGCGGGTCATGTCTTTTTTATAGTGTTCAGCTTTTTTGACAATTTCATCGAACGGGATTTGCTTAGCCATGTTTCAATACTCCAATCAGTTAAAATCGTGTGGAAGAGTGAACGGCGGATGCATCCGGCACCGCCGTGTCATCTTTATTTCTGCGCCGGGTTTTTACCTTCCCAGACAACTTCACGGTAATGTTTGGTATCTGTGTCACCTTCGGTGTTGATCACGAGGATGACGGAATCACTGTTCAGGCCGAGTCTTTCCATCAGTTCCGCACGTTCCGGATGATAGTTAACCGCCGCCAGCACGCCGAGACCGACGGCGCCGGATTCACCGGAAATCACGCGGTTGTCGTTGCCGTACGGATTACCGAGGACCCGCATGCCGAGGGCGGCGACCGCATCTTCACAGGAGATAAACTGTGTCGCGCAGTTACGCATCAGATCCCAGCCGATAGGGTTCGGCTCGCCGCAGGCCAGACCGGCCATGATAGTGGCCATGTCACCGCCGACATTGACGATTTCGCCTTTCAGACTGGAGCGGTAGAGGCAGTCAGCCAGCTCCGGCTCGACAATAATGGAGTGCAGATCTTTTGCCCCGAACTCATCGACCAGATAGCCCAGCACACCGCCGGCCATCGCACCCACACCGGCCTGTAACAGCACGTGGGTCGGACGCTGAATCTTCATCTCTTTCATCTGGGCAACCGCCTCGGCAGCCAGTGTGGTGTAACCCTGCATAATCCAGGTCGGGATTTTGGTGTAGCCTTCACAGGCGGTATCCTGAACCACGAGCCAGCCGTGTTTTTTGGCATTTTCCATGGTGAGACGGACGGTATCGTCGTAGTTCATATCTGTGACGATACACTCTGCCCCGAGGCCGGTAATGTGATCCACGCGTTCCTGTGCGGAGCCTTTCGGCATGTACACCACGGCTTTCTGACCCAGTGCGCGTGCCGCCCAGGCCACACCGCGGCCGTGGTTACCGTCAGTGGTGGTGGCGAACGTCATTTTTTCAGTCAGGGTGCTTTTGAGTTTCTCGAAAGAGAAATCGTTAATGTCCATGTTGTACTTTTCGCACAACAGGTGGGCGATGGCATAAGAGCCGCCCAGAATTTTGAATGCATTCAGATCAAAACGCTGTGATTCATCTTTCACCAGGATATTACGCACGCCGAACAGGGCGGCGAGATCTTTCATGTCATACAGTGGTGTCGGATGGTAACCCGTAATTTTCTCATGAAACTTCAGCGCTTTATGTGCTTCTTCACGGGAAAAAAGCGGGGAGTGTTTACCGTTGAAATAACGGTTATCTGAAATATCTAACTTCAGTGAGAAGACAGACATAGAGCCTCACCTCATATCATCGGGAAAATAACCCGGCCGGTGACGGCCGGGCTCCGGATTTATAAAATACGTTTACGTGCGTTTTTCAGCAGCTGCTCAAGAACCAGAGCCGGCTGCGGGAATTTGCGGGCCAGAATCATGGCGGAGATGATATACGGCTTCCAGCTGGCTTCTTTGTAAGTGGCGATACGGTATTTCTCGAATACGGCCTCTTCCACTTCCCCTTCCTTACAGGAAACACCGGTGATATCCGCAGGCAGACAGTGCATGTACAGCGCTTCGCCGCCTTTGGTCAGCTTCATCATCTCTTCAGTACAGTGCCAGTCTTTGTGGTTGGCGTTCTGTGCCAGGCAGCGCTGCTCAAGGGCTTTCAGGCCGTCATGGTCATCGGCACGCAGCAGTTCGGTACGCTGTTCCATGACTTTGTAAGGCGCCCAGGATTTCGGATACACGATATCCGCATCTTTGAACGCTTCTTCCATGGACGTGACCTGTTTAAAGCTGCCGCCGGACTGTTTGGCATTGTTTTTAGCGACATCAATGACATCAGGGATCAGGTCATAACCTTCCGGATGCGCCAGCGTGACATCCATACCGTAACGGGTCATCAGACCGATGATGCCCTGCGGTACAGACAGCGGTTTACCGTAGCTTGGTGAATACGCCCAGGTCATGGCGATTTTTTTGCCTTTCAGGTTTTCCAGTGAACCGAAATGCTCACGTAACCAGGCGAGGTCAGCCATGGACTGTGTCGGGTGGTCGATATCACACTGGAGGTTAACCAGTGCAGGACGCTGCGGCAGAACACCTTCTTCAAAACCTTCATCCAGTGCCGCACCCACTTCACGCATATAGGCGTTACCGGCGCCGAGGTACATATCATCACGGATACCGATAGCATCTGCACAGAATGAAATCATGTTGGCCGTTTCACGTACGGTTTCACCGTGGGCAATCTGTGACTTACCTTCGTCGAGATCCTGCTGGGCCAGGCCGAGCATATTCAGTGCCGACGCATAAGAAAAACGGGTACGGGTGGAGTTGTCACGGAAAACAGAGATACCAAGGCCATTCGTGAATACGTTGGTTGCGATATTATCGGCACGCAGCCCTTTCAGTGCGGCTGCAATATCAAGCACCATCGTCAGTTCATCCTGACTCTGTTCCCAGGTAAGTAAAAAATCTTTTTGATGAAGATTCGATTTCAGTCTGGCGATATCTTTCAATAATTCATTAACGTTTTTCATCTTTAAATCCTATGTGAAATGGCCGGTGACAATTGAATATGCAGTGAGAAGAAGGCATTTCTGCATGTGTACTGTGACTATTAACAATAAGCATGCCAAATCAGACGGAATGGTCTGCCGGGGGGAAGCGCAGCGTGAAATCGGGAGGGTGATCACAGTTATCAGGGGGTGATGGCCCGGTTATGTGTGACAAATGCGAATAAAAGTTATTTTCAGAAACGGCGAAAAGTCACCGGAGTCAGATCGGTGAGAGAGCTGAACCGCCGGAACCGGGGCCAGAATGATAAATGCCCCGGCGGATTTATCATATTGATAAAATAGAGTGACGAAGATTCCAGTTTCATTATCAAATCTGAAGAAAAGTGTGATTTTTGTACATACGTTGGAGTTTCGGTGATAAAGATCTGGCAATCTTGTGCTATCGGCAGGTGATAATTCAGCCTGCCGATAAATAATCATAATAAAATCATAAATTTGTCGCGTTATGTGCTTTCTTTTCGATATGTCGTTTTAAGAGCATAGGAAGTCGTAAGCATGATTACTGAAAAATCACTCTCTGTGTTGATGCAGATACAGCCGACGATTGTTCACTTCAGCAAAATGCTCGCCAGTGTGTTACAGCTTGATGTTGAAATCGTTGATGACAAACTGACAAGGATTGCCGGAACGGGGCTGTTTAACCAGCACCTCGGACATCGTCTGACCAATAATTCCCAGCTGCTCCGCTATGTGCTGGACACCAAAAAAGAAAAGATAGTCACGCACTCCTGTTTTGACCCGCTCTGCCTCAATTGCGCGGATAAAGATAACTGCAAGGAGAAGGCGTTTATCGGTACACCGATCATCTTTCAGGATCGCTGTATCGGGGTTATCAGCCTGGTGGCCGTCACATCCGAACAGCAGGAGCGAATCCGGGATAACATCCATGACTTCTCGGATTATGTGCAGCATATTTCCAATATTTTTGTTGCCAAACTGCTGGATGAACAGGAAGGGCGTAATGCCTCACAAAAGGTATTACTGAGTCTGATAGAGTTTATGGATCAGGGCGTTCTGATCCTGGATGAGGCAAATCATCTGAAATTTGCCAATCCGCATGCTCTGAAAATCCTCAGTGTCCCGTATGAAAAGATCTCCGGCAAAACCATTGCCATCCGCCCGCTGACCTATTTCAAAAGTCTGAACCGCGGGCATTTGCAGCATATTGTCTCCTGGGAAGGGGAGAGCAATATTATTATCGGGCAGCTCCATGTGGTTAACGGCTGTCAGATGTTCCTGATGGCGTTCCATCAGTCTCACGCGGCGATTGATATGAATGAAGTGCGCCGCGATGAAAATGGATTGATGATTGAACATCTGGTCGGGGAATCCGAACCTATCCGTCAGCTGAAACACCTGATTTCCCGTGTGGCACCCAGCCCGTCGAGTATTCTGGTTACCGGCGAGAGCGGTACCGGGAAGGAAGTGGTGGCGCGGGCTATTCACAAGCTTAGTAACCGCAGTGAAAAACCGTTTATCGCGATCAACTGTGCGGCGATACCGGAGCAGTTACTGGAAAGTGAATTATTCGGTTATGTGAAAGGAGCGTTTACCGGCGCGTCCGCCAACGGAAAGCAGGGTTTGATTCAGGCGGCGGATAAAGGCACGCTGTTCCTCGATGAAATCGGGGATATGCCGCTGATTGTTCAGGCGAAATTGTTACGTGCGATAGAATCGCGTGAAGTGCAGCCGATTGGCTCCAGCCGGACAATTCCGGTGGATATCCGGATTATTTCCGCGACTAACCAGAATCTGGAGCAGTTTGTCAGCGAAGGCAAATTCCGCGAGGATCTCTATTACCGCCTCAATGTTATCCCGATTGCCCTGCCGCCGCTGCGTGAGCGTTACGGCGACGTGGAACTGCTGGTGCACCATTTTCTTAATGTGCATACCAAGCGTCTCGGTCTGGTATATCCCGGCATTTCGGATGAGGTAATGGCGGTCATTAATGCATGGCCGTGGCCGGGTAACCTGCGTGAGCTGAGTAACCTGATGGAATATCTGGTGAACGTGGTGCCGCCGGGTGAGGTGATTGATATCTCACTGCTGCCGCCGAACTTTGCCAGACATGCGGCGCAGATGATAAGCGGAACGTCCGTACCGGTTCAGAATACCGGGGATATTCACCGCAGCGAAATTACCATTCCGGTCAGACGTGTTCCTGAGGCAGCCGCGGATGAGGATCCGGCACTGCACGGGGAAACCATGCTGGAAGAGATGGAAAAACAGATGATCCGCGAAGCACTGCAACGCTATGACAATAAACGTCAGGCGGCAGAAGAACTGGGGATCGGCATCGCCACGCTGTACCGGAAGATTAAAAAGTACGAGTTATCCGCCGGGTAGCAATAAGCGGAAGAAGATGTGTGTCAAAGCCGCACGGCAATTGCTGTGCGGCTTTTCTGTATCAGATAACAGTTATGATCTGTTCTTCCGGCAGGCGGGATTTCGGCAGTGTGGCGTTAAAGTCATCCTTATTGCGGTAACCGAGCGACACGACAGCCACCGGCGCAAGACCTTTGGCGGACAAACCAAATTCAGTATCCAGGATATCAAAATCCATCCCTTCCATCGGAACGGCATCCACACCCAGTACTGACGCACCCAGCAGCAATGTCCCCATGTTCAGAAAAACCTGTTTTGCCGCCCAGTGCGGCAGATCACCGAGAGTCTCTTTATGGAGATTCACAAAGAAAGTCCGGCCGCCGTTATTCATTGCTTTGTGCTCCGGCGTGGCGTAACGGCCGTCTTTGTCTTCCTGCTCCAGTACGCTGTTCATATAGGCGTCATCAACATCTGTTTTGGCGCACAGCAGTACAACATGGGAGGCATCGGTGATTTTTGCGGTATTAAATTCAAAACCGGGGCGGGTGGATGCTGCGATCCGGTTTTTCCCTTCCTCACTGCCCGCAATAATAAAATGCCATGGCTGGATATTGACGCTGGACGGGCTGTAGCGCAGCAATGTTTTGATGCTGTCCATCACCTCATCACTGATTTTTTTCGCCGGATCAAATGATTTAGTGGAATAACGCTGCATTACAGCCTGAGTAATGGTCATGATGACGTCCTTATAAGGTCATTTATATTAGTTGATGCAATGATAAACTATGATATGTTTTTAACAAGTACGTACATTTTTGGTATATAGGTACAAAATGGATATTGTAAAAAAGACACGGTATGAATCGTATGCCTATGAAGCCTGTCCGGTTGAAGCATCACTGGAAATGATGGGCGGGAAGGGAAAAGGCATGATTCTTTACCATCTGATAAGCGGAACCAAACGTTTTAATGAACTAAAACGGCATCTGGTGTTTATTACCCCGCGTATGCTGACAAAACAGTTACGGGAGCTTGAGACATCGGCACTGATCCACCGTGAGGTCTATGCGGAGGTGCCGCCGAAAGTGGAATACAGCCTGACGGACGCCGGGCAGTCGCTGGTGCCGGTTTTACTGATGCTGAAAAGCTGGGGGGAAGAACATGCCCTGCCGGTACTTTTACAGCAACAGACACCGCCGTCCTGAAGACGGGCACGGTGTCTGTTTTCTGCGGTTTACTGATTACGCTGGAGCTTATCCGCCGCATTGGCGACCATCTGATAACCGGTGCAGCGGCACAGGTTACCGGCCAGGCCGTGGCGGATCTGACGGATGGTCAGGGTTTGCCCTTTGTGTTTTTCCAGCAGGGCGGTGGTCATCATAATCAGGCCCGGGGTGCAGAACCCGCACTGTACCGCGCCGCTGTCCGCGTAAGCCTGCTGTACCGCAGACGGCTTACCGAACGTCATCTCACCTTCGGCGGTGCGGATCTGCTTACCGTCCGCCCAGACCGCCAGATAGAGACAGGTATCCACCGCGATACCGTCGATCAGCACCGTGCAGGCACCGCACTCGCCGACAGAACAGCCGTGTTTGACACTGATAAGCCCCTGTTCACGCAGAACATCCGACAGCCGTGCTGCCGGTGATACCGTCAGTTCCCGTACCTGTCCGTTGAGTGTGCAGCTGATGGTTTTCCATTCTTTGATATTCATGCGATTTTTTCTCCCAGACGTTCAGCCGCCGCGCGGATCACCCGTTCGTTCAGGACGCGGATCAGGTGCAAACGGAACTCTTTCTCTGCCCGCCACGAGGTGCGCGGTGCCACATCCTGCTCAATAGCCTGACTGACGGCTTTTAGTGTGTCTGCCGTGACCGGTTTCCCGATCGCAGCTGCTTCCGCGTGTTCACAGCGGACCGGCGTCGGTGCGGCAACCCCGAAGGCGAGGCGCAGTTCCTCAAAGCGTCCCTCTCTGATATCACACAGTGCCGCACAGTTAATGGTGGCGATATCCATTGCGCCGCGCATGGCATATTTGTAGGCGGCGGAGCCTTTATCGCGGTAATTCTCCGGTGAAAAATGGAACGCGATCAGTAATTCACCCGGTTCAAAGGCCACTTTGCCCGGCCCGGTATGGAAGCCGCGCAGTGGTCTGCGGCGGATGCCGTCCGGGGTTGCGATTTCCAGTTCTGCCTGATAAATCAGGGACGGGCAGGCGGAGTCACCGCTGGTGGCGCCGTTACAGATGTTGCCGCCGTAAGTGGCGACGTTGCGGATTTGCGGCCCCGCAATGGTGGCTGCCGCTTCACTCAGTGCGGGCAGGCACTTGTTGATCACCGGGCTGTCAATCAGTTCGGAGAACGTGGTCGCAGAGCCGATGCGGATATGTCCAGCGTCATCGCAGCTGATCCCGCGCAGTTCCGGTAAATCATGGATATCAACAATATGACGGAAGCGTTCATTGAGATGATGAAGCTGGATCAGCACATCTGTCCCGCCCGCCAGCAGTCTGGCCTGCGGATTGTCCGTCAGCAGTGAGACAGCGTGTGTGATACTCTCCGCGCGGTGATACGTTTCAAAATCATACATGGCAGTTACCCCCTGATAAGCCCGGCATTGACGAATTCCCGGTACAGCCGTTTTGGTGTCAGCGGGATAGTATTGACAGAAATACCCGTTGCCATACGCAGGGCGTTACGGATAGCGGCAGCCGGTGAAATAATCGGCGGCTCACCCAGGGATTTATGGCCGTAGGCGGACTGCGGCTCGTAGGTTTCGACAAATCCGCACTCCAGATCCGGTAAATCGACCATGGTCGGCATCTTGTAGTCGAGCAGGTTCGGGTTATGAACAACCCCGGATTTTTCGTTGATCAGCATCTCTTCAAACAGCGCCCAGCCGATCCCCATCCCCATTCCGCCGTGGACCTGGCCTTCCGCCAGCTGCGGATTCAGGATGCGGCCGGAATCGTGCATATTAATGATCCGGTTAATGGTTATCTGACACATCGGAATATCCACGGTGATATCCACAAAGGTACAGCCGAAGGCCGGCGGGTTGGTCTGTGTTTTGTGAGAAGATTCAGCAGAAAGCTGACCACCGATTTCCTGATGATAAAAACTGTGCATTGCGACTTCCGCGACCGTGGTGACAACCACATCAGGCTGCGCCTCAAGCACCACATTGCCGTCGAGAATAGTCATATTAAACGCGGCCTGGTGTGTCATCAGCGAGGCGTGATCGAGGATTTTCTGCCGCAGTGACAAGGCGGCTTCTTTCAGTGCCGGTGCAGTGACATAGCTCTGCCGTGAGGCAAACGCGCCCGGGTCAAACGGCGTGATATCCGTATCCTGAGTGGAAACCATCTGAATAGTACTGACGGGGACACAGAGGGTTTCCGCCACCATCTGTGAAAATACGGTATCCGAGCCCTGGCCGATTTCCGTTGCCCCGACCTGCACATTGATATTACCGTCCTGATTCATCAGCAGACGGGCACTGGCGATTTCCACACCGACCGGATAGGTATTGGATGAATAACTGAAGCAGGCCACGCCGACTCCCCGGCGGATATCCCCGCGTGTTGCCAGTGCTTCCGCTTTGCGTTCATCCCAGCCGAACAGTTCTTTTCCGCGCTCCAGGCATTCAATCAGCCCCGCGCTGTAAATCGTTTTCTTATTGACCGGGTTACAGTCACCCGAACGTGCCGCATTACGCAGACGGATATCCACCGGGTCGATATTCAGTTGTGCGGCGGCATCATCCAGCAGGCATTCAAGGGCAAACGTGACCTGAGGTGCTCCGTAGCCGCGCATTGCGCCTGCTGACGGGTAGTTGGTATAGACGGTGGCGGCGGAATAGCCGTAATCGCAGCGCGGATAAAGATACGGGATCTTATTACCGCCCGCAGCGGCAATCGAGTGTCCGTGAGAGGCATAGCCGCCGGTATTGGACAGCACATCAAGATGATAGCCGTTCAGTGTGCCGTCGGCAGTCAGTCCCATTTCCGCGTCGATATGGAAAGCGTGGCGGGTGCGGGAAGCAAAGAAACACTCTTCACGGCTCAGTTCCACTTTCACCGGAATACCGCCGAGCTTCAGCGTCAGCCAGGCCGCCATCGGCTCTTCCAGCACGTCCTGTTTATTGCCGAATCCTCCGCCGATATAAGGTTTAATCACCCGGATATGCGACCACGGCATATCCAGAGCCTGGCCTGTCACACGGCGGACGATGTGCGGGATCTGCGTACTCGACACCACGGAAATCTTATTATCCGCCTCCTGCCAGGCGTAGCAGGTGACGCCTTCCATATGGCAGTGCTGTACAACCGGGGTATCAAAATGACCGCGGAGCTGAAACGGCGACTGACTGACCGTCGCTCTGGCGCTTTCCGCATTGATGGCGGTGCGCTTCAGCAGGTTACCGCTGCTGTGAATTTGCGGGGCATCTGCGGCCAGTGCCGCTTCCGGAGAGGTGATAACCGGCAGTTCGTCATAAGTGACGCTGACGAGTGCCGCGGCTTTTTCGGCGGTCAGTTCATCGCGGGCAACCACAATCGCCACACCATCACCGTGATGGCGCACATGGCGGTTCAGCAGCAGACGATCTGCCACATCACGTTTTGCCGGTTCCAGGGACCAGGCGTGACCGGCGGTGGCGAACGGGATCTGCGGCACATCATCACAGGTGAATACCGCAACCACACCCGGCATGGCGAGCGCCCGGGAGGTATCAACGGAGGTCACTGTCCCGTGAGCAATAGTGCTGCGGACATATTTGGCGTAGTGCATACCCGGCATCGGCAGATCATCCGTGTAGCGCGCCCGCCCTGATGTTTTGCTCAGGGCATCAACGCGCAGGTAAGGCGTACCCAGCGCGCGTTTTCCGACTGCTTCAGACATTATTATTTCTCCGGCTTCAGGAAAAAGTAAGCATGTCTGAAAACAAGCAATAAATACGCCAGCAGGGAGAAAAACAGCAATTTACCGGGGGATTTGTGATTGAGGTAAAAAAAATAAGGAGGGCGGGCAGAAAACAGCGGGTTTTTCTGTCTCTCCTCCTCTCATATTGAGAGAAAATGTATCTGTATTGATAATTCCGGGATACCTGAGAAGCAGAATGATAATTTACGGTTTGATAGTGTTACTAATCATATTATGCGTAATAAACCTGATAAATTCTGTTGCTTTTAATTTATAAGAAGATAATAGATTACTAAAAAAATAATGATAATAATCGGTAAT
>NZ_NRQY01000001.1:2069187-2074127 GCF_003996855.1 Morganella morganii | reverse complement strand
CAATGCAATTCATGATGCGTTTCATCAATATGAAAAAAATCTGAACAAGTATCATACTTATCAGAGACTTAAAGATAAATTCAGTAAGTTATCTGCCCGTGAAAAAGAAGTCATGGATATGATTCTGGAAGGAAACACAAGCAAAGAAGCTGCTCAGAAATTATCACTATCTCCGCGTACTGTTGAAGTACACCGTTCTAATATGTATACCAAACTGCGCATTAAATCATTACCACAACTGGTACAGGAATATGATTTTTATAAAAACTATTCAGATTCAATCTGAGTATTTCCGGTTTTATAATATGCTTCATATTCAGTTTTTGTAGTTAATAAAAATACCGATGATTTTACCTGTTTCTACTTACTTAATTGCTTCTGATACTTCACTGTTAATACAGAATACTGTTGTTATCATATTCCGGGTTGTAAAACTGTTACTTTTAGTGACACTTTGTAATATAGTGATGATCCACTAGGGTCTTACTCAGATATTAATAAATATATTCCGGCAGTCATATATCCCGGCAACCAGATATAATAAGTCGTGAGAACCTGCAATACAGACATAAAACTTCATTAACAGCATTTAATGCCAGCGTACTCATTTCAATACTTTGTTACAGATAGTGTATATTACACCTTATCTCTGTCGTGAATGAAAGGTGTCACACTCTGCCTGAAAACCCCCCGCTATTTATACCCTTCCCCCCTGAGCGCTTTTATGCTGGTGTTATCGATCAGCAATAACGACGAGCGCCTGCTGCTATTTCCTGATAGCCGCTGTATTCCCTGTAATAATACGCTATAAAAAAAACATCCGTTGCAGGATGCTTTCAGTATTCACTGAATCACCGGATTATTCTATTTTCAGTACGTTCAGTTTGATAATAGACATCGAGTTTGGCGGAATCTGCCCTTCAATACCAGCAAGGCCATACCCCCCTTCCGGTTTAATATAAACATTAACTGAACCACCCGCACCAACAAGAGAAACAAATTTTGCCAGGTCGCCCGGTAATTCATTGAACGGGATAACCGCCGGGGCATCAACCGGATGAGAAACCGTCACTTTACCATCGGTTAATTCTTCATGCATTGCAAATGTAATAGTTTTACCTTTCAGAGCCTTATATTTCTGTCCCTGTTTGGTGATACGGTAATAAACATCCGGCGTCATTTTGGCGTAATTCTGTCGCTCCAGCCGGGAGATCAACTCCTGATTTTTGCGTTTATTCAGCTCACCAACCTGCTGATAGGTATAAGCAGCCACTGCTTTATTTTTTTCTTCTGCTTTTACAATTTGTGTATTCAGGCTGGTATTTTCAGTCCGTTGCGCACTGACAACAGCCTTTTGTTTATCTATTTCTTTCTGTAATGCTGTATATTTTGCCGTGATATCGGCATTTTCTTTCAGTTTTGCAGCGGCTTTGGCCAGTTCAGTATCTTTATCTGCCAGCTGTTTTTTCTGATTATCAAGCTGAGTATTCAGCTTAATTAATTCCGCATCAGATTTTGCCAGAGCTTCAATCTGCTGCGTTTTCTCTTTCAACGCTTTATCCAGCTGAGCAGCCCGCTGCTGTTCTGCGGCTAATTTTTTATTCAGCCCGGCATTATCTTCCTGAACAGCACTGTTCTCTTTATCTGAGCCGGATACCTTCGCGGATAACAGCTGTTTATCTGCTGTCAGCTGTGCAATTCTTTGTTCAAGCGTCGCTTTATCCACCGCCAGTGCGGCTACTTCTTTTTTCAGATTATCGCTCTGACGAATATTATCCGCCTCACGACTCTGTAATTGTGCCGTCAGCTTAAGCTTATCTGCCTCACGCTGCTGCAATTCTTTTTCCAGTACCTGCAACTGAGCCGCTAATTTTGTGTTATCTGTATTTTGGGCATCCAGCTGTGTAATCTGTTTTTCCAGCGCGGTTTTCCCGGCGGTCAGGGTGCTGAGTTCTTTTTTCAGCCGGGTACTCAGTTTATCGCTGTCAGCATTACCGGCCGCAATCTGTGCCGCCAGTACCTGTTTTTCTGTATCACGCTGTTTCAGCTGCTGTTCCAGCGTATTCAGCTGCTGAACTACTTTTGCCATATCTGCATTCTTACTGCTGAGTTGCGTAATATTTTTTTCGGCTAATGCCTGCTCTTCTGTCAGACGGGTAATTTGTCCCGCCAGCGCAACTTTATCTGCCGTCAGTGCCGTCAGATCTTTTTGCAGCCGGGCATTCAGTTGCTGGTTATCGGTCGTTTTTTGCAGTAACTGAAGCGCGATAAGCTGTTTCTCCGCAGCCGTTACTTTCAGCTGTTTTTCAAGCTCCGCAACCTGTGCTGTGGTTTTCTGCATTTCCGCCGTTTTTGTATTCAGCAGTTCTGTATTTTTAGCTGAGACTGAGTTTTTATCTGCTGTCAGTGCAGTGATCTGTTTTTCCAGCACGGCTTTTTCTGCCGTCAGCTCGTCCAGGACTTTTTTCAGTTCTGCACTCTGTTTTGTGCTGTTGCTGCCCTGTTCCGCCAATTGTGCGATCAGCGTCTGTTTTTCTGTATCACTTTGTTTCAGCTTATCTTCTGTTGCCGTCAGTTGTTGCGTGATTTTTACGAGATCCGCATTTTTACTGCCGAGCAATGCGAGATTTTTCTCCGCCTGGCTTTTCTCAGAATTCAGCTGTACAACCTGTTTTTCAAGTGCGGATTTATCCGTTGTCAGCGCCGTAATCTGTTTTTTCAGATCAGCCGACTGTTTGCTGTTTTCAGTTTCCTGAGATTGCAATTTTGCTGTCAGCTGCTGTTTTTCCGTATCCCGCTGCGTCAGCTGTTTTTCCAGTGCGGTCAGCTTCTGCACCACCTTTGCCATGTCGGCATTTTTGTTTTCCAGCAGTGCGAGGTTTTTATCTGACAGCGCTTTTTCTTTATTCAGTGCCGCGATCTGCTTTTCCAGATCGGTTTTTTCTGACGCCAGCGCGGTTACCTGACTTTCCGACTGACCATAACGCGCCAGGTTTTCACTTATCTGCTGATTGAGTGAGTCAATCGTTTTCCGGTTTTTTTCCAGTTCTGCGGTAAGTTTAGCGTTATCCCCTTTTGCCGCAGCCTGTAACTCATTGTTTGCCAGAGTCAGATTTTTCAGCTCTGTCTCTTTTTTCGCAATATCAGTGAGAGCCTGTTCATAATTATGCTGAACATTCCGGTACTTTTCGTTCAGTGACGCCAGTTCACGTTTCACATCCTGTAGTTTCAGGCGGGTGAGGCGCAGCTGTTTCTGCGGCTCCGACGGCGTAAACCAGGTTTCCGGTTTCAGCACACGGGCCACCGTCAGCGGCAAATCAGAGAAATACGTCATTGCACGGAAAGGTTCACCCAGGACGGTAAACAGGACTTCCGGTGTGAGAGTCAGTGAGGAGGTCATACGGGAAGGAACAGGCGAGAACACAAAACCGCGGTGTTTCCCGCTCCATGTCTGGCTGCCACGAACCAGATAAGCCGGTGACCACTGCGGGTATCCGACCGGAACAGGATTTGTCACAACAACCGGTTCCCTGACCACAATGGTTTCACATTGTGCCGGTACGGAGACCACCGGAGTTGTTGTGCCGGGTTCCTGCACGGACGACGCCGTGCGTTTTTCTGAGCGGGCAGCTTTACGTGCGCCCTTACGCTGTGACTGAGTGGCTTTCCCTGCAGTTTTCACTGCTGGTGTAACCCGCTTTCCGGGTTGCCGATTAGGTTGCTGTGCTGATACCGGAAAATTGCCTGATGCTTTTTCAGTCTGAATATAACGGTCAAAATCTTCGATAACCTGATTAAATTCAGATGCAGTTGCCGGTTGCACTGCCGCAAACAACGCGACAGAAATACACAACCTAATGTTCAGTCTCATAACCCGTTAACCTTCTCCAGGGTATTCTCAATAGACAGAACAGAATAATAACGAACCTGTGCGCACATCACTTTGGTTTTCGCTTCAATCGACATTTTCAGTAATTTAAGCGTATCCGGGCTGGCGGTTCTTTCAAGCTGACGATACAGTCTGTTGATCTGGCTGATTTCGCTGAAACCGGCGACCATCTGACTGTAATCTTTCGGAGAGATAGTTTTGAGCGAGTCAAGTTCTTTGACACACATACTCAGCTCAGGCGAAATCTGTCCGGAAGGTTGCTGCAATTCAGGTTTTGGTAAAGGTGCTGTTGTTCTCACCGGCTCCTGCTCCGCCGGCTTAACCGGTTGTGCCGCAGGCTTCGGCGCAGAGGGTGTCATTAATGAACAGCCGGACAGGGTTACAGCGCCTCCTAACAGGAGTATCCCCGCCATTTTGTTCAGTGCTGTCTTGGATAACATAGTTTCACCTTAGAGAAATAATTTGGCCACTGCTGCGTTGTGCAAAAATAGGCACCAATTGTATAGCCAGAGCCTGGGAAAATAAACTCTGACGTGTCACAACTCAGGCTTATGTAACATACACTACGTCGCGGGCGAGTCTGAACTATTCGTTTTTTGTTATCCGAACACCGTACTACAGCCGCACAATCTGAATTTTCACGCTTGTCAGCGTCAACGATTTGGCTTCGTTATTATTCTGTTCTGCCGGTCTGTTTAGCACAGGCCGAGAACATAAATTAGTCAGTTTACTGTACAAAACCGCACCGGATATTTGCCGGACAGTCTGTAACAAGTCTTAAAAATAAGTATCAACCGGTATCTGTAAGTCAGAAAACGAATATGAGCACAGTTATACCTGAGGCGGTATTATATCTTATTCACGAATAAAATCGATTAACCGCCACAGACAACTATTCTGTAAATCAGAAAATAAAACGACATATACAGAACAAACACATAACCCGCTGTTATCCCGGATGATTCACGGAAGTATAAATGAATAATTCCGTTATGGATTCTCTTTTTTTCAATTATGCGACAAGGATTCAGTTCCTTTTTCAGGCTGATTG
>NZ_NRQY01000001.1:1945675-2068310 GCF_003996855.1 Morganella morganii | reverse complement strand
TCAGTTCAGATTACGAGAAAATTCTACTTATGAACACACCGCTTTTTCGGGGGGATTACCATATGTTATAAATATCAGTTCACATTTTTCTTTCTTTTTCTCACTACAGAACAAACATTTATTTTTTACTGACAATAATATGGCATCACTGAAAGATGTTGCCCGGCTGGCATCAGTCTCACTGATGACTGTTTCAAGGGCGATAAATAATCCTGACTTGTTGAAGCCTGAGACGTTGAAACAGGTTCAGCATGCTATTGACGTTCTGAATTATGTGCCGGGTTTATCAGCCCGTAAAATCAGAGGTAAAAATACAAATTTGTCATGTGTGGGTGTATTAGCAATTGGTACAGCTTCAGCACCATTTTCTGTCGAAATACTACTGGCTATTGAACAGTGCGCAGAAAAATACGGCTGGGACAGTTTTGTTGTTAATATTTCATCCGGAGATGACCTGATCCGTGCTGCCCGCCAAATTCTTTCCCGGCGTCCCGACGGCATTATTATTACCGGTGCGGAACTGTGTGAGATAGACATTCCTGAATTACTGCGTGATAAAAACCTGGTATTAACAAACTGCTTTGACCCCGGAGATACGGCATTACCGGCTTATATTCCGGATGATTACCACGGTCAGTATGATGCGACAGAATATCTTATTCAGCAGGGGTACCGCCGCCCGCTTTGTCTCTGGCCGCCTGCGGAATGCCTTTCATCCGGTCTGCGCCGTGATGCGGTTCAGCATGCGTGGCTGAATGCGGGGTTGTCAGTCACTCAGCTGATCCAGCACAACATGAAATTATCCGATATTCATTACCGGGACGTTGTGACACTGATAGACCATTACACGGACGGTAACGTCCCGTTATTTGACTGCATTATCTGCGGTAATGACAAGATCGCCTTTGTTGCGTATCAGGTTTTATTAACCTGGGGTATTTCTATTCCGGAACAGGCCGGTATTCTCGGCTTTGAAAACATGATCGGTACAGGTGAACTTTTTTATCCCCCTCTGACGACTATCCGCTCTCCGTATCATCTGCTGGGTGAAACTGCGGCGCTGCATCTTATTGAAGGACGGACTTCGTCCGGGCTTACTTATATCCCTTGCCGGATGCTTTGCAGAGATTCACTCTGACACGCAGGTATCTCCACAATCCTTTCTTTTTATCTGATTTTTATCCGTTTCCATTTGGTTAATTTTTTTTATTAACCCAAAACGGGTTGCCGGATAAAAATCAGTGTGCCGTTATTTTTACAATCACGGACTTATCTGTCGCTTTGAGTGGAACATTAAGTATTAATTTCGCTTGAGCTAAACACAAAACTTTCAATTATGTACTTTAATATTGTTTTTTATTTTTAATCATCAAGGTGGTAGTTAATATTACTTATCTTGCGATGTTAACGTTAAAATATTCAATTAAAAAAGGCTTTGATACTTTTTTGAGACAAAGCTACCGCACGAAAAATTTTTCAATCTCCGGAGGTAAATATCTGATGTGTTACTCTATTTATCATGAAAATGAAAATGAAATGATTATTTGTCTTTTATCATCAATGTATTATGAATAGCATTGATTTTCAGAGTATAAAAAATCAGGGGATCTATCTAGCTATAACTACTCAAGGTTAACGTTAACATCAAATATTAGGAATTATACCCAAAAATGATTTGTTAATGATACTTATTATGTTAACGTTACCAAACAAAAAATCAAGCGAAATTGATATTTTATAGTTATATCTGCGTAGTGAATGTATTGGTTCCGGTGAATAGAATATGATGTGTCCGGGGTAAGCCGGCAGCAGGAAATAAATTGAGCAGGCTCATGGGATTTTTAAGGCAGGGGGGTATGATAGTCATAACATAATGATAAACAGGACTGTCTGAACCATGTTTTTACGATCCGGCGCAATGCTGGCGATTTTTTCTTATTTTCTCTGGGGGATCACACCGCTTTTTTACCGTCTCCTGCCCGGCGTACAGCCGCTGGAATTGTTATCTCAGCGTGTTCTCTGGTCAATTCCGCTGTTATTGTTTGTCCGTTTCTTTTTAAAAAACCGTACCGGGATAAAAGCGGTATGGGAGGATAAACGTTCGCTGCTGCTCTGTCTGCTCAGCACCAGTGTGATGGCGATATCCTGGTGTACATTTACCTATTCGATGACGCATGATTTAGTGCTGGAAGCCAGCATGGGGTATTTCATTACGCCGTTGTTTTCTATTTTACTGGGTGTAAGTTTCCTGCATGAACGCCTGAAGCCGGCAGAAAAAACGGCACTGATTTTTGTCTGCGCCGGGGTTGGTTATCAGCTTTTTCAGTATGGCAGTCTGCCGAAACTGGCTCTTATAATGGGCTCTGCGTTTGCGCTTTACGGGTTTATCCGCAAATTTATCCGCTATGATCTGACGACCTCACTGCTGATTGAAAGTCTCTGGCTGCTGCCGGTGGCCATCGCACTGTACTTCTGGCTTGAAAACAGCGGAACGGGCACATTCAGCACATCAGATACTTTTACCCGTATCTGTTTTATTCTGACAGCACCTGTCACGCTGCTGCCGCTGTTGTTCTTTACGGCGGCTGTGCGTGCCACCACTCTCACCACGATCGGTCTGGCGCAGTATCTGGAGCCGACCATTCAGTTCCTGCTGGCGGTATTCCTTTTTAATGAGCATTTTGATTCCGTGAAAGGTGTCAGTTTCTCATTAATCTGGCTGGGATTGCTGTTCTGTATTCTGTCTCTTATCCGCCATCACCGGAAAAACACAGCCAAAGCCGGTCTGGGTATCAAATCCCGCAGATCACTGTGATGACAGGTGAACTGCTTATTTCGTGACTAAAGCAAACGATTGCGTATATAATGATGCCCAATTTTCCGGTATTCATGAACAGGTGACAGTGATGACAACATTAGGTACGGCATTACGCCCGGGTGCAACGAAGGTGATGCTGCTGGGTGCAGGTGAACTGGGCAAAGAAGTGGCGATTGAGTGTCAGCGGCTCGGTATTGAAGTGATCGCGGTGGATCGTTACGACAATGCACCGGCGATGCATATCGCGCACCGCCGCTATGTGATCAATATGCTGGATGGCGCGGAGCTGGAAGCGGTTATCCGGAAAGAGAAGCCTGATCATATTGTGCCGGAAATTGAAGCCATCGCGACAGACACGCTGTACCGGCTTGAGCAGGAAGGCTTTCATGTCGTGCCCTGTGCCAACGCGGTAAAACTGACCATGAACCGTGAGGGCATCCGCCGCCTGGCCGCAGAAGAGCTGGGGCTGATGACGTCAGAATACCGTTTTGCCGATGATGAGGCGTCTTTTATCCGTGCCGCCGGTGAGATTGGATTCCCCTGTATTATCAAGCCGGTGATGAGTTCATCGGGTAAAGGGCAGAGCATTATCCGTGATGAAAGCACACTGCACGACGCCTGGCTGGCCTCTCAGGAAGCGGGACGTGCCGGAAAA
The DNA here is from genome assembly GCF_003996855.1 of Morganella morganii. Lineage (GTDB taxonomy): Bacteria > Pseudomonadota > Gammaproteobacteria > Enterobacterales > Enterobacteriaceae > Morganella > Morganella morganii_C. The sequence goes on along the minus strand of NZ_NRQY01000001.1, from coordinate 2,064,837 downwards.
GGGCGGGTTATTGTCGAGCGGATGATTGACTTCGATTATGAAATTACCCTGCTGACTGTCCGTGCGGCGGATGGTGTGCATTTCTGCGCGCCGGTCGGTCATCGTCAGGAGCGCGGGGATTACCGTGAATCCTGGCAGCCGCAGGCTATGCCGGATGCGGTTCTGGCGCGGGCACAGCAAGTGGCGGAGACTATCGTTAACGGGCTGGGCGGCTATGGTTTGTTTGGTGTCGAGCTGTTTGTCCGCGGTGAGGATATTATTTTTAATGAGGTCTCACCGCGTCCTCACGATACCGGGCTGGTCACACTGATTTCACAGAATATTTCTGAATTTGCCCTGCATGTGCGGGCGTTTCTCGGATTACCGGCCGGCGGGATCATTCAGTACCGCCCGGCAGCTTCAGCCGTGATCCTGCCGTCACTGCGAAGTGATGATGTTCGTTACAGCGGGCTGGAAAACGCGCTGACCGGTACTGTGCAACTCCGCCTGTTTGCCAAACCGGAAATTGACGGTTCCCGGCGCATGGGCGTTGCCCTGGCACTGGCACCAACCGTGCAGGACGCGGTGGCGGCGGCAAAACAGGCTGCGGCGTCGGTGGTCGTTACCGGCTGACCGGGGTAATATCGGTAATGACCTTCCGGTGTATTATGACGGAAGGCATTACAGACAGTGGTCAGCCGGAGGAAGAAATGATGAGATGCAGAATACCGGGAATAATCTTTACCATGCTGCTGCTGCTGCTGCTGCCGCTGACCGCATTCGCCGGTACGGACGTGCAGGCAGAAAAAGCCCGCGAATGGGTGCGGACACATGCGGAAATCCCGGAAGATGCGGATGATTGTTTCAGGCCGGAAAATCCGTACCAGCTCTGTCTGTATCAGGACAAGAAGAGCTACGGTTTTCATTTTAAGGATGTCACTCTTCAGGAGCCTTATGAGCCGTATTTTTTCGATAACGGGCCGGATTATGCATCAGAAGGGCGATACAGGATAAAGATCGGCGATAAAATCGGCTTCGCGGACAGCGTAACCGGAAAACTGGTGATTCCGGCGATTTATGACTGTGCACATCCTTATAAGAATGGTGTGGCAGAGGTCGGTGTGCGCTGTGTGACAAAAGGGGACGGCGAGCACTCCTGGTGGACCGGCGGCGGCTGGTTCTGTATCGATACCAATGGCCTGATCACCGGATTTGACCGGACGCCTCTCCCGTTATGACGGGCTGCTGTAACGGCGGCGCACGAGAATACGCAGCCGCCAACTGTGCAGAATATAAGCTATCAGCAGAATAAAGGCGACCACACTCCAGATAATCATTTCACCATAGCGGGCACCGAAGTCCGCTATCTGTGCTTTCCCCGGATTATCTTTCTGATAATAAACACCGATCGGGCCGTTTTCACACTGCGGCTGACACAGCAGGTGATCCGGTGAGGTAAACGTCACGATTTTATTATCCCCCGTCACGAATTTCACCACCGGCCAGCCAACCAGCTGCTGCCCTGAACGGGTATCGCGCATTTCTGTTCTCAGGTAACCGGTTATCTGCCCGTCAGCATAGCGATCATTTTGTTGTGCCTGCCATGTCTGATAAACCATAAAGCCGGCGAGGAAGAGCACACTGAATGTCAGCAGGCGGAGGACACGCTGAAACAGCATGTTACGTTGTGTCTGCTTATCAGCATAAGCACGGAGATTGCCGGGAGGTGTGCCGGATTTTTTAGTCATATCAGTTACTGTCTTCTGTCGGTTTCTGGTCATAAATTACGGAGAAAAACGGATAAAAGTACGGTTTCATAAAAAATTAACAAAAATCATTAAAAAATTTAAAAATATAACGTTAACCTGATCACAAATTTTACCGCTCCGGGGGGCAGGTAAAACCGCCCGGCCGCAAAAAGTGACCGCTTAAACTGTTATATAACCGCTTACGGGATAATCCCCGTTTCCCGCCTTGATTTTTCTATCATAAAACACACTTGCAGGAAGTTTCTATTTTATTCGGGCTGAAACACTTTTTCCGTACGGATACGGATCCTTTTGATTATTACAGTCACATTTAAGGTGCGTTATGAACTCTAATCGCTTGTTTAAGCACATTCCCTGGGTCGTCCTGGGGATTATAGGTGCTTTCTGTCTCGGCGTTGTTGCTTTACGCCGCGGCGAGCATGTCAGTGCATTATGGATCATTGTTGCATCGGTATCAGTCTATCTGGTGGCGTACCGCTACTACAGTCTGTATATCGCAACAAAGGTTATGAAACTGGATCCGAGCCGGTCAACACCGGCGGTGATTAATAATGACGGTCTGAACTATGTTCCGACTAACCGTAACGTTCTGTTCGGTCACCACTTTGCCGCGATCGCCGGTGCGGGTCCGTTAGTCGGGCCGGTACTTGCCGCGCAGATGGGGTATCTGCCGGGCACGCTCTGGCTGCTGGCCGGTGTGGTGCTGGCGGGAGCGGTACAGGACTTTATGGTGCTGTTTATCTCCTCGCGCCGTAACGGTGCATCTCTGGGTGAGATTATTAAAGAGGAAATGGGAACCGTGCCGGGCACTATCGCGCTCTTCGGCTGTTTCCTGATTATGATCATCATCCTCGCTGTGCTGGCCCTGATTGTGGTGAAAGCGCTGGCAGAAAGCCCGTGGGGTGTGTTCACCGTCGTATCGACAGTGCCGATTGCCCTGTTTATGGGGATCTACATGCGGTTTATCCGGCCCGGGCGTATCGGTGAGATTTCGGTCATCGGTATTGTTCTGCTGGTGGCGGCGATCTGGTTTGGTGGTGTGATTGCACACGACCCGTACTGGGGCCCTGCGCTGACCTTTAAAGATACCACGATCACATATGCCCTGATCGGCTATGCGTTTGTTTCCGCACTGCTGCCGGTGTGGCTGATTCTGGCACCGCGCGACTACCTGGCGACCTTCCTGAAAATCGGGGTTATCGTCGGTCTGGCTGTGGGTATCGTTATCCTTAATCCTGATCTGAAAATGCCGGCAATGACACAGTTCGTTGACGGAACCGGTCCGGTCTGGAAAGGTGCACTGTTCCCGTTCCTGTTTATTACTATTGCCTGTGGTGCGGTTTCCGGCTTCCATGCTCTGATTGCCTCCGGTACCACACCGAAACTGCTGGCCTGTGAAACCGATGCCCGTTATATCGGTTACGGCGCAATGCTGATGGAATCCTTCGTGGCGATTATGGCGCTGGTTGCAGCATCCATTATTGAACCGGGTCTCTATTTTGCGATGAATACCCCGCCTGCGGCGCTGGGTATCACCATGCCGGATCTGCATAACCTCGGCACAGCAGATGCACCGATGATTATGGCGCAACTGAAAGATGTGACCGCACAGGCGGCGGCGACTGTCAGCTCCTGGGGCTTTGTTATCTCGCCGGAAGAGATTTTACAGACAGCGAAGGATATCGGTGAACCGTCTGTCCTGAACCGTGCGGGTGGTGCGCCGACACTGGCGGTAGGTATCGCGCATGTGTTCCATAAAATCATTCCTGCGGCGGATATGGGCTTCTGGTATCACTTCGGTATTCTGTTTGAAGCCCTGTTTATCCTGACTGCACTGGATGCGGGTACCCGTTCCGGCCGCTTTATGCTCCAGGATCTGCTGGGTAACTTTGTTCCGTTCCTGAAAAAAACCGACTCCTTCATTGCCGGTGTGATCGGTACTGCCGGTTGTGTGGGTCTGTGGGGTTATCTGCTGTATCAGGGCGTGGTCGATCCGCTGGGCGGCGTTAAGAGCCTGTGGCCGCTGTTCGGTATCTCCAACCAGATGCTGGCGGCTGTTGCACTGGTTCTGTCCACTGTTGTTCTGATTAAGATGAAGCGCAGCAAATATATCTGGGTAACCACTATCCCTGCGGTATGGCTGCTGATTTGTACCACGTGGGCGCTGGGTCTGAAACTGTTCAGTGACAACCCGCAACTGGAAGGCTTCTTCTGGCTGGCGAATGAGTACAAACGCCGTATTGCGGAGGGTGTGGCGTTAACGCCTGAGCAGGTCGCCAATATGCAGCACATCGTGGTGAACAACTACACCAACGCCGGTCTGAGTATTATCTTCCTGGTCGTGGTGTACAGCATCATCTTCTACGGCATCCGTACTGCGATGAAAGCAAGCAAAAACCCGGAACGCACTGACAAAGAAACACCGTATGTGCCTGTTCCGGAAGAAGGGATTAAAATTTCCTCTTCACACTGATAACAGCATGCAGTAACGCTGAAGTCTCATCCCCCGTATGATGTCAGTCACATTGTACGGGGGATATTTTTTATTATCTGTGTTATTTGTTACTCTGACAGCCTTTGTTCCGCTGTCTGCCTGTAAGAAGGACCCGATTATGCAACCTATCTCCGTGACCATTCTGACCGGTTTCCTGGGGGCCGGTAAAACCACACTGCTGCGCCATATTCTCAACGAGGAGCACGGGCAGAAAATTGCTGTGATTGAAAATGAGTTCGGCGAAGTGCCGATTGATGATGAAATTATCGGTGACCGCGCCACGCAGATCAAAACCCTGAGCAACGGGTGTATCTGTTGCAGCCGCTCGGGTGAGCTGGAAGATGCATTACTCGACCTGTGCGAAAACCTGGATAACGGCAATATCGATTTCGACCGTCTGGTGATTGAGTGCACCGGTATGGCTGATCCCGGCCCGATCACACAGACCTTTTTCTCCAATGAAAAACTGTGTGAGCGCTATGTGCTGGATGGCATTATCACGCTGGTGGATGCAGTACACGCACAGCAGCAGCTGGATCAGTTCACTATCGCCCAGGCACAGATTGGCTACGCGGATCGCATTCTGCTGACCAAAACGGATGTTGAGCCGGACAATGAGGCGCTGCTGGCCCGTTTGCAGCGGATTAATGCCAAAGCGCCGGTCTATAAGGTGATTAACGGCGATATCGGCATGAACCTGCTGTTTAATGTCGGCGGTTTTATGCTGGATGATAATGTGGAAATCAGCAAACCACTGTTCCGCTTTGCGCCGAAACAGCAAAATGATATTCAGTCGCTGGTGATCACCATGGATAAACCGGTGGAAATCAGTGCCATTTCCCGCGCTATGGAAACCCTGTTGCTCAGCTATGCCGATAATATGTTGCGTTACAAAGGGTTACTCTGGATTAAAGATGAGCCGCGCCGCTTATTGTTCCAGGGCGTTCAGCGTCTGTACAGCGCGGATTTTGACCGCGAATGGCGAGAGGATGATGTAAAACAGAGTGTGCTGATTTTTATCGGCATGCAGTTGCCGGAGCAGGAAATCCGTAATGCGTTTGCCACGCTGACGGCATGATAACAGCGGGTATTTACCCGCTGAAAAAGAATGAAAAAACCGGCCGGTGCGGCCGGTAAAGGAAAGGGGACTTCCTCAAAAAGTCAAACCCGGAAAATCACGCTGATTTTGCCTTGTTTGCCATGATTTCAATAATCTGCACGTTGGTATGCTGCATAGACAAGCTGGCCAGCGCACAGAGATTAGCGATGGATTTATCCACATCGGTACAGACGATGCCGTCGTTACCGCCGACACACTGCTGATTCATCGCCATCAGAACCGCTTTATAGGCCGCGCTGACACCACTGGAAACTTTCATCGCGCAACTGTTGGACGCGCCGTCACAGATAATTCCGCTGATATCACCAATCATACTGCTGATAGCCATCGCCACCGGCTCGTATTTACCTTCAAATAACCATGCGATACCGGCAGCCGCGCCCATTGAGGCGGTGGTGGCCGCACACAGCGCGGAAAGCGGCGGGAACTGGCTGTGAATATAAATCGCCATCAGGTGTGATAATGTCAGGGCACGGATAAGCTGTTCCTCATCCGCCTGTAAATATTCTGCTACCACCACCACCGGCTGGGTAGCGGCGATCCCCTGGTTACCGGAACCGGAGTTACTCATTGCAGGCAGCTGCGCGCCACCCATACGGGCATCTGAGGCAGCAGAGGTACGGATCATAATGTCGGACAACAGGTCTTTTGACAGCAATCCGCGCTCACGCTGCTTCTCCAGCGAGCGGCCGATTTGTAACCCGTACGGGTTGGACATCCCTTCGCGGGCAAGTGCGTCATTCAGATCAGCGGCCTGACGCATAAAATTGATCATTGAAACCGGCGCCTGAGTGGCGAAATCATAAATATCGCGGGTACAGGCATCCGCAAACGGGTTATCACTGCCGCCCTGATGTGTGACTGCATCATCCTGATAAATAATCGTGCCGTTATGACTGATTTCTGTCACATGGGTATGGTCGCCGCAGATAGTGACAGTTGCCTGTTCGTCACTACTGTATACCGTGGCTTCGGAGTAAAGTACGTGGCTGCACGGCTCTTTGATTTCCACAGACACCGCACCGGAGGCGAGAAACGCTTTCCCCGCCGCGATATCGTCAGCTGTCATACCGCACAGGACATTCAGACCGGCGTCCGGCTGACCGCCGATAGCACCGAGTGCCGCAGCGACCGGTAATCCGGTCATACCTGTTCCCGGAACGGTCACGCCGAGGCCGTTTTTCATCAGGTTCGGAGAAACAAAGCAGCGGATCTGTTCCGGTGCGCCGCTGAGACATGCGGCTGCTTTTGCGGCGGCCAGTGCCAGTGAAATCGGCTCGGTGCAGCCTGTTGCCGGTTTGACTGACTGACGCAGTGCTGCGACGAAATTGTTCCATTGAGCAGGGGTATGATGTGTTGCCATTTTTCAGCCTTAAATACGCGAATCCGTTATGTGGCTCAGTGTACCGAAAGGGCAGCAGAAAAATCCTTTCACAATTCAGGGGTATTTTCAGAATCCGGAGAAAAACTTTCTCCGGGGAATAAAAAATAGGGCGGATAAGGGGGAATAAAGCAAGAAATCGCCCGGAGGTGAAAAGAGATGAAAATACTTATCTAACTATTTGATTTAAATATATTATTGAATGTGATTTGTATGCATTATGTTATGCACAAATAAAAAAGTGTGATGTAAACCCGTGACAGCAGTCACGAAAAACTGTGTTTGTGGTTGTTTGTTGGAATATAATTCCGTATTTATTCGTTTAATTGATGTTTTTTGGTGTTATCATCTGGTAATTGAAGTCATTCCCGCTGCGCAATTGCAGCGGGAATTCTGACTGATTTATCAGCCTTCAATATCCAGCCGTTTTGACTGCCATTTTTTAGAGCGCCAGCGCCATGTATTCACGAGCCCGCGCAGCCACTCATCACACAGAAAACCAATCCAGATCCCGAGTATTCCCATCTCCAGCTTGATTCCCAGCACATAGCCGACCGGCAGCGCCACACACCACATAAAGAACAGGGCGGTACAGAGCGGGAAACGCGCGTCACCGGCAGCACGCAGGGCGTTCACCATCACAATATTCAGCGTGCGTCCCGGCTCTAAAAAGACCGACAACAGGAACAGCGGCAGCAGCAGTTTAATCACGGCCTGATCATCACTCAGCCCGTAAGCGAGATGATCACGGAACAGCCAGAACAGGAAGACGATCGGGATGGTACTGAAGAAGCCGGTTTTCAGGCTTTTCATGCCGCGCTGATAAGCATCGTCGAAGCGTTTTGCCCCGACCAGATGCCCGACCAGAATCTCATTTCCGATACTGATAGTTATCCCGAACAGCATAATAAACAGTGATAACTGGAAGTAGATGGTCTGCGCTGCCAGCGCGGTTTCACCCATCAGCCCGATAAAGGCGATAGCGACCATATAATGCAGCATCCAGACCAGGTTCTCCCCGGCAGACGGCAGACCGACGTGCAGGATCTGCCTGAGCATATTTTTAGACCAGTGAAACAGCATGCGCGGCACGAATTTGATCCGCAGGCCGTAAAAGAGCAGGCCGCACAGCAGCGCCACGGCAATCAGACGTCCGGCCACGGTGGACCAGGCTACACCGACCAGCCCGTACTGCGGCAGACCGAACAGGCCGTACAGCACAATACAGTTACCGACGACAGTCACCACGTTGGCGACCAGTGTGACATACATCGCCGGTTTGGCTCTGCCGTAGACCCGCAGACAGGCTGCCAGGATGATGGTCACCGCTTCCGGAATTAAACAGATCCCCAGAATATGCAGATAGTTAAAAGCATCTTCCATCAGATGTTCCGGCGTATTCATCAGTTCCAGAATTTTATAACCGAAAATAATGGTAAACCCGGCAGACAATAATCCGAGCAACAGGTTGAACGCGATGGAAATATGAATGGCCTGGCTGGCCTTATCCCGTCTGCCTGCCCCGATATACTGGGCGATGACCACACTGCACCCGACACTGATAAAGTTAAAAATAGTGATAAACAGGTCAAATGCCTGGTTACCGACCGCCATCGCCGCCAGATATTTTGACGACACATGGCTGACCATCCAGGTATTAATCAGGAGGGTGGAAAAGTGTAATAACAGGTCGATAAAAATCGGCCAGCTTAAGGAAAAGAGCCCGCGCTCTGTCACATCAGACTGATGCATGACGACCTTCTGTAAAGAGTGTGATTTTTGTTCCGGGACGGATACAGGGAGCCGGATTCTACCAGGATAATATTACTGAGAATAGCGAAAGGTGAAAAATAAAACATTTTTTTCATAACTAATTAAGAAATCAATGTTTCCTTTCATAAATAAGTATGATTTCCTTATCTGACTAATCAATGATGACAGAGAGAATTCCGTGAAAAAAATACGAGCCGCCGTCGTTGGTTACGGCAATATCGGACAATATGCGATTGAGGCGCTGGAAGCTGCCGCTGATTTTGAGATTGCAGGGATTGTACGCCGCAATCCGTCTGCTGCGGATACACATTCTGTGTATCCGGTGGTAGCGGATATCCGTGAACTGGGCAATGTGGATGTGGCACTGCTGTGCTCGCCGACCCGTGCTATCCGCACGGTTGCTTCAGAGATCCTCGCGCTGGGGATTAATACCGTGGACAGTTTTGATGTTCACAGTGAAATAGTCGCGCTGAAAGAGCATCTTGACCCGGTCGCCCGTGCCGGCGAGTGTACTGCTATTATCTCCGCAGGCTGGGACCCGGGTTCCGACTCCATTATCCGCACACTGATGCAGGCAATGGCACCGAAAGGGCTGACTTACACCAACTTCGGACCGGGGATGAGCATGGGCCACAGTGTTGCTGCCAAAGCGATCCCCGACGTGAAAGATGCGCTCTCCATGACAATCCCGCTGGGTACCGGTGTCCACCGCCGCATGGTCTATGTTGAGATTGAGCAGGGGTATGATATTGAAAATATAACTGCCGCGCTGAAAGCCGACAGCTATTTTGCCTCCGATGAGACACATGTCCGTCAGGTCGAAAGTGTTGATGCCCTGAAAGATGTGGGGCACGGGGTATCGATGACGCACAAAGGCGTCTCCGGCAAAACGCATAACCAGTTGTTTGAATACAGCATGCGCATCAATAACCCGGCACTGACCTCCCAGTTTATGGTCTCTGCGGCACGTGCGGCCTGCCGTCAGCAGCCGGGGGCATACAGTGTGATTGAGATTCCGCCGGTGAATTTCCTGGCCGGGGATGTCAACAGCTGGATCAGCAAACTGGTGTAGTGATATTTCAGTCACAAAACAGTAATAAAAAAAGGGGTGAAAATCCCTTTTTTATTATCTGCAAAACCGATAATTAAATTAACTGTTATAGGTGCAATGTTATTGTCATTTATTTTTTCTTTGAATACAAAAAAGGCAGGCAAACCGGATACGTTCTGATGTTATTCTCATTTTTCTTCACGCAGGTTTCGGATAAAAAAAGAACGGATAACTAATTACCTCGGCAATTGATTAGTGATGCTTAATGTATTTTTATTTTTATATGAAATCATCGCAATTATTTAATATTTCAAAGTGATAATTTTGAGATGTTCATCATAGACAAAAGGATTATTCAATGTAATTTTGTGCATTACTTATCCACTCAGAGGGCTTTGTGCATGAATTTCTTATCCATCCCAAGTCATCTTGCCGGTGTCTGCCTCGTGCAGGCATGGTTCAATATTGATCATCGTATTTCAAACTTCTTCCCTGAGTGATTCTCCGTCTGAGTATTACCACGAAAATTAATTAATAACACGCTGATATAACGTGGCTGTATGTCTGTATTTTCTTTTCAGGAAAATGCAGCGGATAAATATATCCGGCAGCCCGAAACCGGAGAATGAAATAATGAAACGTATTCCTGAACCGTTCCGTATTAAAATGGTTGAAAATATCCGTATGACAACCCGTAATGAGCGGGAAGTTGCTCTGAAGGAAGCCGGATATAACCCGTTTTTATTACCGGGTGATGTGGTCTTTATTGACCTGCTGACAGATTCCGGCACCGGTGCGATGAGTGATCGCCAGTGGGCCGGGCTGATGATGGGGGATGAGGCGTATGCAGGCTCCCGCAACTATTACCATCTCTGTGATCAGGTGAAAAAACTGATTGGCTATCCGTTTACTATCCCGACACACCAGGGGCGCGGTGCCGAGCAAATTCTGTTCCCGTCGCTGATCGCCCGCCGCCGTAAATCCGGGGCGGATAAGCCGGTCTTTATCTCCAACTTCCACTTTGATACCACCGCCGCTCATGTAGAGTTAAACGGCGCGAAGGCGATCAACGTGGTCACACCAAAAGCCTTTGATACAACAACTTATTATGACTGGAAAGGGGATTTCGATTTAGATCTGCTCAATGCGGCAATAGCAGAGCACGGTGCAAAAAATGTGGCGGCGATTGTGACCACCGTGACCTGTAACAGCTCCGGCGGTCAGCCTATTTCACTGGCAAATATGAAAGCCGTGTATGAGATCGCCAAAAAGTACGATATCCCGGTGGTGATTGACTCCGCCCGCTTCTGTGAAAATGCCTGGTTTATCAAACAGCGCGAAAAAGGGTATGCGGATAAGTCGGTGAAAGAGATCGTCAAAGAGATGTACAAATACGGCGATATGCTGACAATGTCGGCGAAAAAGGACTCACTGGTCAATATCGGCGGTCTGTGCTGTTTCCGTGATGACGAAGATCTGTTTAACGAAGTTCGTACCCGTTGTGTGCCGATGGAAGGATTTGTCACTTACGGTGGTCTCGCCGGACGTGATATGGAAGCGCTGGCTATCGGGCTGGAAGAGGGGATGGATGAGGATTATCTCCGTTACCGTATCACACAGGTAGAATATCTGGGTGAGCGTCTGCGCGAAGCGGGTATTCCGATTCAGTATCCGGTCGGCGGTCATGCTGTCTTTGTCGACGCGAAGAAAATGCTGCCGCATATCCCGGGGGATCAGTTCCCGGCACATGCACTGAATAACGAGCTGTTCCTGGAGTCCGGTATCCGCGGGGTGGAAATCGGTTCGCTGCTGCTGGGACGTGACCCGGAAACCGGTATTCAGAAGCCGTCGCCGATGGAACTGCTGCGCCTGACAATTCCGCGCCGTGTCTATACCAATGACCATATGGACTATATCGCGGATGCCTTTATCCGACTGAAAGAGAAAGTGGCTGATATCAAAGGGCTGACATTCACTTATGAACCTCCGGTTCTGCGTCACTTTGTCGCCCGCCTGAAACCTGTCATGTAACCCTGTCGTCTTACAGGAGGATGCCCGTCATCCTCCTGATTTCAAACATAATGATAATATTAAGCCACCAGAGGTACTCTTATGGCTACTGTTCCTGCGTCCTCTGTTTCGCCGTCCGTATTCGGCGGAGCAATGATTATCGGCGGAACTATCATTGGTGCGGGGATGTTTTCCCTGCCGGTGGTAATGTCCGGTGCATGGTTTTTCTGGTCGATTGCAGCACTGGTATTCACCTGGTTTTGTATGCTGCACTCAGGATTAATGATTCTCGAAGCCAACCTGAATTACCGGATTGGCTCCAGTTTTGATACGATCACCCGCGATCTGCTGGGAAACGGCTGGAATATTATTAACGGCCTGACCATTGCGTTCGTATTGTATATTCTGACCTATGCCTATATTTCTGCCAGCGGTTCGGTACTGAGCCATACCTTTGCACAGGCGGGGATTGCGCTTCCGGCACGGATGGGCGGATTTCTGTTTGCCCTGGCTGTCGGGTTTATTGTCTGGCTGAGCACCAAAGCCGTCAGCCGGATAACAACGATTGTGCTCGGTGCCAAAATTCTGACATTCTTTATGACATTCGGCGGCCTGCTGTGGAATGTGAAACCGGCGGTGTTACTTAACGTGGCGCAGCCGGATGCCTCTTATCTGCCTTATGTCCTGTTTACCCTGCCGTTTTGTCTGGCCTCTTTCGGGTTCCACGGCAATGTTCCGAGCCTGATGAAATATTACGGCAAAGAGCCGGGCAAAATCCGCCGCTGTCTGACTATCGGTACGCTGATGGCGCTGGTGCTCTATATTATCTGGATGTTCGGCACGATGGGGAATATTCCGCGTCCGGACTTTATTCCGATTGCGGAAAAGGGCGGTAATATTGATGTGCTGGTTCAGGCGCTGAGCGGGGTGCTGCACAGCCGCGGTCTGGAACTGCTGCTGATAGTGTTCTCTAACTTTGCGGTGGCCAGTTCATTCCTTGGTGTGACGCTGGGATTGTTTGATTATCTGGCGGATTTATTCAAATTTGATGACAGCAAAACCGGCCGTCTGAAAACAGCGGTGGTGACATTTTCCCCGCCGATGCTGGGCGGATTGCTGTATCCGGACGGCTTTATTTACGCCATCGGCTTTGCCGGTCTGGCGGCGACGGTCTGGGCGGCGATTGTCCCGGCACTGCTGGCCCGCGCATCCCGAAAACGCTTCGGCAGCCCGCAGTTCCGGGTCTGGGGCGGTGAGCCCATGATCTGGCTTATCCTGGGCTTCGGGGTACTGAATGCAGTGGTGCATATTTTATCGAGTTTCAGCCTGTTACCTATCTATCGGTAAGCCATAACTCAGGCGGCAGGATTATTAAGATTAATGATCCTGTCCTCTGACTCAACCGCCGATTCGCGGCCGTATTTTTATGATAGTCCGGAAATAAAAAATGCCTGCAATATATATTGCAGGCACCTGGTGTTGACTTAAAATAAATAATTTAATTATCGTGTTATATTTTTAAATGCTTCGGTGGTGGCTTTTAATGCCACTTCTGCCGGTAAACGCTCCATGGAACTGGCCCCGTAAAAACCGTGGCAGTCCGGGCAGCGATCTAAAATGTATTGTGCATCTTCCGGTGTCGCGATAGGGCCGCCGTGACACAATACAATAATATCCGGACGAATCGCTTTGGCTGCTTTCGCCCAGTCATTGATCATCTCAGCACAATCATCCAGCGTAGTTGATGTTTCCGCCCCGATATTACCGCCGGTGGTCAGCCCCATGTGCGGCACGAGAATATCCGCACCGGCATTTGTCATGGCAATGGCATCTTCACGGCTGAAAACATACGGCGTGGTCAGCAGATCTTTTTCATGCGCCTTGCGGATCATATCCACCTCCAGCGCATAGCCCATGCCGGTTTCTTCCAGATTGGCGCGGAATTTACCGTCGATCAGGCCGACCGTCGGGAAGTTCTGCACGCCGGAAAACTCGGTGGCTTTGATATCGTCCAGGAACTTATCAAACTGACAGAACGGATCGGTGCCGTTGACACCCGCCAGAACCGGCGTATGTTTCACAACCGGCAGAACCTCTTTTGCCATATCCATAACAATTTCATTGGCATTACCGTAAGCCAGCAGACCGGCCAGAGAGCCGCGTCCTGCCATCCGGTAACGGCCGGAGTTATAGATAACGATGAGATCGATACCGCCGGCTTCCTCACATTTTGCTGACAGACCGGTGCCGGCACCGCCGCCGATAATCGGCTCGCCGCGTGAAATCATGTCATTGAATTTTTTCAGTAATGCGTCACGGGAAAGTGGCATCTTGTGTCTCCTTATTTCTCCCGTAATTGCTGGTGTTGGTTAATGACAAAACGGGTAAATTCCGGGTCATTAATATGATACGGCATTTGCGTAAAATTCGTTTTTCTGTTTGTTTATAATGTGTTTCAAACGCCTCAATAAAGGCGCGGTCAGCATCCAGGGCTGAGAAACCGCCTTCCGGAATGATAAAAATGACATCGCCGTGACACTGGTTGAGTTTTTCCGCAATCCAGCGCCCCATCTGTGCATTTTCTTCCGGGGTGGTACGCATCAGGGTGACCTGGGCGTTGTGATGATAAAACTGACGATCAGCGTATTTTTCCGGCACGGTGGACGGGCGGCCGAAATTGACCATATCTAGGGCACCGCAGGAGCCGATATACGGCGTCTGTGAACGGGCAATGGCACCGAAACGGTCTTCGTCACAGGCCAGAACGCCGCCGAAAAGATAGTCACACACTTCCGTGGTGGTCAGGTCAAGGACACTGTCGAACAGATGATCATCCGCCAGTTTTTCCATGGCTTTACCGCCGCTGCCGGTCGCGTGAAAGACCAGACAATCGTAATCCGCTTCCAGTTCTTTGCTGATTTGCTGAATACACGGGGTGGTGACGCCAAACATAGTCAGGGCAACGGCAGGTTTATCTGTTACCTGCTCTTCCTGACAGAAGTAAACCGCCCCGGCAATCTGATTAGCCGCATTACGGAGAACTTTACGTGAAATTCGGTTCAGGCCGGAGACATCCGTGACAGAATAGAGCATGGCAATATCGCTTGCGCCGATATAGCCGGAAATATCACCGGAGGCCATGGTGGAAACCATGAGTTTGGGGATGCCGACAGGCAGGGATTGCATTGCTGGTGTAATCAGTGCCGTTCCACCGGATCCGCCCAAACCGAGAAGTGCTGCAATATCATTTTGTTTGGCTGATTTTGAGACACGCATCTCAATTTGTCTATATTTAAATCAAATTTTTGATAAAAAAACACCATTAGGGTGTTGCCGGCGGGGATGTTGTGTAAGATAGCCGCGCAAAATTCACAGAAATCATGAAAGGAAAATCAGTTATGGCCTGTACTGATGATGGGGCACCATACTCCGGCACGCGTAAGCGGACATTTAATCTGCTGGTTAATACCGCGCTGACCCTGTTTGAACAGGGCGCGATGCCGTCAGTCTCTGAGCTGGCGGCGGAAGCCGGTGTGTCACGGGCAACGGCTTACCGCTATTTTCCGGCACAAAGTGATTTAATTGCCGCCACTGTGGATGCGAGCCTCGGGCCGATTCTGACCTGGCGCTCTGACAGCCCGGAAACCCGTGACCGGATGGAGCAGTTGCTGGCGTTTGCTTATCCGCAGATGTTTCGCCACGAAGGTGCATTGCGTGCAGCTCTGTATGTGTCGTTGCAGCAGTGGGCGCAGGATCGTTCGGCATCGGCCAAATCACAGATTAATGAAGAGAAAAAACTGGTCAGAGGCCACCGCAAGGCGATTCTGGCCAATGTCACAGAGCCGCTGAAAGCACATGTGGATCAGGATACGCTGGATAAAGTGATCCGCGCATTTTCGCTGGTGTACGGCTCTGAAGTGTTCCTGGTGATGAAAGATATCTGGAAGATGAATGACAGTGAAGTCATTGATATTACACAGTGGATGGCAAAAGCAATTCTGAACCAGGCCATGGCGGACAGCCGGGCGCAGGACGAACAGCCGTAATTATCTGATACGCAGCCGGTTACCGGGAATATCGCCGGTAACCGGCTTTTCCTTCCCGGTGCAGCCGCTTTCACGGGCGCGTCAGTAATTACTCCGCCTTTTTCACTGTCAGCCGCAGGGAATAGACCGGATCGGAATTTCCGCACATGGTGCGGTAAGCTGCGCCTTTGATGTTTATCCGGACGTTGCCGCGCTCAGGCGGCATTCCCTGCAAACGGGCGGCGATCAGCGGGCGCTCATCTGCTTTCATCACCCGGGCCTGCCACTCCTCTTCGGTGGTAAGCGGAAGCCATTCACCGGCCTCATTTTCTGACATCAGCGTGACTGTCATCCAGTCCGGTTTATCACTGACATAAAACGGGGTCATCCCGGTATTCCGTGCGATTTCAATGGTCTGATCATACGGCCGGCCGGTCACCGCATCCGGCAGCGGGATTTTTGTTACTGACTCCGACGGCGTAAACAGGGCCATACTGCCGCACATTGCACCATAAAATACCCCGCAGCCGCTTAACATCCCGCACAGCAACAGTACAGACAGTCCTCTGACAAACAAATAAGCCAGCCGCATTATCATTTCTTCCCTGATATTCAGACAAAAAATATATCAGCCAGTATAAAAAAGATCACGGCAAAAACGGTGTCCGGTGTCTGCCGGTACAGAAAATCACACAATATGTACTGGTTAATACGAATTAGTCTTGTTAGGCTTCCGAAGTGTACCGTATAGTACATTTTTTTGTGTCTGTTAACCGTGTGAGGAGTAATAATTAAATGACAGAGAAAGCGCAGGACCCGTCAAGACGGTCTTTCCTGAAAAATGCCGGTCTTGGTACTGCGGGTCTGGCGGCTGGTGTACTCGGCAGCCATTCTGCATTAGCGGGCGGAAATTCCGTACTGGCGGGAGCCGATGATAAAAATAAACGCTATATCAAAACAGATAAACGTAATAAGCTGATTTATAACGGCTATCTTATCATTATGGATGAGAAATATGGTGATATCCCGGACGGCGCAGTGCTGGTTGACGGTGACAAAATTGTGGATGTTGGTCCTGTTTCCAAATTTGCCGGGGTTGATGCGGAACTGATCGATGCAGACGGCGGTATTATTCTGCCGGGAATTATCGACAGCCACCGTCATACCTGGATGTCACTGCTGCGCGGGATCTCTGCGGATATGTCACTGGCCGGTTTTCTGGGTTCCACCTTCTACGGCATCGGTTCAGTTATGGAGCCGGAAGATATCCGCATGGCGGCGCTGGTGGGATCGGTTGAGGCGCTGAATGCCGGGGTAACCACCATTCTTGACTGCTGCGATTGTGTGAACTCACCGGATCATGCACCGGCAGCGATTGAATCCCTGCGCGCCTCCGGTATCCGCAGTATCTATGCCTATGGTATGCAGGCTTATGATTATAAAGGCAGTAACCGCTTCCGCAGCCATCAGCAGCGCCTGGATGTAATGAAAAACATTCACCAGCAATATTATGGTTCCGGTAATAAAACCCTGAATCAGATGGGCGTGCTGCTGAGCGATTTCGGTACGATTCCGTTTGCCGATACCGCGAAAGAGATCGAACTGGCGAATAAGCTGGGAATTTTTGTCGCGTCCCATACCGGAGCGGCAGAAAAATCTATTCTGCTGAAAGGGTTACATGAGCTGAAACACAATAATCTGCTCAGGCCCGGTCATCTTCATATCCACTGTACGTCACTGGATAACAGCGAGTGGAAGATCCTGAAAGAGACCGGCGGTAAAGTCTCTATCGCACCGGAAACTGAAATGCAGATGGGGATGGGGCGTCCGCCGTTCCGCGCCAGTATTAACCACGGTTTTAAACCGGGTCTGAGCAGCGACATTGTGTGTGTCGGCTCCGGTGATCTGTTCTCGCAGATGCGTCTGGGTCTTCAGTTCCAGCGCTGTATGGATAATGAAGCGGAAGCAAACCGTACCGGTAAGACGACCACCAGCATTGATTTGAGTGTGCGTGATGCGCTGACCTGGGCAACACACGGCAGTGCGGAAGCAATGGGGATGGAGAAAGAAATCGGTTCCATATCCAAAGGGAAAAAAGCGGATATTATTATCGTTTCCCAGAAAGAAGCCTTTGTGCCGTCAAGTTATCCGGCGGGCTCTGTGGTGCTGCAAACCACTGCGTCCGGGGTGGATACGGTTATCGTCAACGGGGATGTGAAAAAACGCTTTGGTCAGCTGACACAGCAGAATACGGACAAAATCCGTTCTGATGCGACAGAAGCATTACTCCGGATTCAGAAAGCAGCGAAAAAACTGCCGAAGCAGACAGCAGAAGAGGTAGCAACCTTCTTCGATGCGGCTCAGGAGCAGGCGCGTGAGAATTTCTCAGCCGGTTACAGCTATAAAAAATAATTGACCGTGCAGTGTGAGCAGCACAAAAAAACCGCCTCTTTTCACTGAGGCGGTTTTGCATTTCAGGGGAAAATTACTGCTCTTCCGGCAGAATAAACATACCGTAAGGATGGATTTGCAGGAACAGACTGTCGCCGACAGACGGCTGTAACTGGGTGGCGTTAATCTGTAACAGCATGGATTGCCCGTGCCAGTCGACCGTCACCTCATACTGCGGCCCCATATAGGCGACATGAGATACGGTACAGCGCTGGCTCTCATCACCCTGTAAGTTCAGGGTAATGGCTTCCGGACGCACACCCACAGTGACATTGGTTTTTTCTGTGACAAACTGCGGCGGACGCGGCAGGCGGTAATTAAAAATCTCAACGGCATCATTTATCAGTGTGGCTGGGAAGATATTGGCATCCCCCATAAAGCTTGCCATAAACTTCGAGGCCGGCTAACGGTACAGCTCCTGCGGCGATCCCAGCTGCATAATTTTCCCTTTGTTCATCACCAGTACCATATCCGAGACAGCAAAGGCCTCGCTCTGATCGTGGGTCACATACAGGGACGTGATATTGAACTGCTGCTGCAATTCACGGATTTTCTCCCGCATACTGCGGCGCAGGTTGGCGTCGAGGTTACTCAGCGGTTCATCAAATAACAGCACTTTCGGTTTGAGGATCAGCGCACGTGCCAGAGCGACGCGCTGCTGTTGTCCGCCGGAGATCTGATCGACAAAGCGATCGCCGAACCCGGCCAGATCCACCAGTTCCAGTGCCTCTTCCACCCGCTCTTTAATTTCTGCTTTCGGGCGTCCCAGCATTTTCAGGCCGTAGCCGACGTTATCGCCGAGGGACATATGCGGGAACAGCGCGTAAGACTGAAACACCATACAGATATCACGCTGCTGGATGGAACGGTCTGTGACATCTTCGCCATCGATAAACATTTTGCCTTCGGTCGGCTTTTCCAGCCCGGCCACCAGACGCAGCACGGTGGTTTTCCCGCAGCCGGACGGGCCGAGCAGGGTGACCATACTGCCCGCCGGAATAGAAAGACTTAAATCGTCGATGACCATATTGGTGCCAAAGCGTTTAGTCACATTTTTTAATTCAACAAAACTTTGTTGTGTCATGTCGGTTACTCCATGATTACTGTGCATTTTTGGCTTTGGAACGTGAAACACGGGCTTCGCCAATCAAAAAGTCGAACAGGAAAATAATCGCCAGCATCACGACGATCAGGATTGAGCCATAGGCAATCGCCACGCCGTACTCGCCGTCTTCCACGCGGTTCAGAATATAGGCGGTTGCCACACGGGTATCCGGTGTCACGAGGAACACAATGGCACTGACCGTGGTGATGGCGCGGACAAAGCTGTAAATCAGCGCCGACAGAATTGCCGGACGCAGCAGCGGCAGCAGGATATGGAAAATCGTCCGCATCGAGCCGGCACGCAGGCTGAGTGATGCCTCATCCAGGGATTTGTCGATTTGTCCCAGACCGGCAATACCGGCGCGGATACCGACCGGCACATTTCGCATCGTCATGGAAATAATCACGATCGCCGCCGTCCCGGTTAAATAGAACGGGGAGTCGTTAAAGGCGAGGATGTAAGACACACCCGCCACCGTACCCGGCACCGCGAAGCAGAGCATCGTGGTAAATTCGATGGTCTTTTTGCCGCGGAATTCCTGGCGCACCACAATATAGGCGATCAGCAGGCCGAGCACGGCAGTGATCGGTGCGGCGATCCCGGCGTAGAGCAGGGTATCGAGCAGTGAAGGCCATGCACCGTCATTCATGCCCTGGCCGAACAGCTTGATAAAGTTATCCAGGGTTAAGGTGTAATCCACGCCCCAGTTCACGGTAAAGCTGCCGTAGAAAATACTGCCGTACAGCACCAGGTTGAAGATGACCCAGATAGCGAGGAAAGTGGTGACAAAAGCAACCAGCGCGGCAGGCAGCGGCTGCACATCCCCGCGGTAAGATTTACCGGACACCGTGACATAAGAGCGTTTACCGATCCACATATACTGCACACAGAAGACCAGCAGAGAGAAGACCAGCAGGGAAGCGCCGAGGGTACTGGCGGCCTGATAATCGAGCTGGGAACCGGTGATATAGAAGTAAATCTGGGTGGCGAGCACGTCAAAGTTACCGCCGAGAACCAGCGGGTTACTGAAGTCTGCCAGGGATTGCACAATCACGATCAGGAATGCGTTGGCCAGTGCCGGTTTCAGCAGCGGCATAAAGACATTGAAGAACGTCTGGAAACGGTTGGCACGCAGGGTGTAAGAGGCTTCTTCCAGCGACGGATGAATGGTTTTAATGGCACCGTCGAGGATCATAAAGGACATCGGCGTAAAGGCGAGTACCTGCGCCAGCCAGATCCCTGTGAAGCCATACAGCCAGTTGGTGTTTTCCAGCCCCGCATAGGTGTTTGCGCTCCCGCAGACGGGCCAGCAGCTGTAATCCGTTTTCATCCGGCATGGAAATATCCATGATCACCACATCAATATCCGGACGGGTCAGTGCGGGCCAGGCTTCCGCCGCACTGGCATATTGTCCGGCAATGGTAATATCCGGCTCCAGTGTCAGGAGCTGGGCGAAACCGGATCGCACAACTACATGGTCATCGATGAGCGCTATTTTTATCATGTCCGGACAGCGTATTATCAGCAGAAAGGGATCAATTATTGACTGAGGTTATATCAATATAGCAGGCGATAATCGAGGATATTCATACAGAAATCCGCTCTCCGGCTGTTTTTTTACCGCTTAACCGATTCGGTTGCAGGTAAATTATTTCACATACGCAAGCAACGGCAGTGAATCACGGGCCAGTGCGGTGCATTTGTAGTTTTCCGGCAGCTTTATATGTTTGATGTCGAAATAGTTCTCTTTATTCATTTCCGCCATCTGCCGGGTATCATAATTACTCATATCCCAGCGGTTACTTTTGGCAAACAGTAAGATCGCTTTTTCGATGCGGGAATTTGGTAAATCTTCATAACCGCAATCATTTTTCAGATAAATAAAAACCGCAGTCAGACCGGCGAGGTCTTCAGCCTGTGACGGCGTCAGCGCTTTCGCGGGCAGGGAAAGCAGCAGGGCACTGCTGAATAAAGCGTGAAAGAATAGTTTCATAGTAAGTAGTTTACCGGTAA
Organism: Morganella morganii; assembly: GCF_003996855.1. Classification (GTDB taxonomy): domain Bacteria; phylum Pseudomonadota; class Gammaproteobacteria; order Enterobacterales; family Enterobacteriaceae; genus Morganella; species Morganella morganii_C. The sequence goes on along the minus strand of NZ_NRQY01000001.1, from coordinate 2,043,665 downwards.
CGCCTGTCAGTTTATGTGAAGATTTTAATAGTTTTGTCGCGGATGTCATCCGCTGACTAAAGTGGTGTAAAGCCCTTATTCCGGGAAAGGTAATACATTGACCTTACCCTTAGGGCAGGGTTTAGCCTGCGCTATAACAGAACCCAATCATTTTGTCATAGCATATCACCACTGATGATAAAGGAAGCATATCATGCAACGACGCGATTTTTTGAAATATAGCGCATTCTTAGGTGCTGCCACAATGCTGCCGGCATGGAGCCGGTTTGCTTTTGCGGCACAGGAACGTCCGGCTCTCGGGATTCCGCCGCTGTTAACGGCGGATAATGCACAAAAAATCACCCTGAATATTCAGCAGGGGCAGATGGTGTTTATTCCCGGTAAAACCACACAAACCTAGGGATATAACGGCGACCTGCTGGGCCCGGCACTGAAACTGCGGCGCGGTAAACCGGTGACGGTGGATATCGTTAATAAATTACCGGAAGCAACAACCGTTCACTGGCACGGTCTGGAGATCAGCGGTGAGCAGGATGGCGGGCCGCAGGCCATTATCGCACCGGGCGGCACCCGCACAGTCAGTTTCACGCCGGATCAGCCGGAAGCCACCTGCTGGTTCCATCCGCACACCCACGGCAAAACCGGCCATCAGGTCGCGATGGGGCTGGCCGGACTGGTGCTGATTGAAGATGACAATACCGCCTCAACCGGTCTGCCGGGAGAATGGGGCACGGATGATATCCCGGTGGTATTGCAGGATAAACGCCTGACCGCGGATGGTGAAATCGATTATCAGCTGGATGTGATGTCCGCGGCAGTCGGCTGGTTTGGTGATACGATGCTGACCAACGGCGCGGTTTACCCGCAGCATATGGCCCCGCGCGGCTGGCTGCGTCTGCGCCTGCTCAACGGCTGTAATGCCCGCAGTCTGCGGATGGCGGCCGGGGACGGGCGTCCTCTGTATGTGGTCGGCAGTGACGGCGGACTGCTCGCCGAACCGGTAAAAGTGCAGGAGCTGCCGATGCTGCCGGGAGAGCGTTTTGAAGTGCTGGTGGATACATCAGACGGGAAAGTCTTTGATATTGTCACCTTACCGGTACGTCAGATGGGAATGACGCTGGCACCGTTTGATGAGGCGCTGCCGGTGCTGTCCATCCGTCCGACACTCGATGCCGCACGCGGCAAACTGCCGGATGTGCTGGCGGCCATGCCGGCCCTGATTGATACCTCCCGTCTGCCGGTGCGTGAATTCCGTCTGATGATGGATATGCGCCTCGACATGCAGGGCATGATGATGCTGACCGACAAATACGGCCCGCAGGCGATGGCCGAGATGGGCATGCACGGCAGCATGGGCGGCGGACATATGAGCGGAATGAAAGGGATGAGCCGCGGTATGCATAATGGCGGCGGTCACTGCGGCTCCGGTGACGTCGATCTGATGAACGCCAACAGTATCAACGGTATTCCGTTCTCAATGACTGAAAGTGCGTTTGATGTGAAACAGGGTCAGGCTGAACGCTGGATTATTTCCGGTGTCGGCGACATGATGCTGCACCCGTTCCATATCCACGGCACCCGTTTCCGTATTCTCAGCGAAGGCGGACGGGCACCGGCGGCACACCGGCAGGGCTGGAAAGATATGGTGCGGATTGAAGGCAATGTCAGCGAAGTGCTGGTGAAATTTGACCATCCGGCCACTAACGCACATCCGTTTATGGCGCACTGTCACCTGCTGGAGCATGAAGATACCGGTATGATGACGGGCTTTACTGTCACGGCCTGAATACAAAATTAACCGGCTATATTCCGCGTCAGTCATGGCGCGGATACTGTTTATCTGTCCGTGGTATGCTAAACTAACGCGCTTTCTGACCGGTATTAAACCGCGTTTAATGCCGAACCACTGAAACAGCGTACCGTTGACGACAAAAAAATCATGAAGAAACACACCTTAGATACAATGATCTCTGAAGCTGAGATTCAGCAGCGCGTTGCCGATCTCGGCAGCGAAATTTCCGAACACTATCGTCACAGCAACAAAGAGCTGGTCTTAGTCGGGTTACTGAAAGGCTCCTTTATTTTTATGGCTGACCTGTGCCGTAAAATTGATGTTCCTCATGAAGTCGATTTTATGACGGTATCCAGTTACGGCAGCGGCACTTCGTCCACCCGTGACGTGAAAATTGTCAAAGATCTGGACGAAGATATCCGCGGCAAAGACGTGCTGATCGTGGAAGATATCATTGATTCCGGCAATACATTACACCGTGTGCGTGACATTCTGTCTCTGCGCGGCCCGAACTCCGTGGCAATCTGCACCCTGCTGGATAAACCATCCCGCCGTGAGGTGGATGTTCCGGTTAACTGGGTTGGCTACGCGATTGAAGACAAATTTGTGGTGGGTTACGGTATCGACTACGCCCAGAGCTACCGCCATCTGCCGTATATCGGCCATGTGACACTGCTGGAAGATTAATTTTTCCGGATGTGACTATGAAAACGGCACCTGAGGGTGCCGTTTTTGTCTCATTTTACGGTTTTGTCAGTTTCAGTATGATGAACTGGATAACCGGGGAAATCAGCGCCGTGAACAGTAGTAACTGATAATAATTAAAGACTGAGAAAGGGATATTTGTTATTTCGGCGGGAAAATCATTACCGAAGTAAATTTTCCCGTAGCAGAATGTTACCAGCATAAATACTATTACATTAATAACAGTCATCAATATCGCCGGTAATGCAGCGATTTCTTTTCTGCTGATGAAAATAATTAAAAATGAAATCAGACTGATACAGAGAAAACCTGCTGCAATAATTGCTTTTGTCGTAAAAATAGAACTGATATCGGTATAAATGACGGTAATATCTGCCGGAAAATAGATATTTACTGCAAATAATGATAAAGAATAGCCCGCCATTAAATTAATTAAACTGAATGACAGGATAGTAATAAGATCATTTTTTCTCATAACCAGTCTTAATCAGATTTAATATCTGAGTAAAATCAGCCTCATTTTTTATGATACCAAGATTTCGGTTATTTTTATCAAATTTTCCCAGTGCTGTCGGTATGCCCTGTCCGCCCTGATCCATAAAAAACTGCACATGAGGATTGTTATATAATCTGACAGACGGAATAGGGTCTTTGCCGTAAATGTACGGGGCCGGCAGAAGTTCCTTATTGTACAGGTAGTCAGTTGTCAGTGCTTTCGGCAGAGTATCTTCAAATCCCGCAAAAGGCGTCACATAAGTATCAAATCCGGCATATTCTAACCCGACGATAACTTTCCCGTTTTGTTTATCACGTTGTGAGATAATATCACGGTCAAACAGTACCCGTAGTTGCTGCCATGTACTGAGATCATTGTGATTTACTTTTTTATTTTCGTAAAAAACATCCTGCTCTATTTTCAGCTGAAGTACCATCCGGTATATCTGTTTTGCGGAGGGACCGATTGTATTTGCGAGGGTAGGTAACCCGCCTTTTGAATAAATCTGTTCTTTAATAAAATAAATACCGGTTTCTCTGACTATCATTGTATTTATAAAAATCCTTTAATATGAACAAAGCGGAGTGAACAGGTACTTATATAAAATCAGAATGAGAATCGCAATATATTACGTGTAAAAGGGTAATGATACGTAAGACTGAACGGTATCCGGTGATACCGTTCAGTGCTAAGATCAGGACGACGACATATTTGAGAGTTTGGCGACCGCCTGGCGGTAGACCAGTTCCATTTTCTCGCGGCTGTCAGAGCTGATATCCAGATCATGCAGCAGGCCGTTGTTAATCCCGTAGATCCAGCCGTGGATCATTACACGCTGGCCGCGTTTCCACGCTGCCTGCATAATAGTTGAGTGACCCAGGTTATAGACCTGCTCCACCACGTTCAGTTCACACAGACGGTTGATGCGATCCTGCGGTGCGAGTTCGCCCAGCAGGGAGCTGTGCTGATACCAGATATCGCGGATATGCAGTAACCAGTTATTGATAAGCCCCAGCTCGGTGCCTTCAATTGCCGCCTGGATACCACCGCAGTTGTAGTGACCGCAGACGATAATATGTTCAACCTGGAGCACATCCACGGCATACTGGATAACTGACAGGCAGTTCAGGTCGGTATGGATGACAAGGTTGGCCACATTACGGTGCACAAACAGATCGCCCGGTGCGGCGTCGATCAGTTTTTCGGCAGGAACACGGCTGTCAGAGCAGCCGATCCAGAGAAAACGCGGCTTTTGAGCCTGTGCTAACTCTTTGAAAAACTCCGGATCTTTTTCATTTACAGATTCGGACCACTGTTTGTTATGAGCAAACAGTTCTTCGATTTTTTTCATCATGACGGATAGCCTGTTGCAGATCCTTTCTCTAGAATCTCTTGTATAAAAAATTTAAATTTTAATAAATTGTTATTAAATAATTTCAGTAAAGAAGACGAATTGTCAAGAACCGATTTCGGTTCGCAGGTATTATTGCGGCTTATATTGCACCCAAATTTCTAAATTAAAAAGGTATTTTTCTGTTATGACCTATGCACTGGAAATATCACAATTAACCAAGCAGTATGCGGGAGGCGTGCAGGCTTTACGGGGAATCGACCTGAAAGTCAGTGCCGGCGATTTTTACGCCCTGCTGGGTCCGAACGGCGCGGGAAAATCCACCACCATCGGGATCATCAGTTCGCTGGTGAATAAAACCGGCGGGAAAGTGTCCGTGTTCGGTTATGACATTGATACCGACCTGGTTCTGGCCAAACGTCAGCTCGGCCTGGTGCCGCAGGAGTTTAACTTTAACCCGTTTGAGACCGTATTGCAGATTGTTTTACAGCAGGCCGGTTATTACGGGGTGCCGCACAAACTGGCGCAGGAGCGGGCGAAAACGTATCTGACGCAGCTGGATTTGTGGGAGAAACGTGATGAGCGCGCGATGCGTCTGTCCGGCGGGATGAAGCGCCGTCTGATGATTGCCCGTGCTCTGATGCATCAGCCGAAACTACTGATCCTGGACGAACCGACGGCCGGGGTGGATATCGAACTGCGCCGCTCGATGTGGGGCTTCCTCAAAAGCCTGAATGCGCAGGGCACCACGATTATTCTCACCACGCACTATCTCGAGGAAGCAGAAATGCTGTGCCGCAATATCGGGATTATCCAGCACGGTGAACTGGTGGAAAACACCAGTATGAAAGAATTGCTCGGTAAACTGGAATCGGAAACGTTTATCCTCGATCTGGGTTCTAAAAACCCGTTGCCGCAGCTTGAGGGCTACACATTCCGGCTGACCGATACCTCAACGCTGGAGGTGGATGTCCGCCGTGAACAGGGGCTGAACGGCGTTTTTGCCCAGCTGAATGCGCAGGGTATTGATGTGTTAAGTATGCGCAACAAAGCGAACCGGCTGGAGGAATTATTTGTGCATCTGGTGAATCATGATTTGGAGGCTTCGAAATGATGTCGCTGTACTGGGTGGCGCTGAAAACAATCTGGCGCAAAGAAATCACCCGTTTTATGCGGATTTGGGTTCAGACGCTGATCCCGCCGGTGATCACCATGTCACTCTATTTTATTATTTTCGGTAATCTTATCGGTAACCGGATTGGTGAAATGGGCGGAGTCGGCTATATGCAGTTTATCGTGCCCGGCCTGATTATGATGTCAGTGATTACTAACTCCTATGCTAATGTATCCTCATCATTTTTCGGGGCAAAATTCCAGAAAAGCATTGAGGAACTGCTGGTGGCACCGGTGCCGACTCACGTGATTATTGCCGGATTTGTCGGCGGTGGTGTGGCGCGCGGTGTGCTGGTCGGGATTCTGGTCACCCTGGTGTCTCTGTTCTTTGTGCCGTTGCAGATCCACTCCTGGTTTATGATCATCACAACACTGCTGATGACATCCGTTTTATTTTCACTGGCAGGGCTGCTTAACGCGCTGTTTGCGAAAAGCTTCGATGATATCAGTATTATCCCGACGTTCGTCCTGACGCCGCTGACCTATCTGGGCGGGGTGTTTTACTCGCTGACACTGTTACCGGTATTCTGGCAGGGGGTGTCCAAACTGAACCCGATTGTCTATATGATAAGCGGTTTCCGTTATGGTTTCCTCGGAATCAGTGATGTCTCTTTGCTTACCACGCTGGGGGTACTGAGCCTGTTTATTGCGGTGTTCTATCTGCTGACCTGGCGTCTGATTGAAAAAGGACGCGGTCTGAGAACCTGACCCGGCTTTCTGATTATCAGCCCGGCACATTGTTGCCGGGCTTTTTGTATCTGTCCTTATTATTTTCTTGCGCTATGTAATTATTTTTCCTCGGTTTATCCCTGATTAATACAGACCTTCTCCCGTTACCGCCGGCACCAAAGCCAAATCACAGAATTAGTATGAGTTTATTCCTTATCACATAGATTAATTAAATTAATGTGTTTATCGTGTGCGGGCTGGTAAAAACCAGCGATATGTTGATGTTTAAGGATAAATTTCATTCTGTTTCATTATTACACTCGGAGATATTTTTATGAGTATCGCTGCATACGGCAGGGAAGACGGATGGTCGTTTATCGATGAGGTGTTAAGCAGTCCGGGGCGGGGTAACGGGCGCTGGATTAATAACAAAATCTCATACGATGCCTTTGAAGCCGGAAATTATATTGCCCGGACTAATACCAGCTGGAATGGTGTTGGTGTCACCGGACAGTCTGCGGAAGTGACCTATTCATTCCCGACATGGGAAGGGATGTATTATAACGCGGCAGGCAACACGGGATTACGGGGGTTCAACGATTATCAGAAAGACCAGGCTCGGTTGTCATTACAGTCATGGTCTGATGTGGCAAACATTACATTTACTGAAGTGGATGCCGGCAGAGGGGATATCTACACGAATCTCACCTTCGGATATATCAATGATAAATACACACAGGCATACGCCTGGCTGCCGCACACCACAGATTACTTTGACAGGCCATTCACCGATTCCCGGGGTTTTGATGTTTCCGGCCAGTCCTGGTACAGCTCAGAACCGGGAGCACTGAACGTGACTCCGGAGACCGGAAACTACGGGCGTCTGACGTTTACCCATGAAATCGGTCATACCCTAGGATTAAATCATCCGGGCAATTATAACGTGGGTCAGGGGGCACCTTCTTATAAAAATGCGGATTATGCAGAGGATACCCGGCAGTACAGTGTGATGAGTTACTGGAGTGAGAAAATCACCGGCGCAGATCACAAAGGCTATTACGCCTCTGCACCGCTGCTGGATGATATTACCGCGATTCAGAAACTGTACGGTGCAAATTATAACACCCGTGCCGGTGACACGGTTTATGGGTTTGATTCCAATACCGGGCGTGATTATTACTCTGCAAAAAGTGCGTCGGACAAGCTTATTTTCACTGCCTGGGATGGCGGCGGTAATGACACTCTGAATTTCTCCCGTTATAAGCAGGATCAGATGATTTCTCTGCGTGAAGGTGATTTTTCGGATGTCGGCGGCCTGACCGGTAATGTGTCAATCGCACACGGCGTAGTGATTGAAAATGCGTCCGGCGGGCGCGGAAATGATGTAATCATCGGCAATGATGCGGACAACATCCTGTCGGGGAACGGCGGAGATGATGTGCTGTACGGCGGTGCCGGGCAGGATCAGCTCTGGGGCGGCACCGGGCGTGATATTTTTGTGTTCTCGGCGGTAACGGATTCCCTGTATGACCGTCCGGATCATATCCGTGATTTCTCAACCGGCCTGGATATGATTGATTTGCAGGGGCTGAATCAGAACAGTTCCGGGAAAAAATTTATTTATTTCACTGATGAATTCAGCGGTGCGGCCGGAGAAGCGGTCGTGCGGTATGATGACGGACTGAACCTGACAGAACTGCTGATTAATGTCAGCGGAAATCAGTGTCAGCCTGATTTTAAAGTGGATATCACCGGTATGGTAAATATTCACACTGACTTTATCGTTTAACACAGAAGGCGGGCGCGGCCGGTATGGCGTCCGCAGCATTCAGGAAGTCACTATGCAAATCAGCCGATCCTCATTATTACTGTTTTCGCTGCTGTTATCAGGACAGAGCACGGCAGCCAGCCAGAGAATTCCCGCCGCTGAGGATCTTCAGGGCAACTGGCAGTTCACGGAAGACGGGCAGATACAGTCAGTCACGCTGACGGCCGTTCCTGACAAAACAGCAGAAGGATTTCAGCTGCATTTTGCAGCGCAGCCGCAGATATCAGCCTGGCGTCCGGCACCGGACGGCATTGCTTTTGTTACGTTAGACGGTACCACCCGTTATTTTTTTCTGCTGAATCTCCCGGCCGTTACCGTGCGGAAATCTGGCATGAAAAGGGTGCCCGTCTTATGAAAGAGTAACAGCCTCTCTTTTATCTCATGACTAATCATATTAAATCCCGGCGGGTATGCCGGGCGGAGTCCCTGTGTATGCTTTCCGGGAAAACCAGAAATGACATTACGGCATTTATTGCCGCCCGCAAATCCCTGTTTATCTCACTCGCATTATTCAGTGCGCTGATTAATCTGCTGATGCTGGTACCGTCTGTGTATATGTTGCAGGTGTACGACCGCGTTCTGCCCTCCGGCAATGAAATGACGCTGCTGATGCTGACACTGATGATGGCCGGATTACTGGCGCTGACCGGTGGTCTGGATTATTTACGCAATATGCTGGAGATCCGTATGAGTAACCAGTTTGACCTCGTACTGAATGCGCGTGTCTATAATTCGGCATTTCAGGCAAAACTGCACAGTACGGCGGGTCATCTGCCGCAGCAGGCGCTGACCGATCTGATGACTCTGCGCAGGTTTATCACCGGTAACGGTATTTTTGCTTTTCTCGATCTGCCCTGGTTCCCGCTTTATCTGCTGGTGATCGCGCTGTTTAATCCGTGGCTCGGGTTGTTTGCCTGCGGCGGTGCGATCGTGCTGATGGTGCTCGCGCTGCTCAATGAACGGCTTTCCGGGCCGCCGCTGACAGCTGCAAACCGTTTTTCTGCCGCCGCACAGGGAATGCAGAGCAGCCATTTTGCCCATCCGGAGCCCGCAGAGGCGATGGGGATGAGGCAGCATCTGTGTCAGCGCTGGCTGAACCGCCACTGCCGCAGTCTGTATGAACAGACTCAGGCCAGTGATTATTCAGCAAAAATTATGGCAATAACCAAAACAACCCGCCTGATCCTGCAATCACTGATGCTGGGGCTGGGCGGCTGGCTGGCGCTGGATAATACCATTTCGCCCGGCATGATGATTGCCGGGTCAATTCTGCTGGGACGTGCATTGTCGCCGGTTGAACAGGTCACCGGGGTGTGGAAAAGCGCCAAAGAGGGCAGGCTGGCATATCAGCGGCTCACCGCACTGCTGGCAGCTCATCCGCAGCCGCCGCAGAAACTGGCGCTGCCGCTTCCGGCCGGTAATGTATCTGTTTCCGTGATGCAGGCGGGTATCCGGCCTGTGACATACCACTGTTACACAATCTGCATTTCAGTCTCGCACCGGGCGATGTGCTGGGGATTATCGGCCCGTCCGGGGCAGGGAAATCGGCACTGGCAAAACTGCTCGCCGGGTTGTGGCCTGCCATGCGGGGTGCTGTCCGGCTGGACGGGGCAGATCTCTGTCAGCAGGATAAAGCGGTATCCGGAAAATATATCGGCTATCTTCCCCAGGAAATTGCGCTTTTTCCCGGCACGATCGCCGATAATATAGCCCGTTTTGACCCGGATGCTGATCCGGGAAATATTATCCGTGCGGCGCAGCTGGCACAGGTGCATGAGCTGATCCTGCAACTGCCGCAGGGATATGAAACCCTGACCGGCGCAGACGGTACAGGGCTTTCCGGCGGTCAGCGGCAGCGGATCGCACTGGCGAGAGCACTGTACGGCTCACCGGCACTGATTATTCTGGATGAACCCAATGCCGCCCTGGATGATGCCGGGCTCAATGCGCTGACATCTGCTGTTAACACCCTGAAAGCACAGAAAAAAACAATTGTGCTTATTACTCACCATAAACCGCTGCTGTCTGTGACAGACAAACTGCTGCTGTTATCCGGCGGGCGGATGCAGCTTTTCGGCCGCACGGAGAAGGTCATTGAAACACTTAATAATCAGGCTGGTAAAAATAATGATCACTAAATTGCTCTCCGGGGAGCCGGGGATAAAAACAGCCACATACGGGTATCAGCGGACGGGGTGCTTTATTATTGCCGCCGGTCTTGCCGGCTTTCTGCTGTGGGCAGGATTTGCACCGCTGGATCAGGGGATTGCTGCCTCAGGAACAGTTGTGATTGCCGGTAATATCAAGCAGGTGCAGTCCCCGGCGGATGGTGTGATTTCTGACATTTATGTGCAGAATGGTCAGCGGGCGGAGAAAGATCAGGTACTGGTGCGGTTGCGTCCGGTTCAGTCACAGGCTCAGGCAGTATCACTGGCAGAGCAGCTCGACAGCACGCTGCTGATACAGCGGCGGCTGGAAGCCGAACTGCGCGGTGAACAGGCATTTACACCGGCAGCGGATGAAATATTTTATGCACCGCCGGATTACAGACAGGCACAATTGCAGGTGCAGAATGCCTTGCTGGCTGACCGGCGGCTTGAGCTGGAGAGCGACATTCAGGCACGGCAGATCACTGCTGACGGCCCGACGCAGCGGCTTATTACCCTGCGGGACATTGCACGCAGCAGTATGCGGCAGTCGGAAAGCCTGACGGCTCAGGCCGCAAACCTGAAATCGCTGGCAGATGAAGGATTTCTGCCGCGTCACCGCTACCTGGAAATTCAGCGGGAAAGCGCGGCACTGCGCAATCAGGCGGATGATACCCGGTTACAGATAAGCCGTGCGGAGGAAGAAAAAGCCACGCTGACAGAACAGATCACACAGCGTATGGCTGCTTTTCACAGCGGGGTCCGCGAGGAATTGTCGCGTCTGTCAGTTCAGCGCAGTGAGCTGAAAAAACAACAGATTATTGAGGATGACCGTCTGGAACAGCATGAGATCACCGCACCGGTGGCCGGCACCATAATGGATCTGTCGGTGTTTACGGCCGGTGGTGTGGTGCGGGCAGGGGAAAAACTGATGTCTGTGGTGCCGGAACAGCAGACGCTGATTATTGAAGGTAAATTATCACCGCAGTGGATAGATAAAGTGGCTCCGGGTCAGTCCGCTGATCTGTTATTTACCGCATTTAATCAGAACCTGACCCCAAAACTGCGCGGCGAACTGACAATGATCTCCGCCGATCGTCTGATAAATCCGGCAAACGGGGAACCTTATTATCAGATTCAGATCGCGGTACCGGAAACCGCGGCTGCTCAGGTGATCAAACCCGGGATGCCCGCCGAGATATTTATCCGCACCGGGGAGCGATCTCTGCTCAGTTATCTGTTTAAACCGGTGACTGACAGGCTCTTTTTCGCGCTGACAGAGGAGTGACGGGTATGTATCCTGTAAATATCCTTTGTGCGGTGTTGTTATATCTGCTGCCGGCTGGTGTGCAGGCGATGACGTTGTCAGAACTTCGTCAGCCGGCACTGGAAAATGATCTTTCATTCCGCGCGGCAGGTAAGGCCTATGAAGCGGAACAGGCGGAGGTCGCCGCCGGGAAATCACACTTGCTGCCTTCAGCTGCGCTGAGTTATCAAAGCACGCCGCATAACCGGCTGACACAGCGGGCGCCGGTGACTGCTCAGCGGCGTTACCGCAGTCATTCCCTCAATCTGGTGGTGACTCAGCCGTTGTTAGATTACACGGCATATCATCAGTATCGGGCAGCACAGATACGCGGTACAGCCGCAGAGAGCGGGTTGCAGATACAACAGGCAGAACTAATGAACCGGCTGGTATCTGCGTATCTGAACCTGGCCTGTGCTCTGGAAATACAGAACACAGACCGGCTCCGGCTGACACTGAACACCGCTCAGCTGACCGCCGCGCAGCGTCTTTTGCAGTCCGGGGAAGGTACCGTAACGGAGGTTGAGTCCGCCCGTGCCCGTCTGCGGCAGCATCAGGCACAGATTGCGGAAACAGAAGCAGAAAGTCTGAATGCGCTGCTGATATTATCCGATCTCACCGGTCTGCCGCAGTTGCGGATGCAGGACGTTCCGGTACTGAAGCCGGGGGAGTTCCGGCTGCCGCAACTGAATGATGGCGATTATGCCGCTCTGGAGCGGCAGATGCTGACTGTACATCCGGAAATCAAAGCAGCGCAACATGAAACCGCACTGGCAAAAGCAGCGGCAGAGGTACAGCGCGGGGCATTTATGCCGTCAGCACAGCTCTTTGCCGCCTGGTCAGATACTCAGTCAGACAGTAATGATACTGTAGGACAGCGTTACCGGAATCTCAGTGCCGGGGTCCATTTTTCGGTTCCGTTATTCAGCGGCGGAAAAGACCTGGCGGGGATGCGGAAAGCATCCGCTCAGATTCAGCAGGCACAGTATGATCAGGATGCTCTGGTACAGACACTCCGGCGCGACCTGATGCGTCAGTACCGGGTATTCCGCCGCAGCGGTGTGCAGCTGGCGGCACTGGAACAGGCTGTGGCGGCGGCACGGTTGCAGGTAACGGCGGCCGAAAAAGGGTATTCAGCAGGACAGAGAAGCCGGCCGGATGTGGCAAATGCCCAGGAGCAGTATTATCAGGCGGATCAGGAACTGACAAAAGCCCGCTATGACGGGCTTCTGGCCTGGTTCTGGCTGCATCATTACAGCAGCACACCGGAAACCGGGCTTTTCAGGCAGATTGAGCGCTATTTACAGTGACGGAGAGGCCGTATCACTGTCTGCGGGATTCGGCATATTGACGTGCAGGCAGTCGATCAGACGGATATTCCCCAGCCGGGCGGAAGCCAGGATCACAGCCTGCCCGCTGTTAACACGTACGGCCTCCAGATCATCAGCATCACAGATTTCCAGGCTGATATCACGGAATCCGGCACGGCTTAAATCATCACGGGCATTATCCGGACTTTCAGCAATGGCACTCGGACGTTCACGGATCATATCTGCCAGGGCCTGCATAACCTGATACAGATGCGGTGCCGCCTCTTTCTCTTCTTTACTCAGCAGGGAATTACAGGAACTGAGTGCCAGCCCGGTTTTTTCTCGGACGGTCGGAATCGTGGCCAGCGCAATGTCATAATTCAGATCACGGATCAGACGGCGGACCGTCAGGAAACGCGGATGGTCATTGGTGCCGAAGAAAACAATATCCGGCTGCACCAGATTGAACAGTTTGCACATCACGGTGGCAATCCCGCGCAGACGGGTGCGCTGATGCGGCTCATCACACTGATTTACCAGCGGTGGCACGATCACCTGAGTCTGGTGAGTGAATCCGTGAGGATAAACATCACTGACCGCCGGTGCGTACACCAGATCCACCTGAGCCTTGCTTAGTTTTTCGCAATCTGCCTGGAGTGTGCGCGGATAGCGCTGCAAATCGTCTTCCTGCGGGAACTGAAGCGGGTTAACAAAGACAGACACCACGACAATATCCGCCTGTGCACGGGCTTCTTTTATCAGTGCCAGATGGCCTTCGTGCAGGTTTCCCATTGTCGGAATGAACGCAACACGTTTGCCGTCAGTCCGCAGACGGGCAATCTTTTTGCGCAGGATCAGCGCAGTTTCAATAATCCGCATCAGTGTCTCCTTGTCTGTCTGTTGAGCAGAAGATTCAGCGTACCGGCTCTGATGATGACCAGAGGCTCAGCCCGTTTTCCGGGGTGCGGGCAACAACCGCTGCCAGTGATTCGCCGTCCGGAAGTATCAGCCCGGGGGCGATTTCGGCCAGCGGGTACAGCATAAATTCACGCACTTTCAGGCCGTAATGCGGCACGGTCAGCCGCGCGTCACTGATGACCATATCACCAAACAACATGATATCTAAGTCTAACGTGCGGGGTCCCCAGCGCTCATCTTTGCGGACACGGCCGTGTGCCAGTTCGATGGCCTGGGTGGCGTCGAGCAGCTGGTGCGGCGTCAGATCGGTTTCCAGCAGAACAGCGGCATTGAGATAATCAGGCTGTCCGGCGGGACCCATCGGCGCCGTACGGTAAAAAGAAGAGTGGCGCACCAGGCGGCTTTGCGGGATCGCGTTCAGCGCCGCAATCGCCCGGTTTACCTGGTCAGACGGATCGGCAAGATTACTGCCGATCGCAATATAGACCGGAATCATGATTCGCTGTTTCCGTTACCCTGGCGGGCACGCGGATGGCGGCGGCGCGGGCGCGGACGGCGTTTGGCCGGATCACTGCCCAGCTCCGTGACCATAGAGCGCTGCTGCGGGGCATTCGCCAGCTGGAAATCCGCCCACCAGTGAGTCAGCTCCTGAAGTTCGTGACGACCTTCCACATTGGCACGCAGTTCCAGCAGATCAAAGGCCGCGCGGAATTTCTGATTTTCCATCAGACGGATCGCACGTTTACCCTGACGGCGCGGCAGACGTAACTGTAACTGCCAGATATCACGCATGGCAGTGGTCAGGCGCTTCGGAATAGCAATCGCACGGCACTGTTCATCCAGGATGTCATTAATGGCGATAGCGAAGGCTTCGTAATAGGCCAGCCCGCTTTCCTGAGCCAGTTTTTCCGCATGTTCACACAGCGGATACCACAGCATCACAGCAAACAGGAAGGCCGGATTGACACGCTGATCGTGATGAATACGGTAATCGGTATTTTTCAGTACCTGATCCACGATACGGGACAGCGGGGTGGCCGGGCTCTCTTTCAGCGGTCCGGCAACCAGCGGGAACAGCATATCCAGCAGGTCGTATTCACGTAATAATTCAAAGGTACGGTGTCCGTCACCGGCCTGTAATAACTTGAGGACTTCCTCGAACAGACGCGCGGGCGGGATATCGCGCAGCAGTGTGCTCAGCGTGCGGATAGGCGCGGCAGTCTTCGGTTCGATGGTCATGTCCAGTTTGGCGGCAAAACGGATAGCGCGCAGCATACGCACCGGGTCTTCCCGGCAACGGGTTTCCGGATCACCGATCAGGCGGATAATCCGTTGCTGTAAATCCGCCAGTCCGCCGACATAATCGCGGACGGTAAAATCAGCCACGCTGTAATAAAGGCTGTTAATGGTGAAATCGCGGCGGACGGCATCTTCTTCAATGGTGCCGAAAATATTATCACGCAGCAGCATGCCGTTTTTGCCCTGCTGAGAGCGGGCTTTGCCGTCATCAGCCGGTTCAGTATTGTCATGCGGACCGCGGAAGGTCGCGACTTCGATAATGTCCGGTCCGAACATAATGTGTGCCAGACGGAAACGGCGGCCGACCAGACGGCAGTTGCGGAACAGTTTTCTCACTTCATCCGGCGTGGCATTGGTCGCGATATCGAAATCTTTGGGTTTGCGTTCCAGCAGCAAATCACGGACACCGCCACCGACCAGGTAGGCGTCAAAACCGGATTTATTCAGGCGGTACAGAACCTTCAGTGCATTCTCGCTGATGTTCTGGCGGGAAATAGAGTGACTGTTGCGGGGAATTACCGTTGCGCTGACTGTCCCGCTGTTATCCATATTTTTTGCCGGTTTTTTGCGTTTAGCGGCAGGACGCGCGCGGGAAGCTTCACGGGGTGACAGATTCCGTTGTGTATGGTCAGCATTCAGGGCCGGCCTTTCACTGGCAGCCTCTGTGCAATCTGCTTTATTCTCGCGGGAAATCAGACTGCGACAGAACTTTGCGACTCGGTTTAAAATGGTACACCTCTGTATAACAATTAAATGATCTAAAAAATAAGCGACTAATAATATCGTACACTTGGTTTTTTGAGAATGCCTTACCCCGGATATTGCGGAATTATTCCCTGTCTGTCACCACATCATTGTGCGGCACAGCAGCAATATTCCAGTTTTGTACGCTGTATGCCAGCAGTTCAGTCAGAGAAAGAGACTGTGGGTCTGTCTCCGGCAACGGCTGTCTGAGCACCTGCAACGCCTGCCATAACAGCGGGCGCGGATCACTGAGCGGTACCGGGGTGGCATGATTTTGTTTGGAGAGTTTACGCGCCGCCGGGCTCAGCATCAACGGCAAATGCATATAATGCGGCTCCGGCAGCCCGAGCTGGCGGTATAATGAGAGCTGATGCGAGGTGGGATGCAGCAAATCCGCGCCCCTGACCACGCCGGTCACGCCCTGATAATCATCATCAAGCACTACCACCAGGTTATAGGCAAACAACTTATCTTTGCGGAAGATAATGATATCTTCCTCCGCCGTGGCGTTATCCGTAAACACATCCCCCTGTAAACCATCGGTAAAATGGTACACCGGATGGGTTCTTATCAGCCGCAGTGCGGCATTATCCGGCGGCAGCCCGCGCTGACGGCAGGTGCCGGGGTAATGGCCGCCGCTGTCGTGGACATCATGCCGTGTGCAGGTGCAGTAATAGCACAGCCCTGTTGCTTTCAGCTGTTCAATCACATCACGGTAAGCATCATGGCGGCGCGACTGATACAGCACGTCGCCGTCCCAGTGCAGACCATAGTGATCGAGAATATGCAGAATGGCATCCGCAGCACCCGGGACCTCACGGGGCGGGTCGATATCATCAATGCGGAGAAGCCAGCGTCCGCCGAGATGACGGGCCTGAAGGTAACTCCCCAGTGCAGTGACCAGAGAGCCGAAATGAAGTGCACCGGAAGGCGAGGGTGCGAAACGGCCGGTATAACCGGGCGCTGAGCCGGCAGAATATTCCATAATCTAAAAACGGACGGCGCTGTGAAAGCGCCGTCTGTGGTGAATCTATCAGCCCGCCATCTGCTTTTCGCGGATCTCAGCCAGCGTCTTACAGTCGATACATAAATCTGCGGTCGGACGCGCCTCTAAGCGGCGGATACCGATTTCGACCCCGCAGGATTCACAAAAACCAAAATCGTCGTCCTCAACCTTTTTGAGGGTTTTTTCGATCTTTTTGATTAATTTGCGCTCACGGTCACGGTTACGAAGCTCCAGGCTGAATTCTTCTTCCTGAGCCGCGCGGTCAACCGGGTCCGGGAAGTTAGCCGCTTCATCCTGCATGTGCGTGACAGTGCGGTCGACTTCATCCCTGAGTTGGTTGCGCCATGCTTCAAGTATCAGCTTGAAATGGGCCAACTGGGCTTCGTTCATGTATTCTTCGCCTGCCTTTTCGTGATACGGCTCCACGCCGGCAATGGCAAGAATGCTCAGGGACGAGGTTTTACGTTTTTGCCCTTCCTGCATAATGCTTCTCCTACACACGCATGTCTGACAATATCCCTTAGAGGGGAAAAATAGGCCGCTATAGATAGCAGATGATTATGGATAATGCAACCCTTGATCTCATTAGTTTTGTAAGGTGTGAAGAACCGCGTGTTTATTTACTCCGAAACTTACAAAACATCCTATTTATTATTAAAAAAATTGATATTCACCCCATGAATGTGAAGGGTATCTTTTTTCCGGCAGTGATGCCATCCGGTGTTATCCGCATTCTGTAGCAAATAACTTCCGTTCCGGACTCTGATGCCTTTTGCAAAAGTGATGAATATTTTTTATCAATGTGTGCTGCGTCTGATACAGCTTCAATCCCTGAATGCAGTACAGCAAAAAACAAAACAGCACGATTTCCCGCTTCAGCAATTGCTTGTAACTCACGTACGTGCTTTTGTCCACGTAAAGTTACTGTGTCGGGAAAATAACCGTGCTCATTTTCCAGCAGCGTGACGGATTTCACCTCAACATAGCAGGGCTTTTTCTGCGGGTCCGTCAGTAAAAAATCAATCCGGCTGTTTTCACTGCCGTATTTGACTTCCTGTGTCAGGGTCTGATACCCGGCAAGCTCCGGGAGCCGGTTCTGCGCGATGGCCTCAGCCATGACCCGGTTTGCCTGCTGTGTATTTACACAAATCAGATGCCCTGCCTGTGTTTGTGTCAGCTCCCAGCTGTTCGGATACTTGCGTTTCGCATTAGCGGATTCGGAATACCAGACGGTATCACCCGGCGTGGCACAGCCCGTCATCGCGCCGGTATTGGCACAATGAATGGTGATGGTGCGGCCGTCCTGCGTGATAATATCCGCAAGAAAACGTTTGTAACGCTGTACCAGCGTGCCCGCCTGTAACGGGGGATGAAATTCCATCGCAACTCCTGTCAATGTGACTGCACTTTTCAGGGGGCGGCAATGCTACAATGTTGTGCGTCGAAAGTTAAGCAGATAATGATGAGGTTTTTGTGACATATTCCCCCGTTTGTAACATTTATCCGGCACTCAGTACGGCTCTGAAAAGTGCCCCGCAGGTGTTGTTACAGGCTCCGACCGGCAGCGGGAAATCGACTATTTTGCCGCTGCTGATGCTGAAAGATGCCTCTGTCACCGGGCGGGTTATCATGCTGGAGCCCCGCCGTATCGCGGCCCGCAGTGTGGCACACCGGCTGGCGTCACAGCTCGGGGAGCGTCCGGGAGAAACGGTCGGTTACCGGATGCGCGGTGAGACCTGGGTCAGTTCCGCCACCCGTTTTGAGGTTGTCACGGAGGGAATTCTGGTCAGAATGTTACAGCAGGATCCGGAATTATCCGAAGTCAGTATCATTATTCTGGATGAATTTCATGAACGGAATTTACAGGCTGATCTCGCCCTTGCGTTGTTGCTGGATGTACAGTCCTCACTGCGTGATGATCTGCGTCTGCTGGTGATGTCCGCGACCTTAGATAATGAACAACTGCTGTCTCTGCTGCCGCAGGCGGAGGTGATTACAGCTGAGGGGCGCGCTTTCCCGGTGGAGAAACGGTATCTGCCGCTCAGTGCGCATCAGCCTTTTATCAGTGAGGTGGCACGGGCGGTGTTGCAGTTGTATCAGCAGGAGGAAGGTTCTGTGCTGGTGTTTCTGCCGGGACAGGCGGAAATCTGCCGGTTACAGGAACAGCTGACCGGTAAAACGGATACGGATACCCTTATCTGCCCGCTGTACGGCGCACTTTCCCTGAAAGAGCAGCAGCAGGCGATTGAACCGCCGCCGTCCGGTATGCGCAAAATCGTGCTGGCGACTAATATTGCCGAAACCAGTCTGACCATCGAAGGTGTGACACTGGTCGTGGACAGCTGTCTGGAAAAAACCGCGCAGTTTGATCCGCGCAGCGGGCTGACCCGTCTGGTGCGCAGCCGTATCAGCCGTTCATCGATGACACAGCGGGCAGGGCGTGCCGGACGACTGGCGCCGGGGATCTGTCTGCATCTGTGCGGACAGGCGGAAGCCGAACGTGCTGCTGCGCACAGCGAGCCGGAAATAAGCCACAGTGACCTGGCCGGGCTGATGCTGAACCTGGCACAATGGGGCTGCCGTGAGGTATCGCAGCTTGCCTGGCTTGATACCCCGCCGGCCGTGGCGGTTCAGGTGGCGAAAAAATTACTGACAGAAATGGGTTGTCTGCTGCCGCAGGGCGGACTGACCGCCAAAGGTGAGGCGATGGCCGCCTCCGGGACAGAGCCGCGCCTCTCCGCATTGTGGCTTTATACTCTTAATGAAGAACCGGCGCAGATATACTACGCCGCCCGGCTGATTGCCGCGCTGGAAGAGCCATCCCGCGAGGGAAGCGGTAATCTGCTGCATGACCTGACACATCCGTCCGCACGGTGGGATAAGCGGGCGCATCAGCTGTTGCAGGCTGCCGGTCTTCCGGTCAGAAAACCCGCGCATGACCCGGACAGCGGCTGGCTGTGCCGCACCTTATTACAGGGCTTTCCGGACAGAATCGCCGGCAACCGGGGGCGCTCAGGCACTTTTCTGCTGGCAAACGGTACCGGGGCGGTCACGGATGAAAGTAGTCCGCTGGGCAATGAATCCGGACTTATCGCCCCGCTGATCCTGCAAAATGATCAGCAGGCGAATGCGCGGATTCTGAAAGCCGTGCCATTTGAACTGTTACAACTGGCAGACATGGCGCCGCATCTGCTGAAAACCGAAAATCGTCTCACCCGTGATGAAAACAAAGGCAGCTGGCAGGCATGGCAGGCGGTTACCTGCGGACAGCTGATTATTGAACGGAAACCGCTGGCGGCGCCGTCTGATGAGATTGTCCGTGAGGCTCTGCTCAGTTGGATTCGTGAACAGGGTTTATCCGTTCTGCCGCTGAATGAAGCCTGTGAGCAGTTACTTATCCGCCAGCAGCTGGCAAATGATCTGTTTCCGGAACAGACACTGTCTGCCGCGGATAATGATACACTGCTCGCCACACTTGAGACGTGGCTGTCGCCGTATCTGACCGGTGTGCGCAATCAGCAGCAGCTGGCAAAACTGGATTTGTACGGCGCGCTGCGTCAGCGGATGGACTGGTCACAGCAGCAATGGCTTGATGCGCAGTTCCCGCGTCATTTTGAAGTACCCACCGGGACCCGGATACCTGTAGAATATGCGGCGGATAAACCGCCGGTGATGGCAGTCCGTATTCAGGAGATGTATGGTGTGCGTGAAACGCCGGTAGTGGCGCAGGGACGGCTGCCGGTGACGGTCAGTCTGTTATCGCCCGCGCACCGCCCGCTACAGGTGACGGCGGATCTGAAAGCCTTCTGGGGCGGGAGTTACCGGGAAGTGCAGAAAGAGATGAAAGGGCGTTATCCCAAACATTTCTGGCCGGATGACCCGGCGAATGCACAGCCGACAAAGCGTGTAAAAAAGTTTATGTAAATGCAAAGATAGTCTTTGTTTAACGGATTTTTACTGTGTCTGTTGCCGGAATCGGCGACAATAGCGACTGATGAAATAACCGCCTGTCCCGCCCGGCACATTACAGTGCGGCAGACAGACTGACGGGAGAGACCATGTCTGATTTTGATCGTGAACCCACCGGCCGCAGGGGCAGTAAAGCCTCTGCCGGTAAAAAAAGAGGGCGCTCAGACCGCCGTCGCCGCCGGGATGAGGATTATGACGACGATATTGAATACGATGATGAGTCCGGTGATGACGAACCGGATGATGATTATGATGATGAAGAGGAAACCACGCGCATGAGTAAAAAAGGGCGCAAAAACAAGCCGCCTAAACGACGCTGGCGCTGGTTCTGGTTCCTGGTCAAACTCGGTATTGTGATGGCTATCCTGCTGGGGATCTATGGCGTCTGGCTGGCAGGGAAAATCAGTGACCGTCTGGACGGCAAAGTCTGGGATCTGCCTGCTGCGGTTTACGGACGTACCGTCAACCTTGAGCCGGGCATGGATTACAGCCTGAATGAGATGGTTAAACTGCTGGAAGGCATGCAGTACCGCAAAGTCACCAAAATCACCCGTGCCGGTGAATTTTCTGTGACCGGTAATACCATTCAGATGCTGCGCCGCCCGTTTGATTTCCCGGATAGTAAAGAGGGGCAGATCAATGCCCGTCTGACATTCGGCAGCAGCGGACTGGAAAAAATTGAAAACGTGGATAACGGCCGCGAATTCGGCTTTTTCCGCCTCGATCCGAAACTGATCACGATGATGCAATCCGCGAATGGAGAGCAACGTCTGTTCCTGGCCCGCAGCGGCTTCCCGGATGAGCTGGTCAAAGCCCTGCTGGTGACCGAAGACCGCAACTTCTATGAACATGACGGTATCAGCATCACCTCCATCGGACGTGCCCTGCTGGCAAACCTGACGGCAGGACGTGCGGTACAGGGCGGCAGTACCCTGACACAGCAGCTGGTGAAAAACCTGTTCTTATCTAACGAACGGACACTGGTGCGTAAAGCCAATGAAGCCTATATGGCGCTCATTATGGATTACCGCTACGACAAAGACCGCATCCTGGAACTGTACCTCAACGAAGTGTATCTGGGGCAGAGCGGGGATGAGCAGATCCGCGGCTTCCCGCTGGCGAGCCTCTATTATTTCGGCCGTCCGGTGGATGAGCTGAGCCTCGACCAGGTGGCACTGCTGGTGGGAATGGTAAAAGGCGCATCTGTTTATAACCCGTGGCGTAACCCGCAAAATGCCCTTGAGCGCCGTAACGTGGTACTGAAACTCCTGCAAACCCAGGGCGGTGTGATCGATCAGGAAATGTATGACGTCCTGAGTGCGCGTCCGTTGGGTGTGAAAGAGAAAAGTGGTGTGATCACGCCGCAGCCTGCGTTTATGCAGCTGGTCCGCCAGGAACTGCGCGAGAAGCTCGGCGATAAAGTGGATGATCTGTCCGGGGTGAAAATCTTCACCACGCTTGATCCGGTTTCACAGGATGCGGCAGAAAATGCGGTTGAAGAGGGCGTGAAAGCCATCCGTGCGGAACGTAAAAAACCGGAGCTGGAAGGTGCGATGGTGGTGGTTGACCGCATCAGCGGCGAAGTCCGTGCGATGGTCGGCGGCTCCCAGCCGCAGTTTGCCGGATTTAACCGTGCTATGGCGGCGGAGCGCTCTATCGGTTCACTGGCAAAACCGATGACTTATCTCACCGCGCTCGGTATTCCTGACTCTTACCGTCTGAATACCTGGCTGGACGATCAGCCGCTGACCATTAATGTGCCGGGCGGCGGCGGTACCTGGTCACCGCGTAACGACAGCAAAACCTTCAGCGGCCGTGTGATGCTGGTGGATGCACTGTCGCGCTCTATCAACGTGCCGACCGTTAACCTCGGTATGGCGGTCGGGCTGGATGCGGTAGCCGATACCTTTGTGCGCCTCGGAGCGCCGCCGAAAAATATCCAGAAAGTTCCGGCGATGCTGCTCGGCGCAGTAAACCTGACGCCATTGCAGGTCTCTCAGCTGTTCCAGACTATCGGCAGCGGCGGTAACCGTGCAACGCTGTCTGCACTGCGCTCAGTGATCGCGGAAGACGGCACTGTGATTTACCAGAGTTTCCCGCAGGCACAGCGCGCTGTAGCTCCTCAGGCCGCGTATATGACGCTGTACGGCATGCAGCAGGTGGTGGAACGCGGTACCGCAGCGCGTCGTCTGGGCTCTAAATTCGGTAAATACCATCTGGCCGGGAAAACCGGGACCACCAACCTGATGCGCGACAGCTGGTTTGTCGGTATCGACGGCAAAGAAGTCACCGTTTCGTGGATGGGTCTGGATGATAACAGCCCGTCCGGCCTGTACGGCGGTTCCGGTGCGCTGGTGCTCTACGGACGTTATCTGGATAATCAGCCTCCGCTGGCACTGAACCTCACGCCGCCGGAAGATATCGCGGAGATGTCAGTGAACGCGGACGGAAACTTTGTCTGCAACGGCGTGGGTGTCACCCGGACATTACCGGTCTGGACAACGGATGCACAGGCACTGTGCGGACAGCAGGCACCGGCTCAGCAGCAGGGCGAAGAAGCCCCCGGCTGGCTGAAAGAGATGTTTGAACAGTAACTTTCTGTTTTGTGATAAGCACTGAAAAACCCGGCGTAAGGCTGGTTTTGTTTTAGGGTATAGGCTCGCTGTGTAAGCATCCCAACAAAAAGTACCATTTACATTCAGAGAGTATACGTCAATCCAACTTCCGCTCCTCACTCAAACCAGACTGATAATGATTCCCTGTCTGCAAAACCGGTCAGTATTCCGGGCGAAAATTAAACCATAAAAAAACTGCGCCGCATTCGTTGCTTTGAACGTTTGCGGCGCAGTTCACAGTTAAAAGCCGGTGAAAATTACGGCTTCTGCTTGGCTTCCTCAGCAGCTTCTTCGGCTTCTACTTCTTCATACCAGCGCGGGTGATGTTTCTTCGCCCAGCGGCGGCTGACTTTACCTTCCACCATACCTTTGATAGATCCTTTCACCCAGAAAGCCATATACATATGGATCAGGATGGCGTGGATCAGGACGATAGCTGCGGCCGCATGGATCAGCAGACTCCAGCGGATCATCCACATCGGGAAGTAGTGCGCAAAGTACGGACGCCAGATGATGATCCCGGTGGCAAGCAGGACGAAGATCATGCTCATAATGCTCCAGAACATCATTTTCTGTCCGGCGTTGTATTTACCGACACGCGCCACATGATGCTCGTTGCCTTTCAGTACTTCGATAATGTTTTTAATCCACGGCAGATCTTCCCTGTCCGGGATGTTGTGCTTAACGAAGCGGAAAAACATAAACATCAGCACGACGAAAATCAGCACACCGAAGAACGGGTGCAGAATACGCCCCATCGCCGGTGTTCCGAAGGTTTCTGTCAGCCATTGCAGTGTCGGGAAGAACAGCGCGATACCGGATAAGGAGACCAGGAAAAAGCAGATCACCACTGTCCAGTGACAGGCACGATCAATAAATTTCGTGCGGACGATCATTTTGCTTTTCTTACTCATGATGAGTTTCCTCCTCTTCCTCATCGTCCGTCTCTTTGTTCGGGCCGATCCCCACATAGTGGAAAATCAGTCCGGCAAAGGTGGCGATAAACCCGATAGCCGACAGTGGTTTCAGTACCCCTTTCCAGAGGTCAATCGGCGTATCAATCTGCGGATCTTTCGGCAGCCCGTGATAAAGCTCCGGATTATCCGCATGCTGGAGCACATACATGACGTGTGTGCCGCCGACACCATCCGGATTGTAGACCCCGGCATTGGCAAAGCCGCGTTTTTTCAGCTTCTGTACGCGCTCATCCGCCACTTCCAGCATGTCCTGTTTGGTACCGAAATGGATAGCACCGGTCGGACAGGTTTTCACACAGGCCGGTTCCTGGCCCACGCTGACCCGGTCAACACAGAGCGTACATTTGTACACCCGGTTATCTTTCGGGTTCAGACGCGGGATATTGAACGGACAACCCGCGATACAGTAACCGCAGCCGATACAGGTGGATACATCGATCAGCTTGGCGACTTCAAATTTGTCGTCACGGGCCTGAGGAGGCGGCGTTATGCTGTTGGTCGCAGAACGTTTGATAATGTCTTGAGATTGCATGGACATAATGCCTCCTTACGCCTTCTCGATGTTGACTAAGAACGCTTTGAATTCAGGCATTTGCGAGTTAGCGTCACCGACTCCCGGCGTCAGTGTGTTGGTGATAAAGCCTTTTTGGGTTGCACCCTCAAAACCCCAGTGAATCGGGAGCCCGACAGTTTCTATCGGTTTACCATCCACCATCAGTGCCTGAAGACGCGGTGTGACCACAGCAACCGCGCGGATAAAGCCGCGTTTACTGCTGACTTTTACTTTATCGCCGCTGCTGATCCCTTTGGCCGATCCCAGGGTTTCACTGATTTCCACAAACTGTTCCGGCTGTGCGATGGCATTGAGCCGCGCATGTTTGGTCCTGGTATGGAAATGCTCTGTCAGGCGGTAAGTCGTGCCGACGTACGGGAATTCCGTATGATTTCCGAGACGTTTTTTGTCGTCCTCAAAGATACGGGCGGCTGGGTTGGAAACAACTTCAGGATGCAGAGGGTTGGTACCAATCGGCGTTTCAAACGGTTCATAGTGTTCCGGGAACGGACCTTCCGCCATTTTATCGATAGCAAACAGACGGCCTAACCCTTCCGGCTGCATGATAAACGGCCCGGTACCGGCTTCCGGCGCAGAGGTGTTGAAGTCTGGAATATCGTTACCGACCCATTTTTTGCCGTTCCATTCGATAAGAATACGGTTCTTATCCCATGGTTTTCCCTGCGGATCGGCCGAGGCACGGTTATAGATCACACGGCGGTTCAGCGGCCATGCCCAGCCGAGGGTGTTACCGATGCCGGACGGATCACTGTTATCCCGTTTCGCCATCTGGTTACCCTGTTCCGTCCAGCAGCCGGTGTAGATCCAGCAGGAGGACGCGGTTGAGCCGTCATCACGCAGCAGTGCAAAGGAGCTGAGCAGCTCACCTTTTTTCGCCTGTAAATTGCCGCTGGCGTCATACAGGTCTTCAAGGGCGGTGCCGTTATTCTCTTTGGCGACTTCGTCGGATTCCGGATTGAACGGCTGCTTGTAATCCCAGGACATTTTCATCAGCTGATCAACACCCTGACCGCCTTCCTGTTGATACAGTTCGCGCATTTTCCACAGAATACCGGCAAGGATCTGACCATCGGTACGGGCTTCCCCCGGGGCATCCGCCGCTTTCCAGTGCCACTGTAACCAGCGGCCGGAGTTGGCAATCGAGCCGTCTTCTTCCGCGAAACAGGTAGACGGCAGACGGAACACTTCGGTCTGAATAGATGCGGTATCGACATCATTCATATCGCCGTGGTTCTGCCAGAAGGCGGCGGTTTCGGTGCTCAGCGGGTCAACCGTGATCAGGTATTTCAGTTTGCTCAGGCAGCTGACCACTTTGTTTTTGTCCGGGAAGGACGCAACCGGGTTGAAGCCCTGACAGATATAGCCGTTGATTTCGCCTTTGTTCATCATGTCGAAATACTTCAGCACGTCATAAGCCTGATCCCACTTCGGCAGCCAGTCATAGCCCCACTGGTTCTCTTTGGTTGCTTCATCGCCGTAGAAGGATTTCATCAGGCTGACGAAGAACTTCGGATAGTTGCTCCAGTAGTTGACCTGGCCCGGCAGCGTGGCTTTCGGCGTATTCGCTTTCAGATAGCTGTCGATATCCGTCTGTTTCTCCGACGGCAGAGTCAGATAACCCGGCAGGCTGGTGGGGAGCAGACCCAGGTCCGTCAGCCCCTGAATATTGGAGTGACCGCGCAGGGCGTTCACGCCGCCGCCTGCCACACCCATGTTGCCGAGCAGCAGCTGGATCATCGCCATAGTACGGATGTTCTGCGCGCCGACGGTATGCTGTGTCCAGCCGAGGGCATACAGGAAAGTGGCCGCACGGTTGGCCGGGCTGGTGGAGGCCAGAATCTCACAGACTTTGAGGAAATCCGCTTTCGGCGTACCGCAGATTGTTTCCACCATCTCCGGGGTATAACGGCTGACATGCTCTTTCAGCAGATTCCACACGCACTGCGGGTGTTGCAGGGTGTCGTCACGCAGGGCATAACCGTCTTCACCGAACTGGTAATTCCAGGTAGTTTTGTCGTAACGGCGTTTTTCAGCATCATAGCCGCTGAATAAACCGTCGCTGAATGCATAATCCTCACGGACCAGTAACGGCGCATTGGTGTAATGGCGCACATACTCGTCATGGAATTTCCCGTTTTCCATCAGGTACAGGATCACACCGGAAAGGAATGTGATGTCGGTTCCGGAACGGATCGGGATGTAGTGATTTGCCACCGATGCGGTCCGTGTAAAACGCGGATCGACAACAATCAGTGTGGCATCGTTGTTGTTTTTCGCTTCCATCGCCCAGCGGAAACCGACAGGATGTGCTTCCGCAGCATTCCCGCCCATTACCACAACGACGTTGGCGTTTTTGATATCAACCCAGTGGTTGGTCATGGCACCGCGACCAAATGTCGGAGCAAGACTTGCTACCGTTGGTCCGTGTCAGACACGCGCCTGGTTATCGACTGCCAGCATCCCGAGAGAACGGGTAAATTTCTGGGTCAGCATCCCGGTCGGCTTTCATCAGCCGGGCGATACGCTCAAACGCATCATCCCAGCTGATACGCTGCCATTTATCAGAACCCGGCGCACGGTACTGCGGATAACGCAGACGGCTCTCACTGTGAATATAATCGAGCAGACCGGCACCTTTCGGGCATAACGCCCCGCGGTTAACCGGATGATCCGGATCACCCTCGACGTGGAAAATTGCTGATTTGGCATTCATGGCACCATCGCCCATGCTGTAAATCAGTAATCCGCATCCGACGGAGCAGTAGGTACAGGTGTTACGGGTTTCTTTTGAACGGAGTAATTTGTATTCCCGGACATTGGACATTGCTACTGACGGCATAAAGCCTAACGCAGCGGCAGTTGTTCCGGCGAGACCACCGGCACAAACCTTAAAGAACTGTCTGCGGCTGAAATTCATCGCATCCTCTTTTTTATTTATTTGTAAAAAATCGTGAGGAGAATATCAGCAAAGGTTGAATTTATATTGCCTGAAATCAATGAAAGTGAACTTTGATGTTTAATAATTATTAATTGGGGTTTTTAGTGTTTTGTAAATAATCACAAAGTGGTAGAGGATAAATAAGAAATTGACTCAGATCAATTAATGAAAATAAACGAAATAATGAAAAGATAAAACAAATCAAATTATATACCGAGGCCATAATAAGATTATTTTTGTTAAAAAACAATTTAAAAATGGCGGATATCAGAGTCATCATTTTTGAAATGGGAAGGGGATTGTCCCATCTGTTTTTTAAACATAATTGAGAATGCGCCGGCACTGTTGTAACCCAGCTCATAAGCCACTTCTGTAATCGATTTCCCGGACAAAATATGAGACAGCGAGTTAAGCAGGCACGCCTGCTGACGCCATTCTGAAAATGACATACCAGTCTGAGAGCGGAAAAAACGGCTGAAGGAGCGCTCGCTTTTGTGCAGCTGTTCCGCCCATTCTCCGGGTTGTGAGGTAATAACCGGTTTGCGCATAAACTCACGGCACAGACGGCCGAGCTTCTCATCACGCGGGATCGGCGCGAAAAACGGCAGCGGGGGCATACGCGCCAGTTCACAAAGAATCAGCTGCATCAGCATACCGTCGCGCCCCTGAATATCATATTCCGCCGGGATATCCACGGCTTCCAGCAGCAGCGGGGAAACACTCACCACCTCACAACTGACGGTATGCCGCGGCTTTGCTGCCGGTTCGATATACAGACTGCGTGTGCTGACATTCAGCATCCGTGTTTCATGGGCGACCTGTTCCGGAATCCACACCCCGCAGGACGGGGGGATCACCCATTCACCGTCTGCGGTGCTGACTTCAATCAGCCCGGTGGCCGGATACAAAAACTGCGCCCGGCGGTGGGCGTGATATTCCAGCAGGGTATCAGGCAGATAATCGGTACCGAGCGCAATGACATCCCGCGCGATATTATCCACGCTTTTTAACGGAATATTTCTCATGAGTGCCGTGCTCCGTATCGGACTGAAAGGAAAAACCGGCGGGTGTTATATCAGATCCCGCCGCCGCAAAACAGGTCTTATTGTGATAATAACTGAACCGGATACCGCATCTGTATTTTTACGGTAACAAATAAAAAACGTTCAGTTAACAGTAGCGGGAAAGAGGCCGGAATTCAATTGTCGTTGTCTGATTTGCGCATGGCGGTAATATATTAATCCATTACTATTTTGCTGCCGCCATTCTGTTTATACAGATTTTAATTATTTCCGGTTATTAAGTGATTACCGGTGGCGTGATGTTATTTCCGGTCATTTAAAGTTAAATAATATTTATTATTTCCTGATTTTTTAAATACCGCACTCTGTTTCTCACCCGGGGTAAATCCATTATGAGTCATCAATCCGGCCACAATAATGAAAAATCCGGCGCGCCCGGCGAAATAAGCCGCCGCCGTTTTATACAGGTCAGTTCTGTATTATCTGCTGTGCCGTTTCTGGCATCCGAAAGTATTGCAACTGCTCCGTCTGATCCGGCACACATCCCGGTTCATCAGGCGGATGATGTATGTCATCGTGACAGAAAATCTTCATGATCAGCCGTTTATTGATAAATACACCCTGGGATTCAGCGAAGACCGGATGCCGGAAGGTGTCGCGGATAATGAATCACTTGTGGCGTATCTGACCGGTAAAAAAGATGACGTTGCCAAAACCCCGGAATGGGCAGAAAAAATCACCAAAGTCCCGGCGGAGACTATCCGTCAGCTGGCGCGTGAATATGCCGTAACCAAACCGGCGGTGCTGATGCAGGGCTGGGGGCCGCAGCGCCATATCTGCGGTGAGCGCAGTGCGCGCGGCGGCTGGGCAGCTACGGCATGGCGCTGAATCCGGAACTGCGCAAAACTATCGCCGGACCGGCACTGTTTGATAACCCGGTCAAAGCCAAAATAAACATCACCAACCAGGTGCAGGCGTGTGAGGATAAGAATCTGGTTACGCCGGATAACGGACTGAAAAATGCGGACAAACTCGGCACAGAAATCAAAATGATGTTCTCGATGGCGGGTAACTACATGACCAACCAGAACACCGATATTCTTCATGCCGCGAAAGTGCTGGAGGATGAATCGAAAGTCGAATTTATCGTGTGCAGTGATCTCTATCTTACTCCGAGCGCCAAATATGCCGATTTGCTGCTGCCGGAAACCAGTTTTCTGGAGCGCTGGAATATCGGCGGCACCTGGAGTTACGGTGATTACCTGATCCTGTCCGAAAAAGCGATTGAACCGGAGTTTGAGCGTCGCACGGACTATGACTGGTTGTGTGACGTGGCGGAAAAACTGGGTGTCCGTGATGAATTTACTGAAGGTCATGAAACGGATCGTGACTGGATTAAATTTCTCGTCAATGATGCCGCACAAAAGCGCCCGGAAGATAACATCCCGTTATTTGCTGAATTGCTGGTTAAACGCCGTCATTTATTAACCCATCGTCCGCATACCCAAAATGTGGCTTTTGAGAAAAATATTCAGGATATAGAGAACAACCCGTTCCCGACTCCGTCCGGCAAAATCGAGATTTTCTCCAAACGCCTGTATGACATGCACAATCCGGAGATCCCGGCGCTTTCTCATTATGTGGCGGCTACCGAGGGGCCGGAAGACAGCCTGACCGCGAAATACCCGTTACAGCTGATCACCTGGAAAGGGCGTAACCGCGCGAACTCCACACAGTTTGCTAACCCGTGGTTGCAGGAGGTGCAGCGTCAGGAGCTGTGGATCAACCCGTTTGATGCGGCTGATCGCGGCATCAGTGATGGTGAGAAAGTGAAAGTACATAACGATCGCGGGATCACTATGATCCCGGTGAAAATCACACAACGCATTATGCCGGGTGTTGTTGCATTACAGGTCGGTGCCTGGTGGCAGCCGGACAGCAACGGTATCGATCAGGGCGGATGCGCCAATGTACTCACTTCATCACGCAGTACCGCGCTCGCTCACGGCAACGCGCACCAGACACTATTAGTTGAGGTGGAAAAAGTGGTTGAGGTGGAAAAAGCATGAGCAAATTCATTGTTTATCCGGCAGTCAGTGACAAGCAGTTAGGTTTTTATATTGATTCCGCCCGCTGCTCCGGCTGTAAAGCATGTCAGGTGGCGTGCAAGGATAAAAATAATCTTGATGCCGGCCGCCGCTTCCGCCGTGTGTATGAAATGACCGGCGGCGGTTACAGCCGCAATAAAAACGGCGCGCTGATCAATAACGTATTCGCCTATACGCTCTCCATCTCCTGCAACCACTGCAAAGATCCGATCTGCGTACGCAACTGTCCGACAACCGCGATGCACAAGCGCGAAGGGGACGGCATCGTCATGGTCAATACGGACAAATGTGTCGGCTGCGGTGCCTGCGCGTGGTCATGTCCGTACGGCGCACCGCAGATGAATCCGGAGACAAAACAGATGTCGAAATGCGATCTCTGTATTGATCTTCAGCAGAACGGCGAGCAGCCGGTGTGTGTCAGCACCTGTCCGCTAGGGGCGATTCAGTTCGGCCCGATAGAGGAACTGCGGGCGAAATACGGTGACCTTGATTACGTGACCGGTTTGCCTGATCCGTCCATCACGCACCCGAATCTGGTGATCAACCCGCATCAGGGCGCAAATTTTGATGACATGAACAGTGAGAGAAAAGAAAAATGAATGAGTGGTCACTGTTAATTTTTACTTACATGATGAATGCGGCGGCGGGGCTGTGCGTTGTGAGCGGGGTGTTTGCCGTGCGCCTCAGCCGCTGCCTCCCGGCAGACAGTTTTAAGCACTTTATGATGCTGACGATTTTTATTATCTGCGGTATTGCGGGTGTGGGATCGGTCGCGTCAATTACCCATCTCGGTGTGCCGCTCAATGCACCGAATGCCGTTAATAATGTATTCAGCGCCTGGCTCAGCAGGGAAGTGGTGGTGACAGCGGCGTTTGTCGGTGCGCTTGGTGTCAGTTTCCTCTGGTTGTGGAAAACGGGAAAATTTTCTTTCCTGTTATACGGCGGCGCGATGGTAATCGGGCTGGCGGATATTTTTTGTATGGCGTCGATTTACCGTTATACCTCGATTCTGACCTGGAATGACATCAACACCTATCTGATGTTTTATGGCACCACGCTCACACTGGGAGCAGTGCTGTTTGTGCTGGTGGTGGCGGTAATTCAGAAAGCCGGACACAAGGCCGGGATTACATTGCCTGCTGATGTACTGTCCTTATCACAGCTGTGGCTGCTGTGGGGAGTGATGGCGGCAAGTCTGATCGGGCGTCTGCTGTATCAGCCGTTTTATGCGCATTACCTGACCCGCACGCAGCTGACACATACATCAATCACATTCCCGCTGTCACCCATTGAGGCCTATGACAGCATTGCCGGGCTGCGGATTGGTGCCTGGGTGGCGGCAGTGATCGGTGTGGTGCTCTGCGGTATATCTCTTATCCGTGCACAGAAAAAATCACAGACGTGCGGCGGCGGGTTTATTACCGGCTGTCTGCTCACCATCGCGGCAGAATTTATGCTGCGTTATGTATTTTATTACATTCACATCTGACGGGGAATGACATGAGCAGAACAGCTCACTATGCGGCTGCGTTATGCGCAGCGGCTGGATACGCACGGAAACAGTCCGTTTTATTCAGCACTGACCCGGCTGGTGATGACCACCGTACAATCCTTTATAAAAGCATAATATTTTTTCGTTGCAGTACTACGTGCCAGTCCTTAAGTTAAATTACCGTGAGGGGTCATAGTGCTGTCAATTTATCGTCATGGTGATATTATTTTTAAGATTTTAAATTTATCAAATTTTTATCATGATGATTGGTTTTAACGGATAAGGAATATTCTTAAATGTCATGGAAATATAATGTTTCAACACGGGCTTTTTCACTGGATGGCGTGCATAAATTTTATGCAGAATATGCAGGTGCGGAAGGCTACAAAAATGATTCTGCCAATGAATGCAAAGCGAACCAGGGGCCGCTGCCGCGCGGAACATACACTATCGGAGCACCTTTCACACACAGTACCGCGGGTGCGTATACCCTCCGGTTAACCTCGGATGCTGGTAACAGTATGTGCGGACGGGCAGGATTTCTGATCCACGGTGACAGCCGCAGTGATCCGGGGAATGCATCCACCGGCTGTATTGTTCTGGTAAAAACCCGCAGACAAGAAATCGTGGACAGTGGTGATACGGAGCTGATTGTCGAATGAAACTGAAATATTTATCGCCGTTGCTGTTATCACTGGTCAGTGCGCCGTTGTTTGCCGCACCGGACTTCGTGAGTGAATGCAGCAAACCCGGCCGCTCGATTGACCGGGAAATGCAGATAGTGATGGAGCATACGCTTCACATTGATATAAAGCAGATCGATGAAAGCAAAACGCAAACAGAAGTTCTGTTTGCAAAACCGGCCGGAGAACTGCTGATTTCTCAGTTTTCTCAGGAAACGTATGATGCCCTGGCGGATAAATCCAAAAGCTCGCCGGAATCCTATAAAGCATTATTTTCCGCCAATCCGGTGTTTAATCTGGGATTGCGGATCACTTATGTGAATAAAGAGAATAAAAAGAATATCTTTATTGCGTCCGGACTGACTGATAAAGATGAATGCTCGGTGCGTTTTAACGGCTGGCTGACAGAGCAGCGGGAATTCTGAGCAGTAATAGACAAAAACGCCCGGAGGCGTGACAGATGATGCAGGCATTACAGCTCTGAGAAAGCGTAAGCGGCTGCATCAATGGTTTTGCGGATATCTTCATCGCTGTGAGCGACAGACATAAATCCGGCCTCAAAGGCGGATGGTGCCAAGTAAATACCTTGTTGCAGCATCAGATGGAAGAATTTCTTAAAGCGCTCAACGTCGCAGTTCATCACATCCTGATAGCAGGTAACAACCGGTGCATCGGTAAAGAACAGGCCGAACATCCCTCCGACATGATTAACCACAAACGGAATACCGGCTTCGCGGGCTTTTTCGCACAGGCCGTCCGCCAGCATATCCGTCAGTTCGGTCAGACGCTGGTGTACACCCGGCTGAGCGATTTCATGTAAGCAGGCAAGGCCCGCAGCCATGGCGATCGGGTTACCGGACAGGGTTCCCGCCTGATAGACCGGGCCGGTCGGAGCGAGTTTTTCCATGATTTCACCGCGGCCGCCGAAAGCGCCGACCGGCATCCCGCCGCCGATAATTTTACCCAGACAGGTCAGATCCGGCTCAACATCATAATGCGCCTGAGCACCGCCGAGGGCGACACGGAAGCCGGTCATCACTTCATCGATAATCAGCAACGCACCGAACTCATCACACAGGGCGCGCAGGCCCGGCAGGAAGTCCGCTGACGGCGGTATACAGTTCATATTCCCGGCAACCGGTTCAACAATAATACAGGCGATATCGTGCGGATGTTTTTCAAACGCCTCACGGACAGAGTTCAGATCATTGTAAGTGCAGGTCAGCGTGTGTTTGGCGAAATCTGCCGGAACGCCCGGAGAGTTCGGCTGACCGATGGTCAGCGCACCGGAACCGGCTTTCACCAGCAGGCAGTCTGCGTGGCCGTGGTAACAGCCTTCAAATTTGATGATTTTGTCGCGGGCGGTATAGCCGCGTGCCAGACGAATCGCACTCATCGTGGCTTCGGTACCGGAGTTCACCATACGCACCATATCCATGGACGGCACCAGTTCGGTAACGAATTTGGCCATTTCCACTTCATCGGCGGTCGGCGCGCCGAAGCTCAGCCCTTTTTCCACCGCTTTGATGACGGCGGTGCGGATGGCCGGGTGATTATGCCCCAGCACCATCGGCCCCCAGGAGCCGACATAATCGATATAGGCTTTGCCGTCGACATCATAAATATACGCGCCGTTGGCGCGCTCGATAAACAGCGGAGTACCGCCGACGCCGTTAAAGGCACGAACCGGTGAGTTTACGCCACCCGGGATAAAATGTTGTGCTTCAGTATAGAGATTTTCAGAACGGCTCATGCAGGACTCCTGTCAGTCGGTGAGCGGGAAATTGCGGCTATTGTAATTGCGGCTATTGTAAAGGAGAGCGCCGGTGAATCCAACTTATCGCATTATCCTCATGATAACTATATCCTTGTCAATAGTGTGGACACTGTGCTTTCTGTGTGACGAAACTTGAACGATTGCCGGAGGTGGTGGATAATCAGCAGTAGTGTCCGGAAGCGGTCAGCTTCTGCGTGTGTTTACTGGTCGCGGCCAGTCTGGAGTAATAAATGAGCGATGATTCAGCAATGCCCCTGCAATTTACTGATGCGGCAGCTAAAAAAGTAAAAATCTTAATCGCGGATGAAGAAAATCCGAACCTGCGTCTGCGTGTGTATATCACCGGCGGCGGTTGCAGCGGTTTCCAGTATGGCTTCACCTTTGATGATGCCATCAATGACGGCGACATGACCATCGAGAAAGAAGGCGTGGCGCTGGTGGTTGATCCGATGAGCCTGCAATATCTGGTCGGTGGTTGTGTGGATTATACCGAAGGGCTGGAAGGTTCGCGGTTTATCGTGACTAACCCGAATGCCAAAACAACCTGTGGCTGTGGTTCATCTTTCAGTATCTGATTTATCCGCAGACAACAAAAAACGGGTGCCCGGAAAGCGCCCGTTTTTTATTAATAACGGTAAATACCGTTACCGGCCGGGAGGATCAAAAAATGAAACGGAATACATTAAACAGTATGGCGGCCATCTGTGCATTGCTATTACCGGGGGTATCACAGGCGGAAACAAAAACCACCAAAGTGTATATATCAAAAGTTGATGATGTACAGTACTCCTCTTCAGCAGACTATATTCTGGTGGATTTTAAAGGCCGGAAAGTACTGGAAAAACCGGATGAATTCAGTGTATATAATGATAATAAAAGTATGCTGATTGCAAAATATACCGGATATCCGTTCAGCTCACATTTTCTGGTGGAAGGAAATGTCCGCTATGGTGATTATGATCTTATCCCGGTTCATCATAATTACCGCTACGGAGAAACTTTTCGCTTACTGAGAAAAAACGGAGAACTCAATTCTTTAACTAAATATAAAATTGTGAACCTGTGCGACCCGGATGATATTTATACCGGTGTGACCGGAATAAAAGGGTTAACGGTCAGGTTTACCACGGAAAAACCCTGTGATGTCCGTTTGCTGACAGGCGATGATATTGACTGAAAATACCACACCTGCCATAACAGCACTATTTACAACATCCCGTTCAGCGGTTTACCGGTGTAATTTTTTCCGGTGGCAGTGGCATACCGGCACAGTTTTCATCGGTTATATTCTTTTTGTCCGGCACGGAACAGGTTTTATTTGTCGCATTACCGTCTTTATCATAACTGTAAGTCCAGCCGTGTCTCCGGTTATTGCGCTCTGACATCATGTATTTTGTCATGTAATTGTTCACAAAATAAAATCCGTGATAGACGCCGTCCTGATAATCATGAAAAGAGGTCACATCCCCGTATTTGTTATAGCTGAAACTCCGTCCGTCCAATACACCGTTCTTATAGTGCTCTTTTTTAGTCAGAATATTGTCGGTATAGTATTCAGCATCACCGTGTTTTTTATCATTTTCATACATTATTTTATTTCTGACACTGCCATCCGTCTGAAAGAGCATCTGAATACCGTTTTTCATTCCCTGTTGGTAGTCTGTATATCCGCTTACTTTTCCGTCTCCGCAGTTGTATCTGGTTTCTTTTCCGTCTTTAAGGCCGTTTTTATATCCGGAGGTTAAACTGATTTTTGTTTTATCCTCAGATTTATTGCCGTTATCATCATAGATAATACAGTACTCAGCGGTCATCCCTGTAAAGGGTGTTTGTTTTATCTGATAAAACAGATCATCCAAAGATGCGAGCGTATTAACATTAATAGTGTTATCTGATTTCTGAAAGTAAACCGGCGGAAAATCATCCGGTGTAAGCCTTTTATTTTCCGGAGCAGGAGATATATAACCGTTGTCATACCACGTTATGTCATAAGGAACTCCGGGCCAGGCATAACTGATACTCAGGCCATTTTTTTTGTTATTTTTATAATGCCGGACGTCAGTAATTAAGCCGCTGTGACAATCATAATCTGTCGTTTTACCAGTCATCATACCGTCAGAAAATTCATAATAATGTTCTGTATTTTCCATGATAATTTTCTGATTATTTTCATCCCGGATACAATATTCCACCGCAGAACCGGTAAAGGGCTGATCAGCACGCTGATAGGCAATGTTGTCTTTATAGACAATGCTCCGTGCAGATACCGTATTATTGTCCTGTACCGGTGAGGCAAATACTGTTCCGGCGGTCAGTATCATCAGCGGAGACAGAAAAATATTGCATTGTTTCATTTTATATCCTTAAAAATCAGCGTTCCATAATAAGTAAAATAACGGAAAAACGGGTGAGTATAAATCAGTTTTATGCCGTAATATTTTTATGAGCCGGAAAGCTGAGAGTGATTCCTGTTTCGTTTTATCTCTTTTATTAAAATGTAACAAAATGATGCGGAAAATAATATTTCTGCGGATTTATGTTTTATCGTTAATAGCACTCCTCCGGATTTTTATTTTCAACCGGTTGTGTGTTTATTTCTGATTTTATGTATTGATATTCCGGTAATTTAACAGCGTTTTCTCTGTTTTTGTTTGTATTTTTTTCATAAAAATAATTTTACAGATAAGCATATCCGTTTAATTACATGATGTGAAAAATAATATTGATCCTGCTCAACATCTTTATATTCCATTCACTTACACTGAAGCTGTAAAAATAATACGACTTTACGGCGCACTGTTTTTACAGCGTACGTTAAGGAATCTTCTATGATTTACCCGCTGACAGAACAGACTCCGGCTTTACAAAATAACGCTGTATTGCAGCGGTACGTCCGGCGCTATTTTGATATTGAAAAACAGACACAGCAGTCTATCGCGCAGTACGGACTGTCATTTGAAACGCCGCACCGCCGCCGGGCGGAAACGGATGCACTGCGCCGTGAGGTGAAAGCGCTGGGAGCCGTTTTTGCCAATAACGGCAAAAGTATTCACAGCCGCTGGCTGTCATCCGCATGTGTGCAGTGCCGCACCGGCGAGGGTAGTTACACCACGTTTTTATCCCTGAAATGTCACCGCGACTGCTATTTTTGCTTCAATCCGAACCAGGAAAATTACGACGGTTTTCAGCATGAGATGCGCGATGCGATTGGTGAGGTGAATGCGATTGCGCAGGAAGGGTATCCGCTTACCCATATTGCCCTGACCGGTGGTGAGCCGCTGCTGTTTCGTCAGGAGAGCATCCGTTTTTTTGAGGCGGTGCAGGCGAACCTGCCCGGCGTCCACACACGGCTGTATACCGCCGGTGATCCGCTGGATCGCAATACTGCGCTGGCACTGGCGGCAGCCGGTCTGAAAGAGGTACGTTTCAGCATCAAAATTGATGATCCGCCGGAGAAGATTGAAAAAGTGCTCAGCCGGATAGCACTGGCCCGGGAGATTTTTCCGGATGTGATGGTGGAGATGCCGGTAATTCCGGGCAGCGAAAATCAGATGTATGACCTGTTGCTTAAACTGGATGCTATCGGCGTGAACGGGATCAATCTGCTGGAATTCTGTTTCCCGCTGACCAACAGCCCGGCCTATCAGGAACGGGGCTTTGCCCTGAAAAATCCGCCTTATGAAGTTTATTACAACTACTGGTATGCCGGTGGTCTGGCGGTGGCGGACAGTGAACTTGCCTGTCTGCGGGTGCTGAAATTTGCCCTGGAAAACAACCTTTCCGCCGGTGTGCATTATTGTTCGCTGGAGAACAAACATACCGGCCAGGTGTATCAGAGCAACGCGTTTCTCAGCGCGGAGCCGTATTACCTTTTTTCTTCCCGCGATTATTTTTTCAAAAGCGCGAAGGTGTTCGGTGAGGACTGTGCTGCTGTCGCGGCAGTGCTGCGTAAGGCAGATGTGCCGTTCCGGGAAGACCTCCTGCACGGTTTTTTACAATTCAATCCTGAATCGATTATGCATCTGACGGATACCCCTGAACTGTTTGTTCTGCTGACATCCCACATTGCGGAGGCGGATGAGCAGGGTAATCCCCTGATTAAAGAAGTGCGGGTGGAATTCACCACACCCGCTGAATTTTCGCCCGATGATATCCACGGAGGTATGTGTGAACAGTGATGACCGGGACCCGGATTATCTGTATGCGCGTCAGTTTGCTTATGACGTATTACGCCGTCTGCTGACGGACGAACCGACAGCGGAACTTCTGGTTTATCTGCGTGATGAGGGGCTGTCACTGTTTCCGGCAGATGACTCGCTGCCCGCCATGCAGCATGCTCTCGATGCCATGCGGGATGATCTGAACACCCGTATGCTTAAACAGGGAGCATCTGATTTTGAGGCGCTGCACTGGGATTTTACGCGCCTGTTTATCGGGCCGGAGTCGCCGCCTGCACCACCGTGGGAGTCAGTTTATGTCTCCCGCGACAAACTGCTGTTTCAGGAAAGTACCCTGAATGTGAAAACCTTTTATCAGCAGAACGGTTTTCATCTGCCGGAAACGGAGTATGAGGCGGCGGATCACATCGGCTATGAGCTTGATTTCCTCTGGAAACTGAGTGAACAGGCATCACAGGAGCTTGACCGCGAACAGGCGATATGTGAACGCATTATCGCACCGCTGGTTGTTTCATCTGAATTTATGCAGGCACACCTGCTGGCGTTTATCACGCCGTTTTGCCGTGAACTGAATAATCACGCGGAAACGGGGTTTTATCGTCAGCTCAGTACACTTCTGGAAGTCTTTGTCCGGAGTGATTATAAGAAAATCAACGAATTAATAAACTTACAATAATAATTTAAAAACATGATGATGAGGTAAGAGCAATGTCAGACAGACAGAAAACCGGCGTAACCCGCCGTTCATTTCTGAAATGGA
The DNA here is from genome assembly GCF_003996855.1 of Morganella morganii. Lineage (GTDB taxonomy): Bacteria > Pseudomonadota > Gammaproteobacteria > Enterobacterales > Enterobacteriaceae > Morganella > Morganella morganii_C. Next base: position 2,003,828 of record NZ_NRQY01000001.1, on the reverse strand, counting down.
CGTCGGCAGCATCCGCCATGGCAGCACTGCCGCTGAGCAGACAACTTCATGCCGCCACCCCGGCACCTGCACAAACCACCCCTGCGGCATCTTCAGCCGCCAAAGGGCAGTGGAAACCTGTCGCCTGCTGGCATAACTGCGGCGGCCGCTGCGTTAACAAAGCGCTGGTGGCAGATGGCGTGGTGATCAGACAAAAAACCGATGATGTGGTGGCGGATTCCCCGGATTTTCCGCAGCAGCGCGGGTGTCTGCGCGGACGTTCCCAGCGCAAACAGGTGTTCGGGGCTGACCGCCTGAAATACCCGATGAAACGCAAAAACTGGGCACCGGGCGGCGGGGATAAAACCCTGCGCGGACGCGACCAGTGGGTGCGTATCAGCTGGGATGAGGCGCTGGATATTGTGGCGTCCGAAACCAAACGCATCACCGGGCAATACGGCAATGAATCCCTCTGGGTTACCGGCGGCAACGGCACGGATGTTCAGAGTGTATTCTCTGCCGCAGGGGGTTTTACCGGTGACTGGGGCACCACCTCCTGGGGGGCGTGGTTTGAAACCCCAGCACATCTGGGGCTGCTGGAAGGGTTCTACACTTTCGGTACCAATGACCGTTTTGATATGCGTAATTCACAACTGATTGTGATGTGGGGAGCGAATCCGGCGTGGTCCAGCCCGGGCAGTCCGACTTATAACTATTATCAGGCGAAAAAGGCCGGGGCGCGTTTTATCAGCATCGACCCGAGCTATACCGCCACCGCGGAGCTGATGGATGCGGACTGGTATCCGATCAATCCGGGCACAGACCACGCGCTGGCGCTGGGGATCATGAATGCACTGCTGGAGATGGACAGCCCGGAAAATCCGCTGATTGACCGGGATTTCCTGCGCCGTTGCACCGTTGGTTTTGATGACAGTAATATGCCGGCAGGGGCAGATCCGAAGAAAAACTTTAAGGATTATCTGCTCGGCACCTACACCGCAAACCGACCACTCCGGAATGGGCGGCAGATATCTGCGGTATCTCTGCATCGGATATCCGCTCGCTGGCGCGGCAGATCGGCGGTACACAGCGCGTGGCGCTGTTAACCGGCTGGGCTCCGGCGCGTATTCATAACGGTGAGGGATGGGTTCAGGCGTTTTCAACACTCGGCTTTATGACAGGCCATATGGGGCGTCCGGGTCGTATGACGGGGGTGAGCTGCCACTTTGCGGCCGGAAACAACGGCACGCGTCTTGTGATGGCCGGTGCGAACGGCTTACCGGCGGTAAAAAACCCGGTCAGTCTGAAAATCAACCACAACGAACTGAACCGTGCTCTGCTGGAGAAAAAATTCCGTCAGCGCGGCACGGGGGATGTGGATGCCAATATTCAGATGATTTTCCATCCGTTTAACGCCACATTACAGACCCGTGCCAATATTACGCAGGGGATTGAAGCCTATCGCAGCGGAGTGGAATTTATCGTGACCGCCGCGTATGTCCCGCATACCTGTGCGAAATATTCTGATGTGATCCTGCTGGTGACGACCGAGTGGGAGCGTGAGGGAACCATTCTTAATCCGAGTAACCGCGAAGTTATTATTGCCGCAGTGAATGTGACCCCGCCGCTGTATGAAGCGAAAAGCGACCAGTGGATCGCCAAAGAGCTGGGTAAACGTCTGGGCGTTAATGTGGATGAGATCTTCCCGATCTCTGAAAAACAGCAGTTCTTCAATAAACTCAACGGCGCAACCATCATTACTGAGGATGGTGTCACCAAAGCACCGCTGTTTACCATCACACAGGCGGATATTGATGAATGGCAGGTAACCGGCACGCCACAGGAAGGACGCATCACGCTGAATGAGTTCCTGACCAAAGGGAAATATCAGGTGGAGCGCACCCCGGATGATAATTACCGCTATATCGCGTATGAGGATTTCATCCGCGATCCGGTTGCGAACCCGCGTCCGACACCAAGCGGTAAGTTTGAAATCTACTGCGAAACGCTGACGGAGAAAGCGAAAGAGTGCGGCTGGACAGAGCTGCCGCCGATCGCCGAGTACATCCCGTCAGCCGGGGGTTATGAAGCCAGTTTTAAAGACTTCAGCAAAAAAGAGAAAGGGGATTATCCTTTCCAGGTTTATAACCCGCACTATCTGCGCCGTTCGCACAGTACCCTGGATAACGTGCCGTGGCTGCGTGAGCAGTGGCCGAGCCCGATTTACATTAATGCCTCTGATGCGGGGCGTCTGGATATCAAACAGGGCGAAACGGTTCTCGTGACCAGCCCGCTGGGTAAAATTCTGCGTCCTGCACTGGTGACCCAGACGATGAAACCGGGCGTGGTCGCACTGCCGCACGGCAGCTGGACCAATGTGGATGAAACCACCAGGATTGATATGGCCGGGGCCGATAACTCCCTGACTGTTCAGCACCCGACAGGTCTGGGCACTTCCGGGTGGAACACGATGCTGTGTAATATCGAAAAATGGCACGGTGAGCAATTAACTGACGATGCGCGTCTGCCGCAGCGGATTATCGGATAAGGGGCACAGACATGGATAAGCAAGTTGGATTTTATATAAATGTCGCCGCCTGCATCGGGTGCAAAACCTGTGTTGTGGCGTGCAAGGATAAGAACGATCTCGAGGTCGGGCGTAATTTCCGCCGGGTGTATGATATCGAGGCTGGGGAGTATCCGCGCCCGCGCCGCTGGCATCTCTCTATTGCCTGTAACCATTGTGATGATCCGCAGTGTGTCAGCCATTGCCCGACAACCGCGATGCACAAGCGGGAAGAGGATGGTGTGGTGCTGGTGGATCATGATAAATGTGTGGGCTGCCGTTACTGTACCTGGGCCTGTCCGTATGAGGCGCCGCAGTTTGATCCGGCGATCGGTATGATGACCAAGTGTGATACCTGTCTGGATTTGCGGGAGCAGGGCGGTAATCCGATGTGTGTGGATTCCTGTCCGATGCGCGCCATTGAGTTCGGTCTTATCAGCGAACTGCGCAAAAAATATGGCACCAATGCCGATATCGGCGGTTTGCCAAACTCATCCATTACCCGGCCGAACCTGGTTGTCGGCACCAAAGGATAAGGAGAATTATCATGCATGAACTGCCTCTTGTTATATTCACCTTATTTATGCAGGCTTCGGTCGGCTGTCTGGTGATCACGTTACTCTGTTATTTCCGTCTGTTCGGTTGCACGGATGCCCGCACTGCGATGAAATGGGTGCGCGTTCCGCTGATCGTGTCCTTCCTTCTGGGTTGTGCCGGGCTGCTGGGCTCCCTGTTCCACATGGGGAACCCGTTCCATATGTTTTACACCATGCTGCACGTTTCGACCTCGTGGATGAGCCGTGAAGTCTGGGCGACTGCTATTTATATGGCGCTGCTGTTCTTCAGTGTCGCGCTGCTGCTGTTAAAACAGAAAGTGAACGGCTTCCTGCTGCTGTTAAGTGCGGCGGCGGGGCTGGTGTATATGTATGTGATGTCCGCGCTGTACGCGAACACCCTGTTTAATCTGTGGGGCGGGCTGTTTACGTATGCCGGGTTCTTCGGTACGGTTCTGCTGACCGGCGGGATGATTGCCGGGCTGCTGCTGCTGATGGCACTGGCGGTCATCTGTGTCTTCGCCGGTGAAGCGGTTGGTCGTGTGGTGTTCTTTTCTCTCGGCACATAATACGCGGTGTTAAATAAAAATCCGGACGTGAGAACGTCCGGATTTTTTATCAGCGGGTCAGAATCACATCCCCTAAAATATTATCTTTCAGCAGGCCGCCGTTTTTGGCCTGGAACAGCACAAAATCAATATCCCGTGCCTGATAGCGCTCACGCAGAATAGTGGTGATCTCTTTGATCGCCTTACCCTGCAATAATCCGTCAATCATCATCGCCAGCAGCAGAGACTGATCACTGTACGTCAGCGGATTGAGTGATCCCATCACCCGGTTGAGGTAGTGATCAAAGACCGGCAGCGGGTTTTCCGGAAGTTCACGGTTCAGTTTGATTTGCACATCAATAACAGCATTAAAATCAATACCATAATGTGCAATCCGATCGCGCAGATCGTTAACGTAGCGATCAACATCATCGGAATACAGTGTGCTGATAGTGCCGCTGAAATTAAACAGATTCATGCCGTTCAGACGCTGCAACACATAAATGGCAATATAGAGATTGTAGCGGGACGGAATCAGCAGGCAGTTATCAATCCACCAGACCAGCACATGATGCGGGCTGATGCTGTCATCAATATATTTGACCGGCGGATAGATCATGATGTCAGTGTCACTTAATTCACCGAGGTGCATCTGGATCAGATTATCCACCTGACGCCACTCCAGTCCGCCGCTGCCGCAGCCGAGTGCCGGAATAGCCACGGATTTCAGTCCCTGTTTTTTAATCAGGGCTTTCAGTTCGCGCAGACCACTTTCGATAAATTCATAACCGGAAGGGGAATCCGATTTATCACGGGTCGGGAAGTTTATTACTTTCCGGCCGTGTTCATCGGTAACCGACAGCTGACCGGTACCTATTTTATTTTCTTTGCATAAAGCTTCATAGGCACGTGCATTCACCGGATAATCCAGTCTGAACTGATAGGCAATTCCCTTTCCCATGACGCCCTGACAATTAACAGCATTTACTAATGCCTGAGCATCAGATCTCAGTAAATCACCCTTGAGGTATTTAATCATCGTTACAGTCCGTTTCTTTTTTCATTCTGCTATATTGTCGCCTGCTCCGGCGCTGACGGGTATCAGAATCTTCTTGGGTTTACAGAATAAGAATAGTCACGGATGAATAAGTAATAATAACAAAAAATATAAAAATAAATTAAATATAAAATAATTTAAAATTAAGGCTGAAATAAAATAAGACAAAAAGATAATATGCCGAATAATAGCCGGCATATTATTAACATTATATATTCATATCAGGTGTTATTTATTTTTTCACACAATTCTTCCGCGGCGTTTAACAACCGGGGTGTGCCGCGCTGGAACCAGTCGGCGTTGATAGTGATAACCGGCACATTGAGTTGCGGAGACCAGAAACGTTTTACATTTTCCACTTCGCGGTCATCCCCAGAGATAAGGATCATATCCGGCCTGCGGGTCAGTACCTGCTCGCGGTTAACCTGCGGCCAGGGCACCGGGCTGTTGGCAAATACGTTTTTGCCGCGGCACAGAGTGACCACTTCGCTTTGCAGCGTGGTGCCTGATGCGGTGAAAACCGGGTTCTGACCAAACTGGAGAAAAATCTGTTTTTCCGGTTTATTGCCGTAGCGGGCTTTCAGGGTTTCAATCCCGCTGCGCATCTCCGAAGCGGCTTGTTCCGCGAGGGCCGGTTGCGGACTGTAAGGCGCAAGGCGATCCAGATCATCCGCAATTTCATCAAGATTGCGCGGATCAAAATACTCGACTTTTATCCCGAGATGCTCCAGCTGACTCAGCGGGCGCTGCGGATTACCACCGCGCCAGGCCATGATCAGATCCGGTTTCAGGGCAATAATGAGTTCAAGATTCAGCCCCTGCCAGCTGGACACCTGTTCGATGTTTTTCGCTTCCGGCGGGTAATCTGCATTGGCACTGACGCCGACCAGGTTATCCCCCAGACCGGCGGCATACGCCATCTCCGCCAGTGACGGAGAGAGGGCAATCACACGCTGTGCCGCAGCCTGTGCTCCGCAGGCCGCCAGCAGAAACAGCAGACCGGCGGAGCGCAATGACCGTCTGATCATTTCAGTGAATCAATATTGGCGAGGATTTCCGCCACCATCAGGGATGACTGCTTTGCCGCGAGCGGCAGGAATTCGTCAAAACTGAGGTGAGAGGCTTTATCCGCCACATCAGAGATAGCACGAACCACCACAAACGGTACCTGATACTGATGACACACATGGCCGACAGCCGCACATTCCATTTCCACCGCCACAACAGACGGGAATGCGGTGCGGATACGCGCCAGCGGCTCTGCGCCGTTGATAAAGGCATCGCCGCTGCAAATCAGGCCGCGCACGGCGTTCAGGCCGAGAGTCTGAATACATTTTTCAGTCAGTGTGATAAGACCGGCATCGGTAATAAAGGCCGGCGGGCACTGCGCCATCTGGCCCGGCTCGTAGCCGAAAGCGGTGACATCCGCATCGTGATAACGGACTTCCGAGGAGACAACAATATCGCCGACATTCAGATGCGGGGCGAGACCCCCGGCAGAACCGGTGTTAATCACCACATCCGGTTTACATAGTTCCAGCAGCAGGGTGGTGCCGATGGCAGCCGCCACTTTGCCGATACCGGATTTGAGCAGGGCGACATCAACACCATTAATCTGACCGGTATAGATTTCACAGTCGCCGTGGCGGAGGGTTTGCATGTTGGTAATCTGATCACGCAGCAGGGTTACTTCCTGCTCCATCGCACCTATAATACCGACTTTCATTATGTCATACTCCCTGAATAGAAATTGAACTGCATAATAACGGATTAGCTACAGTTTATCACCGAATCTCGGCGGGAGGTGCCTTTTCCCGTACACATAAAAAGACGGAGGCGACGTGCCGGTTATTGATTTTAAAAAGAAGCTGAATTTTCACCGCCAGTTTGGTGCTTCTGCGGCGGAATCTGCGGAAGAGTTTCTGGTGAATCAGGCATTTGAAAGTGATCGCGGGCGCATTATCAATTCCGCTGCTGTCCGCCGTCTGCAACAGAAAACCCAGGTCTTTCCGCTGGAACAAAATTCTGCCGTCCGCAGCCGTCTGACACACTCCCTGGAAGTGCAGCAGGTCGGGCGTTATATCGCCAAAACCATCCTCCGTCAGCTGAAACAGTCACAAAAGCTGGAAGAATACGGCCTGGATGAGCGCACTGATGCCTTTGAGAGCGTGGTTGAAATGGCGTGTCTGATGCATGACATCGGCAACCCGCCGTTCGGGCATTTCGGGGAGGCGGCGATTCAGAAATGGTTCGGCAGTCTGCTGGGTGAACCGCAGACCGGCGATGAGGATAACTGTCAGATTGCCGCCCTGCGCCTGACCGGTTCACCGCAGGCGGATCATCTGCGCCGTCAGCTGCGCCGGGATTTGTGTCAGTTTGAGGGGAATGCCCAGGGAATGCGGATGGCGCACCATCTGCTGAAACTCAATCTGACATTTGCCCAGATAGGCAGCGTGCTGAAATATACCCGCCCCGCCTGGCAGCTGGACCCGGTACCGGATGAGTTTGATTATCTTACCAAAAAACCCGGCTATTACTGGTCTGAAAATACCCTGATTCAGCGGCTGCGCGATGAATTACAGCTCGGTGAATTCTGCCGTTTTCCGCTCAGCTATATTATGGAAGCGGCGGATGATATCTCGTATTGTATTGCGGATCTGGATGATGCGGTGGAGAAAGGCATTCTGACCCCGGATACGCTGGTGACGTATTTGCGCCAGGAGTGGCAGGCTCTGGAAGGCCCGGCGGATTCCGCCCTGTTCCGTGATACGGTAGAGCTGGCTTATCAATCACTTACCCGCAGTCAGCACCGCAGCCCTCAGGATCAGTTTTTTATGTATCTGCGGGTCTATATCACCAATAAACTGGTGCCGTACACCGCGCAACGCTTTATTGATAATCTGCCTGCGGTGTTTGCGGGCACTTACAATCAGGCGCTGCTGGAAGATAAAAGTGAAGAGCACCGACTGCTGAAAACCCTGAAGCGGGTCGCGTTTAAGTATGTGTTTACCCATCACGAAGTGGAAGAGCTGGAATTGCAGGGATTCCGGATCATTAATGGTCTGCTGGATTTTTACCGGCCGCTGTTAATGATGCCGCAGGCCGATTTTGCGGATCTGGTTCGCGAAAATTTCCACAAACACTATTTTATCGAAACCCGGTTGTTGCATAAACTGTCACGCAAGCAGCGGGCCGCCTACAGTGAAGCAGTTGCCGTACTGGCCGCTCACCCGCCGGAAGATCAGATTACCCTGGAATTTTACTACCGTGCCCGGCTGATTCAGGATTATATCAGCGGTATGACCGACCATTATGCTTACGAAGAATACCGGCGTTTCTCTGTTTGTCAGTAAGCTGCTGATTAATGGCAGCCCTTTCGCATAAATGACCTGACAATTCCGGTTCAATATTACCGGAATTGTTGCTACGATTAATCCGCAGTTGTTGCTGAAATAGATTCACTGTATTCGGTGGCGGATATCTGTTATTTAAGAAAGAAGTATCAAAACGATTTGCGGTGTAAATGTTAATAAATATAAAACAAATCGTTATTATTTCTTGTTTTTTATATGCACATCATATTGTCGCAGCCTGAATCTGTTTCAGGGACTATACCGTCGCACCAAATGTATTAACCGGGATTACATCACGTATGCAAAAAGAGTATCGGGTCGGGATTGAATTTGAATATTGGCTGACACAGTACCGGAATAAAAGTGCCGCCGGTATTAAATCCTTTGACAATATTACCCTGTCAGAGCTGGAGCCTGCACTGAATAACCGTCCGGGGATGGATGATGCCTCGCTGCATAAAGGGGATGCGGGCATTAAAGCCGGTTACTGGTATGTTGAGGGCGACGAACGTTTTTCACCGGAAGGTCAGCTTATTGCACAGGTTATTAAAGGGATAGAAATCCGCACCCCGCCGGCAGATTCGGTGACGGCAGCATTAAATTCCCTGCAAACCATAGAGATCCAACTGAGTGAGCGCCTGAAAGCGTGCGGACTGGGACTGGCGGTCAGCGCTTATCATCCGGTTTCGCCGCGCTATCAGTTTAATCCGCCGCTGAATGCGTGGGAAAAAATCTTCCGCGAGGAGCATGCCGCATTCCGCCACGCGGATCTGGTGATGCAGACCTGCGGGCCGGATATTAATATCTCTGTGCCGGAAATGAGTGATGTCCGTGTTGTCCAGGCAGTGGAAAAACTGACCTTTTTCGCCCCGTATCTGGTGGCTCTTTCGCTGAATGGTCCGCTGGAAAACGGGCAGTTATGGGGTGGTTTATCCCGTCGTACCGCACTGCGCAGCTGCCACCGTCCGGCCTGTAAAGGGTTCCTGACTAACGCGGCGGTGTATCCGCATGACTTTATTTACCCGGCACGTAACGAAGGTGAACACGGGCGGATTGAGTTCAAAGCTTTTGATGCGGTTCCCGATCCGGCACTGCTGGGCGCATTCTGCGCGTGGGTTCTCGGGCTGGTGCTGGATGATACCATCTCCTTTAATTATGGTGTGCAGCCGGATTCCCGCTTTAATGCGATTGCCCGCGAGCCGTTTGCAGATCTGACGGTTTCCACCGTGGCTGAAACGCTGCTGAATGCCGCCCAGCGCGCGCTGGAGCAACATGGTCTGCTGAATGAGGCGGCACGGCTGCCGTTACTCAGCGAACGCCTGGCAAACAAAATGACGCCGGCGGATGAAATGATCACCCGTTTTCTGGTCAGTGGTGAGTTAATGCACTTCGGCGGGCTGTGGCCGGATCTGAATGCATAATACGGCCATACCGGGATACACTTTTATTGCCGGTAACAATAAACCGTTATTTTTTAAATAACGGTTTTTTTTCGGTAAAAAAATCAGCACGGGTAAGTTCATGTAAATTTAATATTTATCAGAAGCTGATCTTGCGTATTATTCACAGAATGTTGCTGTCTCAGGCATCATAAATAATTAACCCGAAAATACTGAGGTATAACGATAAATATCATTTATCTTTTTAATAAATAGTGCGGAGGCACTATCCGGAATTATGGTATAATCAGCGCCTCGTATTTTTACCGGTTTATGGCGCGTAATTTGCAGCGTACCTGAAGAATCCGTTGGTCAATACGCTGCTTTATGGGAAAATCACCGGCCTCACAGACAACGTTTTTTTATCATTATGGCGCAATTTTATTCTCAGCCCCGTCAGACCCCGCGGCAGTCCCGGACTGTTACTGTCACCGCTGACTCTCTCGACGCCCTCGGGCAGGGCATTGCCCGCCTTCAGGGTAAAACTGTTTTTATCCCGGATCTGATGCCGGGTGAGTCCGCACAGGTCAGGCTGACGGAAGAAAAGCGCCACTATGCCAAAGGCAGTGTGGTGAAACGTCTGTCTGATAACCCGGCGCGCCGCAAACCGGCCTGCCGTCATTACGGGCAGTGCGGCGGTTGCCAGCAGCAGCACATTCCGGTTGCGATGCAGCGGGAAACCAAAGCGGAGTACCTCTCTTACCTGCTGACCCGGGAAACGGGTGAGGCGTGCGGAGATGTCCCTGTACTGAGCGGGGAAGAGTACGGCTACCGCCGCCGGGCGCGGCTGGCGCTGGTGTATTCCCCGAAAACAAAACAGCTGACAATGGGATTTCGTCAGGCGCAGAGTAAATCAGCGGTCGCCGTAAAACAGTGTCCGGTACTGGTTCCGCGTCTGGAAGCCTTGCTGGTACCCTTGCAGGCCTGTCTTTCGTCGCTGGCCGCCGCACCGGAACTCGGTCACGCGGAACTGGCAGATACGGAGAGCGGCTCTCTGCTGGTGCTGCGTCATCTGGCACCGCTCAGTGATGCGGATATGTCTGTACTGACGGCGTTTTGCGCTGAACACGACACAGCGCTTTATTTGCAGGGCAGTGCGGATGCGCCGCCTGTGGCAGTTTGTGCGCAGCATCCTCCGTATTACACGGTGGCCGAGTTAAAATTACAGTTCAGTCCGCAGGATTTTATCCAGGTGAACGGTGTTCTGAATGAGCTGATGGTGGCACAGGCGCTGAACTGGTTGGAGCTGACAAAACACGATAGCGTGTTAGATCTCTTCTGCGGAATGGGTAATTTTACGCTGCCGGCAGCGGAACGCGCCGGTGAGGTTGTCGGGGTGGAGGGCGTGGATGCGCTGGTCCGCACGGCACGGGAGAATGCCCGTCTCAATCATCTGGCGAATGCCGCGTTTTATCACGCGGATTTGTCGCAGGATATTACCGGGGAGCCGTGGGCGGCTTCCGGGTTTAATAAAGTATTACTGGACCCGGCGCGTGCCGGGGCGGCTGAGATTATGCCGCATATTGTTGCGCTTTCCCCTGAGCGCATCGTTTATGTTTCCTGCAATCCCACAACACTTGCAAGGGATAGTCAGGTTCTGCATGGTGCCGGGTATCACCGGAATGCTGTCCGCATGCTGGATATGTTTCCGCAAACCGGCCATTTGGAGTCGATGGTGCTTTTCACGAAGACACCACCGGTCAGTCAGTAGGGAGAATGTATGGTTGCGGTAAGAAGTGCGCATTTAACACCGGCCGGTGAGTTTGACCCGGCACACTGGATTAACAGCCTCGGGCTGCATAACCCAGTGACGGGTGAAAAACTGGAAGAGGTCTGGCATTACTGTCATCAGCAGGTTGATGGGCATCAGGATGCGGCGCTGTTGCTGGGGCGCGGTATTGAGATGGTGGAAATTTTATCCACCCTCAGTATGGATCTCGACAGTCTGCGTGCAGCGTTGCTTTTTCCGCTGGCCGAAGCGGAGATCCTCGGTGAGGAGAAAATAGACGAGGCCTTTGGTCACGCTATCTGGCTGCTGGTCAAAGGTGTGATGGATATGGATGCTATCCGTCAGCTGAAAGCCACCCATAATGACGAAACCAGTTCGGTACAGGTGGATAACATCCGCCGTATGCTGCTCTCCATGGTGGAAGATTTCCGCTGCGTGGTTATCAAGCTGGCGGAGCGGATCGCCCATCTGCGCGAAGTCAAAGATTCCGGTGAGGACGAGCGCGTCTTGGCCGCGAAAGAGTGTTTCAATATTTATGCCCCGCTGGCGAACCGCCTCGGGATCGGGCAGCTGAAATGGGAGCTGGAGGATTATTGCTTCCGTTATCTGCACCCGGATGATTACAAACGCATTGCCAGCCTGCTGCATGAGCGCCGTCTTGATCGCGAAGAGTATATTGATAATTTTGTGACGTCTCTGCGCGGAGATATGAAAGAAGAAGGTATTCAGGCCGAGATCTACGGGCGGCCGAAGCATATCTACAGTATCTGGCGCAAGATGCAGAAAAAATCGCTCTCCTTTGATGAACTGTTTGATGTCCGTGCTGTGCGGATTGTGGTGGAGCGCCTCCAGGACTGCTACGCCGCGCTCGGGATTGTTCACACCCATTTCCGTCATCTGCCGGATGAGTTTGATGACTATGTGGCGAACCCGAAACCGAACGGCTATCAGTCAATTCATACCGTGGTGCTGGGGCCGGCGGGTAAAACCCTGGAAATTCAGATCCGCACCCGACAGATGCATGAGGATGCGGAACTCGGTGTTGCCGCGCACTGGAAATATAAAGAAGGCACCGCAGGCGGCGGGAAAACCGGCAGTTACGAAAACCGTATCGCCTGGCTGCGTAAGCTGATCGCGTGGCAGGAAGAAATGGCGGATTCCGGCGAAATGCTGGATGAAGTGCGCAGTCAGGTGTTTGATGACCGCGTTTACGTCTTTACCCCGAAAGGAGATGTGGTGGATTTACCGGCCGGCTCCACGCCGCTCGATTTTGCCTACCATATCCACAGTGACGTGGGTCACCGCTGTATCGGTGCGAAAATCGGCAGTCGTATTGTGCCGTTCAGCTACCAGTTGCAGATGGGCGATCAGATTGAAGTCATCACCCAGAAACAGCCTAACCCGAGCCGTGACTGGCTGAACCCGAACCTGGGGTATGTCACCACCAGCCGGGGCCGTGCGAAAATCCATAACTGGTTCCGCAAACAGGATCGCGATAAAAATATTATTGCCGGGCGGCAGATGCTGGACAACGAACTGGCCGCGCAGGATATCAGCCTGAAAGAGGCGGAAAAACTGCTGATCGCCCGTTATAACGTTCATTCGCTGGATGAAGTGCTGGCCGGTATTGGTGTGGGTGATATCCGCATCAACCAGCTGTCGAATTTCCTGCAAAGCAAACTGAACAAACCGACAGCGGAAGAGGCCGATCGCGAAGCACTGAAAACTCTGGAAAAAGCCCCGCCGGCCAAACCGGCTCCGGCACACCAGAGCAGCGGCCGCATTGTGGTTGAAGGTGTCGGTAACCTGATGCATCACATCGCCCGCTGCTGCCAGCCGATTCCGGGGGATGATATTACCGGTTTTATCACCAAAGGCCGGGGGATTTCCATCCACCGCGCGGATTGTGAACAGCTGGCAGAATTGCAGGAGCAGGCACCGGAGCGGCTGGTGGAAGCGGTCTGGAGCGCGAGTTACTCCAGCGGCTATTCCCTCGTGGTGCGTGTGGTGGCGAATGACCGCAGCGGCCTGCTGCGTGATATCACCACGATTCTGGCTAACGAGAAAGTGAATGTGCTCGGCGTGCGCAGCCACAGTGATGTGAAACAGCAGATTGCCACTATCGATATGGACATGGAAATCTACAATATCCAGACCCTCAGCCGTGTGCTGGCAAAACTGAACCAGCTGCCGGATGTGATTGAGGCAAAACGTCACACTCAGTAAGAAGCAGGAAATCATATTCAGGAATTAATGACATGTCTGTATCAGTTGAACGCCTGCTGGCGATAATGTCGCAGTTACGCGACCCGGAAAACGGCTGTCCGTGGGACAAAGCGCAAACTTATGCCACTATCGCCCCCTACACCCTGGAAGAAACCTATGAGGTTCTGGATGCCATTGAGCGGGCTGATTTTGACGATCTGAAAGGTGAGTTAGGTGACTTACTCTTTCAGGTGGTGTTCTATGCACAGATGGCAAAAGAAGAAGGGCGTTTTGACTTTGAGGATATTGCCGCTGCTGTCAGCGACAAACTGACCCGCCGCCATCCGCATATATTTGCCCGTGAGCAGGGGATCGGCGCGGAAGCGGCCATTTCCGGCTGGGAACAGCGCAAAAGTGCGGAGCGCGCTGAAAAATCACAATATTCCCTGCTGGATGATATCCCGGCGACACTGCCTGCACTGATGCGTGCCTATAAAATCCAGAAACGCAGTGCGTCAGCCGGATTTGACTGGGACACGCTTCCGCCGGTACTCGGCAAGGTGTACGAGGAACTGGATGAGGTGATGGAGGAAGTGAATCAGCCGCAGGTGAATGGCGAGCGCGTCGCCGAAGAGCTGGGTGATTTGCTGTTCGCGGTGGTTAATTTTTCCCGCCATCTGGGACATAAACCGGAAATGGTATTACAAAAAGCCTGCCGTAAGTTTGAAAACCGTTTCCGGCAGGTGGAGAGTGATATTGCCGCACGCGGACTGACCATGGAATCAGCAACGCTTGATGAAATGGAGAAAAGTTGGCAGGATGTTAAATCCCGCGAGGGATAAGCTTAATGCTTTCAGCTAATGATTTTACCGGAGAATGAAAAGTTTTTTATAAAATGTAAAACGTTGATTAATTAGTGTAAAAGGACGGTTTTTACCGCCCCGGGAGCGACGGATAACCGAAAAGAGGTGACGAGATTATTTGTCGCCAAAATAAGGTTAGGGTATACTATTTTCCCGTCCTGTTATATCCATCATCTATTACACCTAAACTTTCAGGTTCAGCATGAAAACTAATTATATTTTTGTGACCGGCGGGGTCGTATCCTCTCTGGGTAAAGGCATTGCCGCAGCCTCTTTAGCGGCTATACTCGAAGCCCGTGGACTCAATGTCACCATGATGAAACTGGATCCGTACATCAACGTCGATCCGGGAACCATGAGCCCGACCCAACACGGGGAAGTTTTCGTCACTAACGACGGCGCTGAAACTGATCTCGACTTAGGTCACTACGAGCGCTTCATCCGCACCAAAATGACCCGCCGTAATAACTTCACCACCGGACGTGTTTACTCTGAAGTCCTGCGCAAAGAGCGCCGCGGCGACTATCTCGGTGCCACCATTCAGGTTATCCCGCACATCACCAATGAAATCAAAGACCGTATCATCCGCGGCGGTGAAGGTCATGACGTGGTGCTGGTGGAAGTCGGCGGGACTGTCGGTGATATCGAATCACTGCCGTTCCTGGAAGCTATCCGTCAGATGGCGGCGGAAGTCGGCCGTGAGCACACCTTATATCTGCATTTGACTTTGGTTCCGTATCTGGCCGCAGCCGGTGAAGTAAAAACCAAGCCGACTCAGCACTCAGTGAAAGAATTATTATCCATCGGTATTCAGCCGGATGTTCTGATTTGTCGTTCGGACAGAGTGATTCCTGCTAACGAACGTGCGAAAATCGCGCTTTTCTGTAACGTTCCTGAGAAAGCAGTGATCAGTCTGAAAGATGTCGATTCCATTTATAAAATCCCCGGCCTCTTGAAATCCCAGGGATTAGATGATTATATCTGTAAACGATTCAGCATTAATGCTCCGGAGGCAGATCTCTCCGAATGGGAGCAGGTGATTTATGAGGAAGCCAATCCGTCAGGTGAAGTGACCATCGGAATGGTCGGCAAATATGTTGAATTGCCGGACGCCTATAAATCCGTTATCGAAGCACTGAAACACGGCGGCCTGAAAAACCGCGTTACTGTGAACATCAAACTGATTGATTCTCAGGATGTGGAAACCCGCGGCACAGAACTGTTACAGGGGCTGGATGCGATTCTGGTGCCCGGCGGCTTCGGTTCCCGTGGTGTGGAAGGCAAGATTATGACGGCCCGCTATGCCCGCGAGAACAACATTCCGTATCTGGGCATTTGCCTGGGGATGCAGGTGGCAATGATTGATTTTGCCCGTAACCTGGCCGGTATGGAAGATGCGAACTCCACGGAATTTGATGCTGATTGTAAGTACCCGATCGTTGCGCTGATTACTGAGTGGCGTGATGAAGACGGCAATATTGAAGTCCGCAGCGAAGAGAGTGATCTCGGCGGTACCATGCGTGTCGGCGGTCAGTTATGCCACCTGACGAACAATTCTCTGGTTCGCCGGTTGTACGGCAAAGATGCGATTACTGAACGTCACCGTCATCGTTATGAAGTGAACAACATGTTACTGAAGCGTCTTGAGGATGCAGGTCTGCTGGTTGCCGGCCGTTCAGTGGACAACAAACTGGTGGAAATCATTGAGAACCCGAATCATCCGTGGTTTGTGGCCTGTCAGTTCCATCCGGAGTTCACCTCTACCCCGCGTGATGGTCATCCGCTGTTTGCAGGTTTTGTCAAAGCGGCCTCTGATAACCAGAAAGGTCTGCTAAAATAAGATGTGAGGTGAGTGACCGGCTGTAAGTGCCGGTTACTTATCTGAAAATTTAACTTGTACTGAGGAAAACCTAATGTCCAAAATCGTTAAAGTGATCGGCCGTGAAATCATCGACTCCCGCGGTAACCCGACTGTAGAAGCTGAAGTACACCTGGAAGGCGGTTTTGTGGGTATGGCGGCTGCTCCGTCAGGCGCATCTACCGGTTCCCGTGAAGCGCTGGAACTGCGTGACGGTGATAAATCACGTTTCCTGGGTAAAGGTGTTCTGAAGGCTGTCGGCGCGGTAAATGGCCCGATCGCACAGGCGCTGCTGGGTCAGGATGCCAAAGATCAGGCGAAAGTTGACCAGATCATGATCGACCTGGATGGTACTGAAAACAAATCCAATTTCGGTGCAAACGCGATTCTGGCGGTATCTCTGGCAAATGCCAAAGCCGCAGCAGCATCAAAAGGTTTACCTCTGTACGCACACATCGCAGAACTGAACGGCACACCGGGCAAATACTCTATGCCGCTGCCGATGATGAATATCATCAATGGTGGTGAGCACGCAGATAATAACGTTGATATCCAGGAATTCATGATCCAGCCTGTTGGCGCACCGTCTCTGAAGGAAGCGGTTCGTATGGGTTCTGAAATCTTCCATCACCTGGCGAAAGTGCTGAAAGCGAAAGGCATGAACACTGCGGTGGGTGACGAAGGTGGTTATGCACCAAACCTGGGTTCTAACGCAGAAGCGCTGTCTGATATCAAAGAAGCTGTTAAAGCTGCCGGCTATGAGCTGGATAAAGATGTCACTCTGGCGATGGATTGTGCTGCATCTGAGTTCTACAACAAAGAAACCGGTATGTATGAACTGAAAGGCGAAGGCCGTACCTTTACCTCACAGGAGTTCACACATTATCTGGAAGACCTGACTAAAGAGTATCCGATTGTTTCTATTGAAGATGGTCTGGATGAATCTGACTGGGATGGTTTCGCATATCAGACTAAAGTCTTAGGCGACAAAATCCAGCTGGTCGGTGATGACCTGTTTGTGACCAATACCAAGATCCTGAAAGAAGGTATCGAAAAAGGTATCGTGAACTCTATTCTGATTAAATTCAATCAGATCGGTTCGCTGACTGAAACGCTGGCTGCTATCAAGATGGCAAAAGATGCCGGTTACACCGCAGTTATCTCTCACCGTTCCGGTGAAACTGAAGATGCTACTATTGCCGACCTGGCAGTAGGTACCGCAGCAGGCCAGATCAAAACCGGTTCTATGAGCCGTTCTGACCGTGTTGCCAAGTACAACCAGTTGATCCGTATTGAAGAAGCGCTGGGTGAACGTGCTCCGTTCCACGGCCGTAAAGAGATCAAAGGTCAGTAATTGTTACTGTGAATGTTAAAAAAGGCGTGTCCGGCGGACCCGCCTTTTTTTATGGCTCCGTTATCTTATCTTACGAATATTTCCCCGTTTTTTATCCGTTCCCTCAATGACTAAAACTGGTCATTTACCATGCTATGACAAGTTTTTTTACTTATTCTGTTGCCTCAGATCGCAAAATGGACGATTTGTGATGTATTTTGTTATTAATACTTTTTATATTTCACATGAAGATAAATTGTTTAACATTTTTAGCATTCATGCAAAAACGCCGGTTATTAAACTATGACAGCAATCGGTTTCGTGAATGCTTTACATCCTACTGAGGGAATTATCATGGACGCTTCAGAAACGCTCACCCAATCCACCGGGCTGAGTTCTTTTAATACAAAAGGACTCATCATCCTGGCTCTGGACATTGTGCTGCTGATACTGCTGCTGAAATATCTGCCCTACAGCGATAAAGAGAATGCAGGGCTGGCCTTAATGGTGTTTGTCGCTGTTTTGTGGCTGACGGAGGCAATTCATGTCACGCTGACAGCGTTACTGATCCCGATTCTGGCCGTTTTTCTCGGATTGCTGGGTGCGGGTAAGGCATTGCAGTCATTTGCCAGCCCGACTATTTTCCTGTTCTTCGGCGGTTTTGCACTGGCGACAGCACTGCATATTCAGGGGCTGGATCGCCTGATTGCTAACCGCCTGCTGCTGATTGCCCGTGGCCGTTTATGGGCGGCAGTCGTTCTGCTGTTCAGTGTGACCGGTGCGCTTTCTATGTGGATCAGTAATACAGCGACAGCCGCGATGATGCTACCGCTGGTACTGGGCATTCTGGGCAATCTGGATATCCGTCATGACCGTAATACGTTCGTGTTTATGCTGCTGGGGGTGGCATACAGTGCCAGCATCGGCGGTCTGGGGACCATGGTCGGCAGTCCGCCGAACATTATTGCCGCAAATCAGCTGGGTATGGACTTCTTTACCTGGATGAAATACGGCATCCCGATGGTACTGATCCTGATGCCGATTATGTTTGGTATTATGTATCTGATGTTACGTCCGAAGCTGGGTGCCCGCTTTGAAATTGAAGTGGAGCAGGTTCACTGGACACCAAAACGCCTGCTGACACTGGCAATTTTCGGCCTGACGGTTATCTGCTGGATCGGCAGTGCGCCGCTGAGTGAACTGCTGGGTAAAATCAAAGATTTCGATACTATTATCGCTCTGAGTGCTGCCGCACTGATTGGTATTACCGGGGTGGCCAGCTGGTCACAGATCCAGAACAACACGGAGTGGGGCGTTCTGTTCCTGTTTGGCGGGGGTCTGACACTGAGTATGATCCTGAAAGATTCCGGTGCCAGTGAAGTGATGGCGGACTGGATGAAAACCTCATTTGGTAACAGCAGCTGGCTGGTGATTATTATCGCCGTCACCACCTTTATCATTGTGCTGACAGAGTTCACCAGTAACACCGCCAGTGCCGCGCTTCTGGTGCCTATCTTTGCCGGTGTGGCTGATGGTCTGGGGATGCCGGTTATGGCGCTGACCATGATTATCGGTATCGGTGCATCCTGTGCCTTTATGCTGCCGGTGGCGACACCGCCGAACGCGATAGTCTTTGGAACCGGTTTTATCAAACAATCCGAGATGGTGCGGGTTGGTGGTGTGCTGAATATCGCCTGTATTATCGTTATCTCGGCGTTTGCCTGGTTGTTCTGGGTATAACAGTACCGCTGACGATAAACATGAAAACAAAGTACAAAACAAAAAACCCGCTGATTTATCAGCGGGTTTTTTATACTGTCAGAAAAGAGATGAGATATCAGCCGCGCTTATTCGCAACATACACGGTTAACTCAATACCCGGATGTAAATCCTTCATTTTAACTTTACTGTTCCAGGACATGAGTTCTTTCAGTGTCACACCATGGCGCTGCGCAATGCTGTAGTAAGAATCACCCTGACGCACTTTATACTTCGCCAGACGCATCGCATTTTTGGCGGCAGCTTTCGATGGTTTCACCACCGGGCTGCCTTTTACCTGCAATGTCTGTCCCGGTTTCAGAACAGAGGCGCTTTTCAGTCCGTTCAGTTTTTTCAGTTCAGCAACGGTCATCTTATGGCGGTTAGCGATGGCGTAGAATGAATCACCGCTTTTCACTTTATATTTCGCAGCCTGTGCGCGACCGGCTGGTGTGCTTAATTGCTCGGTACGCTGGTTATTTTTCGCAACAGCAGTACGGATATCATTAAGCACAGCGTCATCAGATAACGCGCTCATCAGCTGGTCGACTTTGGTTTTCGGCAGCATCAGATAGTGAGGGCCGGCCGGCGAGGTCACACCACGTTTCAGACTCGGGTTGTAATCTCTGAGTCTGGAAACCGGCATATCCAGCAGCTGTGCCGCGACATCCAGGGAAATCTGCCGGCCGATATTCACCCGTGCCAGGGCGCGTTCTGCATTGGGTACCGGTAAATTCACACCATTGCGGTCGCTGTTGCGGATAACATTGCTCAGGGCAAAAATACGCGGCACATAATCCATGGTCTCTTTCGGCAGGGATAATGACCAGTAATCTGTCGGTTTTCCGGCTGCGGCATTCGCTTCCATCGCACGCAGCACACGGCCTTCACCGCTGTTATAGGCGGCCAGGGTCAGCGCCCAGTCTCCGCCGAACATAGTATTCAGACGTTCCAGCAAATCCAGCGCGGCAGTAGTGGAGGCGGCCACATCACGGCGGTCATCAACCCACTGGTTCTGATTCAGCCCGTTTGCTTTGCCGGTACTCGGGATAATCTGCCATAACCCGGCAGCCTGAGCCGGTGAGGTGGCATGCGGATTAAAAGCACTCTCCACTATGGGCAGCAGAACCAGTTCCATCGGCATGTTGCGTTCATCGATCTTGCCGATGATCCAGTACATGTAAGGTTCTGCGCGCAGTGTCACATCGTGGAGATAGCTCTTTTTGGCGAGGTAAGAAAGTTCTTCGGTGCGGATACGGTCGTTGTCCGGGATGTTCATTTTCATCTCATCACGGATATAACCCCAGATATCATCTTCGGGACTGACGGAGGACATTTTTGCTGCGTCCATCTGCTGAGCAGTCAGTAAAAAACCGTTACCGGAAGGATAATTGGGTTTCTGAGTGGTTTTCTGTGGCGCAGTCTGACACCCCGCCAGCAAAATTGCGGCGGCAAGAAGTGTAGCGTTGATTTTCATGTTGGCGGAATCAGCATTATTATTCTTCAGTCTGTAGGTTTTGCAATCATACTGGTGTTATCCCGCCCTGACAACGATTACGGCTAAAATTGATCTTTTTTTGCGCGTAAAGACGCAAAAGTTTCCTCAGCTGTCGCAGTATGTTTACTTGATGATAAATTATGTTGCAGATCAATGTTATCACAGTTAAGAAAAACATTAATTTTCCTTTCTGTTTTCAGTGTGACGGGCACTGTAGCTTCATGATTCTGACGTAATTCTGCAACATAACGCTGATATGCCTGAATATCATTGTTTTCCGGCCAGACAGCACGCGCAAAGGCAAGGTTAGATTGTGTATATTCATGCGCACAGCAGACTACAGTTTCATCCGGCAGTGCCGCAAGACGGCTGACGGAGCGGAACATCTGTGCAGGGGTGCCTTCAAAAATGCGGCCGCAGCCACCGGAAAAGAGGGTATCGCCGCAAAACAGATACGGTTTGCAGTAATAAGCCACATGCCCGAGTGTGTGTCCCGGTACCGCGATAACCTGAAACGTCAGTTCTCCGCAGGTGATGGTGTCATTATCCTGTACACAGTGATTTGCACCTTTCGGCACGGTTTCGGCGGGGCCGTAAACCGGCAGGCCGGGAAAGTGCCGGACAATCTCAGCCGTACCGCCGGTGTGATCGGCATGGTGGTGTGTCAGCAGGATGGCGGAAGGGGTCAGTCCCTGTTCCCGCAGTATATCCAGTACCGGTGCACTGACGCCGGGATCAACGATGACACAGGTGTGCGCATTATCCCGTAATAGCCAAATGTAGTTATCTGATAACGCGGAAATTCTGATAAGCTCCATAGATACCTCACCTTTCTGAGTGTGAACCAAGGATAAAGCCATGTTTTCTGCACGAGCGACAAAAACTCTGACGATGCCGGACTCGTGGTGCGATATTCCCTGCGGACGCCGCTTCCGGGAGTCGCTGGAAGCACAGTTAGCGCCCTGGTGGCCGAAAATGTTCGGGTTTCACCTGATTAAGATCGGCGCACTGAGCTGTGAAATTGACAGCAGCAACTGCATGATCCCGCATCAGGTGAATGTGGCACCGCAGGGTAACACCTTACAGGTATTCGGGGAGGCGGCGCAATTGCCGTTTCTGGACAAATCCGCGGATGTCTGTGTGCTGGCACATAATCTGGGCTACAGCAGTGATCCGCACCGGCTGCTTCGCGAGGCTGACCGTGTCCTGATTGAGGACGGCTGGCTGATTATCAGCGGGTTTAACCCGTTAAGCCTGCTGGGGGCGCGCAAATTGATCCCGTGGCGTCTGAATCAGCATCCGCAGTGCAGCCGGATGTTTTCACAGTTCCGTATACTCGACTGGCTCAGTTTGCTCAATTACGAAATTATGTATCACCGGCTTACCGCGCCAATCCCCTGGTGTGATCCGGACAGTTTCGGTAACCGGCATGCACGGATTTTCGGCTGTCTGGGGGTGATTGTGGCCCGCAAACGCACGGTACCGCTGACTTTTACACCGCAGAAGCTGCGTCTGCTGAGGCCGAAACTGAACAATGTGGTGGGCGCGACACGCCAGCAGACGCCGCCGCGCTGTCTGAAACGCCGCTGATGATTATTCAGCGGCAGGCTGATAGCCGGTATCGTCCTGTGACGGGGATTCCGCCGCTGCGCGGGCGAGTTCATCGCAGCGCTCGTTTTCCGGATGTCCGGCATGGCCTTTCACCCACTGCCAGTCAATCTGATGGCGGGTGATAGCGGAATCCAGTCGCTGCCATAAATCGACATTCACCACCGGGGATTTATCCGCTTTGCGCCAGCCGCGCCGTTTCCAGTTGTGGATCCACTGCGTGATGCCCTGGCGGACATACTGGCTGTCAGTGGTCAGCACGATATCACACGGACGTTTGAGGGTTTCCAGCGCCACAATAGCGGCCAGCAGCTCCATCCGGTTATTGGTGGTGAGAAAAAAGCCCCCGCTGAGTGCTTTTTCTCGGCCTTTATAACGCAGCAGCGCACCGTAGCCGCCGGGGCCGGGATTTCCGAGGCAGGAGCCGTCGGTGAAAATTTCTACCTTGTCACTCATCTCTGGTAGACTCTTCCTCTGATTGATTGGCAATTACCTGAGTCTGACACAAAACGCCATTATGAGCACTGATATTACACGACAAATTGTTCTCGATACCGAAACCACCGGTATGAACAAACTGGGTGCCCACTACGAGGGGCACAATATTATTGAGATCGGTGCGGTTGAAGTGATTAACCGGCGCCTGACCGGCCGTAACTTCCATCTGTATATCCGGCCTGACCGGCTGGTGGACCCGGAAGCGTTCGGCGTACACGGGATCAGTGATGAATTCCTGATGGATAAACCGGTGTTTGCCGACATCGCAGATGAATTTATTGAATTTATCCGCGGGGCGGAACTGGTTATTCATAACGCACCCTTCGATATCGGCTTTATGGATTATGAATTCCGCAAGCTGAACCGGGGTATCCCGCCGACCACTGAATTCTGTACGGTTACCGACAGCTTAAAGCTCGCCAGACAATTGTTTCCGGGTAAGCGTAATAACCTCGATGCGTTATGCGATCGCTATCAGATAGATAACTCTAAACGTCTGCTGCACGGCGCGTTACTCGATGCCGAAATTTTGTCGGATGTCTATCTGGCGATGACCGGCGGCCAGACATCACTGGCTTTTTCAGCGGATAATGAAAGCGGCGGCGAAGAGAACGTTCAGGCCATTCAGCGGATTGCCCGCCCTCAGAGCGGCCTGCGCGTGGTGTATGCCACGGATGAGGAAATCGCGGCGCACGAAGCACGTCTGGATCTGGCTGAGAAAAAAGGGGCCAATCCGTGCATCTGGCGGAGCTGACCATATGCCGCAGCGGCTGCGGTGCCTGTTGCACTGCGCCATCCATTTCATCCCCTATTCCCGGTATGCCGGAGGGTAAACCGGCCAATACCCGCTGTGTGCAGTTGTCAGCACAAAATCTGTGTCTGATTTTCGGCTCGCCGCTGCGTCCGGCAGTCTGTGCCGGTTTACAGCCCTCGCGGGAGATGTGCGGGGAGACCCGGGATGAGGCTATGATTTATCTGCTTGATCTGGAAAAACAAACCACACCCTGAAAGCAGATGACTGCTTTCCCTGATACCGGGCGCCAGTGTGCGATTACCCGTATAAAACAGTGTTATCAGGTGAAAAACTGTGCAATTGCATGGATTTACACAAATCAGGTATTGACGAACGAGAACCGGCATCGTATTATCCGCACCGTTCTCGGAAAGGAACACACGGAGCGGTAGTTCAGTTGGTTAGAATACCTGCCTGTCACGCAGGGGGTCGCGGGTTCGAGTCCCGTCCGTTCCGCCAGATTACAGAAGCCCTGACAGCAATGTCAGGGCTTTTCTGTTTTTGCGCTGTACAATCGCGTTGTATCATTATCATCCCCCGGTATTACCTCTCTTATCATTTTGATAATGCTTTGTGATCGCACTCATGCTTTATGTGAATAAATAATGTTCAGGTGCTGGCACACATCTTGCTGTTTGTTTTCCGTAACCGGTTGCGCGGCCGTCGCCGCTGTTCCGGTAAAAACAATAAAACAAATCACAGAGGTTGCATTTATGAAAACAAACACCGGGAGTGATGAAGTTAATGAAATGATGCCGATGCGGAAACTGTTTCCGTATGCTGTTCAGCATATTTTTGCCATGTTTACCGGCACCATTGCCGTGCCGATAGTGATTTCCCAGGTTCTGAAACTGTCGCAGGAAGATACCACTCTGCTGATTGCTGCGGCGATTTTTGTCTCCGGCGTGGGGACACTTATCCAGTCACTGAGTATCACCAAATATGTCGGCGTCAGTCTGCCGCTGATCCTCGGCACCTCGTTTGTGGCGATGCCGCCGGTTTTTATTATCGCCTCGCAGTTCGGCGGGGGAATTGAGTCACTGCCTTATGTTTTCGGCGGGACACTGGTCTCCGGGGTTCTGCTGTTCTTTCTTGCGCCGTTGTACGGAAAAATTGCCTTCTTATTCAAACCGATAGTTATCGGTTGTTATCTTATTATGCTCGGCGTTTCCCTGTTACCGGTCTCGTTTTCCGGGATTGTCGGCTATCCGGGGGAAGCTTCCTACGGCGACCCGGCCGGTATTTTTCTCGGCGTGCTGACTATCGCGGTGATTGTGCTGTTAAACCGCTTCGGTAAAGGCGCATTGCGGGAAATGTCGATTCTTATCGGCCTGATCGTGGCCACCCTGGTGGCAGTGGTGATGGATATGGTCAATTTCGGTCCGGTGAGCAGCGCCGGCTGGTTTTCGTTTGTCCGTCCCGCCCATTACGGCATTCAGTTTGATCTGACCGCCATTATTCTGATGTTCCTCGGTACCTTTATGGCCACACTGGATTCTGTCGGTACTTTCTCCACTGTCGGCCGCCTGTGTAACCGCTCTATGGAAGGTAATGCCCTGAATTCCCCGATGCGCGGGGAAGGGGTGGCGGTGACCATTTCCGGGCTGTTTAACTGTACGCCGCTGACCTCTTTTATTAACAATGCCGGGGTGATTATTATTTCCGGTGTGCGCAGCCGTTATGTGACAGCATGCAGTGGTGTGATCCTGATTATCCTCAGTATTATTCCCAAATTTTCCGCGATTGCGACCATGATCCCGGCCTCTGTTTTCGGTGGCGCGACTCTGGTGATTTTTGCTTTTATTACGGTGGCCGGGATAGACACACTGACAAAATCGGTCGATATGACCAAAATGGGCAATATGATGGTCGTCGGGATTTCAGTCAGTGTCGGGCTGATGTTTAACGGCCAGAGGGAAGCCCTTTCTCAGCTGCCGGAAATGTTGCGGATTATTCTTTCCCAGGGTGTGATAGTGACCTTTGTTCTGGCTATCATACTGAATCTTTTATTTAATTTTGACAGCGTGATCGGTAAAAAAGAAAAATCGTAATATTTTTTCTGCCGGTAAGCGGAATTTTTCCGCCACCGGCAGGAAACTCCCGCCGTCCGCCGGATAAGCGCACAGAATGCGGTATTTCCGCTTGCTATTCATTGTGGTAATCGGGTTTAATAGGTCACTTCCGCTGTTGCGCAATACCTGGTGCTAAAACGATTTAGTCAGCGAAAATGCCGCCTGTGCGAAGTGTTGTTTCTGTCCTCAGACAAGCCTCGCCCGGCGTCTCATCGTTGTCTTTTCAGCACCGACCCTTTGCCTCTGACCGGTGATAAGGATTGCCATCCGTGCGCGGCACTGCGAAAATAGCCTGTATCTGCTTTTTATCCGAACCTGGAGTAGACAATGACCTCTCGTAAAACTCTTGCTAATGCGATTCGTTTCCTGAGCATGGACGCGGTGCAAAAGGCAAATTCCGGACACCCCGGCGCACCAATGGGCATGGCTGATATCGCGGAAGTACTGTGGCGCGACTATCTGAAGCACAACCCGTCAAACCCGCACTGGAGTGATCGTGACCGCTTTGTGCTGTCAAACGGTCACGGCTCAATGCTGATTTACAGCCTGCTGCATCTCACTGGGTATGATGTATCGGTGGACGACTTAAAAGCCTTCCGTCAGCTGCATTCCAAAACCCCGGGTCACCCTGAATACGGTTACACCCCGGGCGTGGAAACCACCACCGGCCCGTTAGGCCAGGGTATCGCAAACGCAGTTGGTTTTGCTGTGGCAGAACAGACACTGGCGGCGCAGTTCAACCGTCCGGGTCACGATATTGTTGATCACCACACCTACGCCTTTATGGGCGACGGCTGTATGATGGAAGGGATCTCCCACGAGGCCTGCTCGCTGGCCGGTACCCTGAAACTGGGTAAACTGGTTGCCTTCTACGATGACAACGGCATTTCCATCGACGGTAATGTTCAGGGCTGGTTCACTGATGATACCGCCAAACGTTTTGAAGCTTACGGCTGGCACGTCGTGCGCGGCATTGACGGTCACAATCCTGACCAGATCAAAGCTGCCGTTGAAGAAGCAAAAGCGGTCACTGACAAACCATCCCTGCTGATGTGCAAAACCGTTATCGGTTTCGGTTCGCCGAAGAAAGCCGGTACTGCGGATGCACACGGTTCTCCGTTAGGTGATGCGGAAATCGCGGCCACCCGTGAAGCACTGAACTGGCCGTATGCGCCATTCGAAATCCCGCAGGAAATCTATACTGAGTGGGATGCGAAGAAAGCCGGTGCTGCTGCTGAATCTGAGTGGGATGTGAAATTCGCTCACTACGAAAAAGCCTTCCCTGAACTGGCCCGCGAATACCGCCGCCGTGTAAACGGTGAGCTGCCTGCACAGTGGGAAGCGGATGCAAACGCCTTCATTCAGAACCTCCAGGATAACCCGGCCAGCATTGCCAGCCGTAAAGCATCACAAAATGCACTGGAAGCGTTCGGTAAAGTGCTGCCTGAGTTTATGGGCGGTTCCGCTGACCTGGCACCGAGTAACCTGACCATGTGGTCCGGCTCTGCGCCAATTAATGAAGACAAAGCGGGTAACTACATTCACTACGGCGTGCGTGAGTTCGGCATGTCTGCCATCATGAACGGTATCGCCCTGCACGGCGGTTTCATTCCTTACGGCGCCACCTTCCTGATGTTCGTTGAATATGCCCGTAACGCGGTGCGTATGGCGGCGCTGATGAAGATCCGCAGCATCTTCGTTTACACTCATGACTCTATCGGTCTGGGTGAAGACGGCCCGACTCACCAGCCGGTTGAGCAAATCGCCAGCCTGCGTGTGACACCAAACATGAGCACATGGCGTCCGTGTGACCAGGTGGAATCTGCGGTAGCCTGGAAATACGCGATTGAGCGTAAAAACGGCCCGACATCCCTGATTTTCTCCCGTCAGAATCTGGCACAGCAGCCGCGTACCGCGCAGCAGCTGGCAGATATTGAAAAAGGGGCGTATATCCTGAAAGATTGCGCAGGTCAGCCGGACGTGATTCTGATTGCCACCGGTTCTGAAGTGGAACTGGCCGTGAAAGCATACGAGCAGCTGACAGCCGAAGGTCGTAAAGCACGCGTGGTATCCATGCCGTCCACCGATGCATTCGACAAACAGGATGTCGCTTACCGTGAATCTGTTCTGCCGTCAGCGGTAACAGCACGTGTTGCTGTTGAAGCGGGTATTGCGGATTACTGGTTCAAATACACCGGTCTTCAGGGTGCTATTGTTGGCATGCATTCATTCGGTGAATCTGCACCGGCAGGCCAACTGTTCAGTGAATTTGGTTTCACTGTTGAGAACGTGGTTTCTCAGGCGAAAGCCCTGCTGAAATAATCTGCTGATACAGATTCTGAAAGCGCATTCCGGTTTTTTTGACCGAATGCGCTTTTTTTTATCTTTGCCTGTCTGACTATCTTGCGATCTTTTTTCATTTAGCATAACCTGTGTTTATAAAACTGAACCGTTTCAGTATCCGGGTCTGCTAATAGTACCGCACTGAATAAAAAAGAATGCGGTTTCTATGATAAATACCCCGTACAAAAATCCGTGAGTCCGTTATTCTTAGTTCGCTGATAATTTGGCTATTTCTGAGGATATTATGACAATAAAAATTGCAATCAACGGGTTTGGGCGAATCGGGCGGAGTGTGCTGCGGGCGTTGTATGAAACCGGGCGTAATAAGCAGATTACCGTTGTTGCTATTAATGAGCTGGCGGATTCCGAAGGTATTGCACACTTGCTTCAATATGACACAAGCCACGGACGCTTTTTTAAAACGGTGCAGCTGACAGATAAAAATACTCTGAAAGTCGGTGATGACACTATCTGTATCCTGCATGAGGCGGATATTCATCAGTTGCCCTGGGCGGAACTGGGTGTGGATGTGGTGCTTGATTGCAGCGGTGTGTACGGCTCCCGTGATGACGGATTGGCGCATATCGCCAACGGCGCGAAAAAAGTCCTGTTTTCCCATCCCGGCGGTAATGACCTGGATGCCACCATTGTCTACGGTGTTAACCATAAGACACTGACAGCACAGGATAAAATTGTATCGAACGCGTCTTGTACCACTAACTGCATCATTCCGGTGATAAAATTACTGGATGAGGGATTCGGAATCGAGTCCGGTACGGTGACCACCATTCACGCGGCGATGAATGATCAGCCGGTGATTGATGCCTATCACAGCGATTTACGGCGCACGCGGGCGGCCGGGCACTCCATCATTCCGGTGGATACCAAACTGGCTGCGGGGGTCAGGCGGATTTTCCCGAAATTTGAAGATCATTTTGAGGCGATTTCAGTCCGGGTGCCTACAATTAATGTGACGGCGATTGATTTGAGCGTTACCGTCAAAAGTAATGTCACCACACAGGATGTAAACCGCCTTCTGCAAAACGCAGCGACGGGGGCATTTCGTGGTATAGTGGACTACACAGAGTTACCGTTAGTCTCGGCGGATTTTAACCATGATCCGCACAGTGCTATCGTTGACGGCACACAGACCCGCGTCAGCGGACAGCATCTGATAAAAATGCTGGTCTGGTGTGATAACGAATGGGGCTTTGCGAACCGTATGCTGGATACCACTCTGGCAATGGCTGAGGCAGGTTTTCACTGAGGGACGGCGTGCCCCGGCAGAAAATTGAACACAATTTAACTGATAAGAGAATCAACAAGAGGATTCACCATGTCCGTAATTAAGATGACCGATCTGGATCTGGCGGGTAAACGTATTTTTATCCGTGCTGACCTGAACGTTCCTGTCAAAAATGGCAAAGTTACCTCTGATGCACGTATCCGTGCCTCGCTCCCGACAATTGAAGCCGCACTGAAACAGGGTGCCAAAGTCATGGTGACCTCTCACCTCGGCCGTCCGGTTGAAGGGGAATACAACGAAGAGTTTTCACTGAAACCGGTTGTTGATTATCTGGCAGATAAACTGAGCTGCCCGGTGCGCCTGGAAAAAGATTACCTCAACGGCCTTGAACTGAATGCCGGTGAGCTGGTGGTACTGGAAAACGTCCGCTTTAACAAAGGTGAGAAAAAAGACGACGAAACCCTGTCTAAACAGTACGCCGCTCTGTGCGATATTTTTGTGATGGACGCTTTCGGTACTGCACACCGCGCCCAGGCATCGACTCACGGCGTGGCAAAATTTGCCCCTGTTGCCTGTGCCGGCCCGCTCTTGTGGGCGGAGCTGGATGCACTCGGCAAAGCACTGGATAACCCGGCGCGTCCGATGGTGGCGATTGTCGGCGGCTCCAAAGTATCCACCAAACTGACTGTGCTGGACTCCCTGTCCAAAATTGCGGATCAAATCATTGTCGGCGGCGGTATCGCCAATACCTTTATTGCAGCAGAAGGGCACAATGTCGGCCGCTCACTGTATGAAGATGACCTGATTCCGGAAGCGAAAAAATTACTCAGTACCTGTGATATCCCGGTTCCTGTTGATGTCCGCGTGGCGACTGAGTTCTCAGAAACCGCAGAAGCGGTGCTGAAATCAGCCAATGACATCAAAGATGATGAGCAGGTACTGGATATCGGTGATGAATCCGCACTGCACCTGGCTGAAATCCTGAAAAGTGCCAAAACTATTCTGTGGAATGGCCCGGTCGGCGTGTTTGAGTTCCCTAACTTCCGTAAAGGAACAGAGATCGTGGCTAACGCGATTGCTGACAGCAACGCATTCTCCATCGCAGGCGGTGGTGATACCCTGGCTGCTATCGATTTATTCGGCATTGCTGACAAAATCTCCTACATCTCCACCGGCGGCGGCGCATTCCTGGAATTCGTCGAAGGCAAAAAACTGCCTGCCGTCGTGATGCTCGAAGAACGTGCAAAACAGTAACAGTCATAATCAGATGACAACAACGGGCGGTGCAGGCCGCCCGTGACAACTTCCGAAAGACCAATACAGGAAATTTGACATGTCTAAAGTTTTTGATTTTGTAAAACCCGGTGTCGTCACTGGCGATGATGTTCAGAAAATCTTTGCGGTAGCCAAAGAGAATAAGTTTGCACTGCCAGCGGTAAACTGCGTCGGGACAGACTCGATCAACGCCGTATTGGAATCGGCGGCTAAAGCCGGTGCGCCTGTTATTGTTCAGTTTTCTAACGGCGGTGCTGCATTTATCGCCGGTAAAGGTTTTAAAGGCGAAGGTCAGCAGTCCGCTGTTCTGGGCGCAATTTCCGGTGCGCATCATGTGCATCAGATGGCAGAATATTACGGTGTGCCGGTGATCCTGCATACTGACCACTGTGCGAAAAAATTACTGCCGTGGTTAGACGGCCTGCTGGACGCCGGTGAGAAACACTTTGCCGCGACCGGCAAACCTCTGTTCTCTTCTCACATGATCGACCTGTCAGAAGAGTCACTGGAAGAAAACATTGAGATTTGCAGCAAGTACCTGGCCCGTATGGCAAAAATCGGTATGACTCTGGAAATCGAACTGGGCTGCACCGGTGGTGAGGAAGACGGCGTGGATAACTCCCACCTCGATAACTCTGCTCTGTACACCCAGCCGGAAGATGTGGCGTATGCCTATGAAAAACTGAATGCCATCAGCCCGCGTTTCACTATCGCGGCGTCATTCGGTAACGTGCACGGTGTTTACAAGCCGGGTAACGTGCAGTTAACGCCGAAAATTCTGCGTAATTCCCAGGACTATGTGTCTGAGAAATATAACCTGCCGCACAACAGCCTGGATTTCGTATTCCACGGCGGTTCCGGCTCTACTGCGGAAGAAATCAAAGAAGCAGTGGGTTACGGTGTGGTCAAAATGAATATCGACACCGATACTCAGTGGGCGACCTGGGAAGGTATCCTGCACTACTACCAGAAAAATGAAGGTTATTTACAGGGGCAGCTGGGTAACCCGGAAGGCGAAGACAAGCCGAACAAAAAATACTATGACCCGCGTGTCTGGTTACGTGCCGGTCAGCAGTCTATGATCGAACGTCTGGAAAAAGCATTCAAAGAACTGAACTGCATTAACGTTCTGTAATTTGTTGCATGAATAATAAAACCGCCCGGTATTTTTCCGGGCGGTTTTATTTATGAGTTATTTTTTCTGCTGGCTTTCATTGCGGCGGATTATCGATTCAATTAACTCATCAATGTGAAGATTAACCAGCATCTCTACTGCATCACTCCGGTTTTTGCCGGAAAGAAGTGACAGATGATTAATTTTTCTGACTGTTGTTCCGGTCAGAGACAATGACACGGCTTTTTTCTTTTCCTTGTCCAGCGATACCTTTCCGCTGTAATACACGGATTTCGGACTTTCAATACTTTCCAGTTCCTCATTGATCTTTTTCAGTGTTTTGCGATCCAGTGTGCCGGGAACCGTCATTTCATACGTGTGTGAGGCTTTGCGGTAGCGTATTTCAGCTGACCAGGTATCACGTAACTCTTTGAATGTACGGGTCAGAGTTGCCTCTGAGCAGCGGAGTGTCGCCAGGATTTCATCTGACGGAACCGGTTTTCCGGAGCCGAGCAGGGTTGCTAGGGTGAATAAACGAACCTGTCGTGTGCTTAGTTGCATAGTCTGGGGACACCTGTATTAAAACAAAGAGACAAAGCTGCGGTTATGCCGAGAATACGTATTCCGCATAACAGTACTATTTAATCAGCAAGTCAGAATATATCAAGGCACACAGATATAATAGTGCCGGATATGTTGTCTGATGATATTTTTGTCTGCAATATTATCCGTTTTGTGTTTTAAATGGTTGTCCGTCTGTTTTCCGTTGTGCAATCCCGTATACCCGTGCGCGGGCCAGAATAGCCGATGCCCAGCGACGGTGTGTCGCCGGTTCACACATGGCTCCCTGTGATTTGAATACCGCCTGTGTGGAATTCAGTATCCGCAGCGCATCGGCGTGTTCATCAGCGGAGACCCGCAGTGCCTGCTCAATTACCGCCACCTGATTCGGGTGAATTGCAGTTTTGCCAACCAGCCCGTGAGCAATATCCAGTGCCAGTTCGCGCGTCATGACGTCGTGATCATCAATATGCTCGCAGACCGGTGCGGTCATGGCAAAATCGTGCGGAGCAAAAACGGAAACCAGCATTTTTATCACATAGCCCATCGGGCCGTCATACAGAGTGAGATGACGCGGCCGGCGCAGTGAAATCACATTCATCAGGTCATTACCGCCGATACGCAGTGCGATGATCCGGTCATGACAGGGATGAGATTTGAGAACCCGCGCCAGTTCCCGCATCTGTACCACATCACAGACCTCTTCTGTTTCCAGGGTCGGCATCATGCACAGCGGGGTATTCTGCACCACCTGCCACCAGACCGGCAGGGTTTTCTGTGTGAATTTAGGCAGTACCAGCCCGTCGATGGCACTGAGGTCACCGTGCTCCCGCAGCCATAATCCCATTTCAGGGTGACGCGGACGGATAAACACCAGCGGCCAGTTCTGGTTACCGGCACGCTGTTTTTCTGCCGTCAGTGCCGCCAGGATAACCTGCAAATTATTCAGTGCCTGCGGGAGATCCGTTTCACTGACCGCATCTTCCAGACAAATAATCAGCGAGCGCAATCCGCTGATTTTGTTATTAATAATGGCATCTGTGATATCAGTACGGGTGGCGGGCATATAGAGTGAAGCCCCTAAATTCCACGGGGAGAGACGTCGGGTCATGGTGATACCTTCCTGATAATAGTGACGGCGCGGTACTGCCCGAGGGCGTCGCCGGCTTCCGTGATAGTGATCCCTTTCTGACGGGCGAGATAAAGCAGTAACTCCACGTCCGGCTCTGTACAGTCACGCACAAAGACGTGATCCGGCACCCGGCGCAGGACGGCGCGGGTGGCTTCGGCAATACCGGGTTTGATTCTGTTCAGGTCGCTCACACCGCAGCGTGCCGCCAGGGCGGAGATCACCGCGCGGCTTTTTTCCCGCAGTGCGGCTTTAGTCTCCGGATCAGGAAATACCGCCGCAGGAACCTGCGTATGCTGACGGCGC
This sequence comes from Morganella morganii, assembly GCF_003996855.1. GTDB lineage: Bacteria > Pseudomonadota > Gammaproteobacteria > Enterobacterales > Enterobacteriaceae > Morganella > Morganella morganii_C. The sequence goes on along the minus strand of NZ_NRQY01000001.1, from coordinate 1,970,143 downwards.
AATGCGGTAACGGTATCGGTGAGTGTCCGGCTGCACTCATAAGATTGTAAGTGCTCACAATGAACACAGCCGTGCGGACCGGTATCCGACCAGACAGAGCGGGAGATAAGCCCGGAAACCGGCGCCCCCATAATCCCAGAGGGGATCAGCCAGTCATTATCTGCCGCAGAAAGCCAGGCACATCCGGCAGGATCGGCCAGCACCACCAGACGCGGATCGACGGGGTAGCCGGGCCTGTCTTTCAGGGAGCGGATCAGCTCACCGGTGATAGCGCCTTTGCCTGTCCAGCCGTCCACAAACACGATACCGGCGGTGCCGTGATGGTGTTCGATCCACTCGAGTGCCGCCGTATCAATGCCGCGATCACGGATGATACTGATGCCGTAATGGTGTGAAATTTTGCCTGTATCGCGCAGTGCCTGATGCAGCATCACACCTAACGGCACACCGGCACGGACCAGACTGACCAGCACAACCGGCTGATCCGCAAAATAATCACTTAGTGTCCGGGCGAGAGAGCTCACATCCCGCGCCAGACGCGGCGCGCCTTTTTCCAGTGCCCGGTTAAACAAATCAAGATGCCAGGCGGTGGGGGCAGGTTCCTGACTGAGCATATCGGAATAGTGTTTCTGTCCGGACTGAATCAGCTGCTCTTTCAGTTCAACCGGTGTCATATCAATGGTGACCGGCCGGAGCAGAAACTGCACATCATCCGGCAGATAACTGCCTGAGAACGGCGGGAAATTATACATCGGATACCTCACTGAAAATCCGGGCGGCGACAGCATCTGAAAACTGACTGCGGGACGGCATACCGAACCAGGTACAGTGTTTCATAAAACGGTAATCGCTCAGACTGTCGCCGAGGCCGATAACCGGAAAGGTGCCGCGCTCTGCCCGCAATAACGTCAGCAGCCGGGCCACTGCGCGGCCTTTTTCCACCGGGTCCGGCAGCCAGGCAATATTGTTACTGTTGCGGTGGATGTAAAATCCGTCTGCCGGGAACTGTTGTTCAATCTCTGCGGCAACGGCATACAATTCGTCTGTGCGGGTGCTGTCGGTGTGTTTCATCACCAGATAGACCGGCACATCATCGTACTCATAATTAATACGCGCCCATGCATCAATACCGCGCTCAGCCATCAGGTCAGTACAAAACTGCTGAAGTGACAGCAGCCGCTCACGGTAAGGGGCGAGGGCGGCCAGCATCTGAGACTGCCAGACCGGCTCGGGCGAGCCGTCCGGTTGCAGAATCACCGCACCGTGAGTGGTGATGGCGTAAGAGCGGAACGGGATAGTGACGCGGCGGAGTTCTTCGGTTCCGCGTGCTGTGACCGGAATGAGATCGGTATGTGTCAGCAGCCAGTCTGTCAGCATGGCCTGTTCTTCCGTCATAAAACTTCGCGGCTGCAATGTGCGGTCAAGCGCGCCGGCACGGAATGGCGTAAGAGCCTGCTCCTGTGTCATTTTTCGCTTTGTCTGGAACAGGGTGTCATCCAGATCGGTCAGGATCACCGGTTTAGTCGTCATAAATAATCTCCGTCAGTGGTGCACATCCGGACAATACCTGCAATAACTGCGGATCAAATGCAGCCGGATCGGTTTCCGTGCACAGCAGAATGCGGTCAAATGACTGATGTGCCACATTGTAGAGGTAGTTGGCGATCCCCAGTCCGTAGTTATCTGTGAAGGAAATAACGGATTCAATGGCACCGCCGGGGGCTATCGGCGAGCGGGTCAGGGCGCTGAATTTCACATCTGCCCCAGCGTCCGCCAGCCGTTCGGCCAGCAGGAACGGCTCCCAGACAAATTCACCGGAACCCAGCACCAGAATCCGCTCACCCGGTGCAGCTGTTACTGAGCAGCCGAAATTTGTGTGCGGTTCATGCAGACCCAGCCGTACACGCGTCTGCGGACGGCGGATTGGTACTGTGCCTGCTGAACTGACATTCACATCCGGCATCTCCGGCAGGGTGGCATCAGGATCGGCCTCCCAGTGCCAGTTTCCGTTGATCAGAGAGACATGCTGCAACGGTAATCCGTGCTGAGCGGTGGCGGGTTTATCTCGCCAGTCAGTCAGCGTTACCGTGACAACCTGTTGTAAATCAGGTAATTGTCCGCTTTCATATAATGCAGTCAGCAGATTGGTAAAGGTATTGCCGGTGGTGGCTTCATCATCTGCCAGTACCAGGGTTTTTGCCTGTTTCAGCCGGGTTTTCAGCTGAGGATCTCCAGGGAAATAGAGCAGATGATCCGTGGCATGGCTGTGGTTCTCTTTAAATTCACACAGCAGTTCCCCGTCAGCCGGATGGCGGGTGGAAGAGAGATACAGGGATTGAGGATACTGACGGCGGATTTCGCTGTATACCCCTGCTCCAAGCCCGACAGCGGTTTCTGCCATGCCGATAACCAGCAGCGGCTGCGGCAGATCCTGCGGAAACTGTTCACTGAGGCGGCGGTAAACGCCGCGCATGATTTCCGGCTCTGCCGGAATATGGCGGCCAAGCACTTTGCTGACAAACAGAAATGCCCGTTTCGGGTTACGCCGCTCCGCGATACCAAACAGGGTATCCAGCGTTTCCGGGGTGGCGTCGCTGCGGACTTCCAGCGTGCCGGTAGTCAGTGTAAACCGGTGGTGACCGGGACGGGAAAAACCGGGCATAGTGACCTCAGTGTATTGCATTATTCAGGGAAAACGGGTAGCTGACGGCTTCGGTCAGGGGACGGACAACCGCCGGACAAAACGCGGTGCGATCATACTCTCTGACCTGTTCCGCACTGAGCAGACCAAGCTGATACAGGGCAAACAGACCCGGCAGATTCACGCCGCTCAGTGCGGTATAGCCGATGCCGCCGGACGGCCGCATATTTATTTCAAGCAGCAGCGGCTGCCCGTGGTGATCGTGGCGGGTCTGCACATTCACCAGCCCGTCAGCATTCATCACCCGCGCACAGGCGCAGGCCAGCTCAAATGCGGCGCCATCATGTTCCAGGTATTGCAGGGAACCCTCTTTCCGCCGCGCGACAGCGGCCAGCACTTCTCCGCGATCAGCCAGAATATCCACGGAATACTCCGGGCCCGGCAGACAGGGCATCAGCACCTGCGGAGAACATTTTCCGGTACTGCCGAATGCGGACAGGTACTGCTCTGGTGTGGTGATCCGCCGTTCAGGATGGCTGAACATCGCCATCGGTGATGCGTTGTCATCAAACTGCCAGAAACCGGTGCCATAAATACCCTGTACCGGTTTGATACACAGCGGCAGTCCCGGAAACGGGGAGTGAGTCAGTGAATCACGCAGTTGTGCGGCGGACGTGATCTGTACGGAAGGCACAACCGGCAGGCCGTGTGATTCCATTTCAGCAGCAAAGCGGGCTTTATCATCCGCTGCGGCGTAACCGGACAGAGAGACGACTCCGGTTGTCAGCCGGACACCGGATGCGGTGATAGTGTCTCTGTGAGTTTCAAACCACGAGGTATTCCGTCCTGCATGGATTGCCTGAATACCGTATTTTTCGGTAACAGACAGGATAAACGCCAGCCGGGCATTATCGTCAGCCGGTTCAGTCAGCGAAAAATCCGCCTCTGACAGGATCTCATGACGGGGCTGCCGGTGAGAGGCAAAGATCGTGAGATCAACCTGTAATGTCTGCGCGAACAGCCTGATATTCCGGATCAGATCACGCTGGGAAGAAAGCCCTTCCGTCAGCCAGATTGCATGCGCCATTATTGTTTATTCCTGTTCTGTTTTATCCGATAGATTAGGGGGGAGTTTATTTATGATTAATCAATATGTCAATCATATTATGATTATGTTTTGGTTATAAATAAGCTGACATAACCTGACATTTTTCATAGTTTTATATGTTACCTGTTTTGGTTTAACTATTTGTTTTTATTATATTATTAATTTTTATGTGAAATATATCTTGCCAAAGAACTCCGTCATGATATGATTTTTTAAAATTCATTATCACATGCACCTGTCACCGGGATTCCTCTCCCGTTTAAGGAATGAAAATATGGTTTCACTGACGAAGAATCAGACGGTATCTCTCAGCAAAGCATCTGCCGCCTTAAATCAGCTGCATTTCGGCCTCGGGTGGGATCCTGTTCAGAAAAAGAAAGGTTTTCTCGGTTCACTGTTCGGCGGCGGTAACGACTCAATTGATCTTGATGCCAGCTGCATCCTGCTGGATAAAGACGGTCGTATTCTCGACACCATCTGGTTCCGCAAACTGAAATCAGACTGCAAATCGGTGGTTCACGAAGGCGATAACCTGACCGGAGAAGGTGACGGCGATGATGAAGTGATCCGGGTGGATCTGAACCGCCTGCCGCAGAATGCCGAATATCTGGCCTTTACCGTGAACAGCTTCCGCGGCCAGACATTTAACGATGTGGAAAATGCCTTCTGCCGTGTGCTGGATCAGAGCGGCAAAGAGCTGGTGCGTTATCAGCTGAATGAGCAGGGCTCACATACCGGTATCGTGATTGCCTCTCTGTGCCGCAGCGGCGGCGAGTGGAACTTTACGGCACACGGTGCCGCGTGCCGTGGCCGCACCATTGATGATATGTCTTCTGACATTGTCAGTACGGTGGTTCGCTGATGAATATGACGCCGGGGGCGAATGCGCCCGTTCCGCTGAAAACACTGCGGATTACGGTGCTGTCGGGTGCGGGGCGGATGCTTCCGCCTTCCGCCTGTATGCTGACGGCAAAGTGCAGGGTGATCCGGACATGGTCTTTTACGGCCAGCCGCAGAATGATGACAACACCATCAGCTGGCAGCAGAACGGCAACAACACCATATTTACAGTTGATGTCAGCCGTCTGCGTCAGGATGTGCAAAAAGTCGCATTTGTGGTCACCTGTGACGGCGGACAGACCGTTGCCGGACTGCGCAGCCTGGAAGTGCAGGTTGATGCTGATCAGGAAAAACTGCTCAGCGGCAATGTGGATACCGCGGGTCGTCAGGAAGCGGCACTGATCCTCGGCGAACTGTACCGTCGTAATAATGAGTGGAAATTCCGCTTTGTTGCTCAGGATTTCAACGGCGGGCTGCAACCGCTGGCGGAACATTTCGGGGTGGATGTGGCGGCAGAACCGGCACCAAAACCGGCAGAAAGCAAAATCAGTTTAAGCAAGATATCGCTGAGTAAAGAGAAGACGTCAATCAGTCTGAGCAAGCGGGATAACTTCGGTGAAATCCGCATTAATCTGAACTGGCACCGGGAAGCGCAGGGCAGCAGTTCCGGTGGTTTTCTCAGCAATGTATTCGGTGGCGGTAACAAAGGTATCGACCTGGATCTGGGCGCATTTGTTGAATTACAAAATGGACAGAAATCTGTGATCCAGGCACTGGGTAATGCATTTGGTGATTACCGCCGCACCATGTGCGCGATTGCCCGTCTGGTCAATGAGAACGGGGCGATCAAAGTTGAGCGTCTTAACCGTTTCTTCAAAAATCAAAGCGATATGGACGAAGCGTTCGGGTGGGGTTTCCGCTGGAAAGCCGGCTCGAAATAATTTAAGTGAGGATACAGCAATGAGTATACTGAACCGGGTCAAAAATGCGTTTAATTCAGGCCGTGAAGAGCTGACAAAACAGGTCAGTCGTTTCAGAAACCGTAAGTTTATGGAAGGTACAATCGCAGTCTGTGCCCGTATCGCGGTTTCCAGTGACGGGGTCAGTGCGGAAGAAAAACAGAAAATGATCGGTTTTCTGAAATCCTCCGAAGAACTGAAAGTATTTGAAACCGCAGAAGTTATAGAATTTTTCAATAAACTGGTTGCCAGTTTCGATTTCGACATGGAAATCGGCAAAGGTGAAACCATGAAATATATCCTGGCGCTGAAGGATCAGCCGGAAGCTGCGCAGTTAGCGGTGCGTGTCGGGATTGCAGTCGCGAAGAGTGACGGTAACTTCGATCAGGATGAGCAGAAAGCAGTAAAAGAGATCGCTGCTGCCCTGGGGTTTGACCCGGCAGAATTTGGTCTCTGATTTTTATACCTAAGGGTTAATTATGGAATCAACACATATCGGTTTTCCGATGGAAACAGTCACCGTTTTCATCGTCCTCGCTATCGGTGCGATTTTTATTGATTTGTTTATGCACCGGGGTGATAAGCCGGTTTCACTGAAAAATGCGGCAATCTGGTCTGTTTTCTGGGTTGCTGTGGCAATGGGTTTTGCCGGGTTTCTTTATATCCACCACGGTTCGGAAGTCGCGAGCCTGTTCGTCACCGGTTATGCGCTTGAGAAAGTGCTGTCCGTTGACAACCTGTTTGTGATGATGGCGATTTTCTCCTGGTTCTCGGTTCCGGATCGTTTCCGCCACCGTGTTCTGTACTGGGGGATTATCGGGGCTATCGTTTTCCGCGGGATTTTCGTGGCGATAGGTACCGGCCTGCTGAGCCTGGGGCCGTATGTGGAAGTGATTTTTGCTCTGATCGTCGCATGGACCGCTGTCATGATGCTGCGTAACCGCGAAGAGCAGGATGAGATAGAAGATTACTCGCAGCACATTGCTTACCGGATGGTGAAAAAACTGTTCCCTATCTGGCCGAAACTGAGCGGACACGCCTTCCTGCTGACCCAGAAAGAAGTGGATGCCGAGCTGGCAAAACCGGAGAACAAAGACGTCACTATCGGCCGCGGAAAAAAAGCCGCGCTGTATGCCACGCCGCTGATGCTGTGTGTGGCGGTAGTGGAACTGTCCGATGTGATGTTCGCGTTTGACTCCGTACCGGCGATTATCGCCGTCAGCCGTGAGCCGCTGATTGTTTACAGTGCCATGATGTTTGCGATTCTCGGCCTGCGTACCCTGTACTTTGTTCTGGAAGCTCTGAAGCAGTATCTGGTTCATCTGGAAAAAGCGGTTATCGCGCTGCTGTTCTTTATCGCGGTGAAACTGGGTCTGAATGCAACAGACAGTCTCTGGGGTCACGGGTTACATATTTCAGCCACCAGCAGCCTGTTCGTCGTGCTCGGGGTTCTGGCACTGGGTATTATCGCCAGCTTTATGTTCCCGGAAAAAACGGAAAGTGCGGATAAATAATTATCCGCCAACCGTCACTGATTTAACTAAGGAGTAAGTGAAATGAGCGTTTCTCTTTCTAAAGGTGGTAATGTGTCGCTGAGCAAAACAGCCCCTTCAATGAAAAACGTCCTGATCGGCTTAGGCTGGGATGTTCGTTCCACAGATGGTCAGGATTTTGACCTTGATGCCTCCGCGTTCCTGCTGACAGCAGGTGGTAAAGTGCGCGGTGATGCAGACTTTATTTTCTATAACAATCTGCGTTCGACTGACGGTTCAGTAACCCATACCGGCGACAACCGCACCGGCCAGGGTGATGGTGATGATGAATCTCTGATCATCAAACTGGACATGATTCCGGCAGAGATCGACAAAATCGTCTTCGTGGTCACAATCCATGATGCGCAGACCCGCCGCCAGAGCTTCGGCCAGGTGTCCGGTGCGTTTATCCGTCTGGTCAATGATGACACCAATACGGAAATCGCCCGTTATGACCTGACAGAAGATGCGTCCACTGAAACCGCTATGCTGTTCGGTGAGCTTTATCGTCACGGCACCGAGTGGAAATTCCGTGCCGTCGGGCAGGGCTATGCCGGTGGTCTGTCATCGGTCTGTGCGCAGTACGGTATTAACGCATCCTGATCATTTTTTTCAGCGGGCTGATAATCAGCCCCTTTTTTAATAATCCGCAGCAGGAGTCCGAAAATGGCAGTTTCTCTTACAAAAGGCAGTAACGTCTCCCTGACCAAAGAAGCCCCGTCAATGAGCGTGGCAATGGTTGGCCTGGGCTGGGATGCACGTGTGACTGATGGTCAGGATTTTGACCTCGACGCATCGGTATTTATGGTGGGTGATGACGGAAAAGTATTATCCGACAGCCATTTCATCTTCTTTAATAACAAAACCAGCCCGTGCGGCGCGGTGGAACACCAGGGCGACAACCGCACCGGCGAAGGCGACGGTGATGATGAGCAGGTGAAAATCAGCCTGAACACCCTTCCGGCGGATGTGAAAAAACTGGTCTTCTCCGTCACAATTTATGATGCGGAAGGGCGTAAACAGAACTTCGGTATGGTCAGCAACAGTTTCATCCGTATCTGTAATAATGATAACGGCACTGAAATTGCCCGCTTCGATCTGTCTGAAGATGCATCAACAGAAACCGCGATGGTCTTCGGTGAGTTATACCGTCACGGAGCAGAGTGGAAATTCAAAGCAGTCGGCCAGGGCTTTGCCGGTGGTCTGTCTGCATTAGCGTTACAGCACGGTGTTAATATTTAATTATTAATATCAGCTGGTTGCCGTAAAAAATGCCCTGTCTGTTACGGACAGGGCATGCTGCGTTTACAGATCCGGCCGGGAGATTATTCGACTCCTGCTGCCTCCCCGGCCGGACGGCGCACATCGTTGGCACCGTATAAATAACCTTCCCGCACCTTACCGGATACGGCGGCATCATTGCCGGAAGAGTCCGCACTGACCCCGGCGGCACCCGGTAACCCCACCATAATCAGCTCGGCGGCGCCCCACGGGGTCTGCTCAACCATCTTATAACCCATTTTATCCAGCAGATTCAGTGAGTCTTTTGACACACCGCGCTGCTCGTAATACACCTCATCCGGCAGCCACTGATGGTGAATACGCGGTGCATTCACGGCCTCCTGCGGTGCCATGCCGTGATCGATAATATTCAGCGCGGTTTGTAAGGTAATGGAAATAATCCGTGAGCCGCCCGGCGAACCGAGCACCAGGAAAATCTTACCGTCTTTAGTGACAATAGTCGGGCTCATGGAGGAAAGCGGACGTTTACCCGGGGCAATCGCGTTGCGCTCGCCCTGAACCAGGCCGTACATATTCTTCTCGCCGATTTTGGTGGTGAAATCATCCATTTCATCATTGAGGAAGAAACCGGTGCCCGGCGGGATCACCACCGCACCGAAACGACCGTTGATGGTATAGGTGGTGGATACTGCATTGCCTTTGTTATCCACCACGGAATAGTGTGTGGTTTCCGGTTTTTCATGCGGGCCGGTGCCCGGCTGCACCTGAGCGGAAGGGGTGGCTTTGCCCGGAATGATTTCTTTGCGCAATTCTTCCGCATAGGCTTTGCTGGTCAGTTTTTCGGTCGGATTTTTCACAAACGCCGGATCGCCGAGGAAAGTATTGCGATCCATATAAGAATGGCGCATTGCCTCTGCCAAAGTGTGAATATAATCCGCCGAGTTAAAGCCCATCGCTTTCAGATCATAACCTTCCAGGATATTCAGGGTCTGGCAGATAGTGACACCGCCGGAGCTTGGCGGCGGGGCGGAAATAAATTCATAACCGCGATAAGTACAGGTCACCGGTGCGACCTCTGTAATCGTGTAATCCGCAAAATCTTTAGCTGTCAGCTTACCGCCGCCTGCCTGAGAGGCTTTTTCCACTAACTGCGGAATCTCACCTTCATAAAAGGCGGACGGGCCCTCTTTGGCGATACGCTCCAGAGTCTTGGCCAGATCGGTCTGAATCAGGCGGTCGCCGGGCTGGAATGCGGAGCCGTCAGGTTTGAGGAAAATCCGTGCCGCTTCCGGGTCCTGCTTAAAGCGGGCAGTGGTGGTATCCATCACATCAGTATCTGCGCGGGTCAGAATAAAACCGTCACGGGCCAGTTTAATCGCCGGCGCCATTACCTGCTCCCGTTTCATGGTGCCGTATTTTTCCAGGGCGTAATCCAGCCCTTTAACAGTCCCGGGAACCCCGGCGGCGAGGTAGCCGTACAGGCTGGCGTCTTTGATCAGATTCCCGTCTTTATCGAGATACATATCCGCGGAGGCTGACGCCGGGGCAGTCTCACGGAAATTGATGAAAATATTTTTACCGTCTGCCAGATGCAGTGTCATAAAACCACCGCCGCCGATATTACCGCAGCAGGGATTCACCACCGCCTGGGCATAGCCGACAGCGACTGCCGCATCCACCGCGTTACCGCCGGCTTTCAGGATATCAGCACCGGCCTGTGACGCCAGATGCTGGGAAGACACCACCATCCCGTTACGGGCTTCAGCAGCAGGTTCGGAAGCAGCATACAATTGCGGGGAAAGCAGCAGAGAGAGCAAAAGAACAGGTGTTCGCCATGGGGTTATCATTATTATCTCCGTCGGTTTTGCAGGTGTTTTTATGGTGTATTGATTTATTATTTGTTAATTAACGTATAGCAGGGATACTAATATTTGAGAAATGATGTGCGGAAAAATGTGAAACCGGGCGGAAAAGCAGTGCGGAGGAATAATAAAAAACCCGGATAGCCCGGGTTCTGAAGAACAGCGTGTCATTACGCAAACGAGACGGTAACCGGTGCTGTTTGCACAGCACCGGTTAACACAATCAGGCTGTTTTTTCTTCTTTCATGATTTTATTCAGTTTCGGTACAATCGCCCACATAATCAGGCCGGCAACGGCGGTTGCGATACCGATTTTACCAAACACATCGGTGTAGATACTGAGGGTCTGAAGCGGATCGGTCACCCCTTCCGGCGGTGCTGTAAAGGTTGCCACATAGCCGCCTAACAGTGTTGCCATCGCCTGAGTCAGGAACCACATCCCGAGAATAAAGCCCATCAGGTACTGCGGAACGAACGCAGCAACCATCGCCAGACCCAGCGCACTGATCATCAGCTCGCCGACTGCCTGGAAGAAATAAACCAGAACGATAAACCACGGTGATGTCAGACCGGACGCATCCGCAAACCACATACCGGATGCGGCGGCAGTCAGGAAGCCGGCGGAGCAGCAGAACATACCGATGGTGAATTTACCCGGCATTGAGAAATCTTTGCCGCGCGCACCCATTTTACTGTAGAAATAAGCCAGAACCGGGCTCAGTACGATGATCCAGAACGGGTTCAGCGCCTGGAAACTGACCGGATGCACATCAATTCCCATAATGGTGTGATGCACGTTATAGATAGCGAAGAAGTTCAGTGAGGTCGGCATCTGGGCATACAGTACATAGAAGATAACCGCTTCCAGCATCAGAACAAACGCCACATACATTTTATTCCGCTCAACACCTTTCAGTTTGAAGGCTTCGCGGAAGAAGAAAAAGATAACCACGGCGGTGACGCCGAGTAATACATAGTTGGCTACGATCACATTATGCAGTAACCATGCACACAGGAAGACGGTTGCCACACTGCCGGCGATGACCACCAGCAGGCTGCCGAATTTCATTGGTTTGTGATCCGGCTCGGAACCAATATTACTCACCATTTTCCGGCAGAACAGGAAAACCGCCAGGGCGATCAGCAGGCCGATACCACAGATGTTATAAGTAACGGTATAGCTGTATTTGTCCGCGATAACCGGTGCCAGTGACAGGGAAATCAGGGAACCGATATTGATCGACATATAAAACAGGGTGAATGCCCCGTCCAGACGCGGGTCTTTCGGTGCATAGCATTTTGACAGCAGGCTGGCCGGGTTAGCTTTGAATAAGCCGTTACCGACAGCAATGGTGCCCAGTGCGTAGAAAATCAAATCCGGGTGCATGATAGACAGGCCGGTCATAAAATAACCGACAGCCATCACGATGGCCCCTAAAATGATGGTCCGCTTGGTCCCGAGAACATGGTCACCGACGTAACCACCGATAGAGATCAGACCGTATACCAGCGCGGCGAATGCCCCGAAGGTGATAAATGCCTGTTCCTGACTGAATCCCAGTTGCTGAACGAAGTAGACGGCCAGGATGCCTTGCACACCGTAATAGCCGAAGCGTTCCCACAGCTCCACGATAAAAATCATGAAGAATGGCTTAGGTTGGTTAAACAAACCAACCTGCGCGGGTTTACTCATGGTTTAATGCCTCTTATTAATAATTATTCATCACGCAAAAGCCTTCTCGGCATCGCGGAGGCAAAGCTAAAAGATAAACTCTTGCGTAAGGTTGAGTGTTTGCGTATTTGTCAGGGTATTTGCCAAAGGACTCAGACTAATATATTGCCGGCTGAGCATCTCAAAGACAGATCACACTTACTGCAATAATTAATATCATAATTGAAATAAAATTCATTAGATTGACATCAATAATTAGTCTTCAATGGTTTTGTTGATGGTGAATTGAGCAGATTGACGGTTATTTATTCTGTTGTCAGTCGTGGGGCGGAATTAAATATGACAAATTGTAACAGTTATTTTTCTGATGAATAATGATTCGTTAACACATAACGTGTTAACGAATATTATGATAAGAATGAAAGGGGATCAGGCAACGGCAAAGGCGGGGATATCACCGGTTTCGACAGTGCGGAAATCGCGGCGGAAGTAAATCAGGCCGTGTCCTTCGTCGCGGACATTGATACTGCGGATCTCAGTCATAAAGATATTATGTGTGCCGATTTTCTGAACCTGAGTCACCACACCTTCCAGACAGGCAAGTGAGCCGTGAAGACAGGGTTGTCCCAGTTCTCCGGCTTGCCAGTGCTCACCGGCAAAACGCGCATCCATACTCAGGCCGGTCATTCCGGCAAAATCACAGGCCAGTGCCTGATGCTGATGTGTGAGCACATTAACACACAGCCGCCCGTTGGCGCTGAACACCTCACTGAGCGCACTGCTGCGGTTGATGCACACCAGCAGTGTCGGCGGGGTATCGGTGACAGAGCAGACCGCGGTGGCGGTCAGCCCGCCGCGTCCGGCTTCGCCGTCGGTGGTGACAATATTGACGGCAGCGGAGAGTGTCGCCATTGCGTCGCGGAACAGCAGACGCTGTGAATTATCCAAAGACATACCAACTCCCGGTGGGATAAAAATGTGACGCAATTGTTGCTTATTTGCGAATGATACGCAGTCTAATGATAGCCGGGGAAAAATACAAGGGAGAGTCAGAAAATGCGGCCGCCGGAAGAGGCCGCCGCACGGGGTGGTCAGCGGGGATTAACGGATACCGCCGAAGCAGAGATATTTGATTTCCAGATAGTCATCAATGCCGTGACGGGAGCCTTCACGGCCGAGGCCGGATTGCTTGATGCCGCCGAACGGCGCCACTTCCGTTGAAATAATCCCTTCATTAATACCGACCATTCCGGCCTCCAGTGCTTCCGCTACGCGGTAGACCCGGCCGATATCGCGGGAATAGAAATAGGCCGCCAGACCAAATTCACTGCTGTTTGCCGCGCGGATAGCCTCTTCTTCATCCCGGAAGCGTACCAGCGGTGCCAGCGGACCGAAGGTTTCCTCGCGGGTCACAAGCATGTCTGCGGTAACACCGGTCAGGACGGTCGGCTCGAAAAATAATCCGCCCTGTGCCGCCGGTTTACCACCGCTGAGCACCGTTGCACCTTTGCTGACCGCATCCGCGATATGCTCACTGACTTTGCGGATGGCCGCTTCATTAATCAGTGGCCCCTGCTGTGCGTTTTCATCAGTGTAAGGTGCAACATGCAGCGCGCTGACCGCCTCCGACAGTTTGGCGGCAAAGGCGTCATACACACCGTCCTGCACATAGAGGCGGTTGGCACAGACACAGGTTTGCCCGCTGTTACGGAATTTGGCAGCCATGGCACCGGCAACCGCCGCATCAAGATCGGCATCATCAAACACAATAAACGGGGCGTTTCCGCCCAGTTCGAGAGACAGTTTTTTTACCGTCTCCGCACTCTGTGCCATCAGCAGTTTGCCGACGCGGGTGGAGCCGGTAAAGGAGATTTTGCGCACGACCGGGCTGGTGGTCAGTTCACCGCCGATAGCGGCCGCATCAAGCCCCGTGACGACATTAAACACCCCGGCAGGAATACCGGCCTGCTCACCGAGTGCCGCCAGTGCCAGGGCGGAAAGCGGGGTTTCTGCCGCCGGTTTCAGAACCATCGTGCAACCTGCCGCCAGCGCCGGAGCCGCTTTGCGGGTGATCATCGCATTCGGGAAGTTCCACGGCGTGATAGCACCGACCACCCCGATCGGCTGGCGGATGGTAGCAATCCGCTGTCCGCTCTGTGTGGCCGGAATGGTTTCGCCGTACACGCGTTTACCTTCTTCGGCAAACCATTCGATAAAGCTTGCGCCGTAGGCGATTTCCCCGCGTGACTCTGCCAGTGGTTTACCCTGTTCCAGGCTGAGGAGCTGTGCCAGTTCCTCCTGATTTTCCATGACAAGATCAAACCAGCGCCGCAGGATCTGCGCACGGGCTTTGGCGGTCAGGGTGCGCCAGCCCGGAAGGGCATTTTCTGCGGCCGCAATGGCAAGCTGCGTTTCATGTGCGCCGAGGTCGCTGACGCGGGTGATCAGTCCGCCGGTGGCCGGGTTGGTCACATCAAACGTGGCCTTATCCTGTGCATCGGTCCACTGACCATTGATATAGCCGCCGGTGTGCAGCAGGGAAAAGGAGGGATCGGTTAACGATGAGGTGAACATAGAGAGCTCCGTTGCGTTTTCTCAAAAAAGTGATGAGGGCACTGAGATATCAGCAGAAGACCATTGATTTATTGTTAATATAGCGTTAATAAAAGGAGAGTCCTTTGAGTCTTTATGACTGATATACTTTTTATTCTAACAGAGGATGTCTGATTGCGCATTTTCCCGATAAAATTGCGCCTTTTTTGATAACGGCGATGTTTATGATGTGAGTACATCGCGGAGAAATTACCCATTATGCATGAATCATTACTTATCGCCCTTTTGCAGGCCCGTGAAGTGGTCCTCGGCTATTTTCGCCCGACCCTGAAAACACACCAGCTGACAGAGCAGCAGTGGCGGATTATCCGCATACTGGCTAAGACCCCGTCACTCGATTTTCATCTCCTCGCACAGAAAAGCTGTATTTTGCGTCCCAGCCTGACCGGTATTCTGACGCGGATGGAAAAAGCCGGCATTATTCACCGCCTCAAGCCTCTCAGTGACCAGCGCAAACTCTATCTCTCCCTGACTGACGAGGGCACAGCGCTGTACCACCGTGTTCAGGCAGAAGTGGAGACCGGCTATCAGGCACTGGAATTACAGTTCACGCCGGAGAAGGTACGTCAGCTCTATGCATTGCTGGATGATCTGGTTGCGCTGCCGCAGCGTGACGGCGGAGAAGAGGAATAAAAAAACGCCGCTCAGGTGAGCGGCGCGGTTTCAGTGACAGATTTATTTCTTGCCGAGCAGATGCAGGAAATGAATATGTTTTTCATACTGGTCAAGGATGTCATGAATGATCTGCTCTTTGTTCCAGCCCATGATGTCATAATCCTGCCCGCCCTCTTTCAGATGAATTTCAGCACGGTAATAGCGGTGCTCCTCATCTTTTTCCTCATCCGTCATCCCGGAAAGGGCAAAGGACGGCTGATTGTAATAGCGCAGGCGGGTTTCATAGATAAAGTTCATATCATCCCCCAGATCCACCTCAAAGGTGATCCGGTCATCGCGGCTGCGGTCGATATGGCTCGGGGTGCTCTGTTTTTCCAGCTCCTGCGACACCATATCCATCGCCTCTGACACCACTTCATCAATAAAGCGCTTAACCAGAGAACGTTTCGGGAAATAGCCGATATTACGCAGACGGCGCTGCCACGGAATCGGGTTACGGCTTGCGGTCGGTGCAATGGTCGCCAGCTGCTGACTGTCGCGTTTATGCACATCAATCCGCAGTGCTTTAATTAGTCCGTAAATTGAGAACGACAGCACAACCGCAAACGGCAGGGCACTGGCGATGGTCACGGTTTGCAGGGCAGATAATCCCCCGGCCAGCAGCAGGGTGATAGCCACCACACCCATCAGCCCGGCCCAGAAAATCCGCTGCCAGACGGGCGTGATCCGGGCCGAGTTTAATATCACCGAAACGGGACAGCCCCATAAAGGTGACACTCAGTAAAATCAGGGCGACGGCGAGGATATAGAACCAGCTGGCATTTTTAAACAGGCTGGTCTGAAGGGCTTTAAGGTGTATGTCCGCCGTCTGGGGAAACAGGGCGGCAAAGCCGACAATCAGGAGAATAATCAGAGCCGAAATATAAAAAACCGGCGGATTAATCTTCATTTTTTTTGCGGATTGTTCAGTGTCCTGATGACTCATGAATTATTCCTTTTATCAGTTGCAGATAACGCCGGCAGTAAAAAGGGGAGTACTGCATCAAAGCGTCAGATTTTCCTTCTGAAAACGGTACGCGGCTGCGTAGCGGTAAAATAGAAACCCCGGCAGAATAGTCAGCGGGAGATCAGAAAAACGGAGGTGAATACAGGATAAACCTGCGGGAAAAAAACAGTGATTTTAGATTTTATTCCCCCGGTTGGTGAAAAAAAGAGGATTATAGTGCCAAAAATGTCACTCTGCGGCAAGTCATGGGGGTTTTTGCGGAAAACAGAGGTATTTTTATCTGTGAATTTTCTTTACCGTAGTCCGTAAAGTGACTGAAAAAATACAATAAAAAAGCCGGAAACATGGATTGTTTCCGGCTGACAGCTGTTTTACGGATTGATACGGGATATTACCTGCTCAGGTTTTACTGAGCATCCCCGGATTTTCCTGAGACATCCTGTTTCAGCTCATCAATTTTTTTATCAGCGGCGGCTTTGGCCTCATCCGCTTTCTGTTTCAGCTCTGCGGCTTTTTCTTCCGCGGCTTTTTTGGCGTCTTCGCCTTTATCTTTGGCGTCTGCCAGCAGGGCATCAGCTTCTTTTTTCAGTTCATCCGCTTTGGCATCGGCATTATCACGGATTTCGGTGGCTTTCTCTTTTGCATCAGCCATCACCGCACCGGCTTTTTCTTTTGCATCACCGGCGGCTTCTGTCGCATTCTGTTTCAGTTTAGCGGCTTTCTGTTCTGTTTTATCCGCAGCGTCTTTGGCATCCTGCTTTAATTCATCCGCTTTCAGTTCAGCGGCTTCTTTCATCTGCGCGGCACCTTCCTGCGCTTTCTGCGCGGCAGGATCGGTTTTGCTGCTGTCGTCACACCCGGTGGCCAGTGCAAATACCCCCGCAAGGATGAGTGAACTTAATAATGCTTTCTTCATGATTAATTCCTCTTCAGTAATATAACCGGATAACATTATGTCCGCGATTATTGATTATATAATAAAATCAGGCAGTCTGCTGACAGATATAATGTTTTGTCAGGGTTATCCCTTTCAGCATAGAAAATGAATAGCCGGTTGTATAGTGCTGAGGATAAATTATCGGTAACGTCATAAAATAATACCCCGTTGTATAAAAATATCCGGTAATATCAATACAGAATGTAGTCTTATAAGCACTGCGTAATAATATGATTAATTTCAGTTGGTTATCGTTAGTTGTCTGTGTAAGGAAATACCATGACATATTATCTGCTGGTTATCGTCAAATTTATCATCGGCTTCGTTATTGTGTTAACGCACATGAATATCTCCGGTAAAACGCAATTGTCACAAATGACACCGGTTGATTTTATCGGAAACTTTGTGCTGGGCGGCATCATCGGCGGGGTTATTTACAGTGATACTATTCCGCTGACGCAATATATTATTATACTGCTGATGGGTGTGAGTTTTATCAGCATAATCAATTGGGTCAGTAAACATATCAATGTTCTGCGGGCGGTAACTATCGGTAACCCGATCCCCATTATTAAGAACGGGGCGTTTATCATGGACAGTATTCATGAGAAGCGGAATAAAATCGATATTCTGAATATCACCTCCCGCATGCATGCGCAGGGGATCTATTCATTCCGTGATGTGTACTATGCGCAGATCGAGCCGGACGGCCAGCTGACGGTGATTTGTGACCAGTCACAGATGCCGTCTGTCATTGTGATGAAAGACGGCGTGCCGCGCAAACATGAGCTGGAGCAGATTGGTCGCGATGAGGAATGGCTGTCAGACCGCCTGAAACAGCAGGGCGTTGATGACCCTGACACCGTTTTTCTGGCGGAGTTTTATGACGGCAGTCTTAATGTGGTGATGAAAGACGGGAAGATGAGCTGCCATCACAGCGAACCGTCACAGCCGTAAAGTTAGGGAACAATAACGACTTTTTCCGGATATCTTTCGCGAAATTCGTGTGCTTTCTGCCATTTATCGTCACAGATAATTTTGTCGATAACGGCAATTTCCGCGATTTTTAAAATCCCCTGCTGGCCGAATTTGCTGGAGTCGGCCAGAATAATTTTCTGCTTACTTTTTTCCAGCATTTTCCGTGCAATCATGCCTTCTTCAACACTTTTGACCAGAATGCCTTCATCGCGTACGCCGCCTGCGCCGACAAACGCAAAGTCTGCATAAATATGATCAATTTCATGCAGGGTTTTCGCGCCGAGATTGGCACGGAATTCATGGCTGTATTCGCCGCCCAGCACATACACTTTTGCCAGCGGGTTCTGCGAGGCGATTTTATCCGCGATAAGGGCGGAATTGGTGAAAACGGTAAATGCAATCGCCGGTAACTGCGCGGAAAACAGCAGGGTTGTTGAACAGGAGTCGATATACAGTGTGTCGTGCTCGGAAATCAGTCCGGCGGCATAGCGTGCGAGAGTCATTTTTTCCTCGCGGTTCAGCTCCAGCCGCTGTTCAAAACTGCCTTCACTGACACTCTTTTTCTTCATCGCCCCGCCGTGAATTTTGATGATCTCGCCTTCTTTCTCCAGAATGGAGAGGTCGCGGCGGATCGTCTCAGAGGTGACATTCAGCGTATCAGTAAGATCCTGCACACTGACTTCCCCTTTCTGATTCAGCAGATCGAGAATGTATTCCTTTCTTTTTATCGGATTCATGACCGTTCTCATCACACTCGTAAACATGAACAATATTAGCGCATTATGCGCCGTTGCGGAATGCCGTCATATAATGCTGAAGTGCGGCAGCGACACCATCCTTCCGGCAGTCAGCCGTAATATACCCGGCGGCCTGCTTTAGTGCCGGTACAGCATTGCCCATTGCCACACGGATATCCGCTGCGGCAAATAAGGAAAGATCATTTTCCTGATCCCCGATTGCCATAATAGTTCTGGGCCGGAGAATACCGCGCTCCGCCAGTATATGCAGGGTACTTCCTTTACTGACAGATGCCGGCACCAGTTCAAAATAGTGCTGATCAGTAAAGAAAGCACTGATATCCGCCGGTAACTGCGGACGAAGGATTTCTGCCCGGTGGTGCAGAATGTCCGCTTTTCCGCACAGAGTGATTTTAATGATATCTGTCCGGCGGAGGATCTCATCCGCTGCCAGCGTTTGTATTGGCAGGCTGAATAATTCCGCCTCATGAATTGTGTATTCTGATATTTCTCCGGGCGGGCAGAACAGGGCATCTTCACCGAAGGCATGCCAGCCGGTGGTGAGAAGGCTTTGCAGTGCAGATAACACCGCCTGAGACAGGGTTGTCCGGCTCAGAACGGCTTGCGTGCAGCAGTCATAAATCACCGCGCCGTTACAGGCACCGATAGCCTGGAGTACCGGAAGCAGTCCGGCACTGTTCATCAGAGACAGAATTGCCCGCAGCGGGCGGGCAGAGCAGATCACAATATCCGTTTCCGGCGGCAGAGCCAGCAGTGCCCGGCGGTTAGCCTCTGAAATCATATTATCCGGGTGCAGCAGGGTGCCGTCGAGATCGATAGCCAGTGTGGTCATAAAAAGCCTCAGCGGGAGCAGTGCCCCCGCATGGGAATACCAATCAGTTGTGATGAATAAAGGATTGAGTGACCTGCGCGGCTGCCTGACACACCACGTTATCAATCGCGGTGCCGACCACCAAAATATTCACTCCGGTTTCTTTAAATGCTTTGGCATTGGCGACGTTAATACCGCCTTCTGCCAGTGTCGGAACACTGACTGCACCTGTCAGCGCTTTCAGACGGGCTTTAATCTGATCCGGAATTTCACCGGCAGCCACACCTTCGTAGCTCATACCGGTCATCAGGCCGATCATATCCACGCCGATGTCTTCCATTTTCTTCGCCACTTCCGCGACCTCTTCCGGGGTTTCCGCCGGGATACCAAAGGTGTGCAGATCGTCAGGGTGCCCGATGTAAGCATCCACGGTCAGACCGAAGCGGTGTGCGAGATTGACAATGTCTGCCAGATCTTCAAAGGTGGATTTATGGGTGTGCAGGCCGTCCGCACCGGCGCGGGCAATCTGTAAAATATCCTCTTCTGTCACCGGCACCGGGATGGTTTCGGTGAACCCTCCGGCAATACCGACGGTAATAAAGACATCATCCGGGATTACATTACGGATACCGTTAACGGCTTCTGCCATTTGCGCGGTGGAGATCTCATGACGGATTTGCTCGGCAGCGTGCATATTATTCACACCTCTGTGTCCGCGTGCCAGCGCCAGCGCCGGATGGTTCGGCTCCAGCATTTTGACTCCTGCATCACAGACGGCTTTCGCCAGTCGCGCGTCATCACCGGTGATACCTGTGCTGAGCAGCGTCTGCCCGTTGTGCAGCGCAATCGCATTTCTGACTTTCGCCATCGCCTGTTCACGTTTTTTATTCATATCACCTATAAACATATCAACCTCTTATTACTTTTTTGTGTTTTTGTATGACGGCACCCGGAGGTGCCGTTTTTATAAAGCCCTGGTGTTGGCGTGTGATATTTTTCACACTTATTATTTGCTGTGTTGTCTTTGCATCAGCCCGCAGCTTTCGCGGTTGTCACGGCACTGAAACGGTTGGCGATGACAGTAATGGTGCAGGTTAAAATCAGGATCACAGTCATGGTCAGCGCCATGTACAGTGCATTATTGGATAAGAACGGGGAGGCAAATGCCGGCACATACGCCACCCCTTTGACATTAAACATACCGAGCATCATGCCGCCGATCCCGGCGGAAAGAATGGCGCCGCCGAAAACGATTTTGTTGGCAAACATGAAGGGATACGCCGATTCCACAAAGGTGCCGAATCCCAGATTGATAAGCAGTCCCGGTGCGGCGACAGCAGCTTCACTGCGTTCACGCGGGGCAATGACGTTTGCCAGGTTAATACCGGCTGCCACCATCACCAGCCCGACCATATCCACCGCGCCGAGGAAGCTGACACCGGTTTTCTCCATCTCAAGCAGCACCAGCGGCAGGATCACTGCGTGATACACACCGCCGAGAATTGCAGGCCAGATAACCAGACCGGCCAGCAGTCCCGCCAGAACCGGGCTGAAGGCGAGGGTGCTTTCCAGCGCCAGTTTTATGTAGTTACCGGCCAGCAGTGCCAGCGGGCTGAGGAAGTAGAACATGATAAGACCAGCGGCCAGACCGGAAATCCCGCCCGCCACAATGTTGACGGTGGTCATCGGGAACTTCCAGCTGATACACAGGGCAAACAGATAGCGGACAAAAATACCTGCCATGATCCCGCCTGCGATCCCGCCAATCAGCCCGCCCTCGACAGAGAGCACCCCGGCGACAACTCCGGAGACAATAGAGACTTCATCCAGTTCGGAAACCTGTTTGGCGGCAATCACCGCCACAATCACCGGCAGCCCTTTGAGCAGCAGCTGGAAAATGGCATCCAGGCTTTCCAGCCCCGGAATGTGACTCAGCGCCAGCACAATCGCCATGGCAATAAAGCCGGGCAGGGCGGGGATCATAATGCCGCGGATATTCATCCGCTTAAGCAGGCTCTTATCGGACGGCCCGCCGGTGCTGCCTGCACTGCCCAGTACCGGACGGAATTTCATGCCCCAGTGTTTGCACAGAGAGGAGATAAACGAGATCGCCCTGGTTCTGCTGGTGGTACCGGTTGTGCCGGAAGTGGCAATCACATTGGCACCGGCGGCGGCGATATGGGCCATCGAGGTGCCGCCGGTACCGGCGATAGGGACTTTCTTTTCTGCTGCCGCCTGAAGTGCGAGACGGTTAGCGTTGTGCGGATCACCGCTCATAACAATGACGCCGTCGATATCGCCCTGTTCTATCAGCCGGGCAATCTGTTCATCACTGCCGCGAACGGCATCATTCACTTCCGCGAGTGTGCCGGAAAATGTGACCGCAGGTACAGCATCTGAATCTGTCAGGGTATACACCGCGGCGGCGGTAGAGGGTTTAGCAACATCCATCGATGCCTGCGCTGCAATAAACTGAACTGCGGCAACAGAAACACCGGCAGACTGACATTGTGTGTAGATTTCGCTCAGAAGTTTTTCAGGATCTGCACCACCGAGGTTGTACAGGTTCCCGCCACTACTGCCCAGTATGACAATTTTTTTCATAATCGGACCTCAGGAGGGTTCAGGGTAAGTAACGACTTATTGTTGTTTTTTGTTGATATTGCTTTGTATAACAACGTAAATCAACACATCAAAATAAGATGCATTGTTTATGAAATAATCACTGAATTGATTCAATTTTGGGAAAATAGCGTGATTATGTGTATTTGTTAGTGTGATTAACTAAAAATCTCACGATTTTGTTTTATTTAATGCTGTTTAATTATTAGCTAATTATTTTGATTTATGTTGTTTTGTGTGAGTTTGATCATAATTAACAGTGCTAATTACACAGAAAAACCACACAAAACAAAAAAGCCACTCCGGGGAGTGGCTTTTGCAGAAAAGTAGAAATGGATCAGCCGGGCAGATTCACCAGCGAGTCACGGGTGATATCACGGATGGTTTTTGCACCGGTCAGGGTCATTGCCACACGCATCTCTTTATCAATCAGATCAAGCAGGTTTTCGACCCCCGCCTGCCCCTGTGCCGCCAGGGCGTAAACAAAGGCACGGCCGAGCAGGACAGAATCCGCCCCCAGCGCCAGCATCCGCACCACATCGAGGCCGTTACGGATACCGGAATCACTCAGAATCGTGATATCTGATTTCACCGCATCGGCAATGGCAGGCAGGGCGCGGGCGGTAGAGAGCACGCCGTCGAGCTGGCGGCCGCCGTGGTTTGACACCACAATACCGTCCGCACCGAAGCGTACCGCATCTTTTGCATCTTCCGGGTCCAGAATCCCTTTGATAATCATCGGGCCTTCCCAGAACTCGCGTATCCATTCCAGATCTTTCCAGGAAATGGACGGATCGAAGTTCGCGCCCAGCCAGCCGATATAGTCTTCCAGTTTGGTCGGCGCGCCGCGATAGACCGAGATATTGCCCAGATCATGCGGCTTGCCCAGCACGCCGACATCCAGCGCCCAGCGCGGATGAACCATTGCCTGTAATACGCGGCGCATGGCGGCATTCGGGCCGCTCATCGCGGAATGGGCATCACGGTAACGCGCTCCCGGCACCGGCATGTCGACAGTAAAGACCAGCGTTTTGACCCCGGCGGCTTTGGCGCGTTCCAGGGCATTTTTCATAAAACCGCGATCGCGCAGTACATAGAGCTGGAACCACATCGGGCGCTCAATCGCCGGTGCGACTTCCTCAATCGGGCACACGGAGACGGTGGACAGGGTAAACGGAACACCTTTATTGGCTGCCGCTTTCACCGCCTGCACTTCACCGCGCCGCGCGTACATCCCGGTCAGTCCGACCGGTGCCAGCGCAACCGGCATCGCCAGTTTTTCCCCGAACAGTTCTGTTTCCAGACTGAGAGAAGACATATCGCGCAGCACCCGCTGACGCAGGGCGATATTCGCCAGATCCGCTGTATTGCGCTTCAGGGTATGCTCGGCATACGCCCCGCCGTCAATATAGTGAAACAGGAAGGGTGGCAGTCTGGATTCAGCGGCCGCCCGGTAGTCTGTTGAAGCGGAAATAATCATCTTAAATACCTGTATATGTGTGTAACAAACTCAGCACTGTGCCCGGTTACAGGGTCAGTATCAGTGCCATCACGGCGGCAATCACGCCGTAGATAAACATCGGAATCACTGTCTTTTTGATAATTGACCCTTCGGCGTTGGTAATGCCGAGAATCGTACAGACAGCGATAATATTATTCAGACACACCATGTTCCCCATCGCACCGCCGACAGACTGGAGCGCGAGGGTTAAATTGACATTCAGCCCGGTGGTTTGCGCAATCGACTGCTGGATACCGCCGAACGTCAGGTTGGATACTGTATTGGAGCCGGAGAAGAACGAGCCGAGTGCGCCGAGGTAAGAGGCGAAGTAGATCCAGCTCTCGCCGGTGGCTCCCGCCAGTGAGCGGCCGATAATGTAAACCGGCGCATTTTCACCGCCCTGCATCATCAGGTTTACCATAATCAGTGCGCCGAACAGGGCAATAAACGGTTTGTTGGTCTGCTGTGCGGTCTGCACAAACATGGTTTTTACCTGTGTCCGTTTCAGGCGGAACAGGAAAATACCGATAAGCACGACCAGGAAGAACGGGATCAGCGCCGGGACATACAGGGTTTTATAATCTGCCGCCGCCGGTGTGCCGAACACATTGCTCAGGCGGACAACCAGCGCATCACTCAGTGTGATATGACCAAGGAAACCCAGAGTCCCTTCCCAGACCACGTTCGTACTGTTGAGCAGCCCTTTCAGACCGAGCTGGTGGATGCGGGTGACAATCAGAATACCGATCAGCAGCAGGGTTGGGGGGTAAT
>NZ_NRQY01000001.1:1929989-1944608 GCF_003996855.1 Morganella morganii | reverse complement strand
CGTCATATTTGATACGGAGTGACTTATGACAACCTTTGTTCTTGTCGCGGAATACCGGAATGCAACGGACCGACTGTTTACCTTGGCGAATGCCCATTTCTGCGCCTGCGTTGGGAATGATGAGCGACGCTCATGGCGGAGTAGTGCGCAACGTCACCTTGCAGAACTGGAAAATCTGAGCTGTAAGCGAGCGAGTGAGCGTGATCGGCGATGTTTCAGCCATGCCTGTCGTTTATTGCGTGAACGTATAGCGATGGTGAACGAACACGGCGAGATGCTGCTACCCAAGTCTGTGGTGAATGTCGCATAACCTTATTGTTACTCAATCCTTTGCGGGACGTGTCCCCCAAAGGGCAGGTTCCGCTCTTTTTTTGGAGAAGGCCTGGAATGACACAGATGACAAAAACACCCGCCGTAACGGCGGAGAACACGGACTGGATGACCGGGTTCTACAACCTGGTATCGGCACTCGTCCAACAGGGTTTTTCCCAGGACAGTGCCACGCTCCATGTGGTCAGCTTTACTCAGATGTCCTACGCCTATGCCCGTAAGTTCAGTCAGGACTATGGCGAGGACTATGGCAGTGATTTCTGGCACTGGTACACCAATCCGATGGCGGATTCTTTGTCTGTCCGCAGACAGAAAAAACCTATCGTGTTGAGGTGCACTCAAACTATTACCGGGGTGAGATGAGTGCCCAGGCGCTGGGGATGACGGTGTCATTGTATGCCCTGTGCGTCCTGGCGGAGTCCGGTCATGACTTTATTATCGAGAGCTACCACCGACTGCGTGATTTTGCGGTGCGGCATCCTGAATGGGCTGCTATTGGCGGAGCGATTGACTGATGGCCGCTATCTTAACCGTGGCTGAAGCCATTCAAAAACTTCAACGGCATGCGGATCAGGACGAAATGATCCTGCTGGATCTGTGGTACGCCGAAGATGTCCAGTCTCAAGACGAGACGGCGACCCTTGGCGAAGCCATAGCAGCCCTTGAACAGGCTGTTCATGACTTTGATGCCAACACGGGGATCTGCTGGTTAACGTTGGAGGCTGCATTAGAGGTTGTTCGAACCCAGGGCAGCTAAACCGATGTTTTGATTTTACTTACCCATAGGGACTGACCTCCCTATCGGGGGTAAGTCCCTTTTTTAATTATAGAGGAACTTACCATGATGACGACAAACCAGGCCAACGGCCCCTTTTCTCTCGATGACTTGTGTGAACTGGCGAACCTTGAAGGTGATTTGCTGGTGATTGCAGCACACGAGAAATTGGGCATTGGCACACAGCCGGATGAAGACAATTTTACCGATAACATCTGGGCGGTTGCTCATATGGCTCAAACGTTTGCGAGAAAATGTGGGTTGGACTCACTCCGTTATACCCATCCGTCCTGCAAAGTTTTGTTCGATGATGTCATTGCTCTGGGCAGAACGGTTTGCCCTGGAGCCTGGGATCACTTCTTTGAAGTAGGGCTAGAAGAATCAAGAGCAATTCTGGAGGGATGGTAATGCGTCGATGTTACTTCTTCATCCATATCGAGACGGTTCCCCATGAAGCCTGGAGTGAGCTGTGTCGTGCAGTAACTCAGGTGCATCATCGGGTTCGCAACGAGTCGGGTTTTTGCTGGCTGGGTAAACCCTTGACTGTCTATGATCACAGTGGAACACAACCACTGAGGTATGACGACAGTATGGTGGGTTTGGGCGTTATCGCCTTTAACGGTGATTTTGGCGCAGGCCTGTCAGGTGATCCGCTTTGCCTGGTTCGGTTGCTTTCCTCCGAACGGCGGCAAAGTCAGTGCAATACCTTCCATCACCCTTACGATTTTATGGTGATGGCGGTACTGCTGCTGGTCAGCCATTACTGCCCGACGTGCTACGCCCTTCATTCGACGGTCGGACGTACCGAGTGGCAACAGGTGGCAGACTGGTTAAACACCCACTTACATCTGGCGGTGACGTTACCACCAGGGCTTCACCACACTGACGCTATTATCGATTAATACGATTCTAGCACTGTCAACCCTTGCGGGGATTTATTCCCGCAAAGGGGTAAGTCCTCGTTTTTTATGGCGAGGACTTACCATGACAACGAAACAAACCAGGAAAAAGGCAGCATCACGTCACCAGGATAAAGTGGACCTGTTCCAGGTCGTGACGGATAAAATCGTCGCGGCGCTGGAGAAGGGCACGTCTCCGTGGCGTAAACCGTGGCGTACTGTTGCCGGTGGCCGTTCTGTCAGCATGAGCGGGTTACCGGCCAACGCGATTACTGGACGGGCCTACAGCGGTATCAATGTGTTGCTGCTGTGGATTGATGCAGCAGAGAAGGGGTTTACCTCACATCGCTGGCTGACGTTCAAACAGGCACTGGATGTGGGCGGTAACGTGCGTAAAGGTGAGAAATCCACACTGGTGACCCTGTTTAAGCCGTTCGAAAAAAAAGAGACTGACGAGCAAGGCAAGCCTCTTTTTGATGAGAAGGGTAACGCCGTGGTCTCCAGGCGGAATTTCATGACCAGTTTTCACCTGTTCAACGTTGAGCAGTGTGAGAATTTACCCGAGAAATTGCTGACGCCGGTGAGTGTGGCCGGTGATGCTGAGGAAACACCCGAGCAACACGATATTGAGCGTATCCAGCGGGCAGAACAGGTGGTTGCCTGCAGTGGCGTACCGGTGGTACACCGGCATCAGGATCAGGCGTTCTACAGCCCTAGAGCCGACCGTATCACGATGCCAGAAGCGGTGCAGTTCCATCGCCCGGCAGATTACTACAGTACACTGTTGCATGAGCTGGTGCATTCAACCGGTCACATCTCCCGCCTGGCGCGAGAAGGCATCACGTCTTCTTCACGCCGGTTCGGGGACCCGGTGTATGCGTTCGAAGAGCTTGTGGCGGAAATCGGTTCGGCATTTTTGTGCGCCGAAGTGGGTATCCAGGGGGACGTTCAGCATGAGAGCTATATCGCATCATGGCTGAAGACACTGAAAGAAGACAAGAAGGTTATCTTCCAGGCAAGCCGTTTTGCCCGTGAAGCCTTTGAGTACCTTATTTTACGTGAACAAGCCCTGGCCGCAGCTTGAGCCCATATCGGAGAAATTAACGATGGATACCCATGAAGTTCGTGAATACCAGACGATAGCGGCGTATTTGCTGGAGAAGCATTTTGGGCTGACGTTGAACGACACCAACCTGCATGACGATGCTGTTGTGCAGGAGCTGGTTGAACTTAACGTCCCGGTATTTGAAGCGATAAACCAACTGGTCGAAAAGTACCACCTGGACAGGATTGACCAGAACGTCTGGTCTCCCCGAAGTCCCTTACTGACTCCGAGTAACTTCCTGGTTGCCGTAATGGAAATTGTGCCGGAGAAAGTCCAACACGTCTGTATCGATGAGGCAGGCGACAAACCAACTCAGCACTGATTTTTTACCCAAGGTTACCTAGTAACCTCACTCCCCAAGGGAAAAAATTTCTCTTGGGGAGGTTTCCCTTTTTATTTAAGAGAACATCCCTACAGGTCAACCACAACCCGCATGGGAGTCGGCCATTGGTATTGCTATCGCTGTGGTCGAGCAGTTTAGTTTGGGAGGATAAGCACCCTGTTAGATTATGTTTGTAAGCTATTTTGGGCTTTGTTGAATAAATAGGATCTAGATAACAGATCCTCCTGTCAGTCATTTTCTCAGACAATCCGTACACTTTTTGGCATACCTGCACGTGTCATTTTGTTCAAACACGGATCATGGTCATAGCCTTACCGACCTGCGCATCGTAATCCCGCAGTGTAAGATGCCCACCAAACAGCTGTTTGACTCGGTACATCGCCGTTTCGGCCACCGACCGCCGGTTGTAAGCCGTGTTCCATTTCTAGTAAGCATTTGCCTCGCCACCGCTTGATTTCTGTCAGTATATTCCGGTGGCCAGTAACCTGCGCGCGTTCGCGGCGGGATAAGTGTCTTGATTTTCTTGCACCGCATTTCGTCGTGGCACCGTTTTGTGTCATAAGCGCCATCCGCTGAAGTGACACTGACTTTCCGGTGGGTCTGGCGGATAAGCCCTGGGAAGGCCTCTGCATCGGTCACGTTGTTCAGGGACAGGTCAACGCAGATAACTTCGTTAGTAACGGCGTCGACCGCCAGATGCGTCGCTTTTCCTGACCATGCTTTTTCACCCTCCACTGACCTTCACCGAAGACTTTTAATCCGGTGGAGTCGATAACCAGGTGGGAATTTCACCGCGCGTGGGGTTTTTGAAAGGGATGCTGACGCAGGAGTAATCCGGGCAACGGAGTGGGAACTTCATTAAGGTAAAAATGGAATCAATAAATGCCTGCGCAGCGTGAGGCGAAAGATGCGTTTTAGCATCAGTACGGTGGAAATAGTGAGCTCAGAATAACGTTGCGAACGACCACGTGAAGACGTTTCGGGTTCGTCATTCCAGGCCTGAATGGTCGACTCATCAAGCCAGAAGTCAGTGAGCCTAGATTGACGAGAGCCTTGTTATAGGCGTACCAGTTGGTGATTTTGAACTTTTTTTGCCACGTGATACCGCCAGAGGGGCCTGAATGTGGTGATCTGATCCTGATTGCGGCCAAAAGTTCGATTTATTCAACAAAGCCGTTCAAAATAGATAAATTCAGAAAGCCAAGGGTACCCTAATAAATTGAGATGCATTTTTAATTTTGCGGAACTTTTACGCCATATTTATTTTCAATAAAACTATCAAGTTTATTTTTATCATTTTCTGAAATTATGTAATTAATTTCATCAACAGGGAATTGATACACTCCGAAATTATTTATATAATTCCCATTTAGGGAGAAGTAATCTGAAGAGTAGGGTTTGCTGGTATTTGTTATGTAATACCAAAATAATCGAGAATTTATTATTTTTTGAATGAAAAGCAATTCATTTAAGGAGTGTTC
Organism: Morganella morganii; assembly: GCF_003996855.1. Taxonomy (GTDB): domain Bacteria; phylum Pseudomonadota; class Gammaproteobacteria; order Enterobacterales; family Enterobacteriaceae; genus Morganella; species Morganella morganii_C. The sequence continues at coordinate 1,939,675 of NZ_NRQY01000001.1, read as the reverse complement.
AACTATAGCTATCCCATTGTAAAACTTCAAGTTCTCGTCAGTTGATATGATACTGTATGGTGATGATTTTGATATCTTAGGAAGAAAGAGTTTATTTTTTATTTTTTGTAAGGATTGAGTTCTTCCAAAAGCATACCAACTTGGGTAATCCTTATTATTGCCCTTGTCTCTAAGGGATAAAATGTCTTTTTTACTTGAAAGATAGGAGTAGGTAAAAGGAAAGTATTTAATCATCTCATTTTCAGGAATGATTTGAGGGTTTTCTTCATCATTATATGGAAAAATGATTTTCTCTGTTAATTCAGCAAGGCTGTAATTGCTACTAAGTTTATTAGAGTTAATGACATCCCTGCATATTTTCTTCTCTATCTTGTGAGTTTTATTATCATCGGTAATAGTATAGTAGAATTTTTCATCATGGTGGGTTGGTCTAAATATATAGATGCTATTTTTTAGGGTTGCAAGTCCATGGCGTGTTTTGTATATTTCGCCAAAAGGTTTTCCAGTGGATTCTATTTTATCCATTATTTTATTTCTGCGTAAGTTCCATCCTTTTTTATGATCAAGGCGTTCGTAGCTTATTTTTTCAAACAATAGATTATTTGATGTTATAATTTTGCTATTTGAATGGATATAGTCAATTGAGCCGAGTTTAGTCTTACTCAAAAAGCATATACAGGTATAGGTGTTTTTAGATTCAAATATTTGCTCAGAACCAAAATCAATAATTTTCAGATGGATATTATTTTTGTGCAAATATTCTCTTAAGGCTCTTCCATTAAGACTTTTAAAAAAGCTATTCATTGTAATATAACCTAGAACGCCATCTTTTGATAAATGTTCTAAACCTATTTGGAAAAAAGGAATATATAAATCTGGGTTGCCGGATGAGCAAACTGACCAATCTTTTAATAAATTTTTTGTGGCAATGGATAGATTTCTAGAACATACGTAAGGGGGGTTGCCAATGATCGAATCAAATCCAGTGAAGGATTTTATATGATGCTTCCAATCAAACGATAATGAGTCTCCAGAATAAATGTTAAAAGTAAATTTTTTTCTATCCTCACCATTTGATATAGCTAAAAGAGTTAAAAGAATTTTTGTCCTTATTACTGAGTATTCCTTGATGTCAACGCCATAAATATTATTTTTAAAAATATAAAAATAATTTTTATTTGTTAATATCTTAATTAGATTACATGCGGTAAATAAAAAACCTCCACAACCACAAGATATATCGGCAATGGAGAAGTTGGTTTTTATATTTAGATGGTCAAAAGATGATTTGGTGATAAATTCACGTATTTTGCGAGGCGTATAAACGGCACCATTAACTATTCTATCGGATGGAGAAATTACAAATTCAAATAATTTTATTAATTCTTCAAATCCAAAATGCTCAAGCTCATTTTTAACTATATGTAACAACTCATTTAAAAGCTGATTCTCATATGTCTCCTCAGCACTAATTATATATTCTAAAATGAAAGTATTATTTTTAACTTTTATTTTATTCATAAATATAAATGTTGATATTAATAGTCTGTCAACCTGATTTGGTTCAGTTATTTTATTTCTTTTTAAAAATGAGATTAATTTATTTTTCATTTTATTATTGATTTTCAGAAAGATAGTTTTTGTAGTCAAGCATCACACATGCTAAGTCTGACATCGCATATTTTAATTCATCTTTCTGTTGCCCGTCAGGCGAATTTTGAATCGCTTCTTTAAGTGAATCCATACGACTAAATAAATTTTCAAGCATCCAAATGATTTGATAACGCTTCAAATATAACTTTAATTTATTATGCATATAAACAGCTTTAGTGGATTTCTTATTTGCTAAGATATTACCGAAATCATCTCTTAAGAAATGATGATTATAATCCTCAGTGCATGGATCTAGATAAGCTGTTTCATCATCTGACTTTAGAATATTCACATAAGAACAACAGTAAACAAGGTTGCTGTAGTCAGTCTTTAGATTTGGTTGAGTTGGGTGCTTTTTCCAAGGAATAAAATGGTCTATGTGAAAATTGCCTGTCCCACCAAACCAAAAGTCAGGGCAATTTGTATATCCACAGCGGTTATAGAAATCTTTTGCCAAATATGGTTTATATCGACCGTATATTGCATATGATTTTTCACAAGTTCTTTTAGGGGCTTGTAGTCTAAATGTCTTATTCATCTTTATTTATTTTTGAAAGTAAATTATCAACTTTTGAGAGAATTTCATTAAGCCTATGAGTGTTAGATAGCTCCTTAAATTCCATAGGAATAGAGCTTTGTCTATCAATTGATTGCTCAAGGAATTGATCTAATACAATAATTCTATTTTCATCGCTAATGTTGGCTTTACCACTCTTTCTTAATTCAATTAATGCCTTTAGTTCATTTTCATAGCTTTCAATTCGTGATCTATAGTGTGCAATCTGGCTGACAACTTTATCAAGAAAACTTGCTTTAACGTTGCTACTCTTTTCAGAGTGAAGAATTTCTTTTATATATACAATATTAACGTCATCGCTTTCTTTGACTGCATCATCATCAAAGGATGTCATAACAAAACAAGGAAACCCTTCTCTTATAGATGTGAAGTTTTTAACTAAATCAATACCGTTATATTCGACGCCATAATTTATTGAGGTTTTTTTCTCGTTTAACATGAAATCGGTAATGATTGCATCAGGATTTATTTTTATAATAGTTTGAATCATTTCCTCCAATGTTGGTTGGGGGAACTCTGCAACGACTAGAATCTGCTCAGATGTTGTAGTTTCATCCGCATAGTCTTTAAATTCATCAATTGCATCATTTTCTTCATCGATAAATAATATTTTATACATGAGATTATCTTTTATATTTTACAGGGAATGACATACGAATACCAAATCCACATTCAGGGTATAGTAATTTTGTATTACCATCGTTTTCTTCGACAATTGATTTTACTAACCACATGCCTAAACCAGTTCCCTCCTCTTCACCAGAATGAGGATTTCGCTTAGTAGTGAAAAGTGGTTCAAATATTTTTTCAGGGTTCTCAATATCCTTAGATAATCCCGGTCCATTATCAGAATAATTAATTACTATCTCTCTTTGGGTGCTCGTAACTGAAATGATAATACTGCGAAGACTATTTGCTGATGAATTAAATGCGTCAATGGTATTAACAAGAAGGTTGTTGAATATACTATCAAAGTCTATTTCAAAAATCCTCATATCTAAATCTTCAATGTTGCTTATATCTAAATTAACACCTCTATCTTCCAGAACTGATAACCAATCAACTTTAAAATCAGAAAAATATTTCTTCAAAAATATTTGTTTACGCTTTCTTTTATCTTTTCTAGCTGCTCCGAGAGAAAATGCGAGCCATGATTTTAATTTTAAATCTTGCTCTCTCATATTTTGCATCAAGTAAAAGGGGTTTTTTCTATTTTCTACATCAATATATTCTATTTCATTAATTTTTTCGGAAATTAGTTTTTTTAATTTTTCAAAACGTGATTCCAGCCGACTATTAAGTTTACTAAGGTCATGGCTAAAAGATGCCAATACAATACCGCTGCTAGCTAAGCCACGTAATACTTTCTGTTCTTCTTTTAGCCTTTCGATTTCTTCATCTTTCTTTTCATTCAACTCGGCAATTATAGCGAGTTGTTGATCTTTCAAGTCATAGCTAGCATTGTTATTTGATGTGTTGTCTTTGTGGTTGGTGCTTTTATTTCTTTCTGAATTCTTTTTTTCTCTGCTTTGTTCTAAAATTCTTCTTGCTATACCTTCAGCCTCTTGCCTTGACCTTATATCTGAATATCTTTCATCATCATAATCATTCATCTCGCGGGCAATATAGGACCGATCAGACTCAAATATATTTATTATTGATGCAATTAATTCTTTAAATATTTGAAATGTCTTATTTTCTTGCAAGCCTTCACGACTTGATTTATCTTCAAAATTAACGTTCGTAAGCCTTGAGATCTTTATAGCTCCAGCAACGTTTTCCGGCTCAACTCGATATCGACCATCTTTTTTTGCAATACCGGCAGGACTAGCTGCTTTCCTGTTGCCAAGACCTAACCAGTCGAATGCGACATCTTTTATTTCACCATATGGTCTTACGCGAAAATTGTCCCTAAAAAGTTTTATTCCTCCAAATTTCTGAAGCCAATCTTTTCTTGCACTGGAAGATATAGATCTATAGAAAAAACGCTCTGCATCAGGTGTAGAATAGATTTTTTTCATATAGTAGAAAGAAAACTCAAATAAACCAATGTCGTTAAACGTCTTGTCACTATCAACTTCACTATACCCGGGTAATAATTGTGAAAATGTTTTATTTGTTTTCCAATAGCCTTTAATAAAATCATTTCTTGTATAGGGGTATGCATTCATTGCCGGTCTGGAAAAGAACTCAACTGGGATAGATGATATGTCATATTCATTTCTAATAACTTTTATTTCAACATTCTGTTGGTCATCTGCTCTCGCAATAATTTTATAATCAAAATCATCACAAATTGAGCCTAGAACCTCCCCATAATCATCTGGATTTAAAGAGCTAAATAGATATATTGAAAACTCATTAGTTTCTCTTGGGGGGACAAGAACTTCCAAATCAGAATAGACCTGCTCAACATAATAGTTATCCCAGTAATCTCGCAAATCTGTAATTTTTAAGATTGTTCCATATTCTAAATTCTTTATTCTGGGTATTTTTTCTAGAATATGTTTTGGTAATGCTTGAGTTAAATGAGCTGATAAATATGAGTTTTGCACTCCGGTTAACTCTGCTGCAACATTTTCAATGGTTTTAAATTCGCCTTCAAAATCTTCCCAATTAACAGTCCATTTATAACCTATATAAGGGGTCGGTTGATTATCCTCATCAATATCAGTCTCATGATTATCTGGGTTAAAAAAAGTAAGCATTTCTGCTTTGCTGCCTAATTTATCTAAAGCAAAGCGACCTATCCCTTTAGCTCCTGCCTTGACCCTTCCTGTTTTCGTAAAGTAATTATGAGCTTTATTATCCGTTCCAATAGTCATCCAGTTATCGCGGATTATTTTCTGTGTCATGCCCTCGCCAGCATCTACTATATAAAGAGAGGATAAAGGTGATAATTTTGATTTTAAGTCTTTGAGAATATCATTATCAATAGCATTCTTTATTTTATAACAGTCAACACTATATTCATAAACTGACAATAGCAGATTTTTATCTATTCCTTTATCAACCAGTTCATTGAAGAGAGATTCAGTGAGATCTGTATGAAGTATTGAATAACGGTTATCAAAAAAAACAATGCTAATTGGGCTATCTGCATCATATCCATTTTTAACAAGTTCAATGATTGCCCCCTTAGCGGTAGCAATATTTTCTCTACCTATCAGGCGTGCTGTACGAGCTGATACTTTGAAAGGAATTTTTTTATTGTTAACCATAACCTTTTTCCTTTTTTAATTCTAATTTTGAATATACAAAATATTTTTAATAACCAAAAAGAATATAAAAATGATGGCTACCGCACTTGCATCTGATGCTAGATTATTCTTTGCAAAAAATGCTTTGGGTTGGTGAAACCTATGCTCAACTATTTTTCTCATATCATTATATAGATTTATTTGTAAAGTGATATCTTTTCTGTAAATGGGGCAAGTATTCAATATGTTGATTACAGTGTAAAATCTCCGATTTTGGATGTGGGGATAGAATGGCTAAAGTTGATGTAAGGTATCCGTTTTGTGAACAGACAGACCCTGTGAAGAAACGCGGTTATGGCGAAAGTGGTCATCAGCGTTACCGTTGTCAGTCCTGAAAACGAACCTTCCAGCTTGATTATGCCTATCTCGCCTGCCAACCTGGAATGAAAGACCAAATCGTTGACTTGCCAATGAATAATGCCGGTATTCTTGACACTGCGCGGGCGTTACATATCAGTATCAATGCCGTTGTGCGGACTTTAGAAAACTCTCGCCGCGGAATGTAACAACGCTGCTGCTGGATAACCTGCAAATTCAACTCATTTGCGAAGTGGACGAGATGTGTTCATTTGTCGGCAACAAGAAACGACAGCGCTGGCTGTGGTATGCATGGGAGCCGCGTTTGAAGCGGATTATCGCTCATGTTTTTGGTTCTCGAAGCAAGAATACGCTGTGTAAATTGCTGAAATTGCTCTCGGGGTTTAATGTGGCCTTTTGGTGCACTGATGGCTACAGGGCTTACAACGACGAACTTCCCAAAGCAAAGCATATTGTTGGCAATATGTATACACAGCGTATAGAGCGTGAAAATCTGACGTTGCGTAACCGACTGAAACGCCTCAATCGTAAGACGCTGGGGTATTCAAAATCACCCGAAATGCACGACAGGATCATCGGTACTTCCATTGAACGCGAGTATTACGTTTGATGCGGTATCAACTCATTGAATACATGATCAGTTTTATAAGATTGGCTAATTTGAACGGCAGCGCTAAAAGCAGAGAACGACAGAATGTAGCTATGACAAAATGAAGGTAAATAACTTTTAAAACGTGAATTATGGTTCTTTGTTGCTGAGAAAAAGCATATCCATAAAATGGTAGGATTTACTTATGGTAAGGTTTTGAATATGTTGATTAAAGAAATTTTTTTAGCGCGTTACCTCATCTCAAAAGCGGTGTTTAGCAAGTTTGCTGCGGTTGTTGTTAGACACACCTTATTGGAAGATGAGTCATGTTGAAATCACTCCTTAAACTTCTACCTACGCCCATAGGAAAGGGGGAGGTGAGAGTTGCTATCTGTGGTGCTAGTGTTCCTGATGGCTATCATGCACCTGAACAAGCAGCCAAACTTTTGGCAACACCACAGCGCCGTCAATGGCTGCAGATGTTGTGGGATTACTCGTCACTGCCAAAAGACTTGTATCAGCGGTATTACTTGCAGCCACTTGAACACTGCGTCACTCTGATGCAGCAGTTCCCTGCCACAGAGAGCGATCATCATGCCTACTTGGGGGGCATGGTGGATCATCTGCTTGAAACGGTGGCCTATGCTGCTCGGCTATCAAAAAACTACCTGTTGCCGGTTGGGGCACAGCCGGAAGAGCAGGCCTCGCAGAGTGCCGCCTGGAATGCGGTGATTGTCTATGCAGCCATGCTTCAGTCACTCGACAAGTTGTGCCAGATTGAGGTTGAGTTGGAAAGTGGGCAGCGCTGGATGCCGTTTAATACCATGCCGGGTGAACCCTATCGTTTTCGTTTCAAGCCCGTTGCTGATGCGATGCAGATTCAAAGCCTAAGCGCGATGCTGGCCTGGAAAATCATACCTGTTGAGGCATTGCTTTGGCTGAGCACTTGGCCGGAGGCATTGAAAACGTTGTCGCTGTATTTGACGGGATTTCGAAACGAATCAGGAATAGTCAATGCCATTGTCTCTGAAGCTATCTCTACATCAATAGGAAAAGGGGGGTCTGCAATTGCCATTGCTACTTCGGCCTCAATTCCACCAGTTGCACCTGAAACGATAATGCCATTAGTGAATAGCTCTCTTCAGTTAGTATCTTCCCCGGAGCTGATTTCCTCTTCCCTACCCGGTGATAATCCACTATCTGAAGGGCTTGCTTTCTCTCTCGACAGCGCTGTGCCTGATAGTGATGCTGTAGAGCCAACTTTTCCTGAAGAGGATACTACGGGGGATTTATTGGCTGTCATGGGTTTTTCTGACCCGATTAATTTGGTGCAAGACGCGCAGGTATTATCGATGCATACGGTGACTGAAGCAGGAGAGGACATCGCTCCTTCAGATTCAGAGGGGGTTGGAGAACGCTTTTGGCAATGGTTGAGTGAGGGGTGTTGCTCTGGAACTTTTGCAGTAAATACTGTCGATGCAAGGATACATATTATTGCCGATTATGTATTTATTCGTACACCAAACATATTTCATCAGTTTTTATCGGAAAATCGCGAAAACTCCGAAGATAAAGCTAGCTTACAAAGTGCGTTTGAACGATTAGGCAGGCATCGGCAAGATAAAGGCGTGATGTATACCTGCCATGTTTATCAGGATAAGGCTAGAGAGGGTCGATTCCAAAAGGTGACGGGTTACCTTATCGTTGCCAAGAAACTGTATAAAGGCCATAACATTCCTATTGATAACCCATTGGTGATTATAAAACCTTAATAAATAGGGAGTTATGGCATGGTGGATGTGACGTTTGAACAGTTAATGGAGCATTATTTTTTCAGTAATTCCATTCGGCCAGCGACGGAGTGGAGTTATCGGAAAGTTGTTCGAACTTTTCAGAAGTACACGCAGCAATTGCCCGGTGATGTCAGTAATAAGTTGGTTCTTGAATGGCGTAGACACGTTCTTAAAGAGCAGAAATTGGAGGCTTGTACCTGGAACAATAAAGTCACACATATGCGGGCATTGTTCAATTTTGGAATGAAGAAGGGATTAGTATCCCACACGGAAAACCCCTTTAATAAGGCGGTAGTTCGGGTAGGGAAAAAGAAGAAAAAAACGCTTTCAAAGGGGCAGGTGAAAACAGTTTATCGATTGATGGATCAACACCATCAACAAGAGCGACTATTTGCGCAATCTTATGCGATGAGCGCACGGGCCAATGCCTGTCATCCTGCCTGGTTTTGGTTGGCGGTACTGGATACGCTAAGTCATACCGGGATGCGGCAAAACCAACTTCTGCATGTACGGTTGTGTGATGTCAATCTAGAGGAGCGCTGGATCGATGTGATTTCTGAGGGGTCAAAAAATCATCGTGAATTTAAGGTCCCGATAACGTCTATTTTGTATCCGCGATTAGAGGTCATTCTGGAGCGTTCTTTAGCGGCAGGCGCGGAATTAGGCGATCAGCTTTTCAATGTGAACCGTTTTGACCTGAGACGAAAAGCTCAGTTTGTACAAGGAAGTCACGACATGAGTATGGGGATCTACCCTATAAGGGCCTTCTTTCGGCGAATTTCCAAGGAGTGCCGGTTTGCTGTTAGCCCCCACCGTTTTCGGCATACGGTAGCGACCAACCTGATGAAGTCCCCAGATCGCAATATTCAGGCCGTCAAACGTCTGTTGGGGCACTCCAGCTTACGGTCTACGTTGGAGTACATTGATGAGGATATTGATGCATTGCGTGAACTGCTGGAGCAAGAGCGGGGGAATGGGTGAGGTACTGAATGAGGTTATCCCCTTGACACAATTTGACATTTGCATACGGAAACTGTAAAAATTGAACACGAAAAATCCCGCCTATGCGACTAGGCGGGATTATCTAGAGCCTTTTTACAACAACCGGGTAATGGTATCACTGGATGAAACCTTCCAACCACACCTTCGGTTATTGCGTGTTCTGACCCATTTCGTACCTGTCAGGTTTTCGTCCTGAAATCTTGACAAGCGCTTCTGAATATGGTGCCCGGACTCGGTGCAGTCCTTCGGCTTTAACTAACTGTTTATAATGATAATCATATTTTCTCAATTTTGTCAAGACCACCAGTCAGACCACCAGGGCAAACGCGTACTTTGGTTTAATTTTAACCAAAGATAATTTCACTTCTGAACTGGTCACTCCAGCCTGCCTGCTTTAATTTACTACGCATGCTGTCTTTTTGAGGGTGAAGCCTTGGAGTCCTGTCAATAACTATGGGGGAGGTTGAGCGAGAACGCAGGCAGCAACGCCTGAG
>NZ_NRQY01000001.1:1872615-1928535 GCF_003996855.1 Morganella morganii | reverse complement strand
CAGTCGTTGGGGCCATATTGTGGGTCAACCGCACAAGTGGGAGGAGCCTGTGAGTCAGCCCAAACCGTTTGCGCTCTCCAAACTGGCTGTCTGGAGAGCGTACAAGAAGATAAAAGCTAACAGAGGCGGCGCTGGTGTCGATGGTCAATCGATTGAAGAATTTGAGAAGAACCTCGTGGGGAACTTGTACAAACTCTGGAATCGAATGGCCTCGGGCAGCTATTTACCGCCAGCGGTGCAGCGTGTCGAGATACCAAAAGCAACGGGCGGAACGAGGCCACTGGGGATACCCACGGTAGCGGATCGTATCGCGCAAATGGTGGTCAAAGACATGCTGGAGCCGATCCTGGAACCACACTTCCATGTCGATTCCTATGGCTATCGGCCGCATAAATCTGCGCACGATGCCCTGAAGGTAGCCCGGCAACGATGCTGGCGTACTGACTGGGTGCTGGACGTGGACATCAAGGGGTTCTTCGATAACATCGACCATCAACTCTTGATGAAGGCGGTGCGCAAGCACACGGATTGCAAGTGGGTGCTGCTCTACATTGAGCGATGGCTAACCGCGTCGGTGCACATGTCGGACGGAACGGTGCAGATGAGGGACAAGGGAACGCCTCAGGGCGGGGTCATCAGTCCGTTACTTGCTAATCTGTTCCTGCATTATGCATTCGATATGTGGATGAAACGGGAATTTCCTGTCATCCGGTTTGAGCGGTACGCTGATGATATTGTCATCCACTGCAAGAGCCATGCGCAGGCAATGATGTTGCGCGACAGGCTCAGAAAGCGCCTGGCCGAATGTAAGCTGGAAATGAGTCCGGGCAAGACGAAAGTCGTCTACTGCAAGGACAGGGAAAGAACGGATGAATATTCTGAAATCAGCTTCGACTTTCTGGGCTATACGTTCAGGCCAAGAAAGTCGGTCTCGAAAGAGGGAGAACTATCGGTGAATTTCCTGCCAGCAATGAGTGCCAGAGCAGCTAATGCAATCCGTCAGACAGTGCGGGACTGGGATTTGAGCCACAAAACACCGCTGTCACTGGAGGCAATGGCACGATGGCTCAATCCCAGGCTACGCGGGTGGGTCTTGTACTATGGACGCTTTTATCGATCAGCAATGGATTGTGGTAAGCGCCCCATGTAGGACGTAGTGTAAGGATTATTTTACGATTGAGAGGTTCCAGGGCAGCAGCTCGTGTACCCGATTCGACGGCCAGTCGCTGATTTTGCCAAGCACGTCACGCAACCAAGCTTCAGGCTCCACGCCGTTCAGTTTGCAGGTGCCCAGCAGGCTGTAGATTATCGCCGCGGCCTCACCGCCTCTGTCTGAGCCGAAGAACAGATAGTTACGCCGGCCCAACGCCACGCACCGCAAGGCGTTTTCACAGATGTTGTTGTCGATCTCCACCCGACCGTCACTCCAGAACACGTTCAGCGCGTCCCACTGTTTCAGCATGTAGCCGAACGCCTTCGCCATCTCCGCGTGCACCGACAGCGTTTTCAGTTGCACCTGGATCCAGTCGTACAGCGATTGCATCAGGGGGCGGCTTTTCTCTTTCCTGACCGCCAGCCGCCTTTCCTCCGGGCTGCCCCGGATATCGGCCTCGATAGCATACAACGCCGCTATCCGTTTGAGTGCTTCCTGCGTCAGTTCTGTCGGCCTCCGGACATGCTCGTCGTTGATTTTTCGCCGCGCATGCGCCAGGCATGCCGCTTCCGTCACTTGCCCGGTTTCGTATACTGCGTCATAACCGCCGTACGCATCCGCCTGCAGCACGCCACGGTACTCCGCCAGATGCCGCTGAGGATGGACACCTTTGCGGTCCGACGAGTAGACGAACCACACCGCCGGCGGCATTGACGACCCCGAGTTGCGGTCATCGCGTACGTAGACCCACAGCCGGCCGGTTCGCGTCTTGCCGGCTCCCGGGGCCAACACTTTCACAGGCGTGTCGTCAGCATGAACCTTGCCTGCCTCCAGCACATAACGGTTCAGGGCATCCGCCAGCGGACTCAGCTTGTCGGCCAGCTCCAGCACCCAGCGGACCAGCGTATTCCGGTTCAGTACCAGCCCGTGACGGGCGTAGATTTCGCATTGACGGTACAGCGGGATGTGCTCGACATACTTGCTCACCAGGATACGTGACAGCAGGCCGGGGCTCGCGTAGCTCCGTTCGATGGGCTTCGTCGGCAATGGCGCCTGCACGATGGCATCACACTTCCGGCAAGCCAGCTTCGGCCGCACCGTTTCGATGACTTTGAAGGCGTTGTTGATGATGTCCAGCTGCTCGCTGACGGTTTCGCCCAGCGCCGCCAACTCACCCCCGCAGAGCGGGCACACCGTTTCCACTGGCTCGATGCGTACCGTTTCGCGCGGCAACTCCGCCGGCAACGGCTTGCGCGATGAAGGACGCCGGGGACTCGTCGGTTTCTCTGCCTGTTCTTCCGGAACCTCGTCAACGTCAGACTCTGCAGTTACCGCCGCGGCGGCTTCCAGGCACCCTTTGGCCGTGTTCAGCCGGCCTTCTATCTCGCCCAGCCGTTTTTCGGCTTCGCGGATTTTCTTCTCCAGTTTGTTGCGCAGCTTCTCCGAACTTTGGCCGAACAACATCCGTTTGAGCTTGTCGAGCTGCGCCTTCAGTCGCTCGATTTCCCGCTCATAGCCAGCGACCTGCCCCGCATAGGTACGGAGTTGAGTCTGTTGCTGTTTCAACTGGGTCTGTTGCTGCTTTAGCATCACCTGTTGCTGGTGCACCATGGCCAACAGCCCGTTGACGTCGTTGGGGAGTTCGGTTTTCATCCTTCGACATTACAACAAGTTATACGCGCAGACCAGACTGATGTGCGCGCTGCGGATGTTTCCAGTTGAGGCCTTCGAGCAGCATGGCCAGCTGCGCCGGTGTCAGATGGATTTTGCCATCACTGACGGAAGGCCAGACGAAGCGGCCACGCTCGAGGCGCTTGACGAACAGGCACAGGCCATCTTCGTCGGCCCACAGCAGCTTTATCATGTCGCCGCGGCGGCCACGGAAGATAAACAGGTGCCCGCTGAACGGGTCGTCGTTGAGCACGCTCTGGACGCGCGCCGCCAGGCCGTTGAAGCCATTGCGCATGTCGGTGACGCCGGCGACCAGCCAGATGCGGGAGCCCGCTGGGAATGATATCACCGTCGCCCCTTCTTCAGTTCACGAACCAGCGTCGCCAGCATGGCCGGCGTGAGGTTGCCGGACAGCTTCAGGCGCGCACGGCCGATAATTATCTCACAGACCTGGTCAGGTTTTGGCGGCGTCGCCGTAGCGGGAGCAGCGGCCGGCAACAAGGGTAGTTGGCGTTCGAGCACCACGGGAACGAGGGTGTCATCGATGGCGATGGACTCGCCGACCCCGTCATCTGCAGGGGTGTCGATCAGGTGGCGATAACGCTGGCGCCAGGTAAACAGCAGGTTGTCATTAATGCCGTGTTCACGAGCGAGCCGTGCGACGCTGGCACCGGGTTGCAGCGACTGTTGTACCAGGTCGAGTTTGAACGACATGGGATAGGTGGCGCGTTTGCGCCGGGCAGTGTGATCTGTCACCTGTGATAGTGTCCATCTAAATTTAAGTGGACACTATCATCGCCGGATTGAAAGTGATCTGACAGACGTCCCTCGTGGGGCGCTTACGATTGTGTAGCCAGACATGTCAATCTGCACCTTGCTAAATGGGTTGCCCGCAAATACAAACGGGTACACGGTAGCTTGGCTCAGGCGTATGAATGGTTAGACAGGATACGGAGCGTTAAGCCCAGTCTGTTTGCACACTGGGCTATTTGTACGCGATGCTAACGGTCAACGACAAGAGCCGGATGACGGGAGACTGTCACGTCCGGTTCCGTGGGAGCGCAGGGGGGAAGTTCCCTTGCGCGACCCGATAACCCCAATGTGCGATGTAAATTGGCTGGTTAATTTTTGGCTATTTAAAATGACTGCTTAACGGCGTTTCTGGTTCCGTTACTCCCCAAGCCAAAAGCCCGCTTTTAACAAGGGGCGGGCTTTCATTTTAGCAGAAACTATCTTGTGAAGCGGTCTGAAGATTATTTCCAGAAAAACCAGGCAAACAGTGTGATAATCACCACGCTGAGAAGGTTCAGCCAGACACCAACCCGTACCATCTCTCGCTGTTTTATATAACCGGAACCAAATATGATCGCATTAGGTGGGGTTGCTACCGGTAGCATAAAGGCACAGGAAGCACCGAAACCGATGATCAGCGTCAGTAATGCTTCTGGCATACCAAGGGCCTGAGCTACCGTGGCAAACACCGGTACCAGAAGTGCCGCACTAGCCGTGTTACTGGTAAACTCCGTCAGGAAGATGATGAAGGTAGCCACTGCCAGCATAATGACAAACCAGTGACTGGCACCAAAGACATCGGCCATGCCCTGCGCCATAATCTTGCTGGCACCTGAATCCTTCAGGATGGCGCTCAACGTCAACCCGCCACCGAACAGGATCAGAACACCCCACTCGGTATTCTCCTGAATCTGCGTCCAACTGGCCACACCACTGACACCAATCAGCACCGCCGCAGTAATGGCGATCAACGTATCAAGCTGTTTGATGCTACCCAGCAGTTCACTGATGTAGGTACTGAAAATCCAGCCTACTACCGTCAGGCCAAAGATCCCCATCGCCAGCATACGCGATGGCGTCCACTCTATCTTTTCCAGTTTTAATTCAATATGATGGTTGAGATTCGGTTTCAGCAACAAATAAAGCAAACCTACCATCAACGGCAACATGACGATCATCAATGGGATGCCATACTTCATCCAGGTGAAGAAATCGATACCAAGTTGTGCCGCTGCTATCGCATTGGGCGGGCTGCCAACCAGTGTGCCAAATCCACCGATACTGGCGCTATAAGCAATCCCTAACAACAGGAAAACATAGGTTTTATGCTCTTTATGTGGGTCAAGATTTGCCAGCACACCCAGTGCCAGAGGTAACATCATCGCCGCCGTTGCGGTGTTACTGATCCACATCGAAAGTAATGCCGTTACACCAAATAGCATTATCACCGCTACGCCCATCCTCCCTTTTGCCAACTGTAATATTTGATTGGCAATCAGGCGATCCAGCCCTTGTATATGCAGTGCAGTCGCCAAAGCAAAACCACCAAAGAACAGGAAAATGATTGGGTCGGCAAAGGACTTCAGCGCATTGCTGGCATCCAGCAAGCCAAAACCTACCGCCAGCAGCGGGATCATCAGTGCAGTGATGGTAATGTGTACTGCTTCTGTCAGCCATAACACACCAACAAACACCATCAGTGAGAGCCCAAGATTTGCTTTCGCGTCGAAAGGCAGGGTATTGAGCATCACAATCAACAATACGATATCGATACTCAGGATCAATAATCCACGTCGGGATGGGCGTGAAGATATTGCAGGCATTAATGGCGTTGCATCCATAATGAACTCCTCCTTTCAGGCAGCCATTGGTGAATAAATGTTAAAAACAACGTCAACATGTTAACTATAACCACTGTGTTCCTGATAAAAAATGCTCTTAATGTCAAAATGCGACATTACGCCAGCAGCGCTGCCATTGTGGGGTCATTTGAATCTATGGTGCGGGACGTCCTGTAACCGGTTGATGGTGCACTCATGACACTTTCACTATGTCGCATAAAAGCATCTCACCATTCAAAAAGTCATCAACTCATCGAATCAGTCTCTCTATGAGACAAAAAGGACTCTGTCACATTAAGTGATGACGTTAGCCAAAAATCAGCCAGGCGACTCTTTTTAAGCCACCAACAGATAAAACTGTTCTGCCGGGGACAGATTATCCCCGTTGGGGTGTTGATATTGATCTTTGCGTAATATTTGCACCACTTCAATTCCTGCCAATAGCGTTTGGACCCGACGGAAGGATTTGAAATCTAACACCGGATTAATCCGCCGTTTGATGTTGCGATGATCCTGCTCTATCAGGTTATTCAGGTACTTACTCTGCCGGATCTTGAGCGCGTCCTCGTCGGACTTGCCCGTATTCAATACCGTTAGCGCAGCTGATGTTGGCACCACTTTTATCCATCGTGACAACCCGCCAGCGTTTCCCGACGGGCCGCTGATGCCGACGAAAGCGCCGTTCCAGCAAGGACACCAGGCGGATGACCCAGCGATGCACCGTCACATGGTCAACCTCAATACCGCGTTCCGCCATCATCTCTTCGAGGTTGCGTAAACTCAGGGCGTAAGCGAGATACCAGCGAACGCACTGAACCATAATATCGACCGGATAATACAGACGTTTGAAGGCGTCGCGGATAAGCGACATGGGGCGTGACCATGATGAATAAAAGTAGCATATTACCCGATGTCGGCTTAAGGCGACAGAGCCTCCATTGTAATGATGCGGGGTTTATAATCCATTGAGTCCATGCTTTACGGCTGGAGGCTCACACAAAGATGTGTGAATCTCGTAGGAAAGAGATGGAGGATATTTATTATTTACTTCCTACCGGAAGGTAGGTAAGGTGATGACTCATACCGTATGACGGTACTGTTGTGTTAACAATAATCACCAGAGAGCGTTTTTATGAGTCAGAGTACTCTGGGCATGAAGCTCGCAGCTTCACTGGCCCTTATCACTGTCCTCGGCCCTGCCGGTATCGATATGTATCTGCCGTCGCTGCCGGATATGGCTGAAGACCTGGATACTTCCTACGCTAGGGTACAACTGTCGCTGACCGTCTTCCTGTTGGCAATGGGGGCCGGGCAGTTGCTTTTTGGCCCGGTCACGGATGCGCTGGGCCGTCGTCGTCCGTTACTCGCCGGGATTGTGGTTTTCATACTAGCCTCCGGGTGGGCGGGCAGTACGACTTCCATCGGAATGTTTCTTTACGCCCGTTTCTTCCAGGGGCTGGCGGCCTCCCTGACGCTGGTTGTTGCAATCAGTACTGTGCGTGACGTTTCTGCCGGGACACGGGCCGCCCAGTTGTTTGCCCTGCTGATGACGATAGAGGCGCTTGCGCCCGTGCTGGCGCCTGCCATTGGCGGGTATGTCGATACCCTTGCCGGATGGCGTGCCGTCATGCTAGTGCTCGCTGCTTTGGGCGTGCTGGCCCTGGTCAACTCGTTTTTCAATCTGCCGGAAACTTTGCCACTGAGTAAACGTTCATCCCTCAGGCCGGCGGATATTATTCGCACATATATACATATCGCTGGTAATGGGCAGTTTCTGTTAGCGACACTGGCCCTCTCTTCTGCTTTCTTTTTTCTGTTTGCCTACGTTGGCGGTTCTGCACTGATTTATCAGTCATATTATGGTTTGGCGCCGGACACCTTCGGCCTGGTTTTTGGCGGCACCGGCGTTGCCATTCTGCTGGGCGCACTCGCCACCAGTCGTTGGGTGGCCTGCCTGGGTGTGCCCGCTCTGGCTGTTCGGGGGGTATTACTGATGGTCGTCGGGGCGTTCATTGCGTTTGTTGCGGCTTGGTTCAACACCAGTTTCCCTGCTGTTGTGGCAGGCATGTTTATTGCCATGTTCGGCCTGGGGATTGCTGAGTCCACCCTGATGTCGATGGCCATGTCATCTCAGAACAGCTCTCTGGGAACAGTGGCGGCCCTGCTGGGCGGCTTTCAGATGGTGATATCGTCAGCAGCCACCCCCCTGGCGGGGATATTTGCCGAACAGGGGACTCGGGAATGGTTGATGACTCTGGTCATCATCAGTCTGTGCGCGCTGCTGTTGACCATCACCGGGGCCAGACGTGTTCCGCATGACGGGACACTGAACAGGATTTAACAGGCTAATAACGGGAAAATATTGTATGAAAAAACGCACCCCCTCCGTTAACAGAATTTGTACTGTTGCGGTCATCCACTTTGCCCAACGGGGTTACGATGCATCGTCACTCAATGAGATTGCCGCCGCTGCCGGGATACGCAAAGCATCCCTCTATGCACACTTTGAGAACAAGGATGCGTTATATATGGAGGCTTTTTCTGACGCCTTAAACATGGAACGGGACTATGCACACCAGTGTTTTATATTGGAGGAAGAGGAAGAAAATGACCTGCCGGGCTCACTCTACTGCACCGGGATGGCTGAGCGTTACAGAAAATCCGTACATCTGCGTTTTCTGTTGCGTTCAGCCTATCTGCCACCTCAGGCGCTGCATCCGCAGATATCGGTCGGGTATGAAGAATATCTGAACCAGTTGCAGAACGATTTTACCGGACAACTACTTGCCCGGAAAGAAGGTCGCCCGCTGTCGGATGAGGATACCAGGTTATTCGGTGAGGTTTTTCTGGGCATCATAGATAGCCTGCATGTGGAGTTGCTCTACGGGGAAGGACGGCGTTTTTCTTCACGTCTTCGGGCCTTTCTGCAGGTACTGGAGGGTTCTCTGCGAGCGGCAGAAAACAGAGGCGACGAGTAAAACTCATCTGGCTATCTGACGACAATTAATCTGGCAGTTCTGCCGCCGGAATAAAATTTAACCCTATACTACGAATAGTATCAGTCCTGTCCTGTGACGTATTTATGCTAGCGTCACAGGCAGGTTGTGGTGTTATTTTCCGTGGATCTTAAAGCGTGCTTAAATACGGATGTACCGGAAACACTACATTCTATCCGTGAACAATTACGGATAGGTATTTACCGGAGAAATACAGAAATGTCAGCATTTAATATTTATTTAATCAAAGACCTAATCCACTGGATAGAAAATAACTTGGAGCAACCTTTGTCGCTGAAAGATGTGGCCAAAAAATCAGGCTACAGCAAAGGATACCTGTTGCGTATATTCCATATGCATACCGGAATAACACTGGGCTATTACATTCGCTCCCGTCGCTTATATCGGGTTGCAGATGAATTACGGCTGACAAAACGGCCTGTTCTGCATATTGCCATGCAGTACCAGTTTAAATCACAACAAAATTTTACGCAGTGCTTTAAGGCGTATTTTAATATCACACCGGCAGCCTACCGTTATATGATCGGGAAGGCGACACTCGGATCCGGAACAAAAGAAACCCGGTACTGTAATTACTGCTCACAGTTAAGGTGATGAAAGCCATGAATTCATCGTGCATCAAAGAAACGGACGTACGGAATAATGACGAATACCGGATTGCCCGCGACCTGTTTGATCTGGCAGGAATTGAAATCAACGGGCCTGCGCCTTCCGATATTCAGGTCAGAAATCCTGATTTTTATAAACGAGTTCTTCAGGAGGGGTCACTGGGCCTAGGGGAAAGCTATATGGACGGGTGGTGGACGGGTGGTGGACGTGTGAAAAAACTGATGAATTTTTCACTCGGCTCTTGCTGGCTGGACTGGAAGACCAGGTCCCCCGGAGGCGAAAAGATGCTCTCCGTGTTCTCTTCGCCCGTCTGTTTAACCTCCAGTCCCGCAAGCGTGCGTGGATTGTAGGCAAGGAGCATTATGATATTGGTAATGACTTATTCAGCCGTATGCTCGATCCGTATATGCAGTACTCCTGCGCTTACTGGCAAGACGCTAACAATCTGGAGGATGCCCAGCAGGCAAAACTGAGAATGATTTGCGAAAAACTCCGACTAGTCCCCGGAATGCGTTTGCTGGACATTGGCTGCGGCTGGGGAGGATTGGCGGGGGAGTATGCCGCACGTCATTATGGGGTCACTGTCCAGGGTGTAACCATTTCTGCAGAGCAGCAGAAAATGGCGCAGGCACGCTGTGCGAGCCTTGATGTGACTATTCAATTGCAGGACTACCGTGATCTACATCATCAGTATGATCGTATCGTATCTGTCGGGATGTTCGAACATGTTGGTCCGAAAAACTATGACACCTACTTCGGGGTGGTTGCCCGTAATCTCGGACCTGACGGCATTTTTCTGCTCCATACCATTGGCTCCAACAAAACAGACCACAATGTTGATCCCTGGATAAACCGGTATATCTTTCCCAACGGCTGCCTGCCCTCTGTAAGACATATAGCCAAGGCCAGTGAGCGCCATTTTGTGATGGAGGACTGGCACAATTTTGGGGCGGACTATGACAGAACCCTGATGGCCTGGTACGAACGTTTCTGTACGGCCTGGCCGGATATTGCACCGGGGTATTCAGAACGTTTCGGACGAATGTTCACCTACTACCTGAACGCCTGTGCCCTTCACGTTGCGCCGGAATACGCACATCTAGGAACAAAGCCCCGAAAATCCTGCCCTGTATTACCCGCAGTAAAAACTGGCACCGAACAGCGGCCAGTCTGTTATCTGGAAACTGACACCTAATCTGCTTTAACTACCGAGTTACTGAGCGTCAACAGTACTGGGAAATTCATCGAATTGGCGATATAGCACTTTTCATGAGCTAAATGATGCAATTCCACTGCCAGATCTACATCTGATTCGGCAGAAATCACAACGTTAGGCACGAGCGTCACCTCGATGAATTTGCCGCTCAGTCCGTCCATGATCCCACGAGGTGTGTCCGCATAAGTTAACACCCGCACTCCGGCATCGGCACAAAGGTGTAAATACCACAGTTGGTGGCAAGCGCTTAAGGAAGCTAGCAGCATCTCTTCCGGGTTCCAACACCCAGGGTCGCCTAAAAATTGCGGATCTGCAGAGCCCTTCAACAGCTTACCCTCCGAGCCTTTGATATCGTATTCGCGCCCATAGGCGTTATAGCCTGATGTTCCTGCACCTCGGTTGCCAGTCCACACTAACTCGACCTGATAGTGATGAAGATGTTTTGACATGGGTTGTCCTTAATGGCGTCGATTAATCAGATAATGAAAAAGTTTGTGTCTCATTAACGGCGGGGTTGCCAGGGCGTAGTAATAATCGGCCCTGTTTCGGCAACATGATCGCCGCCGCTACGGTGCGTTCGCGCCGAATGTCGCCGTTATCGGCCACGCATACGGGCGCTGCACTGAATAGGGAAAAACAGGCTTCGGCATCATGTGGGCCAGAGGCCAAAAAGGCCTCGGCTTTGCTCAAGCGCTGCACGGACGAATTCCTCGCAAAAATGTTGAGCGCATCATCTGTCTGAAAATCCTGATGTAAAAAGTGATTGGTATGCATCGTTGTGCCATTAGCTTGCCGAGCGTTGCCCCGCGAAACGATACGCCACTGATTGTTCATACTCTCAACGCAGATAACCTGTTGGTGGTCACAAAGGGTAAAGGAGCGAGATCTGGAGAGCGGCAGCCGCATCAGCGCTTCCAGTGCGTGCTCTACGCTGGCACAGTTATCCAATATATGGCGGATCGCCAGGTAAGGGGGAATACCTGGCCCCCATTCACCCCCGAGCACCATATTCAACCCGACAGATAAACCGGCCTGATTGATCCCGAGATACCCCAGCAGCCCTGCAAAGCTCAATACTAATGAGGGAATGCGCGTGCTCTGGCAGGAGAAGACGTGGATAAAATCATCCAGATTGCCGTTCAAATCCACTCGCCAGGCATTCAGGCTCAGGTTGACATCCGGTAAACCTCTTTGCCCACGTACAGCGTTTTGCACAAATATATTGTTGTTCTTAGGGCCGTCCCAAACGATGGCGAAGTCATCGTCAACCACAAACTCGTCATTCTCGTAATTTATTCTATCGTCTAAACCTGCCAGGAAGTTTTTTTCCGCCGGGCGATAGCCTGTTGCCCAGATAATAACGTCCCCCTCGAGATGTTCAACATGCCCGGCGTCATTATGTTTGAATTCAACTTGCCATTGGCCAAACGGTGTACGATTGATTTTATGAACGGAACGACTGGTCATTAAATCGAAATCCAGTTCGCCCGGTGTAATGAATTTCAGACAGTAAAGCTTTTGATAGATTGACCGCAATGTTGATTCCGAGATGCCGTCGGAGGTTAGGACATTTTCTCTATTGGTTTTTTGGCGCAAATGTAACGGCAACTTACTGAAATAATCCGAGTAGCACGGCATGTAAAAATCGTTGGTAAAGGTCGAGTCGTCAATCGGGAAGAAGTTACGTCGGCGTGAGAGCCAGGTAATATGCTTCGGTCGTTCGCTCTCCGGCTTCGAAGATAAATCGAGAAATGCCTCGGCACCGGACTGACCGCCGCCGATAATCACAACATGTTTACCCGCCATGGTGCGGTTCTTTTTCATATATTGGCTGATATGGAATTGCGAATCACCCAGCAACGGTGCGGCAAAATCCGGCACCCAAGGCCGGGTGCCGACGCCGATCGCGAGATTTTCAGCGGTCAATTGACGTTTGTCTGTTTCAATGCAGAACACGCCATTGAAATCGATATTTAACACGCGCTCGCCAAACTGGACGTTCTCGTTTTTTTCCGCTGCCCAGGCCATGTAATTGCGAAATTCGCGACGCGGAATTTCATCGAACTGGGCGTTGAGAAAGTGATAAATGCGGCCTTTCTCGTGCAGATAGGACATAAAGGTAAACTTATTCGTCGGGTCGGTCAGTGTGCTCAAATCCTTAAACAGTGAAACCTGCAACGTGGCGCCGTCGATCATTTGATCGTCGTGCCAGGAAAACGTGTCTTTTTGATCGAGGAATACATTGCTGACTTCTGGCTTGTCATGCAGCAGGGAAGCCAGACTCAGGTTCGCCGGCCTCGCACCGATACCCAAAAGGGTATAGTGCGAGGGGATGCCCTTTAGTACCTGTTTCATAAAATTACCCTTATATGTTTGAGATAATCAATTACTCGATAGCTTCATCGGTTTTGTTTAACGCTTGGCTGGGTATGGAGGCTGAATTCTCGGCAGGCTCTCGGACGCATTGGCTGCAAACCAAGGCGGCGAAGATGGACCCCATCGCAATGACCGGCCAGAAAATCGTATCCAGCGACAGATAAAGCCAGCCGCCAATGACCGGCCCCAGTGCAATCCCCAGGCTGAACATGAAATGGAAACTGCCCAGATAGTGGGACTTCAGATGCGCAGGGCCTGCGTTGGCAGGAAACGCAAAGAAGACCGGGCCAGAGATGATTTCACCCAGTGACCAAATCAGCGTACCGACAATCAGTGCGGCTGGCCCGATAGGAACGGCGTAGAAAGCGACACCAGCCCCAATCAGCGTAAAGCCAATCGCCAGCACATACCTTTTGTTGTAGCTCTGGGTGAATTTGGTGATGAACAACTCAAAACAGATAACGATGATCCCGTTCAGCGACACCGCCAAGGTGTACCAGAACAGAGGGATCCCTTTGTCCTCAACGTAGAGCGGCAAGGTCGTGATGTATTGCACATAGACAGCCGAGTGGCAAAAGGTTGCCAGCAAGAACAGCACAAAGCGGCGATCTGCCAGAACGTCCAGATAGCTTCCCGTGGTCGCTTTGCTCGCTGCGGTTGCCGTTCCTGAAGCCCCATCGTTTCTTTTACCAGGTAGGGTCAGCATTGCCAGCAACGCGTACAGCGCAGCGATAATCGCCTCTCCCCAGAATAACCAGGTAAAACTTTCACCGCCCCAGTGATAAAGGGCATAACCGATGAGAGGGGCGCCCGTCGCTCCGAGGTTCAGGCCCAGGCGATAAATGGCGAAAATCATCGTTTGCCGCTCGGGTGGCGTTTGCCAGGAAAGCAACGCCGCCGAAGCTGGACGGAACAACTGGGCGCACAGGCTGGCTAATGCCACAACGATCAGGATGGAAATAAAGTGGTCAAGATAGAGCAACGCCGCCGTCAGCACCGCTGTTGCCCCCATGCTGATCATGCTGGCAAAGCGTGGCCCGAAACGTTCGCTGATGGTACCACCGGCTAGCGCGCCGATCACCGCGCCAGTGCCGTAAATCGCCAAGGCGATGATGGTTTGTTGATGTGAGTAACCGAGCGACACCAGATACAACACGATGAAAATTTGCAGGAACCCGGACAGTCTGTTGATCAGTACGCCGAACAGCACCACTTTTGATGACAACGGGCTCTGGGCAAATGTCTCCAGTACGCCCGGATTGTGTGTTGAATTAGTCATGTTGCCCCTTCATATGCAGTGTAATTTTTGCCCTAACGTTTTTTTCCAATTGATCCAGTTCTGCCACGTTGCGTGCATCGATAAAAAACACCACCGCACGATCTTCTGATGAACGTAGGGTTTCCAGACGCTCGCCACGCTGTTTATGCACAAACACTGCCCGCAAGGTTGGCTCATCATCGCGGTTACCGGCGGAGAGGGTCGGCCAGGGATCGTTATCATTAAGCCAGGCGATTTCCGTTCCGGGCCAGTCAAGCTGCACGTCCACCAAGATCCCAGGGGAATGTTCCAGATACACTTGCCGTGCGACGCGGCCAGGGGCTAGCAGGCTTACCTGCTCACCGAGCATAATGCGTAAAATGGCCGGTTCGAGAGGTTGTCCGTAGGCCAGATGGTAGAGCGGCAAAATACCGTCGCCTGGCGTGCGCGAAGCGATCTCCATCAGCCAGGGGCGGCCGTTGTGATCCACGCGCCATTCGGTATGTGCGATCCCGTCTTTGAAGCCCAAGGTGATCAGAACTTGCTTGGTTGCTTCCAGCAACAGCGTACTGTTTTTATCCTGATTGGGTACCGTATGCGCCAGTTCCACGAAGGTGTTGGCGTGGCTATCCGTCGTGACTTTGTGGGTGGCGGAGGCAAATATAACTTCACCTTGCTGCGACAGGGTTTCTACGGAATATTCCTGCCCGACAATTTTTTGTTCCAGCAGCAGCGTTTCGTGCGCAGGATAATCCGCCAAGGCGCGGTGAGCTTGCTGAGGCGTTTCAATACTGAGCACGCCGGAAGAAGAGTGCCGAGTTGCCGGTTTCATGATCAGAGGATAAGCCAGCGCTGATAGATCGATGCGGTCGCGTTGCTCTGGTGGCACCATCACGGAATCCGGGCTGAATGCCTTAAGGTAAAAGCGCTGAAGGTATTTACTGCGGCAAACGCGAGTTGCCCGTAGGCCGGGTGAACGAATGCCCAAGGCATCGGCGATAAGGCCCGTTGGCTCTACCAACGTTTCCCCTACGGCGAACGTACCGACGATCTGATATAGCTTGCGCCAGTTTTGCAGGACGGCAATGACACTGGAGTTAAATGAAGCTTCTTTATCCAACGATCCTTCGACATAGGCCACGTCGGCAATGTGCGATATGGGGCTGCGCTTATTGCGGCGCGCTTCCTCCACTTGCTGGCGGTAGCTGCCCGGCGTTAGCACCAGAATCGTCAGGCCGCGCTCGGCTAGCTGTGTCAGGTAGAGCGAATTACGGCAAATGACCCAAAAAGCGCCAGTTAAAACGAAGGCGGCGGGCAATGATGTTTTCGTGTTCATCCAGTGGCCTCAGTTAGTCTTGGAAAGCAAGAGTTCAGGGATACGGGCATTGCTCGAAGGTAGATAACGGCGCTGACGTAAATGTTGCTGCCAATCCGGCATGTATGCGTCCAGCGCCACGAGCATGCCGTGGGTAATGGCTTGAGCGATATCGGTGCCAGGACAACGATGGCGGCCGCCGCTAAAGGAATAACAGGCCGTAGGGTTCCGTGCAGGCTGGAAAGCATCAGGCTGTGGGAAGCGGACAGGATCGCGATTCGCCGCCGCCAGCAGCAGTAACACTGTGTCACCAGGTGCAATCTGGTGCCCGCAAAGCGTTACGTCCTGCGTGGCGAAACGACGGGTGTTCTGGATCGGCGAGGCATAACGTGCGGCTTCTTTGATGAACCCGTCAGCAGGCCCGTGTTGCCACTGATCGGGATAGCGCTGCGTCAGCAGCAATGCATTGCCGATGAGTCCGGCCGTTGCGTCATAGGTTTGCGACAAGAAGCCGATGGCGTTGGCGATCAGGGGGGCTTGTTGAGACCAGCCGCGCTCATTCGCGCAATGCAACAGCTCTGCCAGCAGTGCACCTTTCGGCGCTTGGGCGATCTCCTTGGAAAACAGAGCCAGTAGTTTCCCGGCGGCGAGGCTGGCGCGCCGCTGGTGTTTCGGTGTGGCGCTGGCGGGAATGCACAACACGAATTCGGCGATCAGTGCGACAATATCCGGCACATTCTGCGGCATGAATCCGCATAAACTGGCGACGACAGCCGCAGGCACCGAGAACATCCAGCTATTGATTTCCTCGTCATCAGCTAGCGCACGCCGCGCCTGCTGTTCGGCCAATTGCCGTACATAGGCCAAGTCGGCGGTAGAGAGAGCCTCGATGATGATGCTCTTCAACTGTTGCTGATATTCTCCTTCGCGCATGCGGACCAGTTGGCTAAAGACTTCGCCAGCGGGGGTGCCGACAATGCCCGGCGGTACAGGCTGTGAAGCGGGGCGTACCTGCAATGTCGGATCGTTGAGCACCGCATCTGTCGATGCTGCATCGCTGACGACCCAGAGCTTAAGGTCACTGTCAAAATACACCGGTTTTTCACGTGTTAATTGTGCGTAATATTCCCATGGCGAGTCATGCTGAATGGCGCTGAGTGGGTTAAGTGAGGTGCTCACGATAGATCCTCCCGGTTAATGACCCGTTGTGTATCCAGGGATGAGGCGATATTCATCAGCAGCGCTTCGGAAGCTCCTTCGTAAATGCGTAGTGGCCGGATTTGCCGATATAGGCATTCCAGTTGACTGCCAGCCACCATGCCCGCAGCCCCGAGAAGTTGCAGTGCACTATCGACGATCTGGCAGGCTTGCTCGCTAGCGAAATATTTAGCGGCGGCAGAATCCCGTGCGAACGGTTTGCCTGCATCGAGTTGCCAGGCGGCCTTGGCAGTCAGCAAGGTTGCTGCGGAAAGTGAAATGTCCATCTTGGCCAGCGTAACCTGGGTTAGTTGCAGATCCAGCAGGCGGCCTCGGTAGATTTTACGTTGTGCGGTATGGCGCAATGCGATATCTGCCGCACGACGAGCGAATCCCACCGCCGCGCTGGCTACCGTCATGCGGAAGCGATCGAGAATGTCCAGAGCAATGATAAATCCTTGCCCTGGTTGGCCTAACAGGTTTTCCTGCGGCACCCAAACCTCGTTAAAATGCAGGTGTGACCAGGAACGCGGTGCGATGGCATCGACAGGTTGCGCGCTGACGCCACGCGTAGAGGCATCGACGATGAAGGCGCTCAGCCCCAGTGGGCCTGGCCCTTCACCGGTACGGGCAATCACGATGATATCGCTGGCAATATCCCCTTGGGCAATCCACGCCTTTTCTCCGTTCAATCGCCAGCCGCCTTCGCTACGTTGTGCATTCAGCGTCAACGCGGCGATATCGGTTCCAGCCTGCGGTTCGGATAACGCGAATGCTGCAATGCGCTCTCCGCGCGCTAGCTCAGGCAGGTAGTGCTGGCGCTGCGCATTATTGCCGTAGCGCTGGATCACGCTGGCACTGAGAGATTGAATCGACCAGGCGAAGTCGAGCAGATCGTCGAAGTAGGCCAGCGTTTGGCGGGATAAACAGAGCGTGCGCGCATCGTTTAACGCCGCATTGTCATGATCCACCAGATGGTCAAGCCATCCGGCTTGCCCCAGCAGATGCAGCATCTGTCGGCCCTGTTCCGCTACCGGCAGGCGACGCAATGACCGCAGAGTTTCACTCTGTTGCTGGCACCAGCGATCCAGCTTCTGCACATAATGCTGGTGCTCGGCGGTGAAGAACGGTATCGACAGTTGCGTCGGATCATGGCTAATACATTGATTCACTGTGCTTCCTTACATAAACGTTAAAAGGGTAATCAAATCAACACTTCGCTATATGTCTCAGTGGCTGACGCCCCATTCTTCAGGTCTGTCTCGAGGAACCATGCGAAAGCAGCATAACCTCGCCATATCCGGCGCCAGCGTTGCTGATGCTCATCCGGCGTCATAGTTGGCGGCAGGTCTTCCATATAGGCGATAATCAAATCAACGGATTGCCGGGCGTGTCCGGCAGAAAAGTTGTCGATGGTCAGATGGGCTTCCTCGTAAACGGTATCGAAACCGTAACGACGCAGCTTCTGGATCTCGTGCATACGCATTTCACCTAGCCCCAGCATTTCAATCCCCAGGTTGTAGCCCAGCAGCTCTTCACAGAATGAGTCCGGGAACAGGGACATGCCCAACTGGTGCAGGGAGAAGTCGTAGATATCCGGTAATTCCTGCTGGTGGCAGAATTCAGGGGCGCGGATGTGCGGGAGCGTAATCCCCATGCTGTGCAACACGCGCAGGATCAAGGTGGTATGATTTTTTTCCACGTCGCCGCGCCCCATTTCATCCGCATAAATGGCCAGCATCATGCCGTCGCTGCGGCGCTGACTGCGTAACACGCTGCCGAAGCGATGAGCCCAGGCACCGTCAATCATGCTGCCCAGTGCCATCAGCTTCTGGTTGAAGATCACGCTTTCACGATCGGGTATGGTCGCCAGCCGCTCCAGAGGATTAACCAGTTTTTGCCAATAAATCGCATCCATCCGCGCCCGCAGTGCCTCTGGGCTGTAATCGAACTCGCTGGCATCGGTATAGCGCCCCTGCTGACCGCAGGCAAACAGCGCCTGGGCTTGTTGCAGCGTGTCCGTAGTCCGTTGTTTGATCGCATTAAGGTGGTTGGCATAATGCTCAATGTTCACGAGGCGATAAAACAGCGTGCGGGCCTCCGGTAACGATGGCACCGTTTCAAGGATGAGCAGCGAATCAATGCTGGCGCAACGAAAGTGCTCACGCCAGACAGCAGCTTGTGCATCGCCCGGCTCCTGGAACTGGCTCAACGTAATTTCGTGCTCATGCTGTTGGGTGTCGGCAATCCAACCTGCCATGATTTCAGCTTCACGCTGGTTGAAAATGCCAAACATGGCACCACCGAAACGGATGGCCTGCATGAAACGGCAACCCTTCGACTTTTCGTTTGTTTGCCGTAAGTACGGTGAGTGTTTAAAGGCAGTCAAGAACGCCGTCATCTCGGCCACGTCATCGACGCTCCATTGGCTCAGCGCTTTTTTCTCCAGCATGATCAGTTGGTGCTGTTTCCCCGCGAAAGGAAAATGGCGCGCCATGATCTCGGCCATGCGATCGTCAAGCGTTCGGGCGGCAAGCTGTTCTTGTTGTGTCAGCAGCATGCTGGTATGGCCTAGTTCAAGCTCCGTCGCCAGGCTGGCCGCTCGATAAAACCGTTGCAGATCTTCCTGGCCGTTCACCGAGCGATGGCAGGCGCTTATCCAGCCCTCCAGCAGCGTTACGCACTGAGCGGAAGCCAACGACGGCGGCATTTCCAGCAGGGTGTCATCGAAGCCGAGCGCGTAATAAGCAAAATGAATACCGGCGATTTCTGGCAGGTAACTTGCGGGCAAACGGGAAAAAGCCAGCCAGAATAGGGCCTGCCAGAGCGTCAGCTCAGTGCTTTGCAACTGCACTGGCGCACCGGGAACGCCACAAAAAGGAATGGTGATGCCTAACGCGGCAAAGCGGCGCTGACGCTGCTGTTGCTGACCGTGATCAAGTTCACCGAAGCCTTTCACCATAAAGTTATGAGCATTCAGCAGGTTCACCACGGCGGCGGGTTCGGTGGCAGGCTGAGAAACCCGGTCAAGCCAGCATCCGGCCAGCATTGAAAGCAACGCCCGCTGCTTAAGCAGTATGCTTCGGTCTTGTTCATCAGACCGGAGCAGCGTAGCGGCGGATTGCGCCAGTGTGGCTTTCGCCCCGTTGATATATGACTCAAAAGCGGCACGCTCCCAGTGCGACGACAACGGTTGCGCGGCCAGGAATGTCTGGATCAACTGCAAGGCCAGAAGTTGTTGTGTTTCGCTTTCAAGGTCGCCGACCAGGTTGTTATAAAGCTCATTTACGTCCGTGCTGTTACGTAGCGCGATCAGCGCGGCATGGGCAGCGGGCGAAAAATGAAATTTTTCATCGGGCAACGAGGTGGTGTAATCGGTGAATGAGAAAGACATCAGGCGCTTCCTTTTCGCAGTAACAATGAGGCTCTGGCTCCGGGGATGCTTACCGCCAACTGGCATAACGCAGTGTCACTTACGATCCCGTCATTGCTGGCATCAATAAAATTGATCAGCGGATCGGCGGCAAAGCAATGGCCGAAACGCGGAATATTGTCGGTATAAAGCTGCGTCTGTTGATAACCAGCCTGCATTTCATTCAATTGACACAGTGGGAGATAAACGTTGCTGTGAAACAGACGGGTGATATCACTGAGCGTGATGCCCGCAGACGAAAACAAGTCCTGATTTACCGCTTTTACCAACCCGGCGGACAGCCCCTGATGCAGTTGGCTATGGTTTTGCCGCCCGCCGCTGGCAATCAGCGTGTTCCCCTGCAAAGGCGCGTCGTCGGCATGGCAAATCAGGCAACTGGCGGCACCATCGGAGAACAGTGCGAAGTTCTCCATCCGCAGCTGTTCATCGCTGATGGCGTCGCAGGTGATGATTAATATCCGTCTGGCTTGAGTGCTCTGGATCAGGCTGCGGGCCAGATGGATCCCTTTCAGCAAATTCGTGCAACGCCCGAGGGATACGCCGATGATCTCTGACTGTTCCAATTGCAGCATAGTGGCGAACTCGGCCAAAAAGCGTTGATGCGCCTCCGTACCGCTTTGTAACGAGGAACTGCAAACGATCGTCGTATCGATGTCCTGCCCTGTGTAACCCGCCTCGGCAAGCGTCATCCGGGCCGTTTTTATCGCCATCTCCGTGATGGAGCTGGTCGTTTGGTATATATTCCCCCAGCCCCATAAATCCGCCTGCAGCGGCATCGCAAACTGTTTTGCCCTGACCTGATGATCCGCCAGCTCATGCCAGGCAAGCTTTTGCTCACCCAGCACATAATGCGCAGCCAGTAACTTGCTCTGTGGGGTTACGTCAACGTTCAGCACGGGAGATCTCCGCTCTCAAGAAGCTTGGCTACGTCAAAATAGCCGACGGCGCGATCGAGGAACTGGCAGGTGCCATGCTGCTGTAATTCCTGAAGTGCCGTGACGAATCCGCCCAGAGCGGCGCGCGACAAAGCAGAACCCAGGCTGACGCGGGTCACCCCTAAGGCGAACAACTCCGTCACGGACAGACGATTACCCGCACCCAGCAGTACGTTCACCGGGGCGTCTATGGCCAGGCACACCGCCCTGATCGATTCGGCGTCCGGTAAGGCCGGGGCGTAAAGCACATCGGCACCGGCGTCACGGTATGCCTTGAGGCGCGCGATCGTGTCCTTAAGATCGTGGACGCCATAGAGGAAGTTCTCCGCCCGCGCGGTCACGGTGAAGGGAAAAGGTAAGCGCTTTGCCGCTTCCACCGCCGCTTCTACGCGGGCCACCGATATCGCGAAATCCCGGATCGGATGCGCCAAATCGCTACTGTAATCTTCAATTGATCCGCCGACGGCACCGCTATTCGCGGCGGCACGGATAGTCTGCATGATGGCGTCAGCGCTTTCGCCGAAGCCATCCTCCAGATCGATGGATACGGGAAGCTGCGTCGCTTCAACCAGATCACGAGCATTTTCCAGCGTTTCTTCAAGCGTTACGGACTGTGCCCGATCCAGTTTGCCGAGCGAAAATGCCAGCCCGGCACTGGTTGTCCCGATTGCCTTAAACCCGGCGTTCTGCATCAAAATCGCGGTTCCACGATCCCAAGGGTTCGGCATCACGAAGGACGAACCCGCGGTATGCAATTTTTTGAATCGTTCCGCCTTTTGATATTGGCCAGAATTATCGGGTGACGCATTCGCCGTAAACATAAATAACCTCAGCAAACGTATATCTATATAAAGATGGAATTATCATCGATTTTTTTTCGACTTTGGCGAATAATCTCATCGATGGCATTAATAATGATTTCTGGATAATCGTTAAAATAAAAATGATTGCCGGATACCTGCTTTGCGCCAAAGAAATACTGAGTGTGCGCTTGCCATTTCAATAGGCTCTCGAGCGGGACATGGGCATCATTTTCACCAACGATAGCCATGATTGGGGTACCGATCGGCGCAGAGTATTGATGGCGGTATCCACTGATCAGCTTGAAATCGCGCTTTAATTTTTCAGAGACAATGTCATTAATCAATGGATTATGCGCGAGATTCGCATCAATGCCGTTGAAATAGGCAACTTCCTGAATAAACGTATGGTTGTCCATTTCAGCCATTTTGACGATGCGGGGTGAGGGGATTTCCGTTGGGCTGAGGCTGGCGGAAATAAGCAACCCATTGGCTGAGGTGCGCAGTTTTTTTGCGACCTCCCAAGCGAGTATTGCCCCCATGCTGTGACCGAAGAGATAAAACGTCTTATCAGCTTCCTGCGCAATCGCAGCAGCAATAGTATCTGTCAGCGTATTGATATCCGCCGGATAATCCTCAGCGTAGCGGCGACCGGTTCCAGGCAATATAACCGCCTTCATAAGCAGATCGTTCGATAATCCAGACTGCCAGCGCAGGTAATCCTCTGCGTTACCTCCTGCATGAGCCAGGCAATAGAGCACCGAATCATCTGGCCGTGCTTCTCTGGCCGTTGTAAACCAATGATTCTGTCCAAACCCGTGGTTCATTCTTGAAGCAACTCCTGTTGCAGGCATCCCGATTATCTCCCTCGAAGCTAAATACGGAACAGGTTAACTAATGAATTTAACATTTAATTTACATTGAACATCCTAACGTTTTTCCTTAAGTTATGTACATCAGTATTTAACTGATGCTGTCACCCAAAAAAACTAACCAATAAAATAAATTATTTAATATCAATGAGTTATTGTGATTTTGTTTGAGGCGAGATGGCGCGGATGCAAGGAATGCATGAAAATGGGTTTCGCAATGGAGCGGTGGAGGAGCCAACGTTATGAATATCCTAGCTCATTTATTCATCGCTGTATCATTTCTGAGCACCGGCATGGCTGAGGGTTTTTTACGCATCGTTATCTATCGCCATGCCGAATGCTTCAGAATTGTTAAATGTAGTTATGGCGTTTGGGATAGACATCATTTAAATAGAACTGGCCGATGGCATTGACCTTCCAGCGTACCGGATCGTGCAGCGTATGCGTGCGGGCATTGCGCCAGTGGCGGTGTAAATTGAGTGACTCTCTGGTCGAGCCAGCGCCTGCAAACTCGAAAAGCTTATTACTGGCCAATATGGCAATTTCACTTGCCAGCACCTTGGCAATCCCCACGCGCACGGAAAGTTGGGCAAGCTCGCCATCGGTGTTGATGTCCGTTTCGTCCAGCTCTCCAGCCACCTGATCCAACATCGCGCAAGCGGCGGTATAGTGGATTTCGAGATCGCCGATCCCCGAAATAAGATAGGGGTCATCACTCGCCTGCACGGCACCGCTGTCAATCCACGGGCGGGCTGTTTGCTTGATATATTTTATCGCCTCGTCGATGGATTCCCGCGCTATTCCGACATCAATGGATGCATGGATCAGCTGAGAGGCTGCACCTATCGGATAGTTGCCAAGAAACGCTTCGGTAAATGGAATAATATGTTCCTCGTTAACCACGACGTTATCCAGCAATACGGTGCCGCTCGCCGTCACTTTTTGGCCAAAGCCCGACCAGTCGGTTTTTATCTCCATTCCCGGTGCATCTTTTGGGACAAATGCATGCATGAATATGCCGAAATCACCTTTGGCGACAATTCCTATCCAATCTGCGTGTATGCAGCCCGTCGCGTAAAATTTTTTGCCATTCAGCCGCCAGCTCCCGCTTTCCTCAGTCAGCGTTGTCTGAATATCGGCTGCATTTTTACCACCGATTTCCGAAGCTGCCTGGGCAAACTTCTTGCCTGCCAGGATTTCACCAAAGAAAAACTTTTTCTGAGAAGGGGTGGCAACGGCATTGAGGAGATCAACTATATGAAAATGACTACGGGGAATTTGTGCAATCGAGGGATCGGCAGCTGCAATGAGACGCGTGATTTGGCTGAGGGCCTTATAGCCTAAGTCTAAACCACCATGCTCTCTGGGAACTGTCACCGCCCAAAGTCCGGAAGCTGCGTAGGCATCCACCTGTTCTGTGCTGAGATGACGGGTTTGATCCCTTTCAGATGCGCTGTTGCGTAACCATTGTGCAATATCATTAGCATCAGACAATGATTTGGAGAACTGTGGGCTGATCGTTGATTTCATAACACATGACTCCAAAGTTATCGCTTTTGGAGTAGGTATATTAGTCGTTAAAAAATGTTTTCACTAAATTATTTTCGCCGATCTCATCAGAAAACCCTTGGTTGAGCTATTTAAATTGAGTTACGCAGTCTCACGTATATCCCAAGAGATATCAAATCAGTTTTTTCTTGATACACCCTCAGTTAAATACTCATGTACAGGCTTTGCCGCCCTACTTAATATCCTTGTTGTCAGAGATGTAAATAATGATGCCATATAAGTAGAGGGTTAAAGTGATTGCGATTATATCCGTATTCCTACTGGCTGGGATTGTAAAAGGCGTTATAGGGCTGGGATTGCCGACGATATCAATGGGATTATTAACAGTCGTCATGCCACCTGTCAGCGCGGCTGGTTTGTTAATCATTCCTTCATTGGTGACAAACATATGGCAATTATTCATCGGCCCAGCATTTCTTATCCTGATAAAAAGGCTATGGGGATTTATTGCGGGCATCTTTATTGGCACGTTATTTAGTATCTTACCTGGATTAACATCTACATCGTCATGGACAGAAGCAGCGCTGGGTATTGTTCTTATCATATATGGTTTTTGGGGGCTTGTTGCTAAAAAGCTCTCGTCTCCGGGTAAGTCCGAAAAGTGGCTTTCACCGCTAGTGGGTTATATTACCGGTGCAATTACCGCAGCAACGGGTGTTTTTGTTATCCCAGCAGTACCTTACCTGCAATCACTCCAATTAAATAAAAATGACCTAGTTCAGGCTCTCGGTTTGGCCTTTACGGCATCTACTGTTGCATTGGCAATACATCTGTCACTGGATAATAAACTGGAACAGGTTGATTATTATTTGTCCGCCATTGCGTTAATTCCTGCGGTTATAGGGATGTATATTGGCCAATACTTGCGTAAGGTGTTCAGTGAAGTCACCTTCCGACGCTGTTTTTTTATCGGACTGATCGCGCTGGGAACCTATATGGCGCTTAAATAATCAGCCGGATATTGCACAAGGAAATCAACAAACTCTTTTACATAGCCAGGTAGATCGGAAAAGTCCCGTGCGCAGATGATCAGCTTACGGTCAGCCCAACTTTCAGACAACCGGATAATTTTACTGCGATGGTTCGCTTCATAACGCATGGCGGCATGCCTTGGGATAATCGCGATACCGACACCACTATTGACCACTTGTATAACGGCATCAAACGTCACCATGCGAACTCGGTAGTTAAGGCGATGCCCCAGGTTTTTGGCATGTTCTTCGAGATGCTCCTGAAGTGCGCTACCTTCGGATAATCCGATAAATTCAGTCGTGATAATTTCTGCAAAACTCGTGCTTTCGATATCTCGCCAACGGTTATCGCAAGGTGCAAATACCACTAGTTCATCATCACGAAATGGTAACGAGACTAATCCGTTTAGTTGTACTGAATCGGCCACGATGCCCAAATTGGCCGTTTGATTTTTAATGGCCGCGACAATGTCATAACTGAGCATCTCTTTAACGGAGACGGAAATATTTGGCTTGCTGAGCAAATAAGGGCCAATCAGCCCAGGCAGAAATTCGCTCTGTGCCGATGAATTGCACAGCAGATTGATGTGCCCACGCAGCCCTTTGCCATACTGATGCAATTCACTGCGCATGTGCTCCACTTGTTGCAACACAATATTGGCGTGGCTAACCAGCGCGTATCCCGCATCTGAAAGCACCACTCCTCTTCTTGAGCGGCTAAACAGTGGGACGCCGAGCTCACTTTCCATGCCACGAATACGTCCGCTGGCCGACTGTAAGGTAATATTTGACAACGCAGCACCGCCAGTAAGGCTCCCTGCTTTATGAACATTCAGAAACAAACGTAAATCGATAATATCAAACCGCATAAGAAAACATACTCCGCTAGATTTTTAGCCTGTTATCTGGCTTTTCGATGATGCTTAACTGAAATCTACAGCTTTTCCGTACATACGCAGTTAACTTGAAGATGAGTTTTCCAACGTCTGGAAGCTGGCATTAATACGGCGTGAAAATGCACCGGCAAGTGCCGGTAATTTTTCTCTGAAAAAGGCCAGTATTTTTTTGCGGAACTCCTTTGCTGATGCAAAGTAACGGTTATTTCTCACCTCCTGATTAATTACCTTCCACAGCCGTTCGATTAGGTTCAAGTTCGGGTTGTAGGGGGGCAGGTAGTGAAACTCGATATTCATCACATACGCCCAGTCATTTACCAGCTCAGCCCTGTGGTAGCCTGCTCCATCGAGGATAATGTGGACCTTCTGAGTGATTGGGTAGATTTCGCGGATCGCGATAAGGAACTGGGCGATATTCAGGCTGTTAATACTGTCGTATTCGCGGATCACTGTGCTGCTTATATCATTCAGATTCAATGCACCTATGATGTTCATTCTGATCCGGCTACCCGTTGTTTTCACGACGGTTTTTTGACCTTCTGGTATCCATCCGAAAGCCAGTTTTGTTCCCTGCGTCGGGTAAACACCATCTATGAACAGGATGAGCGCATCTCCGGCTTAGCTTTTCAGCGGGTTGTAGGCTTCCCACGAATGCCTTCTGCGCTTCGGTGCTGTATTTATGGGGTACACTGGTCGGCTTTTTGTAGCTAAAGTGGTTACGGCGCAGCCACTTGTTCATGCCGGCTACGGTGTAACGGATACCCCACCACTCATCAACCCTCTCAATGATAGCCTGCGTAGTAGGAAGAAGATTATCTGTCAGATAGGAGATAAGTTCTGCTGTCTGTTCCTCGCTGAGATGACTGTCAGAGCCGCCATTTTCGGGCTTAAATTTTTCTTCGTTAAGCCAATCATTCAGATGACGGCGAACCGTTGTTTCATCAATCAACAGTGATTTGGCAATTGTGGTTGTGGCCCAGTCATCAGCGACAAGGAGAACGCATCGAATTTGGTCACGTACACGCGGATCCCTGCTGCCCTTGTGCAGTATTTTCAGGGCGATCCGTTTAGCACTCAGTTCTATTTTCATCGCTCTGAGCATGATCCTCATCAGCTGGGAAATCAAGCACCTTCATTGATCACAAGTATAAAAGCATGTTAGCCAATTGATAATGCTAGCAGTTAAATCATTGAAAAAAAGTGATCTACCACGGTTTCTCCTGAGGTTTAGCTGGTGGTGGGACCCAATCCCGCGCGATTCCTTCCATAAAAAACCGTCAAACGCCGGTTTCTTCGGAACGTGATTGTAAGCATTTAGATATTGCACGACCACCAATGTGCTGTTTTCATCGTCAATGTGACACACCATCACATAATTCGGGCGTACGACGATTTCTCGGGTACCGCGATTTCAGGAAACATCCTAGCTCGAAAAGTGCTGCCCTCAACCAACGAGGGCGACCTGATCGGGACGATTACGGGAAAGTAGATTCGGCGTCAACCGCTGACATGGCACGAAGTGTACGTAGTCCCAAAAGCACGATAACCACCATGACCAAGCCCGAAACAATGGCTACACTGAACCCTGACCGTGCACCATAGACGTCGATGACCATGCCCGCGAGGACACTCCCGAGCGCTACACCGATGCTGATACCCGTCGTCATCCAAGTGAGTCCTTCGGTGAGCCTGGACGGCGGAACAATGATCGTACCAAGATTAATAACAACGACCATCGTTGGTGCAAATGACATACCTGCCACAAAGAGCATCACGGAAAGGATGTAGACGTCCGGTGAGAAAATAGGCAATACAGCTGTGACTGAAGTTACCAGTACCCCAACGAAGAACTGCTTTTCAATGGATAAGGAAACCCTTAATGCGCCGAACGTCAGGCCCGAAATCATTGAGCCTAGCGCATAGGCTGCCAGGATGAAACTGGCAGATGCTGGCCAACCTTGTGCGTTGGCGAAAGCAACCACAGCCACATCGATTGAGCCGCCAATCACTCCCATCGCCAGTAGTGCCAGAACAATGGTACGAACGCCGGGGATAAGTAAGGTCGAGCTTGTGTTCCTCCTGACGCCTACGACGACCTTCGGTTCTGTCTCTCGCTGTAGAAGAAACGCTGTCACGCCGGTGATCAATAGCAACACGGCAACAAGAGGTCCGGCTTCGGCGAAAAAACTGGTACTCAGGCCAATGGCGAGTGGTGGACCGATTATAAAAGCGAGTTCAGTTAGAACTGTATCCAGTGAGAAGGCGGTGTGTAATTGCGGCTTGCCACGGAAAAGTTGTGTCCAGCGTGCTCTTATCATGGCAGGCATGCTTGGCATCGTGCCCGCCAATGCAGCAAGAATAAAAAGCAGTAGAGCCGGAGCACTCATATAGACAGCAATTATCAGTGCCAGCAACATACCAATGCTGAAGGCTGTCACAAAGGGTAAAACCCGACTCTGGCCCCGCTGATCAACGAGTTTCGATATTTGCGGACCGACAATCGCATTCACCAAGGTAAAGGTTCCGGCGACCGAACCAGCCAACCAATAAAGACCCGTCTGCTGTACTAACATAGTAATGATGCCGATGCCGAACATTGCCTGTGGCAGACGAGCAATGGAACTCGCGATCACTAACCCCATGACACCGGGGGTTGTGAGAAGTTCGCGGTAGGGATTAGCCATGGTTTCTCCGATTTATAATTCGATACCGATGAGTAGTGCGTAACTGTAGGAGAGCATGAAAAACCGTGGGGCAATTATCCTGGTAGTTTCCATTGATCAAGCGTTTAGTTTATACGGTTAATTGTGTGCAGCTGCTGCTGTACTGATCCAGCTATCAAATATAGCCTGGTGCGCACGGATCCAGCTATCTACATGACACTGAATGTCTTCTGATGAGGACTCTCCCTGGTGCATACGAAGGTTTTGTGCGTTAACATCTGCCAACGGTAGTTTCATGATAGCAAACAGTTTTGCAGCAGCGGGGTTTTCTGCCGCCCATTGTTTATTGGCAACAATATGTTCGCTGTTGACGGTGAATCCGTAGTTAGTGACGTATCAGCAGCAATCCTCAGCCGACGCCAGACCATAGGACTGACTCCACGAACAGCGATTTTGATGACATAGATCTTCATTGTTGGATAACGGGGATTGTTATTGAAATGATGCTGATCATTCTAACCCCAGCAGACACCCCATCCGATGACTGCCCCACGGTTTTTCATACTCTCCAAAATAAAAAAATGCCCCCGAAGGAGCATTCCTGGAGTTCCACTCTATGGCCCCAGGGAAATACTTCCCTGGGGGAGTGATAATGATGGGTTACCGGATAACCCTGGGTAAAAAATTAGTGCGGCATCGGTCTGTCATCCGTTTCATCGAGACGGACAAGCTGGACTTTCTCCGGCACAGTCTCCAATACGGCAACCATAAAGTTGCTCGCTGTCAACAAGGGACTCCGGGGAGACCAGTGATTCTGGTCTATCCGGTCCAGATGATATTTCTCCACCAGTTGATTAATCGCTTCAAACACCGGCACGTTAATTTCCACCAGTTCCTGCACGACAGCATCGTCATGCTGATTGGTATCGTTCAACGTCAGCCCGAAGTGTTTTTCCAGCAAGTAGCCGGCTATCGCCTGGTATTCTCGAATTGCACTGTCCATCGTGTTCTCCTCCAATAGCGGCTCAGGCGGCGGCCAGTGCCTGTTCACGTAAAACAAGGTACTCAAAGGCTTCTCGGGCAAAACGACTTGCCTGGAAGATGACCTTCTTGTCTTCTTTCACTGCCTTCAGCCATGAGGCAATATAGCTCTCATGCTGAACATCACCCTGGATACCCAGCTCGGCGCACAAAAATGCCGAACCGATTTCCGCCACAAGCTCTTCGAACGCATACACCGGGTCGCCAAACCGACGTGAAGAAGACGTGATACCTTCTCGCGCCAGCCGAGAGATATGACCGGTGGAATGGGTCTTATGCCGATATCGGCATAAGACCCATAATGCCGTAATCAGGATTATGCCGTATGGCTTCCGCCAAAGTTCGGCTAGTCTGATTTCAACCCTATGACCATTCGGCATAATCTTTAATACTCCATACCATGGAGTACAACGTCATGACTGATATCGGAGCTGGTCAATGGACTTTATGCATGACCAACTGTCAGATGGTCGTTCAGTTCGGCTACTGAATGTGATTGATGATTTTAACCGTGAAGCGCTGGCGATTGAGGTCGATTTTTCACTTCCGGCCAGTCGGGTATCAGAACCTTGGAACAACTGATTGAATGGAAAGGTAAACCGGCAGCGATCCGGTGTGATAATGGGCCAGAATATTCTGGTAACCTATTGATATCATAGGCTGAAAAAAAGCATATCAAACTTAACTTTATTCAGCTGGGTAAACCACAGCAAAATGCTTATATTGAGCGGTATAACCGAACTTGAATCAGCCTTAGCTCACACCAAGAACAACGAAATCATAGCCGCCTACAATCGCTCCGAGTATCTTGCTGAAAGAATGGAGCTGATGCAGTGGTGGGGAGATTACGTTCAAGCTCAAAAACATAAAGCTATTGCTGCTTAAGAATAATGAGCTAAATTAAGTAAAGAGCAGGCACCCTACTCTTTACTTAAAATTGATATTAAATGGCGAATATTTGATTCCACCCACTTTTAGTTTTTATAGGCCTTAAATATGATCCAACAAATGATTCTATATCAGAAAGAAGGATTTCAATTTGACTTACCGATAATAATGCAATGGTGCTTTTTATGAATTCTGATATATCCACAAAATTAAATGACTTGTTTTTATAAGTTAGCACACCATCTTGATATCCATCCAAGGTATTTATGTCATCAGGCATTCGACATATGAATACAATTGGTTTCTCCAGAGAGTCAGTATCAGCAAGCGACTGAATGCTATCATCCAACCTTTTATAATCGACTTTCTTAACAGTTATCTCGTAGAGATTTAATATCCCACTTTCATCTTCAAGCCATATATCTGCAGGCTTTTTAGAAGTAGTGTTGGTTCCAAAAACACTTTCGTCCCCACCAATGACTTTTATAGATGATTGTTCATATAAAGAAGATAATATTTTCGAAATAACAAACTGCGGTATTGTGCCAGACTCAGGGTAATTAAGGGTAAAGCCAACCAGTTTTGAAGCAACAATCTGATTTGAAAGAAAAGTTTCATTCAGAGTGTGAATGACTACTGATCCACAATCTTGTGAATAAGATAACAAACGGAAGAAGAAATAATTGACAACTTTTTGTCGGATGGCATCATCATCTTCACGGCTAATGATTCTTAATAAAGCAACTGCCGCCATAGCTGTTTTTTGAGGCCTTCTCCCCTTAGCCCAATTTTCGTCTAAAACATTATTATTTTTTGCCACATTCAATGGATCTGATTTTCCACAAGGTATTTTCATTTCCTGAAAAGCGTAAAATATACCATTTTCGAATATAGATCGCGGATTACATTTATAAAAATTATTCAAATAATCATATTTATCATCAAGAAACTTACCTGTTAAAGCAGTAGCAACAATTCCTCTAAACCCCATAGCCTTAACATAAATTAAATCTTGAGTGATAGACTTCAACTTATTAAAATCGGGTAAATCTTCAAAATCACTTTCGTTTAGTTGAGCTACAGTTGTTAGTTGATCTAGGATAAATTGTTTCGCTTTGTTGTTTCTTGTTTGAACATTCATTTTTTATCCATAATGAAAAAATTGATTATTATTTCACGGAGTTTTTTATTTTCAGCCACTCTATAAACCTCTAACATTTTCTTTAATTCTAAAACGTCTAAGCGCCGCTCTTTATGCTCTAATTTGGATATATCAGCTTGAGTAAGACCAAGCGCAGTCGCTACCTCCAATTGAGATAGGCCAAGGCGCTTTCGCTCTTCTGCAAGTCGGTCAATCAAATCGCTATAGACCGGGCTGTGAATGGATTTTTTAGTATTCATAATCAATAAATTATGCTATAAAATCTTAAATATTCGAAATTTACATATTTTGAAGAGGTTTTATGAAAGCAGTATCTCTCTTTTGTGGTGCGGGTGGTATGGATGTGGGTGTCCAAAATGCAGGCTTTGAAATTGTAGCAGCCAATGAACTAGATCCATATGCATGCAAAACCTATAGAGAAAATCACAAAGAAACGATTTTGTATGAAGGGGATATAGAACAAAACCTTGATGCAATAGGCACCCACAAAGGTGTCGATTTGGTAATCGGAGGGCCACCGTGTCAAGGGTTTTCCGTTGCTGGTAGAATGGATCCAAATGATCCCCGGTCAAAACTGGTATTCTCATATTGCGACGTTATTGAGCGAGTAATGCCCAAAGCTTTTATAATGGAAAATGTCAAAGCTTTAGGAGCATTAGAAAAGTTTAAAGGTATCAGAGAAGAAATATTTAGAAGAGTGTCAGTATTGGGGTATACACTTTCAATGGTAATTCTCAATGCAAAAGACTTTGGTGTTCCCCAATCCAGAGAACGTGTTTTTATCATAGGATTATTTGGTAAAAATAAACAAATAACTTACTCAGACTTTGAATACAAAAAAGAGAAAGCAATATCTTTACGTGAAGCTATTATGCATCTTGGTCCAGTAGGTAGTGAAAAAAACTCAAAAATAACCAAGGCTAAAATCACCCTTGCTGAAAAGCCAGTGCTAAGAAAGTCTCCGTATGCCGGTATGCTTTTTAATGGTCAGGGAAGACCTCTAAATCCTGATGCATGGTCAAGCACATTACCTGCAAGTATGGGTGGAAACAGAACCCCCATAATTGATGAAGGGCATTTATATGACGATTTGCCAAGCTGGGTTGAAGAACATCATAAGGCTTTAATGGAAGGGACAAAAAAAGCGGAATATGGGGATGCACCAAAAAGATTAAGAAGATTGACGATTGATGAAGCCATCATACTACAAACATTCCCTGATGATTATATTTTCATTGGTCCTCAATCAAAAGTATTTAGTCAAATCGGTAATGCCGTCCCTTGCAAGTTAGCTCAGGTTGTAGCTGAAGTAGTCAAAAAGGAACTATCTAAACAAACAAGCCAGCAAGGACATCATAACACACATCAACTATCTTTAGAGATAAACTAAAATACAGTTTATATGTAGACAGAAATAGGTAGTATATACCCGTGCTCATTGAAGATGCTTGATTTTCCAGCCGATGGAGATCATGCTCAGAGCCATGAAAATAAACCTGACCGCAAAACAAAAGATTGCTCTTGAAGAGCTACAGCGCCAAAGTCGTGACCCCCATGTCCGCGACAGAATACGCTGTGTGTTACTTTCTTCTGAAGGATGGTCACCGCCCATGATCGCGCAGTCTCAACGCATCCATGAAACGACGGTTCGCCGTCATCTGAATGACTGGCTTAATGACGAAAAACTCAAGCCCGAAAATGGCGGCTCTGACAGTCATCTCAGTAAAGCGCAGACAGCAGAACTTATCACCTATCTGACGGATAACCTTCTTCCCACTACGCAGGCTATCATTGACCGGGTTAATGAGTGGTGGGGTATCCGCTACACCGTTCCCGGCATGAACAAGTGGCTGCATCGTAACGACTTCAGCTACAAAAAGCCGACCGGTGTGCCGCATAAATACAGTGCTGAAGCGCAGCAGGCGTTCGTGGAAACTTACAACCAGTTGAAAAGTGAAGCTGGCGATGAGCCCATCGTGTTCATTGATGGTGTCCACCCAACGCAGGGAACAAAACTGGCGTATGGATGGATGCCAAAAGGTCAGAAAACCTTCCTGGAAACAACGGGTAGCCGAACCAGACTGAACATCATGGGAGCACTGAATCTGAACGACATCAGCAGTACGGTGATCCGGGAATACGACCGTATTAACAGCCTGAATATCGGCCGGTTCTTCATTGCTATCCGTGAGACTTACCCGGTGAGTCAGAAGGTGCATATTATCCTCGACGGCGCAGGTTATCACCGGGCGGAGCTGGTGAAAGAGTGGGCGTATGTGATGAATATCGAACTTCATTACTTGCCGCCTTACAGCCCGAATCTGAACCCGATAGAACGGCTGTGGAAGGTGATGAACGAAGAGGTACGAAATAACCGTTACTTCGCCACTGCAAAAGCCTTCAGGGCAGCGATAAATGAATTTTTTGACCATACATTGCCTGAAATCGCAGGTACGTTGACGCGTCGTATTAATGATAACTTCCAGACGCTGGAAAATGCACCTTCAAGTTAACTGCGTATAAAATGTAGTAGCTCAGACCTGATCTGACAGTTACCGGTTATTTATACAGGTGTCTGTCAGATTAAATCTGGTTCAGATTCTTTTCTGCCCAGATCCGTTTGCCATCTCGTAAAGTGTCCATCGGTGTACGTCCACAGCACATTTTACCCTGATGGGTTCGTTCATTATTGTAATACCACAGCCAGTTGTCCAGATCGGCTTGCAGACTGTCAATATCTCCATATAGCTTCTTACGGAACGTAACCTGATAAAATTCCTGTAAAATAGTTTTATGGAAGCGCTCGCAGATACCGTTCGTTTGCGGTGACATCGCCTTTGTTTTCGTGTGGTCGATATCGTTGATCGCAAGGTAAAGCTGATAATCATGCTGCTCTACGCGACCACAGAACTCGGTTCCCCTGTCGGTCAGTATTCGCAACATTGGCAAGCCCTGCGCCTCATAGAACGGCAACACGCGGTCATTGAGTACGCGTCAGCTGCGGTGATCGGCGTTTTGCTCGTATACAGCTTGCAGTGTGCCACTTTTGAGAAATTAAATACCACTTAGTGGAGGCTGCCCTTATGGCTACGACCCCAACCCAGACTGACATCTTACTTTCCATCCCGTTTAACGCGGCGACAGACTTTATTGCTCTGGCTGAACACTGCCAGAATATAATCGATGCGCTGGCGGAAAGCCCCGAACTGCCGCTACGTATCGCGCTGTATGCCCGACTTACAGCCTGCCTCGCGCTGCTGCAACCCACCCTTAACGATCC
Source organism: Morganella morganii (assembly GCF_003996855.1). GTDB lineage: Bacteria > Pseudomonadota > Gammaproteobacteria > Enterobacterales > Enterobacteriaceae > Morganella > Morganella morganii_C. The sequence goes on along the minus strand of NZ_NRQY01000001.1, from coordinate 1,893,580 downwards.
CATTCCGCCTCGTTTGCAGCAAAGTCTCACCGTCAGTACGCCACCCAATCGCACACCCCGTTTCGATCCTGAATCCGAGCCGCTTTGCGACTACTGTCACACGCTGGCGCAGTTGCTGACCAGCCGCGTATTTTTGCCGGAAATGGAAATCGATCTTAATAATCTGTTGTATGAGCTGGTTATCTATTTCAGCGATGAAATCCGCGCCCCGCGCTGGATACGCACCGCCAGCGGTGTGGAGTTTATTGATGGAGGTGATGCATGATGCAATCAGACTGGCATCCCGCCGATATTATCGCCGCGCTGAAAAAGCGCGGTACTACGCTCACCGCTGTTTCTCGCCAATCGGGGTTTTCATCATCAACGCTCGCCAATACGCTGATCCGTCCGTGGCCGAAAGGGGAATGGCTGATTGGCGAAGCGCTTGATATTCACCCGTCTAAAATCTGGCCCAGCCGTTATTTTGATAAATCCGGGCAATTGATCGACCGGAAAAAGCTCATACGCAAACCCCGGCAATAATGAAAACTTTCCCGTTGCGCTGGCAAATGTATCTGCCAGCGTACTTTCCACCGACATACTAACTTTTGGGGCAAAATCGGCCATCACATTATTGAAATTATTCTTGTTAATATTAACCTTTTCCCATTCTGACACTGGACTCTCATCCTGTCCGTTACTGTAATCTCCCATGGCTAACAATTTCAGCGGTAACTCAACTTTTCTCTGTACGCTGCCGGTATGTAGGTCCAGTTTCATATTAACGCGTGCAGACGGGACTTCATTCTGAAAACTATTATTTATTTTCACTCCTCCTGAGTGAGACTTTGCTAATTATTCAAATCTTACTTATTAATTATTCGAATTAAAAAAACATAAATACATGAAATTATAATATTACTTAAAAAACGCAGGAAAACTTGAATTAACTCACAAAATAAACTTGTTTAAATAAATCATATAAGGCAATAAAACTCATTCAAATAAGTAATAAATACATTTTTAATAAATTTTTATCCGCATGATTTATGATTGAAATATTTAGTTCATAAATCATATCCTAAATAAATAGAAATTAATTTATGTATTAATAAAGCATATAGCGTCAAATGCCTTGACGGCGGCATGACCATGTACTTGACTAAGATAGCATTCTTCGAATGCCGCTACCGCTGTAGATTTTAGTCAGCGATTGGGTTACAGAAGCAAGTAACACAATGTGACCGATAACTTTATTTTTATAAATAAGGATATAATATGCACTCCATTCCTTGTGATATTAAAAATGCCTCAATGCCCGTATGGGTTACGATTGATGAAGCTGTCGATATTATTAATCGTAATATAAGCTTTAAAATAAAGAGCGGTGATGTGTATCGACATGCGCTTTATGGTCGACTCACACTCTCCGTTTATTTTCAGTCCCCGATTAAACTTCGAAAGGTAAAAATCAAGGATGATAATATTATGCTTGAAAAGATAAAAAACAACCTTGTGAGTAAAATATGCTATTTAAGCAGTGGGTGTATTTTAAATAATGATAACAGGATAACTAAAACAGAAGGTAATTACATTACTCCACCTCACTATATTCTTGATGCCACTCTGTTAGGGAGTGAGCATGTAGAATTGCAAAAATTATTATCCAAATCATTAAATATCCCCCCGCCAGTAACGGGACAACATAATACACATCATGGTATTCTTGTCACTGATACCGAATATATCTATCAGACATTTGAATTAAATACATTTAAACACCGTATTTCGCAACAATTAGATAGTATCCCGATAAACCTTGCCATGTTGTTTAATGAACAAATCAAAGAAACAAACTCAAACAAGGAGGGGCTTTTTTATTTCCCTGTTTATCATTTTCCTGATGATGCCTGTTTTGTGATTAAGCGTAGTGTTCTGGAACAGTTTATTCATACATTTCATCTGCAACAGACCGCTTCGTCAAAAACATCAACACGCCTGTCTACACCCGTTTCCCGCCTGCTGTGGCTGGCGTGCAAACACAACGATACCATCGGCTCACTGATTGAACAGCCTTATAAACTGCTGTCTGTTTTTGAACAGTGGGCTGCAATTGATGGTATCACCGACCGGTTCAGTGCCGAAACGCTAAAAACCGCTCTGGAACGGGGTTCTCTAGGAGAATCATCCACTCCGGTGTAATAGAAAAAACCTTATTAAGGGTTCAGAAACCCTTAATAAGGGGTCTGCTGCTTTGATCATCTATTTTTCTGTGGTGTCGTACTGCCTTCTGACAGGTTTTCTGTCATCACTTCCAGGAGAACCACAATGGCCGCTCACCGGTTATTACGATTAAAACAGGTTGAAGATAAAACTGGGCTGAAACGTTCACAGATTTACGCCTATATGAAGACCAGTGACTTTCCCAAATCTATAAAAATTGGCCCTTCCAGCGTGGCCTGGCTCGAATCAGAAATTGAAAACTGGATCAATGAGAAATTAAATAACCGTTAATTTATTTCTTTATTTAATATTTTTTATTCATAACGAGATTATTATGAACAATAGTCAGGGTACGCTTGTGCCTGTTTCTCTGGATCAGCTCAGAGCGTTTGATCTGAATCCACGTATCACCCGCAATCCGAATTATTATGAAATTAAAGGATCCATCAGGAATCGCGGACTGGATCATCCTCCGCAAATTACCCAGCGCCCCGGCGAGGCGTATTATATTATCGCTAATGGCGGCAATACCCGGCTGGCAATTCTCAACGACTTGTGGCTGGAAACTCACGATAAAAGATACTGGCATATTACCTGTCTGCTGCGGCCATGGTCATCAGATTCTCTGGAGCAGGGTAATCTACACTGCCTGCTAGGGCATCTTATTGAAAATGAAGTTCGTGGTTCATTGACCTTTATTGAGCGTTCGCTGGCGGTACAGAATGCCATTGACCTCTGTCAAAACATAAATAAAGAGTGCTCACAACATGAAACGGTAAGAATGCTTTCTCAGGCCGGATATTTTGTATCGCAGACGCTACTGAGCGTTATGTTGGCTACTACACAACTCCTTTTCCCTTACATTCCCGATCTCTTGTATAGCGGATTATCAAGAAAAAATATTGAAAGGTTACTGACCCTTCGCTTTAATACTGAGAAATTCTGGGACAATTTTTGCCAGGCGTTGCCGCCAGAAGAATGGCGTCAACTCCCTTTGTTTGATGATATTTTTGCAATGGCCCTGACGTCCTTTAATGAACCCGCTATGGGTTTTTCGCTGGAACATGTCCAGGATGAACTGACCGGTCTGATAAGCCAGACGCTGAATATTGACTATAACACTGTCGCACTGGTGACTGATGGTCGAGCGCAAAAACGCAACTTGCTCTTCGGAACAGCTCCGGTTCCTGAGTTGCCTGAAATCAGCGAACAACGCAGCGTAGAGCTTAAACATAAACAATCTGGTCGTGATCATCTGCAGGAGAAGCATGATGAGGAGACCGGTGGCGAGTCTGAAAACGCCAATCTCAGTATGACTGAGAACCGGCCAGATGAAGCGAGTAATAATAGCGTTCTGGCAGCAGAACATCGCCATTCTGCCGACGCATCACCGGTTCTCCCCGCAACTCAACCATCATTGGCGGCGGCTCTCCCTCTGCGCGAGGATCCTCAGTTTGACACCCCGGAAACACTCGCATCATTCATCGACCAGATAGCCTGGGAACTCGCCAGTAACGCCGGGCTGGAATTTCTCATCTCACCCACGGACACCGGCGTATTCGATATTGCTTCTCCCTAGGAAGAATTATCCAATGAAGGGAAAATCTACTGGCAGATGCTGTCCTTTCTGGCCGGTAAGCTACCCGGCAGCGCCATTATCTGGCGGCAGATGCTGACGGGGTCGCCTACTACGCCCGCTGGATTCAATGAAGAAACGCTGACAAAGATTTTTCAGCTTATCGGCTTTATCCGCCGCTTATATGAAAAGCAGTATAAAGGAGGGATATCATGATCCCATCGTTAAATTACGCGGTGTTGACCGATGCCCTGCACGCATTAAAAGAAGGGAATATTCGCCACTGCGAAGCATTAGGTTTTACTTACAATGAACTGGAAGCCATTAATTGTCTGTCGATGGATGAGTTGTTTATTCTGAGCCGTGCGTCTGCACAGTTTTTGCACGTCACCATTCAGCATGAGGTATTACGTCAGCTTCTGGCCCAGACCCATCAGGAAATTCAACTGCAACAGCGGGTCAACCGCGCCATCGCGCTGGGAGGGTCGATTGAACTGCTCAGTGATTTTTTTGGTTTGTCTTCAGGAGAAATCAGCGCCAGACGACGGTTTATCGGGATCAGTATCTCACAGGGAAGATCCCGGATCCCCGATGAGGAGACGGACGCCAGAATATGGCGGCAATGGCAGCAGCACCGCCCGGACAACCTGCTGTCAATGGATGCACTGGATGTGATGATGGATGTTACTGAGGTACTTTCCGGCGGGGAAGAGGGTGAACCGCTTTCACTGACCGTCGTCTGGAACCGCATTATGTTGTGTGAAAAAGAAGCGCAGGCACAGGGAGTCATTCGTCATGGATGAAATTGATCGCGATCAGGAATTTAACGAACGGCAGCTTGAAGCCATGATTAACCGTTCACGTTCAGGCCCCGGACATTTGCCATCGCTGTATTTTTGTCGCCGATGTGGCGAAGCCATTGCTGAAAAACGACGACTATTATTGCCGGGCGTTTCACTGTGTATCGATTGTCAGGCAGACAATGAGCAAAAGGGTCGTCCCTGATATATTCCCCGTTCTGACGTTGAAATAACGCAGAACGGGATATGCTCTCGGTCAGAGAAATAGATTTTGCCGATTAAAGAATCCATTATTAATAGGAAACCGTACAAAATTATTTGAGGGCAAATAATTTTGTACGGTTTCCTATTGAAAAAGATAAATTGATAGTTTTAATCTATTATTAATAATCTCTCGCCCGGTTAATTCAGTTTCCCGTATCCTGCCCACGTAAGCTGTAACACCCTGTCGGCTCCTTCCCCTACAGGAGCCACTTATGAACGAACAGTCCCATCCTCATCAGGAAAACTATCAGGTTACCAGCGGACCACTGCGCAGTTCCGTCACTATTGAGTTACATACCCACCTCGCTACCCGCCTATGGCAGGGCCGCCATGCCGTTCCCGAAGAAAAAATTTATGCCATTATCGGGATGCCCCGTTTCCTCAATATAATGAACATGCTCCGGCTGGATTCTGCGACAGATAACCCGTATGCAGATGTCTGGATGCTGCAACTTGAAGAACGCCTGTTTTCCGCACGGGAGGAAATGAACACCTTAATCGACAGCATGAAAACCGTGTTCCGCCAGCTTCCCGAAATGATGACCGTCGAAAGTTGCCTCAGCGTTCAGCCTGCGCGTTTCCCCGTTTTTGCCGCCTCGCAACTGGGTTTTATAGCCGTTTATCTACTGACCGATTTTGATCAACTGATGCGTCAGGCCCAGCTCGCACATCATATGGCGCTGATTAATCGGGTAGAGCTGAATGACCTTCGCCAGCGCGGGGGGAACTTGATCCGCAGCATTTTTGTGCTGGCCCAGCGATACCGCCGCATTGCCGTCACCCGGCAGGATATTTATGAGGGTAATGCTCGCGCCAGAGCCGCAGAGGAACAGGCGGGGGCGGGGGCTGTACCTGACGCTATTATGGACGGCTCCCGCCGCTCCACGTATGCCCCCCCTCTGCGACAGAGGTCTGACAGCGCGTCTGAACCCGATGCCGATACCTCAGATCCTGCGCCAGTATCACCTCCGGGTGTTGAAACCGGCTCCGGCACACTGATTGCGATAGCAGAGGCCGAAGACGATGAATCAGAAGAGTGATGCCGCGCCAGGTTACCGGACCTTGTCTGCCGACGACTGGTGTGCTTACGAAAGCTCGCTAAAAGGCCTTTTAAGAGTAAGGGAGCCGCAGCTATTCGCTCAGTCTGCAACAGAGGCGAAGGCGACCCTGCACCAGATACAGACTCTGGTACTGCACCGTAGCTGGCGCTGGCCGTTACGACATTTACCCTTACTGTTATGCCGTGGGCCAGCGAGGTCTGGTGCAAATTTTCTGCGCTGGCGCAACCAGCAAAACAACCGTTCCGGCACGCTCGCGTGGCAGGCGCTAGTGCAGGACATCTCGCTGCCGCAAGTGGTGCGGGATGCATTATTCGCCATTGAACAAGACCGGATTATGTTCAACATGCAGATGTCGGTTATTACCTTTATTCTGCGCCAGATCCGCGAGTGCTCAGTAAAAATGACGGAGGCCAAAAATATGGCGGAGTCCGTTTTCCCAGCAGCAAATTAACCGGAGATAGTTAAATATGGCCCAACGTGGTTTGAATAAAGTCTGCCTGATCGGATATGTCGGACAGAACCCGGAAATTCGTTATACCGCAGATAAACAGCCTGTTGCTGTTTTCTCTGTTGCGACCGGGGATACGTGGAAAGATAAAGAAACCGGTGATACAAAAGAAAGAACGCAATGGCATAGAATTGTGGTTTACAACAAATTAGCTGAAATTGCGGGCGAATACCTGCAAAAAGGAAGTCAGGTTTATCTGGAGGGACGGTTACAGGTCAGAAAATGGCTGGATAGCTTAGGGGCTGAACGCCAGTCCACCGAAGTTGTTATCGACATTAACGGCATGTTGCAGATGCTGGGTAGCAGGCCTGATGCAGATAAAACGTCAGATTCAGCGCGGCCTGATAATGATGATGCGGAGGAGTAATTCGCCGTGCTAATACCGTAATCCTTTATACCCAAAATAATTCGAGTTGCATCGAGGCGGCAAGTGCAGCTAACCAAGACGCAGCTTGAAGTGTGATGGGTATATTTATGGCATCCATTGGGGTGCCATTCTTTTTTATCAGCATTGAATTTTTTCGGATTTAACGATTAAAAAAACATTAATTAGTGACTCTGTTCAATACGAGGTTGCTGATATGTTTATCGAAAATTTTTCGGGTGGTTCAGTCCGGCATGTTATTAGCTTATCGGGGGGTAAGGATTCATTAGCACTCTGGTTACTGGCTCGCGAACGAAATATTGATACCACCGTAGTCTTTGCCGATACCGGCCACGAACATCCTTATACGTATGACTATATTCATTTACTGGAGCAGAAATTAGGCCCGGTTATTCATGTCCGTGCGGATTTTCAGCAGAAAATAATAAATAAACGGCATTATGTACAAAATATCTGGCCCAAAAAATTAGTCGAAAAATATCACTATACGCCGCTGGGTGCTGAACAACGTATTCGTGAGACGCTGGCTGAAATGTATCCGCGACATATTCCTTTCCTCGACCTGTGTATTCTGAAAGGCCGTTTTCCGAGTACTTGCGCCCGGTTCTGCACGTTTGAGCTGAAGCATCGCCCGATTGATGAACAGGTTATTCAGCCTTTACTGATTCAGTATGATGATGTGATTAGCTGGCAGGGCGTGCGTGCCCAGGAATCGGCCTCCCGCGCAAAACTGTCTGAGCTGGAGCAGGATGCGGACAATCAGACCGGCCTACACGTATATCGCCCTCTGCTACATTGGACGCATGATGACGTATTTGCACTGGCAAAGCGCCACGGTATTCCACCCAATCCACTCTACCAACTGGGCTGTTCCAGAGTTGGCTGTATGCCCTGTATTCATGCCCGAAAAAAAGAACTCGGTGTGATTTTCCGGCGTTTTCCAGAGCAAATCCAGCGAGTGGCTAGGTGGGAGCGGATTGTTGCCGCTTGTTCAACTCGCGGTAACTCGACGTTTTTCCCGTCTACCCGCGATCCATTAAAAGCAGAAAAAGATATTGATAAAATCAGTCTGGAAACTCACGGTATTCAGACCTACCGGAACTGGGCCTTTTCAAAACATGGTGGAAAACGGTTTGATGAAATTGCCGCGATAAATGACAGCAAACCCTGCTACGGGATTTATACCGGTATCTGTGAATAGTGACGATTTCCTGCTTTCAGGAAAACAGAAACCTTTTATTCCCAAAAACAGTTTCCTCTTTTCTGATGCTCGTCACTGTTGTTTACTGACATCGCTTCTCCATCTTCGGATGGCCCGTACAGCAGAGCTGAAAGCTGTTCACCTTTTTGGTGATGCTCGCCTTAGAATGCTCAATGCGATTGAAAATGAGCACTATACTCCGGTATATCATCGTCTTATTACACCTAACTTACCCCTTCGGGAGACAACTCCCACCGGGAACTTGTCTCTGCTTTTTATCTATGGAGACAGATCATGACAACACATACTGAACGTAAATATTTTGACCTGCACACTCGCGGCCTTGGTTATGTTAATCGTCTGCGCACCGTTACCCCTAAAAAAGGCAGTCCGTTTATGGCCTGCACTATCGCGGCGTTACGCGGGACGGTCAGCGAGCCGGAATATACTTACATTGACGTGCGGGTCTATAACGCACAGGCCGTTTCATTGCTGGAAGGCTGTCAGGACGCTCTGGAGAAAAAACAGAAGGTACTTATCGCGTTCAGTATCGGCGATATCTACCCGGAATGTTTTACTTATCAGGCTGGTCCCAAAAAAGATCAGTGCGGTTGCTCCATTAAAGGTCGCCTGATCAAAATCACCACCATCAAAATTGACGGGCATGAAGTTTACCGGGAAGGTGCCGGTGAAAGTCAACCCACTGACGCCTGATCCCTTTCTCTTACTGACCACGGAGAGTAGAAACCATTAATGGTTTTTATTCTCCCTGTCTTAATTTTACCTCTGAGACTCATTATGAATACATCAAACGCTCCGGTCATCGTTACCGGAAAATTAGTGGTTAAAACCGTGCATGGTCGCAATGGTGATTTTAATGTCGGTCTGCTGGAAACGTCCATTGGCAGCTTTTCGGTCAAAAACCGTGAGCTGGAACAATATACCGCCGGTATCTATCAGGGCCAGTTCGTGCTCGGCAAGATTTACCTGCATTCATGGAGTTACGGCGCGAATTCGGGTTTTGAGATGCGTGTTCGCCTCGATGATATGCATATTGCCACCAATGACGAACTCACCCCGGTTGATGAGCAAAAACTCCTCCCCCAGGTCAACGATCCACTGGATGAAGAAGCGCCTGCTCAGCCGCAACCGCCTGTACCAGAAAGCGTACCCGAAGCAACTAAACCGGTGACGCCCGCTGCCAAAAACACCGGCGCAAAACGTCCGCAGTTCACGGTGCCCACCCCGGCTGAACAGGACGCCGGAGATCAGGCTTTGTTTGGTTCACTCTGGCCGCTGGGCGATATCGTTAAACTGGATGCAACAGCCCCACGGCAGGTACTTCGCCAGCAGAAGGGACGACTGTCGCACCTGGGTTACGACTTTAACGCACAAGAACAGCATTTCGTTAAAACCATCGCACCCACTCAGGACGCGCTGCATTAATCTTATTCACTTCTTTCACCCACGGTCGGGTTTTCCCGACAGGGAGAACCCTTTTTAATTTAAGGAGTTCTCTATGTCATTCCTACTGCATATCAACGAGTGTCCTCACCTGATGGCGGATGCTTACGTCTGTGACGAGCGCCGCACGCTGACGTTTCTCTCTGTTTGGGGACGTGATACCGCCATTCAGGAGTTACTGGCACGGTTGACACTCAACAATGAGGACGCGCTGACGCAGTTCACGCTAACCGATGCCGCCCTTAACGATCACATCTTGTTTCCGGGTAATACCGATAACCTCGATAAACGCACTACCCGCCATCAGCGCACCCGTTTTGGTACGTTGTCGCACCTCTGGCTATTCGATAAACGCTGTCTGACGCCCGACAGGGCTAATGGACAGGCTGTTTTGCTGTTACCCAAAGACGCGCCGGATCTGCATCATCGGGTTTGGGCGCTGCTGCATGAAACCTGTACGTTACCCCTACTGCCACACTGGCAAGACGCCGTGCTGACGATGTTACACACCTCGCAAATGCTAACTCCGCTTCCTGCCAGTTACGGTGAGATAGTCGGCTGGCAACTGGCGCTGGACATCCCCCGCCTGACGGAACTCATCAGCGGCGCGATAGCCCTGGGTGAGTTACGCACATCGCCGCAATCCGCTGCGCAACGCGCTCTTCGTGCCGCCTGACGGCATCAACGGACGTACCTGTTTTTTTTGGTACGTCCTGTTTCTCATTATTTTTTAAGGAATGACACTATGGCTCTGATGTTTCCGCGCCTAGCGCAAAACTTTGTGCGTAACGGCTATTTTCCCACTGACGAAATCTCCCCCGAACATATTCTGGCGGCGCTGGTTCCTGATGATGCCCCCGGCACGCTACGCCTTCTCGATCCGTGCGCCGGTGAGGGGGTTGCCATCACTGAAATCGCTTGTCATCTGGGTGAAGAGCGTGTTCAGGCCTGCACCGTCGAATATGACGCCGGACGTGCCGCACATTGCGCCACGATGGCCGATATGTCTTTGCACAGTGACCTGATGGAGACCGTGATTTCACAGCAGGCATTTTCACTGCTGTTTCTCAATCCCCCTTACGGCGATTTGGTGAAAAGTGAATCAGACGCGGACGAGAATAAACAGGGCCGCCAGCGGCTGGAAAAACTGTTTTACCAGCGCACAGTGGGTAATCTGCAATATGACGGCATTCTGGTTCTGGTTATTCCGTTTTACACGCTCGACCGTGAGTTTGCGGGCTGGCTGGCAAACGGTTTTGCCGACATCCGGGTGTTCTCTGCTGCCACTGACCAATTTAAACAAATCGTTCTCTTTGGTCGCCGCATCCGCCCACATCAACAACGTGACGATATCCGCACTGTCCGGCAGTCTTTAATGGCTATCGGCAAAGGCGACGAAACCGCCCCGTTACTGCCTGAACTCTGGTCATCCCGGTACTGCGTTCCCGTCGTCCGACAGGAGTTGAAGCACTTTTATCGCGTCACGATGGAGCCGGTTCAGTTAGCCGAAGACATTGTGCAGGTACAAGGGCTATGGCCCACCTTCGCCAGTCAGCTGTGTATTCAGCCTCAGTTACCTCGTCCACCGGCGAAACGCCTTTCCCGCTGGCATTTAGCGCTGGCGCTGGCAGCCGGTGCCATTACCGGGGTGATCACGTCACCCACTGGTCGCACGCTGGTTGTGCGCGGTGACACTTATAAGACCAAGAACCGTAAAACTGAATTCACCGAAGACGATGACGGCAATATTACTGAAACTATCATGATGACCGACTGTTTTATTCCGGCGATTTCAGCCTGGGATATGACACCGGATTCAGAAATCTTCGGACAACTGATTGCCATTCGTTAACCCGCCACGCTGATACTACCTGATGAATACTGAAATAAAGGACGATGCCATGAAATTTAACTTTCGTTTATTAAGTCTTCCGGCGTTTAAACATAAAACGTTGTTCTCCTGTGGCAGCATTTTGCTGGATGACAGTGAAAACAAACTGAGTTCTGACGCACTGCAGACATTATTAAAACGACACACCACTAGCGACTGGGGAAATATTTCAAGAAATCTACGCCAGACCAATAAATATGCACTGGAATATCACAATAGCCTGCTGTCCTGCTATTTTCATCCGTTTGCAGGCGCAGGTATACGCATGGTGATTATTGATACTCACGCCGATCGTAGTCAGACCGTGATTTCCGTTCACGCCTAAATATTCACGCTTTTCACTTTAACCCTCGCGGGGCAGCATTCCCGCACAGGGAACGGTCTGTCCCGTTTTTATTTTAAGGAACATGACCATGACTATCACACCCATCACTGCTTCAGCGTCCAGCCTCGCCGTTTTCCCGCTGAACCAGTTTATTGACGAATTTGGCGACAGCCTGCTCGACTCACTGAATCAGTCCTTACCCCCCGTTTACGACGGCACACCCAATATCAAACGCCAGGCCACTATGGATGCGCTGAAACGCCGTCCTTTCCCGGCACAGGCCGATACCGTGCAGGCGATAGCAAAACTGCTGGTCGATAAAAATGAACGTGCCGCCATCATCAACGGAGAAATGGGATGTGGGAAGACGCTGTTAGCCATTGCCACCGCGGCGGTGCTGTACCCCGAAGGTTACCGCCGCACGCTGGTGCTCTCGCCGCCACATCTGGTCTACAAATGGCGGCGGGAAATTCAGGAAACCGTCAAAAACGCTCGCATCTGGGTACTTAACGGCCCGGATACGCTGATGAAACTGATGTTACTGCGTGAGCAACAACACTTGCCGGATACCGGCCCGGAATTTTTTATTCTGGGGCGCGTGCGGATGCGCATGGGCTATCACTGGAAACCCGCCTGCGCCACCCGGCAGCAGCACGGCATCCCGTTTGCAGTCTGCCCTGACTGCGGACAGCGTATTACCGACACTGACGGTCACTGGCTTACCGCACACATGTTGCAGCAGGAAGAAAACCCCCGTCAGTGCTCAGCCTGCCGGACTCCCCTGTGGACGCTGATGCGCCCGAATACCGTATCGGGTGATTTACAGGCTCAGATGGTGACTAAAGCGCTAAAGCGTGTCCCAACGATTGGTGATGCCACAGCCAAAAAGCTAACGGCAACGTTCGGTAACGACTTTCTGGCCTCGATGCTCGGCGACAATATCCATGAATTTATTAACTTAATGGATGGCGACGGCGAACTGGTGTTCTCTGACCGACAGGCCAGTCGGATGGAACGCGCGATGGGTAACATGGAATTTGGTTTCGGCGAAGGCAACTATCAGGCCAGTGAATATATCAAACGCCATTTGCCCAAAAACACCTTCGATTTGATGGTGGTGGATGAGGCGCACGAATACAAAGGTGCCAGCTCCGCACAAGGTCAGGCAATGGGCGTTCTGGCGTCTCAGGTACGCAAAGTCTTGTTGCTGACCGGTACATTGATGGGCGGATACGGTGATGATTTATTCTATCTTTTGTTCCGTATTTTGACGAAACGCATGCTGGAAGACGGCTATCGCCCAGGGCGTAACGGCAGTCTGACGGCGGCGTCGATGCAGTTTATGCGCGACCACGGTGTGCTGAAGGAGATCCTTTCTGAAAGCCACGGCGAAGTGCACAAAACAGCTAAAGGCAAAAAAAACGCCGTGCGTGTTTCCAAAGCGCCGGGCTTCGGCCCCAAAGGCGTACTGCGTTGTCTGCTGCCATACACCGTTTTTCTGAAGCTGAGCGATTTGGGCCACGGCGTTCTGCCGCCTTATCGTGAGGAATTCAGGGAAGTGGCGATGACAAGTGAGCAGCGTGATGCTTACACCGCGCTATCCGCTTCACTGACTGTCATGTTGAAACAGGCACTGGCAAAACGCGATACCACGTTGTTGGGTGTGGTGCTCAATGTGTTACTGGCCTGGCCGGAATGCTGTTTCCGCCCGGAAATGGTTAAACACCCGCGCACCCGTGACACGCTGGCATTTGTGCCGTCGCTGTTCGACGAACTGGAAGCCACACCCAAAGAGCAGGAACTGATTGCCATCTGTCTGGAAGAGAAAGCAGCAGGCCGTAAAGTGCTGGCGTACTCGACCTACAGCGGCACTCGCGACACCACCTCACGACTGAAGGCTCTGCTCACCCAGGCTGGGCTGAATGTCGCGGTACTGCGTACCACCGTTTCCCCGGAGCAGCGCGAGGATTGGGTGGCCGAACAGGTTGAGCGCGGGATGGATGTGATTGTCACTAATCCAGAGCTTGTGAAAACCGGACTCGACTTGCTGGCGTTCCCGACTATCGTGTTTATGCAAACCGGTTTTAACGTTTACACCCTGCTTCAGGCGGCACGCCGTTCGTGGCGCATCGGCCAGCAACAGGCGGTTAACGTGATATTTCTGGGGTATGCAGGAAGTTCACAAATGGCCTGTCTGGATTTAATGGCCCGCAAAATTGCCGTCGCGCAAAGCACCGCAGGTGATGTACCGGAGTCCGGTCTGGATATTCTCAACTCTGACGGCGACTCGGTTGAAATTGCGTTAGCAAAACAACTGATTGGCTGACGTTCTTTTCCTTTTTACTCACCCATGATGACGGTTTCTCTTTTCTGACCGTTATTTTACCTTTGCACGACGCCGGATTTATCTGGCACAAACTTGCGGTCTAATCATAGCGAGTGTATAGTTTGACTATACAGGCAGGAACCATAATCCATGATCAAAAGCTTTCGGCACAAAGGACTGGAGCGGTTTTATCGCACCGGGGTCGCTTCAGGCATTCAGCCTGCACACGTCCCCCGGTTGCGCAGACAGCTTTTCGCCCTCAGTAAGGCCAGAAAACCGTCTGATATGAGTGCGCCGGGCTGGGCGTTGCACCCCCTGAAGGGTAACGAAACAGGCGTCTGGTCGGTGTCTGTCAATGGCAACTGGCGCATGACGTTCTGTTTTGATGAGGATGGTGACGCCATTCTGGTTGATTATCGCGATTATCACTAAGGAGATCCTGATGCGAATGTTTAACCCGCCCCATCCGGGCGAAGTCCTCCGGGACTACCTTGACGGTGTGAGCGTTACCGATGCGGCTGACGCACTGAAAATGACCCGCGCTCAGCTCTCCCGCATCCTCAATGGTCATGCCGCCATCACCGCCGATATGGCGCTGCGACTGGCGACACTGCTGGAGACCAGTCCTGAGATGTGGGCTGATATGCAGTCGGAATACGCACTCTGGCAGGAAGCGCAAAAGCCGCGACCGGTTATCCTGCCGCTGCGCAATCATCTGGCTGGTGCGTAAGCCGGAGACCACCTGCCCGCATGACCACAAACCCCAAAGCCCGCCATTTTTAGCGGGCTTTTTTGCATAACGGTCTGTCCTTATTTTAAATCCGCAAAACCAGTTTCCCCTGTCTGCGCTATCTCCCCTTTATTATCCTGCCGCTGTACGTCCTTCCCGTATCACATGGGCTCTCAACCCGTTCGGGCATCATCCTCTGATGCCCGTTTTTTTCAGGAGTCACCGCAATAATGCAACTGTTCTTATGTGAAAAACCCTCGCAGGGGCGTGATATTGCCCGAATTCTTGGCGCAACAACGCGCAAGGATGGTTATCTGACTGGCAATCAAATTACCGTCACCTGGGGATTTGGTCATCTGCTGGAGACCAATACCCCTGAGCAATACGACGTAAAATATAAACGCTGGCTACTAACTGATTTACCCATTATTCCTGAGCGCTGGCAACTGTCGGTCAAACCGGCAACTAAAAAACAATTTACGGTGATCCAATCACTACTCAAAAAAGCCACGTCGGTGGTGATTGCCACCGATGCCGATCGCGAAGGTGAAATGATTGCGCGGGAGATTTTAGAACACTGCCGTTACCGCGGTGGGGTACAGCGTCTGTGGCTATCGGCACTGGATGATGCCAGCATTCGTAAAGCGCTGGCGGCACTGAAACCCGATGAGGAAACCGAACCGTTATATCAGGCCGGGTTGGGTCGCGCTCGTGCTGACTGGCTGTGCGGCATGAATCTGACCCGGTTGTATACCCTGCTGGGGCAACATCGAGGGCGGAAAGAGGTCTTTTCGGTGGGGCGGGTACAGACGCCGACGCTGAACCTGATTGTTAACCGCGACCGGCAGATCATCGATTTTATTCCGCGCAGTTACTGGACGCTTAACGTCGCGCTGACCGGACAGAACACCCCGTTTGTGGCGCAGTGGCTGGCACCGGAACAGGTATGTGATGAAGAGGGGCGATGTCTCAGTGAACCGGCGCTGCAACAGGCGGCGCAGGCTATTCGCCAGACCGGGCAGGCCCGCGTGATAAGCACCGAAACCAAGCGGGTGAAAGAGTCGGCCCCACTGCCGTTTGACCTTGGTACCCTGCAACAGGTGTGTTCAAAAAAATGGGGGCTGGGTGCGCAGCAGGTACTGGATATCGCGCAGTCGCTGTATGAAACTCACAAGGCCACCACCTACCCACGTACAGACTGTGGTTACCTGCCACAATCCATGCTGGCGGAAGTCCCGCAGGTGTTCAGCGCTTTACTCACCGCTAACCCGGCGTTAAAACCGCTGCTGGCACAGTGCCATCCGCAACAACAATCCCGCGTCTGGAACGACAGTAAAATCACTGCCCACCACGCCATTATTCCGACGATGAAACCGGCTGATATCAGCAAAATGCATGAGGATGAGCAGCGGGTATACGACCTGATTTGCCGCTATTATCTGGCGCAGTTTATGCCGCTGCATGAGGCTGACAAAACGCAGATACAGTTGCACTGCGATGCGCATACGCTGATTGCCCGTGGCAACGTGGTGGTGGTTCCCGGCTGGAAAGTATTGTTCCGTGATGAGGACCGCAGCGACAGCGATACGCAATCCCTGCCGCTGCTGGCCAAAAACGCCCTCTGCCCGGTGACCGGCGTTAACGTCAACGCGCAGAAAACCCGCCCACCGGCGCACTACACCGAGGGTACGCTGATTGCGGCAATGAAAAATGCCGCACGTTTTGTCACCGATGAACGGTTGAAACAACGCCTGAAGGACAGCGCCGGTCTGGGCACCGAAGCGACGCGTGCCGGGATTATTGAAACGCTGTTAAAACGTGGATATATCAAAAAAGAGAAGCGTCATCTTATCGCCACCGACAGCGCCGTCACGCTAATGGCAATGCTGCCGGATATCGTCAAAGACCCCGGCATGACCGCGCTGTGGGAACAGGCGCTGGATGAAATCGCCGCCGGAAAACTGCCGCTGGCGATCTTTCTGCAAAAACAGTCGGTGTGGATCACCAAAATGGTGGAGCAGGCCAGACAGTAAGCCTAAATGTTTTATGCCAGTAATCGGTTGATACGTTCCGTGGTCCCGATATTCGTTACACTAACGGCACATGGTTAGCTCTACTTGCCTTGTGCCGGTGCCGACCGGTAACCAAACGGAGCCGTTTGTGCGAAAGCGCCATGTTATCGATCCGTCTCCCCTGTTTGCGGATCGGCACTGTCTGCGTGACAGTATCCGGGGATCACTTCACCGCGTTTATCTTTCTTACTCATTCAGGCTAATACCTGCCAGCGCCATTTTCTAAAACAGGAAATGGCGCTGTTCCTTTGCCTGTTGCCCGCCGCTGAATGTCAGATTTTAACCGCACATTCCGGTATTTTCCTTTTCTATGTAAACCGGTTTTCGCCTTTTACCGTCTTTCCTGTGCTGCTTTACTTCTCCGGCAATTCGCTGTCGCTGACAGCACCTTTTTATCTCTGCCCGTTCCTGCAAACAGAGAATTTATCCCGGAACCTCCTTTCACCTGATGGAGAATGTGATGACCACTGACGCTGACGCTATTCAGAGCCTTATCGACTGCCAGAATAATATTGAAACACAGGCCGTACAGACAATGTTACTCACCGCGCTGCAACACGGTTTCCAACTGAACGACCTTATCGAGCTGGCCGAAAAATACCAGACCAGTGCCGCCGTAATGGAATGTCATAATAATGACTGCTTTGTTAATTACGCCAATGCGCAGGGATATTTCACTCGCCGTTTTGGTCTCCGGTATCAGGAGGCGACAGATTTTGCTGAGCAGTTTGACACATGGTGGTACCAGTAATTATCTCCGTGTTTCGTGACGCCTTTCGAGGCGTCATTTTTTATTTATCATTTGCACATCTGGTTTCCTGCGGCTTTTATTGGTGTTTTTTTTCATGCTGTCCCGGTCATTTCCTGCAACCGGAGTTCATCATGAAAAAATATCCGCTGTGGCCTGTTACCATCGCTGCCGTTTTGTCGGCCTGCGCCACCCGGCCCGCCATGATCAGTGAGCCAGCGTCGTCACCGCCCATTATTCATGCCACGCCAGCACCTGTCGACGTTGTACATACCGGCCGCTACACCCTGGTCAGCCTGATACCAGAGGATGCACTGAGTTTTCCACTGCACCAGATTGCCAGCCACAATATTCCTGCACCCAAAAAGGATCAGACCATAACGCGTGGTGATGCACTGCATACCTGGCTTAACGGCACGGGTTACGGGCTGTGCCTGCCGGTGACTGACAATACCCGGCTACTGCTCAACGGCCCGTTGCCTGATGTTCAGCGAACAATGGGGCCGCTACATATCACCGATGCCCTGCATGTCATCGCCGGTCCGGCATGGAGTATGACCACTGATGAAATCACTCGAGGCAGGTAACTCGTTTGGATTGCTGGCTGATTACTTTGAAAGCCAGGGGCTGACGGTCAATAAAGTCAGCATCAAACCGGGCAGTGGCGTGTCTCTGCCTCCGTTCTCTTTCGCGCATAAGCTTATCGAGGAACTGAGTTCACTGGAGCTGGATGAAAGTGAGTTGCGCGATATTGATGCAGATGATGAAGATGAGGATAAACGCGATTACCTCGGCGAGATGGAGATCTCGGCGCGCATGATGATCACCGGCGGTGACCAGAAGGAAGAAGCGGAGTTAAAACGGGCTGACCGGGCAATGATCCGCGAAGCCTTGCTGATGGCGGCGAAAAGCGCCTTTGACGAACAGCGCCAGATGTTACCGTCTGATTTACAGAACGCCCTGTACGCTATTTCTAACGACACGGCGAACGAAAAGCGCAATCCACAGCGTCGGGCGAAAGCGGCCGAAATGGCGGAAGCGCTGGGCATGTTTACCCAGGCCGGCAGCTTCGAGGCGGAACTGTTTAACCGCGAGGGCAGCCTGTGGCCAGAGGCGGATGTCACTCTGATTGACCTGGGACATCTGGCGCGTGAGGGGTATGAGGCGCAGATGGCGCTGACGATGGTGAGTCTGACCAACACCATCAACAACATTGCCGAACGGGACCAGTACTTGGCGCGGGACATCGTGTTCGCGGTGGATGAAGCGCACATCGTGACGGTAAACCCGCTGCTGGCGCCGTACATGACCAAAATCGTCAAAATGTGGCGTAAGCTCGGTGCCTGGCTGTGGCTGGCCACACAGAACTTAAAAGACTTCCCGGACATTGCCGAAAAGATGCTGAACATGGCGGAGTGGTGGATCTGTCTGACGATGCCGCCGGAGGAGGTCAACGACATTGCCCGCTTCAAGACGCTGACCGAGGAGCAAAAGGCGGTGTTACTGTCGGCCAGTAAGCTGTCCGGCTGTTATACCGAAGGTGTGGTGCTGTCGAAAAAACTCGAGGCGCTGTTCCGTGCGGTACCGCCGAGCCTGTATCTGGCGCTGGGGATGACCGAGAAAGAAGAGAAGGCCGAGCGACGGGCGCTGATGCAGGAATTTGGTTGCAGCGAGCTCGAGGCGGCCCGCAAGGTGGCGCAAAAGCTTGACCACCTGCGTGGCCTGGTGGCGAACGGGGAGGCAGCGGTAGCATGATGACCCTGAAATACCCGGAACCTGTTGTTCGACAGCCAGGCCTGGTCTGTCGTGAACCGTCGTTGTTTACCCTCCCTCCGCAGGGCGTGGCCACCTTAAGCGAAATGGATGCGCGGCGGCTTGGGACGTTCTGTGTGGCTATCCGCGATCGGCTGTTGGGGCCGGTCACACTGACCGCCCACCCGCATCGTATCGGGAGTCGTACCAGTGTGGCGCTGCATCTCGAGGGCCGACTGGGGCGTTGCATCGATGTGCTGATCACTGTGACCGGCAGTACGTTGTGGCCCCAGTCGGAGGAGTACGATCACCCTCGTTGGTATGTCGCCGTGCCGGATGCGGCTGATGTAGTATATCTGTTGCTTCATCTGAACGATTTGTGTGAGCGGTTTAGGGTCAATTAAACCAGGATAATTTTTGCGGAATGCGATGCTGACGGTGTGCTGCACTGACATGTCTGTGGGGGCGCTTACTGCGTAGGTTCAGTCCTCACAGGCAATAAATCCGGTGGGATTTCTCATGGTAGATAAGCCAACCCTCTTGACGTAACTGGATATGAATGCATGGACAACCACAGCGTATCCGGGGTTCTGCTATCAATCTGATACCGCTTGGCGTTTCTGAGCTGGCCTCAGAATTTTTGCTTCTGTATTGTTAAATCAGTCAGGTTTCCCTATAGCTTGCCTTCGGAGTAGGATAAACAATGAAGGATCCCGTCTGGTCCGCGAGTAGATAGTGCCGCATTGTACGTATGGTAAATATCCCTATCATAGTGTATCTAATTAATATGTATGTATATACAATAACGTCGTTGCACAGACATATGCGGGGCATTTTTATGCGATTTACTGATCTCAAAAGTGAGACCTTAAATCTAAGAGTTTCCAGAAAGTTCAAGCAGGCCTTAAAGGAGGCTGCGGAGCATGAACAGCGGAGCATGGTGAATATGCTCGAGGTACTCCTTTGTGACTATTGCGAACTCAAAGGTATTGTGTTGCCAAGTCCAGAAGCCAGCCAAGAACTGGAACAGGGGCGAGCAGTAACTGGCCGTAGAAAAAACGTAGGAGTTTCTATATGACTTTTCGCTATATTGGCTCCAAATCTAGACTCATTGACAAGATAGCATCCCACATTGGGCCACCCAGAGAGGGCGCATTTTTTGTGGATGCATTTTGTGGCACTGGAGCGGTAGCTGAGGCCGCTGCGGAGCATGGTTGGAATGTGCGGATCAATGATAGCTTGCACTCAGCTGTTATCTCTGCTGGAGCACGTCTTATTAGCCATGATCAGGTGACCTTCAAAAAACTTGGGGGGTACTCTGGAGCTGTTAGCGAGCTAAACTCTGTTAAGCCATTGTGTGGTTTTATGTGGCGTACTTATAGCCCCGCATCAATCTATGCGTGTGGGATTGAGCGTAGATATTTTACCGAAGAAAATGCAGCTCGAATCGACGCTATGCGCTGCTTGATTTTTGAGTGGAAGGTGGGTGGATATATTGACGAAATTGAGGAGAGGTTGCTGATTGCCGATCTCTTAGGTGCGCTGAACCGCGTTGCCAATATCGCAGGCACTTTTGGCTGTTTCCTCTCCAAATGGACAAACCAATCTCAAAACAAGATTACCATGCGTTGCCGTGAGCTCAAAGAGATTGGTGTGCGTG
>NZ_NRQY01000001.1:1862702-1871550 GCF_003996855.1 Morganella morganii | reverse complement strand
TATCTGCATGCAGGACATGAAGGCTGAGCTTTCTAAAATCGGCTCGTCCACAATGTACCCTCTGGGCGCCATTGGTCGATATCGCCCAAACAAGGTGGCCAGTAGCTCGGCGTCCGATGTAAACGAATTTTTGGTGGTCGTGAAGCGGTCAATGGCACCGTTCCCCCAAGTCCAGTCAAAAACATCTAAAGCCATCAAGCCTGTTCTCGTAGGGGACTATGCATGAGCGCTCCTCGGCCTGTTGAAGTAGAGTACCTAGCCCCAGCAGAAGCAGCACTCACTCGGGCTGTGGGAGGGGACTATGGCCCAACCAGCTTTGAGCTTCGCCTCCAAGTCTTGGAGGCTGTATCGGCATACTTTGGTGGATTTGATCTAGGAGACTTTCATAAGGCTTTTGGAGTCAAGAGCAAGCGCCCTGCATCAGAGCTCTTGGAGCTTGCAGCATCAGTGGCAAGTGCCATCGCGCGTTCACCGATGCACCCTGCTTTGGCACTGAGTGTCCTAGCCCGTGAGGTATTGCATGAGCAGGATCGAAAAAGCACGGGCGCCTACCATACGGATTTTCGCTTGGCTACGCGACTGGCAAAGCTAGTTGCTCCCAAGCTCTCATATAGAAGTAAGGTTATTGATCCAGCCTGTGGTGCAGGAATTTTGCTGGTTGCGCTGACTCAGGCTGTGTGTGGGAAGGATCGAGCCAAGACGGCACATTGGTTGGCTCATGGTGTGTGTGCAGCGGATCTTTCAGGCAACTCTTTGCGTGCGGCTCTACTTGCTCTTGCTTCGTTTACTGATGATGTCTCGACTCTTAAAACTATGCGTGCACGTTGGTACTGTGGCGATAGCTTGATGGCAGAGCATAAGGTTTGGATTGCCATGGCTCCTGAGGGTTTTGATGCGGTTATCGGCAACCCACCATGGGAAAAGGTCAAGCTATCAAGGCACGAATTTTTAAAGTCCTCAGGCACCAAGCGACACTACGGGGCCCAAATTCATGGGCTTGATGAAGAGCGTTTTGCGCAGCAGCGTGATGATGTAGCGAACTACTCTCGTCGCCTGTTCACTCGTTATCCTGGTTTGGGAAATGGAGAACCAGATCTCTACATCGCTTTCACTGAGCTCTTTTTTGAGCTATGTAAAGTGCAAGGTGTTCTGGCTGCACTAATTCCAGGGGGGCTCATTCGCTCCCAAGGTACCCGTGCCATGCGGCAGAAAATTTTTGATGCGAGCCAAAGTGTGTCAATATCGATCATCGATAATCGTGCACGGTTCTTTGCCATCGCCACTCGCTTTAAGTTCCTGGCCGTGGTTTTCACTAAGGCAAGCTCGGAAAAGAGCAAGCATGAGCCTATAACTCTCATGCATGAGCGGGGCACCCCTACGGGCTTAGAAGTTACGGGAACTGCCTCTATTGGGCGTGCAGCACTTACGGGTGTTCGAGGCGATTTGAGCCTGCCCGAGGTTCGTAGCGTGGCTGAGTGGAAACTCTTCTCAAAGATCGGAGAAGCGGGGGTTTCGTGGGAAGAGCCGGGTTATGGTTGGACCCCGAAATTTTGCCGTGAAGTTGATATGACCAAGGAGCGTCCTAAGTTCTTGGAGCGTGCCACGCCTGGCGCTCTACCACTGGTGGAAGGTCGAATGGTGCAGGCACATCGCTTTGGTGTAAAAGGACACGTGTCTGGCACGGGGCGCCGTGCGTTGTGGGAGGCTTATGCTATCGGAGGCTCACGCCTTGCCCCACAGTTTTGGATTCGCCCCACTGATATGCCCCGCGCTAACCAGCACCGTGTGGATATGCTGCGTGTGGGCTTTTGCGACATTGCGGGTCAGACCAATGAACGTTCGCTCATGGCATCACTAATTCCTGCTGGGGTGGTCTGTGGTAATAAGGTTCCGACGATCCTTTTCCCTGATGATCCATCAGAAGAACGGCTGCTGGTGTGGGTGTCCATCGCGAACAGTTTTGCCTTTGACTGGATGCTTCGGCGTGTACTCACTACGACGGTGAATTACTTCTTGCTGCAAAGCGTGCCCATGCCAAAAATCACAAAAGATGGCTTGCCATGGAAGAGGCTGGTGAGTGCTGCCCGCGAATTGTGCACACTTAATAGTGCGGGGGCTACTCGTGAAACCTACGAGCGCATGGCGCAGCTTCGTGGGGAGATTGATGCGGAAGTGGCCGTGGCCTATGGGGTTGATCTACAGCGGCGGGGACATGGCGATTGGCGGCCAGCTTGACGCCAACCACCTGGCCACCGGCCAGGCCGGCACCCTCAACAATCACAGTTCGACCCTTGAATCTGCGGGCAACATGGCTATTTCGGCCGGACAGATCAACAACGTCAACGACCGCTTTACTACCGAACTGGTCACCGTTTCCAACGGAAAAATTACCGAGTATCAGCAATCGGGTGACCCGGTACGCTGGATGACCGGAGAACCGGGCGTTTTCGTTGACCGCAATTCATCAGACTCGCTGTTGAACCTGAATACCCCAGGGAAAACTGGGCATAACAACGACAGATTTACGCAATACGACTACAACCGCACGGTGCAGGAAACCCAGGTCAAGGAAAGCGATCCGGCCAAAATCATCGCGGGTGGCGATATGGCGATCAACGCCGGGCATCTGCTGAACGACAAGAGCCAGGTGATCGCGGGCGGCACGCTGGCGATTACTGCCGGCAGCGTGGATAACGTGGCGGTGCCGGGCCAGCGCCTGACCACCGACGTCGGCGAAGTGACCAGTTACTACCGCATCAAGAAGAAGGGTAAAGACAAGCAGGGGCACAATGCCACGGCCTATACGCCACCGACCACCATTCAGACCATTTCGCTAAAGCCGAGCCAGCTGATTGACCACGGGCAGGTGGCAGGTAACCCAATCGCCATTGCCCCACTGACGCAGCAGGGCACCAATACCACTATCGGCGCTGCCGGCGGGGTCAATGCGGTGGTCAGCGGCAGTGATATTTCCGCCGGCCTGCAGACCGTTGGCAGCGGCGCTCTGCCGGTGATCCAGGCCGTAGCGTTGCAGCCGGGCCAGCAGTTCGAAGTCGTCAACAAGGTCAATAACCAGCAGGGCGACGCGGCGGACAGCGTGGTGCGCATTGTCGGGCCAGATACCCGTTTGCCGGACAACAGCCTGTTCAAGACCAATCCGGCGCCGGGCGGCCAGTATCTGGTGGAGACCGATCCGCGCTTCACCAACCAGAAAGCCTGGTTGGGTTCGGATTACATGATGGGTAAAGTGACCAATAACCCGGATAACGTGTTGAAGCGCCTGGGCGACGGTTACTACGAGCAACGGCTGATCCGCGAACAGGTGATCAACCTGACCGGCCAGCGCTATCTGGACGGTTTCAACAACGACGAAGAGCAGTTTAAGGCGCTGATGGATCAGGGGCTGGCCTTCAGCCAGCAATATAACCTGAAGGTGGGCGTGGCGCTGACGGCTGAGCAGATGGGGTTGTTGACTCAAGATATCGTTTGGCTGGTGAACGCCAAAGTCACCTTGCCGGACGGCAGCCAGCAAAACGTCCTGGTACCGCAAGTGTATGCCCGTATGCAACCGGGCGATCTGGACGGCTCCGGTGCGCTGATTGCCGGGCGTAACGTCAATCTCAATCTGGGCGAAGGCCTGTTCAACAGCGGCCATATCGCCGGGCGTGAAGTGGTGAAACTGAGCGCCGCCAACATCACCAACGTGGCGGGCCAGATTCAGGGGGCCGACGTTGGCCTGACTGCCCGCACCGACATTAACAATATCGGCGGGGTGATCCAGGGCAACAACTCGCTGCTGGCCAGCGCCGGGCGTGATATCAACGCCATCAGCACTACCCGTACGGCGCAGAGCGTTAACGGCGCCAACAGCTTCGAACGCACCAACATCGACAGCGTGGCAGGCATGTACGTGCAGGGAGCCGACGGCAAGCTGATGCTGCAGGCCGGTCGCGACATCAAGTTGGATGCGGCGCAGGTGGTTAACAGCGGTGAGAATGGCCAAACCCTGCTAAGTGCCGGGCGCGATCTCACCCTGAATACGGTGACCACGGCCAGCCGCGACAACCTGATCTGGAATGGCGACAACAGCCTGAAACAGGGCAACAGCCAGCAGGTCGGCAGCGAAGTGGTGGGCAAAGGGACCGTGACCCTCAATGCCGGGAACGATATCACTGCCCATGCGGCAACGGTTTCGGCCGGCGATGCACTGAACCTCAATGCCGGTCATGACATCAATATTCTCAGCGGCGAGAACACTCTCGATCTGGACGAGCGACACAAGGTGACCGGCGGTAACGGCCTGATGTCGAAAACCACGACCACCACCCGCGACACTCTGGATCGCCAGACCGTACAGGGCACTACCCTGAGCGGCGACAGCATTAATGTGTTGGCGGGCAATGATTTACGCGTTCAGGGCAGCAGCGTGGCCGGGACTCAGGACGTGAAACTGCTGGCAGGGAACGATCTGAGCATCACCGGCGCGACCGAAAGCAACAGCGAACTGCACCTCAAGCAGGAGAAAAAATCCGGCCTGATGAGCAGCGGGGGTATCGGCATCAGCTACGGCACCGAAAGCCTGAAAACCACGGATACCGCGCAGGGGCTGACCAATCAGGGCAGCACCGTCGGCAGCGTAAACGGCAACGTCACCCTGGGGGCCGGTAATAACCTGGCGGTGACCGGGTCCGAGCTGGTGGCCGGCACGGTCGGCAGTGCGCTGAACACTGCGGTAGAAACCTCGCAGCAGGCGAAATCCACCGACGACAGTCGCCTGGCGGCATTGCAGGGTACCAAGGCGGCGTTGAGCGGCGTGCAGGCGGTGCAGGCGGCGCGTTTGGCGCAGGCGCAGGGGGCCGATCCGGCCAATAACAACATGGTGGGGATCAGCATTTCCTACGGTACCCAGTCTTCCACCTCTACTCAAAACAGCGGGCAGAGCACCGCGCAGGGCAGCAGCCTGACGGCGGGCAATAACCTGAGCATTACCGCCAGCGGCAACGGCGTGAAGGGCCAGGACGGCGACATCCTGGTGCAGGGCAGCCAGTTGCAGGCGGGCAAGGACGTCACCCTGAATGCCAACCGCGACGTGAATCTGCTTTCCGCCAAAAACACCCAGTATCTGGACGGTAAAAACGAGAGCCAGGGCGGCACGCTGGGCGTGGGTATCGGTGTCGGTTCCGGCGGTATTGGGCTGAGCGTTTCCGCCAGCGTCAACAAGGGCAAGGGTAACGAGAAGGGCAACGGCACCAGCCACACCGAAACCACGGTTAACGCCGGTAATCAGGTCAACATTACCAGCGGGCGCGATACCAACCTGATCGGCGCACAGGTCACCGGCGAATCGGTCAAGGCTGACGTGGGCCGCAATCTGCTGCTGGAAAGCCAGCAGGACAGCGATCGTTACGATTCCAAACAGCAGAATGCCAGCGCCGGCGGCAGCTTCACCTTCGGTTCGATGACCGGTTCGGGCAGCATCAGCCTGAGCAAAGACAAGATGCACAGCAATTACGACAGCGTGCAGGAGCAGACGGGCATTTTCGCCGGCAAGGGCGGATTTGACCTGACGGTGGGCGAACATACCCAGCTTAATGGCGCGGTGATCGGCAGCACCGCCACCGCCGACAAAAACAAGCTCGATACCGGCACGCTGGGCTTTAAGGACATCCACAATCAGGCTGATTTCGAAGTGGAGCACCAGAGCGTAGGCATCAGCTCCGGCGGCAGCATTGGCAGCCAGTTCGCCGGCAACATGGCCAACGGCCTGCTGGTGGGGGCGAATAACAGCGGACACGACAGCTCAACCACCTTTGCTGCGGTGAGCGACGGCACCATCATCATCCGCGATCAGGACAAACAAACGCAGGACGTCAACGACCTGAGCCGCGACGTGGAGCACGCCAACCAGACGTTAAGCCCGATCTTCGACAAAGAGAAAGAGCAGAAACGGCTACAGCAGGCGCAGTTGATAGGCGAGATCGGCAATCAGGCGATGGATATTGCGCGGACCGAGGGGGCGATCGCCGCAACCAAAGCCGCCAACGAGAAAATGAATAACGTTACCGATGCCGATCGCAAGGCGGCGGCAGATAAGCTGGCGAAAGAAAAACCTGGCAAGGTCATCACCGATAAGGATATCAACGCGCAGATTTACCAGACGGCGTATAACCAGGCGTTTAGCGAGTCGGGCTATGGCACGGGCGGTAAGGTGCAGCGTGCAATGCAGGCTGCCACGGCAGCCGTTCAGGGATTGTCTGGTGGTGATTTGACGGGGGCACTGGCTAATGGGGCTGCACCTTATATCACCAAAGTCATAGCAGACAGTATCGAAGATCCGGCAGCGCGAGTCCTGGCGCATGCAGCGGTTAATGGCGCGCTGGCGGCAGCGCAGGGTAATAACGCGTTGGTTGGTGCGGGTGGGGCTGCTACCGGCGAGCTTATTGGCATGATTGCGGGTGATGCCTACGGCAAACCGGTAAGTGAACTGAGTGAAACAGAGAAGCAGACGGTATCCGCACTGGCTACACTGGCAGCGGGCCTGGCTGGCGGGTTGATTGGTGACAGCAGTGCTGATGCCATCGCAGGGGCGCAAACGGGTAAGACGGTAGTTGAGAATAATTATCTGAGCAGTACTCAGGCCGTCGAATTTGATAAAGAGCTGACAAACTGCCGGAAATCCGGGGGGGACTGTCAGAATGTTATTGATAAATGGAAGAAAGTCAGTGATGAGCAGAGCGCCATCGTTGATGAACGCCTAGAAAATCATCCTTTAACCGCGGTGGGCTGGGATAAAGAGGTTGCCTTGGGCGGCATTGAGATGACGGAGCGTCCCGGCTGGCTGGGCAGTATTGGTGCTGATGTAATGACCAGCGATGAGGCAAAAGCTTACGTTCAGCAGTGGAATGGTCAGGATCTGGCTAAAATAGATATGAACAGTCCGGAATGGATGAAATATGCGGTGTTTGTGTCAGATCCGGAAAACCAGGAGGCAGTGGCTTCATTAGGCCTATTGGCGAAGGATATCGGCGTTGCTGCTATTTCCTTTATGAGTCGCAATACAGCGACTGCGACGGTCAAAGCATCAGAAGTCGGGATGCAATGGGGCCAAGGTAATATAAAACAAGGAATGCCGTGGGAAGATTTTGTAGGTAAATCGTTACCTGCGGATGCCCGTTTACCGAAGAACTTCAAGACGTTTGATTATTACGATGGTGCAACTAAAACTGCAATAAGCGTGAAATCACTGGATACTCAAACTCTGTCCAGACTCAACAAACCGAATCAGCTTTACAGTTCGGTTAAAGGGAATATTGATGCTGCGGCGAAATTTGAAACATATACTCTCTCCAGAAAGACAATTAATGCTTCTATGATTTCTAACAAAGAGATCCAACTTGCTGTTCCAGCTAATACAACAAAGGCTCAGTGGACAGAAATAAACAGGGCTATTGAGTACGGTAAATCTCAGGGTGTTAAAGTTACAGTGACACAGGTGAAATGATGAAATTTAATAAAGATCAGGATTGTTGGGCTAGCTGTTATTGCAATAATGAGTTTTTGCTTATTGAAACTCAATCTGGATTGGGCATGGTTGCAGCGGATCCTCTTTTCCCATCCTATTTATTACAGCCTGATGCCAGCGAGCAGGAGATTGGCGATACAGTCTTACAGGCATTATCTGATAGCCGCACACTGAATAATTTAGAGGAGCGAGTTGCTTTTTTTGAACTTGAAAAAGGCAAAAAGCAATACGCAGCGTGGATAGCGATGCTGATGGAAAATTATGGCTATAAAACCAAACGCGCATTGTTTAAGGATATGAAAAATTGCAGTATTCATTGTGTAAATGGTGTTATCACTATCTCTCCCACGCGGCATGAAAAACTGGAAGGATGGGGAAGGACTAAAGGAGATGGCATTGAAGATGTTATTCTTACTGTGGATAATTCTCCTGCTGAAATCGGTGCAGGTCTTCGACTGGCATTAAGCCGCTGCAAGGGTTAATCTGAAAATCCCGCAACTATGAGCGGGATTTTTTTACTCATTGTCATCAGCCTAAAGATAGTCATACGGCGGATTCAAGTTCGAAGTGCGCTAACCCACCGACTTTAGTCAGTGGTAGTTGAACCCGCCACTGGGCTTTTAGTTGACTAACGGTGCTGGTAGAGAGACCGGCAGCGCCTTCACCTAGCAAAGCGGCGAGCGCTTCGTGGAAATCACCGGCAAAAATCCCACGCAGGTACAGCCACGGCAGCAATTCTTCAACAGATTTAGCCCGCTTCAGTTACGGCGGTAGCAGGGCGCTGTTGAAGTGTATGTTGCTGTGATCCTTTAGCTTCGGTACTCTGACGCGTACATCGCTGATACCCGTCTGAATGTGGCGAAACCATTACGCCCCACAGCCTGACGGCTGCCATCAAGTCTGGGCTCATTGTACTGTGAAAGCAGAACCGCTAGCTCGGCTTCAACAGCGCTGGAGATCACTTACTGGGTGGGCACCAGCACGAATAAGGCTATGTAGTGGATCCTTAGCCTCAACTGGCTCGGGCAACACCTGTAAGATAGACTTAGTCATGGCGTATCACCCTCCCAGTTGTTGAAATTTCGGACGAAGCCGATTAGCCGGATACGCCACGCTTCTCAAATCCAGTACATCAGAAATGAGCATAACTCAACAAAATTAAGTCAATCGATTGACGGGATTCCGGAGGATAGTTTACCCTAGCCGCGTCGTACTGTCGTCTTCGGACGACCATCTAATGTCTCAGCACTCTGTGAGAGGCGCCTTCGGGTGAGTGCCATCCAATGTTTCATGTGACCTGTGAGAAACGCCTTCGGGTGGTCACAA
>NZ_NRQY01000001.1:1820795-1856319 GCF_003996855.1 Morganella morganii | reverse complement strand
AGGCGTATTAAACCCGATTCCGTTCAGGGCGTCAATCTTATTTCCTTCAAATTTAATCAAGTGCCGGTTTTTTCTGCAATTTACTGAGTTTTTAATCAACGGTGTCTGTTTTTACGGCATAACACGTAAAATTACCGGCGGACAATTGCGGATGCTGTCCGCCGGAGAACTTAACGGCGGTAGCCTTTTTGCAGATCGTTGACTTTGCGCAGGTAGTTACGTGATTCACCGGACGGGTGTTTTGTCGTCAGGGTTTCATAGACTTTACCCGGCTCCATACCGCTGATAATGCGGGCGGCCTGTTTCTTATCACTGTGGAAGACACGCAGCACACTGCCCGCACCACCGTTATAGGCAGTAATAACCGCATAGCGTCGTGAGGTCGGGTTGCTGATCTCACCGAGGTAGGTATTCTGCAGAATCGCCAGATATGCGGTTCCTGTGTCGATATTACTTGCCGGATCAAACAGATAACTGCGGCCCGGTACACCGGATCGGCCCTGTGACTTAAACACATCACGTCCGGCGGTATTCGGCATAATCTGCATCAGCCCCAGTGCATCAGAGCGGCTGACCGCATATGGGTTAAAGCTGGATTCTGTCTGCATAATCGCGAGGATCAGAGACTCTTCCACGCCGTATTTGGCCGATGCCTGACGGATAAGCGGCAGGTATTTGTGGGCGCGCTGATCCAGGTGGTTCGGCACCAGTTTCAGGGTGATGTAGGTGATCATCTGTGAGCCGGACTGGCGGCGCTGTAAGCGGTTGGTCACCAGATAATCTGCAAATTTGGTGGCTCGCCATTCCCAGCGGATCGGCTGCCCGGTGTTGTCCAGCACCTGACCGAACAGAAACGGCTCTTTACTGATGGTGACGTCGTTGGCATCAGAATAGAGGTCAACCGAGCCCGGATCTTCCCCCATCAGCAGGGTATTGATAACCGCCTGACGCAGATGCGCTTCCGGCTCAACGCCTGCCAGTGTTTCAATGGTGACTGTACCGGCATCGAAGTTGATATGGGAGCGGGTGTAGTACTGATCGGTGTATTTAACATAATCTTTCGGGCCGGCGATCAGAACCTCTTTTATACCCCAGATATTTTCAATGTTATGGGCAAACTGGCCCATCAGAATATCAAATCCGTTGGTATCCTTAACATATTCAGGACGGTAATCCGTCTGTTTCTGTGAACCGGTACAGGAAGCCAGCAGCGGCGCAATAATGATCAGTGCAGCAAGTTTTTTCATGGGTATAAATACGGTGCGATCTGGGTTCAGATATAACATCAGAGCCGGAAAAAGGCTCTGATGACGGGGTTATTTTTCAGGCGGTGTATAGCCTTCAATGTGGATATCGTGGCCTTCAAACAGGAATTTGACCATCTCCTGTTCAAGCAGTTTGCGATCATCCGGGTTCATGGTGCTGAGTTTTTTCTCGTTGATCAGCATAGTCTGTTTGGACATCCACTGCTGCCAGGCTTCTTTGGAGATCTCATTAAAAATACGTTTGCCTAATTCGCCCGGATAGAGCTGAAAATCCTGGCCGTCAGCCTCACGCTGAAGAAAGGTGCAAAAAATCGTTCTGCTCATGTAACATCCTCAAAAATGGGGTTCTTTACCGATTTGCTTAAGCAAGGTTTCCACCGGAGCGGCCAGGCCGATTGCCGGGGGATTTTGGCTGTTATACCAAATCCCGTCGCTGTCGTCATGGACTGCTGTGCGATCGGTGACGTTTGCGGCAACGGGCACAATATCCAGATGAAAATGGCTGAATGTGTGACGGAAGGCAATCAGCTGCTGCAATGGTGAGTGACTGATACGGCGCTGTGCCAGCCAGTCGTGCATAGCGTCCTCCGTTTCAAATTGCGGAAAACTGTACAATCCGCCCCAGATCCCTTTCGGCGGTCGTTTTTCCAGCCAGATCTCATTATCATGCTGAATGATAAGAAAGTAAGCTGTTTTTTCCGGAATGGATTGTTTCGGTTTTTTGCCGGGATATGCTGACGGATTGTGTTCTGCATACGCGATACAGCCGGATTGCAGCGGGCACAAATCACACTTGGGTTTGCTGCGCGTGCAGACCATCGCCCCCAGATCCATCATCGCCTGATTAAAAAACTGCACACCGTCAGCCGGGGTCACATCTTCCGCAATTTTCCAGAGACGGTTTTCCACCTCTTTTTTACCCGGCCAGCCGCTGACGGCATAACAGCGCGCCAGCACCCGTTTGACATTACCGTCCAGAATCGGGAAATGCTGATTCTGAGAGAGAGACAAAATCGCGCCGGCGGTTGAGCGCCCGACACCGGGCAGGGCAACCACATCCTCAAACGTGACCGGAAACTGCCCGCCAAATTCAGAAGCGATAGTCTGTGCAGCTTTGTGCAGGTTGCGGGCACGGGCGTAATAGCCGAGCCCGGTCCATAAATGCAGAACTTCATCCGGCGGCGCGGCGGCCAGATCGGTCACGGCCGGAAACCGTTCAATAAAGCGGTTAAAATAAGGAATAACCGTTGCCACCTGGGTCTGCTGTAACATCACTTCAGAGAGCCAGACATGGTAAGAGCTCTTCTCCTGCTGCCAGGGCAGGTTTTTTCTGCCGTAGCGGTGATACCACGTCAGAACCGATTGCGAAAATTGCTGTGCTTCCATGAGAATAAAATAATAATTGAATAGTTTTAATTGACGGGAATTCCAGCACACTGTTTTGCGACTGTAAACCAACTTTTACCCGAAATTGTGCGAAAGAGGATGATTAACCGGTGCGAAGTCGGTTGTCTCTTGCTAAACTTGCCGCACTTTTCGTGTGTCAGCGCAGCGCAGCGCGTTGTGCCGGACACATTATGGTTTATTTTTGCCGGGATACTGACAGCAAACCTTATGATCAACAATGTAATTTCGCCGGAATTTAATGAAGACGGCAGAGCCATGCGCCGCGTCCGCAGTTTTGTGCGCCGTCAGGGACGGCTGACCAAACGTCAGGAAGATGCCCTGACTGACCTGTGGCCGTCAGCGGGTGTGGATTTTACCCCGGAACTGCTGGATTTTACCGCGCTGTTCGGGCGTGATGCACCGGTCACACTGGAAATCGGCTTCGGCATGGGCACCTCTCTGGTGGAGATGGCGAAACAGAATCCGGATAAAAATTATCTGGGCATTGAAGTACATGCCCCGGGTGTCGGTGCCTGTCTGGCCGATGCACAGGAAGCCGGGGTAACGAACCTGCGGGTGATGTGCCATGATGCCATCGAAGTGCTGGATAAAATGATCCCGGATAACAGCCTGCATATGGTGCAGCTGTTCTTCCCTGATCCGTGGCATAAGGCCCGTCACAATAAACGGCGTATTGTTCAGCTGCCGTTTGCGGAAAAATTACGGACAAAACTGGCGCAGGGCGGTATCTTCCATATGGCGACAGACTGGCAGCCGTATGCGGAGCACATGCTTGAGGTAATGACTCAGGCGCCGGGTTACCGCAATCTGTCAGCCACACAGGATTATGTACCGCGCCCGGATACCCGGCCGGTCACGAAGTTTGAAAAACGCGGCCATCGCTTAGGCCATGGCGTCTGGGATCTGATGTTTGAGAGGATGGAATAATGGCAACACAACGTAGTCGTCGTTTACGGAAAAAAATGCGTATTGATGAGTTCCGCGAACTCGGTTTTTCCTTCAAATGGGATTTCCCGGAAGGCACTGATGTGGACACTATTGACCGCACGGTTGATCAGCTGGTTGAGGAAGTGATCGAGCCGAACGGCCTGGCGCTGGATGCCAGCGGTTACCTGAGCTGGGAAGCGATGGTCTGCTTACAGAAAATCGGTGAATGTACCGATGAGCACCGCAAGCTGGTGGGTGACTGGCTGAAAGCCAAAGGGATGCAGAACATTCAGATGTCTGAACTGTTCGACATCTGGTGGGACTGAGATAAATTCTTTACCACGCTAATTATTAATAAGGGCACCTGAATGGGTGCCCTTATCTCTCTCCGGCCTCCGGATTTGCGGTGTGCCGTGTTTTGGAGTAACAACCTTGACCACACACTTTAGTAATGAACTGCTGGACGATATCTTACACCGTGTCCGGCCGCTGATAGGCTCCGGTAACGTGGCGGATTACATTCCGGCGCTGGCGGAAGTCTCTCCGGACAGGCTGGGAATAGCGGTTTGTACCGTGAACGGGGAGATTTTTTCCGCCGGTGATGCATACCAGCGCTTTTCAGTGCAGTCCATTTCCAAAGTGCTTAGTCTGACACTCGCGATGACGCGTTATAAAGAATCCGAGATCTGGTCGCGGGTCGGCAAAGAGCCGTCCGGTCTGCCGTTTAACTCGCTGGTGCTGCTGGAGATGGAAAAGGGCATTCCGCGCAATCCCTTTATTAATGCCGGTGCGATTATTATCGCGGATATGCTGCAATCCCGCCTCAGTGCGCCGCGTCAGCGGATGCTGGAATTTGTCCGTAAACTGACCGGCAGTGATGACATTACCTATGATTTACAGGTGGCGCGCTCTGAGCTGGAGCACGGCAGCCGCAATGCCGCTATTGCCTTCCTGATGAAATCCTTCGGCAATTTTGAGAATAATGTACTGACTGTGCTGGAGAACTATTTTCACTATTGCGCACTCTCAATGAACTGTGCTGAACTGGCAACCTGTTTTGCTTATCTGGCCAACGGTGGTGTACCGCTGGGCGGCCGCGAGCCTGTGATTACGCCACTACAGTCACGGCAGATAAATGCCCTGATGCTGACCTGCGGGATGTATGACGGCTCGGGGGAGTTTGCTTACCGGATAGGTATGCCCGGCAAATCCGGGGTCGGCGGCGGGATTGTCTGTGTGGTGCCGAATGAGTTCTCGGTGGTGGTCTGGTCACCGGAACTGGATGATTCAGGGAACTCTTTGGCCGGTTGCGCTGCCTTAGAAATGTTATCTGCAAAAATCGGGCGTTCCATTTTCTGAACCCGCCGGGTTCAGCGTCCGCTGTCTGAGAATCAGGAGTGTTTATGTTACGTAAATGGATTGCCGTTCTGAGTCTGGGTGCTGCATCGCTGGCATCTGCGGAAGGGTATCAGTGCAGTGTCACCCCGCAGGATGATTTAGTCATCACACCGGCCTATGTGCAGGTTATCGGGAAAAGCGGGGAAATGAAGATCACCCCTGACGGGCAGATCACCCGCGACGGTAAATCCCTGACACTCAGCGCCGCACAAAGTGCGGATGCAAAACGCTATCAGTCTGGTGTGCGTCAGGATGTACCGTGGATAAAACAGCAGACGGTGAACCGAATCGGTAAATCCCGTCAGGCGGTGGATAAGGTGCTGATCAAAGAGATGGGGCAGGACAGCAAACTGCGCGGCCATCTGACAACCCTGGAGGGAGATCTGAACAAGCAGGTTGACCGGATTATTGAAACCCGCCCGGATGGTTATGCATTCCATCATCAGGCAATTAAACAGGTGGAGCAGGACGGACGTGCGCAAATCCAGCAGCGTCTCGGTGGTATGCTCCAGGATGCAATTAATGAAATCGGCCGTAAACAACTGCTTGCCGGGCTGACCGGAGATAAAAGCGCTGCCGGTGCGGCACTGAGCGGGCTGGACGGGTTACAGAAATCCTTACAGCAGGCTGTACGTGAACAGGAAGATGATTTTAAACAGTTCAGCAAACAGGTATGCGGTAAAGTGGCGACGCTGGAACAGCAGCGTATTCAGCTGGTTAATTCCCTTAAGTAATATAAGGTTACCGGTACATTATGTGCCGGTAACTGTTTTTTTAGCCGATCAGGTTCAAATAAACAGTAATTGTTATGATAATGATTCTTATTTGATTGACTTGTTTCCGCTTCTGCCTAGAATGAACTGCGACGTTAAACGCATTTAATCAGGCAGGAACATGAAAAAGATCATTCCGTTAGTGTTAATTCCGTTTTTAGGCTTTGCCTCCGCTTCCGCGCTGGCTGACTCCGCGCCGAAATATACCCCGAATCATATTGCCGTTGCAGCGGATAAAAGCCCGAAACTGACCATCGAACATCAGTCCGGCTCCGCGAAAGTGGCGCAAAAGCCATCCCGCGTGGTGCTGTTTGACTTTGGTGTGTATGACACCATGAATAAGCTGGGGCTGGCCGGTAATGTTGTCGCGCTGCCGCTGGGCAATCTGCCGTCATACCTGAAAGGGCTGGTGGACAGCAAAGTTGCCGATGCGGGCGGAATGAAAACCCCGGATCTGGCAAAAATTGCCGAACTGAAGCCTGATCTGATTGTGATCACCGGTCGTCAGGGTAAATCATTTGATGAACTGAACAAAATCGCACCGACAGTCAACCTCGGCACCGGCGGTGATGATTATTTGGCAGCGGCAGAGGCCAATATTGCGCTGATCGGTCAGCTTTATGATATTGAGAAGAAAACCGCAGAAGAACTGGTTACGCTGAATAAAACCATCGCTCAGGCTCAGGAAAAAGCGGCAAAATCCGGTAAAAAAGTGCTGGTGATGCTGCACAATGACGGCAAATTATTCCCGAATAAACAGCCGGTTGTTTATCAGGTCGTAAAAGCGGCATCTGTTGATATTCCTGCTGACCCGGATGCAGAGAAAGGCAAGCGTCCGCTGGTAACTCCGGAAATGGTGGCGGAGCTGAATCCGGATGTGATTCTGGTGATTGACCGCAGTGCGGCGATCGGCGCAGGACAGTGGGATAAAGCAGCCTTTGAAACCGATGGCGTGAAAAAGACCACTGCCTTTAAAAATGACAAAATTATCGTGTTACAGCCGGACCTCTGGTATCTCTCCGGTGGCGGGCTGGATAGTCTGAATCGTCAGGTTCAGGCCGTGGAAAGCGCGCTGTAATCAGCTGATTTATATCAATAATAAAACCCGGACGTGAAAGCGGCCGGGTTTTTTGTTTTATAAAAACCGTTCCAGAAGGGTATTAAGGAATAACTTACCGTGTTCGGTTATCTGCCAGTGGGTTTCGGTTTCAGAAATCTCACCGGCGTTCAGTGCCGCCTCAATCTGCGGGCGAACCACGGATTCCGGCAGACCGGTGTAATCAGTGAAATCACAGCGCGGCATTGCTTCCAGTAACCGGAACCGGTTCATAAAGAACTCAAACGGCCGGTCTTCTGCCGCCACTTCATTTTGCTGATCAAGATAGCGTCCGGCCATATAACCGCGCGGATGTTTGGTTTTGACTGTCCGCAGAATGCGGCCGTCAGCAAATGAAATTTTGCCGTGCGAACCACAGCCGATCCCGAGATAATCCCCGAAACGCCAGTAATTGAGGTTATGCTGACACTGAAATCCCGGTTTTGCATACGCGGAGGTTTCATACTGCACATAACCAGCCTGTGTCAGTAACTGATGGCCCTGAGAGAAAATATCCCACAGCAGGTCATCATCCGGCAGTACCGGCGGACGGGAGCCGAAACTGGTGTTCGGCTCAATCGTCAGCTGATACCAGGAAAGGTGCGGCGGCGCGAGTTCAATGGCCTGGCGCAAATCACTGAGTGCTTCGCCGAGATGCTGCTCCGGCAGCCCGTGCATCAGGTCGAGGTTAAAACTGCGCAGTCCGAGTGTGGCCGCGAGCCGGGCAGCCCGTTTGGCTTCTCCGGCATCGTGGATGCGCCCGAGGCGGATCAGTTTGTCATCACCGAAGCTCTGCACACCAATGGAAATGCGGTTGATACCGGCTTTCTGGTAGCCGCTGAAACGATCAGCTTCTACTGTGCCCGGGTTGGCTTCCATGGTCACTTCCGCATCTGCCGCAACGGGAATACGGGCACGCACGCCGTCCATCAGCGTCTGCATGGCTTCCGCACTGAGCAGGCTGGGTGTACCGCCGCCGATAAAGATAGTGCGGATTTCACGACCGTCAACCAGCGGCAGATCAGCATCCAGATCGGCCAGCAGATGTGCCACATAGTCATCATGCGGCACTTCGCCTTTCAGCGCGTGAGAGTTGAAATCACAGTAAGGGCACTTCTGAACACACCACGGGATATGAATATACAGACTGAGCGGGGGAAGCTTACCCATTACACAGGGCTTCCGACAGCAGTGCCAGCGCTTTACCGCGGTGAGACATGGCCTGTTTCTCTTCCGGGCGCAGTTGTGCGGCGGTTTTATTCAGTTCAGGTAACCAGAAGACCGGATCATAACCGAAACCACCGTCGCCCTGAGCCTGTTCAGCGATCACACCGGCCCAGCGGCCGTGGCAGATGATCGGGGTCGGGTCGTTTTCGTGGCGCATATACACCAGCACACAGTTGAAGTGCGCCTGACGCTGTGCCGCCGGAACGCCGTCAAGGGCAGCCAGCAGTTTCACGATATTGGCACCGTCGTTACCGTCAGTTCCGGCATAACGGGCGGAGTAGATGCCCGGCGCGCCGCCGAGGTAATCCACGGAAATCCCGGAGTCATCCGCAATAGCCGGTAAACCGGTGACTTTCGCCGCGTGACGCGCTTTGATAATGGCATTTTCAACAAATGTCAGGCCGGTTTCCTCAACGGAGCCGACACCCAGTTCCGTCTGTGCCACCACATCCATTCCGGCATCCGCCAGCAGTGAGGCCATTTCACGGACTTTTCCGGCATTGCCGGTAGCTAAAACAATTTTGCGGGTCATATCAGTGCCTGATTATGAAAATATCCACTGAACAATATCGTTATAGAGATAGCCCAGCGCATACAGAATAAAAATGACAATCATTGCAGAGAAATCAATGCCGCCCATCGGCGGAATGATACGGCGGAACGGTGACATCAGCGGCTCGGTCAGCTGCATCAGTACATAATCCACCGGGTTGCGGCCCTGGCTGAACCAGCTCAGCAGCGCGCGGGCGAGGATCACCCAGAATACCGTCATCCCTGCAAGATAAAGAAGATTAAAGAAAGCGACTAACAGCATCAGCCCGCCGAGCTGCCCCTGAAAACCGGCCAGAAACCACGGAAAGAGCAGTTTCAGCAGTACAGCGACATAGGCCACCAGCACGGAGGCCGTATCAACCGGACCGATAGCCGGAATAATTCGGCGCAGCGGACGGACAACCGGCTGTGTGGCTTTCACAATAAACTGGGCAAACGGATTATAAAAGTCCGCGCGCGCCCATTGCATCCAGACACGCAGCAGTAAAATCGTGGCATAGGCATGCAGGAGCGTGGTGACAACAAAATTCAGTGTTTGCATCGGTGAAATCCTTAACAGAAAACAAATTAACCGGTTTGTGATAACGCACTAAGGTACAGGAAAGTCATGATACAGAATGATCAGGATACAGAATAGTTACGCGCACCGAAAATTGCAGTACCGATACGCACCATGGTCGATCCGCAGGTGATTGCGGCGTCCATATCGTCGGTCATGCCCATCGATAACGTATCCGCCTGCGGGTATTTGCCTTGTAGGTCGCGGAAGGCCGTTTCCATCTGACGGAAAACCGCACACTGGCGTTCCGGGTCTGTTTCCGGTGCCGGGATTGCCATCAGCCCGCGCAGACAGACGTTCGGCAGGGCTGCAACCTGTTCTGCCAGTGCCGGTAACTCTGCGGGGGTGATACCGGACTTGCTGTTTTCATCACTGATATTGATCTGGATAAGCACATTCAGCGGTGCTTTGTCTGCCGGGCGCTGGTCACTCAGGCGCTGTGCGATTTTCAGCCGGTCGACAGTGTGACACCAGTCAAAGTGCTCGGCGACCAGACGACTCTTATTCGATTGTAACGGGCCGATAAAATGCCATTCCAGGCTGGTATTGGAGAAATACTGAATTTTCTCAACACCTTCCTGTACGTAATTTTCACCAAAGCGGTTTTGTCCGGCAGCTATCGCTTCTTCGAGCGCGCTCACAGGTTTGGTTTTACTGACGGCAAGTAAGGTCACTGTGTGTGGATCGCGGCCGCATTTTTGCGCCGCAGCGGTTATACGTTCTCTGATTTCTGTCAGATTGTCTTTTATTGGTTTCATGATGATCCGAGAGATAACTTAATGAATATGGATAATTTAATCGCCCTTAGTGTAAAGCATAATGCATCCGATCTGCACCTTTGTGTTGGCCAGGTGCCTGTGTTACGGGTGGATGGAGAGCTTTTTTCACAGACACACTGTGCGGTTGTGACAGAAGACGCACTGCGCGGCTGGGTAAAGACGATCCTCGACCAGGCAAATTACCACAGATTGATGACAAAAGGGCAGGCGGATCTTGCGTTGTTTATCCGCGATCAACCTTTGCGGGTGAATATTTTTATGTCAGGGGGATTACTGAATGCGGCACTGCGGCTGATAAACCCGGTGATTCCGTCTCTGGAGGATATCCTGGCGCCGCCGGTTTTCGCCGGACTGCTTTCAAAGACACAAAGCGGCCTGATTCTGGTGACCGGGGCGACCGGCAGCGGGAAATCGAGCACACTGGCGGCGCTGCTCAGTTATATCAATCAGCATTTCCGGCGGCATGTGATTACCCTGGAAGATCCGGTGGAGTTCCGTCACCGCAACAGGCAGTCGCTCATCCGTCAGCGGGAAATCGGCCGTGATTGTGAGAGTTATCAGGAGGGGCTGACCGCCGCGCTGCGCCAAGACCCTGATGTGATTATGCTGGGGGAGCTGCGGGATGAGGCTGCTATCCGGCTTGCCCTGACAGCGGCGGAAACCGGGCATCTGGTGCTGAGCACGCTTCATACGCGCGGAGCTATTGCGGCGATTGAGCGGCTGACGGATGCGTTCAGCGGTGCAGAGAAAAACCGGGTATGCAGCCAGCTGGCAGGCAGTCTGGTGGCGGTGCTGAGTCAGCATCTGGTGGCAAAACAGGGTGGCGGGCGCTGTGCAGTGTTTGATGTGCTGATCAATACCCCGGCGGTGGCGAGCCTTATCCGTGATAACAAAGCACATCAGATTGCCTCTCATCAGCAGTCAGGCGCACAGTCCGGCATGATGACGGAGGAGCAGTGCCTGCAATGGCGGCGCGGCAGAGGGGACATCGCCGGGGAGGCGGGCGCTGTCCCGGCATGGTAAGGGGAACGGCGCACCCGGTGTGCGTGATTATCAGCCGTAAAGCTGTTCAAACCAGCTTTCGAGGATAATCACGGCAGAGGCGGAATCCACCTTATCTTTGCCGAGCGCACGGTAACCGCCGTCTGCAAACAGATTAGCGCGGGCTTCCACCGTGCTGAGGCGCTCGTCATGGAGTTCAGCACGAATGCCGAAACGGCCGTGCAGACGGTTGGCAAATTTTTTCGCCTGATTCGTTACCAGTTGCGGCGTGCCATCCATATTGAGCGGCAGGCCGACAACCACATAATCCGGCTGCCATTCACGGAATACCGCGGCTATCAGTTCCCAGTCTGGGATTCCCTCGCGGGCTTTCAGTGCCGCCAGCGGGCGGGCGGTGCCGGTGATGGTCTGACCGACGGCGACACCAATACTTTTGGTGCCGAAATCAAAGGCGATGACAGTATTGCTGCTCATTATGCGTGTCCGGCCTGTTGTGCGATGGTGTAAATATTCACGCCGATACCGGCGGCCGCTTCGCGCCAGCGGTCGGGCATCGGGGTGCGGAACAGCAGACGCTCACTGGCATCCGCCACCAGCCAGCTGTTTTCCATAATTTCCCGCTCCAGCTGACCGGCAGTCCAGCTGGAGTAACCGAGAGTCATCAGGTAATGCTCCGGCTGCTCTGCGGTTCCCAGTGTTTCCAGCACGTCTTTCGAGGTGGTCAGAAACAGGTTATCCGTCAGGCGGGTGCTGGCGGCGTACTCTTTATCACCGGAGTGCAGCACGAAGCCGTGCTCTTCGGAAACCGGGCCGCCGAGCAGAACCGGTTTTTCCGGCGACTGATTTTCATCACGGGAGTCCGGCGATATTTTCAGCTTTTGCAGAATTTTACTGACAGACAGCTGCTCGATCGGTTTGTTGATCACCAGTCCCATCGCCCCGTTTTCATTGTGTTCACACAGATACACAACTGAACGCGCAAAATACGGGTCATCCAGTGAGGGCATGGCAATGAGAATATGATGTTGTAAGTTCATAACCTTCTTTTCAGTCTGCCCGCAGACCGGAAAAAACGGCCTGCGGGTGTGAATGTACGGACACAGCCCCGGCTGTTACCGGCCGAGACGTTTTTCAATAGCATCCATCAGCATGCCGGTGACAGAAACGTCCGGCTGTGCGGCTTCAATTTCGCGGGCACAGGTCGGGCTGGTCACGTTGATTTCCGTCAGGCGGTCGCCGATCACATCGAGGCCGACAAAAATTAAGCCTTTCTCTTTGAGAACCGGTGCTACGCTGCGGGCAATTGCCCAATCGCTTTCACTCAGCGGACGCACTTCACCATGACCACCGGCAGCGAGATTACCGCGTGTTTCACCTTTGGCCGGGATCCGCGCCAGGCAGTAAGGAACCGGTTCGCCGTCCACCACGAGGATGCGTTTATCGCCGTCTTTGATGGCTGGCAGGAAGTTTTGTGCCATGCAGAATGTATGACCATGATTTGTCAGCGTTTCGATAATCACACCGACGTTCGGATCATCCTGTTTCAGACGGAAAATGGATGCGCCGCCCATGCCGTCGAGCGGTTTGAAAATCACATCGCCGTGTTTCTGGTGGAATTCACGCAGACGCTGTGCACTGCGGGTAACCAGGGTGTCTGGGGTCAGGTCTGCAAACCAGGCGGTAAACAGCTTTTCGTTACAGTCGCGCAGGCTCTGTGGTTTGTTGACGATCAGGGAACCCGCACTTTCCGCGCGCTCCAGAATATAGGTGGCGTAAATGAATTCAGTATCAAATGGCGGATCTTTGCGCATCAGAATGACATTCAGTGTGCCCAGGGCGATATCCTGTTCGCTGCCGAACTGATACCAGCCCGCCGGGTCTTCTTTTACTGTCAGTGTGCGGGTACGGGCACGGGCAACCCCCTGATGCAGGTAGAGGTCATTCATTTCCATATAATGGATTTCATAACCACGGCGCTGTGCTTCAAGCAGCATCGCGAAACTGGTGTCTTTTTTGATTTTGATGGAATCGATAGGGTCCATCACAATACCGAGCTTGATCATTTTTTCTCCTTAACCCAGATCGCCGAAACGCACCTGCAATGCAGTGATTGCAGTGAGCGCGGTAGTTTCTGTGCGTAATACACGCGGTCCTAATAATATGTCGGTAAACTGATGACCGGCAGTCATCGCGATTTCCTCTGCTGACAGCCCGCCTTCCGGGCCAATCAGTAACCGCACTTTAGCGGTTTCTGCCGGCAGTGTATTGATACTTTGTGAGGCGCGCGGATGTAAATTTATCTTCAGTGCATCATCCGTTTCCGCACACCATGCTTCCAGGGATTGCACCGGGCGGATCTCCGGAATCACGTTACGTCCGCACTG
Source organism: Morganella morganii (assembly GCF_003996855.1). GTDB lineage: Bacteria > Pseudomonadota > Gammaproteobacteria > Enterobacterales > Enterobacteriaceae > Morganella > Morganella morganii_C. Next base: position 1,842,950 of record NZ_NRQY01000001.1, on the reverse strand, counting down.
CCCGCAGGCGGCGATGGCAATTTTCTGCCACTGCTGCTGTTTTTTGTCCAGCCGTTCACCATCCAGTTTAACACCACAGCGCTCAGAGATCAGGGGGGTAATAATCTGAACACCCAGTTCAACCGATTTCTGAATGGTAAATTCCATTTTTTCACCGCGTGACATCACCTGCCCGAGGTGGATGGCCAGAGGGGATTCACGGTTATCATCCTGTTCATCAGTGATACGGACAGTCACACTTTTTTTGCTGATGTCGGCAATTTCGGCATTAAAAATCCGGTTGGTGCCGTTAAACAGAATCAGGGAGTAACCGGTTTTCATCCGGAGCACACGGGCAACATGGTTGGCGCCGTCGTCTGTCAGTTCAGTGGTCATGCCGGGCGTTAAAGTACCGGGGTGATAAATGCGCGGGGTCCGCATGAAAATATCCTTTTCGTTCTGCCGGCACGCCGCCGGTTTATATATATTGCCCCATGATAATAGAGGGGGGATCCTCACTGCAAGCATCAGACGGGATCATTGCATGCCGGGGAAACGGTCAATATTGCGTGATGACCCGAAAAAAAATGTAATTCAGCTGTAATCAGGGAAAAAAACGTGTCTTTCCCGGTCCGGTCAGGCAGGCTGCGGATATCGCAACAGGGAAAGCAGCGGAGAACACATGGAATGGCTGATTATTATTATCTGGGGATGCATTTTGCCGCTGCCGGTAAAAGCGGGGACGGAATATATTCTGCGGCATTATTATCAGTATCCGTAGCGATTGTCCGGCCGGTGGCTGTATCTGCACTGCCTGCTGTCCGGCGTTTTTATTGTGTTCTGGTCTGACGGGCAGGGTGTGTATATCCTCTTTCTGACACTGCTCTTTTTATGTCTGGTGATGCTGTTTCATATTGATAATGCAGTATTTTATCTGCCGGATAAACTGGTGTTTCCGGTACTGTGGGCTGGGTTGCTGTTTCAGAATGAGGTGAAGCTGATTACTGTCTCCTCTGCGCTGTACGGGGTGATCGGTGGTTTTTTTCTGCTCTGGTGTGTGGCCGAAGGTTATGCATGGTGCCCGAAAAAAAGCGGGCTGGGCGGCGGGGATATCAAACTGTTTCCGCAACGGGAGCCTGGGTCGGGGCGGAGCAGCTCGCGCTGTTGCTGATGCTGGCATGTGTGTCCGCGCTGGTGGTGTCCGGGCTGCACTATTTCCGTCACCGGTATAATCATCTCCCGCCATGCAGCCCTCGTATTATTGCTTTCGGGCCGTATTTAATTGCGGGGATGATTATGGTGATGGGACTGATGTCAGGCAGTCGTTTTCAGTAGCGGAATCAGCTTTTCCCAGTGTGATTCCGCACCCAGTACCGCCTGGTTCGGAATGTGCTGAAATACGCCGTCTTCTTCCAGCAGCAGGGTCGGGAAGCCGCCGGTCGGGTTATGGACAAATAACTGACGGCTCTCACTGATATGCTGCTCAGTATTATCAGACTGAATATCGCTGATCCCCAGCTTATCCGCCAGCTTGCGCAGGGTATCGCGGTTAAGTGGCAGCCCGTCCTGATAATAGGCTTTCTGACAGGCTTCCAGCATGTCAATGCCTTTACCTGATTGTGCCTGTGCACTGAGAATCACGGCAATCGGCGGCACGGAATCCATCACCCACTCCTGATTTTTCAGCAGAGTGTAAAAGGCATCGGTAAACGGCTGTCCGGTCAGCTGAGTGATGCGCTGATTGTGGTTGCGGATCATCTCCCGCAGGCTGTCGTCTGCCGGGCGGCGCTGTGAACCGGTGATCATCCCGCCGCCGTGCAGGGCGATAGTCACGCCCTGTTTATGTGCGGCCTGAATAAACGGCGCGATACCATAACACCAGCCGCAGAGCGGATCATAAATATAGTGCAGCGTTTTTACTGACATCATGTTTTCCTTAAATCAGATTACTGCGGCCAGCGCATTTCGCCTTTGAGCACTTTGGCGCTCAGTTCCAGGCTTGATTCATCCGCCAGGGCCGGGTAAGCGGTTTTCAGTGTGCTGATCATCTGCTGTGAGTCCTGACTCTCTTTCAGAGCGGCTTCCGCACGGGTCAGATAATCTGCGGTAAAGGTAATGGCAGCTGGTGAAAAATGACTGTCGCCGACATAATGGCCGGGCACCACGGTGGCCGGATGTTTGTCCTGCATACTTTTCAGCGACTGCTGCCAGTACTGACGGGATTCCGGGGTCTGGGTATCCGCCAGCCAGACATGAATATTTTCTGATACCAGCACACCGCCCATCACGGCAGACAGTGACGGCACCCACACGTAGCTGCGTTCCGGTGCCGGGCTGTCCAGCCCTTCAATCAGGATGCTTTCCCCTTCCAGCATAATGCGGTTGCCCTCTAACGGCTCCGGCACAATAATACTTTGCGGGGCATTCTCTTTCAGTACCGGTCCCCAGTACGCCAGTTTGCCGTCTTTGCTCTCTTTAATCAGCGCAACGGTTTGTGGTGTGGCGACAATTTTAGCCTGCGGGAAGGCTTTTTTCAGTTCATCCAGCCCGAAATAGAAATCCGGATCAGAATGGCTGATATAAATGGTGGTCAGTGTTTTGCCGGTCGCACGGATTTTATCCGCCAGTACCTGAGCATCATCTTTCTGAAACTGGGCATCAATCAGAACCACCTCATTTTTGCCGCTGATGATCTCTGAAGAGACCGGGAAGATACTTTTTTCGCCGGGGTTATACACTTCCAGCGACAACGGTGCGGCGGCAGTGATAAAAGAAGCACTCATCAGTGCGCTGAATACCAGTGAGGTACGGATTGCAGAAGTCATGGTGTTATCCTTTTTGCAGGTGAGTCGTTAAGATGACGCTATAATAAGTTGCATAATCTGCCGGAAAAACCCCATAATCCGGTCTTCATTGTTGCATAAAACGGACAAATAAGATGGACAGGATTACTGCCGCTCAGGTTTTTATCGCCATTACCGAACAGCACAGCATGAGCAAAGCTGCGGATATGCTGGGTATGTCCCGTGCGATGGTCACGCGCTATCTGGCAGAAATGGAAAACTGGGCCGGTGTGCGGCTGCTGAACCGGACAACCCGCAGCCTGACGCTGACTTCTGCCGGTGAAACCGTTCTGACGCAAAGCCGGGATCTGCTGTCACTGGCAACGGCGATTGCCCGTCCGGTGGTGACAGAAGATGAAGCCGTCAGCGGTCTGGTGCGGCTCACCTGTGCCCAGTCGCTGGCGATGGTGGCACTGTCGAAGGCGCTTGTGCTGTTTCGTGCCCGCTACCCGGCCATTGCTGTGGATGTGCAGGTCACAAATAAGGCGATCAGTCTGGTGGAAGAGCGCATTGATCTGGGGATCCGTATTACCAACAACCTTGAGCCGAATCTGATCGCAAAGCCGCTTTCCCGCTGTGATTCTGTGGTTTGCGCGTCACCGGCCTATCTGGAAAAGCACGGTTATCCGCTGTCACCCGAAGCACTCAGTGAGCTGACCTGCCTGACTTACAATTTTTACGGCCGCAGCCTGTGGTTGTTTGAACGGGATGATGAGGTGATTTCGGTGCCGGTAAGCGGGGCGCTCAGTGCTAACGAATCTACTTTTCTGCTGGAAGCGACCCTGAACGGGGAAGGTATTGCATTGCAGCCTTATTGCTCAGTGTATGAGCATCTGAAAACCGGGCGCCTGGTGCGTCTGTTTCCGGAATACCGGCTGCCTGCGCTCGGCATTTACGGCATTTATACCAGCCGCGAGCATATGGCGCGGCCGCTGCGCCTGCTGCTGGATTTTCTGGCGGAGTGGTTTGCGCATTCACCGGACTGGCTGCCGTATCTGCTGGATGGAAAAACTAACCGGTAACCTGTTTTAATTGCCGCAAAACGGTCTGCATATGCTGACGGAGATGAGTGATAAAAATATCCGTCAATACTGAATGCGGCCTGTGCTGCGGGCGGATCAGGCTCACGGTGAACGGAATATCCTCACTGAACGGGCGGACACAAATCCCGCTGCAATCCATGGCGGTCAGCGGGTTAACGACAGACATACCCAGTCCCTCCCTGACCATGGCACATACCGAAGCTGCACTGTGTGTCTCCATAATCATCCGCCGCGGGATCTGTTTTTCACTGAATAATGCATCGATTTTTTGCCGGTAGCTGTCCGCAACGGACAGACTGATAAAATTCTGCTGTGAAAAATCATCTGGTGTCAGTACCGGTTTGCTGCACAGCGGGTGAGATTCCGGCAGTACACAGACTTCACTGAGTGTGATCAGGGTTTCCTGCACTGTGCCGGGCGGTGTCAGCGGGTGTTCGGTGATCCCGAGATCATAACGCTGGGCGGAGAGCCACTCTTCAAGCAGCGGTGATTCCTGCGGGGCGATTTCAAAATTCACATCCGGGTACTGTGTATGAAACGTGCGGCAGACCGCGGGCAATAAAGACTGAGCAAAGGCAGGCAGACAGGTGATCGCCAGCTGGGCATGCTGAAACTGGCGGATGCTTTCTGCTGCACGGCTGATGCGTTCAAGCCCGTAATATGACCGTTCGACTTCCTCAAATAACCGCAGCCCCTGTTCTGTCGGGTGCAGACGGCCTTTGATTCGGTCGAAAACCCGGAATCCCAGTATTTTCTCGAAACGGGCCAGCTCCCGGCTGACGGTCGGCTGTGATGTATGCAGCAGTTGCGCGGCATCCGTCAGGCTTTTTGTTGTCATGACGGCGTGGAAAATATTAATGTGACGCCAGGAGTAGTGTTCCATTATTCACCAAATTCATATCAGTAATGAATAGACCTTAGCAAATCAGATATTTTAAATCCCGAAGATTTTTTGTCACGATGGAAAAAAATGAGATCAGGATCAAAAAGAGCACAACATCATGACCATCGCAACCAAAACACTCCGCGTCCCGTTTACCCCGGATGCCCTGCGCAGCCTGGCTCAGCAGTACGGTACTCCGCTGTGGCTGTATGACAGTGAGGTGATTGTCAGCCGCATTGCTCGGCTGAACCGCTTTGATGTGATCCGTTTTGCGCAAAAAGCCAATTCCAACATTCATATTCTGCGCCTGATGCATGAGCATGGCGTAAAAGTAGATTCAGTATCTGCCGGTGAAATTGAGCGGGCACTGAAAGCCGGTTACCGTCCGGATGAAATTGTTTTTACAGCCGATATGATCACAGAAGAAACGCTGGATCGCGTGCTGGAACTTGGCATCGCGGTGAATACCGGCTCGGTGGATATGCTGCGTCAGATTGGTGACCGCCGTCCGGGGCATCCGGTGTGGCTGCGCATCAATCCGGGATTCGGTCACGGCCACAGCCAGAAAACCAATACCGGCGGCGAAAACAGCAAGCACGGGATCTGGTTTGCTGACCTCGGTGAAGCATTGGCGGAGATCCGTCATTATAAGCTGACGTTAACCGGTATTCATATGCATATTGGTTCCGGTGTGGATTATGAGCACCTGGCGACGGTCTGTGATGCGATGGCGGAGCTGGTGATCACCAATAATCTGGATATCCGTGCTATTTCTGCCGGCGGCGGATTATCGACCCCTTATCGTGAAGGGGATGAAATTATTGATATCGACAATTATTTCTCACTCTGGGATGCAGCCCGGGCGCGTATAGCCCGTCATCTCGGCCGGGATATCACCCTAGAAATTGAGCCCGGGCGTTATCTGGTCGCGGAATCCGGTATTCTGCTGACACAGGTAAGAGCGGTCAAAGGCATGGGGAGCCGCCACTATGTGCTGGTGGACAGTGGTTTTAATGACCTGATGCGCCCTGCAATGTACGGCAGTTATCACCATATTTCTGTGTTACCGGCTGCGGGTGAGTTACAAAACAGTGCGATACGGGAAACGATTGTCGCCGGGCCGTTATGTGAATCCGGGGATGTTTTTACTCAGCTGGAAGGCGGAATGATGGTGCCGCGTGCATTACCGGAAGTCAGTGTGAATGATTTTCTGGTTTTTCACGATACCGGGGCTTACGGTGCATCAATGTCATCGAATTACAACAGCCGCCCGTTATTACCGGAAATCTTATTTATTGACGGAAAACCAAAACTGATCCGCCGCCGTCAGACAATTGATGAACTGATGGCGCTGGAAATAACAGAATAATATATTATCCGTTATCGTGCCTGACTGATACTGAAAATACCCGGGAATAAAATCCCGGGTATTTTATTATGCATACTCCCCCTGAGTATATTATTGTTATTTTTCCATCACATAAAAATAACAATGAAATGATGATTGTTAACGCAATAACTGCATCCGAAGACCGTATTCCGGCAGAGTGTGACAGGTGTTATAAAACAGGTTGTCCGTTATAGAGTCCCCTCACTGTTCCCTTTATTATCCCCTCGGTTACTTTATTATTTATCACTGATACAGTTTATTGATAACAGTATCATTTTGCTTTCCGGGGACGTGCGTATTATGAATTTAATGCAGCCATTTGTATCAGAAAAATTAACGCTTAAAAATAAATTAGTTTATCCGCCTGTCAGAATAAAACGCGCTACTGACGGCTACGCTGATTACTTTCATCTGGCGCATTATATGTCTTTTGCTGTCGGCCAGGTCGGACTGATTATTATGGAAGAGTGCGCGGTTACTGCTGACGGACGCCTGGGCAGTGGCGCACTGGGTTTATATGAGGACGGGCATGTCACGATGCTGGCACAGATTGTGTCTATGCTGCAAAATGAAGGCAGTAAAGTGGCAATTCAGCTTAATCATGCAGGCAGTAAGTCACGGCTGGAATCGGGCAGTATTATTCAGGATATTAATGCATTAACAGCAGAGGATATTGCGGCATTGTTTGGCTGCTATACACGGGCTGCGGCACGGGCAAATAAAGCCGAGTTTGATGCCCTTGAAATTATGGCTTCCCATGAATTTTTAATTTCGCAGTTTATTGACCGTCGGACAAATCAGCGTACTGATAAATATGCTGACCCTGTTATTTTCCTGACTGAATTACTAACCGCAATCCGTCAATCCTGGCCGGAAGATAAAGCGATTATTTTACGTATCGGAACCCGTTACTGCGAAGAAGACAGTATTTTATTTACACAAAAAATTCTGTGTAATATTAATCCGCTTATCGATATTGTACATATATCTAATGGCGGCAGTCAGATGCATGGTACAAATAAAGGTGTTGCCTATCAGCTGGAAGATACCAAAGGTGTTAAAAAGGGCTGTGATAAACCGGTGATTGTTGTCGGTGGTATTCGTGACCATCAGCTGGCAGACGATATATTGGAACACCAGTATGCGGATTTAATTGCCGTTGGCCGCGGATTATTACGCAATCCTAACTGGTATCTGGAATACTTGCTGAAATATGATCGTAAATTAATTCCGCGTCCGTATATCCGCGCTTTTCGCTGATAATAGTAAATACAATGACAGGAAAATATCATGGCAATATCCGTCTTAAAACGAATTTTCAGTGCCGGTGTATTATTGTTGTTTTTCAGCTGTGCCGGGGCGAAAGAAATCACTGATCTCACCGGAAACCGGGTCACTATTCCTGATACAGTACAGCGGATTGCGGTCGTACCTATTCCGTGGATGTCGATGATTTATGTGGTGGATGGTTCAGATACAAAGATTATAGGGATGCATCCGTCCGCAAAAGAGGCTTACCGCAACAGTATTTTAAAAACACTGGCACCCGGTATTGAGCAGGTGAATAGCACCTTTGTGAATAAAGATTTCACTATTAACGGTGAGGAACTGGTCAGATTAAATCCGGATCTGGTGATTATCTGGGATTACCAGAAAGAGGAGAAAGAGAAACTGGATAAACTCGGTATCCCGGCGGTGGCAATCAGATACGGTGATTTGGATGATGTCAAAAACGGGATTACGCTGCTGGGCGACATTCTGGGCAAAGAAAAACGTGCCGCAGATTTACTGGCTTTTTTTGATCATCAGATTATGTCCGTTGACAGTGTGACGGGAGACGAAATCCCGGTGACCATTCGTGAGATGCCGTACGGAAAGCCGGGAATTCTGTATGTCAGAGATAAAAACCTGACGGTGGCCGGTAAAACTTCGGTGAACAGCCTGATGATCAACCGTGCCGGAGGCATTAATGTGACAGATGACATGCCGGTTAAACCAAACTGGATAACGGTGTCAGCAGAACAGGTGATTAATTTGGATCCGGACATTATTATTCTGAGTCAGTTTGATTCATTTGTACCGGAAGATGTGTACCGGAATACGGTCGGCTGGCAGGGCGCAGAAACGATGTCTGCCGTGAAGAACAGACGTGTCTATAAAGCCCCTATCGGTATTTACCGCTGGGATGCGCCGGGGATAGAAACGCCGCTGATGATGAAATGGATTGAAGCGCGGGTTAAGCACAAACCGGCAGATGATGTGGCAATTCAGCAGGATATCCGTCAGTTCTTTAAGCTGTTCTTTGATACCGATCTGACAGAAGCTCAAATGCGGGAGATCCTCAGTCTGGATGCCAATATGACCGGTAACAGCAATACAGGTCAGTAATAAGAATCAGTAATGGCGGAGCAGAGAGCTGCTCCGCCATGTTATTTATGTGCCGGGATTTTCACCTTTACGGCAGCGGTGGGAATTGGCGAGTGACTTCAGGCCGATAATCTCCGGTGCAAACTCATCCACATTTATTGAACGCAGACGGCTGGCTTCCGCTTTGCGCAAAATATCTGCCTCTTCCGGTGTGACTTTTCCGCCCTCCAGGGCAATATCCGCCAGTTTATCCAGCCGCGTAAAATCAATGTATTTTTCGGTCATGCGACTGAGGCGGGCAACCAGCGGTTCAGCGGCTAGAATATCACTGAGTGCCGCATTGAGCAGCCCGTGCGGGTTATTGGGCTCCGGGGCCAGATATTGTCCGCGTCCGATTCTGTCACGGGTATCAGACGGTTCCTGTAACAGACGGGCGAGTTTGCTGTCCAGTTTATCCGACGGCGGACGGTGATGACGGCCTGACGGGAAGACAGTCAGGCGCAGCAGGGCGGCCACTTTCCGGTCAGGGAAGTTGGTCAGTAGTTGATCCATCGCTTTTTCGGCTTCATACAGACAATCCTGTACTGCCCAGTGTACCAGTGGTAAATCAGCCTGCGGGCGGCCGTCTTCATCAAAACGTTTCAAAGTGGCGGACGCGAGGTAAAGCTGGCTGAGTATGTCGCCGAGTCTGGTAGAAATCCGCTCACGGCGCTTCAGACTGCCGCCGAGTGTCGCCATCGCGATATCCGATAACAGTGCCAGGTTGGCACTCAGCCGGTTAAGGTGCTGATAATAGCGGCGGGTGGCATCCCGGAACGGTGAAGGACTGAAATATCCGCGTGATAACCCGAGCCAGAAACTGCGGGTGGCGGCAGTTAATACATGGCCGATATGGGCAAATAACGCGTTATCAAAATCATTCAGCTGATTATCCGCCGCAGCGGCCATCTCAGTCAGTACATACGGGTGACAGCGGATGGCTCCCTGACCGAAGATAATCATACTGCGGGTCAGGATATTGGCACCTTCAACAGTGATAGCGATAGGCGCTCCCTGATAGTTACGGGCCAGGAAGTTGGACGGCCCGAGGCAGATCCCTTTGCCGCCGGCAATATCCATGGCGTCAATAATAGCGCGCTGCCCCCGGTGGGTGCAGTGATATTTTACAATCGCGGACAGAACCGCCGGTTTCTCTCCCAGCATAATACCAGTGGTGATCAGTATGGCGGCTGCATCCATCAGATAGGCATTTCCGGCAATACGCGCCAGCGGCTCTTCAATACCTTCCATTTTGCCGATCGGCATCCGGAACTGACGGCGGATGTAAGAATAAGCACCGATGGCCATTGCCGCGCTTTTCAGCCCGCCGGTGGCATTGGACGGCAGGGTGATACCACGCCCGACCGACAGACATTCCACCAGCATGCGCCAGCCCTGTCCGGCCATTGCCGGGCCGCCGATAATATAGTCGAGCGGTACAAAGACATCTTTACCGCGTGTCGGGCCATTTTGGAACGGGACATTAAGCGGGAAATGGCGGGTACCGGTTTCAACCCCCGGGGTATTCACCGGGATGAGTGCGCAGGTGATCCCAAGCGAGGTTTTCTCACCGAGCAGTTTATCCGGATCATACAGTTTAAAGGCGAGGCCCAGCACAGTGGCGACCGGTGCAAGGGTGATATAGCGTTTATTCCAGTTCAGGCGCATCCCCAACACCTGTTCACCCTGCCATTCGCCGGTACAGATAATCCCGGTATCCGGAATGGCACCGGCATCAGAACCGGCTTCCGGGCTGGTCAGAGCAAAACAGGGAATTTCTTCTCCGGAGGCCAGTCCCGGCAGCCAGCGTTTTTTCTGTTCATCAGTACCATAGTGCTGTAACAGTTCGCCCGGCCCCAGTGAGTTGGGGACACCGACGGTAATCGCCAGAATACCGGAAACCCCGGCCAGTTTTTGCAGCACCCGTGCCTGAGCATAGGCAGAGAACGCGAGGCCGCCGTACTCTTTACGGATAATCATCGCGAAGAATTTATGTTCGCGCAGGAACTGCCATAATTCCGGCGGCAGATCCGCCAGTTCATGAGTGATTTCAAAATCATTGGCCATCCGGCAGGCTTCTTCCGCCGGGCCGTCGAGGAATGCCTGTTCTTCGGCCGTCAGCTGCGGGGCGGGATAGCTGTGCAGTTTCTGCCAGTCCGGCTGCCCGCGGAACAGATCACCCTCCCACCAGGTGGTGCCGGCATCGATTGCTTCTTTTTCGGTCTGTGACATCGGCGGCATTACTTTGCGGAACAGCAGCATAAGGCGGCTGCTGAACAGCGCCTGACGGACGGGAGTGATGACAAACGGCAGGAGAACCAGCATCAGCAGGACGGTGACAGTGAACGGCCATAAACGGAAGATATTCATGATGAAACTGAACAATATTAGTGCCATTGTACTGTACTTCAGACTGACTCGGTGAAATGAGAGCAGCCCGGTGACGGCGATAAACAGAATAATGCTGAGTAGTAACATGATGAACCTCCGTAAGCGGATATCCGTGTCAGCACAATATGACATCCGAGGTCTGACCTGTTGTGTTCAGATTTAGCGCAACAGCAGAATAACTTCAATGATTTCACATTTTATTTACAACTCAGCTCACAAAATTAGCAGAACAAAATGTGTCTTATTTGCAGATGCCACGGATTGTGACTTCATTCACCGGGGCAGATCCGTTACACTCGGAACAGACAAATCCGATTCATTTTCAGGAGCCTATCTCTATGTACCAGGAACTTATCCGCGGTGAACTGACTGAAGCAGCGGCAACCCTCGATAACTTTTTGAAAGATGAGAATAATATTGATGCTATCCGCCGGGCTGCTGTTATGCTGGCTGATTCTTTTAAAGCGGGCGGCAAAGTGATGTCATGCGGTAACGGTGGTTCACACTGTGATGCGATGCATTTCGCGGAAGAACTGACCGGACGTTACCGTGAAAACCGTCCGGGTTATCCGGCAATTGCTATTTCTGATGTCAGCCACTTATCCTGCGTCAGCAATGATTTCGGCTATGAATATGTTTTTTCCCGTTTTGTGGAGTCTGTCGGCCGTGAAGGGGATGTGTTACTCGGTATTTCCACATCCGGTAATTCCGGCAACATTATCAAAGTGATTGAAGCGGCACGTGCCAAAGGCATGAAAGTGATCACGCTGACCGGCAAAGACGGCGGCAAGATGGCGGGCAGTGCGGATATTGAAATCCGTGTTCCGCATTTTGGTTACGCGGATCGCATTCAGGAAGTCCATATTAAGGTTATTCATATCCTGATCATGCTGATCGAAAAAGAAATGGTGAAATAACCGGATACGAACAGTATCCTGAAAAAGCACTCTGCCACCCGGCTGAGTGCTTTTTTTATGTTGTGAATCCCGCCTTATTCACTATAAGCATAAATCACCTTACATATAACTAAATCATCTAACTAAATGATATTTCCGTGATTGTGAAACTAACAGATTGCGGGTAACAATAGTCTTCAGTTATCACAAAAACGGGTAAGGGAGAAAGGCGATGTGTGAATTGCTGGGGATGAGTGCAAATGTCCCGACTGATATTCATTTCAGTCTCAGTGGCCTGATCCCGCGCGGCGGCGAAACCGGGCCGCATAAAGACGGGTGGGGAATTACGTTTTATGAAGGAATGGGATGCCGGACATTCAAAGACGCCCGTGCCTGCTGTAACTCCCCTGTTGCCCGTTTTGTCCGTGATTACCCCGTTAAATCCGAAGCGGTGATTGCTCATATCCGCCAGGCAAACAGAGGGGTGGTATCGCTGGAAAATACCCATCCTTTTACCCGTGAATTGTGGGGACGAAACTGGACATATGCCCACAACGGGCAGCTCAGCGGCTATGAACACCTGCCGACCGGTTTTTTTACCCCTGTCGGCCAGACTGACAGCGAGCATGTATTCTGCTGGCTGCTGAATCAGCTGAAAGAAAAATACCCGCAGCCGCCGCAGGATTTACAGGCTGTATTCCGTGACATGAAGCAACTGGCGGATGTGTTGCGGCAGTTCGGCGTCTTTAATATGCTGTTATCAGACGGCAGCTATGTGCTGGCGTACTGCTCTACTAATCTGCACTGGATCACCCGCCGTGCACCGTTCGGCAAAGCACGGCTGGTGGACAGTGATGTGGAGATTGATTTTTCACAGCATACCCGCCCGGACGATGTGGTGTCTGTTATTGCCACACAGCCGCTGACCGGCAATGAGCAGTGGCAGAAAATACTGCCGGGCGAGGCTGTTCTCTTTTATTACGGTGAACGGGATGAATCCGTGTTCTGAGTCAGCAGGCCGGTTCCTGCTGCCGGTTCCGGTACGGCCGTGTGTGCGGCGGTTACATAGCGGCCGTTAATAACAGCAACCACTGCCGGGATCTGATTCTCGGTAAAGTACTGATAAGCCGGTTGTAACTGCTGCCAGAAGGCCTGATGTGAGGAATTCCGGTGGCGCTTCATATTCTCCGGTGTCATCCGGAAAGGATAAATCGCAATATTCAGATCCGTCTGCCCGCTCAGCAGGGCGCTTTCCACATAGCGGTAAATCTCATCAATATAGGCATCTGTCATGGCGTAGCAGCCGACGGATTTACAGTCACCATGAACCATCAGATAATCCCCGGTATAGCTGTGCGCACGGTCGAATTCATTGGGAAAACCAAGGTTTATTGCTCGGTAAAACCGACTATTCGGATTGAGCTGTGACAGACTGATGCGGTAAAAACCTTCCGGGCTTTTTAAATCGCCGGTCAGTTGCTTTGGCCCCAGTCCGCCGGAAAACTGACAAACCGGATAGCGTTTCACCAGTTTAAAACGTCCGTTATTCTCCCGCGTATATAGCTCCAGTTCTTTTTCTTCTTTAAATATCTGTATAAATACCTGGCTGTTACGGACATCACTTTCCGGTGTTGTGAGCCATAATGACGGGGATTTTTCCGTGGTTGCCGATGATTGTCCCGCAAAAAACTGCAGGCCGATCACTATAAAAATGATATGTCGCATTCTCAGTATTCAGGGTGGCAATGGGTTGGTGAAAAAAGTAACACCAGATTGCCATGATGCAGATAATTTGTGAATGGTTTCCTGTGAGAATAAAATCGTTTGTTACAAACGTTATGGTGGTTAAAAAATAAACAGCAATCGGTAAAGGTGATTGGATCGCTCGGTAAAATCGAGCCTTCCGGCTTTTTCTGATCACAATAATCCCATTTGCTTGAGCCAGGTCACTCGTTTCACCGGACAGAATTGTTGTGAAGTGGTAAAATAATGCGGATCTGGTTTACGCAAAATCGTGACATACATCGGAGAAAACAGCCCGGGGCGACAACAGCGGCCCGGAGTGTTTTTATTGTTGAGTTGTCATACGCTGCTGCGGCAGTGATGACGTGTTTTTAACAAAAACTTGTGCAAATTTTATGATTAAAATTAAAAAAGGACTCGACCTGCCAATCGCAGGAGCACCTGCTCAAGTCACAGAAGATGGCCCCTCAGTCCGCCACGTAGCGCTGCTGGGTGAGGAATATATCGGGATGCGTCCGTCTATGCTGGTTCAGGAAGGTGAATCAGTGAAGAAAGGACAGGCTCTTTTTGAAGACAAAAAGAATCCCGGTGTCATTTTTACCAGCCCCGCCTGCGGACAGGTAAAAGCCATCAATCGTGGCGAACGTCGTGTATTACAATCTGTGGTGATTGAAATACAGGGAGACGAGCAATTAACATTTGACAGTTATGACCGCCGGGATCTGCCGTCACTGACCCGTGAACAGGCAGAGAAAAACCTGGTGGCCTCCGGATTATGGACCGCACTGCGGACGCGTCCGTTCAGTCATACCCCAAAATTAGGTTCTGTACCTGCTGCCATTTTTGTCACCGCGATGGATACCAACCCGCTGGCGGCTGATCCGGTGGTGATCATTCGTCAGGAACAAATCGCGTTTGATGACGGTTTACAGGTACTGAGCTGTCTGACGGAGGGGAAGGTTCATGTCTGCCACGGTACAACTGATTTCGCAAAAGTTACCGATAACAATCGTGTCAGTTACACACAATTTACCGGGCCGCATCCGGCTGGTCTTGCCGGAACACATATCCACTTTCTGGAGCCGGTCAGCGCAACGAAAACCGTCTGGTCTCTGAATTACCAGGATGTTATCGCCATCGGTAAATTGTTCACAACCGGCTTTTTATATACTGATCGTGTTGTTGCGCTCGGCGGCCCGCAGGTGGAAAATCCGCGCCTGCTGAAAACCCGTCTCGGTGCGGATCTGTATGAACTGACCGAAGGGCAGCTGAAAGCCGGTGAAAACCGCATTATTTCCGGCTCTGTCCTGTGGGGCGTGGCCAGTGATGATGCTCATCACTATCTGGGCCGTTTCGCCACTCAGGTTTCCGTTCTGGAGGAAGGCCGTGAGAAAGAGCTGTTCGGCTGGATTATGCCGGGGACAGATAAATACACCGTTACCCGTACCACTCTGGGCCACTTCTTTAAGAAGAAATTGTTCTCATTCACTACGTCAATGAATGGTGGCGAACGTTCCATGGTGCCAATCGGCAGTTATGAACGTGTGATGCCGCTCGACATTATGGCGACACATTTCCTGCGCGATCTGCTGGCGGGCGATACTGACAGCGCACAGGCGCTGGGTGCGCTGGAGCTGGATGAAGAAGATCTGGGGTTGTGTACCTATGTCTGTCAGAGTAAATATGAGTACGGCCCGGTGCTGCGTGACGTACTGACCAGGATTGAGCAGGAAGGATAATCATGGGTCTGAAAAAATTTCTGGAAAAAATTGAGCCGCATTTTGAACCGGGCGGTAAATTACAGAGATGGTATGCACTGTATGAAGCAGCCGCCACCATCTTCTATACCCCGGGAACTGTCACCCGCGGGCGTTCACATGTTCGTGACTTCATCGACCTTAAACGTCTGATGATTCTGGTCTGGTTATCTGTTTTTCCGGCGATGTTCTGGGGGATGTATAACGTTGGTAACCAGGCAATTCCGGTACTGCTGGATATGTACAGCGGCGCGGAGCTTCAGCAGGTCATTGCCGGTGACTGGCATTATCGTCTGGCGGAACTCATCGGGGTATCCTTCACACAGGATGCGGGCTGGGTCAGCAAAATGCTGTTCGGTGCCGTCTATTTCCTGCCAATCTACGCAGTCATTTTTATCGTGGGCGGCTTCTGGGAAGTCCTGTTTGCGATGATTCGCGGGCATGAAATCAACGAAGGCTTCTTTATTACTTCCATACTGCTGGCACTGATTGTTCCGCCGACACTGCCGTTATGGCAGGCTGCGCTGGCTGTCACCTTTGGTGTGGTGGTCGCGAAGGAAATCTTCGGCGGGACAGGACGCAACTTCCTGAACCCGGCGCTGGCCGGTCGTGCTTTCCTGTTCTTTGCTTATCCGGCTCAGATTTCCGGTGACACTGTCTGGACAGCCGCTGACGGCTTCTCCGGCGCAACTCCGCTGTCACAGTGGGCAGTCGGTGGTGAGCATCAGCTGGTCAACACCATGACCAATCAGCCGATTTCATGGATGGATGCCTTTATCGGTAACATGCCGGGCTCGATTGGTGAAGTCTCCACGCTGATGATTCTGATCGGTGGTGCCGTCATTCTGTTTGCCCGTATCGCCTCTCTGCGTATTGTGGCCGGTGTGATGGTCGGGATGATCGCGATGTCCGCCGTTTTTAATATGATTGGTTCGGATACCAACCCGCTGTTTGCTATGCCGTGGTACTGGCATCTGGTCCTGGGCGGTTTCGCCTTCGGTATGATTTTCATGGCGACGGACCCGGTTTCAGCCTCATTTACCGACAAAGGGAAATGGGCTTACGGGATACTGATCGGGGTGATGTGTGTCCTGATCCGTGTGGCAAACCCGGCATATCAGGAAGGGATGATGCTGGCTATCCTGTTCGCCAACTTATTTGCCCCGTTATTTGATTATCTGGTGGTTCAGGCAAACATTAAACGGAGAAAAGCACGTGGCTAATGAAAAAACGAAAAACAAGGACAGTGTCGCAAGAACGTTTATCGTTGTCTTCGTCCTTTGCCTTGTGTGTTCGATAGTCGTGGCCGGTTCAGCGGTGGGACTGAAATCCACACAGCAGACACAGATTATGCTGGATAAGCAGCGTAATATTCTGGATGTGGCCGGGTTACTCACGCCATCCATGCCGGCGGACGAAATCGACACAGTCTATAAAAAATTCATCAGAGCAAAAATGGTGGATTTAAAAACCGGCCAGATGACCGACAGTACCGGCAAATACGATCTCAACGATGAACTGCGCAGCGATGAGACCAGTATTGCCCTGTCACCGGAAGAAGATCTGGCGAAAATCCGCCGTCGTGCTAACAGCGCGGAAATCTATCTGGTACAGAATGAGCAGGGTGAAACCAGCAAGATTGTTCTGCCGGTTTACGGCTCCGGTCTGTGGTCTGTGATGTATGCCTTTATTGCGATTGATGTCGACGGCATCACCTCCGAAGGGATCTCTTACTACCAGCACGGTGAAACCCCGGGGCTGGGCGGTGAGGTGGATAACCCGCAATGGCGTAAACAGTGGATTGGTAAAAAGCTGTTTAATGAAGAAGGCATGCCGGCCATCAAAATTGTCCGCAGCGGCTCCACTGACAGCCCGTACGGCATCGATGGTTTATCCGGTGCGACACTGACCTCAAACGGCATCCAGCATATGTTTGATTTCTGGCTGGGTGACAACGGTTTTGGCCCGTTCCTGAAAACAGTACGCGAAGGAGCGTTGAATCATGGCTGATAGTAAAGAAATTAAACGCGTTCTTCTCGGACCGTTATTAGATAACAACCCGATTGCCCTCCAGGTACTGGGTGTGTGTTCGGCGCTGGCGGTAACCACCAAACTGGAAACCGCGCTGGTTATGACCATTGCAGTAACCCTGGTGACAGCATTCTCCAGCATGTTTATCTCGATGATTCGCAATTTTATTCCGGGCAATGTACGGATTATCGTTCAGATGGCGATTATCGCCTCGCTGGTTATTCTTGTTGACCAGATTCTGCGGGCTTACGCCTACGGCATCTCCAAACAGCTTTCTGTGTTCGTCGGTCTGATCATTACCAACTGTATTGTCATGGGGCGTGCGGAAGCGTATGCCATGAAAGCGCCACCGCTTGAAAGCTTTATGGACGGTATCGGTAACGGTTTAGGTTACGGGGTGATCCTGCTGCTGGTGGGCTTTTTCCGTGAACTGATCGGTTCCGGCAAACTCTTTGGCGTGACCGTGCTGGAAACAGCACAGAACGGCGGGTGGTATCTGCCGAACGGCCTGTTCCTGCTGGCACCAAGTGCATTCTTTATCATCGGGATGCTCATCTGGGGGATCCGTACCCTGAAACCGTCACAAGTCGAGGAGGATTAAGATATGGAACATTATATCAGTCTCTTTGTGCGGGCTGTGTTCATTGAAAACATGGCGCTGGCCTTCTTCCTCGGGATGTGTACGTTCCTGGCGGTGTCCAAAAACGTCAAAACGGCGTTTGGCCTCGGGGTGGCGGTTACTGTAGTGCTGGGGATTTCAGTTCCGGCAAACAACCTGGTGTACAACCTGCTGCTGCGCGATGGCGCGCTGATGGAAGGGGTGGATTTAAGCTTCCTCAACTTCATCACCTTTATCGGGGTCATTGCGGCACTGGTACAGATTCTGGAAATGATTCTGGATCGCTACTTCCCGGCACTGTATAACGCGCTGGGGATCTTCCTGCCGTTAATCACGGTAAACTGTGCGATTTTTGGTGGTGTGTCCTTTATGGCGCAGCGCGACTACAACTTTACGGAGTCTGTGGTTTACGGGTTCGCTTCCGGTATCGGCTGGCTGCTGGCGATTGTGCTGATGGCCGCTATCCGCGAGAAGATGAAATACTCTGACGTACCGGCCGGCCTGAAAGGGCTGGGGATCACATTCGTGACCACCGGGCTGATGGCTCTGGGCTTTATGTCCTTCTCCGGCGTACAGTTATAAGGGTGAAACGCAATTATGGATATCGTTATTTTAGGCGTGGCAATGTTTACCCTGATTGTTCTGGCGCTGACCGCGTTGATTTTGTTCGCAAAATCAAAACTGGTGAACACAGGGGACGTTAAGATTGAAATCAACGGCGATGCGGAGAAAAGCTTTGATGCACCGGCCGGTGACAAATTACTGAATGTGCTGTCCGGTCAGGGGATTTTTGTCTCCTCAGCCTGTGGTGGCGGCGGAACCTGCGGCCAGTGCCGTGTGAAGATCAAAGAAGGCGGCGGTGATATTCTGCCGACAGAAATGTCGCACATTAACAAGCGCGAAGCGCGCGAAGGCTGCCGTCTGGCGTGCCAGGTGAATGTGAAACAGGATCTGAAAATTGAGCTGCCGGAAGAAATCCTCGGGGTGAAAAAATGGGAGTGCGAAGTTATCTCCAATGATAACAAAGCGACGTTCATTAAAGAGCTGAAACTGAAAATTCCTGACGGTGAAGTTGTGCCGTTCCGTGCCGGTGGCTTTATTCAGATTGAATGTCCGCCGCATGTGGTGCGTTATGATGAATTTGATGTACCGCAGGAGTACCGGGAAGACTGGGACAAGTTTAATTTGTTCCGTTATGTGTCTGATGTGAAAGAGCCGGCAGTCCGCGCATACTCCATGGCAAACTATCCCGAAGAGCACGGGATTATTTTGCTGAACGTGCGTATCGCCACACCGCCTCCGCGTGTGCCGGATGCACCTCCGGGCATTATGTCCTCTTACATCTGGTCACTGAAACTGGGTGATAAAGTGACGATTTCCGGGCCGTTCGGGGAATTCTTCGCGAAAGAAACTGACGCGGAAATGATCTTTATCGGCGGTGGTGCCGGGATGGCGCCGATGCGTTCGCATATCTTTGATCAGCTTAAGCGTCTGCACTCCAAACGTAAGATGTCTTTCTGGTATGGTGCGCGTTCAAAACGTGAAATGTTCTATGAGGAAGATTTTGACCAGCTTCAGGCTGAGAATGAAAACTTCACCTGGAACGTGGCACTGTCTGATGCCCTGCCGGAAGATAACTGGGACGGATACACTGGGTTTATTCATAATGTTCTCTATGAGCATTACCTGAAAAACCATCCGGCACCGGAAGATTGTGAGTTCTACATGTGCGGGCCGCCGATGATGAACGCCGCCGTGATCAAGATGCTCAAAGATCTGGGCGTGGAAGACGAAAACATTATGCTGGATGACTTCGGCGGCTGATTTCCGCCCTTGTCATAACGAAACTGCGCCCACTCCTGTGGGCGCAGATGATCTGAAATCAGACTGGATTGTGTATGGTAAAAATAAAACGGGCTTTTCTGCCGCTGGCACTGATGGCATTGTTACTGAGCGCGTGCGGTGATAACACACCGGAAACACAGCAGGTAACACTGAACGGCAAAACGATGGGCACCTATTACGCGGTAAAATATGTCGCTGATCCGAAAAATTCGTCTCCGGAATCAGTACAAAAAGGCATTGATGTGGTGCTGGAAGAGGTGAATGATCAGATGTCCACTTACCGGCCGGATTCTGAGCTCAGCCGCTTTAATCAGAGTCGTGATGTAAATACACCATTTCCGGTCTCTGCCGCAACCGCAAAAGTGGTTCGCGAGGCTATCCGTATTAATCAGCTGACAGACGGCGCACTGGACGTTACTGTCGGTCCGCTGGTAAATTTGTGGGGATTTGGTCCGGAAGGACGTGTGACTCATGTGCCGACAGATCAGGATATCGAAATCCGCCGCCAGTGGACCGGGATTGATAAACTGAGTGTGGAAGGCAATAATCTGATTAAAACCGTGCCGGAATTGTATGTGGATCTGTCCTCCATAGCGAAAGGCTACGGGGTGGATGCAGTGGCCGGATACCTGGAATCACAGAATATCCGCAATTATATGGTGGATGTGGGTGGTGAAGTCCGGACTCAGGGCATTAACGGCAAAGGCAAGCCGTGGCGTATTGCAATTGAAAAACCTTCTTCAGAGGGATTGAGTCAGTCCGCACAGGAAATTATTGAGCCGGGTAATGCATCAGTAGCCACATCAGGGGATTACCGGAATTATTTTGAAGAGAATAATGTCCGCTATTCACATACCATTGATCCGAAAACAGCGCGGCCGATTAACCACAATCTGGTATCGATTACCGTTATTGCTGATAATTGCATGAGTGCGGATGGTTTTTCTACCGGGCTGAATGTGCTCGGGCCGGAGCGCGGCCTCGAAGTGGCGAATGCACAAAATATCCCTGTTTTTATGATTGTAAAAACAGAAAAGGGATTTGAGGAACGCTACAGTGAGGCATTTAAGCCCTATTTGCAGCAAAAATAAAAGGAGGTGGCTGATATGATGATAAAAGTATTTATCGCAACCTTTATCCTGTTTCTGGTCGCATTTCTGGGAATGTCTCTTGGCTATATTATTAAGCGCAAGAGTATTCAGGGGAGCTGCGGCGGGCTGAGCAGCATTGGTGTTGAGAAAGTCTGTGACTGTCCTGAACCGTGTGATGCCCGGAAAAAGCGGATGGCACGTGAAGCTGCCCGTGAAGAGAAACTGAATAAAAACCGGATTGTATAGCGTTAAAAATAGAACAAAGGCGCCAGACAGCGTCTTTGTTCATGATCGTTCATTAATGGCGGGTCAGAAATAACGATAATGTGATGTTACAATCGCTGTATTTATCACAATAATATTATTGGCTTTATTCCCTTCTGTCATACTCTGCCAGAGTGCTTTTTCACAATTCCCGTAGGTATCTGTCTGCTGACAAATATAGATTGTTTTGACCAGACCCAGCGGTGTGTGTTGTGTTTGTGTCTGCCGGATAACCTGATCGTTATCATTATACGCAAATTCATAGTTCAGCTGAGGCAGACCGTTGCCCTGTGAAATAATCGCATTTATTTGCCGATCCCTGCGCCAGTCGTAACGGATTTCACCCACGGTGTCTGCGGAATCGCCTTTTGATACAGCGTGTGCGATTAAACCATCCTCATAAAGAAAATTCGTTTCCATCCGGGATTTTGGTGTGTTTCCGCCGCTGTTGGTTTCAGATTCGGCACGGACGATTTGCTTTTGATTGTTATAGAAAAGATGGCTTCGGGCCTTAATCAGGGTAACCGGGGCTTTTCCGCTGCCAAGCAATTGTGATGTGAATAATAAAGTATAACCTTGTTTCGTCTTCTGACCTTCGGAATACATCCGGTTCTGTAAACCGGGATAACGTTCTGTGACTTCCAGCGAGAAGTAACTCAGTTCACCACACGGTGTCAGGTCATATTGCCCGTTAATAATAATATTGTTGTTCTTGTTGTCCGGGGAATGTGCGGTTGTAATGACGGATTTTACCGGTCCGTTAATCATACCGGCACCCAGAATAATAAAGTTACTGCTGCGTGTTTCATCTGAATACAGACTGCAATCTGCATAAGAATAAACACTGAATAACATAAAAAACAATCCCATAAAAACAAGAGGGGATTTTTGGGGTGAATTTAAATCGAAAAACAAGTTACTTATCACCGTATGGCCTCCCGGATGTTTCTTATAGTTATAACAAAAGTGGCCTG
>NZ_NRQY01000001.1:1780897-1819643 GCF_003996855.1 Morganella morganii | reverse complement strand
ATTACCCTGATAAATAAATTACTATGATTAATCAGGCTTATTGAGATTATAAAAAATCATGCAGGATGACAGAGCCGGTTACAGTAAGGAGCATAACGGATTAAATAAGAGTGATATTTACAATATATTAAATCTCACTCTTATTTTTAGTACTGAAAAATGACTACATATGAATATGTTGACTAATTATTTTATTTTCATATTGAGCAATGAATCGACCATTACACCATCTGCACCTAACTCTGTAGCCAACTGTAAATCTGCCGGTGTTTTAATGCCGAACAGAACAACCCGGTTTTTATTATTTTTACGGAAACAGTCCATCGCGGTTTTATCCCATGTCAGCACAACCGGTGAGCGGGCTTCACCTAATGTAAAGGTTTCAACCACATCCACCTTGCGGTGTAACTCAAAACCATACCAGCGCGGCTGCGGATTATCCGCCAGGTCACAGGTGTGTGTTATCAGGCTGCCGGCCAGTGCATTACGGGTGGTATCACGGCTTTCAAATACGGGAATTGACTGCGGCAGAGCGGTCAGATAATCCTGACCGGTTGAATAGACACGGACCCGGTTTTTGGCCTGGTGGCGGGTCAGTACCGCATCCAGCTGCTGTGCGAAAACGACGGGTTCAGCGTCAGGCGATTTGATATCGAGATAGAAAAAAGTCTCCGGATAGCGGCTCAGTACCGTGTCCAGTGACGGAACCGCGGCGTTGATATGAGTTTTATTTTTCTGATTATAATCACGGGCTGCATCTGTTTGTGCCAGTTCTGCGGCCGTGTAACCGGAAACCGGGCCGGTTTTATCTGTCAGGGATTTCAGATCAGACGGGCGATATAACACTACCTGGTTATCTTTTGATAGCTGAAGCGTGATCCAGATGGCATCCGCTTTGTTGCCCAGTGCTTTATCAATGGCGTACAGGGTATTTTCAGGCGCATCCGCTGTAGCGGCGCGGTGAGCAATAATTTGCGGTGCTGCGTGGGTTGTCATAACAATACAACTCAGAAAAAGGGCAGAAAGTATTTTTTTCATAATCCGTCCGTCAGAAAGAAAGTGCTCGGGTGTGTGTCACGCTGCTGTTTTACCGGAGCAACATGACAACCGGATGTAATCACAGAAAAAAAATGTAAACTTGCAAATTTCAGCCCACTGATTGATGCGGTGAATAATAAGCGGATTAATCGATTTGAATTACATTGATTTTAACTGTATATTTAAACAGTATTATTGGTGAGCGGGAGAGGCGTATGCGAAAAATTATTCATATTGATATGGATTGTTTTTATGCGGCGATTGAAATGCGTGACGATCCCCGTCTGCGCGGTATTCCTCTGGCTATCGGCGGCAGTGCTGACCGGCGCGGTGTGATTGCAACCGCGAATTATCCGGCACGGCGTTTCGGGGTGCACAGTGCGATGTCGACGGCAAAAGCATTGCTGTTATGTCCGCACCTGAAAGTGATCCCGGGACGGATGGAGTTGTATAAAACCACATCCCGTCATCTACATGCTATTTTCGCCCGTTATACCTCACTGATTGAGCCGCTGTCTCTGGATGAAGCCTATCTTGATGTGACAGACAGTCCGCAGTGCCGGGGCTCAGCCACTCTGATGGCAGAAGAGATCCGCCGGACTATTTTTACTGAGCTGGGGCTGACGGCATCCGCCGGGGTGGCACCGGTCAAGTTTCTCGCCAAAATCGCCTCTGATCTGAATAAACCAAACGGGCAGTACATTATCACGCCGGAGCAGGTGACGGATTTTGTTCGGTCTCTGCCACTGCGCAAAATTCCCGGTGTGGGAAAAGTGACCGCAAAACGGCTGTCTGATCTCGGGCTGGAAACGTGCCGGGATGTTCAGCATTATGATCAGATAACATTGCTGAAGCAGTTCGGAAAGTTCGGCCGGATAATCTGGCAGCGCAGTCACGGCACGGATGAGCGTCCGGTTTGTCCGGACAGGGAACGGAAATCGGTCGGTGTCGAGCGGACACTGGCGGAAGATATCGTTTCGTGGGATGAATGTCAGACCATTATTGATGCGCTGTTTCCGGAGCTGGAGCGCCGTCTGACAAACGTGTCATCGGATCTGCGGATCGCACGGCAGGGGATTAAACTCAAGTTTGCTGATTTTCAGCAGACCACACAGGAACATGTTCATCCGGTGCTGGATAAAGCGGATTTACTGAAGACGGCGGAACTGGCCTGGAAAAGCCGCCGGGAAGGGCGTGGTGTCAGGCTGGTCGGGCTGCATGTGACACTGCGGGACCCGCAGCTGGAGCGGCAGTTGCTGCTGGGATTCTGAATCACATACAAAAACGGCGGGATAGTTATCCCGCCGTCTGACTGAATGACGCTGTTACGCTTTTTCAGGGATCGCTTTTAAGATGGCGGTCAGTAACTGCCAGTACTGCCCGACACTCTTGATATGCACCTGCTCATCCGGAGAGTGAGCGCCGGTGATGGTCGGCCCGATAGAGACCATATCCATGTCCGGATACGGTTTTTTGAATAAACCGCACTCAAGACCGGCGTGGATCACCATGATGTTCGGCGTTTTATCAAACAGCTGCTGATAGGTTTCGCTGACCAGATGCATAACCGGGGAGTCTGCATCCGGCTGCCAGCCCGGATAGCCGCCTTCGGCAACAATGTCCGCACCGGACAGTGCCGCCAGAGAGGTCAGCATACTGACCACAGAGGATTTGCCGGATTCAATCAGAGAACGTACCAGGCAGATAACCTGCACACGGTCGTCACTCATTTTCACCACACCCACGTTCAGTGAGGTTTCGACCACGCCCGGTACCACGTCACTCATGCGGATCACGCCGTTCGGCATCACATTGAGCATATTGATAAAACGGGACTGTGCATCGGCGGTCAGCGCGCCCTGAGCAGCGGTTGCGGCTTCCAGGGTAACCACCAGGTTTTTCTCTTTCTGTGCCAGTTCTTCTCTGAGCAGGGCTTCAAAGGTCTGCGCCAGCGATTTCAGCTGTGCGGCTTTATCTGCCGGCACTGCCAGGGTGATGTGGCCTTCGCGCGGAATCGCGTTGCGCAGCGTACCGCCCTGAAAATCAATCAGACGCGCGCCGAGTTCTGCGGCGTGACCGGCCAGGAAACGGGCCAGTGATTTGTTGGCGTTGCCCAGACCCAGGTGGATATCACCGCCGGAGTGCCCGCCTTTGAGACCTTTCAGGGTCAGGGTGAAGGTGCTGTAACCGGCAGGAACGGCTTCACGGCTCAGTGCCAGAGTGGTGGTGACGTCAATACCGCCCGCACAACCCATGTAAATTTCACCTTCTTCTTCGGAGTCGGTGTTGATCAGAATATCAGCCTGTAACCAGCCCGGCTGAAGACCAAACGCACCGTCCATCCCGGCTTCTTCTGTCATGGTCAGCAGGACTTCCAGCGGTCCGTGTTTGACAGAATCGTCAGCCAGCACCGCCAGTGCGGAGGCCATACCGATACCGTTATCCGCACCTAATGTGGTGCCTTTCGCGGTCACCCAGTCGCCGTCGATGTACGGCTGAATCGGATCTTTTTCGAAATCGTGTGCTGTATCATTGTTTTTCTGCGGCACCATATCCAGGTGCGCCTGAAGAACGACCGCTTTGCGGTTTTCAAGGCCTTTGCTGGCCGGTTTGCGGATCAGGATATTACCGGTGCTGTCGCGCTCAACGTGAAATTCCTTTTCTTTTGCCCATTCAATGATATGTGCGGCCAGTTGCTCTTCGTGGTAGGACGGGTGAGGAATAGAGCAGATTTTGGCAAAAATATCCCACAGCGGCTGCGGAAATAATTGTGATAGTTCAGACACGTTCGATCTCCTGTTACTGCATTTTTCATTATAAGGGGAGGATACCTGAAGGCGGCCGGTAACGCTGTTTAAAATGAGCGGTCGCGAATATCCGATGTCCGGAGAATAGCAAATTCTTACACAAAGTGCGTGTGTCATAACAGGGAATTATGATGAATTTGTCAGATACTCTGGTCTTTGGCGGCTCAAGTCACTATAATCTCGCGCAACCTTTTTTCCGCAAAAAAAGACTCTTTTCTGTAAATCATCAAGCCGGGATCAATCTGATATGAGCGAAAAATACGTCGTAACGTGGGATATGTTGCAAATGCACGCCCGTAAACTGGCACAGCGTTTAATGCCAACCGAACAATGGAAAGGCATTATTGCCGTAAGCCGCGGTGGTCTGGTGCCGGGAGCTTTACTCGCTCGTGAACTGGGTATCCGTCATGTGGATACTGTCTGCATTTCCAGCTATGATCATGACCATCAGCGCGATATGAAAGTCCTGAAAAAAGCCGACGGTGACGGCGAAGGATTTATCATTATTGATGATCTGGTGGATACCGGCGGTACTGCTCAGATGATCCGCGATATGTATCCGAAAGGGCATTTCGTCACTATTTTTGCCAAACCGGCCGGACGTCCGCTGGTTGACGATTATGTGGTTGATATCCCGCAGGATACCTGGATCGAGCAGCCATGGGATATGACCGTCAGTTTTGTTAAACCAATCTGCGATCAGTAAGCGAATGCCATGACACAACAAAACCTGTCAGAGAAACTGTTTAAGCCGAAAATCAAACACCCTGAGACATCCGCACTGGTGAATTTTACCCGTTCCGGGATGAAGGAAGTCAGGGGCAGCGTCCTGAGCGGATGTACACATCCGGGCTGGTATCGCATGATTAACCGCTTAATGTGGGCCTGGCGGGGAATTCCGCCGCTGGAAACCGAAGAGGTTCTCAGCCGTATCGCAGCATCCGATGCCCCCCGCAGTGATGATGCACTGCTGGATACGGTGATCGGCTACCGCCGCGGTAACTGGGCTTATGAATGGTCTCAGCAGGCGATGTTGTGGCAGCGTAAAGCGCTGGAATTTGAATCCGGCGAAAAAGCCTGTGAAGCCTGGCTGATTGCCGCAAATCTGTACAGTATTGCGGGATACCCTCATTTAAAAGGGGATGAGCTGGCGGATCAGGCTACTGTTCTGGCAAATCAGGCGTATGAAAATTCCGCCCGGTTTGCCGCGTATGAACTGAAAAAAATTGAATTTAAAATGGAGAGCGGCGGTAATGTCTGCGCTTTCCTGCACCTCCCCCCGGGAAAAACCGGGGCCTTTCCGGTGGTAATGATGTGCGGCAGTCTGGATAATCTGCAAAGTGATTATTGCCGTTACTTCCGTGACTATCTGGCTCCGCAGGGAATTGCGCTGCTGACGCTGGATATGCCGTCAGTCGGTTATTCCTCAAAACAGACATTAGGCCAGGAAAGCAGCCTGATGCACCAGCAGGTGCTGGATCAACTGCGCAATGTGCCGTGGATTGATCACACCCGTGTTGCTGTGATGGGGCTGCGTTTCGGTGCCAATGTGGCGATGCGGATGGCGTATTTGTCCGCATACCAGTTGCGGGGAGCCGTGCTGCTCGGGCCGGTGGTACATGATCTCTTTGTCAGTCCGCAGCGGCAGGATCAGGTTCCTGCCATGTATATGGATGTGCTGGCTAGCCGTGCGGGAGCACGCTGTACTGACCCTGATACCGTCCGCTCCCGGCTCAGTTGCCTGTCACTGAAAAATCAGGGGCTGCTCGGCCGCCGTTGTTCACTGCCGGTGCTGAGTATGTGCTGGAAAGAGGATGTGTTCAGTCCGAAAAGTGAATCGGAACTGATTGTCCGCTCCGGTGCTGACGGTAAACTGCTGGAATTTGGCCAGACACCGGTTTTTGATACCTTCCATAAATCGCTGGATGAAGCGACCCGCTGGCTCACCAGAATTTTATCCTGAACAGCATAAAAACCATTGATAATTCCTGTCTGTTTGCTACAACTAAGCCTTCTCTGAAAGGAGGCTTAATGATGGCGCTGGTTTCAGATTACACGCGCGGCAGGTTGCTGCGATGTTTTACCGCATTGGGTCCGTACATCCGCGAGCCGCAGTGTCAGGAAGGGCATTATTTCTTTGACTGTCTGGCGGTGTGTGTGAATGCGGGGGCTGCACCGGAAA
This sequence comes from Morganella morganii, assembly GCF_003996855.1. Lineage (GTDB taxonomy): Bacteria > Pseudomonadota > Gammaproteobacteria > Enterobacterales > Enterobacteriaceae > Morganella > Morganella morganii_C. The sequence continues at coordinate 1,813,616 of NZ_NRQY01000001.1, read as the reverse complement.
AACGTGAGTTTTATGGCTGGTGGCTGACACTGATCCCGCAGGAAACCGGGTTTGTCTCTGAATACCATACCGGGGTATTTGATAAAAACGGGCTCTGGCAGAAAAAAACAGTGTCTGATAAAGAAACCTGCGATGCAGTCAGAAAAACGCTGACTGATTTTTATCCCCGTTTACAGGCCGTTCTTCAGGAACTGGCTCTGTCTCTGACGCCGTCACCGGAATCTCCGCCCCCCGGAAAGCAGCCGGATTAATGTCCGGTTTTGCGTTGTGCCTGTTGGCATGGCGCGCATCACCTGTTAAAACAGGTCATCTTTTCTTATCCCGCAAAATGAATGGTAGAACGCAATGAATAGCAGCCAAACGCTGGTTGTCAAACTGGGCACAAGTGTGCTGACCGGCGGATCACGACATTTAAATCAGGCCAGAATTGTTGAACTGGTCCGGCAGTGTGCGCAGCAGTATGAAAAAGGGCATCGTATTATTATTGTGACCTCCGGGGCAATTGCCGCCGGACGTGAGCACCTCGGTTACCCGGAACTCCCCGCCACCATTGCGTCCAAACAGCTGCTGGCTGCTGTCGGACAGAGCCGCCTGATCCAGTTGTGGGAACGTCTGTTCTCTATTTACGGCATTCACATCGGCCAGATGCTGCTGACCCGTGCGGATATGGAAGATCGCGAGCGTTTCCTGAATGCCCGTGACACCCTGACCGCGCTGCTGGATAACGGTATCGTGCCGGTCATTAATGAAAATGATGCGGTTGCCACCGCGGAAATCAAAGTCGGGGATAATGATAACCTCTCCGCACTGGCCGCTATTCTCGGCGGGGCGGATAAACTCCTGCTGCTGACGGATATTGAGGGGCTGTATACCGCCGATCCGCGCAGCAACCCGGACGCAACTCTGATTGCCGAAGTGCACGATATCAGTGATGAACTGCGCAGTGTCGCAGGCGACAGTGTATCCGGGCTGGGCACCGGCGGAATGGCGACCAAGCTTCAGGCAGCAACCGTTGCAGGCCGCGCGGGGATTGATGTCATTATTGCTGCCGGTGATCGCGCCGGGGTGATTTGTGATGTGATTGATGATATTCCGGTCGGCACCCGTTTTTACGGGAAAAAAGCGCCGATGGAAGCCCGTAAGCAGTGGATCTTCGGGGCACCGCCTGCCGGCGAGATCATTGTGGATGACGGCGCGGAGAAAGCACTGAAAGATAAGGGCAGTTCTCTGCTGCCGAGCGGTATCAGAACCGTGAACGGTAATTTCTCACGCGGTGAGGTTGTCCGCATCCGTGCCCTGAACGGCCGGGATCTGGCACACGGTGTCTGCCGTTATAACAGCGACGCGCTGCGCCTGATTGCCGGACGACAGTCACAGGAAATCGGTACTATTTTAGGTTATGAATACGGCGCTGTGGCTGTCCACCGCGACGATATGATTGTCAGTTAAGGATATCAGCATATGTTAGAACAAACAGGTAAAGCGGCCAAAGCCGCCTCCCGGGTACTGGCTCAGCTCTCCGGAAAACAGAAAAATCAGGCACTGACCCGCATTGCCGATCTGCTGGAACAAAATAGTGCGCCGATCCTTGCTGCCAATGAACTCGATATCGCCAAAGCCCGTGAGCAGGGCACATCAGAGGCGTTGCTTGATCGTCTGCTGCTGACACAGGCACGTCTGGAAAGTATTGCTGCTGACGTGCGTAAAGTGTGTCAGCTGGCAGATCCGGTCGGGGAAGTGATCGACGGCGGTGTGCTGGACAGCGGGTTGCGTCTTGAGCGCCGCCGTGTCCCGCTGGGCGTGGTCGGCGTGATTTATGAAGCGCGTCCGAATGTGACGGTCGATGTTGCCTCGCTGTGCCTGAAAACCGGTAATGCGGTGATCCTGCGCGGCGGCAAAGAGACACATAACACCAATGTGGCGATGGTCAGTGTGATCCAGCAGGCTCTCAGCGAGTGCGGCCTGCCTCAGGCAGCAATTCAGGCCATTGATAATCCGGATCGCGCACTGGTTAATGAACTGCTGAATATGGATCGTTATGTGGATATTCTTATCCCGCGCGGCGGTGCCGGTCTGCACCGTTTATGCCGTGAGCAGTCCACGATTCCGGTGATCACCGGCGGTATCGGTGTGTGCCACATTTTCGTTGATGAGACAGCCGATCTGCATAAAGCACTGCCGGTCATCACAAATGCCAAAGTGCAGCGTCCGGGGGTCTGTAATGCGGTGGAAACGCTGCTGGTGCATGAAAAAATCGCAGCGGAATTTCTGCCGCTGCTGAGTGACAAAATGGCGGCGGACAATGTTACCCTGCATGCCGATCCGGCTGCGCTGGCGCTGCTGAAAAACGGCCCGGCAAAAGCGGAACCGGTGACTGATGCACAATTGTCAGATGAATGGTTATCACTCGATCTGAATGTGGTGATTGTCTCTGATATTGACGGTGCCATTGAGCATATCCGTCATTACGGCACACAGCACTCAGAATCGATTCTGACGCAATCCATGTCTCAGGCTGATTATTTCGTATTAAATATTGATTCATCAGCCGTGTATGTTAATGCCAGTACCCGTTTCACTGACGGCGGCCAGTTCGGGCTGGGCGCGGAAGTCGCCGTCAGCACACAGAAACTGCACGCCCGCGGTCCGATGGGGCTGACGGCGCTGACTACCTATAAGTGGATTGGTACCGGCGATCACACCATCCGTTCGTAACCGGATCGTCAGGCATCCGCAGGACGTTTTTTTGTCAGATGACAACCGTTCTGCGGATCGCACTTTTGATTTTTACCTGAGTACGCTATGATAGGCTATCGTAATTTACACCTATGTAAAATATTTTGAACACCTGCGGAGAAAGCGGATAGTATGAATCATCAGGATGAAAAACCGATTATTTATCTTATCGGCGCCCGCGGGGCAGGTAAAACTACGCTGGGGAAACCGCTGGCTCAGGCATTATTGTATGATTTTATTGACACTGATGCCTGTGTGACAGAGCAGTGCCGGATGTCTATCTCTCAGTTGGTGGAACAATCGGGCTGGCGCAGTTTCCGTGAACTGGAAAGTGATGTGCTGCGTCAGGTCAGCAAACCGCAGCATCTGGTATCGACCGGTGGCGGTATTGTGATGGCACCGGAAAACCGGGTGTTTATGCAGTCCACCGGCAAAGTGGTGTATCTGCGGGCCAGTGCCGAAACGCTGGCGGAACGTCTGTCACACACACCACAGGCACATCAGCGCCCGAGTCTGACCGGTAAATGTATTGCGGAGGAGATGGCGGAAGTGCTGAGCAAGCGCGAGCCGCTCTATCTGGAATGCGCGGATATTGTGGTGGATGCCACCTGTCCTGTACCGGAACTTATCAGCCATATCTGTACCCGCCTTCACGCCACCGTATAATTCTGCGGCCGTTTTATTGTGAACAGTGACACAAATCGAATAAAGATAATTCCGTACTGTTCTGTCAGTTGGTTAATCAATCCGCTGTGTTATTATTGATGCATCTGCCCGCTCATCTGATTGGCGGAATAATAAATACACAGGGAATTCAGTATGTTGATGAATGTGTTACGTGCACTGCTCCGCGGATTATTCCGCATTCGTGTTACCGGTGACCTGAGTAATCTTAATCAACCGCGAAGTGTTATCACCCCGAACCATGCTTCTTTTATTGATGGTGTCCTGCTGGGATTATTCCTGCCGACCCGGCCGGTGTTCGCGATGTACACTAACTATGCCACGCCGTTTTTCATCCGCTGTTTAAAACCCATTGCTGACATTATTCCTGTAGACCCGCGCAATCCGCTGGCATTGCGGCATTTGATCCGCGAAGTGGAAAAAGGGCGTCAGATAGTGATCTTCCCGGAAGGGCGGGTGACTATCACCGATTCTCTGATGAAAATCTATGACGGGGCAGCCTTTATTGCCGCCAAAACCGGGGCAAAAGTAATCCCGGTACGGATTGACGGTGCGGAACTGACGTATTTCAGCCGGATGCGGAAGGTGATCAAAAGTCACTTTTTCCCGGCCATCACCATTCATGTTCTGCCGCCGGAAGTGATCCCGATGCCGGTGGCACCGCGTGCCGCAGAGCGCCGCCGTCTGGCGGGGGAACATCTGCGCGATATTATGATGGATGCGCGCATGGCGTGCCGTCCGTCACTGACACTGCCGCAGGCATTTCTCGGCGCGGTAAAACGCTACGGGCGTTTTCAGCGGATTATTGATGATATCAATTTCAGCGAGGACAGTTATCAGGGGCTGCTGAAAAAATCCCTCGGGCTGAGCTGTATTATCAGCCACTACACCAAAGAGGGGGAGCGCACCGGTTTCCTGCTGCCGAATGCCACTGTAATGGGTGCGGCGATCCTCGGTGCCTCCATGCGCCGCCGTATTCCGGCGCTGCTCAACTACACGGCGGGTGTTGCCGGGTTGCGTAATGCCATGAAAGCAGCCGGTATCAATACCATCATCACCTCGCGCCAGTTTCTGGAAAAAGGCAAACTGACTCACCTGCCGGAACAGTTGACAGAAGCGAACTGGGTCTATCTGGAAGAGGCAAAATCGTCAGTCACCCTGAAGGACAAACTGTGGGTGATGCGCCATCTGATCACGCCTCAGGCGGCACTGTTGCCGCAGAAACCGGAAGATGATGCCATTATTCTCTTTACCTCCGGCTCGGAAGGCACACCAAAAGGCGTGGTACACAGCCATGACTCTCTGCTGGCTAACGTGGAGCAGATTAAAACCGTTGCGGATTTCACGCCGAAAGACCGGTTTATGTCGGCACTTCCGCTGTTTCACGCGTTCGGTCTGACGGCCGGACTGCTCACACCGCTGCTGTGCGGCAGCCGGATCTTCCTCTATCCCAGCCCGCTGCATTACCGCATGGTGCCGGAACTGACCTATGATCAGAACTGTACAGTGATTTTCGGTACCTCCACCTTTCTTGCCAATTATGCCCGCTTTGCTCATCCGTATGACTTTGCCCGTGTCCGCTATGCGGTGGCCGGGGCGGAAAAACTGGCGGACGGCACCAAACAGGCTTGGCAGGATAAATTTGGTCTGCGCATTCTGGAAGGTTACGGGGTGACAGAGTGTGCGCCGGTCATTTCCATCAACGTGCCGATGGCCGCCCGTACCGGCACGGTAGGACGGCTGGTGCCGGGAATGGAAGCGCGTCTTCTGCCGGTCGCCGGAATTGAAAACGGCGGGTTGTTGCAGGTTCGCGGTCCGAATGTAATGAAAGGGTATCTGCGGGTGGAAAAACCGGGTCATATTGAGCCGCCGTCAGCGGAAAATGCGCAGGGTGAAATTCAGATTGGCTGGTATGACACCGGAGATATTGTCACGATAGATAAAGACGGGTTTATTTCCATCCGCGGACGGGTGAAACGTTTTGCCAAACTGGCCGGTGAAATGATCTCACTGGAGAGCGTTGAGCAGCTGGCACTCAGTGTCTCGCCGGATAAACTGCATGCTGTGGTGACAAAACCGGATGCAAAACGCGGCGAAGCTCTGGTGATGTTTACCACGGACAGTGAACTGGATCGCGCACAACTGATGGCACAGGCAAAAGCAAAAGGATTGCCGGAGCTGGCTGTTCCGCGTGATATCCGTTATATCAGACAACTGCCGGTACTCGGCAGCGGTAAACCGGACTTTGTCACACTGAAGCAGCAGGCATTACAGGAGCCGCAGATATGACAGCATCTGCCCCGTTACTGAACAAAGGTATGAAAGCGGTACTGATTTCGCAGTTTATTACTGCGTTTGCGGATAACGCGATTCTGTTCGCCATCCTTGCGCAGCTCAGCGCCCGGCACTATCCGGAGTGGAGCCAGCCGATGCTGCAAATGGTATTTGTGCTGACTTTCATTGTACTGGCGCCGTTTGTCGGACAGATTGCCGACAGCTTCCCGAAAGGGCGGGTGATGCTGCTGTCGAACGGCTGCAAACTGATCGGTGCGGTGGTGATCTGCCTCGGCGCGGACCCGTTCCTGGGGTACGGTCTTATCGGGGTGGGAGCTGCTGCCTATTCCCCGGCAAAATACGGTATCCTCGGTGAACTGACGACCGGTGAACAGCTGGTTAAAGCCAACGGGCTGATTGAAGCCTCGACCATTGTGGCGATCCTGCTGGGATCAGTAACCGGCGGTTTCCTGTCTGATTACCATATTACGATGGCGCTGATTTTATGCACGGTGATGTACGGACTGGCGGCACTGACCAATCTCCGTATTCCGCGTCTGCCTCCGGCAAAAACCGGGCTGAGCCGCAATCCGCGCACGATGATGAGCACCTTTTTCCGCGCCACGGTATCTTTGTGGAAAAATCAGGAAAGCCGTTTTTCCCTGACCGGCACCAGTCTGTTCTGGGGGGCGGGGGTGACACTGCGGCTGATGCTGGTACTGTGGGTTCCGGCGGCACTGGGAATTACCGGTCAGACCATGCCGACACTGCTTAACGCGATGGTTGCTATCGGGATTGTCGCGGGGGCGGGGCTGGCTGCCCGCTTTATCACTCTGGAAACGGTACGCCGTTGTATGCCCGCCGGGATACTGATCGGCGTTATGGTGATTATTTTCACCTTTCAGACCGCTGTTATTCCGGCCAATATAACACTGATTCTGCTCGGCGTATTCGGCGGCCTGTTTGTGGTGCCGCTCAATGCGCTGCTGCAAAAGCGCGGTAAAGAAACGGTCGGGGCGGGGAATGCCATCGCGGTACAGAATATGGGGGAAAACGGCGCGATGCTGCTGATGCTGGGACTTTACTCCCTGGCGGTCAAAGCCGGTGTGCCGGTGGTGGTGATCGGTGCGTCTTTCGGCAGCCTGTTTGCTCTCGCGATCGGCGGGTTATGGCTCTGGGATATCCGCCGTAAAAAACAGATTTCATAACAGGAGTGACAGATGCATGATGAACAGGCTCTGACCCGGTGCAGTACAGAACTGGGGCATTATCTCCTTGAGGCCGGCCTGAGTGTCACGGCGGCAGAATCCTGCACCGGCGGGTGGATTGCCAAGGTAATCACGGATATCGCCGGGAGTTCGGCGTATTTTCAGCGCGGGTTTGTCACCTACAGTAATGACGCTAAACACAGTATGATCGGGGTATCAGAACAATCATTATCTGTCTTTGGTGCGGTCAGTGAGGCGGTGGTGCGGGAAATGGCCGCTGGGGCGCTGGATACCTCAGGTGCGGACTTAGCCGTCTCTGTCAGCGGCATTGCCGGGCCGGATGGCGGCAGCGATGAAAAGCCGGTCGGTACTGTCTGGTTCGGCTGGGCGTGGCGGGAAAAAACAGGTGTAAAAACCGCAGCCCGTTGCTGGTGTTTTCAGGGCGATCGCAATGCGGTACGCTATCAGGCTGTGCTGAAAGGGCTCGGCGGATTAATTGCAATTCTGACAAAAAAATCGCTTGATACTGTATGACTATACAGTATAATCACTTCAACAGATTCAGTTGAAACCATTTTAATAACCCGGGGGCAGTGTCTCAGGGGCTGAGAAGGGAGTTTACATGGCTATTGATGAGAACAAACAGAAAGCACTGGCAGCAGCCTTAGGTCAGATTGAGAAGCAGTTCGGTAAAGGTTCAATCATGCGTCTGGGCGAAGACCGTTCCATGGACGTGGAAACCATCTCAACCGGCTCTCTGGCACTGGACGTTGCACTGGGTGCAGGCGGTTTGCCGCTGGGTCGTATTGTTGAAATCTACGGGCCTGAATCTTCCGGTAAAACCACGCTGACGTTACAGGTTATTGCCGCTGCGCAGCGTCAGGGCCGTGTGTGTGCGTTTATCGATGCGGAACACGCACTGGACCCGGTTTATGCCAAGAAACTGGGCGTGGATATCGATAACCTGCTGTGCTCCCAGCCGGACACCGGCGAACAGGCACTGGAAATCTGTGATGCCTTAACCCGCTCCGGTGCGGTTGATGTCATCATTGTTGACTCCGTGGCCGCTCTGACACCAAAAGCTGAAATCGAAGGTGAAATCGGTGATTCTCACATGGGTCTGGCAGCACGTATGATGAGCCAGGCAATGCGTAAACTGGCCGGTAACCTGAAAAACTCCAACACCCTGCTGATTTTCATTAACCAGATCCGTATGAAGATTGGTGTGATGTTCGGTAACCCGGAAACTACCACCGGGGGTAACGCACTGAAATTCTATGCGTCTGTCCGTCTGGATATCCGCCGTATCGGCGCGGTGAAAAATGGTGATGAAGTGGTCGGCAGCGAAACCCGCGTAAAAGTCGTGAAAAACAAAGTTGCTGCGCCATTCAAACAGGCAGAATTCCAGATCATGTACGGCGAAGGTATCAACACCATGGGCGAATTGATCGACCTGGGCGTGAAACATAAACTGGTTGAGAAAGCCGGTGCATGGTACAGCTACAACGGTGAAAAAATTGGTCAGGGTAAAGCAAACGCCACTATCTACCTGAAAGAACACCCGGAAATGGCGGATGAACTGGACAAAAAATTACGTGAATTATTACTGAATCATACCGGTGAATTGAGTACCGCAGCAGAAAGTTTCAGTGAAGAAAGCGAAACTGAAAATGCAGGCAACGAAGAGTTTTAATTCGTAAAGCTACACTGGTTTCATAATTTACAGTAATAAAATCATTGAGTTATTATGAAAGCTGTATCCGCGACGGGTATGGCTTTCTTTTTATCTGCGGATAACGTTCTGTCTTTGCCTCTCATCCCGTGTTCCCGATACAGAAACCCCGCTCCCGGCCGGATGAGCGCCGTTTGTACGAACAGACTTTCAGAAAAAGTTTATTCGCTTTACAATGGGTACAGCGAATGGATTTATCTGGGAATTAATGTTCAAGGGAAACCCTTAAATTTCTCTCCGCCTTGATTGATCCGAAGGTTGAATCGGAGCGGCTTCACAGTCTGTTTCGCAATTCATAAATCTTATTATTTCAGCTTGATTTCGGGATAAATATGAGCAAAAGCACCGCTGAGATCCGTCAGGCGTTTCTCGACTTTTTCCATACAAAAGGACATCAGATTGTCCAGAGCAGCTCGCTGGTTCCGAACAACGATCCAACGCTGCTTTTTACTAATGCAGGGATGAACCAATTCAAAGATGTTTTCCTGGGTCTGGATAAACGTCCTTACACCCGCGCCACTACAGCGCAGCGCTGTGTCCGTGCCGGTGGTAAGCACAACGACCTGGAAAACGTCGGCTACACTGCACGTCACCACACCTTCTTTGAAATGCTGGGTAACTTCAGCTTCGGCGATTACTTCAAACACGATGCCATTAATTTCGCCTGGGAACTGCTGACAGGCGGGGAATGGTTTAACCTGCCGAAAGACAAGCTGTGGGTAACCGTCTATGCCACGGATGATGAAGCGTACAATATCTGGAAAGATGAAGTCGGTGTTCCGGCTGAACGCATTATCCGCATCGGTGATAACAAAGGCGCTCAATACGCTTCTGACAACTTCTGGCAGATGGGCGATACCGGCCCCTGCGGTCCGTGTACTGAAATTTTCTTTGATCACGGCGACCATATCTGGGGCGGCCCTCCCGGATCACCGGAAGAAGACGGCGACCGTTACATTGAGATCTGGAACATTGTCTTTATGCAGTTCAACCGTCAGTCTGACGGTACATTAGAGCCGCTGCCGAAGCCATCCGTTGATACCGGTATGGGCCTGGAGCGTATTACCGCTGTTCTCCAGCACGTAAACTCCAACTATGATATCGACCTGTTCCGCAAACTGATCGCTGATGTAGCGAAAGTGACCGGTGCAGACGACCTGACCAGCAAATCACTGCGCGTGATCGCCGACCACATCCGCTCTTGTGCTTTCCTTATCTGCGATGGTGTTATTCCGTCCAACGAAGGCCGCGGTTATGTACTGCGCCGTATCATCCGTCGTGCTGTCCGCCATGGCTACATGCTGGGCGCGAAAGATACTTTCTTCTATAAGCTTGTTGCACCGCTGATCAGCGTGATGGGATCTGCCGGTGAAGAACTGGCACGTCAGCGCGTGATGGTTGAGAAAGTACTGAAATCAGAAGAAGAGCAGTTTGCCCGTACGCTGGAACGCGGCCTGCAACTGCTGGATGATGAATTAGCCTCACTGACCGGAGATACCCTGAGCGGTGAAGCGGCATTCCGTCTTTATGACACCTATGGTTTCCCGCTGGATCTGACCGCTGACGTCTGCCGCGAGCGTCATCTGAAAGTGGATGAAGCCGGTTTTGAAGCCGCTATGGAAGAACAGCGCCGCCGTGCCCGTGAAAACAGTGGTTTTGGTGCTGATTACAACAACCTTATCAAAGTTGATAAGCGCAGTGATTTCTCCGGCTATGACCACAATGAGCAGACGGCGACTATTGTTGAGCTGTACAAAGAAGGTCAGCCGGTCACAGAGCTGAACGCCGGTGATGAAGGTCTGGTGATCCTGGATAAAACGGCATTTTATGCGGAATCCGGTGGTCAGGTTGGTGATACTGGTGTGCTGTCCGGCAACGATGCACAATTCAGCGTTCTGGATACGCAGAAATACGGCCAGGCGATCGGCCATGCCGGTCGTGTGGTGAGCGGTAAACTGACTGTGAACCACAAAATTACGGCTAAAATTGATGAAGAGCGCCGTAACGCCATCCGTCTGAACCACTCGGCAACGCACCTTATGCATGCTGCGCTGCGTCAGGTTCTGGGTGAGCATGTGTCTCAGAAAGGCTCACTGGTAAATGATAAATACCTGCGTTTTGACTTCTCACATTTTGAAGCCATGACACCGGCACAAATCCGTGAGGTGGAAGCACTGGTTAACGCCGAAATCCGTAAAAATGAGCCGGTTGTGACTGAGCTGATGGATCTGGAAGACGCGAAAGCCAAAGGTGCGATGGCACTGTTCGGTGAAAAATACGATGAGCGTGTCCGTGTACTGAGCATGGGCGACTTCTCAACCGAGCTGTGCGGCGGTACTCACGCTGCGCGTACCGGTGATATCGGTCTGTTCCGTATTATCAGTGAATCCGCCACAGCGGCCGGTATCCGCCGTATTGAAGCGGTCACCGGTATCGGTGCACTGGAAAGCGTGAATCAGCAGTCTGACGCACTCTCCTCTGTGGCGCAGCTGGTGAAAAGTGATGAAGCCGGGGTGGGCGAGAAAGTAAAAGCCGCGCTGGATAAAATCCGCAGTCTGGAAAAAGAGTTACAGCAACTCAAAGAACAGCAGGCTGCGCAGGAAAGTTCTTCCATGACCAAAGATGCCGTTTCAGTGAACGGTGTTAAACTTCTGGTGAAACAACTGACTAACGCCGAACCTAAAATGCTGCGGACGATGGTTGATGATCTAAAAAATCAATTAAGCTCTGGAATTATTGTGCTTTCAACTATCAGTGATGATAAAGTTAGTCTCATTGCAGGTGTAACAAAAGATCTGACCGGTAAAGTCAAAGCCGGCGAACTGGTTGCCTTTATTGCTGAACAAATCGGTGGTAAAGGGGGCGGCCGGCCGGATATGGCACAAGCCGGCGGGACAGATACCGCTGCTTTACCTGCTGCGATGGCAAGCGTTGAAAGCTGGGTGGCATCTCACCTGTAGCCGGAGTAAATCTGAACAGGAGTGCGCTTAGGTGTGCTCCTGATATTGGTGATAACATCTTTATATCACTGACATTAGGTCGCAATTTTTAACTACACTAAATATTGCAATGTGTATAAAACTACATATAGTTTACAAATAATCATTGCTATACGCTTTCACGGTGTTGGATGGATAATGGCGGGTAAACTTAGTGGCCCGACTCTTTTAATATTTCAAGGAGCAAAGAATGCTTATTCTGACTCGTCGAGTTGGTGAAACACTTATGATAGGCGATGAGGTAACAGTTACTGTACTGGGTGTTAAAGGAAACCAGGTACGAATTGGTGTCAACGCCCCAAAAGAGGTTTCTGTTCACCGTGAAGAAATTTACCAGCGGATCCAGGCTGAAAAATCTCAACCCAATAATAATAACTATTAAGTTGTGAGGCGCGCTCGTTACCGCGACGGGCGCCTTCTTCTTTTCTTCCTGCCGCTATTATCCCGGCTCTTCACTTTTTTTCCTGCAAAAATCGCCCGTCATTCTGTTACTTTCTCTCTTACTGCCCGATTTTCTCTGTACCACCGCGTTATGCGGATGTGAATCATGTTGCCGGAAAAACACCCGTATCGTTGTGAAAATCAACATAATGCGCGGTAATTGTGCAAACGATCGTGAGATCTTAAAAAGTTGGGAAAAATTGTTTGACTTCTCAGTGGGGGAAAGTAATATGTGCGCCACACGACGACGAGATGACGGAAACGGAAATCATCGTTGTGTGGTCTGAAACAATGGTGAGATGGCCGAGAGGCTGAAGGCGCTCCCCTGCTAAGGGAGTATGCGGTCAAAAGCTGCATCGAGGGTTCAAATCCCTCTCTCACCGCCATTCAGATTGCACCCGTAGCTCAGCTGGATAGAGTACCCGGCTACGAACCGGGCGGTCAGAGGTTCGAATCCTCTCGGGTGCACCATCTTATCACCTTATTTCAAAACTGATTTCAGGTAACAGAATTAGTATGCGATGCACCCGTAGCTCAGCTGGATAGAGTACCCGGCTACGAACCGGGCGGTCAGAGGTTCGAATCCTCTCGGGTGCACCATCTTCCTCTCTTATCTCATATTCAGCACCCGTAGCTCAGCTGGATAGAGTACCCGGCTACGAACCGGGCGGTCAGAGGTTCGAATCCTCTCGGGTGCACCATATAAAAAACCCCGCTCTTTGAGCGGGGTTTTTCTTTTTCCGTTTTTTCCGTCACTGAATCGAATCCGTTTTTACGTCATACTCCTTATCTGAAGTACAGATGCTTCTGAAACTGATCGTATAGCAATGACGTGTAAGAGGGGTAATGTATTGTAACGGCAGTTGTTTCTGCTGTTCCGTTTGTGTGGGCCGGGCTGAATCACAGCGACAATAACCCGGCTTTGCGATAAAGTATCCCTCTTATGAATAATATCCATTATCAGGACGGGAGGTCAATTTGATCCCGGATGTATCTAAAGCGCTCTCATGGTTAGAGACGCACCCCCGGATTTTAAAAGGCATCAACCGCGGTATTGAGCGCGAAACACTGCGTATCACGCCGGATGGTGCACTGGCACGTACCGGTCACCCGGAAGCGCTGGGAAAATCATTAACACATAAGTGGATCACCACGGACTTTGCCGAGTCACTGCTGGAGTTTATTACCCCTGTGGATTCGCGCATTGATTACACCGTGAAATTTCTGCGTGATGTGCACCGTTACACGGCGCGTCATCTGAATAATGAACGGATGTGGCCGCTGAGCATGCCATGCTTCATTGATTCTGAAGAGCATATCGAACTGGCGCAGTTCGGTACATCCAATGCCGGCCGTTTCAAGACGTTGTACCGTGAAGGGCTTAAAAACCGTTATGGCGCGCTGATGCAGACCATTTCCGGTGTCCACTATAACTTCTCTCTGCCGATGGAATTCTGGCAGGCGTGGAGCGGTATCAGTGATGCAGAAAGTGGCAAGGATAAAATCTCTGACGGTTATTTCCGCCTGATCCGTAACTATTACCGTTTCGGCTGGGTGATCCCGTTCCTGTTTGGTGCCTCTCCGGCAATTTGCAGTTCGTTCCTGCGCGGCCGCAAAACCAATCTGCCGTTTGAAAAGCTGCCGGCAGGGGCATTATACCTGCCGTATGCCACGTCACTGCGTTTAAGTGACCTTGGCTATACCAGCAAGTCACAAAGTGATCTGAACATCACCTTCAACCACCTGGACACGTATGTCGCCGGGCTGAAGAATGCTATTAAGATCCCGTCTGAGGAATTTGCTGCGCTGGGATTAACCAAAGACGGCAAACACCTTCAGATTAACGCCAACGTATTACAGATTGAAAACGAGTTCTATGCGCCAATCCGTCCGAAGCGTGTGCAGAAAGGTGATGAGTCACCGTCTGATGCATTACAGCGCGGCGGAGTGGAGTATATCGAAGTCCGTGCTCTGGATATCAACCCGTTCTCTGCCACCGGTGTGGATGAAACACAAATCCGTTTCCTCGACCTGTTCCTCATCTGGTGTGTGCTGGCAGATGCGCCGGAAATGAGCGCGGATGAACTGGCATGTGCCCGCCATAACTGGAATCGGGTGATTCTGGAAGGACGTAAACCGGGACAGGAAATCGGTATCGGCTGCGGCCGTGAAAAACAACCCTTGCAAAAAGTAGGTCACGCACTGTTTAATGATCTCCTGCGTGTTGCCGATGTGTTAGATACCTGCTCAGGCACACAGTATCGCGAAGTGTGCGAAGCACTGAAAGTACAGTTTGATGATCCGGAACTGACGTTCTCGGGACGGATGCTGGCACTGATAAAAGAAGCGGGTATCGGAAGTTACGGGCTGGCCCTGGCGGATCGGTATCATGAAGAACTGACTCACGAGCCGTATGACGTGATCAGTGAAGCAGACTTTGCTGAACAATGGCAGGCTTCTGTCGGTAAACAAAAAGCGATGGAAGAGAGTGATACGATAAGTTTTGATGAGTATCTGGCGCTGCACGGCGGTCGCTGATTTCTGACAGATAAGAAAATGGCCACAATTAATGTGGCCAAAAAAAAATCTCTCAGAGAATAGGGATGATAACAATTTACGCGTCTTTCAATACATCAGACCAGCGTATTCAGAAAAAGTTTCATTCGTTCGGCATTTTTTACAAAAAAAAGAGGAGCGGGAATTATGCCTTTGCTGGATAGTTTTTTAGTTGACCACACACGTATGGCAGCACCTGCGGTACGCGTAGCGAAAACCATGACCACGCCGGGTGGCGACACCATCACTGTTTTCGATCTGCGTTTTTGTGTTCCTAATGAAGAGATTTTACCGGAAAGAGGAACGCATACACTGGAACATCTGTTCGCCGGTTTTATGCGTAATCATTTAAACGGTAATGGTGTTGAAATTATTGATATCTCACCAATGGGCTGCCGTACCGGGTTCTATATGAGCCTGATTGGTGCGCCGTCAGAAACCCGTGTTGCACAGGCCTGGAAAGACGCTATGGCGGATATCCTGACTGTTAAAGATCAGGCGAAGATCCCGGAACTGAATCTGTACCAGTGCGGGACATATCAAATGCATTCACTGGATGAAGCACATCAGATTGCAAAAAACATCATTGAGCGCGATGTCCGCGTCAACAAAAATGATGAACTGCTGTTATCTGATGAGGAACTGGAAAAACTGCATCCGTAATTTTTCAGTCCCGGATACAAAAAAACCTGCGTGCATTGCTGCCGCAGGTTTTTTTATGTCTTTTATCTTTCTCAGATATCAGCGGCGATATCAGCACCGGCCGGTCTCAGCGGCGATAACTTCACGGTTTTAATCACATTCTCACCGATGGCAACCACTTCAAACTGATAGTGCCCGATAGCGACAAGGGTATTGAGTGTCGGAATATCGCCGAGTTCTTCCAGCAGAAGCCCGTTAATGGTGCGGGCACCCTCTTCCGGGAGGGCGAGATTCAGGGCTTTATTGATTTCGCGGATATTGGCAGAGCCTTCAATCAGCAGCGTGCCGTCAGGCAGCCGGGTAACTTCTTCCGCCAGTGATGGAGACATGGAGGTGGTGAAGTCGCCGACGATCTCTTCCAGGATATCTTCCACCGAGATAAGCCCCTGAATGTCGCCGTACTCATCCACAACCAGCCCGACTTTTTCATTATTACGCTGGAAATTAACCAGTTGTAAGTTCAGTGGTGTGCTGTCCGGTACAAAATAGACTTTATCCGCAGCTTTGATAAGCATTTGCTTGGTGAATTCCTGCTTCTCAATCATCAGGCGGTAAGCTTCACGAACCCGCAGCATACCGATGGCATCATCGAGAGAATCGCGGTAGAGCACAATCCGGCCGTGCGGTGAGTGTGTCAGCTGGCGCAGGATGGATTTCCAGTCATCATTGATATCAATCCCGATAATTTCGGTACGCGGCACCATAACTTCATCCACGCTGATTTTATCCAGATCGAGAATAGAGATCAGCATGTCCTGATTGCGGCGGGACAGTTTGCTTTTCGATTCATTAACGATGGTTTTCAGTTCTTCTTTTGATACCGCATCACTGCGGATCACGGTGCCGCGGATACCAATACAGCGCATCAGAATCAGGGTTATTGCATTGAATGCCCAGACAACCGGCAGACAGATTTTGGCCAGCGGGCGCAGCAGAAAACTACTCGGAAATGCGACCTGCTGAGGGTAGAGTGCCGCAATGGTTTTCGGCATCACTTCGGCAAAGACGAGGATAACAAAAGTCAGCACCCCGGTGGCGATGGCCACACCGGCGTTACCGTACAGGCGCATACCGACAATCGTGCCCAGTGCGGAGGCAACAATATTGACCAGGTTATTGCCGATAAGAATGAGGCTCAGAAGGCGCTCCGGTTTCTCCAGCAGCCGCTCGACACGGCGGGCAGACCGGTTTCCCTGTTTGGCCTGATGGCGCAGCCGGTAGCGGTTGATGGTCATCATCCCGGTTTCGGATGCGGAAAAGTACGCCGAAATTATTACCAGTAAAATAAGAATAATAATCAGCGTGCTTGTTGAGACGTGCTCCACAGCGGTGTTCCTTTCTTTTGTGATGAGCTGAAAAGGGTGTTACAGCTGCTGCTGTTATGCATACAGCATCAGTTCCTGAAACAGGCGGTGCCCGAAAAATGCAAGTGTGAGGATAAAGGCGCCGGTAAAGTTAAACCAGATAACCCGTTTGCCGCGCCAGCCTTCATGATAGTGTCCCCACAGCAGCACAATGTAGACACACCAGGCGACCATCGACAGCAATGATTTATGAATATTATCCTTATCAAAGATGTTATCCATGAACACAATGCCGGTGGCGAGTGTCAGTGTCAGCAGGATCACGCCGACCTGCGTGATATGAAACATTTTACGCTCGATAACCATTAACGGGGGCATATCCGGCGTAAACTTAAGACGTTTGTTTTTCAGCTGATGATCCATCCAGCCGAGCTGCATGGCATACAGTGCAGCAATAATCAGTGTCGCGAAGCTGAGCAGTGCCAGTCCGATATGCACAAACAGCGGCACACTGGCCTGTAAATGGGTGATAAACTCGCCCGGCATCAGGGTGGCCAGAATCAGATTGACCATCGAGAAGCTGTAAACAATCGGGATAAGAAACCAGGCCCGGCCCTGAAAGGCGACGATCGTCATAATGACGGAGACCAGCAGACTGACTACCGACCCGAGATTCAGCAGTGTCAGGTTCTGACCGGCGCCCTGAAAAATCTGTGATTTAATCGCCACGCCGTGACACACCAGGGCGATAACCGCGAAGATAAGCGCCAGTTTCCGGTAGCCGCGCTGATAGTGGAGCACGCCCGGCATCAGAAGTACCAGGCTTAACAGATACGCGCTAATTGCAACAACAGAGATTTCAGGCATGGTTTTGTGATTATTCAGTCAGTAAGATGAAACAAAATTCATACGTCAGTATACCGCAGCCCGCAGATCACTCCAATGATTACACGATACTTTACGTAAATCGGTTCGCTGATTTGCTGCGGTGCGTGTTATAATCCCGAGTATCTTTCCTATTTTTAGCTCAGTTTTGGCAGAGTCGATGACATGTTTGATAATTTAACTGACAGACTTTCGCGCACCTTGCGCAATATCAGTGGTCGCGGACGACTGACAGAAGACAATATTAAAGAAACGCTGCGCGAAGTGCGTATGGCGCTTCTGGAAGCCGATGTTGCCCTGCCGGTGGTACGGGATTTCATCAGCCGCGTCAAAGAGCGTGCCGTCGGCCATGAGGTGAACAAAAGCCTGACACCGGGGCAGGAGTTCGTCAAAATCGTTCAGGGTGAACTGGTCGCGGCGATGGGCGAGGAAAATAACGCCCTTGATCTCTCTGCCCAGCCGCCGGCTGTGGTATTGATGGCCGGTTTGCAGGGTGCGGGTAAAACCACCAGTGTGGCGAAACTCGGTAAACTGCTGAAAGAAAAACATAAGAAAAAAGTATTAGTGGTCTCTGCGGACGTTTATCGTCCTGCGGCGATTAAACAGCTACAGACACTGGCAGAGACTGTGGGAATCGAATTCTTCCCGTCTGATGTGTCAGAAAAACCGATTGATATCGCTAAAAAAGCGCTGAAACATGCGCAGCTGCAATTCTTTGATGTCCTGCTGGTGGATACCGCGGGCCGCCTGCATGTCGATGAAGGCATGATGGGCGAAATCAAAGAGCTGCATGCGGCCATAAACCCGGTCGAAACCCTGTTCGTCGTAGATGCCATGACCGGTCAGGATGCGGCAAACACTGCCAAAGCCTTTAACGAAGCCCTGCCGCTGACCGGTGTGGTGCTGACCAAAGTCGATGGTGATGCGCGCGGCGGTGCGGCGCTCTCTATCCGCCATATCACCGGTAAACCGATTAAATTCCTGGGTGTCGGGGAAAAAACCGATGCACTGGAGCCGTTCCATCCGGATCGCGTTGCCTCCCGTATTCTGGGCATGGGCGATGTGTTGTCACTGATCGAAGAGATTGAGAGCAAAGTTGACCGCGATCAGGCGGAAAAACTGGCCTCCAAGCTGAAAAAAGGTGACGGGTTTGATCTCAACGACTTCCTGGAACAGCTTAAGCAGATGCGCAATATGGGCGGTATGGCCAGTATGCTGACCAAATTGCCCGGTATGTCTCAGGTGTCGGACGCGGTGAAATCGCAAATGGATGACAGCGTGCTGACCAAAATGGAAGCGATGATCAATTCCATGACCAAAAAAGAGCGCGTCAAACCGGAAATTATCAAAGGGTCCCGCAAGCGCCGTATCGCGGCGGGTTCCGGTACTCAGGTGCAGGATGTCAACCGGCTGCTCAAGCAGTTTGATGATATGCAGCGCATGATGAAAAAGATGAAGAAAGGGGGCCTCGCGAAGATGATGCGGGGCATGAAAGGTATGATGCCGCCGGGTATGATGGGGCGGTAAAACAAAGAAAGTCACAAAAAATAATCACTTTAGATTGATTTTTACGTCAAAGTGAGTAAACTTTTCGGGCTTTTTCTATGACAACCGGACGCCATTCCTCGATGGGGTCTGGTTGTTTGTTAATTCAATGAGGATGTTATGGTAACAATTCGTTTAGCTCGTGGCGGCGCAAAAAAGCGTCCGTTCTACCAAATCGTCGTAACCGACAGTCGTAATGCACGTGACGGTCGTTTCATCGAACGTATTGGTTTTTTCAACCCTATCGCTGCCGGTAAGGCTGAAACTCTGCGCTTAGATCTGGACCGTGTTGAACACTGGGTTGGTCTGGGTGCAACTGTCTCTGATCGTGTTTCTGCACTGATCAAAGACGCAAAAAAAGCAGCTTAATCTGTCACGGTGGTAACAATGAGCAAGCACACTAATCCGCAAGCCCCTGCTAATCCGATTGTACTCGGCAAACTGGGGTCATCTTACGGCATTAAAGGGTGGCTCAGAGTGTTTTCTTCCACCGAAAATTCGGAAAGTATTTTTGATTATCAGCCATGGTTTATTCAGCGTAACGGCGTGTGGCAACACATCGATCCGGAAGACTGGAAATCCCATAGCCAGGATATGATCGTCAAACTCAAAGGGGTTGACGACAGAGATGCAGCAAATGCGCTGACCAACGCAGAAATTGTGGTGGACAGTTCATTATTACCTGAATTAGACGGCGATGATTACTACTGGAAAGACCTGATGGGCTGCCGGGTAGTGACTATCGGCGGGTATGATCTCGGCACAGTGACCGATTTAATGGAAACCGGGTCGAATGATGTTCTGGTAATTAAAGCAAATCTGAAAGATGCCTTCGGCATGAAGGAGCGGTTAGTGCCGTTTCTTGACGGGCAGGTTATCAGGAAAGTTGATCTCACTGAAAAACTGATTGAAGTTGAGTGGGATCCCGGTTTTTAAACCTTCGGTGATGGTTTTGTCATTAAGTGGGACACGAAAATGTGGATTGGGGTTATCAGCCTGTTTCCTGAAATGTTCCTCTCAATAACCGGGCATGGTGTAACCGGACGGGCAGTAAAAAATGGCCTGATCAGTGTTGATTGCTGGAACCCGCGTGATTTCACGTATGACCGGCACCACACTGTGGACGATCGGCCCTACGGGGGCGGTCCCGGCATGCTGATGATGGTGGAGCCTCTGCGCAAAGCTATCCATGCAGCAAAAGCTGCCGCAGGTGACAATGCGAAAGTGATTTATCTTTCGCCGCAGGGCCGCAAACTCGACCAACAGGGAGTTTGTGAGCTGGCCGCAAATGAGAAGTTAATTCTGGTATGCGGCCGGTATGAGGGAGCAGACGAACGCGTTATCCAGACTGAGATTGATGAAGAATGGTCAGTCGGGGATTACGTGCTCAGTGGTGGTGAATTACCGGCGATGGTACTGATTGATGCAGTATCGCGCTTTGTCCCCGGTGTCCTCGGACATCAGGCATCAGCAAAAGAAGATTCCTTTGCTGACGGTTTACTTGACCATCCGCACTATACCCGTCCTGAGGCGCTGGATGGCATGAATGTTCCGCCGGTTTTACTGTCGGGTAATCATGCAGAAATTGATCGCTGGCGTATGAAACAGTCACTCGGTCGCACCTGGCTCAGAAGACCTGAACTTCTGGAAAGCCTAGCTCTGACTGACGAGCAAAGGATGTTGCTGGCTGAATTCCGGCGGGAATATCAGTCCTGAGCAACTAGTTAATCCGGACGTCCTGCGGGATGTCTTTTGAAATATCAGTTTACCTAGGGTAAGAGATTTATTATGAGCAACATTATTAAACAGATCGAAGATGAGCAGATGAAACAAGACGTACCTTCATTCCGTCCGGGTGACACCGTGGAAGTTAAGGTATGGGTCGTTGAAGGTTCAAAAAGACGTCTGCAGGCATTCGAGGGCGTGGTTATCGCTATCCGTAACCGCGGTCTGCACTCTGCATTCACTGTTCGTAAGATTTCTAACGGCGAAGGTGTTGAGCGTGTATTCCAGACTCACTCACCAGTTGTTGACAGCATCAGCGTTAAACGCCGTGGTGCCGTTCGTCGTGCTAAACTGTACTACCTGCGTGAGCGTTCAGGTAAGGCAGCTCGTATTAAAGAGCGTTTGAACGCAAAATAATGCGCAAGCATCCGATATGATAATAAAAGGCCAGCCCCGTGCTGGCCTTTTTTATACGCTATTTTATTTTTCTTTTCTGCCTGTTTTCCGTTCAATTCTCTGTATTGTTTATATGACACCATTTTTTGAGTGTAAATATAAATTTACATTTATATCTGCGTTATAAAACTTCCCCTCCTTATCCGTCGTTTTGCTCACCTCAATGATTGATTGAAATACATCTTTATTATCAGTGTATTGAGTGTTATTTACCTTGGTTTTACAGATTTTAATTCTCATTGTCGTAATATGTAATTTTAAATTTGTAATTTTTAATGTACGAAAATTTAAATATTTTACGATTTTGGATTGAATTATTTACGAAGAATGTTATGGTGTTTTCTCAGGCACTCAACACGTAATTCATTTTTTGTAAAACTCAGCAGGAAAACACTATGATCATGCAAAAAGACGCACTCAATAATGTCCATATCAGTGATGAAATTGTTTTAATCTCACCGGAAGAGCTGAAGCAAAAGTACCCATTGAGTCGCAACGACCAGCATGCTATCGCCGGTGCACGTAAGACGATTGCGGATATTGTCCATCACCGTGATCCGCGTTTACTGGTTGTATGTGGTCCGTGTTCCGTTCATGACACGGATGCGGCGCTGGAGTACGCCCGTCGTCTGAAAAAATTATCTGCTGAGTTGAGTGACAGTCTGTATATCGTGATGCGTGTCTATTTTGAAAAACCACGGACAACGGTAGGCTGGAAAGGGCTTATCAGTGATCCGTTTATGGATGGTTCTTTCGAGATGGAAAAAGGTCTGCATATTGCCCGCAAACTGATGGTCGATCTGGTTCAGCTCGGCCTGCCGCTGGCCGGTGAAGCGCTGGACCCGAATAACCCGCAATACCTCGGGGATCTGTTCAGCTGGTCTGCTATCGGCGCGCGTACCACGGAATCACAGACTCACCGTGAAATGGCGTCTGGCCTGTCCATGCCGGTCGGTTTTAAAAATGGTACTGACGGCAGTCTGAGTACAGCAATCAACGCGATGAAAGCTGCTTCCATGCCGCACCGCTTTATGGGGATTAACCAGTCCGGTCAGGTCTGTTTATTACAGACACAGGGGAACCCGAATGGCCATGTGATCCTGCGCGGCGGAAAACGCCCGAACTACAGTGCGGAAGATATTACGGAATGCGGGGTACAAATGAAGAAAGCCGGTCTTACGCCTTCGCTGATGGTAGACTGTAGTCACGGCAATTCGGATAAAGATTTCCGTCGTCAGCCGCTGGTGGTGGATGCCGTGGCAGAACAAATTTGTGCCGGAAATACATCAATTACCGGTATTATGCTGGAAAGCCATATTAATGAAGGCAATCAGTCATCAGAACAGCCGCGCAGTGTCATGCAGTACGGTGTGTCAGTGACCGATGCCTGCATCAGCTGGGAAACCACTGAAGCAGTTCTGCGTCAGCTGCATCAGCAGATCTCACCGGCGCTGGCAGAGCGTGTGGTTCAGTTACAGCAGGCAGGATAATAAAAACAGGCAGGGTGTATGTCCGGTGCATTAACACATTTACGTGATCAAATTGATGAAGTAGATAAATCGCTGCTGTTGTTGCTGGCAAAACGTCTGCAACTGGTGGCGGAAGTCGGGGAAGTGAAAAGTCAGCACGGGTTGCCGGTATATGCACCGGATCGCGAAGCTGCGATGCTGGCCTCACGGCGGCAGGAGGCGGAATCTCTCGGGGTTCCGCCGGATCTGATAGAAGATGTTCTGCGCCGTATCATGCGGGAATCCTATTCCCGTGAGAATGATAAAGGATTTAAAAAGCTCAATGAACAGGCACGCCCGATAGTGATTGCCGGCGGTGACGGCAAGATGGGGCAGTTGTTCCGGCGGATGCTGGAACTGTCCGGTTACACGGTGCGTATTCTGGACAGCGGCGACTGGGCGGATGCGCCTGAACTGCTGGCGGATGCCGGAATGGTGATTGTCAGTGTGCCTATCCATCTGACCGAGCAGGTTATTAAACAGTTGCCGCCGTTACCGGAGGATTGTATCCTGGCAGATCTTGCGTCTGTCAAAGCCGGGCCGTTGCAGGCGATGCTGGCGGTGCATAACGGGCCGGTGCTCGGGCTGCACCCGATGTTCGGCCCGGATGTCGGCAGCTTTGCCAAGCAGGTGGTGGCATTCTGTGACGGACGTTTTCCGGAGCAGTATCAGTGGTTTCTGGAACAGATCACCGTTTGGGGAGCACACTTACAGGGCATTAAGGCGCAGGAGCATGATCGCAATATGCGCTATATTCAGGCGCTGCGTCACTTTACCACTTTTGCTTACGGGCGTTATCTGGCAAAAGAAAATGTCGATCTCGCGCAGCTGTTGTCTCTGTCGTCACCGATTTACCGGCTGGAACTGGTGATGATTGGCCGCCTGTTTGCTCAGGACCCGCAGCTTTATGCTGATATCATTATGGCCTCAGAAGATAATCTGGATGTGATAGAGGATTATCACCGTGAGTTCGGTGAAGCCATGGCACTGCTGGAAAGCCGGGATAAAGCGGAGTTTATCACTCAGTTCTCCGCTGTCAGTGACTGGTTCGGCGAACATGCGCAGCGATTTATGAAAGAGAGTCAGGGATTGCTGCAACAGGCGAGTGACAGCAGACGCTGAGTATAAAAACAAAAAAAGCGGATGATATCATCCGCTTTTTTTATCACATCCGTTTCACCGGATAATCAGGCGCGATCCACCGGGAAGGCAATCACATCACTGATACGCTCCGCACCCAGTGCGAGCATAATCAGCCGGTCGATCCCCAGTGCAACACCGGCACATTCCGGGAATCCGTGTTCCAGCGCAGCCAGCAGATTTTCATCAATCGGTTGTTCCGGCAGACCCATGCCTGCCCGCTTGCGGTTGTCGCGCTCAAAACGCTGACGCTGCTCGGCGGCATCGGTCAGTTCACGGAAGCCGTTTGCCAGTTCAACCCCTTTGTAATACACCTCAAAGCGTTCAGCCACGCGGTGATCTTCAGAACTGATCTCCGCCAGTGAGGCCTGGCTTGCCGGGAAGTGATAAATAAAGGTCGGTTTTTCCAGCCCGATATGCGGTTCAACACCCACCATAAACAGCAGCTGTAAAATGATATCGCGATCTTCCTCGGTATCAGCAATGTTGCTGACATCCAGTTTAGCTGCGACTTCGCGCAGTTTGTCTTTTTCTGCGGTCAGCGGATCGATATCCAGATAGCGCAGAAAAGCCTGCTGGTAGGATAACGATTCTGCACTTTCACACTCTAAGGTTTGCTGTAATAAATCATCAACCTCATTTATCAGACGGTATATATCATAATGAGGGCGATACCATTCGAGCATGGTGAACTCCGGATTATGATAGCGTCCGGCTTCCTCGTTACGATAGCTGCGGCCCATCTGATAAATGGGACCGCTGCCTGCTGCCAGCAACCGTTTCATGTGGTACTCCGGGCTGGTCATCAGATACAGCGTTATTCCCTGTGCGGCACCGGGGCCGGTAAACTGAGTTTCAAAGGCGCGCAGATGGACATCGGTGACGGTCGCCTGACTCATGGTCGGCGTTTCGACTTCTAATACACCTCTGTCTGCAAAAAAATGTCTGATTTCATTAACAATTTTTGCACGTTTTAATAGATTGGCTATCGGGGCAGTCGGCTGCCAGCCCGCAATATCACTCATGCCGTAAGAACTCCGAATAAAAATAAAGGGTGCAGTTTACCTGCAACCTCTGATGGTGACAAACAGATATGCAGGACATGCTACGTGTAAAACCGGGTGCTGAACAGGCGTATTGTGCTGAGGCGGGGTGCTTTGGCACCCCGGGCCGGTATAATCAGTCGATTAAGGCCGGCGGGACATGTTCCCCCGGATAACTGCCGAGCACTTTCACCGAGCGGGCGATTGCCTGTAAGGCTTTGAGCGCCTGCTGCATAGAGACTGAGCGCAGATTGGCATGAACATCAATATAAAACATCTCTTCCCATGGTGTGCCGTGAATAGGGCGGGATTCCAGTTTGCTCATCACGATATCGTGTTCTTTCAGGATAATCAGGGCATCGACCAGTGCACCGGCTTGCTGTCCGGTTGCCATCAGCAGCGTGGTTTTCGCCGGCACCTGCTCTGATACATCAATCGGCTGGCGGGCAATGACAATAAAGCGGGTCATATTGGTCTGCTGATTGGCAAGGTTCTGTACAGCTGCCTGTAACCCGTACAATGCGCCACCGGCCTCGCTGCCGAGAGCCGCGACGTCTGTCCGGTTGAGGGAGGCAACTTTTTCCATTGCCGCAGCGGTGCTTTCGCAGTATTCAATTTTGCGATCCGGAAACTGGCTGAGATACTGGCTGCACTGCTCAAACGGCTGCGGATGGCTGTAGAGGGTGGTAATTCCGGCAATGTCCGCGCCCGGAATAGTCAGCAGACAGTGGTTCACCGGCAGACGCAGCTCGCCGACAATCGAAAGCGGGGTGCTCTGAAGTAAATCATAGACATCATTGATAGCACCGGAACTGGTATTCTCCAGCGGCAGCATCCCGTAATCCGCCTGACCGTTTTCAACCAACTCAAAAATATCGCGGAATTTGCGGCAGCTGAATTCGGTCATATGATCAAAATGACGGGCGGAATACTGACGTGCCGCCACATGTGAGTAAGAACCTCTCGGGCCGAGGAAGGCTATCCGTGCACTGTTATCCGGTGTCTGGTTCAGGTGCTTTTGTAAAATCGCCTGCTGGGTCAGGACCGAATCCTCAATAATCAGCTGGAACAGACGGGTGATATAAAATCCGTCCAGTCCGTGCGGTTTGCCTTTGCTTATCAGCACATCCAGCAGTTCTCGTTCGCGGTTTTTATCGCGGATAGGGCGGTTATCCTGTAGTTTGGTCTGTGCGACACCCACTGCAAGCTTCCGCCGTTTTGCCAGCAAGTCCAGTAATTGTGCATCCAGCTGACTAATTTGTTCCCGTATAGCTAAAAGATCATTCATATATTGTCCTCAGACCCTGTCTTCCCGGCGATAAAAAAAGCCTCCGCGGAGGGAGGCTTTTCTGTGCGTCTTCGTTTTCTTTCTCACACGACAAAAAGCCTCATTAACAGAAGCGAAAAAAGAAAAAGAAGAAGCGGATACGGGGATACATAGTCAGTATGTTGTCCGTTGTGTCATCAGATAACAGTTAATAGACCTGATGCAATCCGTTGTGTCAACCAAAAAAAACGCGCCCGGAGGGCGCGCAGAGACAAAACTCAACTTATTATATTTTTTATTCTGCGGATTCTTCATCAGACACAAGGTTAGCTTCTTTGACGCTGTTATCCGCGCGGCGCGCTTCACCTTTGTGCTGTGCTTTATTCAGTTGCCGTTCCAGTTTCGCCAGTAGTTCATTGATGGCGGCATACATATCAGCGTGTTTGGCGCTGGCAACTAAATTTCCATTCGGTGTGCTGATGGTGGCATCAACCACAAACCCCTGCGGATCTTTCGCGAGGATAATGTGCGGGTTAATTAAAGGAACCTGCCACTTACTCAGCTTATCGAGACGGTTTTCAACATGCTCCCGGATTGCCGGGGTGATCTCCATTTGCTTACTGGTGATATTCACATTCATAGTGACCTCTCTTTGTTACATCCGTCTTGTTGATGCTCAGAATACGTTGATGGTGACAAGAAAAAATTGATCGCCGTCACTAATATTTTTTAGTTTTTTCAAAAGGTTATAATTTTGTGACTCAGGCTGAGAATACGGATGATACAACTTGCGGGAAGGGACTGAATCGTGCATTATCGATTAGTTGGCTGACCGCATATTCTCAGAAAAGAGAAGGCTGTCGGCCATTTTTTATGCATTAATATGATGATAAGATAATAAAAAAAGCCATCCGGAGATGGCTTTTTTAATCAGATGAGTAAAACGGAACTCAGTCGCGCGGGTTGGCAGCAATCAGTTTTGCCACTTTTCCGGCTTCTGCCGTTAATCCCAGTTCATTATAGGCATTTTCCATCAGCGGCAGCGCCTGGCGTGTCGCCAGTGTATCCGGATAGTCACGCAGCATTAACTCAACACGATTAATCACCGCGACATATGCCCCGCGTTTCGTGTAGAATTTCGCAACGGCCAGTTCAAAGGCCGCAAGACGATCTTTGAGGAATACCAGACGTTTTGCGGAGTCTGTTGAATAAATGCTGTTCGGATAATAGCGCAGTAACTGGCTGAAATCCTGGAATGCGACGCGTGCGTTCTGCGGATCACGATCCGCACGATCGATACCAAAGAAACTTTGCAGCATGTTATCATCGAGTGCCTGAGCGGTCAGACCGCGCATGTACAGGACATAATCGATGTTCGGATGTGTCGGGTTCAGACGCATGAAACGGTCGATGGAGGCCAGTGCCATCTGTAAATCACCTGCTTTATAGTAGGCGTAAATCAGATCCAGCTGAACCTGCTGCGAATACGGGCCGAAAGGAAAACGGTTATCGAGGGTTTCAAGCTGCGTGATGGCCCCTTTATAGTTACCGTCCTGTAATTTTTCCTGGCCGACAGTATACAGCTCTGACGGTGAGGCATCCGGGAGAATTTCCTTGTTTCCGGAACAGCCGGACAACATGAGGCTTAGCGTGGCGGCGGCCACGAGATATTTCATACGTATCATCACGTGTTGATTATCCTCTGAATATTTTTTAGGGAGCACTCCGTACAGCTCCCGCTGGCGATCAAGATACAATACCACATAGTTTAAATGAAACGGTGTTACCGTTCAAAATATAACTTTCTGAAACAGAGACAAACATGGCTCAAGAAATACAACTTACCGCAACTATCGATGAATCACAGCTCGGTCAGCGTTTAGATCAGGCTTTGGCGGAATTGTTCCCTGATTATTCACGATCACGTATAAAAGAATGGATCTTAGATGACAGGGTTCAGGTTAACGGCCGTCTTGTCAACAAACCAAAAGAAAAAATGCTGGGCGGAGAACAGGTCAGTATTGATGCACTGATCGATGAAGACATGCGTTTTGAACCGCAAAACCTGCCGCTCAATATCGTTTATGAAGATGATGATATCCTGGTGATTAATAAGCCGCGTGGTTTTGTGGTACACCCGGGAGCGGGTAATCCGGACGGCACGGTGCTTAACGCTCTGCTGTATCACTATCCGGATATTGCCGATGTACCGCGTGCAGGGATTGTTCACCGTCTGGATAAAGACACCACCGGGCTGATGGTGGTGGCGAAAACTGTTCCGGCTCAGATCCGGCTGGTGGAATCACTGCAACTGCGTGAAATCACCCGCGAATATGAAGCGGTGGCCAATGGCCGCATGACGGCGGGCGGCAAAGTGGAAGAACCTATCTCCCGCCATCCGACCAAACGCACCCATATGGCCGTTAACCCGATGGGTAAACCGGCAGTGACGCATTACCGCGTGATGGAGCATTTCCGCGCTCACACCCGGCTGCGTTTGCGTCTGGAAACCGGCCGTACTCACCAGATCCGCGTGCATATGGCGCATATTAATCATCCGCTGGTGGGTGACCAGCTTTACGGCGGCCGCCCGCGTCCGCTTAAAGGCGCAAGTGATGAATTTCGCGACACACTGCGTGAGTTTGACCGCCAGGCACTGCATGCCACCATGCTGCGTCTTTATCATCCGATCTCCGGCATTCAGATGGAGTGGCACGCGCCGATTCCGGATGATATGGTGAAGCTGATTGAAGTGTTCAAAGCTGATGCACAGGCGCATCAGGATGATATGGACTGGTAAGGAGTCTCAATGACCGCACTGATTACCCCGGAATGGCCGCTGCCCGCAGGCGTGAGTGCCTGTAGTTCATTGCGTACAGGCGGCGTCAGTCAGCCGCCGTTTGACAGCCTGAATCTGGGACTGCACACCGGTGACTCTCCGGAAGATGTCGCCCGCAACCGGGCGATTCTGGCAGAGGCCGCCGGGTTCCCGGACACACCGCTGTGGCTGAATCAGGTACACGGAACGGATGTTGCTATTCTGGACGATAACACACCGCGCGGCCCGCAGGCCGATGCGGTGTATACCCGCACGCCGGGGAAAGTCTGTGCGATCATGACGGCAGATTGTCTGCCGGTGCTGTTTTGTTCCCGTGACGGGCAGGAAGTAGCCGGTGCTCACGCGGGCTGGCGCAGTTTATGCGGCGGCGTGCTGGAGAATACTGTGTCCTGCTTTACGGCTGCGCCGTCAGATATTATCGCCTGTCTGGGGCCGGCCATCGGCCCGCAGAAATTTGAGGTCGGCGCGGAAGTCCGTGAGGCTTTTATGGCGCATGCCGCAGAAGCGGCAACGGCATTTATTCCTCATGCTGATAAATATCTGGCGGATATTTATCAGCTTGCCCGTCAGCGCCTGGCCGCTGCCGGTGTTACTGCTGTTTCCGGCGGCACCGAATGCACCGTCACGGATACCGCCCGTTTCTTCTCTTACCGCCGCGATGCCCGTACCGGGCGCATGGCATCATTTATCTGGATCAACCCGCAGCAGAAGTCATAACCTTCAGGATTACGCATAATATTTAATATTTTTTCAAAATCCGGCTTGAATATTTGACAAAAGTCCTCATTTAGTACTTAGCTAAAATTCAAAGCCATTTTTTGGAGGTGTTATGCGTTTGGATCGTTTCACGAATAAATTCCAGCAAGCGCTCGCCGACGCCCAGTCTCTTGCAGTCGGGCACAGCAATCAGTTTATTGAACCCGTGCATTTACTGTCAGCATTTCTGCATCAGGACGGCGGGTCGGTGCGTCCGTTACTGGCATCAGCCGGAGCGGATATCGCGCAGCTTAATCAGAAGATTGATGACACCATCAGTCGTTTACCGCAGGTGGAAGGTTCCGCCGGGGATGTGCAGCCCTCACAGGATTTAATCCGTCACCTGAATATATGTGACCAGATTGCACAAAAACAAAATGATGCTTATATCGCATCCGAAATTTTTGTTCTGGCTGTATTAGAGAGCAACAGCTCATTAGCAGATGTATTAAAAACAGCCGGAATTAATAAACAAACACTTAAGAAGGCTATAGACACTATGCGTGGTGGTGAGAATGTGAATGACCAGGGCGCGGAAGATCAACGCCAGGCCCTGAATAAATATACTATTGATTTAACTGAGCGTGCCGAATCCGGCAAGCTCGACCCGGTTATCGGCCGTGATGAGGAGATCCGCCGGACTATCCAGGTCTTACAGCGCAGAACCAAAAACAACCCGGTACTGATCGGGGAACCCGGGGTGGGTAAAACCGCCATCGTGGAAGGACTGGCGCAGCGTATCGTCAACGGCGAAGTGCCGGAAGGACTGAAAAACAAACGCGTGTTGTCTCTGGATCTCGGTGCGTTACTGGCAGGTGCCAAATACCGCGGAGATTTTGAGGAGCGTCTGAAAGCGGTTCTGAATGAATTATCCAAAGAAGAGGGGAATGTCATCCTCTTTATTGATGAACTGCATACCATGGTCGGCGCAGGTAAAGCGGATGGCGCCATGGATGCAGGGAACATGCTGAAACCGGCACTGGCCCGTGGTGAACTGCACTGTGTGGGTGCGACCACACTGGATGAGTACCGCCAGTATATAGAGAAAGATGCGGCATTAGAGCGCCGCTTCCAGAAAGTCTATGTGGCAGAGCCGACAGTGGAAGACACCATTGCGATTCTGCGTGGGCTGAAAGAACGTTATGAACTGCATCACCATGTGCAGATCACTGACCCTGCCATTGTCGCGGCGGCAACATTATCGCACCGCTATATCACGGATCGTATGTTACCGGATAAAGCGATTGACCTGATTGATGAAGCGGGTGCAAGTCTGCGTATGCAGATGGATTCCAAACCGGAATCCCTCGACAGACTGGATCGCCGTATCATTCAGTTAAAACTGGAACAGCAGGCACTGAAGAAAGAGTCTGATGACGCCAGTAAAAAACGGCTTGATATGCTGGAACAGGAATTAAGTGAGAAAGAGCGCGAGTATGCGTCTCTGGAAGAAGAGTGGAAAGCCGAGAAAGCAACACTGTCCGGCACCCAGCATATCAAAGCAGAACTGGAACAGGCGAAAACCGCACTGGAACAGGCACGCCGTACCGGCGATCTGACCAAAATGTCAGAATTACAGTACGGTAAAATTCCGGAGCTGGAAAAACAGCTGGCGGCAGCGAATGCGGCAGAAGATAAAGATATGAAACTGCTGCGTAATAAAGTGACTGATGTGGAAATCGCCGAAATCCTGGCGCGCTGGACCGGTATTCCGGTATCGCGCATGCTGGAAGGTGAGCGCGAAAAACTGCTGCGTATGGAGCAGGTGATGCACAGTCGTGTGATCGGCCAGGATGAAGCGGTCGATGCGGTGGCTAATGCTATCCGCCGCAGCCGTGCCGGGTTATCTGATCCGAATCGTCCGATTGGTTCGTTCCTGTTCCTCGGGCCGACTGGGGTGGGTAAAACCGAACTGTGTAAAGCACTGGCTGATTTCCTGTTCGACAGCGATGATGCCATGGTCCGTATCGATATGTCCGAGTTTATGGAAAAACACTCCGTGGCACGGCTTATCGGGGCACCTCCGGGATATGTCGGGTATGAAGAGGGCGGTTATCTGACCGAAGCGGTCCGCCGTCGTCCTTATTCCGTCATTCTGCTGGATGAAGTGGAAAAAGCGCATCCGGATGTCTTCAACATCTTATTACAGGTGCTGGATGACGGACGGCTGACAGATGGTCAGGGTCGTACCGTGGATTTCCGTAACACGGTGGTGATTATGACCTCTAACCTGGGGTCTGACCGGATTCAGGAGCACTTTGGTGAACTGAACTACGATGCAATGAAAGGCGCGGTCATGGAAGTGGTATCTCATCACTTCAGACCGGAATTCATCAACCGTATTGATGAAGTGGTGGTATTCCATCCGCTGGCGAAAGAGCAGATCCACGCGATTGCGAAAATTCAGCTCAAACGTCTGTATAAACGTCTGGAAGAGCACGGCTATCAGCTCACTATCACTGACAGTGCGCTGGATAAACTGGCGGAAGCCGGATTCGACCCGGTATTCGGTGCGCGTCCGCTGAAACGGGCTATTCAGCAGGAGATCGAAAACCCGATGGCGCAGGCAATGCTGTCCGGCAAACTGATTCCGGGCAAAATGATCACTCTGGATTTGATCGATGGTGTGATCACCGCGAAACAGTAATAACAACAGAAAGCAAAACAGAGGGGCGCGAAAGCGCCCCTTTTTTGTGCATTATGCGCAGGAAATCAGCGATATCTTGTGTGTTTGCTCGGTTTTTGAGCGAACGGAAAAAAAGTTGAAATAAACACTTGCGTGATCTCAGCGAGTGTCTATAATGCGCCCTCACTGACACGGAACAACACGCTGACAAGCGCGCCGGCAGTGGAGGAGAGGCGCCGGCAGTGGAGGAGAGCGAAAAAAGTTGAAAAACAACGCTTGACTCAACGGGGCTG
>NZ_NRQY01000001.1:1676661-1775672 GCF_003996855.1 Morganella morganii | reverse complement strand
TTTGGAGAAAATATAGTGCAGTGTGTGCTCATTTTTCGGATGAAGCATTAACAGCCGGTAATTTCAGATTTAAATGCGTATAATACTCTGCACCGGATTGCAGGGCTCATCTGACATAAATAGATCAAAATGAATCAACGGGGGCATACACAGTGAAAAAACTCACCATTAAAGATATTGCTGCTATCTGTAATGTCGGCAAGTCCACTGTATCCCGTGTTATTAATAACGAACAGAATGTAAATGAAGAAACCCGTCGTAAAATACTGGCGGTAATTGAACAGAATAACTTTACACCTTCAAAATCAGCACGTGCGATGCGCGGGTTAACAGGCCGGACATTCGGTATTATTGTCACCCGGCTTGATTCTTATTCTGAGAACCAGGCAATCCGCGCGATGTTGCCTGTCTTATATCAAAATAACATTGATCCTATTATTCTGGAAAGCCAGTTTGATCCCGCAAAGGTTGATGAGCATTTATCTATGCTTGAAAGACGGAAGGTGGATGGTGTTATTCTATTTGCTTTTACCGGGCTGGATAAAGAGCAATTAGTCTCCTGGCAAAAGAATATCGTGGTTATTGCCCGTCCATTTGAAGGGTATACCTGTGTCTGTAATGATGATGCCGGAACCGTGAATCATTTGATGAATTACCTGCATAAGGAGAAGGATTTTACAGCTATCAGCTATATTGGTGTTAATGGACAGGATGAAACAACCGGGTTATTACGCTATCAGGCTTATAAGCATTATTGCGATAAATATAGAATAGCACCAGATACAGTATTGGGTGAATTAAACTATGAAAGCGGATATCAGCTTGCTGGAAATATTGTACTGAAACGCCCTCAGGCCATATTATGTGCGACTGAATCACTGGCATTTGGTGTTAAAAAATATCTCCTTCATCATCAGATTAATACTGTTTTTGTCGCTTGTATCGGACGAAATGACTTATTAACTTTTCTCTTTCCGGATGTCAAAACATGTCGTCTGGGTCTTAGCGAAACGGGTCAAAAATCAGTCAATCTATTGGTTGATATGGTTAATGGCAACTTTTCACCAAAAACACACCTGATTCCATCACCTTCATTTACCTATTGATTTTATTGAGTTAAATAAACTTTAGTGTGATGTTCGTCCCGTAATGGGATCGTTCCCATTGAGTCATTCCCATACAGAACGTATTTTAAAGCAGAGACGTTTTATACGGGGATGGGGATATGGAAATTAATGTTCACAGTGATGAACTTGATAAGATCATCAGATTTACCGGCGGAAAGGAGAATATCAGTACAGTTTCCCACTGCCTGACACGCTTACGCTTTGTTTTAAATGATCCCGAACGGGCGGATATTGAATCTATTAAGCAAATCCCCGGGGTTAAAGGGTGTTTTAATAACGCCGGTCAGTTTCAGGTTATTATCGGTATGAATGTCGGTGATTACTACCGGGGTTTAATCGAAAAACTCAATATATCTGAATCAGATAAAGAAAAAACAAAAGTCGCGGCTAAGAAAAACATGAAGTTTTGGGAGCGGCTTATTGCTAATCTGGCAGAGATCTTTGTTCCTTTGCTGCCGGCATTAATTTGTGGTGGTTTATTACTGGGACTGAGAAATGTAATCGGTGAAATGCCGATCCGGGATGATAAACCACTGACGGAGTATTATTCCTGGCTTAAGCCTATATACGACTTCCTGTGGTTACCGTGTGAGGCAATATTCCATTTCCTGCCGGTGGCTATCTGCTGGTCAGCAACCAAAAAAATGGGCGGTTCTCCGATCCTGGGTATTGTGCTGGGTATTACATTAGTGTCACCTCAGCTGATGAATGCTTATAGTATTGGCAGTCAAACGCCGGATGTCTGGGATTTCGGCTTATTTGCCATCCAGAAAGTGGGATATCAGGCTCAGGTGATTCCATCTATTCTGGCCGGTTTATTCCTCGGCTGGTTTGAAGTGAAATTACGCCGCCGCATTCCTGAATATTTAACACTGGTGGTTGTACCGATTATCAGCATTCTGGTTTCTGTGGTTGTGGCTCACGCTATTCTGGGGCCGTTCGGACGTGCTGTCGGTAATATTATTTCTGATGGTGTCCGCTATTTAATGCTGGGTGATTTTGCATTAATCGGCTCGATGGTATTTGGTTTTTTCTACTCTCCTCTGGTTATTACCGGGCTTCACCACACTACATTAGCCATTGATATGCAGCTGACACAAAGCATCGGCGGAACACCTATCTGGCCTATTATTGCATTATCGAATATTGCTCAGGCATCTGCGGTTGTCGGCATCATTATTATGAGCCGCAAAAAGGATGAGCGCGAAATAACAATTCCGGCGGCGATATCTGCATATTTAGGCGTGACTGAACCGGCTATGTACGGTGTGAACCTGCGTTACCGCTTCCCGATGCTGTGCGCCATGATTGGTGCAGCACTGGCGGGATTAATTTGCGGTTTTGCTCATGTGTTATCCAACGGTATCGGTGTCGGTGGTATTCCGGGAATTCTGTCTGTTCAGCCTGCATTCTGGAGTATTTACCTTGTTGCCATGATTGTAGCCATTGTTGTTCCGATCTTATTAACAATGATGATATATCGTTATCAGCACCGCAAAGGCACCCTGGTAACTTCTCTGTAAATTAATAAAGTGAATTTAATATGTGTTATCTGACTGTGTCTGTAAAAGAAAGTGGTGCTGATATTTTTTCCGGCAGCGATAAATATGATTATGCATTCCGCTGGCGTGAGATATCTGTTAAAGCTTGCCTGGATATTTTAACTGAGATCAGCCGTGATTTTCCCGGTATTAAAGGTGGCGTGATTACGGGAGAGCGGTTACCGGATTATCCTTCATTTTGCGCTGAACTGTCCGGACATGCCATTATTGATCTGGAAAAATCATTTTCAGAAATTTTCAATGCCCCTTTCGTTGCTCAGCAGGGAAAGGTTGTATTCACAGAAGATAAACTGGCGCAGGCATTAAAACAAAAATATGAGCAGCTCTGCTGGAATATTGATTATTCCGGATACACTGCGGGTAAAGAAGAATATGCCGCTGAAGCATTATTAACCACGGCAAACGGATATTTAGGTGTACGTGGTGCATTACCGGATATGCAGGCCGGTGATGCAAGCTATCCGGCAACCTATCTGGCCGGTTGTTATAACCGGGCTGAGTCAGATATTGCCGGAAATACTGTATCCAATGAAGATTTCGTTAATATCCCTGACGCCCGCTCTGTCCGGATAAAGATCGGTGATGGAGAATGGTTATCGCCGGAAAATTGCCGTAATAAAATGCTGTACCGGAACCTGTGTTTAAAAAACGGTATTCTGGAGCAGACCTGGATTGCGGAGGATTCCCGCAAACATCTTATTCAGATTAACAGCCGGATGCTGGCGGATATGTCCTGTCCGATGCGTTTCGCAATCGAATACAGCTTCACACCTCTGAATTTTGATGCGGAAATTACTGTTGCCACCTGTATTGACGGCACGACCCGTAATTATGGTGTGGAGCGTTACCGCAGCCTGACGTCACGCCACTACCGGGTATTATCCCGCAGGGCGGAAGGCAGTTATGCACAATTAAATGCACGGACACTGCAATCCGCTATCGGTATCGGTGTGACCACAAAAATACGCGGTGATTTTTTTGCTGACAGCGATATTCAGGTAAAAGAAAACGCAGATAAAGTGCAGCAGTTTATTGCCTGTCATGCTCAGAAAGGTAAAACATACCGTCTTGAGAAAAGTATTAATATCCGTCTCTCTTCTGTTTTTCCGGACAACTGGGCAGATGCGGATAAAACAACGCTGGCTGATTTTTCTGTTCAGGCTGAAGCTTCTGAACAGGCATGGAAAAATTTATGGGATAAGGCCGATATTATTATTGACGGCGATTTAATGTCACAGAAGTTATTACGTTTGCATATCTGTCATCTGCTGTCATCGTGTTCTCCCTGCAGTAACGGAAAATATAAACTCGATGTGTCAGTAACGGCCCGCGGATTACACGGGGAGGCATACCGGGGACATATTTTCTGGGATGAAATCTTTATTCTGCCTTTCTATATCATGCATTTCCCGCAGACAGCCCGTCAGTTGCTGATGTACCGCTATAACCGGTTACCGGCGGCGCGGAAAATTGCACAGGACAGCGGCTGTCAGGGAGCAATGTATCCGTGGCAGTCTGGTCTGGACGGCAGCGAGCAGACACAATCCGTTCACCTGAATCCGCTGAACGGTCACTGGGACCCGGATTACAGTCATCTTCAGCGTCATGTTTCTCTGGCTGTTGCTTATAATATCTGGTTGTACTGGAAAACGACCGGTGATGCGGAGTTTATGCGGTTGTATGGCATGGAAATGCTGACAGACATTGCCCGGTTCTGGCTGAGTAAAGCTGAATATGATGAATTAACCGGGCGTTATTCTGTCAGTGGTGTGATGGGGCCGGATGAATTTCATGAGCATATCAGCGGTAGCAACAGTGCCGGGCTCAAAGATAATGCGTATACCAATTTAATGATCTCCTGGTTATTTTCCGTTCTGACTGAGCTGTATCCGGAGTTTAATTCCGGTGAGCAAGATACCGCGTTTATCCGGAAAATCAGTCATACCGGTAAATATTTATCGCTGGTGATTGAAGATGATGTGATTGCACAGTTTGACGGGTATTTTTCCCTGAAAGAGGTTGACTGGGAACATTATCAGAATAAATACGGCAATATTTACCGGATGGACAGAATACTGCGTGCGGAAGGTAAAAGTGCGGATGACTATAAGGTGGCCAAACAGGCCGATACGTTAATGATATTCAATAATTTTTCCCGTGAAGATGTCACCGGAATATTGAATAACATGGGCTATGACTTAGATCGTGATTACGCACAAACGAATCTTCATTATTATTTAAAACGGACTTCTCACGGTTCAACATTATCCAGAGTGGTGCATGCCCAACTGGCTTGTAATACCGGATTACATGATTTATCCCGGGAACTGTATCAGCAGGCGTTACGATCTGATTATGGCGATATTCAGGGCGGGACCACCGCGGAAGGTATTCATACCGGGGTTATGGCCGCGACAATCAATACGGCGGTGATGTCCTATGCGGGCGTGGATATCCGGGGGGAGCATTTATTCGTTTTACCGTCATTACCGGCTGAATGGAAGCGAATCAGTTTTAATTTACAGCATCGTGGTGTTCATTACTGCTTTTTAATCTCACAGAAATCGGTATCAGTAACCGCCGATAAAGCGGTCTTTATCGATATTTATAATGAAAAGCATCAGATTACTCCGGATATGCCGTTTTCATATACTTATGTGAAGGAATACATATGATGAAATCAGGATTTTTATTTGATTTGGACGGCGTGATTGTTGATACCGCAAAGTATCATTACATCGCCTGGCGATATATTGCTAATAAGGCCGGTTTTGATATCAGTGATGAGTTTAATGAAAAACTCAAAGGTATCAGCCGGATGGAGTCATTAGAGAAAATATTAGATTATGGTCATCAGTCTGATATGTACAGCCGGGAAGAAAAGATATTACTGGCGGATGAAAAAAATGACTATTATGTGAAATTACTCGGGGAGTTATCTGAAAAAAATATTCTCCCCGGAGTCCGGGATTTTATTATTCAGGCAAACAGGCTTAATATACCGTGTGCCGTTGCCTCTGCATCCCGAAATGCACCTTTTATTTTAAAAAAACTCAATATTGATAATTATTTTAAAGCTATTGTAGACCCTGCATTATTGAATAAAGGTAAACCAGATCCTGAAATTTTTCTAAAGGCAGCATCATCTGTTAATGTTCTGCCGCAGGATGCAATAGGCTTTGAGGATGCGGAGTCGGGTATTACCGCGCTGAACAGAGCGGGTATTTTCTCAGTTGGCGTAACCGGAGAGCATTCACTGTTAACCGGTGCTGACCTTATTATTTCGTCATTTGAAGATATCACGCCTGAATATATATTAAAAATAAAAGAATAATTAAATTTCTGATAATAATTTTTCTGATAAAGGCACAGCATATTCGTATGCTGCTGCCATCCGATCTTCGTGAACAGAGGTAGATATAATGAAGTTAACTCAATTAGCATTGATAACAGGATTTGCTGTTTCTGTTATTCCTTTTTCTGCCGGTGCTGAAACATCTTTAAGTGATATTGAGGCACGCCTGAACAGTCTTGAAAAAAGAGCATCTGAAGCCGAAGCAAGAGCTGTGGCGGCAGAAAAAAAAGCAGAACGTCTGGAAAATTTAATGGCCAAAAATACAGCGCCGGCAGGAAATACCGTCCGGGAGAATACATCAGGTTTCAGTAATATTGTCAGTGCCGATAATGAAAAAGGATCACTGAAACTATATGGTGATGTGGAATTTAATATTGATGCCGCCAGCCGGAAAGGGCAGATTACCTCTATGCAGACTCAGGCAGGGCGAGGAGCGGATGATTTCGGTGACAAAGAACGCTGGGATATTAACGGACGGATCTTAATCGGCCTTGACGGACAGCGAAAACTGGATAACGGTAATTATGCCGGTTTTAGCGTTCAGCCGTTAGCCAATATGTCCGGAAATATCGGGCTCGACGATGCCGTATTCTATTTTGGTAAAGAAAATAAATGGAAATATAAAATCGGCCGTTATGAGGCCTATGATATGTTCCCGCTGAACCAGGACACGTTTGTCGAACATTCGGGGAACAGTGCCAATGATCTCTATGCCGACGGGTTCGGCTATATCTATATGATGAAAGAAGGGCGCGGACGGAGTAACAGCGGCGGGGGTATGAACCTCAGCAGTAATTATGAGAACTGGTATTTTGAGGTAAATACCCTGGTTGAGGATGGCAGTCGTGTCTTTAAAGATCAGGAATATCATGGCCGTAAATTACAGAATAAAAAGAATGTGATTTATGTCCGTCCGGTGGCGGCATGGAATTATAATAATTTCACAATTGCAGGTGCAGTGGATGCGAATGTTATCAGTAATGCATACGGCTTTGATAATGCGGACGGAAAATTTGAGGATCAGTCGCGCCGGACCGGTTATGGCCTGACCGTGAAATGGGATACACTGAAAAATGATCCGGAAAATGGCGTGGTCATTAATGTCAGCACGGCTTATCTGAATGCGAAGAATGAAAATGATTTCTCTGCCGGAACTAACGTGTTATGGCGTAAGTTCCAGCTGGGGTATATATATGCTCATAATGATATTAAATCCTATCAGGTTGTGAACTCAGCTGATGACAGCAGGTATGATAATTTAAATCCGGGAAAATATAATATTCACACGGTATTCACGTCGTATGAATTACCGGATATATTGGGAATGGATAACTTTAAAACATACCTCGGGGCGTATTATTCTCATATTAACGGGAAGGGGGATATGACGATGGTTGACAGTAAAGATAACGACCGTTACGGAGCGCGTGTCCGTTTTAAATACTTATTCTGATCCTCTCTTTTCAGGGTGAAAAAATACCGGGAAAATCCCGGTATTTTTTTATGTCCGTATTATATCTTCGGCATTTTATCAAACATACTTTTCATCTCTTCCGGGAAACCGGAGGAAAGCGTTGTCCGCAAATCTTTCATGGCGGTATCGAAATCTTTCGGACGCTCGGCCTGCTGCATTTTCTGATGGGCATCCAGATTATCCTGAAGACCATCGAACATTTTTCCCATTTCCTTCATCATCTGGTCACAGGATTGATTAACGTTCTTCAGTATTGAACGGGAGGCATCCGAACCGGACATACTCATATTTTCAACCCCTTCCATAAAGGGTTTCTGTAATTCTGAAGCCGAGTTGTTTCCTGATTCAGTACTGAATTTCAGTACTGACTGTACATTTTTCGGATCTAACATAATGACTGTCCTTTTCGTTTATCAGATATTACCCGGGCAGGAAAATTGTTTTAATGCCCGTGACCACAACGGATAATCCTTCATTGTTGAATTAAGCTCGACAATAAAGAATCCTTTCACCTGACCCATTGCCATAGTGAGCTGGCGGCTGTTGCTGCTCAGTTGTACCGGGTTACCGGCGTCATACATCCGGAAGAGCGCCCACGGCCCGTCAAAGCTGACCGTTTCGACCTGTCCGTCCTGTGTTTTGAATGTCAGACGTGTGTAAATGCCGCCTTTGGGACCCGGCCAGTTAATTTTGACCGGTTCCTGATAGCCGTGACTGTAACGGATTATCTGGCCGTCAATATCCAGTACGGCTTCCAGAACCGAAGGGGATAATGAGATCGGACGAATAATCATGGACATCGCCATCGAACCTGATGGATCAAAGAAGGAATCCCGGATGCGGGCGGCATTTTCAAATGACGCCACCGTTTTGGCGGACACCACACCGCGGCTGCCGGGGTGGATCTGCCAGGGGGTTGCACCGGTATTCACATAGGCCGCCAGGTTTTCATCAAAGAAACTCTGGATTGCCCCGCCGCGCCCGAACATGCGGGTGAAATCCCCGATGCCGGCTTCTTCTCTTGCATTCCTGTTGAACGGATAGCGGCCGCTGATCGTTGTCCGGCAGGAATCAGAAGCAATGGATGACGCACCGCGGCTGAGGTTTTCTTTGCTCTTTTGCAGGCTCTGTTTTTCACCCGCTGAAAGCAGATCTATCATGACACTGCGTACCGGTTCCGGCTGGCGCAGCATATCATCGCGTAACCGGTTGATTTCACCGTTCTGAGGCAGGATCTGACCGGCACGCAGTGAAGCGGAAAGGGTAGCCAGTTTGTTGTAAACCTGGTCAAACGCAGTGAACAGCGGATCATTGGCTCCGGCCGTTTCGGCCTGACGCAGACGGTGCAGCGCTTCAAACCGGGCTTCGAGGCTTTTCTCCGGCGTACTTCCGGAAGCGCGATCATTACTGACCCCGTCCAGCAGTGAGCGGCGGGTCTGCGTCAGTTTGTTTTCCTGACGGGCAAACCATCCGGTCGCATCCTGCTGGTTTTCGCGGCTCAGTGTGGTTTCATCGATGGCAAACTGAACCAGACCGGTCAGCGGTGAAGACGGCTCGGTAAACTGACGGGCGAGTTGCGCTGCATCATCAAGGTCACTGATCGGCCGGACACGGATATCTTTCAGGAAACTGTCCCACTGATTGGCATATTCAGACAGGTAGGCTTTCAGGGCTTCATTGGATAATGTCTGAATCGCCTCCTGTGTGCCGATATCACCGCGTTTATCGGTGTTGTCACTGAGCACCCAGTTTTCCTCACTGATCATGTCCGTCGCGGCATCCTGTAACTGCGGCAGGAAAACATCTTTATAACCGGCTTTGGTGTAGAAGCCTGAAACAGCGGTATCTGTCACGGTATTGGTACTCTTGCGGCGCAGCATCAGCGACACACTGGGGCCTGCGGCGTCTGCCAGTGAGATATTCTGAATACCGGCAGGCAGCGGTTTGTCTTTGATACGGTTAACCACCCGCAGATGGATCGGGGTTTTCATGGCATTGACACGGGCGATACGCACCAGCTCTGCATTCATTTTGGCAGCCGGTGCCGTGGATGAGGTATCTCTGAATAACTCGTGCAGGTGATAGCGGAACGGGCGGCGGTCATTTTCGGTATAGCCCTGTACCGCATAGTTGTCCCAGCGGATCATAAACCAGTTTTCCAGTGCCTCCGGTTCCCGGTATGAGGGGTAAACCATCATCAGATAGACCTTGAGTGTGTCATAGGCATCGGTATTACCGTTGAGTGCACTCTGTTTCAGTTCATTGGCGATATAATTTTCCACGGCAGGCCAGAAGATTTTGTAGAGATGACGCCGGTAAGTCTGCTCCATCGCATTGCTCAGCAGCGTGTGTTCGAAATACGGCGTCAGCAGCGGCGGCGAACTTTCCAGAAACTGCGTGTTGATATAGCCGAGCTGTTCATAAGCGGCGATAAGATCATCATTAAACTGGCTGGTGACCGGAATATCGCGGACAATCCGTTTGGTTTCCTCAAAGCGGGCACTGGCATAGGAAATAAAATCCGATTCCCAGAAATAGCGGGAGGAGAGCAGCATCACCACAGCCAGCAGACCGGCGGTTACTGCCGAGTAGCGGGCGACTGAAATCAGCTTACTGCGCAGCGGACGGTAGCGGGCACTGTGCAGCACACCCCGCTCGGTGATGGCCTGTGTCAGCGCCGGGAAGTACATTCCGCCGGACTGCCGTTCATCAAATAATCCGTCCGCATCCGCATTATACAGGCTCTCCCGTGCCATCAGCGGGATGGTGCTGCCCATCCACATCTGCCGCAGGCATCCGGTATAGCCCATCGCCGAGGCCGGGAAAATCTGTTCGAGAAAGGAAAACAGTGGTTTTTGCAATGCACCGAGCGATTCAATAAACAGCAGCAGCTGGTGGCGTAACCCGTCATCCGGCACATTGTGCAGAGTTTCAAGAATATAATTGCTGACCCGGGTCTGTAACTGGTGATAGGTATTTTCATCATGAATGAAATTATTGCGGTGATCGTCTGTGCATTGCAGTTTGATCCCCAGACCACCTGCGAGCAGGTCGTCATCGGCGATATTCAGGAATGCCTCACCGCCGGGCAGGTGGTCAATATTATTCAGCAGCAGGTAAACCGGAATGTCGGACTGAAAAAGGGCGGCCATTTCCAGAATGCGGATACGCAGTGTATCGGCCAGTGATTTCCGCTCGGTCAGCGGGGCATACAGCAGTGTGCCGATATCCGCACACAAAATAATTCCGTCGATACCGGGATAGCGGCGGTGTTTACGGATAAGAGAGTACAATTTCTGCCGCGCATTACCGGCGTCGTCACTCTGTCCGTGCATCTGTACCCATTCCCCGGCGGTATCAATATACACGGCACGCTCTGTCAGCCACCAGTTACAATCAACTGTCGGACCGACATCAGTTGTGCGGGATAATCCGTACTGCTCGGAAAGCAGAAACTGCTCGCCGCTGTCATAAATCACAGAGGTTTTGCCGCATCCGGCAGGCCCCATCACCACAAACCAGGGTTTGTTGTTGATGTATTCACGGCTGAGATGAATTTTCATCCGCTCGCTGCGGGTCTTTTTACCCGCCAGCGCAATAAATTGCAGCGTCCGGATGGCATCGGTAA
This sequence comes from Morganella morganii, assembly GCF_003996855.1. Taxonomy (GTDB): domain Bacteria; phylum Pseudomonadota; class Gammaproteobacteria; order Enterobacterales; family Enterobacteriaceae; genus Morganella; species Morganella morganii_C. Next base: position 1,764,526 of record NZ_NRQY01000001.1, on the reverse strand, counting down.
AACGCGCGGTGACCCGATCAAGCTGAATGATTTTCTTTTTCGGTTTCGGCAGCGGGGTACGCAAAAACCGGAACAGGAGGCTGAACAGGAACGCGACAAACGGCCACAATGCCCAGAAAAAAATAATACCGATGATGATCTGGCGTACCAGCACCCGCGCAAGCGGGTAAAAGTTGCCGATGGCAACCATCGGCCCGACCCACCAGATGATGTAGCTGAGAATCAATGCGATGATAAGGATTATAAATCGTCTGATCATAATACGTCCTTGTATACCGTTACTTCATCCAGGCCGGGAGTACAGGCGGTTCGGCCGAAGTGTTGTTATCATAATTATCCGCTGACGGTTCGGGGGTGCCGTTCAGTACCGCCGGGACATCACCGTCCTGATAGCCCTGCATGGCCTGTTCCGCATCGCGTTTGCCTATTTTCCATAAGATATCAACGCGGCGGTTACGTTTGCGGCCTTCATCCGTGGTGTTATCAGCGATCGGATCGCTTTCACCCCGGCCTGTTGCGGTGATATCGCGGTTATGGGTCTGATTAATCATGGTATTGGTCCGCAGAATATCGGCGACAACCACGGCGCGGGCTTCCGACAGTTTCAGGTTGTTATTAACGGAGGTTTTGCGGAACGGGGTGGCATCGGTATGTCCGATGACTTCCAGATCCCCCGGCCACGGCGCGAGGGCGGCACCCAGACGCTCGATGTTGCGTTTGCTGAGGAAGTCTTCCATCAGGTCGGATTTACCGGTCAGGAAAGCACCGTCAGAGGTGAAGATAAGCAGCCAGCCGCGCGGATCTTTGCGGACTTCCAGCCAGCCCTCATTTAAGATCTGCGTCAGCGGGTTCGGCAGCGTTTCCATAATATTGATTTTGCGCGGCTCCGGCGGAACCCAGGCCAGAATATCATTGCGGATCTGGCGCGCCTGCTCATGGAGATACCAGGCGGAAATCCCGTAAGCGATAATTGCCAGGATAAGCCCGGTGATGAGGATTCGTAATGCAGTGATAAACCGGCGTTTCGGCGGTTTAATTTTCTCCGTCCGGACATCGGACAAGAACAGTGTTGTATTCTGTGCATAGAGCAGGCTGCTGAGGTGATTGCGCAGATCCATCAGTAATACCGCTCCGCGCTCAAGCATCCGGTATTTTCCCTCAAATCCCATGGACAGGATCAGATAATAGAACTCAAGCACATCCCGGTTGTCCTGCGGATTGCTGATGTATTCTTTCAGATGCTCAAAGCAGTTTTCGCCGCCCCAGGCATCTTTATGGAATTCCACCAGCAGGCTCAGTCCGGTCATTTCCTCTTTCACCATGTCGTTAAAAATACCATCCGCATAGGTGCAGATAAGGTAGGAGAGGTGATTGATTTCCTCCGGCGGAAAACCCTGCCGGCGAAGATCTTTGCGGAAAAATTCCAGTTTTCTGACAATTTGCAGGCGGGCACAGACAAAATCGGTCTGAGGTTCATTACGGAACCACTCAATCTGCAACAGCAGCGGCATCTCGGCGGAAATATACGGGTTATGCCAGAGGCCGAACAGTGAACTGCTTTGTCCGGCCGTGCGGGCTCCCTGCTGACGTTCCCGCTGCTGTGCGGGGCGCATCGGCGGGAGCGGGTTCTGTTTTCCCCGCGCCGGTGAAGCCGGAGGATCTTCATTGGCCGCCGTGAATTCCGGCAGTTCGTCATCCTGCGGTTGTGAGTTGCCCATTCCCCGCATACCGGCCGGAATGATGCCGCCGATGGAAGCGGCCGTGCTTTTGGCCTGCCATATCGGGTTGGTTAACGAGTGTTCGGCCTGTTTCATTCCTGTACGGGCCGCGGATATGGCACTCCTGATCTGGCGTTCAAACTCATTCATCCTACTCTCCCCTGACGCAAGCCCCATGCCTCAAAACGTAATCCCGGGAAATCACCGACAATACTCAGTGCCGCGGCACTGCCGGCCAGCATGTCTCTGTACATCGGGTCCGCGTTATCCACCTCAAAGTAAACACTGTTCGGGTAATACGGGATGTGGCGCGGCGGCGATGGCATCGGGGTGATGCGCACACCCGGCAGCTGCAAATCGATGAGCTGGACAATTTTTTCCACCGGAGCCAGTTTGGTCTGTGCCGGGAAATGGCTTCTCATGGTGTCGCCCGGAAGGTCTGCACTGACGATAAAGACCAGTTTTTCCAGGCGTAACTGCGGATCATTCTGGTACAGATAGATATTGTCGCCGCGCTCGATAAACGGCAGGGCGATAGCCGGTGCCTCAATTACCAGTGACAGGGAACGGCGCAGTGCGGCGAACAGCCTGAAACAGGCATCCTGCGGCTCATTGTGTGAATAATGGAAATCCTGGTGCAGCGAGGTATTCTCTTTGCCCGGAATAATGCTCAGGCGGCCGAGCAGACCCAGCAGTGTGAAAAACATCCGTTCCGGATGAACCTGAGGCAGTGACAGCAGATGGGCAAGACGCAGATGGTATTCACTCAGTGTCTGTAACAGCAAAAGTTCCAGTAATTAGGTCAGTCCGCCGGTGGTCAGCGGAACATCCGGCCGGTAAACACTCTCCAGCCGCTGCACCATCAGACCGAGCAGTTCGGTGACGGCACTTTTCAGCCAGCCGCAGGCGCGGAAATCCAGCATCGGCGGCAGGAATTTATCATCGAGTATCAGGCGTCCGTCGCGGGTTCTTTCGGTGATCCGGGCCACGGGCAGCAGGGATTCCGCATTGCTGATCGCACTCCGGACATTCAGCCGTGTACTGAGATCCCCGAGCTGGAGTGTGGCCATCTGCGGCGTGCCCTCAGAGGCCAGACCGGCGTTGCGGTCGCGGATATCGGCATTAATCACACTGAAGCGGCGCTGTCCTTTGCTTTGTGACAGATCGATAAAGGTATTCCCCGGCATATCCATCAGGACAGAGAGACAGATAATTTGCCCCTGGCAGTCCGGCCCCGGATCAAACGGCTCCGGCAGCGGGTTGTCACTGCCGAGATCAAACGGAGTGCCGTCGGGAAAAACGCCGCGGGCACGGGTCAGGGCGATTTTTCCCTGGTCGAGTAATCCGGTGTCTAGATGTATCTGACGAAAACCCCAGGCCAGAGCATCTGTGCTGCGGATACGCATATCCGTGAAATGTTCGAAATACCGCTCCTGCTGCTGAAAATGCTGGGGTTCCATCAGCATTCCTTCAACCCAGGCAACACGCTGTTTTAACAACATAATTATGTCCTCAGTTCCGTCCTTAAGCGTGGTGTCAGGGCTTATCTGAAACAGGTGCTTTCATCTGTGTCAGACTGCGCTCCCTGACCACGACAACAACATTCGAATTTTTATTAATTTCCGTATTGATCAGAACAGTATTTTTATTTTTTCCGGGGATCTGAAACTCCGCAGCCACAAGCAGCCAGCGTGTCGTTTCCCGCGGGATCGCAAAGGAATACCGGCGGGATTCACCGGGGGTTAAAATATGCTGCATCTGGCGGATCATGACCGGGTCCGGTGCAGCCTCATCGCAGGGGGCATTCCGGTAGAGACCGAGCGGCTGCCAGTCATCCCTGCTGATTTCAAACACACACACACGGACCGGCAGTGCATTGCCCGCGTTGTCGGTGTTAATCCGTGCCGCCGCATCAATCCGCAGGCTGACGGTTCTGTCGGCAGGCAGCGGTTCCGGCGTGTCCGGCCAGATCAGACTGCAACTGCTGAGAAATGCAATACCCGGCACGGCCAGCAGGCAGCGTATCCATCTGCGGTAATCAGGCATTGATAAAATACTTCGTCTGCCCCGGCGCGATCTGGGTGCCGGGTGCGTTGCAGTTATTCGTCATGCTCATATCGCCCAGCCGGGTCGCGGGGCTGCCCTGAATAAAGTATTTGCCTGATCCCTGAACCGGCATCATCTGTGCCGAGTGTGTTCCGGTGGCGCCGAGAATAATGCCGGTGGAAATGGTTGATGTCCGGATGGTCATCAGGTTCTGCTCGTTACCGCCGCAGCAGAAATAATTAGCGACATTGGGTATGCCTGTGGCGTTCGGCGCGATATTGGGTCCCGGAGCCGGGATCATCGGTTCGCATCCGGTAAAGGATATACCGCCTGCCCGTGTGTTTGCTGCTGTCATATGATCACCCCATATGTACCTGGCCGCCATCAATACGAAGGACGGCACGTGATGTGATAGCGCCGATTTCATTGTCCAGAACCATGCTTTTTTCGGCATGCTGGGCAATGTGACCGGCTTCGGTGGTATCAAGGTTTTTAACTTTTTTACGGGCATTTTCTGCACTGACAAACAGAGAGCCCGCAATCTGGTGCAGTGTCTGTGCAATCCATTTTGAGGTGTGTGATACCAGGGAAAAACGGGCGGTTTTCATTGTGATACTCTCTGACGCTTCCAGCGCCAGTGACGGCGCGCGGATATGCAGAGGGGTATTCTGAGTGCCGAGGATCAGCGGTGCAGCGGCGGCGTGCCGCTCCAGAACTGACAGCACATAGGCGCAGTCCCCCTGTACCATGGCGCAGACAAGATCGCCTTTCTCCGGGGCAATCAGGCATCCGGCTGCGGTGCTGACGGCAGAATACGGATGTGACTGCAACCGCAGCTCTCCGTTATCGCCGGTAATAAGCTGTGTAGCGGCGATTACCGGGGCTTCCGGGGCGGAAAAAAGCGGTCTGCCGGATATGACCGGTGTATCAGTATGATGTATTGTGTCAAACATAACGGCTGGCTCCTGGGGTTAAACGGGGGGACCCTGTGTCATCTTTCAGGCCGGGCTGATGCCGGGCGTACCATAAATCAATGGATGTCAGCAGAGGTTCATCTGCTTTCTGTCCGCGATCGGTCAGGCCGGTTTCCGCACCGTGCAGGCGTACTTTCTGCACTGCCGCATTGTGCAGCGGGGTCTGTTTCAGCTGACAAAAACGCATATCGGTACGGGTTAATTTCGTGTCATCCAGAGTGCAGTCGTGCAGTGATCCCCCGTTAAACTGGGCGTAATGCAGGTTACTGTCATCGAGGCGGCACTGTTCCAGCCGGGATTTGGCAAACCCGGCTGAGGCGAGATTCAGTTTCCGCAGGTCAGTCCGTGTCAGCTGACAGTTTTGCCAGACCAGGATGTCGCATTCATTGCCGGTAAACTGACAATCCGTCAGTTTGCTGTTATCGGAAACCAGCCGGACAATCTGCACACCGGTGCAGCGGAATTGATTTATAGTGCAGCCGAACCAGTTGCTGTCCTGCACGAGGCCGCCTTCCGTATGCCAGTTGCTTATTTCACAATCATTCGCCGACCAGTAACTCAGGGAAACCTCTTTCCAGACACTCTCACTGACCTTACCGCCGGAAATCATGCAGCGTTCCGCGAGGCATTTGCCGGCATTCAGTGACTGTATGGTGGTCTGCTGAAAAGAGACACTGAGCAGGCCGCACTCTGTCAGTGTGATGGTGTCTATCTCACACTCAATAAAAGTGCAGGAATTAAACAGACTTTTGCTCAGTGAAACGGCGGCGAATTTACAGCGCAGAAAACAGAGCTGGTGCGCCTGTATATTCTCTGTACTGAGATGCTCAAAGCGGCAGTCCGTAAAATGCAGTTGTGTCATGGTGTCATGGTGTCATCTTTCAGCTGTAACTGACGGAAATGCTTATCGCGGATCAGTTTCACCGGCTGCAAATCCATAATCTGTTTTGCGGTTTCGTTCATTCGGATCTCCTGTCAGGCGCTGAGCCGGAAGCGGCGCGGTAACAGATGGACGCCGTCCATCAGGCATAAATCAAAGTGAGTCCCGGAATTGCCGTACGTCATGGCCAGGTTTGCCCCGGCGAAATTGCACTGCCGGAAGGTGCTGTCACGGAGATCGGCGTTATAGAGCATGGCCTGCTGGAGACTGCTTTTGGCAAAAGAGGCATGGATCATCACCGCATCTTTCAGGCGCAGCCCGGCCATATCACAGTGACTGAAAACAGCGCCGGTCAGATTGCTGCCATCGGCACAGGTTTCGGTCAGTTCGCATCCGGTAAAATGGCAGTGGTTTAATCCGGCACTGCTGAAGCCGGTTTTGTCCAGGCGGCAATCTGTAAAGCGGCTGCCGGAAAAATCGGTGTATTGTCCGGATGTCACGCTTTCCAGTGTGGTGTCAGTAAATGTGCACGCTTTCCAGTTTCCGCCGATCAGTGAGCTTTTTGTCAGAGTGCAGCCGGAGAACTGAACGCCGGCGGCCTCCGTTTTATCGGCGATCCAGGATGTCAGCGTGCACTGCCGGAAACCGGAATGCGTCAGTCCGGCACGTGACAGCATCGCACCGCTGATGTCACACTCCGTGAATTCGGTACGGATGATTTGTGTGTCATTGATCAGGCATTTCGCCCAGGTGCAGCGGGTGAATACCGCTTTTTCCAGCAGACAGTCATCCAGCGTGAGGTTTTCCCAGCCTGTACCGGTAAATGTACTCCCGCTCAGATTACTGAGCTGAAAGCGTCCGCCGGTCAGTTGTGAGTCTGTTATCACAGCTCCGGTAAACAGGCAGGATGTAAACCGGCAGTGTTCAAAGTGGCATTGCATCAGCTGAGATTCACTGATATCACACTGATTAAAATGACAGTGTTTGAAGGTTTTTCCCTGCAATGTGTTTTTTGCAAATGAGAGTGAGAGAAAATCCCGGTGTTCGGTTAGCGCATCACAGTCCGGTGCCGGCTGCACTGTTTTCCGGCGCAGCGTGTCACTGCCCGGCACGGCGGTTTTCTGCACCGGCGGCGGGGCGAAATATTGTTTCTGGTTCTCTTCATGCAGTGCGATAGCTTTTTCCACGTCCTGATAAAACGTATCGGTATCCTGCTTTGTCAGAGGACGGGCATTGTAGCGCTGAGAATCCGGGTGTTCCGCCATATCACGGATCACATTAAAATGACTGTTTTCCGGCATCAGTTCCCGGTCGCGGAGAAACTCAAAATTGGCGGTATCGGTCCGGCTGCGGCGCTGATACACATCCTGATAATGTGTCAGCGTCCGTTCCGCCCCATCGGTGTCCAGCGCGGCCAGCAGTGTGACAGCCGGGGTGGCAAACAGGTGCGGCAACGGAATACTGCCGGTGAAAACCGTCAGACAAAGGTCATCATCCGGCAGCAGCCACAGGGTCTTTTTCTCAAGGATTATCTCTTCTGCGGTGGCCGCGTCTTTGCCGATCGCGAATGCTCTGGCACGGACTGCCGGGAATGTGCCGGAAATCACTGCGTCATCCGGCCGGAAGCCGTGCAGTTCAAACGGCACATTGCGCGGCCACTGAGAGGCGGAAAGCTGCTGCGGCGGCGGCGCCATCTGAAAATAACGGCGGTCAATGGCAGGCGGCAGCCCGGGAAACCAGCTTTCCATATACTGTTTATCTGTCATCACGTGAGCCACCGCGTCAATGTGCCTGCGGCGGACATAAAAATCCGGCGGCACCGGTGACGGCGCAGCCAGATTAATATACGGATCTGCGATTCCGTCGGCGCGGGCTTCTCTCAGTACCGGCCGTGTGCTTTTTCCTGCCGGATTTTCTTTGCAGCCGTCCCCGCCGGGGGCTTCGGTGTGATCCATTGCAATCCGGGTGAACGGTTCTCCCTCAAGGCGCCATGCCCTGCTGAGTGATCCGACCCGGACGGCAACATCCAGTTCCGTGAGTGTCTGCCCGGTTCCGGCATGACCGGCAAGGATATATTCGGCATGCGGTTTCGGCTCAGCGGTATCTAACATCCGAAAGGAAAGGGGGGCAGACTTCCATGCCTGCCAAATCTGTGCTTCAGTGACAAAGTGATCAGGGGCGGATAAATAACTGCCCGCAATCACACTGATACCGGACCGGCACTCCCTGCCAATCTGGTAGCTGTTTCTGAGTACAGCAAGTTGCTGAGGACGAATAATACGCATCATGCTTCCTTTTAATTTTTGCTCTGCATGCCGACCGTTTTCAGGTCAATGCCGGTATCGGAGTAACTGGCACCGGTATAACTGAAAGAAAATCCGGTGACGGAGATACCGGAGCCTTTCGTTGAGATATCACTGCCGGTCGCACTGACAGAGCTGCCGGTGGCTGAAACACTACTGCCTGTCGCACTTACGCTGCTGCCGGTGACACTGTTGCTGCTGCCGGTGGTGCTGACACTGGTACCGGTATGAGAAAGGCTTGAGCCGGTGGCGCTGTAGCTTTGGCCGGTTTTGGAGGCGGAACAGCCGGTCATGCTGGTGCTGAATCCGGTGAGGCTGTGTGAGCTGCCGGTCATGGAACTGCTGGTGCCGGTCATACTGGTGCTGCTCCCGGTCCGGGAGTTGCTGACGCCGGTTGAGGAATCACTGCTGCCGGTGAAAGATGTGGATTGCCCGGTAAAGGACGTGCTCACCCCGGTAAACGATGTGCTCACCCCGGTAAAGGAGGTGCTGACACCGGTAAGACCGATACTGGCGCCGGTCATACTGATGCTCAGACCGGTCAGACCGATATTGATGCCGGTGGTATTGAAATTAAACCCGGTGAATGAAAAATTGACGTCCTTGTAAGAGACATGGTTTTTAAACCAGTCTGTTGCGGTACGTTTCACGATTTCATAACGATCCTGACCGGTGGTGGATGCAGAGTTGCGTTCCACGGTGCGCTGCATATCGCGCTCGGCGTGGATCATCACCCGCTCATTGTAGCGTTTGTCATCGAAGGTGATCTGGCTGGCGTGCTGCGGCATACCGTGACGCAGTGAGCGGGAGACCAGCCCGGAGTAGTTGATATGCTATGGTAACTGATACGGCGGCGGGTTCTCGCCGTTATAGACAATCCCGGTCACCATCGGCCTGTCCAGATCGCCGTCAATATAGATCACCAGCACTTCCTGACCGACACGGGGCATCGCCAGCACTCCCCAGCCTTTACCGGCCCAGGCCTGGATCACTCTGATCCAGCAGGAGCTGTCCTCTTCTGTGGTTTTATAGCGATCCCAGTGGAAATGCACACGGATACGGGCATATTTATCCGTATGAACCTCTGAATCCGGCGCACCGACCACGGTCGCGCTCTGAATCCCCGGGATTTGCGGACGGGGTGTCCGGCAGAGCGGGCGGTAAACCTCATCATCATTCAGCGCGCGGAAACGGCAGGAAACCCGCGGTCCGGTGCTGCTGCTGTCCGGGCCGTCCTGGATAAATGTGTAATCACAGCCGAGCACTTTAAATCCCCGGTTGCGGGTTGAATCCGGATGCTGATTCAGCTCAAAAGTATGTCCCGGTTTCAGGCCGGTGGCATTGCTCTCGCCCTGTAAGATCTGGTTTTCACAGCGGAATGCCTCCAGACGTTTGCGGGCAATCGCTTCGCCCTGCTGCACGTCATCGTAACCGGCGGCATAGTCATACCATTCCAGCGGAATGCCCTGTAAATGGGGGCGTTTTTCTTCCGCCTGAGTCTGGAGGGAGTGACGCGGTTTGAGGAAATCGAAATCGCGCAATACCACTTCACTGGCGTGGATGCGGCGGTTACGGCGGATGCGCTGGATACCTTCGCGGATAGCCCGGTGCTCCTCACTGTCCGGCAGGAAGCTCAGAGAGTCATAACCATCACTCAGCGGCGTGAACTGCTGGTGGTCGGTGATCACCATGACATCCCGGTTATCACTGTGGTCGATGTAATACCAGAGCCCGGCATCTTCCATCAGACGGCTGACAAAACTGAAATCACTTTCACCGAACTGGACACAATACTCTTTATCCGGATAGGTTCCCTCCGTTTCAATGCGGTAATCCGCCACACTGTAACGGGTAAATATCTCCTCAATAATAGTGAGCACATTGCGGTGCTGGAAGATACGGCAGTTGCGGTTCTGCATCAAAAACCATAACCAGCTGCGCAGTTCCAGCTGATAAACATACTGATCCTGATGCTGCCCCTCATCACCACCTGCCACCACACGGGCAGTGAAGGTGCGGCGGCTCTGATCCGGTTGTTCAACAGAAATAAGCGTTTTTTCACCGAGCAGTTCCCCGATATCCAGATCAGGGTCCGGGACCTGAAACGTCAGGCGGTAAACCGGGTCCTGCGAAAGATGTTCCTGCGCGGTAAAGCTGAGCGGGAAGGCATCGATCCCGTTGAGCTTCTCATTATCAATTTCAATCAGGGGCATAACACTCATCCTTTCATTGCATATCGGGTTAATTGCATCAGGCTGCGGTGGTATACAGGGACTGAATACGGATTGTGCCGTCCGGTTTCAGCCAGCCGCTGCGGCCCAGTTTTCCGCTGCCGGTGTGGCCGGCCATATCAGGGGATGTCCGGATAAGCAGCTTCACATCCAGTACCCGGCGGTGTGAGACAAAATCGTTGCAGATAGCCACCAGCACTTTTAAACGCTCGCTGCCGCGCTGGAACAGGTGATAGTGCTGACTGCCCACCGGGCCTATCTGTACAGACAGGCTGTGTTCGACATCAAAAAACCGTTTTCCGGCCCGGGTTCTGCCAAGGCGTCCCATTCGCTGACTGGCGGTATTCTGCGGATCATCAATCCACATACTCTGCCGTGCCTGAACGGTGACCGGTACGGCGAAATAGTGTGTCAGCAGTGACTGTAAGTTTTTCAGGATGCCGCGCCCGGGCAGATAACAGCCGGGAAATGCCCGCCGGAGCCGGTGAACATGCTCACCGGCAGAGAGCTGCGGTGAAATGCCGGTCACCTGGTTCATCCGCTGCTGAAAGGCATTTTTGTTGTTTTTGTCATGTCCGGCCGCGACATGCAGCTGAGTCTGTGCCCGGTAGGAAAACAGCGCCAGGCGCTGACTGATCAGCGAGGAAAAATCCTGAAAAGCATGGCTGCGGCGCGCCAGTAATTCAGTCCGGGCGTGCTCGGTAATATGAATCGGCAGCGGGCCGTAAGGGGCAAACATCCCGAAATGGCGGCACCAGACGGTAATGTCAGCGGCACCGGTGACCGGGTCGGCCGACTGACGGATATCAGCCACCTCACGCGGGGCAAATCCGGTGTCGGCGGTCTGGACTATCCGCAGCCGGGCGGGGCTGCTTCCGCGCACCACGCCGTTCGCCGCGAGTGCCGGGCTGACCCGTTCAATCCGGCGCAATACTTCAGCGAAATCCTGTCTGGCGCTGAGCCCGTTAATACGGAGCGGTGTTTTATCTGCCATCAATCGGCTCCCATTGTGCAAGTGGTTCACCATCAACATTCAGCTGCATCCGCAGTGTCTGCCCCAGTTCGCAATACTCTGCGAGAGCATGATGAAGAATGCGGGCAAACAGCCACGCCCCCCGGTCACTGTGATGATTGCCCCGCAAATCGACTGTGATTTCTGCCCCGCGGCTCCAGGCGAGCGGGCCGGGCAGCGGGTTACATTCAAAACGGTGTGCAATAACGGCATGCCGCAGACTGTCGATCCGGCGCTGCTGACGGCTGTCATCCGGCGGGCAGAACAGGGAAAGCCATTCTCTGAGAAGCGTGCTGTTATCCGGAAAATCCGGCAGGGCATAGCGCAGCGGATTGACGGAGAGCAGCTGAAGCACTTTCCACGCCTGTGTGCTGCACGGCACGCCCTGCGGGCGGGACGGTGTACGCAGGATTTCAACCGGGCCTGCCGGCAGGGCGGTATCCGGCCGGAAGACCGGCTGTTGCAGACGGGAAGGATCAAGATGGCGATCACACACGAGTGCCGCGATGCTCAGGGAGCGGACACTGTCCGGCGAAAAATTATCGGGACCGGCAGAGAGCGAGATAAACAGGCTGTCTTTCGGCATGGCCGGTGCGCTGTCGTATTTATCTTCTGTCACCCGGCGGACGCGGCGCAGGCTGTAACCGGCCGAAACCGGTGGTTCGTCAAACCGTGCATAGCCGTGCAGCGGGGAGAACGGCACATAACCTTTATCCGCCAGCAGGCCGTCCACCTGTAACAGATGATGGATTTCATACAGATCGGGATTGAGTTTATCGACAATAACCGGATATTCCGTATGCTCGCCGTTGATCAGCACCGGGCTGCACCGGCGGCGCGATAAATTAATCACCGGGGTGGAAAACAGACGGAAATCGTCCTTGCTGACATTGCCGGTTAACTTGACCGGCGTTTTATTCAGCACGAAAATCAGGTTAAATTCCGTGCACTTATCTCCGGCCTGTAAAAACGGCATCAGGCCGTGCAGCTCAATACTGAAAAAGCGCGACGGGGCGGCAAAGTATTCCCTCAGCAGGCGGCTGTCCGGTAATTCTCCGCTGACAACCGGTAACAATGCATCTTCTGTCTGTAATCCGGCCTGGCGGATATTTTCCGGGCCCAGCAGATGCATCTGCGGCGTTTTATTATCCTGCCGGCACCACAGGATCACTCTCAGCGTATCGCTCTGAATAGCGGTCAGCAGGTGGTTGGCATGGACGATATCGCCTGCAAACGTCAGTGTCATCGGCGAAAAATTAAGTTCAGATAATGAAACGACCCCCTGTGTGTTCATGGTCAGGGAGATGTGCGCCCTGCCATCCTGCATGCATTGCAGAACGGACTGCGGCAGTTGTGCTGACGGGGTGGTGGCACATTCGGCATGCGCAATCACCAGCGGCTGAATATTCAGATCACGGCCGGTGGTAAAGGTGGCATTTCTGTGGCCCGGTGAGGTATCGTGAAGTGTCAGTTTGCTGCCGCGGGGCAGAGTGACATCCGAATGCCACTGCGGGGAGGTCAGATCCGGTTCCAGCGCGATAGTGGCGATGGAGGGCAGCGGGGTGAACCAGCAGGGCGCGAGGCGGTTTATCATCTGAATAGCGACTTCCGGCTGTTCATTATTGAGCCGTTCATGAACACGCGCGCTGAGAAATGCCGTTCCTTCCAGCAGGCGTTCAACGAAAGGATCGAGCACGCCGTCCGGCATCATGCCGAGATGCTGTGCCACCTGGGGATTGGCTTTGGCAAACAGTTGCCCTTCCTCCCGCAGGAAACGCAATTCCTCGTTGTACAATGTCAGAAAACGGTCACTCAGCATAAGGGCATCCTGTCGTTAAAGTTAGTGTGCCGGATCAGATGACGCGGACACTGCCGTATGAATAATCCAGGGCGATACGTAAATTCACGGTAAGATCTTCATCCGGTAAATTGGTTTTGGCATAAATGTCGAAAAGCAGTGCCAGGGTCCAGGTTTCATTCTTATTCACAAACGGCGTGACCCGGATTGAGCGCGGGTCCAGTCTCGGTTCAAATGTTGCAATGATTTGCTGTATTCTTTTCGCCAGTACAATCGGGTCAGTATTAACCGGCACTTTCGGGCTGAGTGTCGGGAGTCCGTAATTAATTACAGAGTTAATACAGTGTGTTTTTTTATCTAATGCTAATGAGGCGCTGTGTGCGGCATCATTTAATAACAATTCAATATCGCGTAATAAAACATCACGCCATTGCGGTAAATGTATTCTTCGTCTGTTAAGACTTAATTTATCAAATAACATCGGCGCGGATGATTTCATATTTTTTTCCGTAAAGGGAAAACCATACCGCAATACATTATTTATCCGTCTTACAGACAAATAATAATCGTGACATGATTTTCCTGTATTACAGCCGGTTAAATACGGGCGTTTGCCTTCAGGTCATAACCTGCTTTAATAACGGCACCCATAGAACCATCATTTTTCTGCTCTTTATATTCCACTTCAATGCGGGCAAAGTTCAGACTGATAACGTCGGTTGGCAGTACGGTATCCGCATCCACTTTAACCTGCGGGTCCAGAGGCATATTACCGACAGTTTTAAAGGTTGAAACCAGGCAGTTACTGAAGGTGACAGTCATAAAATCCTGCTGACCATTGCCAGGCCTGAAGCTGGATCCAGCCGCCATATTGCTGATCCGGAGATTCACCTTCGACACCTTCAATTTTTAAAAAATAATCGACTAATGCTGTCATTTAATTCACTCCTGAATTGATATTACGACAATTAAATATATTTCTGATATGAAATATAAACATCATTTTCTCGTCCCTGAGAATGTGTCTCCTGATAGTAAAAACAGATACTCATTCGTGCTCAGCAATAAATCTTTTATTTATTATTTTCTTTACTGGAAGGTAATTTAGAGACCAGGCGCAATGACACGGTCATTCCTTCCAGCTGATAATGCGGGCGTAAATAAAAATGTGCTTTATAAAAACCCGGATCATCTTCAACATCTTCGACATGCACTTCGGCAGCGGCTAACGGACGTTTTGCTTTGGTGGCTTCCGTGGAAATAGTCGGATCGCCGTCAACATATTTCATCAGCCAGTCATTCAGCCAGATCTGCATATCATCCCGCGAGCGGAAAGAACCGATTTTGTCGCGCACAATACATTTGAGGTAATGTGCAAACCGGCAGGTGGCAAAAATATAAGGCAGACGGGCGGATAATTTCGCATTCGCAGTGGCGTCAGGATCTTCATAAATAACCGGTTTATGCAGTGTGCAGGAACCGATAAATGCAGCGAAGTCAGAATGCTTGCGGTAAACCAGCGGTAAAAATCCGGCATTGGATAATTCATTTTCCCGGCGATCAGAAATCGCAATTTCAGTCGGACAGGTCAGCTCATAACCACCTTCGTCCGACGGGAATGCATAGGCCGGTAATTCTTCCACCGAGCCTCCCGATTCAATACCGCGGATGCGTAAGCACCAGCCGTATTCCGCAAAGGCGCGATTGATATTCACGCCCGTGGCATAGGCCGCATTTGTCCAGCTGAAATCATTGACATCATACGGGTTCACCACTTCCTCAAAGGCGAAATCCTCAATCGGATTGGTTTTCTCACCATACGGCAGCCGGGAGAGAAAACGCGGCATGGTCATCACCAGATAGCGGGAGTCGTTGCTGTCGCGCAGACGCCGCCACGGCGCATATTCCGGCGTGGTGAAAATCTTGCCGATATCACGCGGATTCCCCAGTTCCTGCCAGTTATTCATCTGCATGATGGACGGCGCGGCGGAGGTAATAAACGGGCAGTGTGCCGCTGCGGCAATTTTGGAGATTTCCGTCAGCAGGGAGACACTTTTGTTGCTGTGATCAAATTCAAAGTCGCCGATCATGCAGCCGAAAGGCTCACCACCAAACTGGCCGTATTCCTGTTCATATACCGCTTTAAATACCGGGCTCTGATCCCAGGCGGAGCCCCGGTAGCGGCGGAGTGTTTTGGACAGCTCATCTTTGCTGATATTTAATACGCGGATCTTCAGTGTTTCACTGACATCTGTATTATCAACAAGATAGCCGAGTCCCCGCCAGGAGGATTCCAGTTTCTGATACTCCTTGTTGTGCAGTATCCGGTTCATTTGTGCGGATAATTTATCGTCAATTTCCGCGACCATGGATTCAATGGTCAGAACCACATCCCGGCTGACTTTCACTTTGCCGAAATTGGCATATTCCGCCAGGGTATTGATGGCGCTGCGGACAGCCGCAGAAGCTTCCGTGGTGCTGGGTCTGAATGAACGCTGCAACAGAATATCTAATTCGCTCTGTTCACCGGGCGTGGTTAAAACCGCCTGATCCTTTTCGTTCGTACTCCGGGTTAATTGTTCGCTCACTCGTCATTCTCCCCGTTCACATCAGTAATATCCGGTCCGGCAGCGGCAACGGTACCTTTCGCATCATTTGCCAGACGGATTAAGAAATCGGGCTGTTCCAGTAATTGGCGGATAACATCCTCTGCACTGGATTTTCCGTCCATATAGGTAATCAGATCCGTCAGATGTGCCCGTGCTTCCAGCAGTTTCTGCATCTGCGGAACCCGGGCGGCAATGGCTCCCGGCTCGAAGTCTTCCATCGATTCAAATTCCAGCTCAACATCCAGCAGCTCTTCCGGGTTGTCGGTGAGCATATTTTCGACATAGAAGGAAAGGCGGGGACGGATTGCCCGCATTCTGGAGTCAAAGTTATCCTGATCAAAGGTGAGGAACTGGCGTTCTTCCACCGATGGCAGAGGAACTGGCGTTCTTCCACCGATGGCAGAGGAACGGCGCGATGCCCTGATAGATCCGTCATAACGCCGGTAACAAACGGAAGTTCAACTTTCTTTTGCGAGCCGTAAATTTCGACGTCATATTCAATCTGCACACGCGGTGCATTATTTCTGCCGATAAATTTCTGAGAGCTGATATCTTTGGCCATCTCACAATCCTCATTGCAATAAAGGAAATATTACTTTCCGGTAAATTGTTGTAATGTGCTGACTGACTCCGGAAGGAGTTTTTCAACGATTGAGGCGAAATCCATTCCAATCATTTGTTTGGAACGCCGGATAAATATCGGAACCGGGTGGCTGGGTTCATAACGCTGAAAATAATCAAGTATGCAGTCCAGCATAATTAAGACTTCCTGACGGGAGAGTAATGTAATATCGGTAATTCTGACCGTCCCGTTTGATGGTGTTGTTACCGGAGTATCCGGATTAATACTGTCAGGGAGTGATTCCTGTGGTTCAGAATGATTATCGGTATCAGAAAAAGAGGTCAGCTGATTAAGGGTACTGATGCAGCGCGTCAGGAATTGTTTTAACACGCTGCAATCGAGAATATAACCGTCAGTATATTGGTTGGCATACCCTTCTATTTTATCAAGTGACTGTATAACAAATGAAAAATTTCCGGAAATATTGCTGATATTGATGTCATCACTGTTTGTGAGTGATGTTAATAATGCACTCAGTGATGTGGCATAATTATCCCGTATTTCACCGCTGTCGATGGCGGCGATATCATTCAGGGTATAATGATGGTCAGCAGTAATTTTTGTCTGCTTCAGCTCTGAAATACATTGCGATGCGGATAACCATCCCAGTGCCGCAGCATGGCCGCTGCGGATATCACCATCCTCTGATTTCGGATATAATAATTCACTGTCATTTTCAATCAGCTCACTCAGCGTTTTCATTCCGCTGAATAACGATGAAATGCCGTCAATATACATATTTGCCCGTAATGACCACAACAAAACACGCAGGTCTTTATATTGATATAATAACTCACTGGTTTTCTCTGAAATGGTAATCCAGTTAATATCGGGAAGCTCATCCTCTCCGGATAACGGATTGGCTGACTCTTCAGACTGAGTCAGAATAGCCTCAATCTCGCTGAAGAGCGGGTCGAATTCTACGCCGTAAATATCGTGATTATTTATATTCATTATCACATCCCGAAGCTATTAACGTCCTGTTTCATTTCATCCTAATATCGGATGATGTTTTTTAAAAAGGGATAAATTTAAAATAATAAATATCACCTTGTAGGTTTTACGAGGACAAATCTTAGTGTGATTAAACACCGCTGAAAATGTAAAATACAAGGATTTTTCTTAAAAATAGTGCGTGGGTGCATAAATAAAAAACCAAAAATATCGTTGATAACCTATTTTTTTCATAAGTTTATTAAGTATTATGATGTTAATTGTCATTTTATGTTCCTGTACTGTGATATGATTTTTACATAAAAGTATAATATTGTTATTTTTGGCTTATTGGTGTAGTCATATATATTCATTTTGTTTTTTTACGACTTAGTTAAAAAAATATAATTATCTTTATATTCAGATAGTATCAGGTCAGCAGAGGTATTGTTATGAGTATCAAAGGAAGTATCGACATCGCATGGGAATTTCTCCGCAGAATTCCTGAGTATGCTGAAGACTGGAAATTACACGGTAACACATCCGGAACGCATCACCATTTTGACCCGCAAAGACAAACAGCGTCAGATATGAATGCGGAAACAAAATGGGGGTTGCTAAGGTATGTCGATCCTGAGTGTGCAGCTGATGATGTTTTCTGGGCGGAAGGGCTCAGCAGGCGCTCATTCAGAGTATTACTGAGCAACGAAGGAAATTTATCAATAGAAACTATCTTAAAGAAAGAGAACATCGACTACCGGACTATCATTTTAAATAATGGAATATACTGTATTAAAGTCTTTAATAATCATGGTTATTTTCAATTTTTTGTTAATCCCGGAAGTGACACTGAAGATCTATTCAATAGATATATATACATATCGCTTGAGTTAAACAGCAAAAAAAATAATACCGATGTTATTAATGAAGTGCTTAATAACAAAGCGAAATGTTCATCACTTTCTGAGGATAATAAGTTATTACTAATAATGATGGACAGCTTAAATAAAGGATGTTCTCAACGGGAGATTGCATCGCATTTATTCGGTCAGGAAACAGTTGATAATGAATGGACACAAGATAGCTGGCTGCGATCAAATATTCGTTATCGTATAAAGAAAGTGAATGATATTATCCGGCAGAGGTATCTTAATTATATTTAATTATTTACATTCACATTAAATAATCGATATATTTGTGCTGAGAGTAATAAAAAAGCTGCCTTACGGCAGCTTTTTCAGGCTCTGATACCTTATCAGAAGTTATAGCGGATAACAATCTGGCCGTTGATTGGAGAGTAAACCGCATCACCGGCAATGTGCTGTAATTCCATGAACATATTCACGTTATTATAGCGGGCATTGAAACCGGCACCGAATTTACCGGTACTGCCGGATAAATCCAGGTTAATGGTGTTGAAACGGTTAAACTCAACTTCATTACCGTTTTCATACTGATGATTCCACGCAGCTTTCACATATGGGGAGAACATCAGGCCGTTATTGAAGCTGAAGTCTTTACCGGCATTCACACCCAGTTCACTGGTAAATGAGCGCTGATTTTTGATTTCAGCTTCCATTTCATTGCTCAGTGTGATGTTTTTGCTACCCATCTGGTTGTAGGCTAACTGACCGTATGGGGTGATAAAGGTCTGATTACTGAAGGTAAAGCTATAACCGGTTTCCAGCGCCATCCCCCAGACAGAGGTAGAGTAATTGTCGCTGCTGACATCATAACCGTTGGTGGATGTTGTCTTCAGTTTATTATCAAAGTGGTTATATTTCAGTAATGCATCGGCATACCAGCCATTGGTGTTCAGGTAAGTGGCATAGGCACCAAAGGTATAGCTGTCGATATCACTGGTACCTGCCCAGGCATTTTTAACGTCACCTTTATCAAACCCGGTGAAACCGCCCAGAACCAGTTTACTGTCACTGTTTAACGCTAACTGATAATCTGCGCCCAGTTCCAGACCGGCGTGTTTCAGTTTGTACTGAATCTGATCCTTATCCACTTTGGTATTACTGCCGATACCCTGCATCCAGAGACCGTTCTCAATACTGTCGCTGGTACGCAGCATATGCAGACGGGCACGCAGATGATCAACTTCATTGTTGTACATCAGCTGCGGCGCGGAGGACAGCGCGAGTACCGCACGCGCACTTGGTGTCAGGCGATCTGTCGCGGTGAATGACCATGTGGTGTCATTACCGGCACCGGTGCGGGTCTGAATGTTATGGATGTAAGTACCGGCATCCATAAGATCAAGAATTTTCCCGTCTGCATCCTTCATACCAAAGACGGCGTTGCTGTCACCGTTCACGTTTTTCACATAGGCAAAATCGGCGGACTGAGGACGGCTCAGAACGGCTTCTTTACCGGTATCCCGCTCAATAATGGTGACATAATGCTGACCATAAGCATTATCAGTATTGATAAAATCAGAGTTACCATTGAGGATATTGCTGTTCAGGGTGAAATCTAATGTGGTGTTATCATACTGCGCCGGATTATTGTTACCCAGATTATTGATATTCATCTGAGTATGGCCCGCCGGGTTAGTCCGGTGGTCAAAATTCACAGCCGCTTTACCGTTTAATGTATCGATAGTGACAGCATCGTGCTCCTGAGTGCCTTCATAAACAGTGATTGAGCTATTGCCTTTGGTCTGACTGAGTTCAAGATCTTCAACATACGCGCCATTGGTGGTGGCAGCATACAGATCCAGATGGTTTTTACCGTTAAAGAGGGTTTTGCCGGTCGCTTTACCATTCACCTCAACAATCATATCGATGTCGCCGTTGAGGGTGTTATTTTTCGCTTCGCCGCCATTTTCAACGGTTAAGTGAGAATTACCGGTCAGAGTGTTATCGGTGGCAAGGCCGCCTTTTTTAATCACCTGGCTGACGTTGTTCAGCTCGTTGGTGGTTGCGGTGCCGCTGACAATCTGTACACCCGGGTTTTTGGCATCGGTATTGTTGATGGTGTTGTTAACAGCAGTGCCGTCCACATATTGATTACCATCTGTGATGTCATTTTTAACACCGGCCATGCCGTCTTTTTTAACAATCTGATTCGTATTGATCAGTTTGTTATTATTGGCGGTACCGCTGATAACCTGCTCACCACGTTTATCTGCATTATTGGTGATGGTATTATTTTCGGCAAAACCATCCACATACTGACTGCCGTTGGTGATGTCATTTTTAATACCGGCAATGCCGTCTTTGCCGACAAACTGATCCGTTTCAGTCAGTGTGTTGTTATTGGCGGTGCCATTGACCACTTGTTTACCGCGATTACCGGCTTTGTTAGTAATGGTATTATTTTCTGCAAAACCATCCACAAGCTGGCTGCCGTCGGTGATGTCGTTTTTAACGGAGGCGATACCATCTTTTTCAACACGCTGGTCAGTGTTGGTCAGAGTGTTATTTTCCGCTTTACCGCGTACAACCTGAACGCCATGCTCAGCACCGGCATTATCGATAACGTTATTAACGGCAACACCGGTTTTCTCAATGACCTGGCCGGCATTTTTCAGTGTATTGTCAGTCGCTTCACCGCTGATTAACTGAAGGCCGTGTGTGCCATTGGTATTATCGATGCTGTTTGTGGTGGCTTTGCCACTGATGGTCTGATTACCGTTAGTGATGCTGGTATTAATAGCTTCACCGCTGACCTTTTGGTCACCGTTACGAAGGATGTTGTTTTTGGCAACACCACCGGAAGAGATATCCTGATCTGCATAATCAAAGGTGGAGTCGATTGCCAGTCCATTGCTGCCGACAGTCTGACCGGTATGTTTTACACCCGCAGTGCCGGTAAAGGTCGCATCAAGGGATATGGCTTTTTTACCGTCTTTACCTTTGAGATGTTGTGAGCTCTGGCCGTTAAATGTTGCACCTTGTGACAGTGAGCGTTCACCTACATGCTGTTCGGCTTTGCCGTTAAAGGTATCACCGGTAGCAACCAGGTATTCACCATTATCGGCTCCTAAGCGGGGGTAGTTAACAACAGTACCTTTAATGGTTAAGCTTGCACCATTGGTGCCTGTTTTTTTGACATCACCAATATGTTGCCCGTCCAGATATTGTTTGGAATTATCATTATAAGTCCCGTTTCCGGTACTGATAGTAACTTCATCCTGACGGTTGTTAGTAAAACCGTGACGGGCGGGTGTATATTGTGAGCTTGCATCAGATGGATTTTGATAATTGGCGCCCCGGTACTGGTCATAGGCATCGCTACCGGTAATGGTGACAACAGAGTCACCGCCGACGGTTAAATTATCTGCCTTACCATTGATGCGGACACTGGAATCTGTAATAGCCAGACCATCTACTTCGACCGGAGAATAAAAATATTTGTAGTCATAATTGGCTCTGGTACCGATAACACTACCGCTGCCATTTGTTACATCGGTGTAATATACACCGCTTTCTGTAGCTGATTCATTACCAACAAATGTGATAGTGTTCGGGCTGTTACTGATCGTACCGGTATATTTAACAGTATCATTGGAATTCGGTTTCCCTGTAATAATCGGTCCGGCATTGTTATTGTCGATATTAACAGTGTCATCGATAGTAGCTGCCATTCCCGCAGATACGGAAAGTGCACTAACTACCAATACGGTAATTTGTGAAAGTTTGAATGTCATAATAGTAGCCTGTATTCGGAATATAGGTAAAAACAAAGAGAGTGTGATATTTATGATTATCAATCAATTACGAGGTTTTTACTACGAAGGAAATAAGGGGATTCTTATTGCGGTAATCTAATGACATGAATATGTTATTATTTTATTTTTAATGTAGGTATTTGCACCTAGACATATTATTTTCATTCTTTATTTGTTTTTATTTCTATTTTTTATTACTGCCGGCGTTATAATGAAAATATGATTTTCATATTAATATGTCTTTCGTTGTATTAATTTTATTTTTAGTTATAAAAACAGAATAAAAAATAAACGACACTATTTAAATCGAAAAGTTATTATTTGTTTAAATTCTCCGGGGCGATGTTATACCTGAAAGGTTAAATGTAACAAACCATTTTTATGTATGATGTTCCTCACAAAATTAACACTGTCCGGTCACCGGATTTTTATTTAAGCGATTGGTACACACTGTAACCGGCAACAGCACCGGCGATATCCCAGACAAAATCTTTCACACTCCAGCCGGTACCGCCCGGGCGGCTGTCGTAAAATTCTTTGGCAGCTCCCAGCGCAACAGAAAATCCGATGCCGAATTGTGCGCTGTGCCGGTGCTGCCAGTTCTGGTGATCGCCATACGCATTGGCGGCAATAGCCGTTGCGGCTGAAAAGGCAAAATGCTGGGCTTTATCCCGTCCGGTCCAGCTGTCATTGGCAAGATGCACCGAACAGCCGGAACTCAGCAGCAGGCTGAAAGATACGGCTAAACAGGTACGTAACGTCACAGGCATAACAGTACTCCGGGGAACAGATAAAAAAATCCCGGCCGGTGCCGGGAGGTTTGAATCAGAGGATCCGGCTGATCAGGCGGTCAAGACGGACGCGGCGCAGACGGCGCAGCAGTTTTTTGATTTTGACCGGATAATCACGGATATTATCCAGCTCAGTGTAGCTGCGGATAATGGTTGTGTTCGTACGGATAGCCGACAGTTCTTCCTGACGCTGTGCATGCAGTTCCTGTTTCGGATCACGGATAAGGATCGCATTTTCCAGATCCAGCCCCCAGGCGCGCGGATTCAGGTTATTACCGGTGATAAGCTGCCACTGATTATCCACCCACATCCCTTTCAGGTGATAGGTGTTGTCATCATCCTTCCACAGACGAATGGTCAGCTGCTCACTGTCAGAGAACCGCTGAAGACGCTGCATAAAGCGGCGCAGATTGATTTCATAGAGATAAGGCAGGCCGCCGATAATTTTGAACGGCTCTTCCGGCGGGATATAGAAATCATTCGCGGTTTTATCGCCGATAATGATTTCCACTTTTTTCCCGTCCCGCAGCAGGCGGCTGATAATGCGCACCAGTGCTGACGGCAGGTTGAAATACGGCGTACAGATAACCACTTTTTCCTGCGCGGAACACATCAGGTGCTCAATGGTGTTATTGAGCATATTCTTTTTCCCGAGGCCAATCAGCGGCGTAACGGCCAGCTGATCATCAGGAAGTGCCTGCGGGGTGAAATGGTATGCGGCATGGCGCAGTTTCATGCGGAAATCGCGGATCTGGTTTTTGATCTCCGGTGTTTTCACGCGCGTTTCGGTATCAAGCTTCTGTACTGCCGGTTCCGGCAGCAGAGTTTCATCAATAAACAGTTTCATTGCCGCCGCCAGTTCCGGATTGCGCAGGAAGTGGTAGCGGTCATAACGGTATTTATCATGCTGATACAGATAGACATTATTGATGCTGGCGCCGCTGTAAATCACCGTGTCGTCAATAATAAAACCTTTCAGATGCAAAACACCCAGAGCTTCGCGGGTATTCACCGGCACACCGAAGATCGGGACATGAAGATCCGGGTGAGATGCGGCAACAGTATGATACCAGTCCGCATTGGTGGCGTTGGCTTCTGCGCCGATACGTCCGCGCTGTGCGCGGTGCCAGTCAACAAAGACTTTAATATCCAGTTCCGGATTGGCCTTTTGGGCGGCATACAGAGCATCAAGGAAATCCCGGCCTGCATCATCGTGCTCAATATATAACGCAGAAATATAAATGGTTTTTTTTGCACCGGCAATTTCTGCTAACAGACGCCCTTTAAAGTCGCGGGTATGGAACAGCGTTTCAACATCATCCGCTGACTGTGCTAACTTCGGCAGTTGTGCAAGGTGCTGTTGGTGTTTCGCGGATTTGAATTTTGACAACATCACAGTGCGAATTATCTCTTTAGTTATAGGCGGCGGTGACAGAATAACAGAGACCGGGCCGGTAATGAAAAGATGAACAGATCAAAGGATTATATCACCAGTTTGTCTGATTGTGCGCAGCAATTCACTTTCTGCTTAAGTGAGGGTTAAGTCTGTGTCATATATCACGTTGTCCGTCTTTGGCTATTGCGCTGCGGACATTTCAGAATTGAGGTGAAGAGTCAGGTTGACGATACCGTCCTCAAATTGCGTTTCGATGGTAAAACCGAGCTTTTTCGCCAGCCGGATCATATTGCGGTTCTCCGGCATGGTGATGGCAGTCATCAGGAGTATGCCGCGTGATTTTGTGTAGGCAAGCAGTTTACTCATCAACTGATAACCCAGGGTATTACCTTTCATATCTGACCGCACCAGCACAGCAAATTCGGCTTCCCGGTTATCCGGGTCTGACATCGCGCGGGCAACCCCGATAATCTGGCCGCCGGTATCCACCGCCACAAAAGCCATTTCGCGGTCATAATCAATCTGGGTCATTTTTGCCAGGTCGTCATGGGTAAATTCGCTGATTTCGCTGAAATAACGGTAATAAAGATCTTCTTTAGTCACGCGGTCAATAAAGGCTTTAAGTAAAGGTTCATCTTCCGGCAGGATAGGGCGGACATGCACAACTGCACCGTCTTTTAACCGGAAATCCTCTTCCAGTTCCGCCGGGTACGGGCGGATAGCCAGGCGCTGACGGCCGTCACCGGCAGCCGGTGCCAGCGTCATGGTAGCATCCAGGATGGTAAATTCCGTACCGGAGGCGAGCAGCGGGTGTAAATCGAGTGTCACCACCTGCGGACAGTCAATAATCAGGTTGGATACCTGTACCAGCACCCGGCTCAGTCCCGCGATATCCAGCGGATTCAGGGCACTGCCGGCTGCCAGTTTGTTATTTTTAATCGCCTGAATGACCAGATAACGGGCAAGCGCGATATTGAGCGGCGGCAGGGCAATGGCCGCAGGAGATTCATCATCCCACGGGCGGCTGGCATCACCCAGCATAATCACCGGGCCGAAAACCGCGTCCTGTTCAACGGCAATCCGCAGTTCCTGTGCCCCGGCGCGGTTGGCCATCGACTGAACAATCAGCCCGTCTATCTGTGCATCGGGAAAATTTTGTGTCACACGATCAATAATCGCTGCCGCTGAGGTGGCGACTTCCTGTTTATCCCGCAGATAAAGCATTACGCCCTGTACATCAGATTTATGTGCGATATCCGGTGAACGCAGTTTCAGTGCCACCGGATAACCCAGTGTTTCGGCAATGGTAACGGCATCCTCCGCAGAATGGGCTATCCAGGTCGGCAGAATATTCAGCCCGTAAGCATCCAGTACCGGTTCAACTTCATAGGTATCAAGTACGGTGTGCTGACGGCGCAGGGCGTTGTCGATGCAGTGATGTGCCTGCTGCCGGTTGGCAGTCAGCCCTTCGGACAGTGCGGGGGTTTCCGCAAGCTGTTTCTGGTTGCGGCGGAATTCGACCATATGCATAAAGGCCGTCACAGCACCTTCCGGCGTCCGGTAAGTGGGTATCCCCGCCTCGCCGAACAGACGACGGGCCTCCTGTGAGGAATATTCGCCGCTCCAGTTGGTGAAAATAGTCAGCCAGCGGCTGCGCGGATGCTGTGTAATGGCGGCAATAATCCGGGCTGCGGCTTCTTTGCCCGGCGCAATGGCGCTGGGGGAGTGCAGGATCAGCAGAGCATCATGATCGTGGCTGTCGAGCAGGATATTCAGTGCGCCGATATAGCGATCCACCGTGGCATCATCGCGCAGATCCAGCGGGTTATTTATCACAAAATCATCCGGCAGCACCGCCGCGAGTGCGGCACTGCTTTCGTCGCTGAGACCGGCAATTTTTCCCCTGCGGCGGAACAGTTCATCCAGCGCCATGGCCGCCGGTGCCGCGCCGTTACTCATAATAGCGAGGCGTTCACCGCGCAGCGGCTTCATAAACGTCAGCGTTTCCACGGCGGAAAACATTTCGTGGGTGTCCTGCACCCGCAGCAGACCGGCGCGCTGAATCGCCGCGTCATAGGCGATATCCAGGCTCGGCGTTTCACCGGTCAGTAATTGCGCGCGCTGAGTCCGGCCGCTTTTGACCACCAGGATCGGCTTGTTGCGTGAGGCACTGCGGGCGGCGGACATAAAACGCCGTGCATCATGAATATGTTCGAGATAGAGCAGAATAGCGCTGGTTTTGCTGTCACGGGCAAGAAAATCCAGCATATCGTCGATATCAATATCCGCGCTGCTGCCGAGTGAAATAAAACAGGAAAAACCGGTTTCCCGCTGCTGTGCCCAGTCCAGAATCGTGTTGGAAACGGCGGCGGACTGGGAAATAAACGCCAGTTTACCTTTGAGTACCGGCACCGGGGAAAAACTGGCATTCAGCCCCTGCCAGGGAGCCAGTAACCCCAGACTGTTCGGGCCGAGCAGACGGATATTATAGTGCTGACAGATCTGTTTCAGCTCTGCTGTCTGTGATGCAGGGGCAGAGAGAATAATGACTGCACGGCAGCCCAGCTCACCGAGTTCATTCAGAAGGCCGGTATTACGTTTGGAATGGGTGCAGATAATGGCCAGATCCGGCACCAGCGGCAGATCCGCGACAGACGGATATGCCAGCACCCCCTGCACTGAGCGGCGTGACGGCGTGACCGGCAGAACCGGCCCGGCAAAACCGCCGCTGAGCAGATTGCTCATCATCCGGGAACCCGCCCGGTTGGGCTTTTCGGATGCACCGATAACCGCAATGGATTGAGGCCGGAGTAATGCTTCAAGGCCGCGCTGACTCATGGTGTTCTCCTCAGACCGGATTCCCGTGTGCTTTAATTTAGCCTAAAAGCAGCTCCTCTGCTCTGATTTGTACCACCGGAAGATGTGACTTACCCTTCAAATACTGACGGCGGAAGCAGGTGAAGTGATCCAGCAGCTGTTTTCCGGCAGCGGTATCACCGGCCATCATCAGTGCCGCAGCGGCGACTTCGGCGGTGCAATGCTGATCTTCCCGGGCGGCGACCCGCAGCAGGTAATCCTTCTGAGCCAGATCATTGATGGAGAGCAGCGGGATATCATCGAGATACGGGCTTTTGCGGAACATTTTCCGGGCTTCCGGCCAGGTGCCGTCGAGCAGAATAAACAGCGGCGGTTTTGTATTTTCCGGTACATCACTGAACACCTGACGCTGCGGTGCGGCATACGCCTGCGGGAAAATCAGGTATGGCTGACGGGTGTCATCTTTCAGGAGTGTGAGCAGGGCGTCGTCCGGTTCGGTGCGCGACCACAGAAATGCCTGTGTGTCCGGCAGGACATCAGCGATCAGCTTTCCGGTATTGCTGGGTTTGAGCGGCTCTGTGTCATACATCAGCAGACAGAACTGACTGCGTGCATCCCGGGTCTGTATGGTGTCACACAAACAGTTTTTTTCCGGTAATAAGCAGTAATTACAACGGACTACCCGGCATCCCCGGGCACGGAAAATGCGGGTGGATTGTGCCAGACGCCGCTGGCGTAACTGGTAAACAGAATTGATCTTCATTTTTATCGGCTGGTTTCACAAAAAACAGTATGCATTGTACTGTTAACGCTGCACAATAGCATGATTTTTCGCGGGGGCGCCTGAGTTCAGCGCCTCCGGCGGGGGCGGCCGGTGACAGTAACCGGCAGGTCCGGACGATATCGGGTAATCTTCGCCCCCGGAAATGGCGTGGGAGAAACACATGAACGACTCATTAAATGGTAAAAACGGCAAAGTAAAAGTGATGTATGTCCGAAGTGAGGACAAACAGGACGATCAGAAAAAATCAGACAGACGCGGTGGCCGTGGATCTGACCACGGTGACCGTAACAGCCGCGGCCCGCGCGGGGATCGCAATGAACGCGGTAATCGTGGCGAGCGCAGTGACCGCAGTGATCGCGGCGAACGCAGAGGTCAGGGAAGTTATTCCGACGACGGCCGTTCACCGTGGAAAACGGTGTCCCGCCAGCCGTCAGAGGACGGGGAAGCGCTGGTTCCTGATCACGGTGGTATCAGCGGAAAAAGCCAGATCGATCCTGCACAGCTGCGCCGTCAGCGCCAGGAAGAGACCCGTATCTACGGGGAAAACGCCTGTCAGGCGATGTTCCGCAGCCGCCCGGAGCGTATTGTGCGTGCCTGGTTTGTTCAGTCAGTCACACCGCGTTTCCGCGATGCCCTGAAATGGCTGGCAGCCAACCGCAAAGCCTATCATGTGGTGGATGAGGAAGAGCTGGAAAAAGCATCCGGTACTGAACATCACGGCGGCGTCTGCTTCCTGATTAAAAAACGCGGCGGTGTGAGCGCGGAAACTTATCTGGAAACTGCCGGTGAGCAGGATTGCGTACTGGCGCTGGAAAATGTCGGCAATCCGCATAACCTCGGCGGTATTATGCGCAGCTGTGCTCACTTCGGTGTCAACGGTGTGATCCTCCAGGATGCTTCTGTGCTGGAATCCGGTGCGGCAGTCCGTACTGCGGAAGGTGGCGCTGAGCATCTGGTCGGGATTGATGCGGATGGTCTGACCGACACGCTGGATTTATTCCGCAAAAAAGGGTATGCCATCGTCACCACCTCCAGCCACAAAGGCAGCACCGATCTGGCGAAAGCCACACTGCCTGCAAAAATGGTGCTGGTGCTGGGCGAAGAGAGCGACGGCCTGAGTGACGCGGTCTGGGAAGGCGGGGATATGCGCCTGTCTGTCGGCGGCACGGGGAATGTCGAAAGCCTGAACGTATCAGTCGCAACCGGGATTATCCTGGCGCGCTGGTGGCAGCAGAATAAAGTCAGCTGATATACTTCTGATTATGATTGATAAAAACTCGGCGTGTGCCGGGTTTTTTAATTGATCAGATGAAGTGTCAGCAGGCTTTTGATGGCATCAGAGTCCAGTGCCCGCTGATACCTGGCGATATCACCGGTAAAGGTATCAAACG
Source organism: Morganella morganii (assembly GCF_003996855.1). GTDB lineage: Bacteria > Pseudomonadota > Gammaproteobacteria > Enterobacterales > Enterobacteriaceae > Morganella > Morganella morganii_C. The sequence continues at coordinate 1,735,540 of NZ_NRQY01000001.1, read as the reverse complement.
GGCGCCAGCTTTTAATCAGACCGTCATCCAGGGAAAGCTTCCCCGCCATCAGAACATCACCTTTATGACTAATGATATTCATGAATGTTTTTTCTGAAATATGATGATGAAGATTATTTGTCGGTGATAACGGCAGTACACAATGGACCTGATCGAGATATTCAGAAAGAATATAAAAGTAAACATCACCCCGTAAACACAAATAAATGTCTCTTGTGATATCATGACGGAAATAATAATGCTCAGCAATTCGCGTCAGATGATAATCCGTCAGTATGGTATCCTGGTTTTTATTCTGATTACTCGGCAGGTAGTTATGAATATCCCACTTCGGAATATTACAGAGATTTATGAATTTATCTAACAATGCGCTCATGGATGTCCTGCAATTTGTTCACCTGTCTGTCAGCGCGCCAATCATACCGGCTGTACCGGAAAGACTGCTATTAATAACAGATATTAATATTATAAAAAAACCATGCCGGAGCATGGTGCAAAAATATGCATTAAAAGTAAAAATTATGGCAAACCGTATTAATGATGCTAAATCATGGTCACACTCCCTTGTGAATGTTATATAAATAATCATCCGTGATATTAATACCGCAGCTGAAAAGTGTCTTTTTCTGCGGTGAAATAAGAATAACAATTTAATGATTTTAAGAGCAAGTAATTATTCTGTTAATAAACTTGTGTTTTATTATTGTTTAATAAGTCACGGAGTGAATATATTTAATTTTGTTATTTAAATGACAAATAAAGATAAAGGCACCGCAGTGCCTTTATTCTTTTTTCTAATGCGCGCCACCGCTGCCACCGGCAGTAAACGGTGGTTTGGCAAACCAGACCAGCAGCATCAGAACCAGGAAGACACCGGCTGAGAGCCAGAAGATTTCATTGGCGGAGATAATCAGCCCCTGGTCGGTGATCACTTTTGCGATGTAGGCCGACGATTGCTGCTGTGACATCCCCATTTCACCCAGTGTGTGGTACATCTGCTGTGTATCCGGGTTGAACGGGTTGATATTTTCAGCAAAATTGGCGTGATGCATCGATTCCCGCTGCGTCCACAGTGTGGTGGTGATGGATGTCCCGATAGCCCCCGCCAGTGTCCGCGTAAAGTTTGACAGGCTGGATGCCGATGCCATTTTTTCCGGCGGCAGACCGGAAAGCGTGATGGTGGTCAGCGGCATAAAGAAACAGGCGATCGCCAGCCCCTGCACAAACTGCGGCCAGGCAGCAGCGGCAAAGTCCATTCCCGGCTCAAAGGTATAGGCACGCCAGTAGAAGCAGACGGTATACATAATGAAGCTGAATGTCACAATGATCCGGTAATCCACCTTATGGGCATATTTGCCGATAAGCGGGGTGATCAGCAGCGGCAGAATGCCGACCGGCGCGGAAGCCAGTCCTGCCCAGGTGGCAGTATAGCCGAATACCCCCTGTAACAGCTGAGGCAGCAGAACAATGGTACCGAAATAGAGCATATAGGCAAGACTGAGACTGAGACAGCCTATCGTGAAGTTCCGGCTCTTAAACAGTGATAAGTCCACCACGGGGTGGTCATCCGTCAGCTCCCAGACTATCAGGAAGGCGATGGCGATCACTGCAATCACGGTCAGGACAATAATCTCCGTTGAGTTAAACCAGTCCAGCTCCTTGCCCTGGTCGAGCATAATCTGTAAACAACCGACCCCGACCACCAGCAGGATCAGCCCGACGGTATCAATCGGACGGATTTCTGTTTTGGTTTCCCTGCCTTCCAGGGTTTTTGCGGTCAGCATCATGATCACAATCCCGAACGGCACGTTAATAAAGAAAATCCAGCCCCAGTGATAGTTGTCACTGATATAACCGCCGAGGATCGGCCCGCAGATCGGGGCGATAACAATGGTTACCGACCAGAGCGCCAGCGCCATGGTACGTTTTGCCGGGGGATAGTTATTGAGCAGCAGACTTTGCGATAACGGGATCAGCGGCCCTGCCACCAGACCCTGGATCACGCGGAAGAAAATCAGCATACCCAGGCTGTTGGAAATACCGCATAACCAGGAGGATATGGCAAACAGCGCCGTCGACCACATAAACAGACGCACTTCGCCGATCCGCTTGGCCAGCCAGCCTGTGATCGGAATGGAGATGGCATTTGCCACCCCGAATGAGGTAATCACCCAGGTTCCCTGAGAGTTAGAAGAACCCAGGTTACCGGCAATTGTCGGGATCGCCACGTTGGCGATGGTGGAGTCGAGCACCTGCATGAAGGTCGCCAGTGACAGGGCGATTGTCATCCAGGCCAGTCTTGCTCCGGTCAGTGGCGCCTGCATAACCCTGACTCCTTACTGACCGGCATTGCGGCTGATAATCTCAGCGATCATCTGATCCGCCGGTTGCATATCAATGCTCAGGGCATTGGTATGATAGGCCGGATCGGTACGCACACTTTTCGACAGCACCGGGCCGTCAGTATTCTGAGTGTCCACGGTGACATCACCGGAAAGACCGATACGCAGCGGGTATTGCTCCAGCTGTGCCGGGTCCAGTGCGATACGCACCGGCAGGCGCTGTACGACCTTAATCCAGTTACCGCTGGCATTTTGTGCGGGAAGCAGGGAGAAGGCGCTGCCGGTGCCCATATCCAGCCCGGTAACCGTGCCGGTGAAGACGACTTTATCGCCGTAGAAATCGGTGATCACTTTGGCGGGCTGCCCGATACGCATGGCGCTGAGCTGAGTTTCTTTAAAGTTGGCGTCAATCCACATTCCGGTTGCCGGTACCACCGCCATCAGCGGCGTGGCCGGGGTTATCTGCGCACCGACCTGTACACTGCGGCGGGAGACATAACCGTCCACCGGACTGCGGATATCTGTCCGTTCCAGCGCCAGCCAGGCATTGCGCACTTCGGTGGCCGCCTGTTTCACCGCAGGCTGTTCGCTCAGCGGAGTATCGAGAATAACGGCTTTATTGGCATTAAACTGTTCGGTGGCGACGTCCAGCTGTGCTTTGGCGCTGACAACTGCTTCACGGGCGTGCTGAAGTTCTTCTTTGCCAATCACATTCTGTGCACCCAGCACTTCCCGGCGGCGCAGGTCATTTTGCAGACGGGTCAATTCTGAACGGCGGACGTCAATACCGGCCAGTAACTGACGGCTGCTGATCATCTGCTGGTGTGTCTGGCGGACACTGTTTGCCAGTGCGACCTGTGCTTTTTCCAGAGCCAGACCGGCATCCCGCTTATCAAGCTGAACCAGCAGTGTCCCGGCGGTCACGTAGTCGGTATTATCCACACTGACAGTAGTGACACTGCCGGATACCTGTGACATCACAATCACCTGGTTGCCGGTGACATAGGCGTTATCGGTGGATTCGTGGTGGCGGAGCACTATAAACCAGTAAACGGTGTAAGCCGCACCCAGTAATACAAACAGTAACGTCAGTAACATCAGCGCATTACGGCGTTGTCGTTTTTTGTTACGGACAGGGGGCTGTGCAGCCTGAGTTTCCTCACTGACACTCATCAGTTATCTCCGGATATTGTTCTTTTTTTAAGGTGTCGCATGACATAACCGCAATAAAGACAGGCTTGCTATTGTCGTCATTGTGGTTAACGACAATTGCAAGCCCGGATGGTCAGCACATCAATTGATGTCAGAAATGTCAGCCTGTGAAGGATAAAGGATCCGGGCCAACAGAAAAGGTTTTTTTACACATACTTATTGCGAAAAGCTCTTATTCATTAACCTTAAACAATAAAAGGTTATTTAGTTGTCGCTCTTATCGAGCTGAATAAGCAATTTGCGCATCAGTTTCTCCAGGTTTTTCTGCTCATCATTGTCCAGTGCTGACCAGATATGACGCAGCGAATCATGCTGAGGCGGCAGAAGATTATGCAGAAAATCTGAGCCTTTTTCTGTCAGGTGCAGATGCAGACAGCGGCGGTCATTGTGGCTCTCTTTGCGTTCAATCCAGCCGTTTTTTTCAAGTTCATCCGCGATGCGGGTCGCATTGGTGCGGGAAGAGCCGAGAGCGGCACTGAGTTCTGAGGGCTGAATGCTGTGAGATTCTTTAGTATCCAGAATCATCAGCGCCATGAATAATGTTTCATTGATGCCCTGAGATTTCAGCATATTGTTGCGTTTTTCTAATAATTTACTCTGAACGTGCATTGAAAGCCGGGTCAGTAAAATTTCCTGATACGGCAGATCTGCACCCAGATTCTGCTGCTGTGAAATCCGGCTGTTAAGCAGCTCTTCTGTCGGTGTAAATGAACTTTCCATTATTGAGATACCTTATTAGTTTCTGTTGGTATGTTAACCCGGCTATGACACGGCGAAATGGCCGGTCAAAAGATTAATTTAACAATTATAGCAGGTTAATATCACTACATTTCTGTTGATAATGCCAACTGATTCATAAATTTTATGAATGTTAGTCACAAATATCACTTATTATTTAGCAAATCACTTACATTTCCATTACCGGGTGGCTGACTCTGATTATGCGTAATTTTCGCTTCATAAATTACGTCAATTTTTATTAGTGAACCATGATAATGAAGAATATCAAATGACTTTCATTAGCCGTTATGGCAGTGATTATCACTGTGGTATCTATTTTACGTGGTCAAAAATTATTTTCTTTGATTAACAGTGTTATTTGTAACTTTTTATGAAGGGATAATCTACAAGTGGTAGATTATTATGCGATATTTATCCGATTTTTGAGTGTAAAAAGCACCGGAAGGTGCTTTTTACGGAGGAATCAGGTGTGTGATGGTTGCTGACGAGTAGGTGTCTCATCAGATTGCGGAACATCATACTTCTTCCCGGCAAGCCAGATTACCAGACCCAGGGCACTGACGGCGGCACCGCTGTAACAGACGCCATTCCAGCCGTAGTGGCTGTAGGCATAGCCGGAAAGCAGTGATCCGAATGCGCCGCCACAGAAATAGCAGGTCATATAACCTGCGGTCAGGCGGCTGCGTGCCTCCGGCATCATCCGGTAGAGGGTACTCTGATTGGTGACATGAACAGCCTGTACGGCCAGATCCAGGATCACCACACCGGCCACAAAGGCGGCGACAGAGTAGCCGCTCAGTGCCAGCGGGACCCAGGAGAGCAGCAGGAGCAGCAGACCGGCGCTGGTGGTCAGGCGGCCTTTACCTTTATCGGCAAAACGTCCGGCGGGACCCGCCATCAGCGCACCGGCTGCACCGGCCAGACCGAACAGCCCGATGGTGCTTTCGGAATAATTAAACGGATCTGATGCCAGCAGGAAGGCCATCGATGTCCAGAGCAGGCCGAATGCGGCAAACACAATAGCACCGAGTGCGGCACGGACACGCAGAACCGGCGTGCGGACAAACAGTATCACAATGGACGCGAGCAACTGGCTGTATTTCAGTTCAGATACCTGTTTGTACCGCGGCAGGCGCAGATACAGGATCAGTGCCAGCAGAACCAGCAGCCCGGACGCTGCCCAGTAGACAGTCCGCCAGCCGCCGAATTCTGCCAGCACACCGGCCACGGTGCGGGCCAGCAGGTTACCGAGCAGCAGGCCGCTCATAATGATCCCGACAGCCTTACCGCGATGCTGCGGTTTGGCGATAGTGGCAGCCAGCGGGATAAGAATTTGTGCCACCACGGAAAACATCCCGGCCAGCGCGGTGCCCAGCAGTAACTGCCAGAGTGTCTGTGACAGAGCGGAGATCACCAGCCCGATAGCGGACAGCAGTGTCATGGTGACAATCAGGTTGCGGCGCTCAAATTTATCCCCGAGCGGCACCAGAAACATCAGACCGGCGGCATAACTGAGTTGCGCGGTGGTGACGATAAATCCCGCCATACCGGCAGTGACGCCGAATTGCGCGGCAATCGTCTCCAGTAAAGGCTGTGCATAATAGTTACTTGCGACTAACAACCCGGTCGCCATTGCCATCAGGCAGATAAGCTGAGGTGTCAGAACCGCATCAATGGTTTTCTTTTTCATGATTATTATAAGATTGATTGAGTATGAAATGATTACGGGTACTACGGAGCGGTACTATATAGAAAGCAGACCGGAAAAGGTATCGATTTTGTGAGGTTTATCACGTTTTGTTGAGGGTAAAAAAAGCGGCCATATTGCGATGGCCGCCGGTAGATTTTTCAGATCCGGTTATTTATCAGCGGCTTTTCGTGCCTGTTCAATCCAGCCGTCAAACTTAGTCTGATTGGCTTTAATCCAGGCATTAGCGTGACGTTCAATATCCGCCTGTGAGTTTTCGCCGTTATGCATGCGCAGGTTCTGGGCGTTGATGGCCGAGACCGGCAGTTTCATTATGGCAAACAGCTCAGCGGCAGCCGGGTTCTGCTCGGCCCAGGCTTTGTTGGCGGCGATATGCATGGTGCTCGGTGGGAAGCCGTAGTTTTTACCGTTCGGCAGTTTGGTATCGATCTTCTCACCGCCCGGCATGGAGGAGAACGGGACTTCCAGCCAGACCACATCGCGGCCCGGTTTCAGGACATCACTGAGCCAGTACGGTGTCCAGGTATAGTAGAGAACCGGTTTGCCCTCTTTATAGCGGGTGATGGTGTCTGCCATCATCGCGGCATAGTTCCCCTGGTTGTGATCAACCGTGTCTGTCAGCTTATAGGCTTTCATGTGGTTGTTGATGGCGGCCTCACAGCCCCAGCCCGGGTTACAGCCGGTCAGATCCGCTTTACCGTTGCCGTTGCTGTCAAACAGTTTGGCAATCTCCGGATCTTTCAGCTGCTCAATGTTGGTGATGTGGTATTTTTCTGCGGTCTTTTTATCAATCAGATACCCCTGAGCGGCATTCACGACATAATCCCCTTTGCGGTAGAATTTGTCGTCGCCCCCGGCGGCTTTGTACTGGGAGTTGTGCAGCGGAACCCAGCTCACTGCCATAAAGGTGGCATCGCCGTTGGCGATTGAGGCATAGGCCACGTTGTAATCCACTTCCTGAATCGGCTGCACATCATAACCGAGTTCTTCCAGTGCTTTATTGACGATAAGGGTCTGAAAGGTTTCTTCAGTAATGGTGCTTTGTACAGGCAGCACTTTGACCCCTTTACCCGGCTGCGCGGTGTCCGCGAAAGCCTGAGTACCAATGAGTGCCGATAAGGCGATTGCTGCGATTGCTGTCTTACGCATCGTTTTCCCTCTTGTTGTGCCTGCCGCCGCGATAACAGCGGCAGGGTGATAATGAGCGGGAGCAGAGGCTCCCTGCCGCATGTTACGGCGCGCGGCGGAACGGGCGGGTGATAAGCCCGGCAGGGCCGGTGTGATACCAGCGGCGGCCGGCTTTGCTGCGGGAATCTTTCCCGAGAGATTGTGTCAGGCGGTCAAGAATAATGGCGAGAATGACAATCCCCGCGCCGCCGACGGATGCCAGCCCCATATCCAGACGGCCGATACCGCGCAGTACCATCTGCCCCAGACCACCGACGGCGATCATGGAGGCGATAACCACCATAGACAGTGCCAGCATCAGTGTCTGGTTGATCCCGGCCATGATGGTCGGCATCGCCAGCGGCAGCTGTACTTTAAACAGCATCTGACGCGGATTGGCACCAAAGGACTCCGCAGCTTCCACCAGGTCGGCGGGTACCTGACGGATACCGAGGATAGTCAGGCGGATCACCGGCGGCAGGGCGAAGATAATGGTCACCACCACACCCGGCACGTTACCGATACCGAACAGCATGACAATTGGTACCAGATAGACGAAGGCCGGTGTTGTCTGCATGGCATCAAGCAGCGGACGGATAAATTTCGCGGCGCGTTCATGCCGTGCCAGGGCAATACCGGTCGGTAAGCCGATGATAATACAGAACATCAGGGCAGTCAGAACCAATGATAATGTTACCATTGCTTCATTCCATGCGCCGATGGCACCGATAAATGTCAGTGATACCACCGTGGCAAGCCCCAGTCCTTTGCCGCTCATCTGCCAGGCGAGCAGGGCAAAAATAAGAATGGCGATCGGTGCCGGAATCGCGGTCAGCCCTTGTTCAAAGGTTGTGAGCACAAAGTCGATCGGTACACGGATGCCCTGAAAGACAGGCCGGAAGTGCAGCACTATCCAGTTGATGGCATCGGTCACCCAGCTGTCAAACGGGATCAGCGAGTGGTCAAACGGGTTTGCCCAGTCAAAGGCGGGACCGGTATCTGCCGGTGCGGCATCCAGCCAGTCGCTGCCGCTGTCCGCAGCACCGCCCCACGGGTCGGCATCCGCCCCGCCGGTATCAGCGGCACTTCCCCACGGATCACTGCTGTCTGCGGTATCCTGTCCTGACGTCGTTGCCCACGGGTCTAGTTCGGGATCCTGTTGATTATTCCGGCTCATTCGGCGTCTCCTTATCTAAAGCCTGCAAAAGCATCCCTTTTGAGATAACCCCGGCATAGCGGTTGTTGTTACCGACCACCGGAACTGCACACGGTGACTGCGCGACAACGGTCAGCAGCTCATTGAGCGGCGTGTCGGCGCTGACCGCCTGCGGCTCGCTCAGAATGGCGTCTGTGATAGGTTTTTTCGCTTTCAGTGCCGCCTCCAGGGAGGCAACAGAAACAATACCGGCAAATTTTTGTCCGCGTTCAATCAGATAGCCGTATTCGCGGTCATCATCATTGAGAACTTTCAGTGCCGAACGCGGGCCGAAGCCCGGCGCGACATGCAGCAGGGCATCAGCCCGGCGGCGGGCAATATCTTTGGCGCTGAACACATGACTGATATCCACGCCGCGGAAGAAAGTGCGGACATAATCATTGGCCGGATTATTGAGGATTTCATCCGGTGTGCCGATCTGTACCACAACGCCGCCCTGCATAATGGCGATACGGTCGCCGATACGCATGGCCTCATCGAGGTCATGAGAAATAAAGACGATGGTGCGCTGTTTATCGCCCTGGAGACTCAGCAGCTCATCCTGCATCTCGGTGCGGATCAGCGGGTCAAGGGCGGAGAACGCCTCATCCATCAGCAGGATATCCGGGTCATTAGCCAGCGCGCGGGCAAGCCCGATCCGCTGACGCATCCCGCCGGACAGTTCATCCGGATAGGAATTTGCCCACTGCTCCAGGTTGACCTGTTTCAGCGCATCCAGTGCGCGGTCGTGGCGTTCCGCTTTGCTCATGCCGGCCAGTTCAAGGCCGAATGCAGTATTGTCGATAACCGACATATGCGGCATCAGTGCAAAGGACTGGAATACCATACTGATTTTTTTACGCCGTACCTCGCGCAGTGCCTGATCAGAAATCACAGCGATATCTTCACCGTCGATCAGCACCTGGCCGCGGGTCGGTTCTATCAGGCGATTGAGAAGACGAACTAAGGTGGATTTCCCTGAACCGCTCAGTCCCATGATGACGAATATTTCGCCTTCTTCAATGGCCAGATTGGCGTCCTGTACGCCGACGGTAGCACCGGTCTTTTCAAAGATATGTTCTTTGTCCAGGCCCTGTTCTAATAATTCAAATGCCTGTTTCGGGTGCTCACCGAATATTTTATAGAGATTTTTAACTTCGAGTTTTATTGCCATGCAGTATATCCATTCAGAATAACGTGGATGTGAAATGGGTAAATGTGAATCCTCTCCCTGAAAAAAACGTTATTTACCCTAGCATACGAGATAATGCTGACAACCCCTTGTTTATGAGAATTAATCAAAAACAGCAGATATATTTTTAGTGTAAAATCACCGGTATCCGGTAAATAACCCATTTCATTAATATATGAATAATTTGCGGAAAATAAGATAAAGAGATCCTCGGAAAGTTAACCAGGTGCTTGTTTTATCCGCTTTTTATCCGGAATGCCTGAAAAGGGAATATGATGATATTCCGCAGCATAATACCGGCGTCAGTAAGTTGTGATATTCATCGCGGAAATGGAGAAAAAAAATCACTCAACATTAAATATATTTATCAATTTAATGTTGTGATTAATGGTGTGATAACGAATATTTCGGTTAAGTTTAAAAATAACTCGATAAAAATACCCCAATAACCGGAAAATAGCTCCGGAAAAATTGATAATTCAGGTTGTTTTTTGAACAAAAAATGCACTGATATAAATATACTGCAATATCAGTGCATTAATAAAACCAGTATTTATTGCATTACACTTAAACAGAAGTTATTGATTTAAAAATCCCAGTCCTCATCTTCGGTATTCACTGCTTTACCGATCACATAAGAAGAACCGGAACCGGAAAAGAAATCGTGATTCTCGTTGGCATCCGGCGACAGTGCCGATAATATTGCCGGGCTGACATCCGTTACACTCTCCGGAAACAGCGCCTCATAGCCTAAATTCATCAGTGCTTTATTTGCGTTGTAATGCAGGAATTTAATCACATCCTCAGACCACCCGGCACCGTCATATAATTTCCGTGTATAGCTGACTTCATTTTCATATAAATCAAATAACAGACTGAACGTAAATTCCTTTATTTCTTTACAGGTTTGTTCGTCATAATTCTGTAATGAACGCTGGAATTTATAACCGATATAATAGCCGTGTACCGCCTCATCACGGATAATCAGGCGGATAAGATCGGCGGTATTTGTCAGTTTGGCGCGGCTTGACCAGTACATCGGCAAATAAAAACCGGAATAGAATAGAAAGGATTCCAGAAACACACTGGCGACTTTCTTTTTCAGCGGATGCGGGTCACGATAGTAACCGAGAATAATGGCCGCTTTATTTTGCAGTGTCGGTTCCTCCTCACTCCAGCGGTAGGCGTCATCAATCTCCTGTGTGGAGCAGAGGGTGGAAAAAACCGAGCTGTAAGAGCGGGCATGCACCGCTTCCATAAAGCTGATATTGGAGAGCACCGCTTCTTCATGTGGCGTCAGGGCATCCGGGATAAGGGCGGGAGCACCAACTGTATTCTGAATAGTATCCAGCAGGGTCAGCCCGGTGAATACGCGGATTGTCAGTTGTTTCTCTGCCGGGGTCAGGGTCTGCCATGACGGAATGTCATTGGAGAGCGGCACTTTTTCCGGCAGCCAGAAGTTGCTGGTCAGACGGTTCCAGACCTCAAGGTCTTTATCATCCTCGATCCGGTTCCAGTTGATCGCGGAAATACGGCTTAATGTGGTCATGATAATATCCTGAAATAAACGGGTTATACGGCGCAGGAAACACAGCCCGCCACTTCAGTACCTTCCAGTGCGGACTGGCGCAGGCGTACGTAATAGAGGGTTTTTATCCCTTTGCGCCAGGCGTAAATCTGTGCGCGGTTGATATCGCGGGTGGAGGCCTCATCACTGAAAAAGAGGGTGAGAGACAAGCCCTGATCAACATGCTGTGTGGCGGCGGCGTAAGTATCGATAATCTTTTCCGCCCCGATTTCGTAGGCGTCGCGGTAATACTCCTGGTTGTCGTTGGTCATATAAGCAGCGGGATAATAGACGCGGCCGAGCTTACCTTCTTTGCGGATCTCAATGCGGGCAACAATCGGGTGAATAGATGATGTCGCGTGATTGATGTAGGAAATCGATCCGGTCGGTGCGACTGCCTGTAAGTTCTGGTTGTACAGCCCGTGCGCCATCACACTCTCTTTCAGCTGCTGCCAGTCCGTCTGTGACGGCACAGTAATTCCGGCATCGGCAAACAGGGCGCGGACTTTTTCTGTCGCCGGTTCCCATTTCTGTGTGATGTATTTACTGAAGTATTCCCCGCTGGCATAGGCGGACTGCTCAAAGTTGCGGAATGTCTGCTGCCGCTCAATCGCCAGCTGGTTGGAGGCTTTCAGGGCGTAGTAGGCGATGGTTAAGAAATAAATATTGGTGAAATCAATACCTTCTTCCGAACCATAATGAATATGCTCCCGCGCCAGATAGCCGTGCAGGTTCATCTGCCCGAGTCCGATAGCATGAGAGCCCCGGTTGCCGTGATCGATGGACGGCACACTGCCAATCTGACTCATATCTGATACCGAGGTCAGTCCGCGCACGGCTATCTCAACGGAGCGGGCGAAATCAGGGGAATCCATCATTTTCGCGATATTCAGCGAGCCGAGGTTACAACTGATATCACGTCCGGTGTGGCGGTAACTCAGATCATCGTTGTATTCACTGGCGCTGTTGACCTGAAGGATCTCCGAGCAGAGATTGCTCATATTAATGTAACCGGCGACCGGGTTGGCGCGGTTCACATTATCCTCAAACATGATGTAAGGATAACCGGACTCAAACTGGATCTCCGCCAGGATGCGGAAAAACTCACGGGCATTGATTTTGCGTTTGCGGATGGTCTTATTATTCACCATGTCCGCATAGTGCTCTGTGATGCTCAGTTCTGACATCGGTTTGCCGTAGACCCGTGCAACATCGTACGGAGAGAAGAGATACATCGGCTCGTTGTTTTTGGCCAGCTCAAAGGTAATATCCGGGATAACCACACCTAGGGACAGCGTTTTGATGCGGATTTTTTCATCCGCATTTTCCCGTTTGGTATCGAGAAACGTGAGGATATCCGGATGGTGTGCATGCAGATACACGGCTCCGGCCCCCTGACGTGCGCCCAGCTGATTGGCGTAAGAAAAGGCATCCTCCAGCATCTTCATCACCGGTACCACGCCGCTGGACTGGTTTTCAATCAATTTGATCGGCGCACCGGATTCGCGCAGATTGGTCAGCAGAAACGCCACACCGCCGCCGCGCTTCGAGAGTTGCAGCGCCGAGTTCACACTGCGCCCGATGGATTCCATATTGTCTTCAATGCGCAGCAGGAAGCAGGAGACAAACTCGCCGCGCTGTTTTTTGCCGCAGTTGAGGAACGTCGGGGTGGCGGGCTGGAAACGTCCGCTGATGATTTCTTCCAGCAGATATTCTGCCAGTTTCGTCTCTCCCCGCGCCAGTGTCAGCGCCACCATACAGACACGATCTTCAAAACGCTCCAGATAGCGCTGACCGTCAAAGGTTTTCAGGGTATAACCGGTGTAATATTTCAGTGCGCCGAGGAAGGTCGCAAAGCGGAATTTTTTACTGTATGCCTGCCGGAACAGATTTTTAATAAATTCAAAATCATATTGTGCGATAACGTCAGCTTCGTAATAGTTTTCATTAATCAGAAAATCGAGCTTTTCCCGCAGATTGTGGAAAAACACGGTGTTCTGATTCACATGCTGACGGAAGTAGTGGTGTGCAGCTGTCACATCTTTATCAAACTGGATTTTCCCCTCTGTATCATACAGATTGAGCATAGCATTCAGGGCGTGGTAATCCGTGTATTCAGTGGTCATCGTGTTATCCCGGAATCAGGTAAGCAGCACTCAGCAGGCGGTCTCTGCGGCCTGCTGCTGCCAGAAATGGTGTAAGCCGCGGCGGACGTTATCCACATCCGCCTGCGTGCCGAGCAGTTCAAAGCGGTATAAAAACGGCACCTGACATTTGGCGGAGATGATGTCACCGGCAATGGCATAAGCGCGGCCAAAGTTGGTATTACCGGCGGCAATCACACCACGCAGCAATGCCCGGTTCTCAGGCCGGTTGAGGAAACGGATCACCGGACGCGGTACAGCGCCGCTGTGATGGCCGCCGCCGTAGGTCGGCACCAGCAGCACAAAGGGCTGTGTGGCGCTGAGGTCACCGTCTTCCGGGAGCCGCGTGGCCGGGAGTCCCAGCTTTTCAGTGAACCGGTGACAGGTTTCTGAGCGGGTGGAGAAATAAATCAGTGCCTGTGTGGTCATGGTGCCTCCGGCATATGCGGTTCAGAGGGCGGCAAGTTTGTCGGGGCGAAACCCGGCCCAGTGTTCCTGACCGGCGATCACCACCGGTACCTGCTGATATCCCAGTGTGCGGACATGCTGATACGCCTGCTCATCCTGAGTGATATCAATGACACTGAACGGAATATTTTTCCGTGTCAGCATCTGATAAGTGGCGTTACATTGCACGCAGTCGGGTTTGCTGTAGATAGTCACTGTCATGGCGGTATCCCGTGGTTATTTCTGCCCGTCATGAGCAGATATCGTGGGTTAACTGTATTTTGAATACTATATGTAGATATTAAATATATCAACCACACTATATATGGTGTTTTTTGTTTTTTGTATTTTGAATGATTATCACTATTATTAATCCGGATGTGAGTAAATGCACGATGAACTGTCCGCACGGTGAGTATGCGGCGGCGGAAAATCCGCAGCGACAAATGCCCCCAGCAGGCGTACAATAAAAAAATCTGAACTGTCTTTTGCAGACAGCTGAATCTATTGGCATCTGAACTGAAATCACACATTTATTATGGAATTAACCCCGTCTTCCCGAACCATCCGCACACTTCTTGCTTCTGATACCCCGCTGATTGATGTCCGCGCGCCGGTTGAATTCAGCCAGGGAGCAATGCCTGCTTCACACAATCTGCCGCTGATGAATGATGAGGAGCGGGCTGCTGTCGGCACCTGCTATAAACAGCAGGGCGCTGAAAAGGCGCTGGCGCTGGGGCATCAGCTGGTCAGCGGTGAACGCCGTGAGCAGCGGATGACGGCCTGGCTGGCGGCTTGTGCGGCGTATCCGCAGGGTTATCTCTGCTGCGCACGGGGTGGTCAGCGTTCGCATATCGTGCAGCAGTGGCTGCGGGATGCGGGAACGGAATATCCGCTGATCACAGGTGGTTACAAAGCACTGCGTCAGGCGGTGATCCGGGTGACGGAAGAGCTGGTGGCGCGTCCGGTGATTCTGATCGGCGGCTGCACCGGCAGCGGTAAAACCACGCTGGTGGGCGAACTGACTGACGGGATTGATCTGGAAGGGCTGGCGCATCACAGAGGGTCCTCTTTCGGCCGCACGCTGGAGGCGCAGTTTGCCCAGGCGACATTTGAAAACTATCTCGCTGCCGCCATGATAAAAAAAGAAGACGCCGGTACACGCTGGGTGCTGGAAGATGAAGGCCGCGCCATCGGTGCCAACGGTCTGCCGGAGCCGCTGCGGGCACAAATGGCACAGGCATCGCTGGTGGTGGTGGAAGATCCGTTTGAGCGCCGTCTGGAACGTCTGAAAGAAGAGTATTTTGACCGCATGACCCATGATTTCACCGCCGCATACGGCGAAGAGAGGGGACGTGAGGCGTACAGTGAGTATCTGCATCACGGGCTGTCCGCTATCCGGCGGCGGCTCGGCACGCAGCGTGCTGCGGAACTGACAGAACTGCTCGATAATGCCCTCGCGGAACAGTGGCGCAGCGGCAATACCGAAGCCCATTTCTCGTGGCTGTGTCCGCTTCTGGAAGAATATTATGACCCGATGTACCGCTATCAGCTGAGCAAAAAAGTTGATCGCATCCTCTTTCGCGGCACTTATGAGGCCGTCGCCGACTGGCTGAAATAATCAGCTGTCTCACCATTCGTCATAAATCAGTTTACCGGGATATCATTTTCCGGTGAACTGACTTGCATGAATTCATTTGCCTCGTTATTTTCTCTGTTGTGAGATGAATGACGTAAATGATGTTTGTCTCTTTATCATAATTAGGTTTTGCTATAGCAAAACCAGCACAAAGGGCAAACGTATGGCGACGACTTATATAAACGCTCCAACCGGATTTCCCCGCCGTTATATCACCATCAGCGCGGATGAGCAGGGGATCACTGAACTGGGATTTGATGATACTGCACCTGAGCAGACAGACAGTGATAATCCGCATATCAGGCAGTGCATTCACGAGCTGAATGACTATTTTGCCGGGAAACGGCAGGATTTCAGTGTGAAACTCAATCCGCACGGTACCGGATTTCAGACCCGGGTGTGGGCACAGTTATCAACGATTCCGTTTGCAGTCACATGGTCTTATAAAGATCTGGCGTTAAAACTGGGGTCGGCTAATTACTGTCGCGCGGTCGGCATGGCAAACGGGCGTAACTCGATTTGTCTGATTATTCCGTGCCACCGGGTGATTGCACACGACGGCTCAATGGGTGGCTACAGCAGCGGGCTGGATATCAAGCAGTGGCTGCTGCGCCATGAAGGGGTTCTCTGAGCGGAAAGGCGGAAAATCCTGCTGCCGGTTAAAATAACCAGGACAAATCCTCTGGTATATCAGCGGAATATCTCCCATAATATCATTATCCGGCGGGTAGTTTAGTATCGAACCAGATTGCCCGGCAGGATCAATACAGTCTGATAACGACTGGCCGGGTACTGATGAAGTACTATCACTTGTTAAAAGGTTTTTTGAATGTCAAAGCGCAAAGGTAACGTGAAGTGGTTTAACGAAGCAAAAGGTTTCGGTTTTATCACTCCGGAAGACGGCAGCAAAGATGTGTTTGTTCGCTTCTCTGCAATTCTGAACGACGGTTTCAAAACACTGGCAGAAGGCCAGAGAGTGGAATTTGAAATTGTTGATGGCGCGAAAGGCCCGTCTGCTGCAAACGTTGTCTCGATTTAAGTTGTAATCTGCCATACCGTAACCGTTATTTTAATTCGACATTACCGTGACGAAAACCCGTTACTCACCATGGTAACGGGTTTTTTTTATATCAGCGCCGGTTGGCGACCTGGCTGAGCCAGACACTGCCGATCACCACCATCACCCCCGCACACTGTAACAGACTCAGTTGCTGATCCAGTACAAACCAGCCCAGCAGTACGGCCGTCAGCGGACTGAGAAAACCGAGCGATGCCACGGAGTTCGGCCCGGGGATCGCCAGTCCGCGAAACCAGAACAGATACGTCAGTGCGGCACCAATCAGCCCCAGATACAGTAACCCGCTGATATTGAGCAGTGTCAGCGGCGGCAGTGCCGGTTCTAGCAGCAGAGAGACCGGGAGCAGGAGTAATCCGCCCGCAGTGAGCTGCCACGTGGTAAAGGTCAGCGGTGAGACATCCGGCTGCCATGGAAAGGGCGCCGGCTAATCCGGCAATAATACCGATGCTGTCAAGTTTTGCCTGAGGGGTCAGTAACAGCAGTGCCACCCCGCCTATCCCGCACAATGCGCCGAGCACTGCCAGCGGTTTCAGCACATTTCCCAGCACCATACGGGAGAGCAGCAGCACAATCAACGGCTGAATAGCTCCGACCGTCGCAGCCACGCCACCCGGCAGACGATAGGCCGAGACAAACAACAGCCACCAGAACACAGCGAAGTTCAGCGCCCCGAGAACGAAAATCCGCCCCCACCAGATCCCTTTCGGCAACTGCCGGATAAACAGCATCAGCAGCAGACCGGCCGGTAAGGCACGCAGCATGGCGACAGTCATCGGATAACCTGCCGGCAGCATTTCGGTTGTCACCAGGTAGGTACTGCCCCAGACAGCAGGAGCCAGAGCGGTCAGACATAAAACACCACTACGTTTCATAATTTACTCATTAATAATGTGATATGGGACGCATCATAATCCGCATCAGTAGCGGTGGGAATAGCGGCAGCGGGGCAGAGCACAAAAGACATATATCATTGAGCTGTTTTCCGGTCAGGTAAAACGCCGGTAACGGGCAGGCGAACGAAAAGCGTAAGCGCCATGGATGGCGCGATCCGAGCGCACAAGGATGTGTTTACAGCGGCTTTTCGTTTTGCCCGTTACCAGCGTCATCACCGGAGTGGCATAAAAAAACCGCCATTTTCAGCGGCGGTTTCAGGTATTCACAGAACTGCGGGGAATTATTTAACTTCTTCGCCTTTGGCCTGTAAATCAGCATGGTAAGAAGAGCGGACAAACGGGCCGCAGGCAGCATGGGTGAAGCCCATTGCCATTGCTTCGGCTTTCATTTCCTCAAACTCTTCCGGGCTGACATAACGCTGAACCGGCAGGTGGCGGCGGCTCGGCTGGAGATACTGTCCCAGCGTCAGCATAGTGACGCCGTGGCGGCGCAGGTCGCGCATAACATCCAGGATCTCTTCATTGGTTTCGCCTAAGCCGACCATCAGACCGGATTTGGTCGGGATCTCCGGATGGGCTTCTTTAAAGCGTTCCAGCAGTTTCAGTGACCACTCATAGTTAGCACCCGGGCGCACCTGGCGGTAAACACGCGGTACGTTTTCCAGGTTGTGGTTGAAAACATCCGGCGGGGTGGCGGTCAGGATTTCCAGTGCTTTATCCATGCGGCCGCGGAAGTCCGGCACCAGGGTTTCAATTTTAATGGCCGGGCTGTGATCGCGGATAGCGGTGATACAGTCAGCAAAGTGCTGAGCGCCGCCGTCACGCAGGTCATCACGGTCGACAGAGGTGATCACCACGTAGCGCAGTCCCATATCTTTGATGGTCTGACCGAGTTTCTGCGGCTCGTTGGCATCCGGCGCATTCGGGCGGCCGTGGGCAACGTCACAGAACGGGCAGCGGCGGGTACAGATAGCCCCGAGGATCATAAACGTGGCGGTACCGTGGTTAAAGCATTCGCTCAGGTTCGGGCAGGAGGCTTCCTCACAGACAGAATGCAGGCCGTTACGGCGCATTGCATCTTTGATCCCCTTGATTTTATGGGAATCAGCCGGAAGTTTGATTTTCATCCAGCTTGGTTTGCGTAATCGTTCGGTCGTCTCTGATACCAGGTTTTTGACCGGGATAAGCGCCATTTTATCGGCGTCGCGGTACTTGATACCGCGCTCCATCTGAATTGGTTTACTCATGTTTATGTCATTTCCGGTTAGATTCATCGGATTGTGATTGATGAGCGCCGTGGTGACGGCCTGTCTGCTGAATGTAACAATATCATCAATCTTTTAAAAATCTTTTTAAAAATGTTAAAAAAATTATATCACTATTCTGCGGCAAGTTGGAATCCTAATTGCCGGCAGAATTGTGCGGTCAGCACAGGCTGAACATCTGCAAGGGTAATACCGGGAACAAAATCAGCCATTTGCGTCATGGCAAGACCGGCATAACCACAGGGATTAATGCGGTGAAAAGGCTCAAGATCCATATTGATATTGAGCGCCAGCCCGTGAAATGAGCGACCGTTGCGGATACGCAGACCGAGTGAACAGATTTTATCACCCGCCACATAAACACCGGGGGCATCCGGGCGCGGGTAAGCGTCAATATTCCACTGTTTCAGGGTTTCAACCACGGCATTTTCCAGGGCGGATACCAGTTCGCGCACACCGATTTTGTCACGCTTAAGGTCAATCAGCA
This sequence comes from Morganella morganii, assembly GCF_003996855.1. Classification (GTDB taxonomy): domain Bacteria; phylum Pseudomonadota; class Gammaproteobacteria; order Enterobacterales; family Enterobacteriaceae; genus Morganella; species Morganella morganii_C. Next base: position 1,716,463 of record NZ_NRQY01000001.1, on the reverse strand, counting down.
CATACATGATCTGCTGTCCCGGACCGTGATAGGTCACCTGGCCGCCGCGATCGGATTGGATCACGGGGATATCGCCGGGGGCAAGGACGTGCTCTGATTTACCGGCCTGACCCTGGGTAAAAACGCGCTCATGCTCGACCAGCCAGATCTCGTTTCCGGTTTCCGCAGTACGCTGCTCAGTAAATTGGTGCATGGCTTCGGAAACAGGGTGATAAGGCCGCAGGCCCAGCTGACGTAAAATGATGGTGTTGTTTTGCAAAATGGTATCTTCAGTTCGGTATGCCGGGTCAGCAGTATAACGCGCACGGCAAACGCGTACCAGTGACGGGCATAAAATGTTCAGAGGGATAAAAAAAGGCCGCCCTGAAAGGCGGCCTGAAATGATGAAGAAATGACAGTGTTATAACACCATTCTGACGCGCTCTAACGCGCCTAATTCTTCGTACAGATTCTCGATCTGCTCAATGTGTGTTGCATCAATCGTCACAGAAACGGAATGATAGGTTCCTTTGCTGCTCGGTTTGATTGACGGACTGTAGTCACCCGGCGCGTGGCGCTGAATTACTTCCAGAACATCATTCACTAATTCCGGTTCAGCGGCACCCATCACTTTGTAGGTAAATGAGCAGGGGAACTCTAACAGTTCATCAAGTTTGGTTTTCATGGGTGCTCCTTAATAAAGCAAAACTTCAGATGAATTAAATATGGGGATAGTTCATCTGATTTCAAGTCTTCAGCCGAACCAGCGGTGGAACAGCAGGCGGATATAGTCGATCAGACGGCTGAAGAAGTTACCTTCCGGTACCGCTTCAGTGACGACCAGCGGCCGGGTTTCAATAATCTGGTTGTCGAGCTGGAAGTTAATCGTGCCGACCACCTGATTTTTGGCCAGTGGCGCGTGCAGTTCCGGATCGGTCAGGACAAAACCGGCTTTCAGATCTTTCAGACGACCACGCGGAATGGTGATATAGACATCATTTTCCACCCCTAACTGCACTTTGTCTTTATCCCCGAACCAGACGATTTCTGAGACCAGCGGGTTATCTTTCTGCATCGGTTTGACGGTTTCAAAGAAACGGAAACCCCACGTAAGCAGCTTTTTGCTTTCCGCATTACGGGCTTTGGCTGATTTGGTGCCCATCACAACGGAAATAAGACGCATATCCCCTTCAGTGGCTGACGCCACCAGGTTATAGCCCGCGCCGCTGGTGTGACCGGTTTTAATCCCGTCCGCATTCAGGCTTTTATCACCCAGCAGATCGTTACGGTTTTGCTGGGTAATATTATTATAGGTGAATGAGCGCTCTTTATAGATAGCGTATTCATTCGGCACGTCACGGATCATTGCCTGACCAATCAGCGCCATATCCCGGGCAGTACTGTACTGACCTTCGGAATCCAGCCCGTGAACGGTTTTAAAATGGGTGTTTTTCAGACCAAGCTGAGCCACATACTGGTTCATCTGACCGACAAAGGTCTCCTGGTCGCCGGCAACAAATTCCGCCATCGCCACACAGGCATCATTACCGGATTGCAGGTTAATACCGCGGCTCAGGTCAGATACGCTGACGCGTTCGCCCGGTTTGAGGAACATCAGTGAGGAGCCGCGGAACACCGGGTTACCGGTCGCCCAGGCATTTTCCCCGATAGTGACCATGGTTTCCGGTGTGAATTTGCCGGTGTTCATTGCCTGGCCGATGACATAGCTGGTCATCATTTTGGTCAGGCTGGCGGGATCACGACGGATATCGGCGTTTTTCTCAGCCAGTACCTTTCCGGAGTGGTAATCCATCAGAATATAGGATTCTGCTTCAATATCCGGTACAGCCGGGATTGTGGTATTCAGGTTCGGAACATCAGCGGCAGAAGCTGCGGCGCTCAATGCCAGGGTCAGACCGAAAGCGGCCAGGCGCCCGGCGCGGTGTTGATAAGTCGTTGCGTATTTCATGAGTGTTAAAACAACATTGATGATGCCGGTGAAAAAGAAACGCTATCATAGCAAAAGTGCTATGACAGCGCGTAGTGTTATCACTGCCTGTTTTACGGTGCCAGGATAAATGAATTCATATTCAGCTGCTGCTGAAGGCGTCCCTGAACCTCAGCGGCCCGTTCACGGCTGGTAAACGGCCCCAGCTGAACACGGTAAATATCACCGGAGGATTCTGTCATACCGGGCACGCCCAGTTTGTCACTGAGCTCCTTCTGCCATTGTGATGCGCGTTCCGCACTCGCCACAGCACCCACCTGGACACGGTAACCGCTGACAGCGGCCTGTTGCGGTGCGGGTGCGGCTGTGTTTTCAGTTTGTGTTTCTGCCGGTGCAGCAGGCTGTTTCACGGCCGGGATCAGGGCAGATTCCGGTTGCGGCTGTGCCATGACCGGACGGCTGTTGATCGGCACCACCGGGGTGGTGTTGGTTACCGGCGTACCGAGAGCACTGGTTTTTCCCAGTTCCGGGCGGCCCGGCAGGGCATAGCTCTGTTTGGCGACCACAGTGCCGACAGTCCCGGTACCGCTCAGAGAACCGTCTTCCGTGACCACAATCGGGTCAATTTTAATTTTAGTGTTCGGCAGCAGGTTCAGGCGATCCGCTACTGCGCGGGAAAGCCCGACCTGTTTGCTCGGCATATACGGGCCGCGATCGTTTATCCGCACCACCATCATGCGGTTATTCGCCATATTGGTCACGCGTACATAGCCCGGGATTGGCAAAGTCGGGTGGGAGGCGGTCAGTTCGGCGCTGTTAACGATTTCGCCGGTGGCTGTCCGGTTGCCGTTCTGTGCCTGGCCGTAAATCCAGGCATAACCCTGCTGACTGAAGTTTTCCGGGTCACGGACAATCTGATATTGCTGACCATTACGGACATAATCATTATTCGCGCCAGGATGCAGCGGTTCATAAGCCGGTACGGCGCCGAGAATCTCTTTTGCCGGGCCCGGCGGCGGTGTCTGTTTGACCGGCGGCTGCACTGACGGGCAGCCTGCCAGTAACGCGGCCATCGCTGTGACCGCAATCCATTGTAAACGCATGAAAACCTCGTAATGTATTATAAGCTTTTTGACAGCATCTTACGGTGTGTATGAATTGACATGACAATACCAAACCCTGCCATTAATACAATCAGCGCCGAGCCACCGTAACTCATCATCGGCAGCGGCACACCGACCACCGGCAGAATCCCGCTGACCATGCCGATATTGACAAACACATAGACAAAGAAGATGAGCATCAGGCCGCCGACCATCACCCGCCCGAAGGTATTCTGGGCCCGGGCGGCAATCATCAGCCCGCGCATAATGATCAGCAGATAGAGCACCAGCAGGAAGATCACACCGGTCAGCCCCAGCTCTTCCGCGAGAACCGCAAAGATAAAGTCAGTATGGCGTTCCGGCAGAAATTCCAGCTGGGATTGGGTGCCCAGCATCCAGCCTTTTCCTGCCAGTCCGCCGGAGCCGATGGCAATTTTTGACTGAATAATATGATAACCGGCACCGAGCGGGTCGGTTTCCGGATCGAGCAGCATCATCACGCGGCCGCGCTGATAATCGTGCATCAGAAAAAACCAGAGCAGCGGAATAAAGGCAGCGAGCAGCAGCAGCGCGATCCCGATAAGACGCCAGCTCATCCCGGCCAGGAACAGCACAAAAATACCGGAGGCAGCGACCAGAATGGACGTCCCGAGATCAGGCTGTGCGGCCACCAGCAGGGTCGGCACAACAACCAGTATCAGTGCAATGGCGGTATTTTTCAGTGACGGCGGACACTGGTCGCGGTTCATAAACCGCGCCACCATCAGCGGAACCGCAATTTTGGCAATCTCAGACGGCTGGAAGCGGATAATTCCCAGATCCAGCCAGCGCTGCGCACCTTTACTGATCTGTCCGAACACATCAACAAAGATCAGCAGGATCACACAGACAATATAGAGATGCGGTGCCCAGGTTTCATACACCCGGGGCGGAATTTGTGCCAGGATCAGCATAATAATGATGCCGGAGAAAATCTGACCGAGGCGGCGCTCCATCATTTCCGGGTCCAGCCCGCTGGCGCTCCACAGCACAAATGCACTGTAAACCAGCAGGATCAGCAGCAGCACCAGCAACGGGAAGTCGATGTGCATGCGGGTCATCAGAGATACTTTGCGCGGATTATCAGTCATGGGCATTACTCAGTCTCACTGCCGGGCGGCGATGGCGGGGCATCAGGCAGCACCGTGTTGTTATCACCCAGCAGGACATGATCAAGGATCTGGCGGACCAGAGTGCCCACAGCTGGGCCTGCACCGCCGTTTTCCAGAATAATGGTTACTGCCACTCTCGGGTTATCGTAGGGTGCGTAGGCAATCATTAATTTATGGTCGCGCAGACGTTCCGCCAGTTTGCTGGCGTTATAGGTTTCATAGCTGAACACCTGCGCTGTCCCGGATTTTGCAGCTGCTTTGTATGGCGTACCGGCAAAAAATTTGCGACCGGTGCCGTTCGGCGCGTTAGCCACGCCGTACATCCCGGATTTTGCCAGCTCCCAGTAACCGGAATGAATATCACCGATGGTAATGTACTCTTTCTGCTCATACGGCAGCATACCGTCACCTTCTTTGGTACCGAGCAGCAGATGCGGCGTTTTCACCACACCATCATTTATCAGGGTATTAAGCGCTTTTGACATCTGGATTGGCGTTGATGTCCAGTAGCCCTGGCCGATCCCGACCGGGATGGTATCACCCTGATACCATTGCTTCTTATAGCGCCGCTGTTTCCATTCACGGGTCGGCATTACCCCGTTGTACTCTTCTATCAGATCAATACCGGAATACTCGCCGTAACCGAAGCGGGTCATCCACGCGGACAGGCGATCGATCCCCATGTCATACGCCACCTGATAGAAGAAGGTATCCGCAGATTCAATTATTGATTTCACCACGTTCAGATTGCCGTGACCATAGCGTTTCCAGTCGCGGTAACGTTTTTCCGAGCCGGGTAACTGCCACCAGCCCGGGTCAAAAATAGTCGTGTTGCGGGTGATCACTTTTTCGCTGAGTGCCGCCACCGAGATAAACGGTTTCACTGTGGACGCCGGCGGATAGAGCCCCTGGGTGGTGCGGTTGATCAGCGGACGATCCGGGTTATTGAGCAGACCCCGGTAATCCGGGCCGGAAATTCCGTTCACAAACAGGTTCGGGTCATAACTCGGGTTGGAAACCAGTGCCAGAATCTCGCCGTTGCGCGGATCACTGACCACGACAGCCGCCCGGCTGGTGGTCAGCAGTTTTTCGATATACATCTGTAATTCAAGGTCAATCGTCAGATAGATATCTTTCCCGGCCTGCGGTGCCTGCTCATGCAGCTGGCGGATCACCCGGCCGCGGCTGTTGACTTCCACTTCCTCATAGCCGGTTTTGCCGTGCAGGACGGACTCATAATAGCGCTCAATACCCAGCTTGCCGATATCATGGGTGGCGGCATAGTTAGGCAAAAGACCGTCTTTATCCAGACGCTCGACATCTTTATCGTTAATTTTTGCAACATAACCAATAACATGCGTCAGTGCGGAGCCGTAAGGGTAAAAGCGGTGCTGATAGCCTTTGATTTCCAGTCCCGGGAACCGGTACTGGTTTACCGAAAACCGTGCCACCTGAATCTGGCTGAGCGGGGTTTTCAGCGGAATAGAGGTAAAGCGGCGCGAACGGCGGCGCTCTTTTTCATAATTTGCGATGTCTTCGTCGGACAGATCGACGATTTCGCGCAGCTCATTCAGTACATCCGGCAGGTCAGTGACTTTCTCCGGTATGATTTCGAGCTGATAAATGGTTCTGTTTTCCGCCAGCAGGGTGCCTCTGCGGTCATAAATCATGCCGCGGCTCGGCGGAATAGGAACCAGTTTGATCCGGTTATCATTGGAACGGGTCTGATAATCTTCATGGCGGTTAATCTGGAGATGATAGAGATTCACCACCAGTACGGCAGATAAAATAACAATACCGATAAATGCAACCACCGCACGGCGGATGAACAGGGCGGATTCCGCACTGTAATCGCGGAAATCCATCCGTTGCTTGTGTTTTTTCTTATCGCCGTCAGGCGGATTCAGACCGGGCACTGCGGTTATTCCCTGTGATACGGATGATTGGCAGTTATACTCCAGGCGCGGTACAGACTCTCTGCGACCAGTACACGCACCAGCGGGTGCGGCAGGGTCAGCGGGGAGAGTGACCAGCTCTGCTCTGCGGCTGCTTTACAGGCCGGCGAAAGGCCTTCCGGACCGCCGATAAGCAGGCTGATATTGCGTCCGTCCTGCTTCCAGCGTTCCAGTTGTCCGGCCAGCTGCGGGGTATCCCAGCGTGCGCCGGGAATATCCAGTGTGACAATCCGGTTACCTTTGCCCGCCGCCGCCAGCATTAATTCACCTTCTTTTTCCAGAATCCGTTTGATGTCCGCGTTTTTTCCCCGCTTTCCGGCCGGGATTTCGGTCAGTTCAAACGGCATATCTTTCGGAAAACGATGGAGATAATCCTGAAATCCGGTTTCGACCCAGTCAGGCATTTTGGTGCCGACGGCAATGAGCTGTAACTTCAACACTCAGCTCCAGAGTTTCTCTAATTCATACATACGGCGGCTTTCATCCTGCATCACATGCACAATAGCTTCACCGAGATCGACAACAATCCAGTCAGAAATTCCCTGACCTTCCACGCCGAGCGGCATCATACCGGCCTGACGGCAGTCAGTGACGAGGTTATCGGCCACAGACGCCAGATGGCGGCTTGATGTACCGGTACAGATAATCATGTGGTCGGTAATACTGGATTTACCGCGTACGTCAATGGTAATAATGTCCTGCGCTTTTGAGTCTTCGAGTTTATCAATAATAAACTCAAGCAATTCTGTGCCTTGCAAAAGGTTCACCTTATTCCGGATTAATGGATAACAGAAACACATTCCCGTCAGTAGTACCGCCATGCAGTTCAGGCGCGGGGTTGCTGTGTGCCGGGGGATAATCGCTATTTTACGTTACACAGGGTAATTTTGCGAGGTTCACCCCGTGTTGCCGCCGGCACCGCAAGAATAACAGCGAACAGGGGGAATACAAAGCGGTAAAGATTAAAGAAATATCAGGAAATGTACGGGCAGGGAAAACAGAAACAGTGTGCTTTATACTATAGTCACTCAATAACAGATGAAAAGGCGGAAAATATGACATATCAGCGACAGCCGGAAGAGGAACCCGCAGACGCATTGTGGCGGCAGAAAGCGCAGCAGGAGCTCGCACAGGTACTGAATCCGCCGCTCGGCGCAGGCAGGCTGATCCGTGAACATAGTCGTTACAAATACGCGCTGATGGCCTATTCACCGCAGATATACAAAAGCAGCGGACGGCTGCTGTCACAGGCGGGAGCATTATCGCCGGACGAACTGACGGAAACCGCGGCTGTCTGGCAGCAGGCACTGCTTACCGCATTTTCACAGCCCGCGACCCGTGCCAATATGACCAATGCGCTGATGCATATGCAGGGCTATTTCAAACGCCTGCTGAGCCCGGCAGAAAAGCAGCAGATGAGTGCGGTGATTGAGGCTTACCGTACCGGCACCGGTTCTGCGGAGGCAGTAAAACAGCGGTTACTCACTACTGCACGTCACTATCAGATAGATTACTTATGTGAGCAGAAGTTGTTACAGCCGGTGACACCGGCTCAGTCACACTCCGGGCGCAGCAGTGTGTAGCGATCGCCCATATTTTCATAGCCCCAGTCACACATCAGCATCAGAATCGGGATTAGTGAGCGGCCTTTTTCTATAATGATGTATTCCACGCGGGGCGGCACTTCGGCAAATACCATCCGGGTCAGCAGGCCGTCCGCTTCCATCTCGCGTAATTGATTGGTTAATGTTTTTTGTGAAATATTGACAATATAAGCCCGTATTTCACCAAAGCGCTGAACGGTTTTTTCTGATAACAGATTTAATATTAACGGCTTATATTTTCCGCCGATAACCGACAATGTAACTTCTATTTCACTGACTACTTCAATTTTCTTTATTTTTCTGTCCATTGGTTACCTTAAGGTTATTTTGTGAAATAAATCTGCCTTCTTGATATATGTAATGCAAGGCATAAAATCATGCCACTTTATTTATATTCTCAGGATAAATGCAATGAAAAAATTAGTGGTTATTACCGGTGCCAGTTCCGGTATCGGTGAATTTGTGGCGAAACGGATGAGTCAGGCCGGTCATCCGGTCTTATTACTGGCCCGCCGCAGTCAGATTACAGAAGAGTTTCATCTGCCGGACAGTCTGTGCCGGAGTGTGGATGTGACGGATCTTACCGCCATGAAGACAGCAATAGCCGAAGCGGAAAGTCTGTACGGCAAAACAGATTTATTAATTAACTGTGCCGGGGTTATTCTGCTGGATAATCCGTATGATCAGGATTATGCAGAATGGCAGCAAATGGTGGATGTGAATATTAAGGGTGTTCTGACCGGAATTAATATTGTATTGCACGATATGGTCGAACGTCAGGAAGGTACTATTATTAATATCAGCTCGATTGCCGGACGAAAGACATTTCCGAGCCATTCTGTTTATTGCGGAACCAAATTTGCGGTTCATGCAATAACAGAAAATATCCGTGAAGAAGTGGCATCCGCAAATGTCCGCTTAATTACCATTGCACCGGGGGTGGTGGAAACACCATTATTAAGTCATACCACCAATGAAGAAATCAAGCAGAATTACCAGACCTGGAAAAAAGAGATTCAGTCAGGTCTGGAGCCGGAAAAAATCGCGGATTGTATTCAGTTTGCCTATCAGCAGCCGCAGGATGTGTGCATCCGTGAGATTGTGATTGCCAAAACGCGGCAGGCAGGGTGAGTCAGCGGTAAAGCCCTTGTGCCAGAATGTAGTCCTGAACGGCGGGTGCCAGCTGATCACGGCAGTCTTCGCCGTTTTTCAGCCGTTCGCGGATATTGGTGGCGGAAATCGGAAACAGTGGTGTATCAGCCAGGAAAATATAGCCGCACGGCCTTTTGTGCAGGTTGTCCGGCGTGGTGATCAGATGCTGAACAAACCAGTCGGCGAGCTGTTCAGACGGAAAATCAAGGGAGTATCCCGGCCGTTTGCAGACCAGGATATGGCACAGGGTCAGAATCTTGTCCCATTCATGCCAGGTATCGATGGATAACAGGGAGTCCTGACCGATGATAAAGGCCAGCGGCCGCCGTGAACCAATTTCCGACCGGTACTGACGCAGTGTTTCCACCGTATAGGAGAGCGCATCACGGTGCAGTTCGCGGTCATCCACCCGGAACAGCGGATCACCGTTAACAGCCAGTTGCGCCATCATCAGCCGCTGTTTTGCATCTGCTTTCGGCTGCGGACGGTGCGGCGGGACATTGTTCGGCAGTAAAATGACCTGTTCCAGACCGGCTTCCGCCGCCATCGCTTTCACGGTATTAATGTGAGCCTGGTGGATCGGGTCAAACGTGCCGCCGTACAGCGCCAGAATCCGGTTATCCGCGTTGTTCATCATAGAGGATCTGTCCTGTCTGTGCTTTACCGCTCAGGAGCAGCGTCAGTGTCAGTAGTTCATCACTGACGGATTGCCCGTAATCCTGCTTGAGACGGATTTCAATACGGGTAATCAGGGATATCGCCACCTGTAATGTATGCGCATCAAGGCGGGCCAGGGCATCTGTTATCATACCGCGGCGGTTCTGCCAGATGCGGTGCTTATCAAACAGGGTACGCAGCGGCTGATGACGGCTTTCGCGCTGCAATGTCAGTAACTGCATCACTTCCCGCTGGACGGTACGCAGCAGGATCACCGGCTCATTATCTTCCGCCAGTAACTGCGTCAGAATATGACAGGCGCGTTTGCTTTTTCCGGCCAGCAGGGCATCCACCCAGTGATAGGGGGTAAAGTGTGCCGCATCATTCACCGCTGCTTCCACGCGGGGCAGGGTGAGTTTGCCGTCAGGATAGATCAGCGCCAGCCGGGAGAGTGCCTGTGACAGCGCCAGCAGATTGCCTTCGTAACAATAGCAGAGCAGCCGGACAGCCTGTTCATCCGGCTGAAGCTGTAACAGCGCGGCCCGGGCTGTGACCCAGTGCGGCAACCGGTTCAGATCCGGGGTCATACAGGCGATATACACCCCATCCTGTGCCAGCGCTTTAAACCAGGCGCTGTTTTCCTGGGCTTTGGTCAGTTTATGACCGCGCAGTATCAGCAGCAGATCCGGATGCAACTGCCCGGCCAGCCGGAGAAGTTGTTCACCCATTGCGGCATTAGGACCGTTTTCCGGCAGGTACAGTGTGAGTGTCTGCCGTCCGGCAAACAGACTGAGTGACCGGCAGACAGAAAAAATCGCATCCCAGTCAGTATTTTGTTCAAGTGAAAAGGTAAAATGCTCGTCAAATCCCTGCTCCTGCGCCGCATGGCGGATAGCATCCCGGGATTCCTGGAGTAACAAGGGTTCGTTCCCCCAGAGGAGGTAACGTTCACGCAGCCCCGAACGGAGCTGCGTGATGAGTTGCTCAGGTGAAACTTTTATCATGCCTTCGGTGCGACAATCTCAGCCGCTTCGGCATTTTCAGCCTGTTTCTGCTGTTCTGACGGCTGGATAATCAGCAGCTTACGGATCAGGCGGGCAGCTGCCTGCTCACGCATTTCCTGGCGGATCATATCTTTCTCCGCATCTTTTGCCAGCGCTTCCAGCGGGTTATCAAAGAATGAACGCTCAACGCGGACATTAATCGGATACACCGAACCGTTAGGCATAATGACCTGGGCATTCAGGTAATAGACCAGCTCTTTCTCAGCCGCTTTACCGTCCTGGAAAATGGATACCGTATCTTCCGGACCTTCGGAAGAACCGGTAATCTTCAGAACCGGGACGGAGGCATCACCGCTCTCAATAATCTGAACGTTATTCAGCAGCAGTTGCTGGCGGATAGCACGGGTCTGTTCGCCATACGGATCGCCGGTACTGATTTGCAGTTTTTGCAGTTCAGGCGGAATTTGTGTGGTGCCGCGCAGATGGAAGCCGCAGCCTGCGGTGACCAGCACCGCAAGCCCGAGCAACAGCGTGATAATGCGATGTCGCACGATATCTCCTTAATTAACCCACAACCAGGTTCAGTAATTTACCCGGCACATAAATGACTTTGCGAACACTCACACCTTCGAGGTATTTCGCCACATTTGCTTCTTCCGAGGTCAGCGCCATGACAGCATCCTGCTCCGCATCTGCGGCAACAGTGATACGGCCGCGGACTTTACCGTTAATCTGGATAACAATCAGTTTGGTATCGTCAACCATTGCTTCTTCGCTGGCGACCGGCCACTGTGCATCATCCACATCGGTTTCGTGACCCAGCGCTTTCCACAGGGTGAAACCGGCGTGCGGGATAATCGGGGACAGCATACGGATAACGGCATCCAGCGCTTCCTGCATCAGGGCACGATCCTGCTCTGTTTCCTGAGGTGCGCGCTGCAACTCATTGAGCAACTCCATAATCGCGGCGATTGCCGTGTTGAACTGCTTACGGCGGCCGGCATCATCGCTGACTTTGGCAATGGTTTTGTGCAGAGAACGGCGCAGATCTTTTTGTGCCGGCGTCAGGCTGCTGATATCCAGTGGTGCAGTTTTGCCTTTCTGAACATGCTCATAGACCAGACGCCATACACGGCGGATAAAGCGGTTTGCACCTTCCACGCCGGATTCCTGCCATTCCAGAGTCAGTTCCGGTGGTGCCGCAAACATCATAAACAGACGAACAGTATCCGCGCCGTATTTTTCCACCATAATCTGCGGATCAACGCCGTTGTTCTTCGATTTTGACATTTTGCTCATGCCGGTGTGAACCAGCTCGCGGCCTTCTTTATCTGTTGCTTTGATGATACGGTTTTTATCATCACGCTCAAGAATGGCATCTTCCGGAGAGACCCACACGCGGTGGCCGTCAGTATCAGTGTAATAGAAGGAATCGGCCAGTACCATGCCCTGACACAGCAGGTTTTTCGCCGGTTCATCGGAATTCACCAGACCTGCATCACGCATCAGTTTATGGAAGAAGCGGAAATACATCAGGTGCATAATGGCGTGTTCGATACCGCCGATATACTGATCGACCGGCAGCCAGTAGTTGGCCGCAGCCGGGTCCAGCATGCCTTTATCATAGTCCGGGCAGCAGTAACGGGCATAATACCAAGAGGATTCCATAAAGGTATCGAAGGTATCAGTTTCACGCAGTGCAGGCTGGCCATTAATCGTGGTTTTTGCCCACTCCGGATCCGCTTTAATCGGGCTGGTGATTCCGTTCATGACCACATCTTCCGGCAGGATAACCGGTAACTGATCTTCCGGAACCGGCACTACGGTACCGTCTTCCAGCGTTGCCATCGGGATTGGTGCGCCCCAGTAACGCTGACGGGAAACCCCCCAGTCACGCAGACGGTAGTTCACTTTGCGCTCGCCGGCGCCGAGTGCCACCAGTTTGTCCGCAATCGCGTTGAAACCGGCGGTGTAATCCAGACCATCGAACTCACCGGAGTTGAACAGTGTGTTTTTACCGGTCATTGCCGCTTCACTGATATCCGGCGCATTGCCGTCTTCAGCCAGAATGACCGGTTTGATTGGTAAATCGTATTTGGTGGCAAATTCCCAGTCGCGCTGATCGTGTGCCGGAACGGCCATGACCGCGCCGGTGCCGTATTCCATCAGGACAAAGTTGGCGACCCAGACCGTGACTTTTTCGCCGGTCAGCGGATGAATGGCAAACATACCGGTTGCCATGCCTTTTTTCTCCATCGTGGCCATTTCAGCTTCTGCCATTTTGGTATTACGGCACTCGTCGATAAAGGTTTTCAGTGCCGGATTATTCTGTGCAGCCTGCTGTGCCAGGGGATGACCCGCCGCCACTGCCAGGTAAGTGACACCCATAAAGGTATCCGGGCGGGTGGTGTAGACACTCAGTTTTTCAGTGCTGTCAGCGACATCAAAGGTGATTTCCACACCTTCGGAACGGCCGATCCAGTTGCGCTGCATGGTTTTGACCTGCTCCGGCCAGTCTTCCAGCGTATCCAGACCATTGAGCAGCTCTTCGGCATAAGCGGTGATTTTGATAAACCACTGCGGGATCTCTTTGCGCTCAACCGGGGTATCACAGCGCCAGCAGCAGCCGTCGATAACCTGTTCGTTCGCGAGAACCGTCAGGTCATGCGGGCACCAGTTCACTGCGGAGGTTTTTTTATACGCCAGGCCTTTTTCATACAGTTTGGTGAAGAACCACTGTTCCCAGCGGTAATATTCCGGGGTACAGGTGGTAACTTCGCGATCCCAGTCGTAAGCGAAACCCAGCTTTTTCAGCTGCTGTTTCATGTATTCGATATTGGCGTAAGTCCACGGTGCCGGTGCGGTATTATTTTTCACCGCAGCACCTTCCGCAGGCAGACCGAATGCATCCCAGCCGATTGGCTGTAAGACGTTTTTACCCAGCATGCGCTGATAACGTGACATCACATCACCCAGGGTGTAGTTACGCACGTGGCCCATGTGTAGTCGTCCTGAAGGGTATGGCAGCATAGACAGGCAGTAGTATTTTTCTTTACTGTTATCTTCAGTCACTTTAAATGTTTGTTTTTCCTGCCAGTGACTCTGGACTTGTTGCTCTATGTCTTCGGGACGATATTGTTCTTGCATGGCACCGGTATTCCTGTGGTGATGAACTGCCGGACACGGACTGACAACCAGACCGGGCGGACAGCATGAAAATATAGGGTTTCGTTAATATCTGACCCGTTAGCATAGCCGATATGCCCCTGAGGGAACAACAGTTAAGGTCGTAAAGGGATGAAAAAAGCAGGGGAATGATAAAGAGAAGAAGAAAGGCCGGTCTGTGACCGGCCGGTCAGAACATCAGTGCAGAATTTTGGCCAGAAAATCTTTGGCGCGATCGGATTTCGGGTTGGCAAAGAAATCCTCTTTTTTGCTGTCCTCGACGATTTTACCCTCATCCATGAAAATCACGCGGTCTGCCACTTTACGGGCAAAGCCCATTTCATGGGTGACCACCATCATTGTCATGCCTTCGTGTGCCAGTTCAACCATGACATCCAGCACTTCGTTGATCATTTCCGGGTCGAGAGCGGACGTCGGCTCATCAAACAGCATCGCGACAGGGTCCATACACAGAGCGCGGGCGATAGCCACACGCTGCTGCTGTCCGCCGGACAGCTGGGACGGGAATTTATCCGCATGACCGGACAATCCCACACGCTCCAGCAGTTTCAGCCCTTTTTCTTTAGCTGCTGCTTTATCACGGCCCAGCACTTTTACCTGTGCCAGGGTCAGATTTTCCACAATGGAGAGGTGCGGGAACAGCTCAAAATGCTGGAATACCATGCCGACTTTGGAGCGCAGTTTTGCCAGATTGGTGCGTTTGTCATTCACCTGTATATCATTGACAAAAATTTCGCCTTCCTGCACCGGCTCCAGGCCGTTAACGGTTTTTATCAGCGTGGATTTACCGGAGCCGGACGGGCCGCACACCACAACCACTTCCCCTTTTTTGACGTCGGTCGAACAGTCGGTTAAGACACGGAACTGACCGTACCATTTGGAGATATTTTTCAGGGAGATCATGACACAGTCCTTCTCTTGAGATAATTAACCAGCATTGACGCACCAAAGCTGATAACAAAATAAACCGCACCCGCAAACAGCACCATCTCGATTTGTGTTCCGTCACGCTCGCCGATATTGCTGGCGGTACGGAAGAAATCGGTCAGGCTGAGCACATACACCAGTGAGGTATCCTGGAACAGGACAATACCCTGGGTCAGCAACAGCGGGATCATCGCGCGGAATGCCTGCGGCAGAACCACCAGACGCATGGTCTGCATTTTGGTCATACCGAGGGCGAGTGAGGCGGATGTTTGTCCCCGTGACACACTCTGAATCCCGGCGCGGATAATTTCAGCATAATACGCAGCTTCAAACAGGGAAAACGCTACCATAGCTGAGATCAGACGGATATCTGTTTTTGGTGATATGCCAAGAACATTTTGGACTAAGTTAGGCACAATCAGATAGAACCACAGCAGCACCATCACCAGCGGAACGGAGCGGAAGGCGTTCACATAGAGGGCAGCCAGCCAGCTTACAATCTTTATGGATGACAGGCGCATCATCGCCAGAATTGTGCCCCACAGGATACCGATAACAATCGCCGTAACCGTGATTTTCGCCGTAATAACCAGCCCCTGTAACAGGAACGGCATGCCCGGCATCACCGAGCTCCAGTCAAATTCATACATCAGTGGCCTCCTGTCCCGGGCAGACGCACCCGTTTTTCCAGTAAATGCATGGCCAGCATAATAATAACGTTGATGCCGACATAGGCGAGGGTGATTGCGGTAAAGGATTCATACGCTCTGGCGGAATAATCCAGTAACTTATTGGCCTGAGCGGCCATATCGACCAGCCCGATGGTGGAAGCAATGGCAGAGTTTTTCACCAGGTTGAGCATTTCGGATGTCATCGGCGGAATAATTACGCGGTAGGCATTCGGCAGCAGCACATAGCGGTAAGTCTGCGGCAGTGTCAGCCCCATCGCCAGCCCGGCGGCTTTCTGGCCGCGCGGCAGTGACTGAATCGCGGCACGTACCTGCTCGGTCATTCGGGCGGCGGTAAACAGCCCCAGGCAGAGGGTGGAGGAAATAAAGAACTGGATATTCGGGTCGAGATCCATTTTGAACCAGTCGCGCAGAGACGACGGCAGGAACTCCGGGATCACCAGATACCAGGTGAAAAACTGGACGATCAGCGGCACATTACGGAAAATTTCCACATAAATGGTGCCGAGAGAGGAGAGAAACTTATTCGGCACTGTACGGAGAATGCCGAACAGAGATCCCACCAGAAAGGCGATAATCCAGGCACAGATTGACAGCATCACCGTAACCTTCAGGCCGGACAGAATCCAGCCGAGGTAAGTGGTGTTGCCGAAGGGGGCGGGCTGAAAAAATATGCCCCAGTCCCAGTTTGCTGACATAGCGCGGCTCCCGGTAAAAGAACGAACTCCCTGTATAAGACGGATAACCAGTGGTTACCGGACAGACAGTGTGTTTGTATGCAACGGACTGCGGTTTATCGTCCGCGCCTGCGTCAGTGGTGAGCGCAGGCGCGGCGGTCTTAGTTATATCCACAATCCGGACGGCGCAGCCGGTCAGGCTGTCAGCCGCCGTGGTGATTATTCAAAAGCCTTGTCATTCGGCGCTTTGAACAGCCCTTTCATTTCACCGGATAATTCAAAGTTCAGGTTGAGGTTCTTAGGCGGAATCGGCTGTTTGAACCAGCGGGTATAGGATTTCTCAGCCTCACCGGAGGTTTGGGCATCAGAAACGGTTTTATCGATCAGGGCTTTGAACTGCGGATCATCTTTGCGCAGCATACAGCCGTAAGCTTCTTCGGATTGTGGCGTGCCGACGATCACCCAGTTATCCGGTTTTTTCGCTTTGGCTCGCTCACCAGCCAGCAGGGCGTCATCCATCATAAAGGCAACAGCGCGGCCGGATTCCAGGGTGCGGAAGGCATCCCCGTGATCTTTGGCGCTGATAATGCGCATTTTCATCTGCTTCTCATCATTAAGTTTGTTGAGCAGCATTTCAGACGTGGTACCGGATGTGACCACCACGTTTTTCCCGGCGAGATCAGCAAAGTCTTTAATACCGGAATCTTTACCGGTCAGCAGACGGGTACCGACCACAAAAATCGTGTTGGAGAAGGCCGCCTGCTGCTGGCGGGCCAGGTTATTGGTGGTGGAGCCGCACTCAAAATCGAATGTGCCGTTCTGTAACTGCGGGATACGGTTCTGAGAGGTCACCGGGATCAGTTTGACCTGTAAATCCGGTTTATTCAGGGTCTTTTTCACGGCATCAACAATATGGTTGGAGTAATCCTGGGAATACCCGACCACGTTTTGCTGGTTATCATAATAGGAGAAGGGAACGGAGGATTCACGGTGACCGACGATAATCACGCCGTTATCATTGATTTTCTTCAGTGTACCGGTCAGCTCTTCAGCAGAAACTGCCGCACTGGCAAGCGCGGCTCCGGTGACCAATACAGACAAAACTAACTTGCGCATAAACAGCTCCTTTCGGGAAACGGTATAAGGACGTGTGTTGCTCTTGTGTTTGTATTGTTAAAAATAGAACATTATTGTTAATAAATGGAAGTTAATTTGTTTTAAATCGGGAGATCCCTCTCACTCTGTCTGATAAAGATGTGCAAGTTACACGTGAAACGCGCATTCACATTAAATTATGGTATTTTGATGTCAGGTAGTTTTATATGCTTTATTTTGCTGTATTTATGGCCTGTTAGTGGTGTTTTTTACTGGCGGGTGAGGCGCTTTTACGGTTATGAAGTGCTATCGTGTCATAATCCGCTGTTGTAACAATCCTGCTGTACAGCGGTAACATCACATTGTGGTTAAATGTGTAAAGTTATGGTTATCCGGTTGTCTGAAATCGCAGGCTGTGTAAGATAGGCGGTAACTATCGGGGAGCGGGCTATGCTGAAGCAACGCAGGCAGGGTTATCTGCTGCTGTTTTTCACATTCTTCTTTATCATGTTGTGTCTGACACAACGGACGTCTGGTGCGCTGCGCATCAGTCTGAGTCCGTCTGCGGATCTCATCACGCCGGTGCAGGTCAGTGATACGGAAACCGGCAGTGTCAATCCCGGCAGCACCTGCGATATCAGTGCCAAGTCGCTGAGTACTGTGCCGCAATTCCCGGCAGAACCTCTCTTTTTTGCCCTTCTTTTCTTCGTCATGACCGCGGTTATTGTCCCTGTTCGTTACCGTTCGCGCTCATGGCGTCAGCATATCCCGCCGATGCGGCTGCGCAGGCATCTCCATTTTTGTGTCATGAGGGATTAGCAACCGGCAACCTTTATGTTGTCGGGTTTTTTGCTTAATTCGGAGATGAAAAAATTATGCATTCTGTATTAACAGCGTTTGTGCTGTTTTTGTTCATGCTGACCAATGTGCATGCGGCTGATACCGGCTGGACCGAAATGCCGCGCAATGACCATGCCCGTGTCAGAGTTACGTCAGATCAGTGGCAGGACGGAAAGTTGCGTCTGCTGCTGGTGGTTGAATTACAACCCGGCTGGAAAACCTACTGGCAGTCACCGGGGGAAGGAGGCGTTGCCCCTGAATTGATATGGCAGGAAAAAACGGCTGGTACGCGGTGGTTCTGGCCTGCACCTCAGCGCTTTGATGTCGCAGGGCTTTCCACTCAGGGTTACGGCGGCAGTGTGGTGTTCCCGCTGGAAGTCACTGCGGATCAGGCACTGCCGTTACTCAGCGGAACACTGACCTTATCCACATGCAGTAATGTCTGTATCCTGACTGATTATCCGGTATCGCTGGACACCTCAGAACCGGCACCGGCGGATTTTGACCGGCAGTATGTGATGGCAATGCAGCAGGTTCCGCAGACCGGTGGTGATATCACCATCGGCAGCAGCCGGGTGAACGGCGGAACACTGACAATGGCATTGCATCGTCCGGGTGGCTGGCAGGAGCCGCAGTTATTTTTTAATGCGGATAAAGAAACTATTTTTGCCGCGCCGTCATTTACTCTTTCCGGCGATAATCTTACGGCCACCGTTAAAGTAACGGATGACTGGGGGGAAGTGCCGTCAGATCTGAACGGAAAACCGCTCTCAGTGGTGGTAACCGACGGCCCGGCGGCGCAGGAAATCACCACGGTGATCGGCAGCGGCCCGGATATTGCGGCGGCGTCCGGCAGTGATACTCCTTTTATCATGTTGTTACTGTTTGCGTTACTGGGCGGGCTTATCCTCAACGTTATGCCGTGTGTTCTGCCGGTGCTGGCTATGAAACTCGGTTCTGTGCTGTATGTGGAAAATCGCGAACGGCGGATGATCCGCACCCAATTCCTGGTGTCCTCCTCCGGTATTATGGTCTCCTTCTGGATACTTGCGGCACTGGTTTCCGTGCTGCGTCTGACACAAAGTGCTGTCGGCTGGGGGATTCAGTTCCAGAATCCGTGGTTCCTCGGTTTTATGGTGGTGGTGACATTGCTGTTCAGCGCCAATCTGTTCGGCGTTTTTTCCATCCGTCTGAGCAGTAACGCAACCACAAAACTGGCAACAGCGGGCGGAAAAGGGATGCGCGGTCACTTTATGGAGGGCATGTTTGCCACTTTGCTGGCGACCCCCTGTACAGCGCCGTTCCTCGGTACTGCCGTCGCATTTGCCCTGGTGGCACCGTACTCTCAGTTGTGGATGATATTTACCGCACTGGGGATCGGAATGAGTCTGCCGTGGCTGCTGATTGCCGCGTTTCCGGGGGTCGCAAAAGCCCTGCCGAAACCCGGCCGCTGGATGAACGGATTACGTCTGGTGCTGGGTGCCATGATGTTCATTACGGCACTGTGGCTGATCAGTCTGCTTATCCCGCACACCGGGCCGGAAACCGCTGCTGTAATGGTGGGGGGTGTGCTGCTGGTGCTTGCTCTGCTGGCTTTCCGCCGCGCCGGTATCAAACGGGGCGCTGCGGCATTGGTGGCACTGCTGGTGGCCGGTGGTGTCTGGGCCGGTATCAATATGACGGATGACCGGCAGCAGAGCCTGGTCAGTGATCAGGTAGACTGGCAGCCATTGACGGAAGAGGCAGTGACCACCGCGCTTTCGCAGGGAAAACGGGTTTTTGTGGACGTGACCGCTGAATGGTGTGTGACCTGCAAAGCAAATAAATACAATGTATTATTACGCGATGATGTTCAGGACGCACTCCGTGAACCGGATGTTGTCGCACTGCGCGGGGACTGGACAAAACCGTCGCCGGATATTAATGCGTTTTTACAAAAGCGCGGGCATCTGGCGGTGCCGTTTAATCAGATTTACGGCCCCGCTTTACCTGAAGGTGAAATCTTGTCACCATTGCTGGATAAAGACACTCTTTTACATCTGTTAAATCAGTCACAAGGAATTGAACCATGAAAAAAACACTCGCGGCTTTAATGATTGCTCCGCTTATCTTTACAGCCACAGCTCACGCGGCCGCTCTCACCGCTGACCAGGAAGCGCAGGTGCGTGAATTGGTTCGTGACACGCTGGTTAAAAACCCGGAAATTCTGGAAGAGGCGATTATGGCGCTTCAGCAGAAACAGACCGAAAAACAGAGTGCACAGATGAAAGATGCCGTGAAAGCCAATGCGGACGCGCTGTTCAATGATAAATACACACCGCGCATCGGTTCAGCATCACCGAAACTGACCATTGTGTCTTTCACCGATTACAACTGCCCGTACTGCAAACGTTTTGATCCGCAACTGGAAGCGGTGGTGAAAAAATACCCTGACGTGGCGGTTGTTTTCAAACTGCTGCCGTTCAAAGGGGAAAGTTCCCTGAATGCCAGCCGTGCGGCACTCTCTGTATGGGAAAGCAATCCGGAAGCCTTTGCACCACTGCATAACCGTCTGATGCAGAAGAAAACCGCGCTGACTCAGGATGATATCAACAGTGCACTGAAAACCGCGAAAGCGGGCGATGTGAAAGTCACTGAAAACAGTATGGACACCATGCGTATGAATATGATGCTGGCGGAGCAATTAGGGGTTCAGGGAACACCTGCAACGCTGATTGGTGATGTGATGCTGCCGGGTGCCGTGGATGATGCACAGCTGGAGTCTGTCATTAAGGAACAGCTGGCTAAGGTTAAATAATGCGGTTACTGCGCAGATGGGGAAAGGAATTTCTCCTGCTGCTGGTGATTTTATTTATTGCGTCCCGGGCCATGGACTACTGGCGCAAACCGGAGGCTCCGGATTTAAATACGGTGCCGTCAGTCAGAGTCAGTGAAGGCTCCGGATTTAAATACGGTGCCTTCACTGACTCTGACTGACGGCACTCCGGTGTCCATTGCACAGTTGAGTGCGGAAAAACCGTTACTGGTCTATTTCTGGGCATCCTGGTGCGGGATCTGCAAACTGACCTCGCCGTCAGTCAGCGGGCTATCTGAGTCTGGTTACAATGTGGTGACGGTTGCTATCCGCTCCGGTGAAGATGACCGGCTGGCGAAAGGGATGGCGGCTAAAGGTTACTATTTTCCGGTAATTAACGACCCGGATGGCCAGATCTCACAGCTCTGGGGTGTGAATGTCACGCCAACCTTTGTGATTTACCACAAAGGGGAGATAGTCAGTTACACCAGCGGCTGGACCAGTCAGCTGGGTATGATGGCCCGGCTGTGGCTGGCAAAGTAATCTGTCTGAAAATAAAAATCCCGCCGGTGAGCAATCACGGCGGGATTTTTTTATCTGCGGAATCTCTTCTTATCAGCGAAAGTGCAAACCGCGCTCGGTGGTCTTTCTGCGTTTTATCAGGGCAAGACCCAGGAAGATAACAGTGGCACCCCAGACCGGCCATGTCCCCATGCGGTAATATGGCGTAAAGCCGGATGCAGAGGTAATGGTGGCGCTCAGGGTGGCCTGTGTGAACTGCGGCAGCTGAGCGGTGACGGAACCATCCGGGGCAATAATGGCGGTGATACCGTTATTGGTGGCGCGCAGCAGCGGGCGTCCCAGTTCCAGCGCACGCATCCGCGCCATCTGGAAATGCTGCCAAGGGCCGATGGAGCGGCCGAACCAGGCATCATTGGAGGCGGTCAGCAGCACACCGGTTTTATCGGTCATATTGCGGCGCACCTGTTCCCCGAGGATCACTTCATAGCAAATTTCGGCGGTCAGCGTCATTTTTCCGGCGATCAGCGGCGGCTGAACATAATCCCCGCGGCTGAAAGCGGACATCGGCAGATTAAAGAACGGTGCCAGCGGACGCAGTAAATCCGCCAGCGGAACAAACTCCCCGAACGGCACTAAGTGATGTTTGTAATAGCGGTTTTTGTCCCAGCTGTCATATTCACTCTTATTACCCAGCACAATCAGGGTGTTATAAACATCATACTCTTTGCCGTCTGCTTTCGGAACCGCATCCACCACACCGGTGATAAGCTGTGCGCCGCTGAGTGTCAGCAGGCCGTTAAGCTGATCCAGGAACGCAGACTGACTGGCGGCAAAATCCGGAATGGCGGATTCCGGCCAGATAATCAGCGTGCCGGGGCGGAAATACGGGCGGCTCTCTTTAAGATAGATACCCAGCGTTTTATCCAGCATACCCTGTTCCCATTTCAGGGACTGGGCGATATTTCCCTGTACCAGTGCGACCTGAGTCGGGTCGTTGTTCATCTGATACCACTGATAGTTGCGGGCAAGCCATGGCGCGAACAGCAGCACCAGCGCCGGGATCAGCGGACGGATACGGCGTCGTGAGAGCGAAAGGGCAATCAGCCCGCTTATCACCATCAGCAGGAACGTGATGGCATTCACGCCCAGGATTGGTGCCAGTGCGCGCATCGGGCCGTCAATCTGCGTGTAGCCGAATTCCAGCCACGGGAAGCCGGTGAGCACCCAGCCACGTAAAAATTCAGTGAGCTGCCAGAGTGCCGGGGCGGCAATGACCAGGCGCCAGACAGTGGCGTGCGGAAAACATTTGGCCAGCAGACCGGCAAACAGCATCGGATAGAGAGACAGATACGCAGCCAGCAATGCGACAAGGAACAGGTTGGCGATTTCCGGCATACCGCCGAAATCCGCGATACTGACATACACCCAGTTTACGCCGCTGCCGAATAAACCGAGCCCCCAGGCGAAACCGATAGCACAGGCTTGTTTGCCTGTCCGGTTGAGGGTCAGCAGCAGCAGAGCAGCCAGTGCGGGCAGCGAGAAAAACCAGAGATCAAAAGGCGAAAAGGCCAGCGTTCCGCCGGCCCCGAAAATCAGTGCCAGCAGCAGACGCGGCCACTGGCGTAAACCATGAGGTGATTTTATCATGTCAGATTATCTTCATCCAAAGACGGGATAGGAGCATCGTCCGGAATCTTAACATGTAACTGGATAATTTTACGACTGTCCGCCATCGCAACTTTGAACTGATAGTTGTCAATATCAATGGTTTCACCCCGGGTCGGCAGATGGCCGAAGGCCTGCATCACCAGCCCGCCGACGGTATCCACTTCTTCATCGCTGAAGCGGGTGCCGAATGCGTCGTTAAAATCTTCTATCTGGGTGAGGGCGCGGACAGAATAGGAGTGCAGACTGAGCTGACGGATATCCACGTCATCCTCGTCATCATATTCATCCTCAATTTCGCCGACAATTAACTCCAGAATATCCTCGATAGTGACAAGTCCGGATACGCCGCCGAATTCATCGATCACAATCGCCATATGATAGCGCTGGGAGCGGAACTCTTTAAGCAGACGGTCAACACGCTTACTTTCCGGCACAACAACCGCCTGGCGCAGGACTTTATCAATACTGAACTCTTCGGAATCACTGCGCATAAACGGCAGCAAATCTTTTGCCATCAGCAGGCCTTCAATGTGATCTTTGTCTTCGCTGATCACCGGAAAGCGGGAGTGGGCAGAGTCAATAATGACATCCAGGCACTCGTCGAGTGTCTGATTGCGCTTGAGAGTCACAATTTGTGAACGCGGGATCATGATATCACGGACACGCTGATCGGAAATATCCATTACCCCTTCGAGCATGTCGCGGGTGTCAGGATCGATCAGTGCATTTTGTTCGGAATCACGGATGACCTCAACGAGGTCTTCACGGCTTTTTGGCTCGCCGTGGAACAGTTGCTGGCGCAGCAGAGAAAAGAAACCCTTTTTCTGGTTCGGTGTATCGCTACCCGATGGATGGTCGTCGCTCATGGCGGTTTTTTTACATTCCCCGATTAATGAAAGATGCCGTATTATGTAGCATAAAAACGGCATCGCTGACTATGCTTTTTCTGTGATAGAAGGATTAATATCAATCACTACTAATCATGATATGGTACTAAATGTGGTAATTATGTTTGTATAATACTGAATTTTATTAAATAAATCATTAGCTGATTGATTTAATAGTCATTGGTGGTCACATGTATAAATGAGTAATCATTAAAAATGTGTACATGATTGAGTGCATAAAATATGATGCATTCTATCATTTATAATTTGTGTGAGGGCGATGTGGCACTAACGGATTCATGGCTTCGGTCTGTATTAGGCAAACCGACAGACAAAATGATAACAAAATCGGACCGTGATGGGCTGTCTGTCAGGGTAACTCCGAAGGGAAAAATTATCTTCCAACTGAGATATCGCTGGAATGGAAAGGCCGATCGAATCGATATTGGCACGTACCCGGCCACAGGCTTAAAAGAGGCCAGAGATATCGCGCTATTTTATCGCAGTGAGCTGGAGCAGTTACGTAATCCCAAGGTGGTGAAACAAACTAAAATTGAAACAGCTATTACAGCTAAAACCATTGAGGGTGTTCTGCGTGACTGGTGGGAAACTGCTGTAAAAAATAAGCATGTAAATGACAAAGATGTATTGAGAGGTTTTGAGATACACATTTTCCCCAGAATTGGAAAAATTCCACATGATGATGCAAGCTTGCACATCTGGCTCTCTTTGCTTGAGGATATTATTAAAAAAACACCGGCAACCGGTGGAAAGCTACTGCAATATATTAAGCTGGCTCATAAGTGGGGTTGCAGAAGAGGGATAATTAAAAACAGCCCACTTATGGAAGTTACCGTTTCAGATCTTGGGGTGAAATCAAACCAAGGCGATAGGACACTTAATGATAATGAGCTTAGGTTGTTATTTTCTATTATTGATAACCCGTCATACAGTTTACGTAATAAGTGCCTGATTAAGCTGTGTTTACTATTTGGTTGCCGTGTGGGCGAATTAATTCGGGCAAAAGTCAGTGATTTTGATCTGGATTCCAGGGTGTGGACGGTTCCGCCGGAAAATCACAAATCAGGAAGAAAGGTGAAAAAACCAATAATAAGGCCAATTATTGAGCCTGCCGCTGAGTTGATCAGGGACTTGGTTTTTCTTGGTGAAGGGAGTGATTATTTAATGCCTTCTCCGTCTGGTGGACATATACATAAAGGCGGGCATGTTTATATTTGTGAATCCCTGAACAATAAAATGGCCAGCCAGTTAAAGGATTACGTAAAATGGTCTATACACGATTTACGTAAAACCATGAGAACAGGTATTGCGGATCTGACCATGCCTCATGTGGCTGAAATTATGCTGGGTCACAAATTGCTGGGAGTATGGCAGGTGTACGATAAGCACACCTACCTTGATGAACAGCGCGAGGCTTATGAGAAATGGTGGGATAAGCTGACTAAAATTGTTTACCATTCTCCCAGTCAAAAATATCCTGCTTAAGAAATCGTAGTTCTCTTGATTTATAGCGTGGCTTCGGGAAACCTTCGCGTCTTTGTTTTCCGTTGCCAGCCCAAACCCTGATCGTGTGGGGTTTCACTTCATACCGTTCTGCCAGGTCGCTGGTTTTAAACCATGGTGATTCTTGTTTGCTGATATCGCTCATTTCTCACACTCCTTTTTGTACCCGTTCACCAATACCGCATTTGCCACTGCTGCAGGCGTACCTTCCCACTTTGCCTCAAAGATAATGCCATTCAGATGGTACTGACTGAGGTCATCCAGCGTTTTAGGCAGCGTGTCAGCAGGGAGGCCGTTCAGCACGGTATCGGCGGTCTGATTAACCGCCATTTCGATAACCTGCTCAGTGGTAAAGTCTGTTTTCCGGTAACCGGCAGCCCAGACAGCATCTGTAATATCAGACGGGTCATGACCGGCGGCTGTGATAATTTGCACGAGGTGCAGATCAGTTGTTTTCATTTCGCCTTTCTCCGTTTCTTTGCCTGCCTGTTTAACTTTCTGTGCCCTGATATCCGCCTGGCTGATAATGGGTAGTCGCATCTCTGACTGTCTGCAATTCTTGACCATGCTGTGGTTGTGGTTGACATCTCCGTCATAAGAAGCGCTGCTGCAAGAGCAATTTTCATTATTTGATCCCCTTAGCAGCGCGCCAGACTTCAAACATGCGGCGAACAATTTCACGGGCGTAATTGCCTTCCATGTCCCGCTCTAAACTGTACCGGCTACCGTACATGCGACGGATCATGGCTTCAAATTGTTTGTTCATGGCTCACCTTCCTGACTTTCTTATTCCGTTTTTTACCCGTCATTGTCGGGGTTAACTTCGGCGCAACGACCTGTGGTGCTGGTGGGCGGGGAAGGTATATCCCCGCTCTGATGTAATACCGCTGGCGCATATCGTAAATAAGCTGCTGGCTGTAATCCCGTCCGTCATCCACATGGTGGATCGCCTTAATCATCGGGTGGTCGTACACACTGATTTCGTAATCTTTTTCCTGCCGGCTCATCGTGACACCTCCCGGCAGATAATCTTATGTGCCCGGCGGACATGGCTCTGCTTGCCGTATAAGGTCGTCACGCGGAATAACAGGCCGGTAGTTGATTGCTGAACTGGGGTACGGAGCAGGGCAGCGTCAACCAATCGGTTCAGTTTCCGGTGTTCGGTGATGAAGGAGTGGATCACCACCTTGGCTATGTTGCCGTTTGAGATAAATTCGATTTTCATTCGTCCCCCATACCTTCTTCACAGGCTGCACGGCAGACGTCGAAATACTCCGGCATAACTGCCATAGCAACGAGCTGTGGGTCGCCGTATATTTCATTGGTCAGCGGCCCCATATTGAACAGAACGGCTTTCCCGTCTTCTGTACACGTTGCATCCACAACACCGGCACCGAACATCAGGTAAGGTAATGCCAGGTATTTGGCACTAACCGGCGGCAGGGCGTTTTTTACAAATTCACCTTTCAGGAAAATATCGAAATCAGGATATGTCTCCATGTCGCGGGTCAGTTCAGCGATATCGAACGGTACAAATTCTGCTTCTTTTTCCTCGCGGTAATACACCGCAGCGCAAAGGCCATCATCGAGCACTTTGATTTCTGCAAACTCAGCATCATCAGGGACAGGATCGTTAAATTGCACAACGATATCATGGTGAAAATTCGCATTGTGCTTCATCCGAACCAGGGCGTGTCCGTTGGTTGACTCGATAAATTCGCCGTTAATGTGAACGGCCTTGGTTACCGGTCGTGGATCGTCTTTTGCAGCAATCAGGGCAAGAGCAGCACGCAGCAATCCGGCGTCTATGAATGGTAATTTTTCTTTCATGGTTATTTACCTTCCGCTGTGTAAATGGCTTTATCGTGGCTGTATTCGCCGTTCCATGTCTTTTTCATCGGTAATTCGCCTTTCATATAAAGCTGAAACAACCGCTGACAGCCTTTTTCCAGTAACACCGGTGTGAATTTGGTAAACTCATCCATACCGTGCGGGGTGATCTGGGTTTCTTCTTCCGTCAGGTATTTATCCCGCGCATATGAGGCAACGCGCCATTTAGGGCTTTTGCTCTGGTCACGCCGTGAATTAAACACCCAGTTGCGTTCACCGGCCCACGACATCACCTTACTGACGTTGACGCCGTTCAGCGATTTGCAAAATGAAGTAATTGTCATGCCTTTGCGGAAGCGTTTTTCGAGGCTTTCAACGGTGGCATTAAGCTGTTTATTTTCGATTGAAAAAGCCTCTGCACGGTCTTCAGCTTCAATTACCATAAGGGCTAACTGTTTGCGGCTGACTTCTGTCGGTGCTGGGCGGAAGTAGGCATCTTCCATTTTTTCAAAGAATGACCAGGCTTCGTCGCTATCAACGATTTTTGACATACGGGCCGCGCCTTTTTCAGTCCATAAAATCAAGTTTCTGGCGTGTTTATTAACTGACCCAATACTATTGGGGCAGTTCTTAAGCTGGCGTAATTCGTCACCTTCGAGTTTGAAATAGTGCTCACCTTCAATAAAGCGGGCTTTATGGTTTGCCAGATTCATCTGGATGCTTTTGACATCTGATCCATACCCGGCAGCCAGTGTTTCGGTTGTTACAACACGGACACCTTTCCATTCAATGACCGGCAGGGTGGTTGCATCAATCGTGGTTAATTTATTTTTCATAGGTTCCCCTTAATGAATGGTCTGGTTTGCGCTGGCAGCGGTCAGCCGGTGGGCTACGTCGATGAGCACAGAGTCGATAAAGTCACGCATCCACGTACTTCCTTCTTCTTTTTCCTTTAATTCATTCCCGGTATAGAGCCGCCATAGTGCAAAAACACCATCTTCGGATTCATCCAGAATCACCTGCTCGATTTCATTAATGAGAATCTGTTCAATAACCTGTTCGCTCAGATCCATGACGACATCTTTATGGCGGAATGCAAAGGTACTGTTTACGCCGTGACCGAACCGGTAAAAACAGGACAGCAGATATTCACCGGCAATAATTTTTCTGAAGTTTTTAATTGAGTGTTTCATGTACTCTGATTTTTCATCTTCAGTTAATGGCGGATAATTAGTTCTGAGGCGTTCCACATCTAACAAAAATGATGGGGCACCCGTATCCTTTAAATATTCAACAATTTTTTCTGGTGTCATTTCTTTATCTTTCATCACAAACCCTCTACGATTTTAATTTTTGATTTAATCAGGCAGCGTTCCATTGTCTGTTTGCTTGTTTTTTCCTGCTTGCTTAATACTGCACCGTTACCGGGCGCGGCTAAATGAAATGCCTTGTTATATTGCTCTGCTGCACGGCGATATAATTTCCGCTTTTCTAAACTGCTGCCGGATATCATCAGCTCATTAAACAGGTTCATTCTTAAATTCCTTTCTGTGCATGTTTTCAGCAATTAACTCTGTAATTAAACTGATAAACATTTCACCATCTGGTGTGATGTTTCCGTTTTTGTTGTAGTAGTTGGCATATGAATCAAGTATCTGCTGCACGGTATAACCCGCGTCTTTACATGCCTTATTTTCATAGAGCGATATCAGCGCCTGTGTTAGTACCTCAGCATCTAAATCAATCTGATATTTCACACCATCCACAGACCGTTTAAATGATGCCGATTTACCTTTCTTTTTCAGATGGTGAAAGAAAGCATCAGTGAATGACTTTCTTCTATTTGATAAAATATTGTTGTTTTCCATAATCAATATCCTGAAATTTAGATGTGGAATTCCCCAGCGCAGGCGCTGCAATTAAAGGTTAATTTGTATTTATGTTATTTATTTTTAGCGGAAATAAGTTCTTTTAATAATGAATCTGATTTTGCATTTGCCGCCTGATATTGTTTTTCCAGTTTTGCGATTTCTTTTTCTTTTCTCAGGCTATCAAGAAGAGAAATAAGCACGCCTTCTTTAAACCCCATGAAAGAGGCGGTAGGTTCACCACGTCTTACAATCTCATCACCATTTTCATTTTTAACTAACATATCAGGCTCATTTGTGGGGCGGCCATCCTTGTGGAACTCACGCTGAGTAATCAGTGATGCCAATTTATTCAACGCTGCACGTTCTGTGAGCCGGGCACGAACAGCACCATTAATAATATACACAGGGCGCATCTCGATAGTGATTTCACCTTTTGATGCTTTTTCGATTGCTTCAAATTTATTAGTCATGATTGTTTCCTGTCATTTTTTCCAGTTGGTCTAATGAACCACTTAACTTAGATGTCACTAAATCAAGCTGTGCGAATATTATTTCTTTCTCTGGTTCGTTTTTGTATAAATCACTTTTAAGTTGCTGTAGTGATAACTCAACATTATTGATATCGCCAATAACACCAACAATTTTATTTCTCTGTTCATCAGGCTTTTGATTGCGCAAGGGGGGGGGGGGCTGAGCGAGATTTACAATCAAGATCATTAACCTGCTCAGTCAACGTTCTGGCAATCAGGGTTATTTGCTTTATCATCAGACCGATATTTGCGTTATCATCACGAAAGTCTGAATAATCGTCATTAGCTGAAACCCAAAACATGACATTACCTAATGAAGCAATTCCGGATAATATGGAATCAACAGTAAACTCCATGTTATTCATTGCTTTTTGAATTTCTATTGGATTAAGCTCGGAGAAATCCAAGCGAGAAATGACGTTTTGAATATCCATAATTAACTCCTTGCTGCAATATGTTTGCAGATTGATTCCATATTCATTTTTACGGATGCAATTAATTCAATTAAGGCTGTGGCATTTACCTTTAATGAGTTGCTTTCAAAAATCACACTTATATTTTCAATGGCTACCAGAGTTCCAAGTACAGAGTTAAGTAATGACTCTAAATCCAGACCGGAAAATACCTTGCAATCTTCATTGCGGGTGTCAGCTTGTTCTGTGCTGATACTGGCAACATTTTTTAATGCCCGGTCTATTTGTTCAACCACACCCTCGACCGTATTAAATGCATGTGTATCAAATGGCACATCATTATTAATAATTAATGACAAGGTTGATTTTGCATAAGTTAAATCATCGCAGGCTGCTTCTTTTAATTGTGTATTATTCATTTTCAAGCACCTCATCAATCTCAGCTTCTGCCTGGCAAAGTAATTCCAGTGATAACCGGCGTTCTTCTTTATCGCGGGTCAGGTATTGCGCAGCCGTTGTAAATGCCTTAACTCTGGTTAATACATCTATGAGCTGCGCACGGTCGGGAATTGCTTTCTGTGACATGTCACGACTCCTTTCTATGTGCGTTTTCTTCAATCAACCAGCAGGCGACGCTGTCAGATAATTCATGAGCCAGTTCGATAAGATTGTCGGTTATCGGGTTACCTGTGAATTCCCCGTTAATTGTGAACAATAAGGCGTTTAATTGAGCTGCTTTATTGGCCGCCGTCTCCAATTTAATTTCATGTGACATGTCACACCGCCTTAACTGGAATCTGTGTTGCCAGTGATAAAATATAATCACGGACAAGCTGTAATTTGGCAGACCGTAAATCCGGCGCCTGCACCTCTTTGCATTCTGGTTTTGCGTTCTGATCGATACGCTTGATAGCAAAGAACCGAAAGGTGAACACCTGATTAACTGCTGTATAGGTGTCAGGTTTCGGTGCATCACCATTTGACATACAATGTATAGTCGGCATTTTTTAAACCTCACGGTTATCGGCGGAAAAATTAGTAGGGTACATTTCGCCGGTTCCGTAATGCAGCCAGCCAAAACTTACCCCCAGTGCATCAGCAATCAGTTTGATGTAGATATTGCGTGAGTCAGTGGTTTTTCCTGTGGCAAGCTTGCTAACGAATCCCTGCGATACCCCAGCGCGTTCTGCCAGTTCTTTCTGTGTTAATCCTGCCGCTTTCATGGCGCGTTTTAAGCGCTGCGGGAGGCTGCTTTTTGTGGTCCGTGCCTCTGTTGGTATTTGGTCGTCATCAGAGTGATAGTGCCCTGCTGTTATTAATAACTTAACTAAACTATCCGCCTTGAGTAATGATGCGTTTGTTGATCTCACGGCACAAGAAATTGCCGAAGATACACGTTCTTCATCACATTGTTCATAAGTCATTTCAAGCAACATTATTGACTCACGAATTTCGGACGTAATGGTTTCGATAGCAGCCCTGATTTTTGTATTTTCAACTACCATGATTAATTACCTTTGGTTTGACCTGATGAAGTAAAGGTAATTGATAACTTAACTTATTGCAATAACTAAAGTTAATAAAAGTGACATTTATTTATAACCAATTGATTTTTAGTTAAAAAAAAGCCAGCATTTAGCTGGCTTGATAGATTCAAAACTGAGTTACAAAAGAACTGACCACCAGAAAACTCGCCCTATGACCTCAACATTCGACAGGGCGGCCGTTTCGTCAGGGTATTCTTCTGCGTTGTAACTCTTAATCGTTAATGTCTCGGGTCCTGTCCTGTACAGTAACTTGATTCTTTTCCATCCGTCTTGATTTATAACGTATATCTTCCCGTCATCAATTCTTTTGTCACTGGTGATTACGCCAACAGTTGAGCCGTCAGGTAGAATTGGTTCCATGCTGTTTCCTCTTGCTGGGAAGCATATCACATCAGAACCATCAGATTTTGCGCCGATCCTTCTTAAGGTTGATTTCGAAAATCTTAATTTATACCCGTTGTAGTCAGCATCACTGTATGCGCCATCTCCACATGCGAACTCTATATCTTTAAGAAACGGTACTTCAACCTCATCATCATCTATGGGGGTGCCTGAGTCCCATGTACTTACTGGAATTTCTTTACCCACATTACTTGTTCTTACTTGTGTTTCAGAGGGGGCTAATTGAGGGTACGGCTCACCGGCACCCGTTGTCAGCCATACAGGGTCTACCTCTAGAGCCTCTGCTATCTCAAGGATTTTTCTGCTTGATTGAGATTTTCCGGTGGTTAATTTCCAGATGGATGGCTGGGAAACATTAATAGCTTGTGCTAATCCGGCCTGAGAAAATCCAGCCTTTTCCATAGCAAAATTTAGTCTATCAGAGAAAGTTTTCATATTCAGATTCTATACCTTTTGTTATTAACTTAAAACAAACTATAAGTTATTGCTCAAGGTTATTCCAGATGTTATTCTTACTCTAATAAATAACTAATGGAATTGATGTTATGAATGAACATATCAAAAAAGCTATTGATATTCTAGGTGGTCAGGCCGCATTAGCTCGCGCCTGTGGTGTTACTCAGCCTGCTGTTTTCCGCTGGTTAAATGGTCGTAGGGTTAAAGCTGACTATGTTATGGCGATTGTCAACGCCACTTGCGGGCACGTAAAACCACACGAAATTCGCCCTGATCTTCCTGATCTTTTCCCTCATCCGGAGGGTAACTCCCATGCATCCGAACCAAAACACACTGATGCCTGACAGTTATTTTCCTGATGACGGCAAATGGATTCAGGAAATGTTGTTGCAGTTATCACCGGGAGCCAGAAACAGGGCACTGGTGGCTTACTCAGCGGTGTATCAGGAACGGTGGGAAGCAGAGCCTATTCCGTACAGGAAAGACACACAGCACGCAGGGAAGCGAATAAACGGCTCAGGGAATACGTCAGGAAGTTTAACAGAGCCATGCAGGGTTACACAGCAGACCCACAGAAAGTTGCGGGATAAGAATTATCAGGAGGTGCGGAAGTTAAGATGTTTAGCCGTCCAGATGGTTTTCCGGTTTGGGGAAGAGGGGAAAACTTTCTAGGGGGGTAAGGGGGGTGATCTTTGAAAGGGGTGTAGGGGAAGGCACTGCCAAGGGAAGGACTCAGATCTTAAAGATAGATCTCTGTAGGGGTTAAAAATGGCATCAGACGTATAGACGTCCGTTTATTGAAAATACCCCTCTCCTTGGCAGTGCTACCTGGTCGATAAAATTGAGGTAATGGCATGTTAACTATCACACCAAATTTTGCACAGGAAAGAGCACTGCGGTTATTGCGCAGCGAGTGGAAATCACACCGCACGTTCATGATCAGCAGTCCGACCGGCAGCGGTAAAACAGCGCTGGCTGCATTCATCACGCACGGTTGCAACAGCCATGATATGCGGGTGATGTTTGTTGTGCCGTATACGATCCTGATTGAACAGACCGCAGCACGGTTTATCGATTACGGGATTCCGATGGAAGATATCGGTTTTGTCTGGCGTGATCATCCGAACTATGACCCTACACGACTTATCCAGATTGCCTCAGCCGATACGCTGATCCGCCGTGAATTCCCGAACAACATCGACCTGCTGTTTATCGATGAGGCCCATCTGCGCCGTAAAAAACTGCTGGAAGTTATCCGCGATAATGAATTTAAGGTGATTGGCCTGTCCGGCACACCGTTTTCTCCGTTCCTGGGGACGTATTACGAAAGACTGATCAAACCCACCACGATGAAAGAACTGATCGAGCGCGGGGACCTGAGTCCGTATGAGTTTTACGCCCCGACAAAGCCGGATCTTTCTGCGGTTAAATCCACCAGCAGTGCAGAGTACGGCAGCGATTACAAAGAGGCTGAGATAGCGGCAATCATGTCGGGTGCGGATCTGGTCGGTGACGTGGTCGATAACTGGCTGGCCAACGGTCAGAACCTGCCGACCATCTGTTTTTGTGTGACCGTCAGCCATGCAAATTTCGTCACGATAGCGTTTAACCGGGCGGGTGTGAATGCTGAGATTATTACCGCAGATACCCCGCATGAAGAGCGTCAGCTTATCATCCACCGCTTTGAG
This sequence comes from Morganella morganii, assembly GCF_003996855.1. Classification (GTDB taxonomy): domain Bacteria; phylum Pseudomonadota; class Gammaproteobacteria; order Enterobacterales; family Enterobacteriaceae; genus Morganella; species Morganella morganii_C. The sequence continues at coordinate 1,682,364 of NZ_NRQY01000001.1, read as the reverse complement.
CAGGGCGGAACAAAAATCATCGTGAACGTCGGCACACTGGTTGCCGGGTTTGACAGTGATGTCCGGTGCATCATTTACGCCCGTCCGACGAAATCGGAGATCCGCTGGGTGCAGTGTCTCGGCCGCGGACTGCGTAAAGCACAAGGCAAAGATAAATGCCTTATTTTCGATCACTCCGGATCTGTGCACCGTCTGGGATTTCCTGATGATATCGAATATGACGAATTGCCGGGTAAAAGTGACGGTCTGGAAGAATCATCGTCTGTCCGTGACCAGGAAAAGCGGGAGAAAAAACCGAAGGAATGCACATCCTGTCACTACATGAAGCCTGCCGGTGTTTACGTCTGCCCGAAATGCGGCTTTAAACCGCTGGCCGGTGAAGACGTTGATGTTGATACCTCCCGTAACATCAAAAAAATGGGTAAATCCGAAAAGGTTTACACCAAAAAAGACAAACAGAGTTTTTACTCCCAGCTCAAATATTACCAGAACATCCGTGCCACCGAAGGAAAGCCGGTCAGTGACGGGTGGGTCTCCAATACCTTCAGAGATAAGTTCGGTGAATGGCCGCGCAGCCTGCATGCCACACCGCAGGAAATCACCCCGGAGGTATCCAATTTCATCACACACAAACGTATTCAGTGGGTTAAGCGTAAACAGAAAACCGAAGCACTGATGCCGCAGAGAATCGCAGATTTAAAACAGCAACTGAATAAAAACGCACAGCAGGGAGAATTATTGTGAATACAGCTGAAGCAGCAAAGGGGCAGTGGGAAAAGATTTTTGCACACTACGGACTGCCGCCGATCACCGGGAAGCGGCATTTTACAGGAAAGTGCCCGATATGTGAGAAAAAGGGCAAATTCCGCATAGACGATCAGGACGGCCGGGGAACGTACATCTGCACTTGCAGTTCCGGCACAGGATTTCAGTTACTGGAAAAAACACAGGGTAAGAGCTTTAAGCAGCTGGCGGATGAGATTGATCAGCTACTCGGAAATAACCGGGAGAAAGAGGTTCCGAAACCGGCGGTAAGCAATACCCGTTCAGATCGCGAACGATTTATCAGTTGCTATGCTCAGATGCCGGATCTGAAAGACACCTCAGCGGCGGGCTACCTGCAAAACCGGGGCATATTTACACTGCCGGCGGATCATATTCGTTTTTGTGAAAGACAACCGACACGTAAAGGTATGGCGGTTATCAACTATCAGGCCATGTGGGCGCTGGCCACTGACTCAAAAGGTCAGCTGTGTTATCTGCACCGCACGTATCTGGACGGTGACCGGAAGGCTGATATCAACGTGGTAAAGCGCATGACAAAGCTGCAGGAAGATAACTACCTGGATTATGCAGAATCAGTGGCGATCCGAATGTTTCCGGTAGCATCCACGCTGGGAGTGGCAGAGGGAATAGAAACAGCGCTGTCCTGTAAACAGGTTTACGGGGTAAACACCTGGGCAACGATTAATGCCGGATTTATGGATAAGTTCACTGCACCTAAAGGAGTGACTCACCTGATTGTTTTTGCTGATGCTGACTGGGGCAGCGCAACCGGACATGCTGCGGCTTTTGCCTGTGCCAAACGCAACCTTGTGGCAAACAATGATGTGGAAAAAGTCAGTGTCCGCTGGCCGGATAAAGGTGATTTTAATGACCTGATCCGTGACGGAAGTGAAGTCCGAGAACTGACATTTTACCGGGAAAAGCACCAGGAGGCTGCGTAATGAAACTCGAAAGCGCATTAAAACAATTTCATCCGAAGTCACCGACATTCAGTGACAGCTCAAACTCAACAGCACCGGACAGACTGAAAGGTATGGATTCAGCAGCGGCAATGGGTATGGCATCACAGCGGGCCGCGTTCGGTATGCATGCGTTCTTTGGTAAAAATGATGTCAGCATAGAAGATAAATTCAGGACGGTTGAAGCACTGACGCAGCATGCCCTGCGCACGGTACCAAAGCTGGTGGCCAAAGCAGCCGGTAATCGCGTTGCTCAGTGTATGAAGATTCTGTCCGCAATGGCATTTGAGGATTACGCCCGTTCAGCAGGTTCGGTTTGTCAGTGTCAGGACTGCGGCGGAAAAGGACTGATTTATCGCCGGAAAGAGGTGGTGAAGCATCCGGGTATCACCAATATGGAAGGTACTGTAATTGTTGAGCCGATAGTTCGTAATGAGCTGGTGGGCGAACTGTGCACGACCTGCAACGGGAAGGGGCAGTTAACCCACCGGTGTCGCTGCAAAGGCCGGGGGAAGGTGTACGATGAAGAGCAGAGCGAATTACAGGGTGCGCCGGTATTCAAAGATTGCCCGAAATGCTCGGGGCGCGGGTATAAGCGTGTGCCGTCGTCAGTGGCTTATCAGGCGATAAAGCATCTGGTACCGGAGTTAACACAGCCAACCTGGTCACGGAATTGGAAGCCATTTTATGAGAGTCTGGCAGGAAAGTGCTACACAGAGGAAAGCGCGGCTGAGGCGTTTTTCGGTAAAATTACACGGTAACTGTATATCTATACATTGAACTTGCTTTTTGCATAAAATTGCCTTATCATCTCCAAATAGTGGGCATCTTACGGTTAGCGCACTACACAAATTTTAAACCTCGCATTCGCGGGGTTTTTTTATGCCTGTAACACCCTGTATGCTTATTATGCCTCTGTAGCTCGACACTGCGCAGGGGCGCTTTTGTATCTAGTGCATTCTCTCTCACAAGAACATAGCTATCGCAGTCGCGTTGCTTTTATATCTGAAATAAAAAGGTGATGAATATCATTTTTGACTATTCTCATGCTGTAAAATGAGCGACTGGCAGGTGTTGGTATGGCTGCAGAGCGTCTTGAGCAGACAAAGACTGAAATCAACAGTTTTTCTAATTTTTAAAATCCTTGCCGGGATGTTATTCATATTTCTATAAATGAAGAATAATAGGCGGGGTATATGGATTATTTTTTGACGTTATCGGGCAGCGATATTTGTTCTGTTCTGCATAAAAAGGCATGTCCGAAACTGCAACAGGCAAAAGGCACAGTGTATGTTGGATACTACTGGGGAGAGCACGCTGCGGTTCAGCAGGCTGTAGTTGTGGCAAGAGGAGCTGTGGTTTTATGTCCATTATGCATAAATCAGCATAATGAAGAGGCTTAGTGATATCAACTCCCCGGAAGTTCTGGATAGCACGCATGATGGAACTTATTCGGCCTCCACTGTCTAATTCAAAATTAATATGACTGGAGGTTGAATGAAACTACTACCACTTATTTTTACTGCATTTCTGTTTGGATGCTCTTCTGCAGATAACAGTCAGTTGAGAGATAAACCTAAAGACGACCCCTATGCTGAAAGTACCCTGAATACAATAAAGGCAAACCAAGACGTTTACGTGGAACAGCATAGATTTAAAGTGAAGTATTGATTTAACAAAAATTAATCAAAGGTCGCTAGGTGCGGGGGCTTTTTCATATCTGCAATGCATCTTATCTGACAACTTCCTGCATAAGTGCAGAAGGAGTTACGGCACAGTCCTTCTTAGAAGGGCTCAGCCGGCTTCGGCTTATCTCTTACCTCAATTTTTAAATTTTGCGGTAACGTTTATTTTAGCATCGTCATTGATGGTGGTGGCATAATGTAACACATTGATATCATTCTGATGCCGGAATTCCGGTAACGAGGTGACCATGATTGATGAGTTTGACGGCTTCGATGAGTTCGAGGGTTTTTAGCTTACAGGCTCAACCATCCGGAATTTCAGGATAGTTCACGTGTTCGGTTATTCCGGACAACAGGATACTTGCTGTGAGGCTCTGGTAGCGCAGGGCAGTCCGGCTGAACTAAATCAGCCCCTCATTTCAGACACAAAAAAAGCCGGTTTGGGAATAACCGGCATAAAGAATAAACGACATATAACTTTAGGTTTTTGTTACCTTTCGATTATAACCTGAAAATACGCATTTATCCGTAATAGGTTTGAAAAACGATTAAACATGCGAATGTGTCTTTTATAGACGTATCTATCAGATATTTATTGTGTGAATTAAAAGTAATACGTATCACAAAGGTCGCCATGTGCGGCCTTTTTCGTATATGCCGCCACAGTATCAATCACCTCGTTATCACTTAACACAAGAGCTGTGTGCGGCTTTTGTTCACATGATTATCTAATCATGCTCATGCACCTGTAGGCTGCTTGCGCAAACCGTTAAATCAGTTATGCTGTATAAATAAACAGTGTTTTTATTGACATATTCGCATAGCATCCATAATGTTTTATTATTAATAAAATATCTTTATGGAAAAGGTGAGAATGAAAACCAACTATTTTACGCATCGATTGTTCCCTGCGGACGGTTCTGTTATTAGTCAGCCAATTTCTGATTCATTGCAAGAGATGATATCAAATGGCGCTAACTCAACCATGATGGCTGGCGAATATTATGTAATTCAACACTTGGGCCGAGATGTATACACTCTAATAAAAACAAACAGCAAGGATGTTTTTAGAAAGCTGAATGTTAAAAACAAAGCATGTGTAGATTTGTCAAAAATTCTCGATTCAGATGAAAAAATTGCATTTGCATCATTTTTTATTGTAAAGGGAAATGCTGTTGGGTTTAGTAGCACTCTTCACTCTCCAAGAATAAATAAATTAGCTGAAATGTATGATTTATTTATGTTTTCAAGGAATGATGATCATAATATTAACTTTACTCCCATAACTATCGGAGTAACCCCGCATGATGTAATGCAGTGTGCTCATGTAGGAAAAATAACGATGAAAATAGAAAAAAATCAGAAGTTGATAGATGGTTTGTCCACCTTTTTCTCTGGTGATGTTAAGTATGATGATGTGGATTCCTTTGAAATCAAAATCATCCCCAAGAGAAGAAAGGATATTAAGGATACATTTTCAGGTGTCATTACTCGGCTACCACCAGAAGTGATGGCTGTTGCGGTATCGGCAAAGGAAAAAATGGGCGATTTGGCTACTGACCTCAATGTAATATCAGCAAATACGGTCTATGATTTAGTCACGGATAGCAGCACAATTGTAACCCAGATGGAAGACAACTTTGCTACAAATGCAACACTACGCGGCTTAGGTTATTAAGGTTTTCTTATGAAAAAAATGCCCACTGTAGTTGTTTTGTTTATTTTAACACTGTGTAACGCAGTGGGCTTTGGTGTGCTACATATAGCTAAAAATACCATTCTTGCTGGTGTGGCATTCTCTGGTAATTTAAGTAACCTTGGTTCGGCATTAGTTACATACTCAACAGCAATGATGGCGCTCGTTGTAGCGATGGTTGTCGTTTTATTTGGTATAAACAATACGCGGTTGAAAAACTTTAAAGAATCTGGTTATATCCATGCAACATACCTTCTCTATATGGCTACTTTTGTTGAGCTTGGAGTGACAATAACCTTCTCATTGCTTTGCATGTCGAACATCAATACTGTACCAGTTGCATCATACTCATTAACATTTGCATTAATAACATTTTTGTTGATTTGTGTACTTGCTTTGCAGTTGATTGGATTGAAGCGGCAAGAACAAGCTGAAACTGAGGAATCCCAAAGGATGGCTGCAGCCATGTTGAGTCAGTTCAGTAAATAGCCTGAATAGATAAAGTTATTTTAACATAACCCGCTCCGGCGGGTTTTTTATTGCCGCCATATCGAGAACATCCTCGTAATGGTTCCAA
>NZ_NRQY01000001.1:1561986-1674573 GCF_003996855.1 Morganella morganii | reverse complement strand
GCCATGTCAAAGCCCGTGCCGAATATCATAACGGCCCGAATCAGTATCTCATTCACTACCTGGCAGCAGATGGCCGTGGCACTGATGGCTGGTTTGAAGAGGGTGAGCTGTCCCCGGCAGAACCGCAATAGCCCATCACAAAGCCTGCTCACTGAGTGGGCTTTTTATGCGCTGCGTTGTCGCAGTCTCCCTGTGTTAACTATGACCCGTCCACCTTGTGCAGTGAGCGCACGGGGAGAATCAAAAACAACGAATCCACGGTGTGGTTACCGATACGGGCAGCAACGTCAGCTGCCGGAGCAGCAGGGCGTGACAGCCGGAGAGACGGCTCAAACCAATTATAAAGCCTGTTCATAGTGAGCTGGCTTTCTGACCGGAGAAGCAGCTATGTTCACAATCAAAGTAACTACCGCATCAGGTAAAGAAGTCATTGAGTCCGGTTACGGCATTCAGTGGACACCGTATATATGTAAGCTGGATTACATCGACCACAATAACTGTGGCGATGACCTCACATTGCAGCCCGGCGACAAAGCAGAAATCATCAACAGTGCCGGTCATACAGTAGCCCGTTACGTTAATGACATTAAGTCACAGGACGCACTAATCAGCATCACCAGACCGGGCACCGCACTGTGAGGCGTTTAAAGACGCTGAAACCCCGCATTGCGGTGCTGAAAACAACAACGGTTAAGCCGCTGGATGCGGTGACAAGGCGTGTGACAGGTTCACAGCGACAGAAGCGGCGTTTCAGTATGTGGAAAGAAGATCCGCACTGCGCATCCTGCCGTCGTCTGGTTGGCTACCCCGACGGCTTCGAGCTGGATCATATTATTCCGCTGTTTAAAGGTGGTGCTGATACAGCAGAGAACTGTCAGGTGTTATGTATCGAATGCCACAAGGCCAAAACAAGGGAAGAGTTAACCGGTTAATTGCCGGGTTAATTGCATGGTTGCGCTCATGTTAACTGAGGTGGGGGGAGGTGTTAAAAAATGAAAGTCGATCACCCCGGATACCTCGCCCCCTCTCATTCAGAGAAAAAATCCTGTTTTTTGAAAGTGATTAACCCCGATCAGGTAAGGAAACAACAATGCTGACAGGGCAGAAAAAGAAATTTGCTGATGCCCTGAAAAAGGGAATGACGCAACGGGAAGCTGCCGTTGAAGCGGGTTACAGCGAAAAAACGGCCAAAGTGAAGGGCAGTCAGTTAGCCAGAGATCCGGACGTGGTTACTTATCTTGAGAACAGTGATGAGGTTAACCGGGGTGTTAACCCAGAGGTTAACCCACCACTGTCTGACAGGGAGCGCCTTTCACAGGCCGGTGATTACCCGGATCCACTGGCGGTCATGGCAGAAATCATGATGAAAAACAAAGGTGCGGATCCTAAATTGTCACTGGAGGCTGCTGCAAAACTGGCTCCTTATCTGTGCAGTAAGAAGGGGGCGGGCGGCAAAAAAGAAGAAAAAGCAAAGGCCGCCAAAAAAGCAGAAAACCGGTTTCCTTCACTGGCTCCGCCGAAACTGGTGGTCAATAACAGCAGGGGGCAATGATGGTTCACTGGTCAACAGCATGTCCTGACTGGGCGGAACGTATAAAACGCGGACAATCCATTATTCCGCCGCCGATATATCCGGAACAGGCGGAAATTGCCCTGAGTATATTTAAACAACTTAAAATTGTTGACGCTCCGGGCAGCCCGACGTTCGGTGAGGCATGTGCCCAATGGGTATTTGATCTGGTGGCCGCGCTGTTCGGCTCGTATGACGCACAGACCGGCCGCCGGCATATCACTGAAGTGTTTGTACTCATACCGAAGAAAAATTCCAAGTCCACGCTGGCGGCGGGGATCATGATGACCGCACTGCTGCTGAACTGGCGGCAGGCGGCGGGGTACACCATTATTGCCCCGACCGTTGAGGTCGCAACCAATGCTTTCAATCCGGCTCGTGACATGGTGAAGCGGGATGATGTCCTGGATGATTTGTGTCAGGTACAGACACACATCCGGACAATTACCCACATGACCAGCGATACCACACTGAAAGTGGTGGCGGCTGATGCCAATACCGTATCCGGGATTAAATCGGTGGGGACACTGATTGATGAGCTGTGGCTGTTCGGTAAACAGGCTAACGCAGAGGATTTGCTGCGTGAGGCGATAGGCGGACTGGCATCCAGACCGGAAGGGTTTGTGATGTATACCACCACCCAGTCCAATGAGCCGCCGTCCGGTGTGTTTAAGCAAAAACTGCAATATGCCCGCGATGTGCGTGACGGCAAAATCCACGATCCTAACTTCCTGCCGGTAATATTTGAACACCCGCCTGACATGGTGAAGCGCGGGGAGCACCTGCTGGTTGAAAACATGGCAATGGTGAACCCCAATCTGGGTTACTCGGTGGATGAGGCTTTTTTATTGCGGGAATACCGCAAAGCCAAAGAATCCGGTGAGGAATCGTTCCGGGGATTTATGGCGAAGCACGCCAATATCGAAATCGGACTGGCGCTGCGTTCAGATCGCTGGGTCGGAGCAGACTTCTGGGAGCCGCAGGCGGATAACACGCTGACCCTGGATGAAATACTCACCCGGTCAGAGGTGGTCACGGTCGGTATTGACGGCGGCGGCATGGATGATTTGCTCGGGCTGTCGGTGATCGGACGCTGCAAAGATACGCGCCGGTGGCTGTCATGGTCCCATGCATGGGGTCATCCTTCAGTATTTGAGCGCCGCAAAAGCGAGGTGGCTAAGCTGCTCGATTTTGAAAAAGACGGCGACTTCACGCTGGTAAAACAGGCGGGTGACGACACGAAAGCGGTGGCGGATATCACTGAACGCATATATCAGTCAGGTCTGCTGGATAAAATCGGGATTGATCCTGCCGGTATCGGCGGATTACTGGACGAAATCGTTCAGCGTGGTGTTGAGCAGGACAGCATCGTCGGTATTTCCCAGGGCTGGCGTCTTGGTGGTGCAATACAGACCACTGAGCGGAAACTGGCGGAAAAAATATTGTTTCACGGCGGACAGCCGCTGATGAACTGGTGTGTGGGGAATGCCAGAGTGGAGCCGAAAGGTAACGCGATTCTTATCACCAAACAGGCCAGCGGGCGGTCAAAAATAGATCCGCTGATGGCACTGTTTAACGCCGTTTCTCTGATGGCACTGAACCCCGAACCCGCCAAAAAACAGTACAAAGTGTTTTTCATATAACAGCCCCGCAGTCGCGGGGTTTTTACAGGAGTTGTTATGCAGAATAAGCGTTCCTACAGTCTGCTGACAGTCAAATCAGTGGATGAGGAAGCCCGTGAAATCACCGGTCTTGCGACAACGCCGTCAGCGGATGCTTACGGGGATATTGTCGAGCCGGGAGGCGCGGAGTTTTCCCTGCCGATCCCGCTGTTGTGGCAGCACGACCATCACAACCCGATCGGAGAGGTGACGGAAGCCAGAGTGACTGCCGCAGGCATTGAAATTAAGGCGAAACTGGCGCGTATCCCGACCCCGGGCAGCCTTTCGGCACGGCTTGATGAGGCATGGGAGTCCGTTAAATCCGGTCTGGTCAAAGGACTGTCCATCGGATTCCGGCCGCTGGAATATTCGTTCCTTGATGAGGGCGGCATCCGGTTTACCAGATGGGTCTGGAATGAGCTTTCCGCAGTCACCATTCCGGCCAACTCAGAATGCAGTATTCAGACTGTGAAATCATTATTTACACTGCCTGCCGCGTCCGGCACCGGGCACCCCGTACATCTAAAACAAACACCTGCTGGCGTTACAGCACTGTCAAAATCAGAGAAGAAGGACCATCAGATGAAAATTTCTGACCAAATTAAGTCGTTTGAAGCAAAACGTGCCGCCAGTGATGCCGCCCGTCTGGATATTATGAACAAGGCCGCTGAGGAAGGCCGTACCCTTGATGCGGAAGAATCTGAAAGCTACGACGGTCTGACAGATGAAATCAAATCTGTCGATGCACACCTGACGCGCCTGCGTGAGATGGAAGGTGCGCAGGCAAAAGAGGCCAAACCGGTGGATACAGAGCAGAAATCATTCCGTGAAGCCGCACAGCTGCGCGGTGGTGTGATTAAAGCGGATGAAAAACTGGAACCCGGCATTGAGTTTGCCCGTTACGTGAAATGTCTTGCGGTATCAAAGGGCAATACACAGCAGGCACTGGAAATAGCGAAAGCGCAGTACCCTGAACAACCCCGCATTCAGAATGTACTGAAAGCGGCTGTCAGTGCCGGGACAACCACCGATCCGCAGTGGGCTGGTGCACTGACCGAATATCAGCAGTTTGCCGGTGATTTTATTGAGTTCCTGCGTCCGAAAACGATTATCGGTCAGTTCGGTACCGGTAATATCCCGTCCCTGTTCCGCATTCCGTTTAACGTCCGCATTCCGGGGCAAATCAGCGGCGGTCAGGGTTACTGGGTGGGGCAGGGCGCACCAAAACCGCTGACCAAATTTGATTTTCAGTCCGTTCAGCTGGGATTTGCCAAGGTCGCCAACATTGCCGTGCTGACGGATGAGCTGGTCAGATTCAGCAATCCGGCAGCGGATACGCTGGTCCGTAATGCGCTGGCCTCTGCCATTATTGAACGGATTGATATTGACTTTATCGACCCGGCCAAAGCAGAAGTGGCACAGGTGTCCCCGGCATCCGTTACCAACGGGGTAACGGCTATTCCGTCCACCGGTAATCCGGAGGCGGATGTTGAGGCGCTGTTTGAAGCCTTCCTGAAAGCCAATCTGTCCCCGACCAGCGGCGTGTGGATTATGTCGTCCATGACCGCGCTGGCACTGTCGAAGATGAAAAACCCGCTGGGTCAGAAAGTGTACCCGGATCTGTCTTTCCTCGGCGGCACATTCCAGGGACTGCCTGCGATTGTCTCACAGTACGCCGGTGATCTGCTGGTGCTGATGAATGCCGGTGATGTGTATCTCGCTGATGATGGCCAGGTGGTGATTGATGCCAGCCGTGAGGCCTCACTGCAGATGGAAGACGCACCGACTAATAACAGCAGTACCGGCACCGGTGCGCAGCTGGTGAGTATGTTCCAGACAAACAGCGTGGCTATCCGTGCGGAGCGCTTCATTAACTGGCGTAAGCGCCGTCCGGAAGCGGTGGCCTACGTCAGCGGGGTGAACTACCGGACTCAGGCAGAGGCACCCGTTACCCCAAAGCAGTAACCGCTGACACAGTGAAAGTTAAAGCGGACACCACAAAAAAGAGGACTAGCTGATGGCTGAAATTCAGAAAATCAATGTCGGCGCAAAACCGGATGACGGTACGGGGGACACCCTGCGCGATGCGTTCATTAAGGCAAACGGCAACTTTGAAGCCTTAAATGTTGCTCCGCAGAAGGGCGATCCCGGCCCGAAGGGTGACAAGGGCGACAAAGGTGATACCGGACCGCAGGGCGCGAAAGGTGAGCAGGGTGAGCCGGGTAAGGATTTGTCGGCAGAACTGGCCGCACTGACCGCCCGTGTTGCGGCACTCGAAAAGCCGGAAGGCTGATCACAGGGGCTACGGCCCCTTTCTTTTTAACCGCAGCGGATGACTTATGGCGTTATTTAAAAAATTAACCGGACTCTTCCACAGGGGAGTGACCGGACACGGGTTCCGTTCCGGGTATGTCCGTGAGCCGTTTGCCGGAGCCTGGCAGATGAACGCAGAGCTGGGACGTGAGGATGTGCTGTCGTATCACCCGGTATTTTCCTGCATTACCCTGATAGCCTCTGATATTGCCAAAATGCCGCTGCTGTTAAAAAGAAAAAACAGCACCGGTATCTGGCAGAACGTTTCCGGCATGACCCGCTCCGTCATGACGAAACCCAACACATTACAGACACGGAATCAGTTTTTTGAGAACTGGATGAACTCCAAGTTAACCACGGGAAATACGTACGTTTTTAAGGAAAGGGACAGTAAAGGCTCGGTCACGGCACTGCATGTGCTTGATCCGCACCGGATCACCCCGCTTATCACGGATGCCGGTGAGGTGTTTTATCAGCTGGGTACCGATAATGTCACCGGTATCACTCAGTCAGTCACGGTACCGGCAAGGGAAATAATCCATGACCGGTTTAACTGTCTGTACCACCCGCTGATCGGACTGCCGCCGGTTTATGCCTGCGCATTATCCGCCTCGCAGGGCACAGCAATTATGAAAAATGCCACGCGGCTGTTTATCAACGGTGGTAAGCCGGGCGGCATTATTGAGATCCCCGGGAAAATATCACAGGAAGACGCACTTGAACTTAAGCAGACATGGGAAGCCAGCTACGGCGGTGAGAATGCCGGTAAAACCGGTCTGCTGACGGAGGGAGCAAAATACAATACCGTCTCTGTCAGTCCGGTGGATTCCCAACTGGTTGAACAGCTGCGCCTGACTGCTGAAATCATCTGCTCGGTGTTCCATGTGCCGCTGTACAAGGTCGGTCTGGGTGAGGTGCCGTCTTACAACAACGTGGAGGCACTGGATCAGCAGTATTACTCACAATGTCTTCAGTCACACATTGAGGGGATTGAGGTGCTGCTGGCAGAGGGATTGGATCTTCCGGTGACGGAAAAAATCGAATTTGATCTTGATGCGCTGATGCGCATGGACACCCCGACGCGGTTTAAAGCACACAATGAAGCGATTAAAGGCGGATGGCTGGCACCGAACGAAGCCAGGCGAAAAGAGAATCTTGCCCCGGTGGAGGGCGGTGACACACCGTATCTGCAGCAGCAGAACTACAGCCTGTCAGCGCTCTCAAAGCGCGATAACGCACCGGATAATCCGGAGCCTCCTGAACTGAAAGAAAAAAGCACTGAAAAATCCCTGAGTGAGCATGAAATATCACACGCAGAGTTGCTGATTAACGGGAGTATGTATGTTAAACGAGCGTGAAATATCACTGATAAAAACCATTGGTGAATCAGTACGAAGAAACGTGTCTGAGATTGAAAGCAGGCTTGAGCAGCGGATCGATGCGCTGAAACAGGAAAATGCATCTCTGTCAGCGCAACTGGATCAGCTGCGTGCTGATAATGCCCCGCAGCCGGAACCGGTGACAGAGGAAAAGGTAAAAACGATAACTGAATCCTGTCTGAACGGCCGATCTCTGCTGAATACCGGAGATGCGGACAGCCTGATAGAAGAAAAGGTCAGGAAAGCATTCAGCAGTATCACTGTGCCGGATCAGCAGTGTATCAGGGGGATGATTGCCGAAATACTGTCAGAACTCCCGGTGCCGGAAGACGGTAAAGACGGGCGTGATGGTAAGGATGGTAAAGACGGTACCAGCATCACAGCGGAAGATATAAAACCGCTTGTGGAATCCGTTGTCCGGTCTGCAGTGTCAGAACTACCTGTACCGAAAGACGGTAAGGACGGGCGTGACGGTAAGGACGGCAGAGATGCCTTTGATATTGAAATCCTTCCCGGTATCGACGAATCCCGGAGTTATGTCCGTGGCACGATAGCAACTCACAGTGGCGGCTTATGGCGGGCACATGAGCAAACGCAGGGTATGCGCGGATGGGAGTGTATTGTCCGTGGATACAGCAGCCATCTGATTACCGTGAAAGATATCAGGACACTGCTGATTAAGTCGCAGATGTCAGACGGGGAGACTTTTGAGGCAGAGCACACGTTCCCGGTGATGATATACAAAAATGTGTATAAAGCCGGGGAAACCTATCAGCAGGGGGATGTTGTGACCTGGGGCGGTTCGCTGTGGCACTGTCACACACCGACATCAGATAAGCCCGGCGAGCTTAATTCAGCGGGATGGACACTGATTGTGAAACGCGGACGTGACGGTAAGGATGCAAAATGACAGAGATTGTGACACTGGCTGAGGTCAGGGCGCATCTGCGTATCGATCATGATTTTGATGATGCGGACCTGCAGTTAAAAACCAACGCGGCTACCGCTGCTGTGCTTGATCATATCAGGGCATGGGCGGAGCGTCATGACTCAGATGCGGAAAAAATGAAGGCTTCACCGGATATCTGGCGCGTGAAGGATGCAATATTACTGCTGGTCGGTATCCGTGACCGCGACCGTGACGGCGCTGATATTAACCTTTATCCGCAGGGTATGCTGCCTTATCCGGTGACGGCGTTGCTGGGAACGCTGCATAAACCGGTAATTTTGTGAGGTGATTATGGCCGGAAAATTTGCACACCGTCTGCGGCATATTATCACGCTGCAGAAGCCCGTTCCGAAGCCCGGACGGATCAGTGGTAATGAGGTTGTCTGGGAAGATCACCTGAAAGATATTCATGCTGCCGTTGAGCCTTACCGGGGGCGGGAATACTTTTACTCCCAGCAGATGCAGAGTGAAAGCACAGTGCGGGTGAGGCTGCGCTGGTACCCGGATATCACCCCGGATATGCGCATTATGTATGCGGGGCGCGTGCTGAATATTGTTTCAGTGATTGATCCGGAAGAAGCACACCGTGAACTTCAGCTGATGTGTAAAGAGGGGGTTAACGATGGGTAGCGTCATTATCACCGGACTGTCTGAACTGAGCCGGAAAATGCAGGATCTTGAACGTAAAGTCAGCGGAAATATCAGCCGCCGCGCCATGAATAACGGGGCGGATGTGCTGAAAAAAGAGATTAAGCAACGTGTTCCTGTGCTGGAAAAAACGACACCACGGCGCAGACGCGGGACCGTTAAGCGGAATATCCGCTCGAAAACACGGATGCAGCGTAACGGGCAGGTGAAAACCCGCATCTGGGTAAAATCATTACCGGGTAAAAAAGTGAAGGCATTTAAGCAGGCGACCGGAAAAAGTGCTGCGCTCAATCCTGATGACCCTTTTTACTGGTGGTTCGTTGAGTTCGGCACGTCAAAAATGGCGGCCATACCCTTTATGCGGCCGGGATTTGAGGCGAAGAAGGAAGCGGCTGCAGAAGCAATTGTCCGTACGCTGAAAGAGGAAACCGAAAAGGCAGGTAACACATGATTATTCACCGGCTGACAGAAGCCCTTTCACCGCTGGCCGGAGGAAGGGTTTTTTTTCAGGTGCTGCCGGAGGGAAAACTGAAATATCCGGCAATGGTGATTCAGTTTGCGGGTATCACGCCGAACAGCGCCCTTGAGGATGCGGATCTGGATAATTACCGGGTCCAGGTTGATGTGTACAGCGGAGATCCTGCCGAACTCATGACGCTGCGGAAACCCGCAGAGGAAGCAGTGACGGAAAGCATTCCGTTTTCTCACCGGATCAGCAGTGAGTTCGGGTTTGAACCGGACACAAAGCTGCACCGGCTCATTCTTGAATTTAATATCTCTTCAGATGAATAGGAAATAATTATGGCAAAGCAGCCAAAAAACCACAAAGCAACCCCGTTCCTCGGAACAAAGCTGTATGTTCAGACCGGTGTCAGTGAGGAAACGGCGGTTACCGCAGTCACCCTGCAACCGGCAACTGTTACGGTTGAGGGTGGTAAATTTAAAGCGGATGACATGATTGTGCTGTCAGGTCTGGGTGATCTGGACGGGCGTTATCCGGTCGCACAGGCAGACGGTAACACCATTACACTGTGTGATGAGGTGGACTGGAGCGAAAAAACGCAACCGGAAGATCTGTCAGAGGCGAAAGCGCAGCGGGTGTTATGGGCCAACAACTTCTGTGCGGTAAAGAGCTTCAGCAAAGACGGAGCCACCACGGAACAGGTGGATGTCACCACCATCTGCAGTGACGGCAAAGAGTTTGAACCGGGTGATACCGATTACGGCACCATCAAGCTGACCTTCTTCCTGCGTTACGGTACCAGTGAGGTACAGCGTCTGCTGCGGCGTTATGAGAATAACAAGGAGAAATTCGCGGTCAAAATGGTGCTGACCCGTGATGAGGGAACCATTTTTTACTACGGCTCCATCGAAACCGGCATGAACATTGAGGGCAGCGTCGGGCAGATGGTGGATTCCGGCGTGTCGGTCAAACTGTCAGGCCGTGATTACCTGAACGTTCCGCAGAGCAAAACACAGGAACCGGAGCCGACCCCAAAGCCGTAACAGCCGACAGTCTGAAACTGAAGGCTGATAACACCAGAAATATCAGTTAACTCCCGGAGAAAGCATGTCAAAGACAACACTGCGCGATCTGATTTTAAATCAGCCCGTGAAAATCACCCCGTTTACTTATCTTGAAAACACCTTTTTCAGCAAGGAGCTGGATGTCGGCACGATGAACTTTATTCAGCGCAGACTGCGCGAAATAAAGAAAGAACTGGCGGAAAAGCAGGATATCTACCTCAGTGAGGATGATCCTGAGCAGTATGAGGATGCACTCCGCCGTGTCTATGATGAGTTTGAGGTGGCCCGGTTACTGGCTTTCCGGCTCAGTGATGAGGACGGGACCCTGCTGTTTGATGCGGAGAATGAGGACGATCTCCGTGCACTGAACCGGCTGGGGCAGAGTTTTGCGGATGCGGTTTTTACTGCCGGGCAGGATAACAGCGTAAAAAACTCGGAAACCGGCGCAGTTTCCAGATAATTCTGTCACTGGCGCTGGGTAAAACCCTGAGTGAAATTGAAGAGATGCCGGAACGCCACCTGGAGGAATACACGGAATTTTACCGGAAACAGCCGTTTGGTCTGTGGCGGGAAGATTACCGCAGTGCGCAGGTGGCTCACATTCTGGCATTAATAAACCGTGACCCGAAATCGCAGGCTCCGGAACTGACGGACTTCATGCCGTTCTGGAAACAGTCTGCTGAGGCAGGCGACACGGACAGCGTGACAGACAGTGTGCTGGCTAACCGCAATGCCCCGTGATGTAACGGGGCTTTTTTACAGGAGTTGTTATGGCAGGGGCATTAGGTCGCTTAAACATTGACATGACGCTGAACACGGCCCGTTTTAACAGCGCTATTCAGCAGAGTGAGCGGCAGGCTGTCAGGTTCGGACAGCAACTGACCGGCCAGTTAAGGATCGTCGTTCGTGAGCAGGAAAGCATTGCGGCACAGGCTGCCCGCTCATCGGCGGCTGTGTCCGGTTTTTTTAAGAGCGCTGCGACTTTTCTGTCGGTCCGCCAGGTGGTCAGCTATGCGGACAGCTGGACGGAGTTACAAAACCGTCTGAAACTGGTGACAGGCAGTTCACAGGAACTCACCAGAGCCACCACTGATGTGTATGACATCGCACAGAAAACACGTCAGTCCCTGGACTCAACCGCACAGGTATACCAGCGGTTTGCGGATAATGCAGATCGCCTGGGGCTGAGTCAGCAGCGCGTTGCCTCACTGACAGATACGGTATCCAAAGCCGTGGCTATTTCCGGTGCAAGTGCGGCATCTGCTGAGGCTGCGCTGATGCAGTTCGGTCAGGCACTGGCTTCCGGGCAATTACGGGGGCAGGAGCTTAACTCCGTCATGGAACAGACGCCGGGTCTTGCCAGAGCAATTGCTGACGGTATGGGAGTCAGTATCGGGCAACTCCGTAAAATGGCAGCGGACGGCAATACCAGCATTGAGCAGATCATCACCGCACTGGAAAGAGCCAAAAGCGGCGTGGATCAGAAATTTGCCACCAGTACAGCGACGGTCAGCCAGTCATTCACCAATCTGCAGTCAGCCATCACAAAGTATGTGGGCGAGGCCAATAACAGCAGTGGTGCGACTCAGGTTTTAACCGCCGGATTATCCGGACTGGCTGCTAATCTGGGTGATGTCGTTAAAGTGGCAGAAACACTGGCAGCAGCGGCAATTGCTGTAAAAATGGCGAAATGGACGCAGACAATGCGCAGTAATGCTGCAGAAGCAGGGCGTTCATCACAGGCACTGCTGAAAAGGGCATTTGCGGAGCGTGACCTTGCTGCTGATGTATCACGGCGCACCCTTGCGGACAAAAATGCAATGGCGACCGCCCGCTCGGTTGCACTGGAAGAATATAAGGCTGCCAAAGGCGCTGATGCACAGGCGGCAGCACTGAAAAGGCTGACGGCAGTCAAAAGTCTGGCGCGGAAAGCCGCCCTTGATCATGCGCTTGCACTAAAAGCGGAAAATGCAGCACAGGCCGGAATTAACTCGGCAAGACGCGGAGCCTCTGCCGCTGCCCGGGGGCTTGGCGGCGCAGTTTCTATGCTGGGCGGCCCGGTAGGGATAGTGACCGGACTGCTGATCGGCGGAGGAATGGCATACAGCAACTACCGGCAGAAAACGGAAGAAGCGAAACAGGCCAGTCTGGAGTTTGCTGAATCGCTTGATGTGACAGCTGAGTCCCTGAAAAAAATGTCAGCAATAGATCGTGCCGCGGCAATTCAGAAAATGGCCGATGCTATCGATGCTCAGGGCAGTAAAGAAAAAGAACTCCGGGATGAGATTGAGCGCACTAATAAAATCATCAGTGAAAGCGCGCAAAAACGGGATAACGCCGGTTCAGTTACCGGATTCGGTCGCAACAGTTTTGCCGTTCCTGATCAGATGGCAGCACAGAATGCCGCCAGAGAAAGAACGTATGCACTGAAAGATCTGCAGGATGCAGAACAGCAGCACAGTGAGATGGTGGCGAAGATGGTACCCCTGTTGCAGGATTTAGAACGGGCAACAGGTAAGGTATCGGCAGCCTATGCTGAATCAGGGAAATATCTGGTTGATGTTTCATCCCGGTCAAATGAACTCATCAGTAAAATTAATCTGCAGGGTACGGCATACGACAATCTTACCGCCTCTATTCATCAGGCAACGCAGGCGCAGCAGCAGTTTTCTGCGCAGTCACTGGTTACTGTGTCGGATGATGCGCAAAAATCCATTGACCTGTCAAACAGAGCGATAGCGAAAGCAAATGCAAAGGGCAGGGAGCTGGCCAGACTGACTGCGGAAGACATGCTGGCTTCCCGGAAAATCACGCCTGATATGAAGGGGTATGACAAGGCACTGGATGCTGAAATATCCGCACAGATGGTGCTGCAGGAAAAGCGCAATACCCGCACACCGCGCAAGTCAAAAGTGGACTATAAGAAGCAGTATACCGACATGGTATCTGAGATGGAGAACAAACTGTCTTCGCTGACAGCGGACGGAAAAAGTATCCGTGAGTACGGCACCACCTCATCATTTAAGGAATACGATTCCCTGATGGCGGATATCGCCCGTAATCAGGAGAAGTTTTCACATTTCGGCAAAGAGGCCACCGATAAACTCAAAGCCCAGGCAAAAGCCATTGATGAAGTCGCACAGGCTAATGCGGTGGCAACGATGTCTTACGACCGGACAAAGGAAATCGAACAACTCCGGTTTGAGACAGAGCTTATCGGGAAAAACCGGACTGAGCAGGAGCGTCTGACCTGGTTCCGCCAGCTGGATTTGCAGGTTCAGCAGATGCGCGTCGGTATGAGCGATAAAAATATTGCGGTCCTCGAGGCGGAGACACAGAAAGTCCGGGAGCAGTATGCAGAGTGGCAGAAACAGAGCGAACTGCTCCGGCAGTCTCCGGCAGAAGGGTTTAAGTCCGGTCTGAAAGACCTCGGGGACACCGCCACTGACGTGATGGGCAATGTAAGAAATATCACCACCGGAGCGCTCACCAATATGACGGACACACTGAATACCTTTGTCATGACCGGCAAAGCCTCATTCGGTGACTTTGCCCGATCCGTTCTGTCAGATATCAGCAAAATGCTCCTCAAAATGGCGTTATTTAACGCGGTCAAAGCCGGTGGTTCAGCTATGGGGTTCAGCATGGACTTTATGGGGGGATTTGCCGGAGGCGGCTACACCGGACACGGCGGGAAATTTGAGCCAAAGGGCGTTGTCCACGGCGGTGAGTTTGTGTTTACCAAAGAAGCCACTGCAAGGCTGGGCATTGACAATCTGTACCGGCTGATGAACTCAGCAAAAGGATATGCTTCCGGTGGCTATGTCGGTGACAGAATGCCAGCTGTCGTCAGCAAACACTCTCTGCCGGCGATAGGCGGCGGGGTGAATATGCCGGTCATTATCGGGGATATCCACTTTGAGAATACCGGAAATCAGAACAGCGGAGCCGGGATTGATACTGCCGGTATTAAGCAGCAGCTGAAATCTGAGATTGTCAGCATAATCAGCGATCAGGCTCAGAGGCCGGGAACGCCGTTGTGGAATGCGATGAAAGGGGGCAGGTAGTCATGATTGAAACATTCACCTGGTGTCCCCGTGTAAATCCCACGGAAGACATTACCTACAAAACCCGCAGGGCTAAGTTCGGTGATGGTTATGAACAGGTGTCCGGAGACGGTCTTAACCCCCGCAGCCAGAAATGGACACTGGAATTTACCGGCGGGGAAGATCGCATCGGTATTATCCGTCAGTTTATCGACCGTCATGGCGGCATCAGAGCGTTTCAGTGGAAGCCTCCAATGGAGCAGACGGGGCTTTACCGTTGCAGTGAGCACAAACTGAGCGTGTTGAGTAACAAAAAATACACGCTGTCACTGACTTTTGAACAGGCATTTAAACCATGATCACAAATGATTACCAGAAGCTGGAACCGGGTGATGTCGTCCGGCTTTTTGAGGTTGACGGTACCGCGTTCGGTACGCCGGATATTTTGCGGTTCCATGCTTACAACATTCCTCACACAGAGGCAGAGATTACCGCTGCCGGTGGGGATCCGGAAAAGTTACCGGCTAAATCAATTGTCTGGCAGGGCGAGGAGTACCGTGCGTGGCCGGTGCTGATTGAAGGGATTGAGGCATCCACAACCGGATCCGGCGCACAGCCGAAGTTATCCGTGGCAAACCTCGATGGTTCAATCACCGCGCTGTGCCTGGCATACGATGACATGCTGAAGGCGAAAGTCACGATACACGACACTCTGGCGCACTATCTGGACGCAGCAAACTTTCCGGACGGCAACCCGGCGGCAGATCCTACCCAGGAAAAAGTCTCCGTCTTTTATATCGACAGCAAATCATCGGAAACCAATGAAACCATTGAGTTTGAACTGGCAAGCCCTATGGATCTGCAGGGGGTACTGATCCCTACCCGGCAACTGCATTCAATGTGTACCTGGTGTATACGCGGCAAATACAAATCCGGTGACGGCTGTGATTATGCCGGTCAGAACGGGTATTTCGACAAACACGGTAATCGTGTGGATGACCCGGCACAGGATCAGTGCAGCGGCATGCTGAATACCGGCTGCTTCCCGCGTTTCGGTAAAAATAATCCGATCCCGTTCGGTGGCTTTCCGGGAACATCGTTGCTGAGGAAATAGGGATGCGCAAAAACATTCAGGCAGCCATTTTTGCCCACGCAGAACGTGAATACCCCCGCGAGTGCTGCGGGGTGATCGCGCAAAAATCCCGGGTAGTGAAATATTTTCCCTGCCGCAATATCGCGGCCACGCCGGAAGAGCATTTTGTCTTATCGCCGGAGGATTACGCCGCTGCGGAGGACTGGGGCACAGTGACCGGTATTGTTCACAGTCATCCGGATGCCACTACCCAGCCGTCAGAGCTGGACAAAGCACAGTGTGATGCCCTCGGTGTGCCGTGGTATATCGTCAGCTGGCCGGAGGGGGATCTGCGGACAATTCAGCCACGCGGTGAATTGCCATTACTCGGTCGGCCGTTTGTGCTTGGGTTTACAGATTGCTGGGGGCTGGTAATGAGCTGGTTCAGGCAGGAGCGCGGTATTGAACTGCCGGATTACCGGGTGGGTTATCCCTGGTGGGAGCAGGGCGAAAACCGTTACGCTGATAACTGGCGGAAAGCGGGGTTTATTCTGGTCGATGATCCGCAGCCCGGTGATGTGATAGTGATGCAGGTGCAGGCTCCGGTCGCCAATCATGCCGGTATTTTGCTGTCTGACAACATGCTCCTGCATCACTTATACGGTCACCTGAGCCAGCGGGTGCCATATGGCGGTTACTGGCGCGATCGCACGGTGATGAAGTTGAGGTGCATAGTTAATATAATTGAATGACCTACTGGTAGGTATTTCAAACCAATTTCGACAGCTAACTTAACTATAGCGTTAACTGGAATTCAGATTAGGGTCATTCCATGTTAATGTAATGGGGTATATATTTAAAACGGCATACCAAAGAAAGAATGAAAAAGTGGGGTAGGATGAAAAAGACGTTATACATTGCCTTATTATCTTCAGTTGCCACTTGGCTGACTGGGTGTGCCTCAGAGGCATCATTAAATAAGCAAACTTCATCTGGAAAGCCAGAAGGTGTCTACAAGAATACGACACCAGAGAAAGTAAGAAATGCACTAATTTTTTATTGTAATGAAAAAGGACTCATGGTGTTGCAAGCTGATACCGGCTCAGTAATCTGCGGAAAACAACAGAGTGGTGGCGCTGCAATTCTTTCGCAATTTGCAATAGGGAACTCTTATTCTACCGCACCAATGAGTAAGGTTAGGTTTACAGTTTCTCCTATAAATGATGATGTAAAGGTTTGGGCTGATATGTGGGTGGAAACTCAGATGGCAACAGGGCAGGTTCAGCAAATGAGTGTGACAGATAATGCCTCAAAAAATGTAATTCAACAAAGGCTTGATGAATTAAAGCCATAAGCAACCCAATCAAATAATGATATTTAAACTGAAGCTATAGTGATAACAACCCGCTCCGGCGGGTTTTTTAATGGGTGAAATATGTCACAGGAAATAATGGCAAAAATAGAGCTGGGTGGTGTATTGGGTAAAACCTTTGGTAAAACTCACCAGCGGCTTGTCTGTACCACGTCTGAAGCTGTCCGTGCCTTGTGCTGCACTATTCCGGGATTTGAACAGTTCCTGAATACCAGCAAATCACGCGGCTTAACCTATGCGGTATTTCGCGGGAAAAAGAATATCGGGGTGGATGACCTCGGTTTTCCGGTGACTGATGATGTTATCCGGATTGTGCCTGTCGTGGTCGGTAGCAAGAGTGGCGGATTGCTTCAGGTTATTTTCGGTGCGGTGCTGGTGGCTGCTGCGTTCTGGACAGGCGGTGCATCAATGGCTGCCTGGGGAGCACTGCAAACAGGGATGGCCATGACAGGCGCATCCATGATACTGGGTGGCATTATTCAGATGCTGTCCCCGCAGCCAAACGGGATCGCCATGAAAGACCAGGGCGAAAATAAACCGTCCTATGCGTTCGGCGCGCCGACGAACACCGTTTCCCAGGGCTACCCGGTACCGATCGGTTACGGTAAGCGTCGTATCGGCGGGGCCGTTATCTCAGCCGGAATTTACGTCGAA
The DNA here is from genome assembly GCF_003996855.1 of Morganella morganii. GTDB lineage: Bacteria > Pseudomonadota > Gammaproteobacteria > Enterobacterales > Enterobacteriaceae > Morganella > Morganella morganii_C. The sequence continues at coordinate 1,657,382 of NZ_NRQY01000001.1, read as the reverse complement.
GATCAGCAGTAATCCTTTCTCAGTTTTTCAGCAGGAATCCCACAATGACACAAATCACAGGCCGCAAAGGTGGCGGCGGCAGCCCGCGCACGCCCGTCGAACAGCCGGACGATTTACAGTCCGTTGCCAAAGCAAAATTGCTGATTGCCCTCGGTGAAGGGGAATTTGCCGGGGAACTGACCGGGAAGAATATCTTTCTGGACGGTACGCCGCTGCTGAATGCTGATGGGTCGGAAAATTTCCCCGGCGTGGTGTGGGAATACCGTCCGGGCACCCAGGCTCAAACCTATATTCAGGGGATGCCGGCGGCAGAGAATGAAATCACCGTCGGTACCACCGTGCAGAGCAGCACACCGTGGGCGCATGCATTCACCAACCCGCAGTTGTCAGCTGTCCGCGTCCGCCTGAAATGGCCGTCCCTGTTCCGCCAGGAGGATAACGGGGATATGGTCGGGAATGAGGTGAAATACGCCGTTGATTTGCAGACTGACGGCGGCAGCTGGAAAACCGTTGTTGATGGCCGCGTAAAAGGCAAGACCACCTCGGGTTATGAGCGTACCCATCGTATTGATCTGCCGCAGTCGGCCACATCCTGGACACTACGGGTGCGGAAAATCACGGCGGATGCCAACAGTGCGAAAATTGGTGACACGGTGGTGATGCAGAGCTACACCGAGGTGATCGATGCCAAACTGACCTATCCGCATACCGCGCTGCTGTATATCGAGTTTGACTCAAAACAGTTTAACGGCTCGATCCCGCAGGTTACCTGTGAGCCGAAGATGCGGGTTATCCGCGTACCGTTGAACTATGACCCGGAGCACCGGACGTATTCCGGTACCTGGGACGGTTCGTTTAAGTGGGCGTGGACCAATAACCCGGCCTGGATATTTTACGACATTGTGGTTTCCGATCGCTTCGGTATCGGCGACCGCATCAAAATGCAGAATATCGATAAATGGGAACTGTACCGCGTTGCACAGTATTGTGATCAGCCGGTACCGGACGGTAAGGGTGGTAGCGGTACTGAGCCGCGCTATATCTGTGATGTGTATGTGCAGGATCGTAATGAAGCCTATACCGTGCTGCGTGACTTTGCAGCCATCTTCCGGGGAATGACCTACTGGGGCGGAAACCAGATTATCACCCTGGCGGATATGCCGCGTGACATAGATTACAGTTACACCAAAGCCAACGTGCTGGACGGTCGTTTCACCTATTCCGGCAGCAGCAGTAAGGCCCGTTATTCCTCCGCGCTGGTATCGTACTCAGATCCGCTGAACGGTTATGCCGATGCCATGGAGCCGGTGTTTGAAAATGAGCTGGTTTACCGGTTCGGTTTTAATCAGCTGGAGATGACGGCAATCGGTTGTACCCGCCAGTCAGAGGCCAACCGTAAAGGCCGCTGGGGAATACTCACCAACAACAAAGACCGGGTGGTGACATTCGGCGTGGGGCTGGACGGCAACATCCCGCAGCCGGGCTACATCATTGCGGTGGCGGATGAAAACCTGTCCGGGAAAGTGACCGGTGGCCGCGTCAGTGCGGTGAATGGCCGGAGTATCACACTCGACCGCAAACCGGATGCCGCGGCGGGTGACCGGCTGATGCTGAATCTGCCGTCCGGTAAATCACAGGCCCGTACCATTCAGATGGTCACGGATAACGTGATAACTATCACCACGGAATACAGTGAAACGCCGGAACCGGAATGTGTCTGGGTTACGGAGTCAGATGAGCTGTACGCCCAGCAGTACCGGGTGGTGAGCGTGACTGAAAATGACGATGGCACATTCACGATATCCGCGGCGATGCATGATCCGGACAAATACGACCGGATAGACACCGGCGCGGTACTCGATGAACGGCCAATCAGTGTTATTCCGCCCGGCAACCAGTTCCCGCCGAAAGATATCACTATCAGCTCTTACTCCGTCGTGAACCAGGGGATCAGCATTGAAACCATGCAGGTTACCTGGTCACCGGCGGAGAATGCCATTGCCTATGAGGCGCAGTGGCGGCGTGATGACGGCAACTGGATAAATGTGCCGCGTAATGCCACCACCTCGTTTGACGTGCCGGGAGTGTATTCAGGCCGCTATCTGGTGCGGATCAGGGCGATTAACGCAGCGGAAATCTCCAGCGGCTGGGGGTATTCAGAGGAAACCCGGCTGACCGGTAAGGTGGGAGATCCGCCGATGCCGCTGAACTTCCGTGCGGCCACACTGGTATTCGGGATCAAACTGAACTGGGAGTTCGGTAGATTCACGGAAGATACCCTGAAAACCGAAATTCAGTACAGCAAAACCAATGACGGGCAGAACCTGTTGCTGCTGGCCGATGTACCGTACCCGTCCCGCTCTCACGAACTGGCCGGTCTGGCCGCCGGTACCGCGTTTTATTTCCGTGCCCGGCTGGTGGATAAAACCGGCAACCAGTCACCGTGGACTGACTTTGTGCGCGGTGTGGCGGAGTTTGATGCATCGACCATTATTGACGAAGTGGCCGCCGGGCTGAGTGACTCACAAATCATCAAAGACCTGCAATCCCAGGCGGATGATAACTTCGAGGCCATTATCAACAACGCCAACAACGCTTACGGCCAGTGGGGGTACTGGCAGCGTGAAAGCGGTGCGATGAAAGCCGAAATTATCGAAGTGCGCAACTACACAGTGACCGCGACAACTGCACTTGCAGAGAAACTGGACGCGGTTAAGGTGACTGCAGACGACAGTTTTGCCATGGCACAGAACTCCATCCGCGCGCAGTGGGACATGGCCGCCGGTGAAGCATCCGTTGTTCACGATATGAAAGTCCGGATCCATTACAACGGTGAGGACTATTCCGCCGGCATGGTTATCGGGGCCGAGCTGAAAGGCGGACAGGTAAACACGCTTATCGGATTCAGCGCCCAGCAGTTCGCATTTTATAACCCGGTGAATAAATCCATGGACCTGTTTATGTACATGAAGGACGGTCAGGTGTTTATGCGTGAGGCATTTATCAACCAGGCCTGGCTTAATGAAGTCGTTGTCACTGACAAAATGCAGTCGGAGAACTATGTGCCGGGTAAATCCGGATTCCTGATTGATGCGAAAACCGGAAAAACAGAAATAAATGGGTCGGATGCTTCTGGTGGCCGGATGGAAATTAAGAATGACCAAATCCGCGTGTGGGATGAAAAAGGTCGCCTGCGGGTCGAAATCGGAAGATTAACAGGGTGAGTATCATGAAATATAAATCTCTTATTTTATCTGTGGTTGTCTTGTCTGCCGCCGGATGCGCTGTCAGTACGCCGGTGATTACGGATGTGGATTGCGTAGCGTGGTACCGGGAGGCCACCTTCCCGAACCCGGTTCACAAACTGCACCTGGTAAAAAAGAAAGACGACAACAAACGGCACCAGAACATCACCTGGTACAAACAAACCGGACTGAACGGGGTTAAATTCTCCGGCGGTTGGATTCCGGAAAGCGTACTGGAGGGGATGGAATGTCAGACTTCGGAATAAGGGCTTTTGATGACCTGGGGCGCGATACCGTGCACATGGTATCGAATTTTGTACAACCAATACTGACAATAACCGGCAGTGGCTCCAAAACCTATGAAATGCCACCAGGGAGTAAGTTATATGCATTCCCCACAACGGGGATATGGGGGGCTCTTAATATGACAGTATCCGGAAATACGGTAACGTGGTCTGCAATTCAGTCGCCACTGAAGGTGATGATTGTGTTTTCTCTGGGGGCAATATGACATTCGGTTTTTCGGTACGCGATGAAACCGGCAAAACTATGTTTACCCCGAATGGTGAATGTTATGTTTTCTATGCAAAATATAATGTCGGAGCGGGAGCGGCCGGAGAAACAAAAACAGATACGGGGATATCGGTTAGCGCAGATCCGCAGCCATTATTTTTTGTTATCAGCTCCTATATACACCGTGATCCGCAAGTCAGTAATATTCCGCTCGGTGAATTATCTGTCGGGAATTACTATAACCAGAATAATGCTCCTAATCATGTGATCACAGCATCCGGTAATAAATCTGTTGTCTATGTCTTTATGCCCGGATGGTGGGTAGAGCGTAAATATGGATCTCAGAAATGGGGCGCGCGATTTTATGATGAAAACGGGAAAGTAAGCTGGTGTGGCTGGCAAAAACCTCTGCAAATAGCCGGATATATCCCGTCGAATCCCGGCAGCCCACACACGTTAAAAACAGCGACCTGTGCGGTAATGATGCGCTCACTGGGTCATGCCTCACTGTACGTACCTTCAATCGACCGTGATTTTTTGGTGAAATTTCACATGACTACTTCTGCCATGAACGGCAGAACAGAACAATTATGGCTGATCGTAGGCAGGGGCGGTGGCTCCGGCGCATGGGGGTATACCGGTGATATTCCGTACATAGACAGTGCAATTTACGAATAATCTCAAATAACCGCTCCGGCGGTTTTTTTGTGTCCGAAATTCAAGGAAACCCCATGATTTACACAGACGGCACGATAGCCATTAACGCCAGCTCACCGATTGTGACCGGTACCGGTACGCAGTGGAAAAAGAATATTCACGGTGTGGCACCCGGCCAGCTTATAAGCATCGAGAACGGCACAGCGCCGGTCAGCATGATGATCCGCGCGGTAAACAGTGATACCGAACTGGTGTTGTCATTCAATGCCCCGGTAACGCTCAGCGGCGCGAAATACTCCATCGCTACCACGGTACCGGATACCATTTCAGATGCGGCCCGCACCATGTCAGCTAATCAGGGCTATATCGTTTACTTTCTCCAGGCAATGCAGCAGTGGATGATTGATACCGGTCAGGTGGAAATTGAGCTGCCGAATGGCCAGAAGGTGACACTGGATAGCATTAAGGCCCTTAATGAAGCGATTAAGAAAATAGACGAGAAAGTAGATAATATAAAAATCCCTGAAATTAAAGATGCAACAACGACCCAAAAAGGGATTGTGCAGCTCTCAGCATCAGTCGGAGCATCAACAACAACAGTACCGCATGAGAAAGCAGTCAGTGATGCGCTGGGTAAAAAGGTGGATAGTGATAAACTTGGTACTGCATCGAAACATGATGTGTTTACAAATCCTATGATCATTAATCCCTATGCTGATAAATTTAGACTAACCCAGCAGGCCTATTATGATTTTAGGTCGCTTGTCGGGTACGACAATTGGCAAAATTACCCATTTGGTATGTGCTCCGGTTTAACGGATATGTCCAGGCATAGCGGAACCAGTTATGGGTGCTTAGTTAATTTTCGAGGGTGGGGAGATCAATCTGGAGCATCGAGCTGTTTACAAATTCTTAGTTACCATGACGGAGGATTTGCTACCAGGGTTCCCGTCAATCCAGGTGATGGTAATTTCTATTATGGACAACCAATCTGGCACAGAACATCTAAAAATACGATCGTTGATGGTGGTGGCTTCCTGAAGGTGTCATCCCCGATTATCCAAATTCACTCGGACGGTAGTTTCGACACCAACGACGAATCCGCCGGTGCAGAAGCCCGCCGCACCGACACCGGCCAGTATCACATTACCGGCATCCTTGGTTATAACTCAGATGGTGCATGGGGCGTAAACGGTGGTATTTCGGTACCGAAAGACAATAACGGCCTTGAGCTGGTTTATGTCGATGACCGCATACAGGAAGACGGCAGTCTGATTATTGAAACCTGTCACCGGCAGCATGCGCATTTGCCCGATCGTTTCCAGAACTGGCGGCTGAAAGAGATCACCCCGGAAGGTGAGCGTATTTTCTATCAGGACGGCGAGCCGTGTGACCTGCCGGAATCCACCCGCCTTGATGTGCGCGTGGAAATGCCGCAGGGCTCTGTGTGGAATGTGAAACAGCGTGAACTTGCTGGACAGATGGAGCGTGAGCAGGCAGAACGTGAAGCGCAGGAAGCAGCAGATCAGGCCGGGAGCGCAGGGGAATAAGACAAAGCCGTGCTGGTGGATGTCCGGCGCGGCTGTCACTTACTTATCAAAATATTCTACATCATCAGAAGCGTCTGCTGTTTCCGGTACCCAGCTGCCGTCCTCAAAAATCTCCTGCACTATCTCTTTTATTTTTTTATTGTCCTTATCATTTTTCCCGCCGGTTACTGACATCGATGCATTGGTTCCCCACGCAATACGAACGTTCATATCCGGATACTGAGTCCGTAGCTTTCGGTCTATTTCCTTTTCCAGTGCTTCAAATGTGCCAAGAGGCATCATCTCTTTTTGGTTGCCGCTGAAAATAACTTCAATACGGAGCATGCGATTACCTCTTAATTGACTGGTTATATACACAGTAAAATTTAGACGCGTAGCTGATAAATGTCAATAACAGTCACTGCTCATCATAAAATATGTGTACATGCATACGCTCATGATATTGATTTTATTATCTTAAAAATAATCTAATTATTTGATAAATAACCATATTATCAATCTAATTATTTTTCTGTGATATACGGATCAGAATAGCCTAATTTTTTTAAGATTTCCGTTTCCAGGCCTTCCATTTCTTCCGCTTCATCGTCTTCGATGTGGTCATAACCCAGCAGATGCAGGCAGCCGTGGACGACCATGTGTGCCCAGTGCTCCTCTTCGGTTTTTTCCTGTTCGGCGGCTTCGCGTTCCACCACCTGGCGGCAGATAATCAAATCGCCCAGCAGCGGCAGCTCAATTTCCGGCGGCGCTTCGAACGGGAAGGAGAGCACGTTGGTCGGTTTGTCCATGCCGCGGTATGTCAGGTTCAGCTCATGGCTTTCCGCTTCATCCACCAGGCGGATGGTCACTTCGCTCTCTTCCTGAAACATCGGCAGCACGCCGTCAATCCAGCACTGAAACTGAGCCTCAGAAGGCAGGTTGTCTGTGTTTTCACAGGCGATTTGTAAATCAAGAATCTGATTACTCATGGGATTGTTCCTGCTGCGTCTGCGCGCGTCCGGCATCACGCTGCTGTTTCAGCATTTGTTTGCGTTTTTGTTCTGCGGCTTCCCACGCTTCATAGGCAATAACCACTTTTGCCACGATAGGATGACGCACCACGTCTTCACTGTGGAAGAAGTTAAAGCTCAGTTCCGGCACATCCGCCAGCACTTCAATGGCGTGGCGCAGACCGGATTTATTGCCGTTCGGCAGGTCAATCTGGGTGATATCCCCGGTGATAACCGCTTTGGAGTTAAAGCCGATACGGGTCAGAAACATCTTCATCTGTTCGATGGTGGTATTCTGGCTCTCATCGAGAATAATAAAGGCGTCGTTCAGGGTCCGGCCGCGCATATAGGCCAGCGGCGCGACTTCAATCACGTTGCGCTCAATCAGCTTTTCCACTTTCTCAAAGCCGAGCATTTCAAACAGCGCGTCATACAGCGGACGCAGATACGGATCGACTTTCTGGCTGAGATCGCCGGGCAGGAAGCCGAGTTTCTCACCGGCCTCAACGGCAGGGCGGGTCAGCAGAATACGGCGGATTTCCTGACGCTCAAGGGCATCCACAGCAGCAGCCACGGCCAGATAGGTCTTCCCGGTCCCGGCAGGGCCGATACCGAAGGTGATATCGTGATCGAGAATGTGAGCGATATACTGCGCCTGGTTTGGCGTACGCGGCTTGATTACGCCGCGTTTGGTCTTGATATTGACGGACTTGCCGTAATCCGGCACATGTTCGTCACTCTGCTCAGGCACCCGGCTCTCTGCCACGGCCAGATGAACCTGTTCCGGGTCAATATCGCGGATAACGCCGCGCACCGGGGCGGTTTCCACATAGAGCTGGCGCAGGATCGCCGCTGCGGCTTTGACGCAGTGCGGTTTGCCGGTCAGCCGGAAGCGGTTGTCGCGGCGGCTGATTTCGGTGCCGAGGCGGCGCTCGAGCAGTTTGATGTTATCATCGAAGGGACCGCAGAGGCTTTGCAGACGCTGATTTTCGGCGGGTTCGAGGAAAATTTCCTGTGTTGCAACCTGTGAAGGTGATGTATAGGTCTCTGTCACTGAATCTCTCTGTGTATTCTCACGCGCAGGTAATTCTGTGCGTGATAGTTTGTTAGTGTACGGATGGCTGATAGATGCCGACACCCAGTTCGTCTTCTTTGCGGGTGCGGGCAATCACGGATTCCGGGGTTTCGTGAACACGCAGGTTCATCTGATTTTCTGTCCGGATCACGCTTCCGCGCAGTGAGTTGGTATAGACATCGGTAATTTCCACATCCACAAATTTACCGATCATGTCCGGGGTACCCGCAAAGTTTACCACGCGGTTATTTTCGGTACGTCCGGATAACTCCATAACGTCTTTGCGGGACGGGCCTTCCACCAGGATGCGCTGAGTGGTACCGAGCATCTGGCAGCTGTAGCTCATCGCCTGCTGGTTAATCCGCTGCTGTAACAGGTACAGGCGCTGTTTCTTCTCCTCTTCGGTCACGTCATCCGGCAGATCAGCCGCCGGGGTACCCGGACGCGGGGAGTAGATAAAACTGAAGCTCATATCGAAATTTATGTCGGCAATCAGCTGCATGGTTTTTTCAAAGTCGTCATTGGTTTCCCCCGGGAAGCCGACAATAAAGTCAGAGCTGATCAGGATGTCCGGACGCGCTTTGCGCAGTTTGCGGATAATAGATTTGTATTCCAGCGCGGTGTGGGCACGCTTCATCTGGGTCAGAATACGGTCTGAACCGCTCTGTACCGGCAGATGCAGGAAGCTGACCAGTTCCGGGGTATCTTCATAGACAGCGATAATATCATCTGTGAATTCAATCGGATGGCTGGTGGTGAAGCGGATGCGGTCGATACCGTCAATTGCGGCTACCAGGCGGATCAGCTCGGCAAAACTACAGATGCTGCCGTCAAACGCAGGGCCGCGGTAAGCATTCACGTTCTGACCCAGCAGGTTCACTTCACGTACGCCCTGAGCGGCCAGCTGTGCGATTTCAAACAGGACATCATCACACGGACGGCTGACTTCCTCACCCCGGGTATACGGAACCACGCAGAAGGTACAGTATTTATTACAGCCTTCCATGATGGAGACAAAGGCGGACGGGCCTTCAGCACGCGGTTCCGGCAGACGGTCAAATTTCTCGATTTCCGGGAAGCTGATGTCCACAATCGGGCTGCGGTCGCCTCTGAGTTTGTTGATCATTTCCGGCAGGCGGTGCAGTGTCTGGGGACCGAAGACAATGTCCACGGCCGGGGCGCGGCGGCGGATAAAATCCCCTTCCTGGGAGGCCACACAGCCCCCGACACCAATAATAATGTCCGGATTCACATCCTTGAGGTTTTTCCAGCGGCCGAGCTGGTGGAACACTTTTTCCTGTGCTTTTTCACGGATAGAACAGGTATTAAGCAGGAGAATATCGGCTTCATCGGCATTGTCTGTTAAAGTGTAGCCGTGGGTGCTTTCCAGCAGGTCAGCCATTTTGGATGAATCGTACTCATTCATCTGACAGCCCCAGGTTTTTATGTACAGTTTTTTACTCGTCGACATTTTCTCAATCCGCTGTTTTCAGTGAAACAATACCCGCAACACGGAAAAGCATTGTGTGTATTCAATCAGTTTTGATGTAACCAATGGTCGATATTGTAGTCATTTGACACACCAGTGACCAGACCCGGCAGCACGGATCTTCACCTTTCCCGGTGAATTTACGGCAATTGAACAAAAAATCAACGTATTAGAATAGGTATGTCATGGATAACCCGTTAACACATTCTGAAGTCACCGTTATCGGCGGGGGAATGATTGGCGCAGCCACCGCCCTGGGACTGGCTCAGGCCGGTTTCCGCGTCACGGTGGCCGAATTACAGGCACCGGCACCGTTCGATGCTCAGAATCCTCCTGATGTGCGCATTTCCGCTGTCAGCCGCGCATCTGTTGAGCTGCTGGAGAGCCTCGGCGTATGGGAGTGTGTCCGTGACATGCGCTGTGTGCCGTACCGCACCCTGGAAACATATGAGGAACCGGGGTCGGAAGTGACCTTTACCGCAGAGAGCCTCGGGTTACCTGAACTGGGGTATATGGTGGAAAATCCGGTGCTGCAACGGGCATTATGGGAAAAAATCACCGCCCATGAGTTGATCACCTGTCTGTGCCCGGCACGGTTACAGAGTATGACAAAGCAATCCGGTGAATGGTTACTGGCGTTTGATAACGGCGATATTATTAAAACCCGGCTGGTGATCGGTGCGGACGGTGCGAAATCACAGGTCAGAATGCTGGCCGGTATCGGCAGCCGCGGCTGGCAGTATCGCCAGTCCTGTATGCTGATCACTGTTGATACCGGGCGTGAGCAGCAGGATATCACCTGGCAGCAGTTTTTCCCGTCCGGCCCGCGCGCGTTTCTGCCGCTGTTTGATTCTTATGCCTCGCTGGTGTGGTATGACTCTCCGGCGCGGATACGCCAGCTCAGTAAACTGCCGCCGGAACAGCTGAAAGCAGAAATCCGCATGGCATTCCCGGCTCGCCTGGGAGATGTCACGCCACTCGCCTGCGGCTCTTTTCCGCTGGTACGCCATCATGCCGCCCATTATGTACAGGACGGGCTGGCGCTGATCGGTGATGCGGCACATACCATCAATCCGCTGGCCGGGCAGGGGGTAAACCTCGGTTACCGTGATGCGGATACCCTGCTGAATACCCTGATCGCGGCACGTGAGTGCTGTGAGGACTGGGGCAGTGAATCTGTCCTCAAACGGTATGAGCGCCGCCGCCGTCCGGATAACCTGCTGATGCAGGCCGGGATGGATGCTTTTTATCTCACTTTCAGTAATACCCTGCCGGGGTTACAGCCATTGCGTAATCTGGCGCTGACGGTAGCACAACGTGCAACACCGCTGAAAAAGCTGGCGCTGAAATATGCGCTGGGGGTTTGATTGCTGATTCAAACAGGGCGGGAGATTCTCTTCTGCTTCCGGGGATGGCGGACAGCAGGCAAAAACGAAAAGCCGCTGTAAACACGTCCGTGTGCGCTCAGGCGCGTCATCCCTGACGCGCATGCTTTTCGTTTATTTTGCCTGCTGTCGCGCGTTGTACATTGAGTGCAAATGAAATATTTATCCGGACTCAGAAAAGCAAAAAGCCCGTCAGAGACGGGCTTTCAGAATTTGGCTGGGGTACCAGGATTCGAACCTGGGAATGCTGGAATCAGAATCCAGTGCCTTACCGCTTGGCGATACCCCAAAAGATGGTGGCTACGACGGGATTCGAACCTGTGACCCCAACATTATGAGTGTTGTGCTCTAACCAACTGAGCTACGTAGCCATCTTTTACTGCTTTAACAAAGCCGCTTTTCAGAATATGGCTGGGGTACCAGGATTCGAACCTGGGCATGCCAGGATCAAAACCTGGTGCCTTACCGCTTGGCGATACCCCACCTGAAAAACGACGCTTATCATACTTCATTTTTCCACTGAGTGGAAGATGGCTGGGGTACCAGGATTCGAACCTGGGCATGCCAGGATCAAAACCTGGTGCCTTACCGCTTGGCGATACCCCATCCGGAAATACAATAAGCAACGACGAATGTCACGAGAAATGGTGCGGGAGGCGAGACTTGAACTCGCACACCTTGCGGCGCCAGAACCTAAATCTGGTGCGTCTACCAATTTCGCCACTCCCGCAAAAAAGATGGTGGCTACGACGGGATTCGAACCTGTGACCCCAACATTATGAGTGTTGTGCTCTAACCAACTGAGCTACGTAGCCATCTTTTTTTTGCGTGACCTTCATCGGCGTTGCGGGGCGCATTATGCGGATTACAGCCAAAAGCGTCAACTGCTTTTTGCAGATATTTTGATGAAATCCGTTTGTTTGCCTGCATAATAATCACTTTGAAGATAAACAGTACAAAAAACAGGATAAAATCACGGAGTTGATGCATTTATCCGGTGCCGGATTATTCGTCCTGATCCGGTTTATTTTCCAGAACATGCAGCAGTAATTCACCGTACAGCATTGCCCGTTTTATCAGGGCAAATGCCCCGATAGCGGAGTTTGGCGGAAGCTGTGAAATCACCACCGGAAGATCCTCGCGGAAATTTTTCAGTGACTGTGTATTTATGCAGCTTTGCAGTGCGGGCAACAGCACATTTTCAGCAGCAGTTATCTCACCGGCAATCACCACTTTTTGCGGGTTAAAGAGGTTAATTGTGATGGCAATGGCTTTTCCGAGGGAATTACCGACCTGTTTTATGACTTCTGCCGCAAGAGCATCCCCGCGGTTAGCCGCACGGCAGATAGCCCGGATGGAGCAGTTATCCGGTGTCAGTTCACTCTCAAACCCTTGCTCCAGCTGGTGTTTTACTCTGGCTTCAATGGCGGCATCCGACGCGACGGTTTCCAGACAGCCAAAGTTTCCGCAGTGGCAGCGCCCGCCGAGCGGATCTATCTGAATATGGCCGATTTCACCGAGATTACCGCGCCGGTTAAGCAGGATCTGGTTGTTGATAATAATCCCCGCTCCGGCTCCCCGGTGAATGCGTACCAGCAACGAATCCGCGCAATCGCGGGTGGCACCGAAATAGTGTTCAGCCAGCGCGAGACTGCGGATATCATGCCCGGCATAGCAGGGCAGGTTAAAATGCTGATGGAGATTTTCGGTCAGCGGCCAGTCACTGACGGCAATGTGCGGCATATAGCGCACAATGCCGTGATCCGGATCGACCAGCCCCGGCAGAATGACAGCGATGGCGATAAGTTCACGGATACGGCGCTGGTGTGCCTGTCTGAAATTATCGATCAGCGTAATGAGTTTTGCTTCCGCATCCGCCTGAGAGGTGGCTTCCAGGACACGGGTTTCTTCCGCAATGGCGCGTCCGCTGAGGTCAAACAGTGCGATAGTGGCGTCATGGCGGCCGAGACGCACGCCGATGGTCTGGAAAGCGCGGTGTTCGGAAATAATGGAGATAGCGCGGCGTCCGCCGGTGGATGCCTGCTGATCCACCTCTTTTATCAGGCCGCGCTCAAGAAGCTGACGGGTAATTTTAGTCACACTGGCAGGCGCCAGCTGGCTTTGTTCGGCAATCTGAATGCGTGAAATCGGGCCGGAACGGTCTATCAGGCGGTAAACCACCGCCCCGTTCAGCTGTTTGACTAAATCAATATTACCTATCTGCGGAATTCCGTTACCCATCGGCGTCTTTTACTCATGATATATGGACCACATTCCCGTTAACGATTGTCATACAAACAGAAAAATCAGCGGTGAAGGCGGTCAGGTTGGCAATACTGCCGGATTTAATACTTCCCAGTCTGTCCTGAACACCAATTGCCCGTGCCGGATAGAGTGTGGCCATGCGCAGGGTTTCATCCAGCGGAATACCGACATGCTGAACACAGTTTGCCACTGCGCGGATCATGGTGAGCGAAGAACCACTCAGTGTGCCGTTTTCGTCCACACATAAACCATCACGATAATATATCGTTTTGCCGGCAAAGATAAAATGATCCAGTTCGCTGGTTTGCGGATCAAGCCCTGCCGGTGCGGTGGCATCGGTGACCAGAATCAGCTTGTCGCGCTTGAGCGCTTTACTGTTGCGGATGTTCGGCCAGGAGACATGCAGGCCGTCTGCGATAATCCCTGCGTATATTTCAGAGGTATCATAAATTGCGCCAATCAGTCCCGGCTGACGGCCGGAAATGTACGGCATCGCATTAAACAGGTGTGTGGAGAGGGGGATACCGTTTTCAAACCCGGCGCGGGACTCTTCATAGCTCGCATTGGAGTGCCCGGAGGAGACCACAATCCCCGCATCCGTCAGTTTGCGGATAACGGCGGGTTCCACCATTTCCGGTGCGAGGGTGAGTTTGGTTATCACATCCGCGTTATCACACAGGAAATCAATCATCGCGGCATCCGGTTTGCGGATATAAGCCGGGTTGTGCGTGCCTTTTTTCACCGGGTTGATATAAGGCCCTTCAAGATGCAGCCCCAGCGCCTGGTTTTTATGTGTTTTCAGATAATCACGCATGGTGCTGACACTCAGCTTCATCAGCGAATCCGGGCTGGTGATCAGTGTCGGCAGGAAGCTGGTGCAGCCGGTGCGTTCGTTGGCTTTCTGCATAATGTCCAGGGTGCGGACAGTGATATCGTCTTCATTGTCGTTAAACTGTACGCCGCCGCAGCCGTTGACCTGTAAATCAATAAATCCCGGAGAGAGAATGGCACCGCCCAGATCACGGGTGTCAATTCCGTCCGGTAACTCACTGACCGGACACACGCTGCGGATCAGTTCGCCGTCAATAATGACCGCGTGGTTTTCCAGACGATCGTGACCGGTATAAATAATGGCATTGGTTAATGCGTACATAACGCCTCCTGGGGGAGAGAATACTGATTTAAAGATAAGACAACACAACAAAAACCGCCCGGATAAAGGGCGGTCAGCATCGGTTATTCAGCAGCAAATTGTCCGGTAATGTCAGATTCAAGGTGACAGAAATACTTCAGGGTTTTCACTTTCAGCTCAAGTGTGGCCGGTTCATCACATACCACAATGGCTTTCGGGTGGATCTGCACACAGGTAATCGTCCACATATGATTCACCGAGCCTTCAACCGCCTGCTGTACCGCCATTGCCTTGTTATGGCCGGTGGCGAGGATCAGCAGTTCTTTGGCATCCATCAGTGTACCGACACCCACAGTGAGTGCATATTTCGGTACTTTATTGATGTCATTGTCAAAGAAACGGGAGTTGGCGATGCGGGTTTCCGGGGTCAGCGTTTTAACGCGGGTGCGTGAGGTCAGTGATGAACCCGGCTCGTTGAACGCGATATGACCGTCATTGCCGACACCGCCCATAAATAACTGCACGCCGCCGTATGCTTTTATTTTCGCTTCATAGCGCTCACATTCCGCATCGGTATCCGGCGCATTACCATTGAGCAGGTTGATGTTTTCTGCCGGGATATCAATGTGATTAAAGAAATTCTCATGCATAAATGAGTGATAGCTCTGCGGATGTGATTCCGGCAGGCCGATATACTCATCCATATTAAAGGTCACCACATGACGGAAACTGACTTTTCCGGCCTGATGCAGGGCGATCAGCGCCTTGTAGGTGGCCAGCGGGGTGCCGCCGGTCGGCAGTCCCAGAACAAACGGGCGCTCTGCCGACGGGCGGAACGCATTGATTTTGTCAGCGATGTACTGCGCGGACCACTGACCGACATCCTGCGCTTTCGCAAGAGGAATTAAACGCATATCGATTCTACCTCATTAAGTTATACCGGATTATCGGCCCGGTATCTGCTGTGCTGTCTCAGGAAGATGATTCCTGTCTCATCTATAACATGAATACCCGGGATTTATTAGTCACGGGGGAGAATACAGCCGCCGGAAAAGATATTTTTTATCTTAAAATAAGTTTTGTGTGACTGCCAGCATTTTAACCACACGATGACGAATATTGGTGACAATAATCACAAATCACAGCTATTTAATTTGCGAAGCGAAATAAATTTTTTAGACTGATACGTATAGTTGGCAGTAAAATAAGTGTTACGCAATCCAGTGAGTAATCAGACCGGTTGTTACAAATTCAGTTGTACACAAAAAGGCAGTCAGTCATGACTGTGATAATAATGCTGTAAAACAAAAAGGCCGTTCGTCAGGGCGGCAAGGGGGAGTGAGTGGGTATACTGAACTATTTGCAGCGGATTGGCCGGGCACTGATGGTGCCTGTCGCCACATTACCGGCTGCGGCAATTCTGATGGGGGTCGGTTACTGGATCGATCCGACGGGCTGGGGTGCGGACAACGTGGTTGCCGCGTTCCTGATTAAATCCGGTGCGGCCATCATTGATAATATGTCAATGCTGTTCGCTATCGGTATCGCGTATGGGATGTCAAAAGACAAAGACGGTGCGGCAGCACTGACCGGTTTTGTCAGCTTTATGGTGGTGACCACCCTGTGTTCCACCGCGACCGTCGGTATGATTCAGGGTATTCCGGCAGAAGCGGTTCCGGCGGCATTCGGTAAGATCAACAACCAGTTTATCGGTATTCTGGTCGGTGTTATTTCAGCCGAACTGTACAACCGCTACAGCGGTGTTGAGCTGCCGATGGCATTGTCGTTCTTCAGCGGCCGCCGTCTGGTGCCGATCCTGGCATCATTCGTGATGATTCTGGTTGCTGCGGTACTGATGTATGTCTGGCCGGTCATTTATGATGCACTGGTTTCCTTCGGTAAGAGCATTAAAGACCTAGGCGCATGGGGGGCGGGGATTTACGGCTTCTTTAACCGTCTGCTGATCCCTGTCGGCCTGCACCACGCACTGAACTCCGTATTCTGGTTCAACGTGGCGGATATCAACGATATCCCTAACTTCCTGGCCGGTCAGCAATCCATTGATGCCGGTACGGCGATTCCGGGGATCACAGGCCGCTATCAGGCCGGTTTCTTCCCGATCATGATGTTTGGTATTCCGGGTGCCGCGCTGGCGATTTATCACTGCGCCAAACCGGAAAACAAAGCGAAAGTGGCCGGTATTATGATCGCCGGTGCATTTGCCGCGTTCTTCACCGGTATCACCGAGCCGATTGAATTCTCCTTTATGTTTGTGGCACCGGTGCTGTATGTCATTCATGCTTTCCTGACCGGTATCTCCCTGTTTATCGCAGCAACCATGCAGTGGATTTCCGGCTTCGGCTTCAGTGCGGGGCTGGTGGATATGGCATTATCCTCACGCAACCCGCTGGCGACGAACTGGTACATGCTGATTTTACAGGGGCTGGTCTTCTTTGCTCTGTACTATGTGGTATTCCGCTTTGTTATCACCAAATTCAATCTGTTAACCCCGGGCCGTGAAGCGGCAATGGCAACCGACGACACGGTTGATGGTTACAGTGAGAATGTCAGCACTGATAATAAAAAAGATGAGAAAAAATCCATTAGCAGCGAAGCGCGTCAGTATATCGCGGCTGTCGGCGGATCTGATAACCTGACCGGCATCGATGCCTGTATCACCCGTCTGCGTCTGACAGTGAAGGATTCCGCGCAGGTGAATGATGCTTATGCGAAAAAGATCGGCGCTTCCGGTGTTATCCGTCTGAACAAAGAGAGTGTGCAGGTGATTGTCGGTACCCGTGCCGAACTGATTGCCAATGCGATGCGTGATGTGCTGAAAGAGGGCCCAGTTGCAGCCGCTCAGGCTGCGGCAACTGCCCCGGAAACAGTGAAAACCAAAGTGCAGGGCGACGGTAATGTGGTATTGACACTGGTGGCACCGTTTGACGGTGAAGTGGTTGATTTATCCGCAGTACCGGATGAAGCGTTTGCCAGGCGTGTTGTCGGTGACGGTATTGCCATCAAACCGGAAAGTGACACGGTATATGCCCCGGCGGCAGGTACCGTGGTGAAAATTTTCGATACCAACCATGCATTTTGTCTGGAAACGGATAATGGTGCGGAAATCATTGTGCACATGGGTATTGATACCGTGAATCTGAACGGCAACGGCTTTACCCGCCTGATTGAAGAAGGCGCACAGGTTGCGGCCGGTGATGCGGTGCTGAAACTGGATCTGGCTTATCTGAACGAACACGCCAAATCGATGATCAGCCCGGTTATCATCAGTAATATCGATGATTATGATCGTGTGGAGATTGTTGCCAAAGGTCTGGTTAAGGCAAACGAATCTGAGCTGTATCATGTCATTAAATAAGTGATTGCAGTTATGATAATAACGGGAAGCATTTGCTTCCCGTTTTTTTATCTGTTTTTTGCGCGAAGGCATCCGTCCGGCTGATATTTCCGTGATCAAGTGGTTGTATATGAGCGCATCATATCGGATGATATGGGGTTATTAACGCGCATATTGCATTGAGGAATTATGACAATGAACGAGGCTGATGCCCGCCCGACAAACTTTATTTGTCAGATTATTGACGAAGACCTGGCTTCCGGAAAACATACCACGGTTCACACGCGCTTTCCGCCTGAGCCGAACGGTTACCTGCATATTGGTCATGCAAAATCAATCTGCCTGAATTTCGGTATCGCACAAGACTATCAGGGGCAATGCAATCTGCGTTTTGATGATACCAACCCGGTGAAAGAAGACGTGGAATACGTCAATTCCATTGAAAACGATGTCAAATGGCTCGGTTTTCAGTGGAGCGGCAAAGTGTGTTATTCATCCGACTATTTCGACACGCTGTATAACTACGCTGTTGAGCTGATCAACAAAGGCCTGGTGTATGTCTGCGAATTAAGTCCGGAAGAGATCCGCGAATACCGCGGCACCTTAAAAGAGCCGGGCAGAAACAGCCCGTACCGCGACCGTACCCCGGAAGAGAACCTCGCGTTGTTTGAAAAAATGCGTGACGGCGGCTTTGAGGAAGGGAAAGCGTGTCTGCGTGCCAAAATTGATATGGCATCCTCCTTTATGGTGATGCGTGATCCGGTTATTTACCGCATTAAGTTTGCGACCCACCATCAGTCCGGTGATAAATGGTGCATCTACCCTATGTATGATTTCACCCACTGCATTTCTGATGCACTGGAAGGGATCACGCATTCACTTTGTACGCTGGAATTCCAGGACAACCGCCGTCTGTATGACTGGGTGCTGGATAACATCACCATCGGCTGCCATCCGCGTCAGTATGAATTCTCACGCCTGAATCTCGAATACACCGTAATGTCCAAGCGGAAACTGAATCAGCTGGTGACCGAGAAATTCGTTGACGGCTGGGACGACCCGCGCATGCTGACTATTTCCGGTCTGCGCCGCCGTGGTTATACTGCGGCCGCTATCCGCGAGTTCTGCCGCCGTATCGGTGTCACCAAACAGGACAACAACGTCGAAATGGCGGCACTGGAATCCTGTATCCGTGATGACCTGAACGAAAGTGCACCGCGCGCAATGGCGGTTATTGATCCGGTGAAAGTTGTGATTGAAAACATGCCGGAAGGCGATGTAATGGTCACCATGCCGAATCATCCGAACAAACCGGAAATGGGCAGCCGCGAAGTACCGTTCAGCCGTGAAATCTGGATTGACCGTGCGGACTTCCGCGAAGAAGCCAACAAACAGTACAAGCGTCTGGTGCTGAATAAAGAAGTGCGTCTGCGCAACGCGTTTGTGATTAAAGCTGAACGTGCGGACAAAGACAGCGAAGGAAACATCACCACTATCTATTGTACTTACGATCCGGAAACCCTGAACAAAGATCCGGCTGATGGTCGTAAAGTGAAAGGTGTTATTCACTGGGTCAGCGTGAAACACGCGGTACCGGCGGAAATCCGTTTGTATGATCGTCTGTTCAGCGTGCCGAATCCGGGTGCGGAAGATGATTTCCTGGCAACACTCAACCCGGATTCTCTGGTGATCCGTCAGGGCTTTGTGGAGCCGTCACTGACCGCAGCAGACAGCAGCAAGCCGTATCAGTTTGAGCGTGAAGGGTATTTCTGTGCTGATGCCAAATTATCCTCAGCGGATAAATTAGTCTTTAACCGGACTGTCGGTTTGCGTGATACCTGGGCGAAAATCGAAAATAAATAACAGATAACATACTGTTATTGATATAAAAAAGCCGTTCATGCGAACGGCTTTTTTGTGTGTATCTGACGGAAAACGGCAACAAAAAAGGCGCATTATGCGCCTTCCGTACAATACGGTTCCCAGAGAGAATTATTTTTTCTCGTCGTGGATACCTTCATCAGAACGGCAGTCACCATCCGCACAGTGACCGTACAGATACAGGCTGTGGTTGGTGAGTTTAATACCGTGACGTTCCGCGATATTTTTCTGACGTGACTCAATGGATTCATCACTGAACTCAATCACTTTGCCGCAATCCAGGCAGATCAGATGATCGTGATGCTGCTGCTGGGTCAGTTCGAATACAGATTTACCGCCTTCAAAATTATGGCGGGTGACGATACCGGCATCATCAAACTGATTCAGAACGCGGTAGACAGTTGCGAGTCCAATCTCTTCACCGATATCGATCAGTTTTTTGTAGAGATCTTCCGCACTGACGTGATGGCACTCCGGGTCCTGCAACACTTCCAGAATCTTCAGGCGGGGAAGTGTGACTTTCAGTCCTGCATTTTTCAATGCTTTATTGTTATCGGTCATGCGGATTTAGTCCTATATTGTCGCTGGTGAGCGCACACTCAGGAAAACGCCCAACGGCTGAACACGATGCCCAGCTATCAAAAAGGATCAGGTGCGATTCGCCTGACCGATGCCGGACCGGATAATAATATCATTACATAAATAAGCAGAATTATCATTCGCAATTTAAGGGTTACCCCTTAAATTGCCAGAATCTCGTCGAGACTCATTTCTTCACGGATCTGCTCAACCCATTTTGCAACACGCTCGTTAGTCAGCTCAGGCTGGCGATCTTCATCAATAGCCAGGCCGATAAAGTGGCTGTCATCTGCCAGTCCTTTTGACTCTTCAAAGTGGTAGCCTTCTGTCGGCCAGTGACCCACAATGGTGGCGCCGCGCGGCTCAATGATGTCACGGATGGTACCCATGGCGTCACAGAAATACTCGGCGTAATCCTCCTGGTCACCACAACCGAAGATAGCCACAATTTTACCGCTGAAATCAATTTCCTCCAGGGTCGGGAAAAAATCATCCCAGTCACACTGTGCTTCGCCGTAATACCAGGTCGGGATACCCAGCAGTAAGAAATCAAACCCTTCGATGTCCTCTTTGCTGCACTTGGCAACATCCCGGACTTCTGCGACATCATCGCCGAGTGATTTCTGAATCATTTTAGCGATATTTTCTGTGTTACCGGTGTCACTACCAAAAAATATACCTGCGATTGCCATAAATAAGCCTCTCAACCGAAAATCTCTGTACCTGCAAAAAGGACGCCGCAGCGACAAGCAGAAATTATAACTAATTCATCTTTATAAATACTATTCTGACGAAAACAGTATTTGAAGTCTGTCAAATTTGTGTGGTGTGTCGTCTCACAATTTGGTGCATAAATCTGAACGCTGAAGGTAATCAAGCAGAATTTGCTCGATAAGTTCGCCCCGGTTCACGTTTTCTTCATATGCCAGCTGGTTCAGGGCATCGACAATATCCGCATTCAGTTTGAGCTCAACGCGGCGTAATCCGTTAACTTTGTCACGCCGCAGCTGATTGCGTTTGTTAATCCGCAACTGCTCATCACGGGAGAGCGGGTTTGTTTTCGGGCGCCCGGGCCGGCGTTCGTCAGCGAACAAATCCAGCGTGGTACGATCCGTTTGTTCTTTGGCCATAATTTTACTACGAAAAGGCGGATTACAATGATAAACGCGCAATGATACACCGCCATCCGGTATACCGCCACCGCTTCGCGGTCTGTTGCGCCGGATTTTGCGCAGATTGATTAACATCGCACCGTGTGGCGTCAGTGTTATTACGGGTAATTGATTGGGTCAATGGCCTGCTGGTTGCAATTATCACTATGAATATATTAGGAATAATAGAATATTCCCTTCAGGATAACGGAGTGTTTTTGATGGCGGACATTACGTAGTATGTATTTTCAGCAAGGGAATAACAGAGGACGCGCACATGGAACGTATCTCATTACCAACAATATTATCGCGTATATCACACAGTAAACATCCGCCGGGCAGCAAGGTAAAGCAGATACTGGTCGTATTAAGCGGTCCGCTTCAGTATTTTTGTCTGATTTTATCGGGCTGCTGTCTGCTGTCTGCTGGATGTCTGCGTTGATTTGCCCGGACAGGATGTCAGACAGCAGGTACGTTCTGTAGTGGCCTGGTGGCAGGAGAGTGACACTGACAACCTGATACTGAGTTTCCGTCAGTGAATAAACGCCGCCGTGACGACGGCGATGGTATCAGGCTTTATCCGGGAAACGGCCGATAGCACGCAGAACCGCGTCCGGTTTTTCGGCATGTACCCAGTGGCCGCATCCGGCAATCACATGCGCGGTTGCCTGCGGGAACTGTGCCA
The DNA here is from genome assembly GCF_003996855.1 of Morganella morganii. GTDB lineage: Bacteria > Pseudomonadota > Gammaproteobacteria > Enterobacterales > Enterobacteriaceae > Morganella > Morganella morganii_C. Next base: position 1,635,431 of record NZ_NRQY01000001.1, on the reverse strand, counting down.
TAATGGCGTCGCGGTATTCCGGTTTCACATAGGATGAATTACCGCCCGGGATAAGCAGCAGCGGAACCTGTTGCGGCGGCAGGGTTTCCCAGCCGATGATGGATTCATACTGCGCTTTGATCACCGGCAGGTTGAATTTCCATTCTCCCTGTTTAAAGGATTTCAGCAGAAACGGGATAACGCCTTCCTCACGGATGCGTTGCGCCATAATTGCGGCGGCGTCCGTGCGGGTAGTGACACCGGCGGCGGTGACGTCTTCCAGTGCCGCGATAATCTCATCATGACGGCGCACACCGTAAGCGACCGGCGCCATATCAATAACAATCAGCTTTTCAGTCACCTCCGGTGCCAGAGCTGCCAGCGCCATGGCGATTTTTCCGCCCATAGAGTGACCAATCACAATGACTTTTTCAAAATGAAGGGTACGGATAAGGTCAAGCACATCCTGCGCCATCTCCCGGTACGTCATGGATTGCGCCCGCGGTGAATCACCGTGGTGACGGACATCAATTTGCACCACGGTATGTGTTTTCCGCAGTTCACGGCCGAGCACTCCGAGATTATGCAGATCACCGAACAGACCATGGATCAGAATAATAGGTGTGGCGTGATGTGATATTTCAGGTGTGAATATTTCATGATGAAGTAATGCAGGTAATTTCATATTAACAACCGATCCGCAGAGCAAAACAGGCGGCTATGATGACACGGAGGCCACCGGAAACCAACATGTTAAGTAAATGTTTCTGTGGCCGGTTATACGTCAGGAAACGATAACTTACTGATTTATTTTTTAAATGCCGGGCGCGGCAAACAGTGATGGTTTTTAGTTTAAGTTATTGAAATTTTACTTGTTTTGTTTTGCGTTTTTCTATCTTATAATAACGTGTTTCGCGTTAACGAATAAAAGAACCGGGTAGAAATGAAAACAATCGATGTAGATGAAGAACTTTACAGTTATATTGCCAGCCACACACAGCACATTGGTGAAAGCGCATCGGTAATTTTACGCCGTATGCTTAATTTAGGGCCGCAGACACCGGATACCACCTGTGCACCCGTACCTGCTGACGGCACTGATAATACCCTCCCGCAGGTTACTCCGCGTCCGGTAAAAATCGTTTCTCAGGATCCGGTTCGTGTGATGCGTGAGTTGCTGTTATCTGACACTTATGCAGAGAAAAAGAAAACGATCGATCGTTTTATGCTGGTGTTATCCGCACTGTATAACATTGATCCGCAAGGGTTCAGCAAAAGTACCGATGAACTCCGCGGCCGTACCCGTGTCTATTTTGCCGGTGATGAACATACGCTGCTGGCCAGCGGTAAAACCAGTAAACCACGCCACATTCCGGGGACGCCGTTCTGGGTTATCACCAACACCAATACTCAGCGTAAGCAGAGTATGGTAGAACAGATTATGCAGGGAATGGGCTTCCCGGCAAACACTGTCGAGAAAGTCTGCAATACCCTGTAAGGGGTATTTATCTGCCGGTGACGGCGTAATCAGGGGAGAATGACACAGTGGCTCATACGCACCTGCGGGCTGGTCAGCCTGCGAAGCAATCCGATTTAATCAACGTGGCGCAGCTAACCTCTCAGTATTATACCCTTGCACCTGATGCGGCGGATCCGGCACAGCAGGTCAAATTCGGGACTTCCGGTCACCGCGGCAGTGCGGCGCGCGGCAGTTTCAACGAAGCACATATTCTGGCGGTAACTCAGGCGATCGCCGAAATCCGTCAGCAGCAGGGCATTACCGGGCCGTGCTATGTGGGTAAAGATACTCATGCCTTATCTGAAGCGGCGTTTCAGACGGTGTTATCCGTGCTGGCAGCAAATGGTGTCCGCGTTATCATTCAGGAAAATAATGGTTTCACCCCGACACCGGCGGTGTCACATGCCATCCTGACTTACAACCGGGCTCATACTGATAAAGCTGACGGCATTGTTATCACGCCATCACACAATCCGCCGGAAGATGGCGGTATCAAATATAACCCGCCGACCGGCGGCCCGGCGGATACCGATCTCACTTCTGTTATCGAAAAACGCGCCAACGAACTGCTGGCCGGTAATATGGTTCAGGTAAAACAAGTACCGGTGAGTGATGCGTTGTGCAGTCCGCTGGTGAGTGCAGTGAACCTGATTGAGCCGTATGTCAGCTCGCTCAGTGATGTTATCAATATGGATGCTATCCGTAACGCGAAACTCAAAATCGGTGTGGACCCGCTGGGCGGCGCCGGGATTGAGTACTGGAAATGCATCCGTGATTTTTATGATCTTGATATTGAGCTGGTCAATGAACAGGTGGATCAGACGTTTCGCTTTATGCCGCTGGATCATGATGGTGTTATCCGCATGGATTGCTCCTCAAAATGGGCCATGGCCGGGCTGCTCGGCATGCGTGACCGTTTCTCACTGGCCTTCGCCAATGACCCTGATTACGACCGCCACGGTATTGTGACGCCGAAAGGGCTGATGAATCCGAATCATTATCTGGCGGTTGCGATTAACTATTTATTTCAGCATCGTCCGGACTGGCCTGCTTCTGTCGGTGTCGGTAAAACCCTGGTATCCAGCGCAATGATTGACCGCGTGGTCGCTGATTTGCAGCGTGACCTGGTTGAAGTCCCGGTCGGGTTTAAGTGGTTTGTTGACGGGCTGTATAACGGTACGCTGGGCTTCGGCGGTGAAGAGAGTGCCGGTGCCGCTTTCCTGCGTTTTGACGGCACGCCGTGGTCAACCGATAAAGACGGTATTATCCTCTGCCTGCTGGCCGCGGAACTGACCGCAGTGACCTGTAAAAATCCGCAGCAGCATTATGATGAGCTGGCGGAAAAATTCGGGTCGCCATGCTACAGCCGGATTCAGGCTGCGGCGAGTCACGCAGAGAAATCCCGTCTGTCGAAACTGTCTCCGGAAATGGTGACCGCAGATACCCTGGCCGGTGATCCGATAACGGCACGCCTGACCACTGCACCGGGTAACGGTGCGTCGATCGGTGGTCTGAAAGTGATGAGTGAGCAGGGATGGTTTGCTGCGCGTCCTTCCGGTACGGAAGATGCCTATAAAATTTACTGTGAAAGTTTCCGTGGCCCGGAACATCTGGCACAGATAGAAAAAGAAGCGATTGAAATAGTCAACCAGGTGATTGCGGACTAACGCCTTCCCGGAAAAAGCGACGCGGAGCGGATCTTCCCCTCCGCGTTTTTTTTGGCCGGCTTACCCGAGGGCAACCATCAGTGCGCCAAGGGTGATCAGAGCGACGCCGCCTGCGGCAATCAGAGAAATTTTTTCGCCGAACAGGATAACGGCAAAAATTACAGCAAAGACCACACTCAGTTTATCAATCGGGGCAACCTGTGAAACCTGCCCGTTTTTTATTGCCATAAAGTAAAAAAGCCAGGAAAGGGCACCGGCAATGCCGCTCAGAGCAATAAAGAACAGCGCTTTACGATTTTCGATTATTTCACTGATTAAATTCAGTTTTCCCTGAACAACCACTACACCGACTAAAAACAGTGCCATAATTACCGCTCGGATCGCCGTTGCGGTATTGGCATCCAGATGCTGCAACCCTATTTTCCCGAAGATAGCAACCATTGCTGCACTGATAGCAGACAGCAGGGCATAAACCAGCCAGGCACTCATAATAAATAATTCCCATTATCAATTAGCAATGTGAATATCATAAGGTATTTTCATTACTGTGGTAGCTTAATTTTGAATAATAAATATGTTAATTAAATGATAAAAAATAACAATTATGTAATTTAATTACTCAAAAAAGGGCATTTTGTGCGTATCATACCGAACTTAAGTGGTCAGATGAGTGGCAAAATTTCACCAGCCGGGCTAATATGAAAGCGAAATACATTCGGTGATTATTGCCATTTTGCGATAATCCGTTATTCAGGAGGGTCTCAATGTCAACATTTCAGGCATATCCGTTGCATAAGGTTCTCTTGCGCCGTGCCGGTGCAGTCTCTTTAGGTATCCTGGCGTTCCCGTTCATGCTGTTTTACCGGGATCGTGCCCGCTTCTGGAGTTATCTGTACCGCGTGTGGACCAAGACGAGCGATAAACCGGTCTGGCTGGCACGTTCAGAGAATGCGGTAAGCAGTACACAGCATCACTGATACCGGTACCCCGGCAGCAAAAGAGGCGTCCGGCGATATTATCGCGGGGCGTTTTTTTGTCTGTAAATTGCTATTGGCGGGCCGGAAAGGTATGGTAAAGCGTATCCGCACGGACAGGAAAAAAGTATGAATCATATTGAATTAGAACAGATTATTAATGAAAAACTGGCAGTACAGGAATTTCAGGATTATGCCCCGAACGGTTTGCAGGTTGAAGGGCGTGAACAGGTTCAGCGCGTGGTGACCGGCGTTACCGCCTGTCAGGCTCTGCTGGATGAAGCGGTGAGGCTGAATGCGGACGCGGTGCTGGTGCATCACGGCTATTTCTGGAAAAACGAGCCGGTCAGTATCCGGGGAATGAAACAGCGCCGAATCAAAACACTGTTGTGTAATGATATGAATTTATACGGTTATCACCTGCCGCTGGATGCCCATCCGGAACTGGGTAATAACGCAAAACTGGCGCAACTGATGGGAGTGACGGTTACCGGACAGGTCGATCCGCTGCTTCCCTGCGGAGAGTTTGCTCAGCCGGTCAGCGGTGAGGAACTGGCACAGCGTTTACAGCAGGGGCTGGATCGGGAAATTCTGCATTGCGGGGATAATGCGCCTGCTGAGATAAAAAAACTGGGCTGGTGTACCGGCGGTGGTCAGAGTTTTATTCAGGCGGCGGCCGATGCCGGGCTGGATGGTTTTGTGACCGGTGAGGTATCAGAGCAGACCATTCATATCGCCCGTGAATGCGGGATGCACTTCTTTGCTGCCGGTCACCATGCCACAGAGCGCGGCGGGATACGTGCGCTGGGTGAATGGTTGCAGGCTGAACATGGCCTGGATGTTATATTTGTGGATATTCCGAACCCGGCATAAATGGTGTAACAGAAGAAAGCCGGTCAGAAGACCGGCTTTTTACTATATGGTTTACTACGCGGTTTGTGTACTTTGTACGGCTTTGCGCGGTGCACAGATAAGTGTTCCCGCTGCGCAGATAAACAGTGACATACCGAGATTCTGGCTCAATCCGGCCAGCGCCAGTCCGCCGCCAATCAGCAGGTAATACATCAGACCCAGCAGGGCGCCTGCGGTACCGAGGCGGTCGCGGTAATCCTGTAACACACCGGCCAGGATATTCGGAATGGCCAGCCCGTAGGAAACAACAACTCCGGTGACCGGCAGCACGAACAGGACTGAGTCAGATAACAGCCAGACTACTGCTGCACTGATAATCCCGATTACCGCAGCCAGACGGATCAGTGAATGGGTATGCCATCCGCGTTTGAGTAAGAGACGGTTGATTACTGAACCGGCTGCCACGCCGGATGCGAGCAGTAATCCGCTATAGCCGAATTCCTGCTGCGTTAATCCCAGTTCACTGAAATAAAATGGGGCTAACTGGTAGTAACTGAACAGGCTGATATTCAGAAAAGCAATCAGCAGCACATTGCGCAGAATAAAACTGTCTTTCAGCATCCGTCCTGCCGTTTCCGGCAGAGAAATGACGGTAATATGAACCGGTGCTGTTTCCGGCAGCCGGAGCGCAGTCCAGGCCAGTAAAACAACGGCCAGTACCGCAAGTCCGGTAAAGACCCCCTGATAACCGGCAAAAACGGTCAGTGCAGCGCCGCTGAACATACCCAGCGCCGGACTGACAGCCAGTGCGATCCCCATGACAGAGAACACCTTTGCCAGTTCATCGCCTCTGTAACAATCACGCATGATAGTTTGTGTGCCGACAGAGCCGACCGCCGCCCCGAAAGCAGACAACATCCGCAGGATCAGCAATACACTGAAATCTTTTGTGATAACTGCACCGCAGGATGCGGCTGCGTAAAGTACAAGCCCGTTCAGCATAGTGCGTCTGCGGCCGGCAATATCACATAAACGTCCCCAGGTAATCACGCCAAAAGCAAAGGCAAAAAAGTACAGTGACAGTGTCTGCCCCGCCTGTGCCGCGCTGACCCCGAAGCCTTGTGCAATATTTGTCAGCGCCGGGCTGTAAATGTTTTCCGCTATCTGCGGGAACATCATCAGTGCAACGGCAAGTGTTAATGCGGGTTTTTGTATTGTCATTTTGTCCCCCTTTTTGTAACTGAAATGAACGGGGAGCAGATTAGCAAAAGGTGGAATGTCTTATTATAATAATAAGGACATTCTGTTTATCAAAAGGGACAACATGGCGTGGCTCAAACAAAGTGATGAATTTGATGCAGACAGCTATTCCGCACCACTGATTGGTATTGCCGCAGAGATGGCGGCACAGCATGATTCCGGTTTTCACCGCCATCAGCGCGGACAATTGCTGTTTACTGAACGCGGAGCGATTCAAATCACTCTGACAGATACATTGTCAATTCTGCCGCCGACACGGGTGGCGTGGATCCCGCCGCGGGTGCTGCATCGTGTGCAGATCTGTGAGGCGGTCGGCTACCGGTCGCTGTATCCGGATGCGCAGCTCAGTGCCTGTCTGCCGGCGTCCTGTGTCATTTCCGTGGTATCGCCGCTGTTGCGCGAAATCCTGTTTTTGTTTGCCGGGCTGCCGTTTGACAGTGACTGGACACAACCACGGTTACAGCATCTGTTACCGGTATTTCTGGATGAGATGGCACTGGCCGGGCGCGAAGATATGCAGTTACCGCTGCCGTCTGACCGGCGGCTGAAAACACTTGATCCGCAGATTCTGCCGCCGCCGCTGAATGAACTGGCATCACGCTGTGGTGCAGGGGAAAAAACGATCACACGGATTTTCCGCCGGGAAACCGGTATGAGCTATCAGCAATGGCGGCAGCAGTGGCGACTAATTAAATCTGTTGAACTTTTGGCGAAAAAATACCGCAGCAGTGATATTGCACAGGCACTCGGATTTGCCAGTGACAGCGCGTTTGTCTCTTTCTTCCGTAAGATGACCGGAAAAACCCCCAGTGAATATATGGGAAAATGAATAATTTATGGATAGAAATGCATAAAAAAACCCTCCGGAGAGGGTTTTATAAGGACGGACGCGGTATTAATACTATGAACAGCGTTTGGTGACTTTGGTTTCAAACGGACGCTCAGTGTAACCGGTATAAAGCTGACGCGGACGGGCAATTTTGAGGCCGTCGTCGTGCATTTCGCTCCAGTGGGCGATCCAGCCGATGGTGCGGCCGATAGCAAAGATCACGGTAAACATATTCGACGGAATACCCAGTGCTTTCAGGATGATACCGGAGTAGAAATCTACGTTCGGGTAGAGTTTCTTCTCGATGAAATACGGGTCGTTCAGTGCGATACGCTCCAGCTCCATCGCCACTTCCAGCAGGCTGTCATTCAGGCCCAGCTCGTTGAGTACTTCGTGGCAGGTTTCACGCATCACTTTGGCGCGCGGGTCATGGTTTTTGTACACGCGGTGACCGAAGCCCATCAGACGGAAAGAGTCATTTTTATCTTTCGCGCGCTCAATAAAGGCCGGGATGTGCTCGACGGTCTGGATTTCTTCCAGCATACGCAGGCAGGCTTCGTTCGCACCGCCGTGAGCAGGCCCCCACAGGGAGGCAATACCGGCTGCGATACAGGCGAACGGGTTGGCACCGGAAGAACCGGCGGTCCGGACAGTGGAGGTGGAGGCGTTCTGTTCGTGGTCTGCGTGCAGGATCAGAATTCTGTCCATGGCACGTTCCAGCACCGGATTGACCACATACTCTTCACACGGGGTGGCAAACATCATACGCAGGAAGTTACCGGCATAGGAAAGATTGTTCTTCGGATAGACAAACGGCTGCCCGACAGAATATTTGTAGCACATTGCCGCGACAGTCGGCATTTTGGAGAGCAGACGGTAGGCCGCAATTTCGCGGTGGCGCGGATTATTCACATCCAGCGAGTCATGGTAGAACGCAGCCAGTGCACCGGTTACGCCGCAGAGGACGGCCATAGGGTGAGAATCACGGCGGAACCCGTTGAATAAGCGGGTGATTTGCTCGTGGATCATGGTGTGGCGTTTTACGGTTTCTTTAAACTCGTCATACTCTTTCTGGTCAGGTGCTTCACCGTACAGCAGGATATAACACACTTCCAGATAATCAGATTTCATCGCCAGCTCTTCAATCGGGAAGCCGCGATGTAACAGGATACCTTCATCACCGTCGATATACGTGATTTTGGATTCACAGGACGCAGTGGAGGTGAAGCCGGGGTCAAAGGTGTAGTAGCCTTTTCCGCCGAGCGTCCGGACATCGACTACGGGCTGGCCGAGAGTCGGACTCAGGATATCCAGATCAGTAACCCTGACGCCGTTTAGTGTCAGCTCCGCCTTTGTATTAGACATGTAGGTCTCCTTAGCGCATTTATTATTTGTTTTGCAATCTTTTGTGATAACCACTGATGCGTTACCTGAATGGATACCGTACCTGGTATTACGCTATCCGGTACGGCGCATTAATATGTTATCAGATTGTTATTGAAACTTTGTGTTGCGATAAAAGTTATGTTGTACAGCAAGATATTGTGCATTTTTTGCAAGTTACACTTTTGCATAAGTTTGCACTCACGGGAAGTCTTTCTTGCCGGTAATTGTCGTTTTAATTTTTGTATTTAACCACATAATGTAATTCAATTGTTGTCAAAATGTCAAAATGTCAAAATGTCAAAATGTCAAAATGTCACAAGTCATAATAATGGGCGTTTTTATTGTGTGAACCGTGATCTTATTCACTGTTCTGGCTAAATCTGACCAAACATTTTGTATGGGAATTGTAATCATATTGTGAAGTCCATATACTGCCCCAAGGTCTCCGGAATTCCCTGAAGCAGGAGCACCCAGCGTAACTGAATTATTACTTTTGTAAAACAATACGGATGTGGATTTTACTTAAGGATTGTTCTTATTTCCCCAGCGCTGTCTGATTTCCGCCCAGGTCCGGAGGAAGGAAAAATAATAAAGAGCTGTGTGGGCAAAATTGTGAAAAAACAACGACCTGTCAATTTAGACTTGCAGACGATCCACTTTCCGATCCCTGCAATCGCTTCAATTTTACACCGTGTCTCAGGCGTCATTACCTTTGTTGCTGTAGCGATTCTGCTGTGGCTGTTAGGGTTGTCGCTGTCCTCGCCGGAAGGGTTTGCGCAGGCTGCTGATATCATGAGCGGTTTCTTCGCGAAGTTTATCCTCTGGGGCATCCTCACTGCATTGGCTTACCACATCTGTGGTGGCATTCGTCACATGTTAATGGATTTCGGATTTGTTGATGAAACACTGGCTGCCGGTATTTCATCCGCGAAGATTTCCATGGTTCTGACTGTGATTTTAGCCGTGTTGGCGGGGGTTCTGGTATGGTGAATAATTCAAAAATCAGTGCAAGCACACTCGGCCGTAACGGTATTCAGGATTGGTTGATTCTGCGTGCCAGCGCCATTGTGATTACACTTTATGTACTCTACCTCATCGGCTTTGTGGCCTTTACCTCAGATATCACTTATGACGTCTGGCATGGCTTCTTTGCCTCTTCATTCACTCAGGTGTTCACCACGCTGACATTGATCGCCATTCTCGCCCATGCCTGGGTCGGGTTATGGCAGGTACTGACGGATTACGTCAAGTGCCTGAGCCTGCGTCTGCTGCTGCAATTTATTGTGATTATTGCACTGGCCGCTTATGTCATTTACGGTTCAATCATTGTGTGGGGTGTCTAAATGAGCTTACCTGTCAGAGAGTTTGATGCAGTTGTTATCGGTGCAGGCGGCGCAGGTATGCGCGCGGCACTCCAGATTTCTCAGTCCGGCCTGTCCTGCGCTCTGTTATCCAAAGTGTTCCCGACCCGCTCTCATACCGTATCCGCCCAGGGCGGTATCACGGTGGCGCTGGGGAATACCCATCCGGATAACTGGGAATGGCATATGTACGACACCGTAAAAGGGTCGGATTACATCGGTGACCAGGATGCTATCGAATACATGTGTAAAACCGGCCCGGAAGCGGTGCTGGAACTGGAGCACATGGGGTTACCGTTTTCCCGCCTGGATGACGGCAGCATTTACCAGCGCCCGTTCGGCGGACAATCCAAAGATTTCGGGGGTGAGCAGGCCGCACGTACTGCCGCCGCCGCTGACCGTACCGGTCATGCACTGCTGCATACGCTGTATCAGCAGAACCTGAAAAATCACACCACGATTTTCTCCGAATGGTATGCCCTGGATCTGGTGAAAAACCAGGACGGCGACATTATGGGTACCACCGCTATCTGTATCGAAACCGGTGAAGTGGTCTATTTCAAAGCTAAAGCCACTATTCTGGCAACCGGTGGTGCAGGGCGTATCTATCAGTCCACCACTAACGCCCATATCAACACCGGTGATGGTGTCGGTATGGCTGTTCGTGCCGGTATTCCGTTGCAGGATATGGAAATGTGGCAGTTCCACCCGACCGGGATTGCCGGTGCCGGGGTTCTGGTCACTGAAGGCTGCCGTGGTGAGGGCGGTTATCTCCTCAATAAAGACGGCGAACGCTTTATGGAGCGCTATGCCCCGAACGCCAAAGACCTTGCCGGACGCGACGTGGTTGCCCGTTCCATTATGATCGAAATCCGCGAAGGCCGTGGTTGTGACGGCCCGTGGGGACCGCATGCGAAGCTGAAACTCGACCATCTGGGTAAAGAGGTGCTGGAATCCCGTCTGCCGGGTATCCTGGAACTGTCACGGACATTCGCTCACGTTGATCCGGTCAAAGAGCCGATTCCGGTTATCCCGACCTGCCACTATATGATGGGCGGTATCCCGACCAAAGTGACAGGCCAGGTTGTGACCATGAATGAGCAGGGTGAGGATGTGCTGGTTCCGGGCTTGTTTGCGGTCGGTGAAATTGCCTGTGTTTCTGTTCACGGTGCAAACCGCCTCGGCGGTAACTCATTGCTTGACCTGGTGGTCTTCGGCCGTTCAGCCGGTCTGCATCTGAAAGAATCCATTCTGGAGCAGGGCGCAATGCGCGATGCCGGTGAATCGGATATTGATGCGGCGCTGGCGCGTCTGAACCGCTGGAACAACACCCGCAGTGGTGAAGATCCGGTGACTATCCGCAAGGCTCTGCAATCCTGCATGCAGCATAACTTCTCGGTATTCCGTGAAGGGGATGCAATGGCCAAGGGACTGGAAGAGCTGAAAACCATTAAAGAGCGCCTGCAATATGCGCGCCTGGATGACACCTCATCAGAATTCAACACCCAGCGCATTGAGTGCCTGGAACTGGATAACCTGATGGAGACGGCGTATTCCACTGCAATGGCAGCTAACTTCCGTACTGAAAGCCGTGGTGCGCACAGCCGCTTTGACTATCCGGATCGCGATGATGCGAACTGGCTGTGTCATTCCCTGTACCTGCCGCAATCTGAAACCATGACACGCCGTGCGGTGAACATGCAGCCTAAGCTGCGTGACCCCTTCCCGCCGAAGATTCGTACTTACTGATGTGTGGTGATGAGGCATTTGCGGAGAGAATACTATGAAAGTTGAATTTTCAGTTTATCGCTATAACCCGGATGTGGATAACGCACCACACATGCAGAAATATCAGCTGGATGTGGAAGAAGGCCGGGACATGATGGTGCTGGATGCATTGATCCAGCTGAAAGAGCAGGACCCTGGCCTGTCGTTCCGCCGTTCCTGTCGTGAGGGAGTGTGCGGTTCTGACGGTATCAATATGAACGGCAAAAACGGTCTGGCCTGCATCACGCCGCTGTCGGCGCTGATGAAAGGCGGCAAAAAGGTCGTGATCCGTCCGCTGCCGGGCTTACCGGTGGTGCGGGATCTGGTGGTGGATATGGGGCAGTTCTATGCGCAGTATGAAAAGATCCGCCCGTATCTGATCAACGACAACAAAAACCCGCCGGCGCGTGAGCATTTACAGTCACCGGCGCAGCGTGAAAAGCTCGATGGTCTGTACGAATGTATCCTGTGTGCCTGCTGCTCGACGTCCTGCCCGTCCTTCTGGTGGAACCCGGACAAATTTATCGGCCCGGCCGGTTTATTAGCGGCGTACCGCTTCCTGACGGACAGCCGCGATACTGAGACAGAATCCCGCCTTGACGACATCAGTGATGCGTTCAGTGTATTCCGCTGTCACGGCATCATGAACTGCGTCAGTGTCTGTCCGAAAGGGCTGAATCCGACAAAAGCAATTGGTCATATTAAATCAATGTTACTGAAACGCAGTGCATAATTGACTTTATTCTGCTTAAACGATTGATAATAATAAGATGCCTGCAAGGCAGGCATCTTTTACCAACCCGTAACAATAGGCATAATCTATCGCAGTAAGTGTTAGAAGCAACAATAAATGTAGTTAATTGTGATTAAGATGTGAGTTTTTTGGTTCAAATGTAAGTATGGTTATAGACAGCACAGGGATTTTCAGCAACGGTTATTCCGTTGCTAAAGGTTCCTCAGGGATACACAGAACATAAGATGCACAAGCACCACCCGGGAATCCTTTACGCACCGCAATGTATCGCGGTATTAGTTATCACGGCGAAAACTAAACCCGGCCTCATTCAGGTTGCAGGCAGCGGCAGACGGGGTAATCCGCAGAACAGAACCATTCTGTTTTCCGGACAGACACGCAGCCGGGACACCGCAGCAGGAAAGACAACGGGGATAAAGCTCTAAGCTTAAGGGATCATAATGCAGAACGGCGCACTGAAGGACTGGCTGGATTCCAGCTTTCTGGCTGGAGAAAACCAGGTCTACATAGAAGATATCTATGAAGACTATCTGAACGATCCGGCCTCCGTCGATGAAAGTTGGCGGGAGATTTTCGACTCACTGCCGAAAGCGGATATAACAGAACAACCTCATTCACAGACACGCGACTACTTCCGTCGTCTGGCTAAAGATTCAACACGCTACCACACCTCCGTCAGCGATCCGGCGATGGATTCCAAGCAGGTCAAAGTCCTGCAACTTATTAACGCATTCCGCTTCCGTGGCCACCAGAGCGCTAATCTTGACCCGTTCGGCCTGTGGAAACAGGAACCGGTTCCGGATCTGGACCCGGCGTTCCATAATCTGACCAAAGCTGATTTTGACGAAACCTTTAATGTCGGCTCCTTCGCCATCGGCCGCGAAACCATGCAGCTGAGCGAGCTGTTTGATGCTTTAAAACGTATCTACTGCGGCTCCATCGGTGCCGAGTATATGCACATCACCAATACCGAAGAGAAACGCTGGCTCCAGCAACGTCTGGAATCCGTTGACGTCAGTAAACTGTTCAGTGCTGATGAAAAACGGCGTTTCCTGGCGGATCTGACCGCAGCCGAAGGGCTGGAGCGTTATCTCGGGGCGAAATTCCCGGGCGCAAAACGCTTCTCACTGGAAGGGGGCGATTCCCTCATTCCGATGCTGAAAGACCTGATTCGCCATGCCGGCAAACAGGACACCCGCGAAGTGGTGCTGGGTATGGCACACCGCGGCCGTCTGAACGTACTGGTGAACCTGTTCGGTAAAAAACCGGCAGATCTGTTTGATGAATTTGCCGGTAAACACAAAGATCATCTGGGTACCGGTGACGTGAAATACCACCAGGGCTTCTCGTCCGATTTCGTGACAGAAGGGGCTCAGGTGCATCTGGCGCTCGCCTTTAACCCGTCTCACCTTGAGATTGTCAGCCCGGTGGTCATCGGCTCTGTCCGCGCCCGCCGTGACCGTCTGCCGGAAAACCTGAGCAAAATGGTTCTGCCGATCACTATTCACGGTGACTCAGCGGTAACCGGCCAGGGGATTGTTCAGGAAACCCTGAATATGTCACAGGCACGGGGCTATGAAGTGGGCGGGACTGTCCGCATTGTTATCAATAACCAGATTGGTTTCACCACCTCCAACCCGAAAGATACCCGGTCAACGGAATATTGTACTGACATCATGAAGATGGTTCAGGCGCCGATTTTCCACGTGAATGCAGATGATCCGGAAGCGGTGGCCTTTGTGACCCGTCTGGCGCTGGATTTCCGTAATACCTTTAACCGCGATGTGATGATCGACCTGGTCTGCTACCGCCGTCACGGCCATAACGAGGCGGATGAGCCGAGTGCAACCCAGCCGATGATGTATCAGAAAATCAAACAGCATCCGACACCGCGTAAAATCTACGGCGATAAACTGATTGCCGAAGGTGTGGTGGCCGCCGGTGATGTGACTGAAATGGTCAATATGTACCGTGATGCCATGGATCGCGGTGACTGTGTGGTGGAAGAGTGGCGTGAAATCGGCAAAGCGGCGCTCACCTGGGAACCGTACCTGAATCATAACTGGAACGACAGCTACGCCAATAAAGTGGAACTGAAGCGCCTCAGTGATCTGGCGCGCCGTATCAGTACTGTTCCGGAAGAAGTGCATATGCACCCGCGTGTTGAAAAAATCTATAACGACCGCGCGGAAATGGCGGAAGGCAACAAATTGCTCGACTGGGGCGCTGCGGAGAATCTGGCTTACGCAACGCTGGTCGATGAAGGTGTTCCGGTGCGTCTGTCCGGTGAGGATGCGGGACGCGGTACCTTCTTCCATCGTCACGCGGTTATTCATAACCAGAACAACGGCTCCTGCTATGTGCCGCTGATGAATGTCCATAACGCTCAGGGTCGCTTCAATGTGTGGGACTCCGTTCTGTCTGAGGAAGCGGTACTGGCCTTTGAATACGGCTATGCAACGACTGATCCGCGCGGTCTGACTATCTGGGAAGCGCAGTTCGGTGACTTTGCCAACGTGGCGCAGGTGGTGATTGATCAGTTCATCAGCTCCGGCGAACAGAAATGGGGCCGTATGTGCGGGCTGGTAATGTTACTGCCGCACGGCTACGAAGGTCAGGGTCCGGAGCACTCCAGCGCCCGTCTGGAACGTTATCTCCAGCTTTGTGCGGAACAGAATATGCAGGTCTGTGTTCCGTCAACACCGGCACAGGTTTACCATATGCTGCGCCGTCAGGCACTGCGCGGTATGCGCCGTCCGCTGATTGTGATGTCACCGAAATCACTGCTGCGTCACCCGCTGGCGGTCTCTTCTCTGGAAGATCTGGCTGACGGTCGTTTTGAAGCGGTTATCGGCGAAACTGATGCGCTGAATCCGGCGGATGTGAAGCGTGTAGTGCTGTGTTCCGGTAAGGTTTACTACGATTTACTGGAGCAGCGCCGCAAGAATAATCAGACGGATGTCGCGATTATCCGTATTGAACAGCTCTATCCGTTCCCGCATGAAGATATCCATGCGATTCTTGCACCATTCAGCCATGTAAAAGATTTTGTCTGGTGTCAGGAAGAGCCGCTCAACCAGGGCGCCTGGTATTGCTGCCAGCACAATTTCCGTGATGCGGTACCGGCAGGGGCGTCACTGCGCTATGCGGGTCGTCCGGCATCTGCCTCTCCGGCCGTGGGTTATACGTCTGTTCACCAGCAGCAGCAACAAGAGCTGGTTAATGATG
Source organism: Morganella morganii (assembly GCF_003996855.1). Classification (GTDB taxonomy): domain Bacteria; phylum Pseudomonadota; class Gammaproteobacteria; order Enterobacterales; family Enterobacteriaceae; genus Morganella; species Morganella morganii_C. The sequence continues at coordinate 1,619,855 of NZ_NRQY01000001.1, read as the reverse complement.
CACTGAACGTTGAATAAATTAAGGAAAAGCAATGAGTAGCATAGAAATTCTGGTTCCTGACCTCCCTGAGTCTGTTGCCGATGCCACTGTGGCAACCTGGCACAAAAAACCGGGTGACAGTGTCGAACGTGATGAAGTGCTGGTGGAAATCGAAACAGACAAAGTCGTGCTGGAAGTGCCTGCCAGCGATTCCGGTGTCCTGGAAGCCGTGCTGGAAGAAGAAGGGGCAACCGTCCTTCCAAAACAACTGCTCGGACGTATTCGTCTGGGGGACAGCACCGGTCTGCCTGCGGAAGTAAAAGAAAAAGTACAGTCTACACCGGCACAGCGTCAGAATGCCGGTCTGGATGAAGAAACCAATGATGCGATAAGCCCGGCTGTCCGCCGCCTGATCGCAGAGCACGGCCTGAAAGCAGCCGATATTACCGGTAGTGGTGTCGGCGGCCGTCTGACCCGTGAAGATGTTGAGAAACATCTGGCACAGCAGCCGAAAGCGCCTGCAAAAGCCGCCGCTGAGCCGGTTTCTCAGGCCGGTTTACCGCACCGCAGTGAAAAACGTGTACCGATGACCCGTCTGCGCAAGCGTGTGGCAGAGCGTCTGCTGGAAGCGAAAAACAACACCGCAATGCTGACTACCTTTAACGAGGTGAGCATGAAACCGGTGATGGATATGCGCAAACAGTACGGCGAATCGTTTGAAAAACGTCACGGTGTGCGCCTCGGTTTCATGTCTTTCTACGTGAAAGCGGTGGTTGAGGCACTGAAACGTTATCCGGAAGTGAACGCCTCTATCGACGGTACCGATGTGGTGTATCACAACTATTTCGATATCAGTATTGCTGTTTCCACGCCGCGCGGTCTGGTGACCCCGGTACTGCGTGATGCGGATGCGCTGAGCATGGCTGAAATCGAAAAACGCATCAAAGAGCTGGCTGTCAAAGGTCAGGAAGGCAAACTGACAGTCGAAGATCTGACCGGCGGTAATTTCACGATTACTAACGGTGGTGTGTTCGGTTCACTGATGTCCACGCCTATCATTAACCCGCCGCAGAGTGCAATTCTGGGGATGCATGCAATTAAAGATCGTCCGATGGCGGTCAATGGTCAGGTGGTGATCCTGCCGATGATGTACCTGGCACTCTCTTATGACCACCGTCTGATTGATGGCCGTGAATCTGTCGGTTTCCTCGTGACCATTAAAGAGATGTTAGAAGACCCGGCACGTTTACTGCTCGACGTGTAGTGCTTTTTGTTTTTTAGTTTGGCTCATCCGGGCGGCATCGCGCTAAAACCGCCCGGCTGAACTCGCGACAGTGAATCTGTGTCCCTGCGCCGGGAAACCGGCGCTATCCAGGCAACAACAATAAGAGAGTCCGCTCTCATCAGACAAATTATGGATAGAACATCATGAATTTACACGAGTATCAGGCAAAGCAACTCTTCACCCGGTATGGTTTACCTGCACCGGCAGGCTATGCCTGCTCCACACCCCGTGAAGCGGAAGAAGCAGCATCCAAAATCGGCAGCGGCCCGTGGGTCGTAAAATGCCAGGTTCATGCCGGGGGCCGCGGGAAAGCGGGTGGTGTGAAACTGGTTAAGAGCAAAGACGAAATTCGCGCGTTTGCCGAACAGTGGTTAGGCAAGCGTCTGGTAACCTATCAGACAGATGCATTGGGCCAGCCAGTGCATCAGGTGCTGGTGGAAGGCGCCACCGATATCGCCAAAGAGCTTTATCTGGGTGCCGTGGTGGATCGCGGTTCGCGCCGTGTGGTCTTTATGGCCTCCACTGAAGGTGGTGTCGAAATTGAGAAAGTCGCACACGAAACACCGGAACTGATTCACAAAGCCGTGATTGACCCGCTGACCGGCCCGATGCCGTATCAGGGGCGTGAGCTGGCATTTAAACTGGGCTTAACCGGTAAATTAGTCAGCCAGTTCACTAAAATCTTTATGGGGCTGGCAACCCTGTTCCTGGAGCGTGATCTGGCGATGGCGGAAATCAACCCGCTGGTTATTACCACTCAGGATGAACTTATCTGCCTCGACGGCAAATTAGGTGTTGATAGTAACGCCCTGTACCGTCAGCCGGAACTGCGTGAAATGCATGACCCGTCACAGGAAGATGCCCGCGAAGCACAGGCTGCACAATGGGAACTGAACTATGTGGCGCTGGACGGCAATATCGGTTGTATGGTGAACGGTGCCGGTCTGGCGATGGGCACCATGGATATCGTCAAACTGCACGGCGGTGAGCCGGCAAACTTCCTGGATGTCGGCGGCGGTGCGACCAAAGAGCGTGTCACCGAAGCCTTTAAAATCATTCTGTCCGACGAAAACGTCAAAGCGGTCTTCGTCAATATCTTTGGCGGGATTGTTCGTTGTGACCTGATTGCGGACGGGATTATCGGTGCAGTTGAGGAAGTCGGCGTCAGTGTGCCGGTTGTTGTGCGCCTCGAAGGGAACAATGCGGAGCTGGGTGCGGAAAAACTGGCGAAAAGTGGTCTGAATATTATTGCGGCAACCAGCCTGACGGATGCTGCGAAACGTGTTGTTGCAGCAGTGGGAGCGAAATAATGTCTATTTTAATCGATAAGAACACCAAAGTTATCTGTCAGGGATTCACAGGTAGCCAGGGGACTTTCCACTCTGAACAGGCGATTGCGTACGGCACCAAAATGGTCGGCGGTGTGACACCGGGCAAAGGCGGCACAACGCATTTAGGCTTACCGGTATTTAACACCGTGCGTGATGCGGTGGATGCCACCGGTGCTACTGCTTCTGTTATTTATGTTCCGGCACCGTTTTGCAAAGATTCCATCCTGGAAGCGATTGATGCGGGCATCAAGCTGATTATCACCATCACCGAAGGTATTCCGACCCTGGATATGCTGACCGTCAAAGTGAAGCTGGATGAAGCCGGTGTGCGGATGATTGGTCCGAACTGTCCGGGCGTTATCACCCCGGGCGAGTGCAAAATCGGGATTATGCCGGGACATATCCACCTGCCGGGCAAAGTGGGGATCGTTTCCCGTTCCGGAACACTGACCTATGAAGCCGTGAAACAGACTACGGATGCCGGTCTGGGACAATCCACGTGTGTCGGTATCGGCGGTGACCCGATTCCCGGCTCCAATTTTATTGATATTCTGGGCATGTTCCAGAATGACCCGCAGACAGAAGCGATTGTTATGATCGGTGAAATCGGCGGCAGTGCGGAAGAAGAAGCAGCGGCCTTTATCAAAGACCATGTCACCAAACCGGTTGTGGCGTATATCGCAGGTGTGACTGCACCGAAAGGCAAGCGCATGGGCCATGCAGGGGCGATTATCGCGGGCGGTAAAGGTACTGCGGATGAGAAATTTGCAGCACTCGAAGCTGCCGGTGTGAAGACTGTCCGCAGTCTGGCTGATATCGGTGATGCGGTAAAAGCGATCCTGGGTAAATAATTTCTGTCATTATCATACAGCCGGAGCCGGTTTTATGCCGCTTCCGGCTGTTTTTTGATCTGAACACAATTCCGTCATTTCTGTCTTATTACGCGCTTTTACTCAGCTTTCTCTTCGGTTGTTGTTATTTTAAGCAATTTTCTGAATAGTTCTGAAATGTCTGCTGTATCGTTTACACAGTAAAAAGTCTCAGGTATAAAAGGGCGTTTTTTATCATCTTGATTTATACTTAATTTTTACGCCGAAAATGATTATTGTTGTACGTTAATACAAACAGACAATAACAGTTTTAGTGATAATTTATTTATAATTGAATTATCCGGCTCATGAAATTAACCAGAAATGCTGATGAAAATAAAAGGTTAATAAAAAGCGCATATATTATTGTTATTTTTCTGTTTGGTTGTATTTGTGTGTGCATGACATTAACAATAAAATAACTCAATTACCATATATGCGATTTTAATTAACAATAACAGAAAGAATTGACGTAAATCAATCTATTGCACTGGCATTATTTTCCTGATCTGTTTAAATTGTGGCAGATCAAAATAGCCGAAAATGACTACGCTGTGCATTATTTGATATATCCTCAGAATTCCAATCTGAATCACGCAAAAGCGGTTTATTGTGTGCAAATATAAGCGTACTATTATTAGGGTGTCTATTTAGGTGTTTTTTTGTTACTAATTTGTTATTGCATTTAGAGGCATTTATTGCTGGTAGTTATGTTGCTTTCTTTCTTCAGGAAAGCTTGGGTTGCCGCATGTCGGTGTCTTCCTGCTAGGAGCAAGGAGTCAAGATGTTTGATATTGTCGAACTGTCGCGATTACAGTTTGCCTTAACAGCGATGTACCACTTCTTATTTGTACCGCTAACATTAGGGATGTCCTTTATGTTAGCGATCATGGAAACGGTATACGTCCTGTCCGGTAAACAAATCTATAAAGATATGACGAAGTTCTGGGGTAAGTTATTTGGTATTAACTTCGCTCTGGGTGTTGCTACCGGTCTGACTATGGAGTTCCAGTTCGGGACAAACTGGTCATACTACTCTCACTATGTCGGTGATATCTTCGGTGCGCCTCTGGCTATCGAAGGTCTGATGGCATTCTTCCTCGAATCCACCTTCGTGGGTCTGTTCTTCTTCGGCTGGGATCGTCTCAGCAAGAAACAGCACCTGATGGTGACCTGGCTCGTTGCGCTCGGTTCCAACTTTTCTGCACTGTGGATTCTGGTGGCAAACGGCTGGATGCAGAACCCGATTGCTGCTGACTTCAACTTTGAAACCATGCGTATGGAGATGCTGAGCTTCTCCGAACTGGTTCTCAACCCGGTTGCGCAGGTTAAATTTGTGCATACCGTGGCGGCCGGTTACTGTACCGGTGCGATCTTCGTACTGTCTATCAGTGCGTGGTATCTGCTGAAAGGCCGTGATATCGCATTTGCAAAACGCTCTTTTGCAATTGCAGCAAGCTTTGGTATCGCTGCCGTGTTATCCGTTATCGTGCTGGGTGATGAATCCGGTTATGAGATGGGTGACGTGCAGAAAACCAAACTCGCCGCAATTGAAGGTGAATGGCATACCCAGCCTGCACCTGCATCATTTAACGTGATTGCGTTCCCGAATCAGGAAAAAATGGAAAACAGTTTTGCGATTGAAATTCCGTACCTGATGGGGATTATCACCACCCGTTCCGTTGATACTCCGGTTCTCGGTCTGCGTGACCTGATGGTGCAGCACGAAGCCCGTATCCGTAACGGTATGGTCGCGTATGATCTGTTACAGCAGTTGCGTGGCGGTAATACCGACCCGGCAATTCGTGATGCCTTTAATCAGAGCAAAAAAGACCTTGGTTACGGCTTACTGCTGAAACGCTATACCGACAACGTCGGTCAGGCAACTGAAGAGCAGATTCAGGCGGCAACCAAAGACTCTATTCCGCGTGTTGCACCGCTGTTCTGGGCATTCCGCCTGATGGTGGCTGCCGGTGGTCTGATGCTGATCGTTCTGGGTCTGGCATTCCTGAGTGTACTGCGTAACCGTGTCGGCAAATCAAAATGGCTGCTGCGTGCGGCTTTCCTGAGCCTGCCGTTACCGTGGATTGGTGTTGAAGCGGGGTGGTTCGTTGCTGAATATGGCCGTCAGCCATGGGCGGTTGGTGAAGTATTACCGACAGCATATGCAACGTCAAATCTGGCAGCCGGAGACATTCTGTTCTCTATGGCGCTGATTTGCGGCCTGTATACTTTATTCCTGATTGCTGAAATGTTCCTGATGTTCAAATTTGCACGTCTTGGTCCAAGCAGCTTAAAAACCGGCCGTTATCACTTTGAAACGACCCCGGCACAAGACGCTAAGTAAACAGGAGCCCACTTATGTTTGATTATGAAATATTACGGTTTGTATGGTGGATTCTGATTGGCGTACTGCTGATTGGCTTCACTGTAACTGATGGCTTTGATATGGGCGTGGGGGTTCTGCTGCGTGTTATCGGCAGAAGTGATACTGAACGCCGTATCATGATTAACGCGATTGCACCTCACTGGGATGGTAACCAGGTATGGCTTATCACTGCGGGTGGTGCACTGTTTGCAGCATGGCCGATGGTCTATGCGGCAGCCTTCTCCGGTTTCTATATCGCTATGATTCTGGTACTGGCGGCATTATTCTTCCGTCCGGTCGGTTTTGATTATCGTTCAAAACTGGAATCACCAAAATGGCGCGGTATGTGGGACTGGGGTATCTTTATCGGCAGTTTCGTACCGTCATTAGTGATCGGTGTGGCATTCGGTAACCTGTTACAGGGTGTGCCGGTTGAAGTTAACTCTCAGTTGCAGGTGTCTTATGCAGGGAGTTTCTTCGGTCTGCTGAACCCGTACGGTCTGTTAGCCGGTTTAATCAGCCTGATGATAATCGTGGCGCATGGCGGGACTTACCTTCAGATGCGTACCACCGGTGATCTGCATGTGCGTGTGCGTAAAGCCACCACCATCACTGCTCTGCTGACATTTGTTCTGTTTGCGACTGCCGGTGCATGGCTGATGTGGGGCGGTATTGAAGGCTTCCGTGTCGTGTCTGACATTGATCACTTCGGTGCTTCTAACCCGGTTACCAAAGAAGTGGTACAGGAAGCAGGTGCATGGATGGCAAACTTTAATGCTTATCCAATCCTGTGGATCCTGCCTGCTATCGGTCTGGCATCACCTCTGCTGGTTATTATGTTCACTGCAATGGATAAAGGTGCGTGGGCATTCCTGTTCTCTGCACTGACAATTGCCGGCGTGATCCTGACCTGCGGTACGGCGATGTTCCCGTTCGTTATGCCTTCAAGCATCGACCCGAACGTCAGTCTGACCATGTGGGATGCAACATCCAGCCTGTTTACTCTCCAGGTAATGACCGTTGTTGCGATTATCTTTGTACCACTTGTTCTCCTGTACACCATCTGGTGTTACGTGAAGATGGCAGGGCGTCTTGATAAGTCCTTCATCGAAGAGAACAAACATACCTTGTACTAAGGAGCAGACGAATATGTGGTATTTTGCATGGATCCTCGGAACGCTCCTGGCCTGTAGTATTGCTGTTATTGCAGCACTGGCTATTGAGCACCACGAAGATAAAACCGCGTCAGGTGAGTAAGACGGATGCTGGATAAGTCTTACCAACTACTGGATAAGGGTCCCTTACGGGCCCTTGTCCTTGTGATGGCGTTGGGGCTGGCATTGTGTGTGATCTGGGACCCGTCGCGTTTTGCGGCAAACACCAGTTCACTACAGATCTGGCAGGGACTGCTGATGATCTGGGCAGTATGCAGCGGCGCAATTTTCGGTCTGGCATTCCGTCCGGAGCGCGCAATCTGGAAGATTATTTTCCATCCACTTCCGGCGGTGGTGATTCTGGGTTACGGCCTTTATCATTTTTTCAGCTGATACAAACGTTTATGACAAAAAGCCGTTCAGATGAACGGCTTTTTTCTTTTCTGCTTCCGCTCCGGTTCACGGGTAGCGCAGTAATGCGGTATTACCGGCAAAAAAGCGGGCAAAATAATCAATAAATACCCTGGTCTTCTGCGGCAGATGCGCCGCGGGCGGAAATACCATATTAATGCTCTGATCCGGCACCGGCTGATGTGCGAATACCGGAACCAGCTTCTCGTCTGCCAGCAGTTCACGGATATACCAGACCGGCAGCAGGCTGTAACCCCGGTGTGCCAGTGTCATAGTGCGGATCGCCAGAGATAAACACCCGGTTGTCCGGTGCTGGCAGATGCGGACGACGGCTGAAACGGGCGGTGAGATTGCTGTTGGCGATAAAGGGCAGGGCGGCAGGATCACTGTTCTCTGTCACCCGGTGCTGCCGGATAAATTCAGGCGTTGCCACATAACAGACCGGAAAATCAGCGAGTTTGCGGAACCGCAGACCGCTGTCACTCAGCGTGCCCAGCCGGAATACCACATCCAGTTTCAGGGCAATCAAATCACTCAGACTGTGATCGACACGGTAATCCGCCCTGATCAGCGGATAGCGTTGTGTAAAGGCGGGCAACTGCGGAAGCAGAAACTGACCGCCGGATTCGGCGGCGGCGCTGAAACTCAGCGGCCCCTGTGGTTGCATCGTCCCTGTTCTGACCGCATCCATAGCACTGTCAAACTGCTGTAACAGCGGTTTGAATTGCTGATACAGCGCCTGACCGGATTCTGTCAGGGTAAATTGCCGGGTGGTCCGGTGCAGCAGCGTGGTGCTGAGTTCAGATTCCAGGGCTTTGATATGCAGGCTGACCACGGATTTGCTCAGATTCAGGCGTGCAGCGGCCCGGGTAAATGAACCGGTATCCACGACATAGATAAAGGTATTGATTTTCTCAACGGATGTCAGCATAAGATTGTTTCATTTTTTCAAACAGTATTGTCTATTTTGATGCATGGACGGCTGCGGTCAACTGCTTTTACACTGCTGACCGGAGGAAACCATGACTTATCGTTACCGTATCGCCCTGATTTTTTTACTGGGCTTTTTTATTGATTGCATCAATATCTTTATGTCGGCCATCACACTGCCTGCGATTGCAGAAGCAATGCAGGTCTCAACTCTGTCTGTCACCTGGGTGGCAAACAGTTATATTCTCGGGCTGACACTGATTATCCCGCTCAGCCCGCGGCTGGCGTCGCGTTTCGGGATCAGGGAACTGATGACGGCCTCTATGCTGCTGTTTGCGGCGGCAGCTGTGCTGGCAGGCAGTGCGGAATCTTTTGCTTCGCTGATTTTCTGGCGCTTTTTACAGGGCGTGGCGGGCGGATTGCTGATCCCGGCCGGGCAGTCACTGACCTTTCAGTATTTTCAGGGACGTGAGCGGAGCAAAATCTCCACCATTATTATGATGATTGCGCTGATTGCACCGGCTCTCTCTCCGATGGCGGGAGGAATCATTGTTGATCTGGCCGGATGGCGGCCTGTCTTTTATGTCAATGCACTGGTGGCACTTCTGACAGCACTGCTGGCTTGGTGCTGGATACGTGAGCCGAAAACAGACGCCGGAGATGTACCTGATCTCAAAGGGCTGCTTCTGGTCAGCCTGACGCTGGCGTCACTCCTGATAGCCCTCTCTTTATACGGGGAATATCATAATATCGCCGGAGCGCTGGCGCTTGGCGGGCTGATGCTGCTCAGTGCCCGGCTTTATTACCGCCATTACCGGCAGACACCACAGGCTATTATTGATTTATCGTTGCTGAAAAATACCCGGTTGTGGCTCTCGGTTGCGGTGTATATCAGCGGTGCGGTGTATAACCGGACCGGTGCCGGACGCCTGTTTATTATCAGCCTGCTCCTGCACAGCGGTGGTATTGCCCTGTTCGCCCTGACAAACAACGACACGCCGCTGTATCTGATTGGCCTGATTTACCTGCTGACCGGCACCGGCGGCGGCATTGCCGCAAACTGTGCACAAACCACCGCGCTGTATGATTTTCAGGGGGCGCAACTGAATAAAGCCAGTGTGATCTGGAATATTAACCGGCAGGTGGTGTTCAGCATTGGTGCAGCCGTCATGATGACGTTGTATCAGACGCTGAATACCATTTTCCCCGGGCAGGCATTTGCACTGACATTTCTGGGCGGTGCGCTGGCCGGGCTTATCCCGCTGATTTTTCTGCTCCGCCCGCAGTACCGCACATCACTCAAACCCGCAAAGGAGATTATCCCGTGATTAATAGTATGTTTCAGCAGGCCTGTGACGAAATCCATCGTGTTCATGACCTGATTTTTAAAACATTTACTGTCCCCGGCGCTGAAGGGAAGGCTGCATTGTCTGAGCTGCTGACCCATTTCACACCTGAGTTTTCCATGACCGGGATCAGCGGGGCGGTAATCGATCTTGCTGCGGTGACAGAAATGTTTACCCGTATACAGGGTCAGAGGCAGGGTGCTCCGATTGAGACAGCGGACTATCAGTGTGTCAGCCTGACAGAAAATACAATATCAGTCCGTTATCAGGAGACACAGTACTTTGCCGGGTGCACCACATCACGGCGCTCACTGGTTATTCTGCGCCGGGGGGATAACGGTAACTGGCGGTGGCATTATTTGCATGAAACACCGCGGCCTGCATAAAATATCAGCCGAGCTAAAGTCAGGTTTTCCAGCCGGTAAATGCGGACGGAAACCCTGTTTTTATAAAATAAAAATAAGGTGATTTAATTTATGTAATTACAATAAGTTAGATTGCACGGTAAATAAATCGGTAGCACAAAAATCCGGATAATTCCGGATTTTTACGTGTTCATGATGAAAAATGTCTTTTAATAAGTGTTTAATGATAGCTTTCAGAGCAAAAAATAACGCCTCTAAGGTGTTGTAATACGTAACAAAATATTTTTTCATCCCGACCCCTTCAGGGGCTTGCGTGTTGGATAAAGGCGAGTATGATTAGCGCGCGGACAAACGGGCTTTTCCTATCTTTACGAACTAAGCATTTTCAATACGTTTGCTCTTCACGTATAGTTTGCAAAGTATATTGTCTGATAAGGGTAAGTTGCGGGATATTCAATGTTCAGTTGGCCAATACGGGTTTATTACGAAGATACCGATGCTGGTGGTGTGGTATACCACGGGCAGTATCTGGCTTTTTTTGAGCGGGCCAGAACCGAAATGTTACGGGAACGGGGCTTTCACCAGCAGCGTCTGCTGGAAGAGCAGCTCGGCTTTGTGGTCCGCAAATTAACTATCGATTACCACCATCCGGCAAGGTTAGACGATCTGTTAGAGGTACGCAGTGAGATCACCGACATCCGTCGTGCGTCTCTGACATTTACGCAGACACTTATGCATAAAAACGGAACTCTTTTATGTCGCGCAGAGGTACTGGTCGCCTGCGTGAATATTTCTTTAATGAAGCCGGTAGCGCTTCCTGAGTCTATTGTCGCGGAGTTTAAGCAGTGACTGACATGAATATCTGGGATTTATTCCTGAAAGCAAGTTACCTCGTGCAATTTATCATGCTGGTATTGCTGGGCTTTTCTGTTGCCTCGTGGGCTATTATTATTCAGCGCACCAAAGTCCTGAATGCGGCTACCCGTGAAGCAGAAGCGTTTGAAGACAAATTCTGGTCAGGAATCGAACTGTCCCGCCTGTATAAAGAAAGCCAGGCGCGCCGTGATGAACTGAGCGGCACAGAACAGATTTTCTACTCCGGTTTTAAAGAATTTGCCCGCCTGCATCAGGCGAATGTGCACTCTCCGCAGGCGGTGGAAACCGGTGCGGCGCGTGCTATGCGCATTTCCATGAACCGTGAGATGGAAAGCCTGGAAAACCATATTCCGTTCCTCGGAACTGTCGGTTCTATCAGCCCGTATATCGGTCTGTTCGGTACCGTCTGGGGGATCATGCACGCCTTTATCGCACTGGGTGCGGTAAAACAGGCTACGTTACAGATGGTGGCGCCGGGTATTGCGGAAGCACTGATTGCAACGGCAATCGGTCTGTTTGCGGCAATTCCTGCGGTTATGGCATACAACCGTCTTAATCAGCGCGTGAATAAATTAGAGCAGAACTACGACAACTTCAGCGAAGAATTTCTGGCGATTTTACATCGTCAGGCCTTTGCTACTGCTGATAAGAAATAAGGCAGGAGATTATCATGGCACGTCATCGCGGACGCCGGCGGGAGCTGAAATCCGAAATTAACATCGTTCCTTTACTGGACGTGTTACTCGTGTTGCTGCTGATCTTCATGGCAACAGCGCCGATCATCAGTCAGAGTGTGGAAGTGGATCTGCCGGATGCCTCCGATTCTCAGGCCGTTTCCACCAATGATAATCCGCCGGTGATTCTGGAAGTCTCCGGTGTCGGCCGCTACACCCTGGTGGTGAAGCAGGACCGCCTGGAACTGCTGCCGGAAGAGCAGATCATTGCTGCGGCAAAACAGTATCTGGCTGAAGATCCGAAGACGGTTTTCCTGGTCGGTGGTGCTAAAGATGTGCCTTACGAAGAGATTATTAATGGCCTGAATATTCTGAAACAGGCAGGAGTGAAATCTGTGGGCCTGATGACGAAGCCGATGTAAGGTTTGTTATGCAGATGTTTTCACTCAGAAGGTTAGGGAATTAAGCGTGGGAAAGCTGAAAGAGCGTAAAGATAAATTAAATCGTTCTGTCATCACATCTGTGGTGTTGCATCTTTTGCTGATTGCGCTTGTGATCTGGGGATCGTTTGTAACCAAATCAGGTCTGACCGGCGGCGGTGAAGGCGGTCAGGTGATCGATGCCATTATGGTTGATCCGAACGCGATGGTTGAGAACTTTAACCAGCAGCAACAGCAACAGGCAAACGCGAAACAGGCTCAGGCGCAGCGTGAGAAAAAAGCGAAGCAGCAGGAAGAAGAATTACGTCAGAAAGAACTGCGTGAGCAGGAGCGCTTAAAAGCGATTGAAGAAGAGCGCCTGAAAACTGAACAAAAAGTTGAAGAACAGAAAAAAGTGGCGGAAGAGCAGCAAAAACAAGCTCAGGAAGCCGTGAAGAAAGCTAAAGAAGAGCAGAAGCTGGCGGAAGAAGCTGCGGCCAAAGCTCAGGCTGAAAAAGAAAAAGTCATAAAAGAACAGGCGCTGGCGAAGAAACAGGCTGATGAAAAAGCCGCCGCACAGAAAGCGGCTGAAGAAGAAAAAGCGAAAGCAGAAAAAGCGGCTCAGGAAAAAGCCGCTAAAGCAGAGGCAGCCAAAGCCGAATCTGCTAAAGCAGAGGCCGCTAAAGCTGAAGCCGCTAAAGCCGAAAAAGCGGCCAAAGAAAAAGCGGCTAAAGAAAAAGCCGCCAAAGTCGCAGCAAAAAAGCAGGCCAATGAAGTGGATGACCTCCTTGGCGGACTGGCATCCAACGCCCCGGGCACAGAAAGCGGCGGTGCATCCGCAGCCGGTCAGGGCGGTGGCAAGAAAAGCGGAACAAATTCTGACGCGGATATGGACGGCTACAAAGCACAGGTTCAGTTAGCAATCCAGGCAAAATTCTATAATGCGGATATGTACCGCGGTAAAGAATGTTTGCTGAAAATTAATATCACCAACAAAGGCACACTGATCAGTGCCGAGTCAGCCGGGGGTGATGAAGGATTATGTCAGGCAGCACTGGCCGCAGCGAAACAGGCTCGTATTCCTGCGCCGCCGAGTGATGCTGTCTGGCGCGCATTTAAGAATGCGACGATTAACTTTAAGCCGCAGTAAGTACGTGTTCAGTCTGCGGTGGCGTACGGTTTATAACTAAAAATATTAAGGTTACAGCAGGTTTTTGTTGCAGTATCTGGTTTTGGTTATGAACGTTTGTTAAAATATGAGTTTGATGCGGGCATTGGCGCAACGAGGGAGAGAGAATGAAGCAGGCAGTGAAATACATGCTCGGTTTTCTGATGCTGTGGGCGGCAGTTGCTCAGGCTGAAGTTCGTATCGAGATTACTCAGGGTGTTGATTCAGCACGTCCTATCGGTGTTGTACCTTTCCAGGTCGCCGGTGGTGGTACTGTACCGGAAGAAGTCGGCGCAATTATTGCGGCTGACCTGCGTAACAGCGGAAAATTTAATCCTATCGACCCTAACCGTATGCCGCAGTTACCGGGTACCGCATCTGAAGTGGTACCTGAATCCTGGACGGCGTTAGGTATTGATGCTGTTGTTGTCGGCCAGGTTCAGCCGGGTGCTGACGGCAACTATCTGGTGAGCTATCAGCTGGTGGACACCTCCGGTGCACCGGGCAGCGTACTTGCACAGAACCAGTTTAAAGTCACTAAACAATGGCTGCGTTATGCAGCACACACTGCGAGTGATGAAGTTTTTGAGAAATTAACCGGTATTCGTGGTGCATTCCGCACACGGATCGCTTATGTGGTGGTTAAGAACAGCGGTGACTATCGTCACGAGCTGCGTGTGTCTGACTATGACGGCTATAACCAGTTCACCGTTCACCGTTCACCGGAGCCGCTGATGTCTCCGGCATGGTCACCGGATGGTGAGAAACTGGCTTATGTTACTTTTGAGAGCGGAAGTTCAGCCCTGGTTATCCAGAATCTGTCCAGCGGACAGGTACGCCAGGTTGCCTCATTCCCGCGTCACAATGGTGCACCGGCATTTTCACCGGACGGAACCAAACTGGCATTTGCGTTATCAAAAACCGGTAGTCTGAATCTGTATGTGATGGATCTCGGCTCAGGCCAGATGCGTCAGATAACAGATGGTCGCAGTAATAACACCGAACCTGCATGGTTCCCGGACAGCCAGACGTTAGCGTTTACGTCTGATCAGGCTGGTCGTCCGCAGATCTATAAGGTTGGGATTAATGGCGGTGCGCCTGAGCGCCTGACGTGGGATGGGACTCAGAACCAGAATGGTGACGTCAGTGCTGACGGCAGTTTCCTGGTAATGGTCAGTTCAGGCGGCGGGAAACAGCATATCGCCAAACAAGATCTAGTAGCGAACAATTTCCAGATTTTAACGGATACGTTCCTAGATGAAACGCCAAGTATCGCACCTAACGGCACTATGGTTATTTATAGCTCCTCACAAGGTATGGGAACTATATTGCAGCTGGTTTCGACCGACGGGCGTTTCAAAGCGCGTCTTCCGGCGACTGACGGACAGGTAAAATTCCCTGCCTGGTCGCCGTATCTGTGATGCATTAAAAAAATATGTATGGCAAATTATAAAAGGATCAAAGAGATGCAACTTAACAAAGTGCTTAAAGGGCTGATGTTAGCTTTACCTGTTCTGGCTGTTGCTGCATGTAGTTCTAACAAAAACGACCAGACTGATGCGGGCACTGTCGACAATGGCGCAAACACTGGTATGTCTGCGGAAGAACTGGCACGCCAGCAGCTGCAGGAACTTCAGAACAACAATATCGTATACTTCGGTTTCGACAAATACGATATCTCTCCTGAATTCCAGCAAATGCTGGATACACACGCTGCATTCCTGCGCAACAACCCGTCTTACAAAGTGACTGTAGAAGGTCATGCTGACGAACGTGGTACTCCTGAGTACAACATCGCACTGGGCGAGCGTCGTGCTAACGCAGCGAAAATGTACCTGCAGGGTAAAGGCGTGAGCGGTGAACAAATCTCTATCGTTTCTTACGGTAAAGAGAAGCCGGCAGTTCTGGGTCACACCGAAGCTGACTACGCTAAAAACCGTCGTGCAGTCATCGTATACTAAGAGATATACATGAAAAGTAACTTCAGACGCCTGATGGTGAGTCTGTCGTTATTGATAGGTGTAGCGGCCCCCTGGGCCGCTATTGCTCAGGCACCCATCATCAATATCGGCTCAGGCTCCACTGATGACCGCCTCATGCAGCTCGAGCGTATTTCTAACGCTCATGGTCAGCTATTAACCCAACTTCAGCAACAAGTCATGGACAACCAGCGCGATATCGACATGCTGCGCGGGCAAATCCAGGAAAGTCAGTATCAGCTGAATCAGTTGACAGAACGCCAACGCGAACTTTTCTCACAGGTGGATTCCCTCACCGGTGGCGGCAGTGCATCAGCAGATAATACATCCGCGGCATCCGGTAATACGGGTTCTGCGGATACTGCTGCCACCTCCGCACCTGCTGCAAGTAATGGCAATGAGAAAGATGACTATAACGCCGCGGTAAACATGGCGATGAACACCAAAGATTACGATGGTGCAATCAGCGCATTTCAGAGTTTTATCCAAAGCTATCCGAAATCCGGTTATCTTCCTAATGCCAATTACTGGTTAGGTCAGATGAATTATAACAAAGGCAAAAAAGATGACGCTGCGGCGTATTTTGCTTCTGTGGTAAAAAACTGGCCGAAATCCCAGAAAGCAGGAGAGTCCTTCTATAAAGTCGGGCTGATCATGCAGGAGAAAGGGGATAAAGCGAAAGCGAAAGCGATTTATCAGCAGGTTGTCGCAAAATATCCGGGCTCTGCCGGTGCGAAACTGGCTGAGAAAAAACTGGCTGGTTTATAACCGCCGGTTTATTTTTTTGCTCAGAGTATAGCCCCGACCGGCGGTTTTTTTGCCAAACCGGGGCTAAGTGAGTTAATTATAAGCGTTTGAATAAGTTAATTTGAAAAAATCGTTGCACCAGCCGGATAAATCAGTATTATATCGTGCCGTTGGCATAGAGAGTACGGGTCGTTAGCTCAGTTGGTAGAGCAGTTGACTTTTAATCAATTGGTCACAGGTTCGAATCCTGTACGACCCACCATCGCATCTTTCCCTCTGATTTTTATTCTCCCCGGTATACACCGGCGGTCACCTGTCTGTTATTGTTCATTTCCCGGCGCCAGCAAATCATCTGCATTTAACCGGTCAGTTACCAGTGCAATAATTTTATCTGCTAACGTTATATCGACATCAAATTTTTGTGTATCAATAACACGGAGTGCCACATCACGGTAGAGTGTCAGCATCGCCATGTGAGCCCGTGCGGCACAGGCACGATCGCGGTTATCCAGTGTCGCCATAAAACGCCCGTACAGGCCCGGTGGCAACCAGGTACTCAGATGGCGCCCTGCGTACCAGACATCCTGTGTACCGTCGCTGCGGAGCAACACATGCCATTCCAGCAGGCTGATCAGCCACTGCTTCATGGCTGTATCCCGCAGCCGGGCTGTCCAGATTTCATTTCGCAGGTAGTAAACCGGTACTTGTGAGGCTTCCAGCCAGAAATTTTGCCAGTTTGCCAGGAATGCCTGCTGATCCGGCGGGGTGAGTACGGCGGCAGGATCGGCATACGCCGGCAATCCGGCTGTTACACCGGTTTTATCCAGCAAAACGGCATAACCACGCTGATAGATGATGTCCAGCCCGTGTTCAGCCATCTGTGTAATACGTTCACGTCCCGCCAGCACAAAATCGACTTTACGGCCTTTTTTATACAACACCTGACAACATGGCCAGCGGACACCGTCGTTTTCATGTGAAATCTCCTTGCGGATAATCAGCGGCACACCAAACCGGCTCAGCCAGCGGCTGTCCTGAAGCAGATCATCATGGTTGCTGCCGATTAACTCGGCATTAATATCAGAAAAACGGTCTGCCTGGTTCTGACGCGCCACAGAACCTGTGATAATGACCGCATCAATCCGGGGATCTAATAGGGCAAAAGAGATTATATTATTTATAATTTGCTCAATTGATTCCATTTCACATCTCATTCATATAATTAATAACTGGCCAGATAGTACGTCATAATCAAAACCAGCGGGAGAGCTGAGGTTAAAAAAACGTTATTATGTTTAGTATATTAAACAAATTTTGTTACTATGGGATGGCTTCACTAAAAAAAGCAGGGTGAGATACAGCAGATTGAACCTGCGGCAGATAATTTCCTCCGGATTACAACAAACATACTTGGTACAGGTGACGGAATGGACTTTTTTGATATCAATAATATTCTCGTGGTGATCCCTTACTGGAAAGAGGGTTCCTATGCTTTGTCCTGGATTGAAGCTGTGGGAGCGATCGCCGGATTGTTATGCATCTGGCTGGCAAGCCTGGAAAAAACAATCAATTATCTGTTTGGTCTGATTAACGTCACACTGTTTGCGGTGATTTTCTTTCAGATTCAGCTCTATGCTAATCTTCTGCTGCAAATTTTCTTTTTCGCGGCCAATATTTACGGCTGGTATGCCTGGAGCAGACAAAATGAAAAAGCAGAAGCGGAGCTGAAAATCCGCTGGATGCCGCTGCGGCAGACCGCCGTGATTGCTGCGGTCTCACTGGCGGCGATTTTACTGCTGGTGCGTTATATCGACCCGGTCTTTACGTGGCTGGCGCAGAGTATGGTCAGTATGCTGAATGTCGCAGGGGCTGATCTGGCAATGCCGGTACTGCTGCCGGATGCCTTCCCGTTCTGGGATGCGGCCATGACCGTGCTGTCTGTGGCGGCAATGATCCTGATGACCCGCAAACTGGTGGAAAACTGGCTGCTGTGGGTGATCATCAATATCATCAGTATTGTCATTTATGCCCTTCAGGGGGTATACGCACTGTCACTGGAATATATTATTCTGCTGGGCGTTGCACTCAACGGCTCGCGTATGTGGATAAAAGCGGCGAAGCAGCCGTAAAACTATTTTCAGTGCAATAGCCTGGTGATTATAATGAGAGTCAGATAACAATCAGATTCTCATTAATCAGCAATAAAAGGAAATACCTGTGGCCGGTGGCAGCTTACTCGCACTACTCGATGATATCGCAACCGTATTGGATGATGTCTCTGTGATGACCAAAATGGCCGCCAAAAAGACATCCGGGGTGCTGGGGGATGACCTGGCGCTGAATGCGCAGCAGGTGGCTGGGGTTCGTGCAGAGCGGGAGATCCCGGTGGTCTGGGCGGTGGCAAAAGGTTCCTTTCTTAATAAACTGATTCTGGTGCCGCTGGCGATGTTGATCAACGCCTTCGCCCCCTGGGCGGTCACACCGCTGCTGATGGTCGGCGGGGCGTTTCTCTGTTTTGAAGGTGCTGAAAAACTGGCACATAAATTTCTGCATAAAGCAGAAGGTGAATCCGGCGAAACGGCACCGGCTGAAGATATTCAGACGCCGGAAGAGCTGGCAGTATTCGAAAAACGAAAAGTTAAAGGGGCTATCCGCACAGACTTTGTATTATCAGCGGAGATTATTGCGATCACACTCGGGATTGTTGCTGCGTCTCCCTTTATCAATCAGCTGGTGGTGCTGTCACTGATCGCGGTTATTATGACTATAGGGGTGTACGGCCTGGTGGCCGGTATTGTCAAACTCGATGACCTGGGATTTTACCTGCAAAAGAAATCAGCCGTACTGCTGAAAAAGCTGGGTGACGGCCTGATCCACGCCACGCCGTATTTGATGAAAACCTTATCAGTGGTGGGAACTGCCGCCATGTTTATGGTCGGCGGCGGCATTCTGACACACGGTATTCCGTTAATTCATAACCTGATTGAGAACCTGGCTCAGCAGAGTGCGCTGGTGCCGGCATTTGGCGGCGTGCTGCATTTTATGACACCGCCGGTTGCTAATCTGTTGTTTGGCCTTGTCGCCGGTCTGGTGATTGTCCTCCTGTTTACCGTGATTAAACGTATTAAAACAGGATTAACGGCATAAATACCCCTCTCACAGGCAGCAACTGATGAAGCCGCTGTTTTCCGTCTGATCCATAATAATTTGTCCTGTTGATCTGAATATTTTCGGGGCGAAAAATTAATTTCAATTCCGGTGACAGCTAATTGTTTACAGCCTGTTGACAAGCAGTTAGATTAAAATAACGACAATAACGAAACAGGACACCGGAAGAGACGGGTTATGAATTATCAGAACGATGATGTAAAAATAAAAGAAATTCGGGAATTATTACCGCCAGTGGCGTTATTAGAGTCGTTTCCCGCGACTGAAACTGCCGCAGACACCGTTCGCCGCACCCGTCATGCAATCCACGACATTCTGGAAGGCCGGGATGACCGCCTGCTGGTCGTTATCGGGCCGTGTTCAATACACGACCCGAAAGCGGCGGTTGAATATGCTGACCGCCTGCTGGCACTGCGCAACGAACTGAAAGGTGAGCTGGAAATCGTTATGCGCGTCTATTTTGAAAAACCGCGCACCACAGTCGGCTGGAAAGGGCTGATTAACGATCCGCACCTTAACCACTCCTTCGCTATCAATGATGGTCTGCGTATTGCCCGTAAACTGCTGCTGGATATCAATGATAAAGGCTTACCGGCTGCCGGTGAGTTCTTGGATATGATCACACCACAGTATCTGGCGGATCTGATGAGCTGGGGCGCTATCGGCGCGCGTACCACTGAATCCCAGGTACACCGTGAGCTGGCCTCCGGGTTGTCCTGCCCGGTCGGGTTTAAAAACGGCACAGACGGCACGATTAAAGTGGCGATTGACGCGATTAATGCCGCCGGGTCGCCGCACTGTTTTCTGTCCGTGACCAAGTGGGGACACTCGGCCATTGTTAACACCACAGGTAACGGCGACTGCCATATCATTCTGCGCGGCGGTAAAAAGCCGAACTACAGCGCGGAAGATGTCAGCGCGGTAAAAGACGGGCTGGCACAGGCCGGTCTGGCACCGCGTATCATGATCGATTTCAGCCACGCCAACAGCAGCAAACAGTATAAACGTCAGATGGATGTGAGCACTGATGTGGCACAGCAGGTAGCCGCTGGTGAGAAAGCCATTATGGGCGTGATGGTGGAAAGTCATCTGGAGGAAGGAAATCAGAACCTGGAGGGGGATGCGCCGCTCGTGTACGGTAAGAGCGTGACAGATGCCTGCATCGGCTGGCAAGATACGGACACCCTGCTGCGTCAGCTCTCAGATGCGGTGAAAGCCCGCCGCGGCTGATGACACCGGTAACCCGGATGGCAGAAAATAAAAAACCCTGACGATGTCAGGGTTTTTTTTACCGGAGAAAACGGATTATTTCGCTTTACCCTGGTTGGCAACCGCGGCAGCTTTGGCAGCAATCGCATCCTGGTCACCCAGGTAGTAGCGGCGCAGCGGTTTCATGTTTTCATCAAACTCATACACCAGCGGCACAGCGGTCGGGATGTTCAGTTCGAGGATCTCATCTTCACCCATGTTATCCAGGTATTTTACCAGTGCACGCAGGGAGTTACCGTGTGCGGCGATGATCACTTTCTCGCCGGAGGCAACGCGTGGTTTGATAACATCAGTCCAGTAAGGAACAACGCGGTCGATAGTGATCGCCAGGCTTTCCGTTGCAGGCAGTTCACTTTCAGCCAGTTTCGCATAACGCGGATCGTGGCCCGGGAAACGTTCATCACTTTTTTCCAGTGCCGGCGGGGTGATGGCAAAACCGCGACGCCACAGTTTGACCTGCTCGTCACCGTATTTTGCTGCGGTTTCCGCTTTATCCAGACCCTGGAGTGCGCCGTAATGACGTTCGTTCAGTTTCCAGCTTTTCTCAACCGGCAGCCACTGCTGGTTTACCTGATCCAGGATATTCCACAGTGTGTGAATAGCGCGTTTCAGTACAGAGGTATAGGCGAAATCAAAAGAGAAGCCTTCTTTTTTGAGTAACTGACCAGCCTCTTGTGCTTCAGCACGGCCTTTTTCAGATAACTCAACATCAGTCCAGCCGGTAAAGCGGTTCTCTTTGTTCCACTCACTTTCACCGTGACGTACAAGCACCAGTTTAGTTACTGCCATAGCGTAAACTCCTGTTGTGTTTCAGATAGGGGGTTTCAGAATTGAAACCGACCCGGCACATTGCCCATTATATTGGTCACCGGCGCCTTTCGGCAAACTTTCCGCACAGGTATTTCTGCCGGGGGCTGCGCGGAAGGCATCAATTCCGTCCTGTTTGCCGGATAGTGTACACTAAAACTGAATCGATTCCGCTATAAAATGTTTACGTAAAGTGTGATACACAGAAAAAAACGTTTTTTTTACGCTACTTTAAACGGCTAGGTAAAAAACAGCAGATGGCAGAGGTTCAGACCGAAGTGAAACGCGGTTGCGACCCACAACCGCCCGCTCCACATCCAGGCCAGCCCGTAGATAACTCCGGCAAGACCGGCGAAGACGACCAGCAGCGGTCCGCCGGCAAGATGCGCCAGGCCGAAAACAGCAGCAGCAATAAACAGCGCGGCATACGGCGGCAGCCAGCGGGAAAGCACCTGCTGGATAGCGCCCCGGAACAGCGCTTCCTCCGCTAGGGAGACAAAAAACAAATTTGCCAGCATAAACACCGGCAGCCAGCCCGGCAGATGAGGTTCAAATCCCAGTCCGCCAAGGGCTGTGGCCAGTAACAGCAATGCAGGCACCGACAGTACCAGTAACAGCCAGCGCAGACGGGTGGCCCGGCGCAGTGGTGCTGTGACAAACAACTGCGGAATGATAATCAGTAGAACAAACGGGAGCAGAGCTTTATCTGCATTCAGCCAGAATGAATACGGCGGACTGTGCGGTCCTGCGGCTTCCGGCAGCATCCAGCGCAGGTTATGAAATCCCCGCAGCAGGTGAAAAGCCAGCCCCAGTGCAGCGGCGATCACCATGAGTGTCACCAGTGCACGCGGCCATGAGCGCGGTGCGGTATAAGGCTGTGCAACCGCCAGCAGGATCACAAACCACAGCGTGAGCAGGGCGTGCCAGTCCATCACACCACTGAACAGCGCGCTGATAGTGGCGGTGAGAAGTGCTGCCAGTGACAGCGTCCGGTTAAATTGTAATAACAGCAGAGATAATGCAAGTAAAAGCCAGGTCATGGGATCGTGTCAGAAAATCAGAAAAGGAGTGCGCAGGGTAAAAGAGAAGCGGGTGATGTACCAGTAAAAAAGAAAATTGATAATGATTATTAATCAGATTGTTCTTAATAACGGACTGAATACATTCAGAAAACAACGGCTGTTTCCGGTGAAATAAAAAAGTAAAACAGCCGTTTGATAAGCAGATTACAACGTATTGATTTCGTAACGATAACTGCCGTTATCAGGAATAAATGCCAGCCGCCGGTTGATACAGGCCGGGGTATCTTCACTGTGATGACTGACAAACAGCAACTGCGTATCACCGCGACTTATCATAATGTCGATAAAACGCAGTACCAGCAGGCGGTTGAGTGTATCCAGCCCCTGTAACGGCTCATCAAGGATCAGAAGCGCCGGATGTTTCACCAGCGCTCTGGCAATCAGTACCAGCCGCTGCTGTCCCCATGACAGGCTGTGAAACGGCGCATCGCGGTAAGCTTTCAGGCCGAGCAGCGCCAGCCATTCATCCGCCAGTTTTACCTGCCGGTCTGAGGGTTTCTGATAAAGTCCGACAGAATCAAAAAATCCGGAAATCAGTGTGTTACGCACACTGATATTCACACGGTAACTGAGGTGGATGCTGTTGCTGACATACCCGATATGCCGTTTGATATCCCACACAGTTTCACCACTGCCGCGGCGGCGGCCGAACAGCGTCAGGTCGTTGCTGTAGCCCTGCGGATGGTCGCCGGTGATAAGGCTGAGCAGTGTGGATTTGCCCGCGCCGTTTTCACCGGTGATCTGCCAGTGCTCGCCGGGCAGCACCTGCCAGGTCAGATCATTGATAATAGGTTTATCGTTATAGCTGACACAGCCGTGATTGAGGATCACCCGCGGAATATCCGGGGCAAGGTGTTCTGCGGCCGAGTCATCCCGCCCCGGCAGCGTCAGATGCTCCGTCTGCTCACTGCGGGCCAGTTGTGCCTGTAACAGTGCAGATAAGGTGTCCGCCGGTGTCAGCACGCATTCTGTCAGCAGCTCGGCACGGGTGATAAAGTCCGGAATATCACTGAAGCGGTTGAGGATCAGGATAACGGTCAGCCCGCCCGCTGCAAGCTCTGCCAGCATCTCACTGAGCATCCGGCGGGAATCAGCATCCAGCCCGTCATAAGGTTCATCCAGCACCAGCAGATCAGGCTCTGTCATCAGTGCCTGACACAGCAGGGCTTTACGGGTTTCGCCGGAGGAAAGGTATTTAAAGCGGCGTGACAGGCGATCGGAAATACCGAACTGCGCCGCCAGTTGCAGGCAGCGCTCATTATCACGGTATTCTGCCTGAATAATATCAGCGGTAGTGCGGCCGTTGTCGGTGTCATCGCCGTCAATCAGGTCGGTATTATTGCGGTTCCATTCTTCATCAATCAGCGCCTGTAATTTTTCAAACGCGACCAGTACAGGACGGCGGAAAGTCGTGGTCATTTCCCCTGAGAGCAGCGGCAGTTCCTGTATCAGTGCACGGGCAAGAGCTGATTTTCCGCTGCCGTTAGTGCCGATAAAGGCATGATGCTGCCCGGTTTCCAGTTGCAGTGACGGAACAGCAAGCTGTTTATCCGGACTTATCCGGAAAATCCCTTGTGTAATATGCAGATGTGCCATAGTGAACTGCCTTAATTATTAGTTTAATTATTCCCCAGAAATAAGCGGAACAGGCAGCGATGTCAAGATATGGTGCAGTTGTTACATTCTGTATCATGAAAAGAAGACCTGCTTCACAGAAACGTCATTATTCAGTCTGCTGTTTTTGTTATACTTTTAACCTGCACTGGCCGGCATTAAATATGTTTATACGGAAGGGTACAAGGATGAAAAAGAAGGTTGCTGTTGTTCTTTGTCTGCTGATTATTACGGCCGGGATATCCTGGTTATTATTACGTGAAGAAAAATTACCGGAACCGTCACAGGCGTCACTGGATTATGTCGCATCCGAATTTGATGGTTTAACGCTGGAAGAATCTGCTGAAAAAATTCAGCAGGATAAAGAACGGTTTGAATTTTTTTCCCGTCTGAGCCGGGCAGATGATTTATATAATGAACGGACACAGATCCTGCCGTCAGATGAAAATTATAAAAAAGGCTATTCTGTTCTGAGTGCAGAAGAATATAAGACGGCTCTGGATGATGTTATTAACACACTGTCATTCAGTCAGGAACTGTATCACAATTATTCGTTCATTCATTTTGATATAAAGGAAATGCCATCAAAGCAGCAGCCGGTGGTGAAAATAAAAAATATTATCTATATGGATGGCAGTGAAGAAAACAGAAATGAAAAGCTGGACGGCGCATTACGGCTTGATACGCATAGAACAGTAAAAAATATCACTGCCGATATTACTTATCATTATATTAATGAGCTTGTGCCTTATTCCCTTACTGCGGATAACACGGCAATTGTACAACCGGATTTCACCCTGAAACTGGCAGAAAAAGATAAAAACTATCTGAGTTATACCCTGGAGGGGGACTTGGTTATTGGTGGTGAAGATATTACTGACAAAAACGGTAAAATTTTATCCTCTTCTTCCTGTGTGCGGGGCGGGATTGGCTTTAATGACAAAATGAAACGGTTTGTGGAGGGGGCTGTTAAGGCTTCAGATAGTAAGACTAAAGAACAACTGATACACAAGGTTGCCGCATATTATGAGTGTTTTGAGCAGGAGACCGATGAGCCGGATACTTACCGGGTTGCCTGCCTTTTTCATGGTACACCTGTGGCAGTCACGGTTTACGCGATAAAAGATAAAGCCGGAGAAGCCCGTAATACGACTATTACACCGAAATATACCGAATTATATCCGGTAGTCGGGGATGAAAAAACAAAGGTGTTTTATATCATTGACCAGAACGGAAATGAAATTCTCAATAACGGAAAGAACCGGCCTTACAGTCTGACAGCAGACTATTTTTTTACAAAGTCTGTTGAGACGAAAAAAGATGATGATGGTTATGAAGATCAGATTACACATTATCAGCTTCACAAACTGGATGTGAAAAATAAAAAATCTGAGCTGGTAACAGAGATGGACAGTGTTTTCAGTTTGTCAGATGATGCCTTTGTTATCGGGAAAGAAAACGAAATTCTGTTATTTAATACGATGAATGAAAAACCGGTCGTGTTTTCCGGTGAAAATCTGCGTATCCGCACACTTGAATTTCCGGACGGGCAATCAGGCTTTTTCTATTATGAGGACAAACAGGGATACCATATCATTAATGATAAGGGCGTAACGATCCTGCCGGTAACCGATTACCGGATAGAAAAAGGGGGTAATAACTCGCTTATCTTTGGTCCGGGTTTTTTCATTGAAGATAAAATAGAAACAGCGGATAAGACATTTTATTTTCTTAACCCGGAAGGTGATATTTTTCTGACACTGACCGGTTACGATAAAGCGGAAGGATTCCGTGACAATATGATTCATGTTCAGCGCAACCGCCTGCATGGGTTTACGGATTCAGCAGGTCATGAAGTGATTTCGCCTGTCTATAATAATGCGCGTGATTTTGATAACGGCTACGCACTGGCAGAAAAAGATGATCACTGGGGTGTGATTAATAAACAGGGCGATGTGGTTATTCCGTTTAAATACAGCCGTCATAATTCCCGTTCATCATTTAATGGTCTGGTGTCATACACTATCGATGATAAAGATTACACCATGCAGAAATTACTGGCAGAAAACGGTATAAAAACTGACAAAATAACAGCAGCAGAACATTAACCGGAAGAGGGGATTAGGGTGAAAACAGGATTAACGTATTCGGTACTGGCATTACTGATCAGCGGAACGGTTAATGCCGCAACGGTGGATTTGCGGGTGATGGAAACCTCCGATATTCACAGTAACTTAATTGATTTTGATTATTTTAAAGATAAACCGACGGAACAGTTTGGTTTAGTCCGCACCGCCGGGTTAATTAATGCGGCAAAAAATGAAGCCACCAATGCGGTATTAGTGGATAACGGGGATTTAATTCAGGGCAGTCCGCTGGCCGATTATATGGTCAGTAAAGGACTGAATGACGGCGAGGCACATCCGGCACACAAATTAATGAATACCATGGGTTATACCGTCGGGAATTTCGGTAACCATGAATTTAACTTTGGCCTGGATTATCTGCAAAAAGCCATTGCCGGTGCGGATTTTCCGTATGTAAATGCCAATATTATTGATGAGAAAACCGGTAAGAATCTGTTTACGCCTTATATTATCGTTGATACCCCGGTCAAAGATCGCGATGGTAAAGAGCATATCATTAAAATCGGTTATATCGGTTTTGTGCCGCCGCAGATCCTTATCTGGGATAAAGCCAATCTGGAAGGAAAAGTCCGCGTTAATGATATTACGGAAACTGCGAAAAAATTTGTGCCGCAAATGAAAGCGGAAGGTGCCGATATCATTGTTGCTATTCCGCACTCCGGTTTTTCTCAGGAGCCGTATAAAGCGATGGCAGAGAACTCGGTGTATTATCTCAGTGAAGTCCCAGGTATTAATGCCATTATGTTCGGTCACTCGCACGGCGTATTTCCGGGGAAAGATTTCGCGGATATCAACGGCGTTAATATTGAACAGGGAACCGTCAACGGTATTCCGGCGGTGATGCCGGGCCAGTGGGGTGATCATCTCGGTGTGGTGGATCTGGTACTGAATAATGATGACGGCGCGTGGAAAGTGGCGGATGCCAAATCACAGGCACGTCCGGTTTATGACAAGGTCAATAAAAAGCCGCTGGTGGCGCGGGATGACAAGCTGGCCTCTGTGATTGATGAGCAGCACAATGCGACCCGGACTTTTGTCGGTAAACTGATTGGTAAGTCGCCGGATAATATGTACAGCTACCTCGCGCTGTTGCAGAGCGACCCGACTGTGCAGATTGTGAATAATGCGCAGACTGATTATACCCGCCGCTTTATTCAGGGTGATCCGGATCTGGCGGATTTGCCGGTGCTGTCAGCCGCCGCGCCGTTTAAAGTGGGCGGACGCAAAAATGCCCCTGCTGATTTCGTTGAGGTGGAAAAAGGGGATATGACATTCCGCAACGCGGCCGACCTTTATCTCTACCCGAATACGCTGGTGGTGGTGAAAGCGACCGGAGCGGAAGTCACAGAATGGCTGGAGTGTTCCGCTGGGATGTTTAATCAGATTGATCCGCAGTCTGAAGCACCGCAAAGCCTGGTCAACTGGGATGGTTTCAGAACCTATAATTTCGATACCATTTCCGGGATCAACTATCAGATAGACCTGACACAACCGGCAAAATATGACGTGGAGTGTCAGACGGTCAATCCGCAGGCTAACCGTATCAAAAATGTGACTTATCAGGGTAAACCGATTGATCCGAAAGCGGTTTTCCTGGTCGCCACCAATAACTACCGTGCTTACGGCGGAAAATTTGCCGGAACCGGCGACAAACATATTGCGTTTGCCTCACCGGATGAAAACCGCAGTGTGCTGGCCGGCTATATCGCGGCAGAAACCAAAGAGAAAGGCGGTGTATCGGCACGGGCAGAGCAGAACTGGAGATTTGTGCCGGTGAAAACGGATAAAAAATTAGATATCCGCTTTGAAACCTCACCGGGTGAAAAAGCCACGCAGTTCATTAAAGAGAATGCCCGTTATCCGATGACGCGGGCAGGCACTGATGATGTGGGCTTTGCGGTTTATCAGGTTGATTTAACAGCGAAGTAAGCAGTTACTGACGAAAAGCCGCCGTCAGCGGCGGCTTTTATCAGCACAGTGTGGCAATAATCACCTGGTCTGCATTAAACAGAGCTGTAACCTCATCACCTTCTTTCAGTTGCTGATTATCAGCATCCTGATTATCCACAGTTGCACATAACTGTGCGCCGCCGGTCAGTGTCACCATCACCTCACTGTTTTCCGCACCTCTGGCAACGGAACAGATTCGTCCGATCAGCCGGTTGTCATAATCCGCATCATTTCCGGCGGATTTACTGATTTTCACCCATGGTGCTTTAATCAGAGTGAGTACTTCTTTACCTACGGATAAACCCAGCCGGTTGGCGCTTTGTTCGGTCAGCGCGACCGCAAGCTCCGTTTTTTTATCGGCCAGCAGGACATTAACATGCTGCTGCACATGAGTATGGTTGCGCGACATAATCGTGCCGAAAAACTGGTTGCGGGCACTGGTCTGCAATGAGAAGCGGGAGATGGCTGCCAGCAGGCTGTCGAGCGGCAGTGAATCCTCTTTGAGGACATCAAACGCCTTCTGCTGGATTTGTGCCAGCAAATCATAAAGCTGAAGTAAGCGCTCACCATAGCGCGTCAGTGTCGCGCCGCCGCCGCCTTTGCCGCCGGTCGCCCGGTCAACAATGGTTTCCTCGGTAAGCTGGTTCATCTCATTGATGGCATCCCAGGCGCTTTTGTAACTGATCCCGGCAAGTTTTGCTCCCTGACTGATGGAGCCGGTCACTTTGACCTGCTTGAGCAGGGAAATCCGCCGCGGATCGGCAAATAAATGACCTTCTGATTTCAGTGTTAATAAAATATCCAACGGAAAATACCCCGTATATTAATCAGACAGAATCACCGGTGCAGTTTCTCCGCCCGGTGCGGCGTTACTTTCCGGTTAGTGTAGCAAACTGCGGTTTTTTTTCATCTGCCAATATGGCGGTTACATTTCACTTAATAATTTGTGAGCCGGATAAAAACAGGTATGGTATGACGATGATTTATTAAACAGGGAATTATATCATGGAGAATGTCTTATTCAGTCTTTACCGGACTGTCAGAGATGATCCGGACAACGGTTCGGAGACGGAGGATTTTACCCGTACACTGGCAGTACAGTCATTCTGGGTTGAATCGCAGGGACAGGCCGGCAGCGGCAAAGCGGGACTGGCATTTTGTCAGGGAGAGGATGATAAAGAGCCTGTGCTGCTTGCTTATATGCCCGATGACGGCAGTAATGAGCCACCACCGGAAGTGGCGGAGAACATGAACGCCGGTGAACGTGATTACGCGGAATTGCCGGGGGCTTTTTTGCTTACGATGGTTGCGCAACTAAATTACACGTTGTGCATCGTCGCGGAGGATGATGAAACAATATCGCTGGACAGCGATGCCCTGAAAACGCTGCTGACGTATCTTCAGATACTTTACAACGAAGATAGCGAAAATAATGATGAAGAGACCGTAACCCCGGTTGCGGATTCTGCGGGTATCAGAACAAAAAGCGGTAACAGTATTGTGGAAAAACCCGGCAGCGCCGGAAAGGTGACCGGTTTTCTGATCCTGGCGGCAGTGATTGTGGCTGTTGTTTATTTTATGCAGACCTGACCGCACGAATCGCTATGCTTTCTGTGGTGTGATTTATATAGAATAGCGGGCATTATGACGTTATTATAGTCATGCTGAATATCCTTTCGCCTGATATAAAGAGATTGAGTGCTATGTTTGAGTTAGTTAAAAGTTTAGGTTTCGCACTGTTAATGGTTCCTGTTGTCATGGCAGGCCTGGCGGCTCTGATCTGGGGATTAGGTGAAATTTTTAACCTGATTTCAAAAGGCGATCGCCACGAAAAGCAGCTCTGATTAAACTGTCTTCAGGATTACCTGCATCCGCAGGTGATCCGTCTTTGCTTTCGTTTTTCCGCTCACTATCTGCGTAATCCCCCTTATTTTAGATTGTTTTCCGCTTAACTGACGATAGTGGGATAAACCTCCTTTCATTTTTCGTTGTATCTTGTTATATACAACGGGTTAATCCTAATCTATCCTGGTGAAAAAAATGAAAAAACAGTTCAGTAAGTTATTGGCCGGTGTTGTTATCTCTGCTGCTGTCATGGGTCAGGCATGGGCCGCTGAAAAAGTGACCGTATTTGCGGCGGCATCACTGACAAATGCCGTTGATGAAATTTCGGCAAAATATAAGCAGGAGAAAAAGGGGGAGGTTGTTGCGTCTTATGCCTCTTCTTCCACACTGGCCCGTCAGATTGAAAATGGTGCTCCGGCAGATATCTTTATCTCCGCTGACCAGAAATGGATGGATTATGCTCAGGAGAAAAACCTGATCATCAATGACACCCGTAAAACCCTGCTGGGTAATGAGCTGGTGCTGATTGCCGCGAAAGACAGTAAGATTGATAAAGTCGATATTAATAAGCAGACTGACTGGGTTAAATTACTGGATGGCGGCCGTCTGGCTGTCGGTGATCCTGATCATGTGCCGGTCGGTATTTATGCACAGGAAGCACTGGAAAATCTCGGTGCCTGGAAAGTGGTTGATCCTATGCTGGCCCGTACCAATAATGTGCGCAGCGGCATGGCACTGGTGGAGCGCGGCGAAGCCCCTTTGGGTATCGTGTACGGCTCTGATGCGGTTGCCAGTGATAAAGTGAAAGTGGTCGGCATTTTCCCGGCAGATACCCATAAACCGGTTGAATACCCGATTGCTATCCTGAAAGATCGCAGCAATGCCGATGTCAAAGGTTTCTATGATTACCTTCAGACACCGGAAGCAAAAGAAATCTTCAAACGTTACGGTTTCAGCCCTCTGTAATAAGTAAGGACTAACAGACAGCGATGTTGAATGAGTATGAATGGCAGGCGGTCATCCTCAGCCTGAAAGTATCAACGGTTGCCGTGGCAGTCAGTCTGCCGTTCGGCATACTGATGGCATGGGTACTGGTGCGCTGCCGTTTTCCGGGCAAGTCGCTGCTGGACAGTCTTATCCACTTACCGCTGGTGTTACCGCCGGTGGTAGTGGGTTATCTGCTGCTGATCAGTATGGGCCGCAAAGGTATTATCGGTGAGTGGCTCTATAACTGGTTCGGCTTCAGTTTTACCTTCAGCTGGCGCGGTGCCGCGCTGGCTGCGGCGGTGGTGGCATTTCCTCTGATGGTACGGGCGATCCGCCTGGCACTGGAAGCGGTGGATATGCGCCTGGAGCAGGCGGCACGGACACTCGGCGCTTCTCCGCTGCGGGTCTTTTTCACCATTACACTGCCGTTATCGCTGCCGGGCATTATTGTCGGCACGGTGCTGGCATTTGCCCGTTCGCTGGGCGAATTCGGCGCGACAATCACCTTTGTCTCCAAT
Source organism: Morganella morganii (assembly GCF_003996855.1). GTDB lineage: Bacteria > Pseudomonadota > Gammaproteobacteria > Enterobacterales > Enterobacteriaceae > Morganella > Morganella morganii_C. Next base: position 1,588,567 of record NZ_NRQY01000001.1, on the reverse strand, counting down.
ATCCCCGGGGAAACCCGGACTATCCCGCTGGCCATGTACTCCCTGCTTGAAACGCTGGGGGCGGAAATGGACGCGGCACGGCTCTGTATTATCGCTATTGTTCTGGCACTGGCCTCGCTGCTGGCCTCGGAATGGCTGACCCGCTGGGGACGTAAACGTCTGGGGGTTGCCGTATGTTAGTGCTTGATTTTGAACAGCAGCTCGGTGATTTATCGATGGTGATCAACACCGAATTGGCCAGTGACCGTATTACCGCGGTCTTCGGGCTCTCCGGGGCCGGGAAAACCTCCTTTATTAATGTGATCGGCGGGCTGACAAAGCCGCAGAAAGGGCGGATTGAGCTTAACGGTCACACGCTGGTTAATATCGAAAAACGTATTTGTCTGCCGCCGGAAAAGCGCAAAATCGGCTATGTTTTCCAGGATGCGCGTCTGTTTCCTCATTACCGGATAAGAGGCAATCTGCGCTACGGTATGGCGCGGGAAATGGAAGCTCAGTTTGACAGCATTGTGGAACTGCTTGGTATCGGGCATCTGCTGAACCGCCTGCCGATAACCCTCTCCGGCGGGGAAAAACAACGGGTGGCGATTGGCCGTGCATTGCTGACCGCGCCGGATATCCTGCTGATGGATGAACCGCTGGCGTCTCTGGATCTGCCGCGTAAACGCGAACTGCTGCCGTATCTGGAAAAGATGGCGCAGGATATCAGTATTCCGATCCTTTATGTCAGTCACAGTCTGGATGAAATCCTGCGATTGGCGGAAGATGTGGTGATTCTTGAGAAAGGCCGTATTCTGGCACAGGGGCCGCTGGAAGAGGTGTGGGCAGGAGCGGCGCTGCGTCCGTGGCTGACACAGGAAAGCCTTTCAAGCGTATTAAGTGTCACGGTGCTTGAGCATCACGACCGCTATGCGATGACTGCCGCCGCTATCGGTGACCAGGTGCTGTGGGTGCCGCGTATCGCCGGTGAGCGTGACACGCCGGTGCGGGTGCGGGTCAGTGCGGATGATGTGTCAATTGCACTGGAAAAACCGAAAAGCAGCAGCATCCGTAATATATTGCGGGCAAAAATCACGGAAATGTATGATGGTGACAACGGTCAGACAGATGTGAGGCTGGCGGTCGGCAATCATTTTCTCTGGGCGCGTATTACCGGCTGGGCGCGGGATGATTTGCAGCTGAAACCCGGACAATGGGTGTACGCACAGGTAAAAAGTGTGTCACTGAACCGCGAATTATAACCTGTCTGAATATACGTACTTTTGATTAATAAAAGGGGCATTCATATTATTTTGATTGCCCTTCCGCTACACCGGCGATATATATTATCGCCGGTTCATCACTGACCCCGCATTATCATATAATATTCTCCGCACACGGAAACAAGTGTAAGACGTGCGTTATTGCATAAAAACCACTGAGTCAGAGGGATACAATGAAAAAAACACTTCTCTTTTTATTACTGGGTATTTTCTCCGGCGGTCAGGCGCTGGCCGCAAATCAGGTAATGTGTTACACCTATCTGAAAAAAATGAAAGACGTTGAAATTGAAAATTTAAAAGTCTGGTGTATCGGCACCACTGACGGCTCGCAGGGCGGAATGCGTATCCCTGAACTGCTCAGTATGGGATATAAAGTGGTAGCAACAGAAAGTTTTCCGTATCAGTATTCTGAGGGCGGCTATACTTATGATGGCTCTAAATTACTGCTGATTGTTGAAAATGCAAAATTCCCGAATCAGAACCCGGCAGAAAAACCAAAAAATAACTGGAATTTTGATAAGTATAAATAACTGGTTTATTTTCAGGTCAGCGGAGACAGAAACGATAATAAAAAACGCCTTTATTAAAAGGCGTTTTTTGGTGGTTTATAAAACGGTATTTATCAGCTGAGAATATGACGGCGGATCGCCTGTGCAATACCCGGTTGTGTATTATCCGGGATAATCAGGTCGGCATGTGCTTTTACTTCGTCCGCGGCATTTCCCATCGCCACACCGAGGCCGGCAGAAGAAAGCATGCTGATATCATTATGGTTATCACCAAATGCCATCACATCTTTCATCGACATTCCCTGAGATTCCACCCATTCCTGTAAACGGCGGCCTTTGCTGTTACCTTTGCGGGCGATATCGACCTGGTTTACCCACGACCACTCGCAGGACAGTCCCATATCCGCTTCCACCGCATCGGTAAATTCGCGCAGTTTGTTCAGATCGTCTGAGCAGGTGGCGAATTTCCAGATAGTGTCAGCGCGATTAACTTCATCAAGGAAATTATCCACTTTGCGCATGACCGGGCGCTGGTGTTCCGGCAGGGATGCAGACCAGTTCAGGGTCCGCTCAAGGGTGCTGCTGTCAGTGTGATACAGCATGGCATCGGAGATATACATAAGATGCTCAATATCCGTCTGCGCCAGACGTTCCAGCAGCTGACGGGATTCACTGACACTCATCGGATCGGCGGAAAGCACTTTTTTTCCCGGATAATCGTACAGATAGGTGCCGTTACAGCAGATAGCCGGTGTATCCAGCTGCAATGTCTGATAAAACGGATGGATAGCAACGTGATGACGGCCGGTGACAATCAGTACCTGTACTCCGGCACGGCGGGCTTCGCGGATAGCATCCAGCGACTCCTGTAAAATATGTTTATCCGGATCGAGAAGTGTACCATCGAGATCAAATGCGAGGACGCGGTAAGACATAACAGGAAGCCCCTTGTATGAGTGTCAGAACCGGAATAACGGCGGGCATCAGGAAATATTATTGTATCCTGACGGCATCCGGAATGATTCCGGGCGGAGATAACTGGTAATATAGCATGTTAATTGTTTCGCGATAAACGCTAAGTGCGGTATTATTATACAGAAATGCTTACATTACCTGTTAAAAATCAAACGGGTAAGTGATGATATTAAGGAGCGCAAATGAAGCAGGTGGTTTATGTTGCCAGTACGGAAAGTCATCAGATTCATGTCTGGCAGATGAATGAACGCGGTGAGATGTCACTGTTACAGACAGTATCAACGCCTGATCAGGTGCAGCCGCTGATCACCGCGCCGGATGGCCGTCATCTTTATGCTGCGGTAAAACCGGCCAATGCAGTGGCCACGTATGAAATTGCAGAAGACGGCAAACTGACGCAAACCGGCCTGACGCCGCTCCCGGGCACCGCCGCGTATATTACCCTTGATAAAGCCGGGCGCACACTGTACGCCGCCTCTTATCATCAGGGAAATCTGGCGGTGCTGCCGATCCGCGATAACGGCATTCCCGCCCGTGCAGTACAGGTGATTGTGGGATTAAAAAATCCGCATTCCGCCAATATTGCACAGGATGGCCGCACACTGTTTGTGCCGTGCCTCGGGGAAGATCATATCCGTACTTACACTATCGGGGAAGACGGGCGCTTAACTGAACGCCATGCCGATATGCTGACCGTTGCTGCCGGTGCCGGGCCGCGCCATATGGCGTTTCATCCGGCAAAACATGTAGCGTATTGCCTGAATGAATTAAATGCGACCATTAATGTTTACCGCGAATGGGTGAAGGTCCGTGAGATTCAGTCTGTGGATATGATGGCGGATGATTATCAGGGACGCCGCTGGGCGGCCGATATTCATATCACCCCGGACGGGCATCATCTCTATGCCTGTGAGCGGGCATCAAGTGTGATTAATCACTACCGGGTGTCGGATGACGGCGGCCATCTGCAACTGGCGGGGCGGTATCCGACAGAAACTCAGCCGCGCGGTTTTGCGGTGGATAACAGCGGGCGCTTCCTGATCTCAACCGGACAGCTTTCTCATCATGTTGCGGTTTCCCGTATTGATGCGATTACCGGCGAACTGCACTTTATCAACCGCTATCCGGCCGGAAAAGGCCCGATGTGGGTGACGGTGCTGACGCTGAAGTAATGTGTTTTTTTCAATACAGTGTTTGCCGGTCAGGTAATAAGTGATAACGGGCAGGCGAAACGAAAAGCATGCGCGTCAGGGATGACGCGCCTGAGCGTACAGGGATGTATTTACAGCGGCTTTTCGTTTTTGCCCGTTATCAGCGTTGCCCCGGTACTGATGCTGTCACCTGTTTTTCATCCCGCCGTCACCCTATCTATCGCCTGCGTCAGTTTTTCCAGTTGTGCCGCTGTAATAATGTACGGCGGCATAATATAAATCAGCCGCCCGAACGGGCGTATCCACACACCGGCGTCAACAAAGCGGCGCTGTAATTCTGCCATATTCACCGGCTCCTCTGTTTCAATGACACCAATCGTGCCGAGCACCCGCACATCCCGGACTCCGCTGCGGGATTTCAGCGGCAGCAAAGCGCTTTTCAATTGTGTTTCGATGTCTTTTACCCGCGCTGCCCAGTCTCCGGACAACAGCAGATCAATACTCGCTACAGCCGTGGCACAGGCCAGCGGATTCCCCATAAAGGTCGGGCCGTGCATAAAGCAGCCTGCGTCCCCCTGACTGATGGTGTCCGCAATAGAACGGGTGGTGAGGGTGGCGGAGAGCGTCATATAACCGCCGGTAATCGCTTTTCCGAGACACATAATGTCCGGTGATATTCCGGCGTGTTCGCAGGCAAACAGTTTACCGGTGCGTCCGAATCCGGTGGCGATCTCGTCACAAATCAGCAGAACATTGTAGTGATCACACAGCGATCTTACCCCTTTCAGATACTCAGGATGGTAGAAACGCATCCCGCCTGCACCCTGAACAACCGGTTCGAGAATCACCGCCGCGACCTCATGATGATGCTGTGCCAGCAGCGTTTCCACGGAACGGAGATCGTCCGGCCGCCACTCCTCATCAAATCCGCACTGCGGCGCATCCGCAAACAGGTGATCAGGCAGATAGCCCTGCCAGAGAGAGTGCATGGAGTTTTGCGGATCACATACTGACATCGCACCGAATGTATCGCCGTGGTAGCCGTGACGCGGGGTGATTATCCGGTGACGCTTCTCACCGCGGGCCTGCCAGTATTGCAGAGCCATTTTCAGGGCCACTTCCACCGCCACAGAGCCGGAATCGGCAAGAAACACACACTCCAGCGGGGCGGGGGTGATAGCCACCAGGCGGCGGCACAGTGCAACAGCAGACGGATGGGTGATCCCGCCGAACATCACATGTGACATCTGTGACAGCTGCTCTGTGACTGCGGCATTCAGTACCGGATGATTGTAGCCGTGGATGGCGGCCCACCAGGAGGACATACCGTCAACCAGCTCACGGCCGTCAGCGAGTGTCAGAACAGCCCCCTGAGCGGAGACGACCGGATAGACCGGAAGCGGCTGAGTCATTGATGTATAAGGATGCCAGATATGGCGGCGGTCAAAATCCGCATCATCAGCTGAAAAAATGCGACCTGAAAGATCCTCTGAAAAAGTCATAATGTAAACCATTTTGATGCAAATAAAGTTGACATGATAATGGTGATATTTAAACTGGCAACACTTTTTTATCGGGAGTTACAGTTATGAGTCAAGGTCGTCAGTGGACATTAAAAGAAGCCAACGCATTGTTTGAAAAACCGTTTTTTGAACTGTTGTTTGAAGCTCAGACCATACATCGCCAACATTTTGACCCGCAGCAAGTGCAGATCAGCACACTGCTTTCCATCAAAACCGGGGCGTGTCCGGAAGATTGTAAATACTGTGCGCAGAGTGCGCGATACAAGACCGGGCTGGAAAAAGAGCGTCTGATGGAAGTACAGCAGGTGGTGGAAACGGCGCGTAAAGCGCGGGCGGCCGGTTCAACCCGGTTCTGTATGGGCGCGGCGTGGAAGAATCCGCATGAGCGCGATATGCCGTATCTGGAAACCATAGTGAAAGAAGTACGGGCGCTCGGTATGGAAACCTGCATGACACTCGGCATGCTGAACAGTTCGCAGGCGGAACGCCTTGCCAAAGCCGGTCTGGATTACTACAACCACAACCTCGACACTTCGCCGGAATTTTACGGCTCGATTGTCACCACCCGGACTTATCAGGACAGACTGGATACCCTTGATAATGTACGTGATGCGGGGATCAAAGTGTGTTCCGGCGGGATCTTAGGGCTGGGGGAAGCGGTGCGCGACCGCGCGGCGATGCTGGTACAGCTGGCAAATCTGCCGAAAGCACCGGAAAGTGTACCGATCAACATGCTGGCGAAAATCAAAGGCACGCCGTTTGAGGATAACGAAGAAGTCGATCCGTTTGATTTTGTCCGCACCATTGCGGTGGCCCGCATTATGATGCCAACGTCTCATGTGCGCCTCTCCGCCGGTCGTGAAATGATGAATGAACAGACCCAGGCGCTTTGCTTTATGGCAGGTGCGAACTCTATTTTTTACGGCTGTAAACTGCTCACCACCACCAACCCGGAAGAAAATACCGATATTGCACTGTTCAGAAAGCTGGGGATCAAACGCGAATCCATCCACGTTACGCAGGGTGATAATGAGCAGACAGATTATTTGCTGGATGCCATCAGCCACAGTGATGACGAAAAATTCTATAACGCAGCCCTGTGAGCCGTACTATGTGGCAGACTTTTCTCTCTGAGCGCCTGCAACAGGCGCAGGAACAGGATGCGGTGCGCCGCCGTGAGGCCAATGACGGCGCGGACGGGCGCACACTCCTGATTAACGGCAGACGCGCCGTGAATTTCTCCGGCAATGATTATCTTGGCCTCAGCCGCCATCCGGCGGTGATCCGCGCCTGGTGTGACGGTATTGAACAATATGGTGTGGGCAGCGGCGGCTCCGGCCATGTCACCGGTTACACGACGGCTCACCGGGATCTGGAACAGATGCTGGCGGACTGGCTCGGGTTTGATCGCGCAATCTTATTTGTCTCCGGTTTCAGCGCTAATCAGGCGGTGATCACGGCACTGATACAGCGCGGTGATCACCTTATCTGCGACAAACTCGCTCACGCCTCCATTATGGAAGCGGCGATGCATTCACCTGCTGAATTCAGCCGTTTTCATCATAACGATACCGCTCATCTGAGCACCCGTCTGAGCCGGACAGAAAACAGCACCGGCAAAACCCTGGTGGTCACAGAGGGGATATTCAGTATGGATGGTGGTGCCGCACCGCTGGCGGCGATCCTGCCGCTCACCCGGCAGCATAACGCCCGGCTGATGGCGGATGATGCGCACGGCATCGGTGTCTGTGGCCGTGAGGGGCGGGGCAGCTGTGATGCGGCAGGAATACGGCCGGATATCCAGATTGTCACCTTCGGCAAAGCGGTGGGGGTCAGCGGCGCGGCAGTGCTGTGTGATGCACAGACAGCGGATTACCTGACGCAATATGCCCGCCATCTTATCTACAGCACCACATTCCCGGCGGCGCAGGCGTGTGCCATTCAGGCGGCGGTGCAGGAAATCCGCAGAGGTGACGAATTACGGGACAAACTGGCGGAAAATATCCGTCTTTTCCGTGAGCGGGTGGCGCATTTGCCGCTGCAATTGTTGCCGTCCGCATCGGCGATCCAGCCGCTGATCGTCGGAGACAACCGTGCCGCTCTGGCACTGTCGCACTATTTACAGGAGCGCGGCCTGTGGGTGAAAGCGATCCGCCCGCCGACCGTGCCGCCGAATACCGCCCGTCTGCGTATCACGCTGACCAGTGCACATCACCGCGACGATATCACACAGCTTACGGAGGCGCTGGATGCATTCTGCCGTCACTACCGCCCCTGTGAATAAAGCGGCGGTTGCCGCTGCTTTCGGGCGTGCAGCCGGGCAATATGACACTGTTGCACATCTTCAGCAGAAAACCGGGCATCATCTGCGTCAGCTGACCACACAGGCACTTTCCGGGCAAATCGTGTCTGAACTGCACGGGCTGGATGCCGGATGCGGTACCGGGTTTTTCAGTGAACAATGGCTGGCGGAATGCCGCAGTGTGACGGCCTTTGATCTCTCTCCGGCAATGCTGGCTCATGCAACGGAACAGAGGCGGGCGACCCGTTATGTGCAGGGAGATATCGAACAGCTGCCTTTTACGGATCACCAGTTTGATTTCTGTTTCAGTAATCTGGCGGTACAGTGGTGTGATTCCCTGGCGGCCGCCCTGGCCGGACTGGTGCGGGTGACACGGCCGGGTGGCGTGGTGGCATTTTCCACGTTGCTCAGCGGGTCGCTGGATGAACTGAATCAGGCTTTTTCTCGGGTGGACAGCAACCGTCACGCCAACGGTTTTCTCAGCCGGGATGCCGTTTCTGCTGCCTGTCAGCCATACCGGCATACCTTATCTGAGGTCTGTTACCGGCTCTCTTTTGATTCTCTGCCCGCGCTGCTGCATTCCCTCAAGGGGATCGGTGCCACTCATGTCCATCAGGGACGTGCTGCCGGGCTGATGACACGCAATAAACTCATTCAGCTGGCGGATCATTATCCCGGCGAAGACGGGCGGTTTCCGCTCAGTTATCTGATTCAGTACGGAGTGATACATGTTGAAAAATAACTGGTTTTTGACCGGCACCGATACGGATGCCGGTAAAACCGTGGTCAGTTGCGCCCTGTTGCAGACCGCCCGCAACGCCGGGTTCCGCTGTGCCGGGTATAAACCGGTGGCCTCCGGCAGTGAAATGACGGAGGACGGACTGCGCAACAGTGATGCGCTGGCATTGTGGCGGTATACGGTACCGCCGGTCAGTTACACGCAGATCAATCCGTATACCTTTGCGGAACCGACCTCGCCGCACATTGTCAGTGAACTGACACAAACCCCGCTGGAATTTGCGGTGATGACTGACGGGCTGCATGCCTTAAATCAGCAGGCTGACTGGGTACTGACCGAGGGGGCGGGCGGATGGTTTACCCCGCTGTCGGCCACACAGACTTATGCAGACTGGGCGGTGCAAATGCAGATGCCGGTGATTCTGGTGGTCGGGGTGAAGCTCGGCTGCATCAATCATGCCTTACTGACGGTGGTGGCGATACAGCAGGCCGGGTTGCCGCTGGCGGGCTGGGTGGCCAATGAGGTCACGCCGCCGGGTCTGCGGCAGCAGGCGTATCTGGCGACACTGAACAACCTGATCCCGGCACCGTGTCTGGGTGTGCTTCCGCATCTGCCGGACCCGCTGAATCAGGACTTATCCGGTTATCTTTCTCTGCCGGTTTCCGCACACTGATCCTGTACCCGGCCGGATCGTGCCGGGATCACGGCAAATCTTCCGGCCGGGTGTTTTTTATCAGGAAAAAATCCTGAATTATTTTTTCTCTTTGTGCTGAAAGTGACAATTTTATGACTGTGCAATGTTATGCAACCATGTACCGGCAAACGACTTTATGAAGTTATCCACTATTCCTGTGGATAACCTTGTGTATTAACTTTAGAAAACTCACGCTATCCTTGCAGATACGGGGCTTCCGCTGACATTGTTGTAAAATCGGGCTTTTATGATTTATTCATAAATAACAAATAGATAAATAAAATCAAGGGTCGTCAGGCGTGAAAAATAGCAATTGGTCAGAGGGGCATCAGATTTCAGCATAATTTAAAATTGCAAGTGCTTTTTTTTGGGGATAACTGTGGAAAGCCAATAAAATTTTCCCCGGTTTTGCAAGCAAAAAATCACAAAATAAGGGATTTTTTCTGCCGGGGGTTGAAGCTGGTTTTTTATCCAGTATCATAGTGACCCTATTCGCGCAGGGGGGCCCATGAGCAAACTATTTAAACTGCATTCTGACTTTAAACCGGCCGGTGACCAGCCGCAGGCTATTGCAAAACTGGTTGAGGGTCTGGAAGACGGGCTGGCACATCAGACACTGCTGGGGGTTACCGGTTCAGGGAAAACCTTCACTATTGCCAATGTTATTGCCACACTGAACCGCCCGACGATGATCATGGCGCCGAACAAAACCCTTGCCGCGCAGCTTTACAGTGAGATTAAAGATTTCTTCCCGGAAAACGCGGTGGAATATTTTGTCTCCTACTATGATTATTATCAGCCGGAAGCCTATGTGCCGAGTTCAGACACCTTTATCGAAAAGGATGCCTCGGTAAACGAACATATTGAGCAGATGCGGCTCTCCGCCACCAAAGCCCTGCTGGAACGGCGGGATGTGGTGGTGGTGGCCTCCGTTTCCGCTATCTACGGGCTGGGTGATCCGGACAGTTACCTGAAAATGATGCTGCATCTGACGGAAGGGATGATCATTGATCAGCGCTCGATCCTGCACCGGCTTTCCGATCTCCAGTACACCCGTAACGACCAGGCTTTTCAGCGCGGCACATTCCGTGTGCGCGGTGAGGTGGTGGATATTTTCCCGGCTGAATCGGATGATTACGCGCTGCGCATGGAATTGTTTGATGATGAGGTCGAGCGGCTGTCACTGTTTGACCCGCTGACCGGTCATATCCATTATCAGGTGCCGCGTTTTACCGTTTACCCGAAAACCCACTATGTGACGCCGCGTGAGCGTATCCTTGAGGCGATGGAAGGGATTAAAACCGAGCTGGCGGAGCGGCGCAAATTTCTGATCGACAATAACAAGCTGGTGGAAGAGCAGCGCCTTGCCCAGCGCACCCAGTTTGATCTGGAAATGATGAATGAACTGGGTTACTGCTCGGGTATCGAAAACTACTCGCGCTATCTCTCCGGACGTCAATCCGGCGAATCCCCGCCGACCCTGTTTGATTACCTGCCGGCGGATGGTCTGCTGGTGATCGACGAATCCCACGTCACCATTCCGCAAATCGGCGGGATGTACAAAGGCGACCGTTCGCGCAAAGAAACGCTGGTGGAATACGGCTTCCGGCTGCCGTCTGCGCTGGATAACCGTCCGCTGCGTTTTGAGGAGTTTGAATCCCTCGCGCCGCAGAGCATTTATGTGTCCGCCACGCCGGGCAAATATGAAATGGATAAATCCGGCTCTGATGTGGTTGAACAGGTTGTGCGGCCGACTGGGCTGCTCGATCCGGAAGTGGAAGTGCGGCCGGTGACAACTCAGGTGGATGATCTGCTGTCTGAAATCCGTATCCGCGCACAGAAAAATGAGCGTGTGCTGGTTACCACGCTGACCAAACGGATGGCGGAAGATCTCACCGAATATCTGGAAGAGCACGGTGAGCGGGTGCGTTATCTGCACTCCGACATTGATACTGTGGAGCGTGTGGAGATTATCCGTGACCTGCGTCTCGGGGAGTTTGATGTGCTGGTGGGTATCAACCTGCTGCGTGAGGGGCTGGATATGCCGGAAGTGTCGCTGGTGGCTATTCTGGATGCGGATAAAGAAGGTTTTCTGCGTTCCGAGCGTTCACTGATCCAGACCATCGGCCGCGCCGCCCGTAACCTGCACGGCAAAGCGATTCTCTATGGCGACAGAATTACCAACTCGATGGCAAGGGCTATTGAGGAAACCGAACGCCGCAGAGAGAAGCAGATGGCGTTTAACGAAGCACACGGCATTGTGCCGAAAGGGCTGAATAAAAAGATTGGCGATATCCTGAAAATCGGCCAGTCGTCAGCAGGGACGAAAAACAAAGGGAAAGGAAAAACAGCAGCGAAAAGCAGCGATTACCAGCGTATGTCGCCGAAAGAGCTGGAAGTTAAAATTCAGGAGCTGGAAGCTCAGATGTACCGCCACGCTCAGGATCTGGAATTTGAACAGGCTGCGGCGGTACGGGATGAATTACAGGGATTGCATGAGCAGTTTATTGCCAACTCCTGACCGTATCAGGGCAGCAGACCGATTGTTTTATCCAGCGCACTCAGCAGCAGGCTGCGGTCATGGCGGTACGGAACATCCTGTGCTTCTAGGATCTCTCTGACAATCAGCCGGTCACTGAGATCGCCGGTATTGATATGCGGTGCGCACACCACCGCATCTATCCGTTTGCGGCCGATGTGTTTTTCAATCACGGCAATTTTTTCATTCAGGCTGAGTGAGGCGGCCGCTGGGCTCAGTTCTTTGCCTAGATTTTCAATGTAAATCATCGGCGCCTGATTGAAATTAATGGCTTTGGTGAAATCGGGCAGCAGCATTAGCGGCATCAGGCTGGTGAAGAAACTGCCCGGCCCGATAATAATCAGTTCTGCGCGGCAGATGGCGTCCAGTGCTTCTTTGGTGGTTTTCACCGGCGGCGAGAGCTGTAACTCCTGCGGCGGGCAGGTCAGCTGATCGACATTCACTTCGCCGTACACTTCATGGCCTTCGCTGTCGATAGCCATCAGATCGACCGGGGTTTCCGACATCGGGATTAACTTCGCTTTCACTTTCAGCATATTGCGGATCAGATTGATCGCGTCAAGCGGGCGCACACTCATATGATCCAGCGCCTTGAGCATCAGATTACCCAGGTTGTGCCCCGCCAGCTCGCCATTGCCGCTGAAACGGTATTCAAACATGGTGGAGGCAATCGACGGCTCCGTTATCATCTGATTGAGACAGTTGCGCATATCCCCCCAGGCAATGCCGCCTTCCGCCCGGCGGATACGGCCGGTGGAGCCGCCGTTATCCGTGGTGGTGACCACGCCGGTCAGCCGCGATCCCAGGCCGTTCAGACAGGACATCACCCGTCCCAGCCCGTGGCCTCCGCCCAAAGCAACAACGTGTTCCAGCGACGTGAGTGTGCGGTTTCCCATAGTGTTTATACATTCCCTGAGTTTTCATATTTATTTGCGCGGTAATCTATCATAAAAACCAATTTTTCGCGTCACGATACTGAGATTTATCAAACTCCGGTCAATCATAAAGATAAATTATCTTTTTACTGTGTGGTTTTACCTGTGATTCAGAGGTGGCTGCGGCAGGCAAGTCATGGTATGAGTGAATGCGATAATTGAAAGCATCACAAATAAGCATTAATAACAAAAATCAATAAATGACAGGAAGAACATTATGAATGACCTGACATGCACCATTCCGGTGCTGGAAACCGAACGCCTGATCCTGAGCGCCCACCGCAGAGACGATCATGAGGCGGTCGCTGAAATGTGGTCAGATACTGAGGTAACGCATCATATTATGGCAGGACAAATTTCCACACCGCGCGACAGCTGGATGCGGATGCTGGCGTATCTCGGGCTGTGGCCGCTGCTGGGATATGGTTACTGGGCGGTCAGGGAGAAAAGCACCGGAGAGTATATCGGCGATATCGGTTTTGCGGATTTTTACCGTGAAATGGAAAAAGACATCAGCCGTTATCCGGAAGCGGGCTGGGTGTTTGCTGCGCGGGCGCACGGCAAAGGCTATGCCGGTGAGGCACTGGGTGCGATTCTGACATGGCTGAAGGAAGTACGCGGCATCAATGAATGCGTGTGTATTATTGCCCCTGAGAATAAACCCTCCATCCGGCTGGCAGAGCGTCACGGGTTCCGTCCGCAGGAGACGCTGAGAATGAATCATAAATCCGTTATTTTCTATCACCTTACACTGGACTGACCGGGCCGGCTATACCCGTGTCAGATCAAGAAACCGGTAAATAAATTTTCTGCCGAACCGCTGTATTTCCGGCGGTTTATTGCATGTTATTTATACGCCCTCTGAAAATTGATTTGCTAATTAATTGAAAAACGGTGTGAAATTTTCGTTATCCCGTGTGTAAGTCCTTTTTTCCGGAGTCTCGGTAACTCGTTGTATAATAAGATACATAGCGTATTTATCATGGTAATTCCCGCAGGGCGACGCTAGAATCAATTCACTTAGCGTGGTTATTAACAGTATTAATGACAACGATTAACTCCTAGCCTTCACACCTACGTTTCAGTCAGAACCGGAAATAGGGTGAGCTGGCCGTGACACTCACGAGTGCCACCAGGGTGCCGGATAGAAATGTCCGCATCTCCCGTATTTGGAAAGGTGTTATGACTGAACAACTGACAGATCCCTTTGCGCGCAAGTTTTATTATCTGCGCCTCTCCGTGACAGACGTTTGCAATTTCCGTTGCAACTATTGTCTGCCTGATGGTTATAAACCAAACGGACACAAATCCTTTCTTTCGCTCGGTGAAATCCGCCGGGTGACCCGCGCGTTTGCTCAGCTGGGCACGGAAAAAATCCGCCTGACCGGCGGTGAGCCGACCATGCGCCGCGATTTTACCGATATTGTTGCCGCTATCCGTGAAAATGAGAATATCCGCACCATTGCGGTGACCACCAACGGTTACCGCATGGCACGGGATATCCGCGACTGGCGTACTGCCGGGCTGAGCGCCGTGAATGTCAGTGTTGACAGTCTCGACCCGCGCCAGTTTCACGCTATCACCGGGCAGGATAAATTCATGCAGGTGATGAACGGTATCGATGCCGCGTTTGAGGCCGGTTTTGAGAAGGTCAAAGTGAATGTGGTGCTGATGAAGAATGTTAATGACATCCATCTGCCCGCGTTTCTGAACTGGATCAAAGACCGCCCGATCCAGCTGCGTTTTATCGAGCTGATGGAAACCGGTGACGGCAGTGATGTGTTCCGCCGTTTTCATATCTCCGGCAATGTTATCCGCGCCCGTCTGTTGCAGGCAGGCTGGCAGCAGGTGGCGCGAGCCCGCAGTGACGGCCCGGCACAGGTGTTCAGTCATCCGGATTATCAGGGCGAAATCGGCCTGATAATGCCGTATGAAAAAGACTTTTGTCAGAGCTGTAACCGTCTGCGGGTGTCTGCGGTCGGTAATCTGCATCTGTGCCTGTTCGGTGAGCAGGGGATCATACTGCGTGACCTGCTGGCAGAAGACGGACACGACGCCGAGCTGAAAGCACGGCTTCAGCGGGCATTGCAGCACAAACGCGAAACCCATTTCCTCCATCAGGGGGACAGCGGTATTACCCCGAATTTATCCGTTATCGGCGGCTGATCCGCCGGTCATATCAGGAGTTTACATGTCTCAACTCACCCATATTAATGCGGCGGGCGAAGCCAACATGGTGGATGTGTCCGGAAAGCAGGAAACTGTCCGCGAAGCGCGCGCCGAAGCGTTTATCACCATGGATGCCAATACCTTACAGATGATTATTGACGGCAACCATCACAAGGGGGATGTCTTTGCGACAGCCCGTATTGCCGGCATTCAGGCCGCCAAGCGGACATGGGATCTGATCCCGCTGTGTCATCCGCTGATGCTGAGCAAAGTGGAGGTTCAGCTGAGCGCGGAGCCGGACACGTCCCGTGTGCGTATTGAATCCTGCTGCCGCCTGACCGGTAAAACCGGGGTGGAAATGGAAGCCCTGACCGCCGCTTCTGTGGCCGCGCTGACGATTTATGATATGTGCAAAGCGGTGCAAAAGGATATGGTCATCGGCCCGGTGCGGTTACTGGAAAAAAGCGGCGGGAAATCAGGACATTTTAAGGCGGACGCATGATTAAGGTACTGTTTTTCGCGCAGGTGCGCGAGCTGGTGAATACCGATGAGCTTTCTCTGCCGTGTGACTATTCCACGGCGGATGATTTACGGGCTGCACTGTGTGAGCGCGGTGAGCGCTGGGCGCTGGCGCTGGAATCCGGCAAACTGCTGTGTGCGGTGAACCAGTCTTTTGTGCCGCTGTCTCATCCGCTGGCTGACGGCGACGAGATCGCGTTCTTCCCGCCGGTCACCGGAGGCTGAGCCATGAAGAATACCCGGATTGCTGTTCAGACAGACAATTTCAGTGTCGGTGAGGAATATCAGTGGCTGGCGGGTTGCGCGGATGACGGCGCGGTGGTCACGTTTACCGGCAAAGTCCGAAATCATAACCTGGGTGATAATGTGGCGGCTCTGATGCTGGAACATTATCCGGGTATGACCGAAAAAGCCCTGGCGGATATTGTCGCACAAGCGCGTGAGCGCTGGGAATTGCAGCGTGTGACGCTGATCCACCGTGTCGGCAGTTTATATCCGAATGATGAAATCGTGTTTGTCGGTGTCAGTGCCGCGCATCGGGGAATGGCATTTGAAGCCGCGGAATTCCTGATGGATTACTTAAAAACCCGCGCGCCGTTCTGGAAAAAAGAGACGTTACCGGAAGGCGGCACCCGCTGGGTGGATGCCAGAGAAAGTGACCAAAAAGCCGCAGATCGCTGGTAATTTACCGCCAATCCCCGCCTGATCGCCGGATTTTTTCCGGCGCCCGCATATCAGGTTAAAAATATTTCCTGTTTGTAAAGAAAAGGGGATAATTCCTGACAGTTTGCCTGCTGGCAACACCCCTTTTATGTGATAATCTATAGGCCTTGGACGTTTATCATCCGATAAACAATTTGATACAGATGAAAGGGTTATCCATCATGGACCGATTTCCTCGTTCTAACGGCTCGATAGTTTCACAGGCGGGCTCCGGTATTCAGGCTTATATGGCCCAGGTTTATGGCTGGATGGCATGCGGACTGCTGCTAACTGCCTTTGTCGCCTGGTATTCGTCGAACTCCATGGCGATTATGAGCTTTGTTTTCTCCAGCAAAATCACCTTCTTCGGGCTGATTATTGCTCAGCTGGCACTGGTCTGGGTTATCTCCGGCATGGTTGAGCGCCTGAGTGCGTCCGTGGCGACCGGGCTGTTTATGCTTTATTCCGCACTGACAGGGCTGACACTCTCCAGTATTTTTATCGTTTATACTGATGCATCTATCGTCAGCACCTTCTTTATCACGGCAGGGATGTTCGGTGCGCTGAGTATTTACGGCTATACCACCAAGCGCAACCTGTCCGGGATGGGTAACTTCCTGTTTATGGGGCTGATTGGTATTATCATCGCGTCGCTGGTCAATATCTGGCTGAAAAGCGAAGGTATGACCCTGATCATCACCTATATCGGTGTGATTGTGTTTGCCGGTCTGACCGCGTATGACACTCAGAAACTGCGTAACCTGGGTGAGCAGATTGACAGTAATGATAAAGACACCATGCGCCGCTATGCGATCGTGGGTGCGCTGTCTCTGTATCTGGACTTCATCAACCTGTTCCTGATGCTGCTGCGCCTGCTGGGCGACCGCCGCTAATCACAGACAGAGCAACATATAAAAATGAAAGGCCGGTGAAAACCGGCCTTTTTTGCTTTTACTGCCCGGCATCCGCAATAATCTGTTCCAGTGTCCGGGCTGCCTGTCCGGCCTCCGTCACATTGGTATTCTGCGGGGCTGCACTGACAATCAGCGCTTTCCACAGCGCCCAGGCCATTGCTCTTGCGCGGGTTCCGGCGTCACATTGCAGCCGTTTAAAGAAGATGTCACGGCTTTCCCTGTCAAAGAAGGTCCAGGCTATTACCAGATCACTGGCCGGGTCACCGGTACCGAGTTGTCCGAAGTCAATCACGGCGCTCAGACGGCCGTCAGCAGTGAGCAGATTACCCGCACTGATATCACCGTGAACCCAGACAGGCTCTGCCGTCCGCGGGGATCGCAGGGCGTTTTCCCATACCCGCAGGAACAGCGGAACACAGGTTCTCTCTTTCAGGTTTGCCAGCGCCTGACGGGTTTCACTGTCATAAACTGCTAAATTACCGCCACGGTGAAAATTCTGCGCACCGGCTGCCGGGCCGCCGGTGGCATCCATACTCTGAAACTCTGTCAGAAAATCTGCGAGGTTACGGGCAAACACGGCTTTATCTGCCGGTGGGTGTGCCGCAGCCGTTTCTCCCGGTATCCAGCGGTACACAGACCACGGCAGCGGAAATCGCTCTGATGGTTTACCCGTACCGAGGGGGGCGGGGATCTGAATCTTCAGTCCTGTTGCCAGACGCGGCAACCACAGCTGTTCTTTCAGTACCTGACCTGCATAATCCGGTGAGGATGGCAGGCGGATCAACATCTCTTCACCCAGATGAAATGTCCGGTTATCCCAGCCGCTGGTCGCGACCGGTGTCACCGGCAGATGTGCCCACTGCGGGAATTGCTCCTCTATCAGCGCTGTGGCAAGGTGTGTATCAATATTCAAAGAAATAGCTTTCCTGTAAGATTATAATAAGGAATACAATAGCAAAGTCAGGCTGCCTATACAGTGATAGTTATTTTTTATTGTTTTTATTTTATTTTATAGTTCTTCATCTTATTATTTCCTGATTTTATGCACACAGATGGATTTTCCTCGGATTCTATACAGTTATTTACTTCTTTTTCTGTATTCATTCTGAATAGAATGTAATCCCAGTTATTCATATATTTTTGATATTTTTTATTTCCATAACCAGCGACAGCGATGACATGTTCTCTTGCTTTATTGATGTCTTTTTCTATGTTTCCCTCACCATTTAAGAATGTGGAAAAAGTAAAGTCACAGGCGGCAATTAATCGATTTTTGCCAGCGTGGCATGCTTTCTCATAGTAAACAATAGCGTTCTTTTCATTTTTTTCTTTTCCGTAACCATGCAATAAGATAAAACCATAGTGGAATAATGTAAGTGCATTTTCAGGATCTGAGGAAAGTAAAATTTCCAGATGGTTAACGGCAGTATTACAATATTCTGAAGTGCTCTTGCCATTACTTAATTGCTGTAAGTGGTAGCAGTTATTATAATAAAAAGAGAATAACGTATAACGACTTGTTAAATTTCCATTTTTTGATTTATTAATCAGTGAGGTTAACTCATTTTTATTTTTTGGATAAGGAGCATGCTCTGGTAAGTCCGGGTCATAGCTTAGTTCGATTGGGTTGTATTCGTATACAGTAATATTGTTATTCCACTGATTTCCTGAGTAAGCGCAGAGGCTGAAACCAGGTAATAATATCAGGAGTATTGATTTTTTATTCATTGCTCACCCCATTATTAATGTAATAATATAAATTTGAATTATTTTTCATTGATGTTTTATTGAGTGAGTTTAAATTCCATGTACTTATCATTAATATAAGTTAAAATATTTTAAATATTAATTTTAAAAGGATGGCTTTTGTTTTTTATGATGGTGTTGTCGTGTGGAGCTAATATTGTCATCTTTTATAAAAATGTCAAAATAATCAATTATATTAATTTCAATTTTTATGATTCACGCAATCTTACGCCGGAACAATGCATAGGCAGCCGACCCGGTGGTGACCGCGATCACCAGCAACGGCCAGAGGCTTTGGCGGATAACACTGAAATCCGCATCTTTGAGGTAAATTTGTTTGGTAATTTCATTGAAATGGCGGATAGGATTGATCCAGGTGATATGTTGCAGCCAGACCGGCATATTCTCCACCGGGGCAATATAACCGGACAGCAGCACGGCGGGCATCATAAAGACAAACACGCCGATAAAAGCCTGCTGCTGAGTGGCGGAAAGTGCGGAGATTAACAGACCGAACCCGACCAGCGACAAACCGTACACCATCATGGTGAAATAAAACAGGAGCAGTGAGCCGGAGAAGGGAATGTGGTAAGCGAAAATGCCGATCACCAGCACAATACTGGCCTGTACCGTGGCCACAATCAGCGCGGGTACGGCCTTGCCGACAAAGATTTCACCGGTGGTCAGCGGGGAAACCAGCAGCTGATCCAATGTGCCCTGTTCCCGTTCACGGGCAACCGACAGTGAGGTCACAATCATCACGCCGATGGTGGTGATTAGCGCCACCAGGGACGGCACGATAAACCATTTGTAATCCAGATTCGGGTTATACCAGTTGCGCACCACCAGCTCACTGGTGACCGCCTGCGGCATCAGCTCCTGCTGATAATGCGCGGTGATCTGCTGAACATAATTGGCGGCAATCTGTGCACTGTTGGAATTCCGCCCGTCGAGCAGAATTTGCAGCTGTGCCGGTTTTTGCCCGGCAAGCTGTGCACTGAAATTCTGCGGGAAATGCACCAGCAGCAGAGCCTTACGGTTATCAATCACGTCCTGCACGTCCTGCCGGTTCTGTATCAGCAGCACATCGGAAAACGCACTGGCTTTGGCAAACTGCTGGGTCAGTTCAATAGACGCGGGGCCTTTGTCCTCATCATAAATGGCGATAGTCGCGTTGGTGACTTCCAGTGTTGCCGCCAGAGGGAACAAAATCATCTGAAAAATCACCGGGACGATCAGAATCGTACGGGTTTGCCTCTCGCGTAAGAGTAGTTGCAGTTCTTTGATAATTAAGGTGAATATCCGGTGTAACATGGCAATCTCCTTAATCAAGCCGGCGGCGGGTTTTCAGGGCGGTCAGGCCGATAAACACAATCGCCGACAGGATCAGCAGCACCAGATTGCTGATAATTACCGGCATAATATTACCCGCCAGGAACAGTGTTTGCAGGCTTTCCACAAAGTAGCGCGCCGGGATCACATAGGTCACCACCTGTATTGCCACCGGCATACTGTCGATTTCAAACACAAAACCGGACAGCATAATTGCGGGCAGAAATGCGGCGTTCAGTGAGATCATCGCGGCATTGAACTGATTACGGGTTACTGTGGAAATCAGCAGCCCCATGCCAAGTGCAGTGGCAAGATAAAGGGAAGTCACCAGTGCCAGCAGCCACAGTGAGCCGTGATACGGCACATCCAGCACATACACCGTCACCACCATACACAGCACCATCACAAAACTGCCGAGCACCTGATACGGCAGCAGCTTGGAGAGCAGCAGTTCCGTTTTGGTCACCTGTGTGGAAAGCAGCGCTTCCATGGTGCAGCGCTCCCATTCCCGCGCCACCACCAGTGAGGTCAGGATCGCGCCGACTACGGTAATAATGATGCTGATAGCGCCCGGGATAATAAAATGCTGGCTGATGGCCGCCGGGTTAAACCAGTAGCGCAGCCGGACATCAATCGGCGGCTCACTGCTTATCCCCCGATCCTGTGCCCGCTGCTGCTGCCAAATCTGCCAGATACCATTAGCATAACCCTGCACAAAATTGGCGGTATTGGGTTCACTGCCGTCAGTAATCACCTGAATCTGTGCGATATCACCCTGACGGGCCAGACGTTTGTCAAAATCGGCCGGGATCACCACAATGCCGCGGATATGTCCGGCCTGAAGCTTATCGATTAATTCATGGCGGTTATCGCTGAGGGTGGCATCAATAAACGGAGAACCGGTAAACGCGCTGATCAGCTCCCGCGCCGGCTCACTCTGCTGATTCACCAGAATCCCGAGGCGCAGTTTTGATGAATCCAGGTTGATACCGTAACCGAAAATAAATAACAGAATCAGCGGGATCACAATCGCGATCAGGGCACTCGACGGGTCGCGGACAATCTGTTTGCTCTCTTTGATGCACAGCGCCCGCAGACGGCGCCATGAAAAACCGGAAGGTATGCTCATGATGCGGCCTCCTGTGCGCTTTTTTTGTCATATTCTTCAACCAGCCCGATAAACGCATCTTCCATTGACGGATCAGGATGGGCGTCATCCGCGACAGAGGCTTTCAGCTCATCCGGAGTGCCGGCGGCAATGATTTTGCCGTGATAGACCAGCCCGATACGGTCACAATATTCCGCCTCATCCATAAAGTGAGTGGTCACCATCACGGTCACGCCTTTATCCACCATGCCGTTAATATGCAGCCAGAACTCGCGGCGGGTCAGCGGATCAACCCCGGAAGTCGGTTCGTCGAGAAAAAGGATATCCGGCTCGTGCATCAGGGCGCAGGCCAGCGCCAGCCGCTGTTTGAAGCCGAGCGGCAAATCTTCGGTGGTCTGGCGCAGGATCGGCGTGAAATTAAAGGCATTCACCATATCATCGATTTTTTGCTGCTGTGCTTTGCCGCGCAGCCCGTAAACGCCGGAGAAAAATGTCAGGTTCTGGGCGACCGTCAGATTACCGTAGAGGGAAAATTTCTGTGCCATATAACCCAGGCGGCTGCGGGCTTTGGCTGAGCTGGTTTTCAGATCCATCCCCAGCACCAGGGCACGGCCGCTGCCCGGGATCATCAGGCCGCACATCATCTTAAAGGTGGTGGACTTGCCCGCGCCGTTCGGGCCGAGCAGGCCGAAAATCTCCCCGCGTTTGACCTGAAAATCCACATGATCGGTCGCGGCAAAATCACCGAATTTTTTTGTCAGGCTGACGGCTTCAATCACGGTTTCATCCGGTGCTGCCGGGATCTGCGGCATGATCTGTGCCAGCTGTGAGCGGTGTGACGGGCCGCCGCCGAGCAGATCAATAAACGCATCCTCAAAACGCGGTTTGGCGGGCAGCAGTTCCGCATCCGGGGCATTCAGTGCACTGAGCAGGGCGCGGGTATCCGACTGTGGCTTCACAATCAGCCGGACATAACGCCCCTGAATAACACCATCCGATACCTGTGGCTGAATCAATGCATCCTGTAAGATCCGGCGGCGTTCGCTGGGCGCGGCGGAGAGCAGGAAAGAGCGGCCTTCCATCGTTTCTGTCAGTTGTGCCGGTTTGCCCTCATAAATGACTTTTCCCTGATTGAGCAGCAGTACATCACGGCACTGTTCTGCTTCATCCAGATAAGAGGTACTCCAGAGGATCAGCATGCCCTCATCGGCGAGAGAGTGCACCATCCGCCACAACTCGCGGCGGGCGATAGGATCGACCCCCACACCCGGCTCATCGAGCAACAGCACCTGCGGCTGCCCGAGCAATGTGCAGGCCAGGCCCAGCTTCTGTTTCATACCGCCGGAGAGTTTGCCCGCCATACGGCCGGTAAAGCGGGTCAGATCGGTAAACGTCAGCAGGCGGTCAAAAACCGCCTGTTGTTCATGGTGCGGCAGGCCGCGCAGTTCGGCATATAAACGAAGGTTTTCCATCACCGACAGATCTTCATACAGCCCGAATTTCTGCGGCATATAACCGAGCTGTGCGCGCAAAGCGACACTGTCTTCAATCGGATCAAACCCGGCCACGCGGATCTCCCCGCTGTCCGGTTTCAGTAATCCGGCCAGCATGCGGATCAGCGTGGTTTTCCCGGCACCGTCCGGACCGGCAAGTCCGGTCACACCGCCGCCCTGAATGGTGGTGGTCAGCCGGTCAACGGCCGGATTATCAAGGCCGGGAAAGCGCTTTTCGACGGCACTGAGGGAGATAGTGATGTCTGACATCGCCACTCCTTACGGCTGCGGCTCTTGATTATCAAAGCGGATGGTGACCGGCATTCCCTGACGCAGCAGCGGATCGGCATCGGTCACCACAATGCGCAGGCGGTAGACGAGATCTGTCCGCAGCGCCGGGGTTTCAACGGATTTTGGGGTAAATTCAGCGGTCGGAGAGACAAATCCGACATGCCCGTGATACGGTTTGCCGGGGCGGCTGTCGGTTTCCAGCAGGACTTTACGGCCGGGCTGCGCCTGTCCCAGCTCACTTTCACTGACATACGCCCGCACCCATACCGGATTGGTCAGTGTCAGGGTGAACACGGTGCTGCCTGCCGGTAAAATGGTACCGGGTTCGATGGCGCGGGTCAGAATAGTGCCTTCCGCCGGTGCGGTCAGCCGCGTATCCGCCAGATCAAGCTTCGCCTGCTCCACAGCGGCTTCGGCCTGTTTCAGCTGCCCGCGTGCTTCGGCAATCTCTTCTTTGCGGTAACCGTTTTCCAGCTGATTGAGTTTGTCCTGTGAGGCTTTCAGTGCCGCATCCGCCTGATTGCGCTGATTGCGGGCATTTTCCAGATCATTGGCGGAGATGGCCCGGCTTTTCATCAGCCCGGCCTGACGCTGATAAAACTGACGGGCAAATTCCGCTGCTGCGGTATTACGGGCTACATCCGCTTTTGCCTGCGCGATTTCTTCCGGACGGTAGCCGGTTTCCATCAGCAGTAGTGCCGCCTGTGCACTGTCCCGTATCCCTTCCGCTTTCAGCAGGGCGTGGCGGTACGGTGTATCATCCAGCGTACCGAGTAACCCGCCGGGCTGCACAACTGCCCCTTCATCCGCATTCAGGGATTGCAGTTTGCCGCCGACACGAAAACCAAGATTCACTGTCCGGATATCCACATTACCGTACAGCAGGGCTGGCCCTGACGGGCGTGACTCCCACCAGTACCATCCGCCGGCACCGGCCAGCAGAATCAGAATAATGATAAGTATCCCGGTTTTTTTCATTGGTTTCATGAATTGGTTTCCAGTGAGTTATCAGAGACAGTGGTGTATCAGTTGCGGTAATGCTGTTTTAATCCGCTGAGCAGCAGGCGGATATGTTCGCGCAGCACATCGTTGATCATGTCATATTCTTTCGGGCCGATATTGTCCCAGCCGGTCTGGCGCAGCAGATTTTCCCTTGCCAGGCGGAAAGACAAAATCTCACCCATCAGGGCGTGCGTATGGATCAATGTGTTGATATGCCCGTCCGGCAGCCCGGTATAACGGGCGATCAGTCTGGCCTGACGGGTAAAAATGGCTGACAGCGCCTGTTCGTGGATAAGCGTGTAGGCTTTGGTCGGAATTAATTGCTCACGTGACATAATCCGGCTGATATGAATATTACTTTTCTTCAGCACCAGTTCATTATAGGCGAGAAAACTCAGCTCAATCAGTTGTAAACAGCGGGTTTCATCCTGTTCGTCAGTACCATTTGCCAGAAACAAATCAATTTCTTCAATGACAGGACGGAATTCATCACGGATAATGTCAGCGATATGCTGTGCAACGGCCAGATACAACCCGTCTTTTGAGCCGAAATAATAAGCAATAGCTGCGATATTTTGATCCGCACGTTGTGCAATCTGGCGAGTAGTGGCACTATTTGGGCCGTTCAGTCCGAAAATCTCAATAGCGGCTTCCAGTAAAGCGAGTTTGGCTTGTTCGCCTCGCGGCGTATTAGTCGTATTGACTGACATGGCGTATATCCTTATAGGTGTGTCGGCATAAACGAGAGATCAATCATATGATTAACTGTATGCTCATCAGTATCTGTTGTAAATGAGCAGTAAGCAACGGATTGATCGCAGACGTATTTTATCGATATTTCTTCCGGAGTGACGGATTAATTTTCGACATTCAATTATCAGCAGACCCCGCAGACAACAGACCGGGGCGGAGTCTTAACAATTCATGAGTTTTTCATCATTACCATTATGCCCGGAAATTCAGAAGGCCGTCGCAGAGATGGGCTACGAACAGCCGACCCCGATTCAGATGCAGGCCATTCCTCAGGTGCTTGCCGGTCATGACTTATTAGCCAGCGCACAAACCGGTACAGGAAAAACCGCCGGTTTTACCTTACCTATCCTGCAATATTTACAGGATAATCCGCGCAAAGGCGGCGGGCGTCCGGTACGCGCGCTGATCTTGTCCCCGACCCGCGAACTAGCAGCACAGATCGGCGAAAACGTCCGTGAGTACAGCCGTCACCTGCGTACCCGCTCTCTGGTTGTCTTCGGCGGGGTGAGTATCAATCCGCAGATGATGAAACTGCGCAGCGGCGTGGATATCCTGATTGCCACACCGGGGCGCCTGCTGGATCTGGAACATCAGAATGCAGTGGATTTATCCAAAGTCGAAATTCTGGTGCTGGATGAAGCTGACCGCATGCTGGATATGGGCTTTATCCATGATATCCGCCGTGTTATCAAAAAATTACCGGTGAAGCGTCAGAATCTGCTGTTTTCCGCGACATTCTCCAACGGAATCAAATCACTGGCGAATACCATTCTGAATAATCCGGTGACGGTGGAAGTCTCTCCGCGCAACAGTGCTTCACAGCAGATCACGCAGCTTGTGCATCTGGTGGATAAAAAACGCAAAGCCGAACTGCTGGCACACCTGATTGGCCGTGATAACTGGGAGCAGGTACTGATTTTCACCCGCACCAAACACGGCGCTAACCGTCTGGCGGAATTCCTCAACGGCAGCGGCATTAAAGCAGCGGCTATTCACGGTAATAAATCCCAGGGCGCACGCACCCGTGCACTGGCGGATTTCAAAAGCGGTGCGATCCGCGCGCTGGTTGCGACCGATATCGCGGCACGCGGCCTGGATATCGAACAGCTGCCGTATGTCGTGAACTATGAACTGCCTAATGTGGCAGAAGATTATGTCCACCGTATCGGCCGCACTGGGCGTGCGGATGCTACCGGTCTGGCATTATCACTGGTCTGTGTCGATGAGCATGATTTATTACGCGACATTGAAAAACTGCTGAAAAAGCAAATCGAACAGATTGCTGAACCGGGCTACGATCCGGACCCGTCCATCAAAGCCGAACCTATCCAAAAAGCAAAACAGGGTCGCGGCGGTAATGGCCGTTCCGGCGGCGGACGTCAGGGCGGACAGGGGCGCAGCGCCGAAGGCCGCAGTAACAGCAGTGGCGGCGACAAACGCCCGTCACGTCCGCGTCAGAACAAGCCGCGTTCCGGTAACAGCGACTCCGGCAGCCCGTGGGGTAACCGGGGGAAATAACGGTACCGGCTCATGCGTGTTCTTTTAGCACCGATGCAGGGGGTCTTAGACCCCCTTGTCCGCCATCTGCTGACGGCGGTGAATGATTATGATCTCTGTATTACCGAGTTTGTCCGTGTGGTGGATATGCTGCTGCCGGAGAAACTGTTTTTCCGTCTTTGTCCGGAGCTGGAGCATGGCGGCCTGACCGAATCCGGTACGCCGGTGCGGGTTCAGCTGCTGGGGCAGTTCCCGCAGTGGCTGGCGGAAAATGCGGCACGGGCGGCTGAACTCGGCTCGCACGGGGTGGATCTCAACTGCGGCTGTCCGTCCAAAACAGTGAACGGCAGCGGCGGCGGGGCGACCCTGCTGAAAGACCCGGAGCTGATTTATCAGGGCACCAAAGCTATCCGTGAGGCGGTTCCA
>NZ_NRQY01000001.1:1440229-1561878 GCF_003996855.1 Morganella morganii | reverse complement strand
CTGAAAGACCCGGAGCTGATTTATCAGGGCACCAAAGCTATCCGTGAGGCGGTTCCAGCGCATCTGCCGGTGTCTGTGAAAGTGCGGCTCGGCTGGAGCAGTAATGCACATCAGTTTGAAATTGCCGATGCGGTGGCACAGGGCGGGGCAACGGAGATCACGGTACATGGGCGCACCAAAGAAGCAGGCTATCGCGCGGATCTGATTGACTGGCCGGCGATCGCGGCTATCCGTCAGCGGCTCTCCATTCCGGTGATTGCCAACGGCGAGATCCGGGACTGGCAGAGTGCGCGGGAATGTCTGGCTGTTACCGGATGTGATGCCGTGATGCTCGGGCGCGGGGCGCTTAATGTGCCGAATCTGAGCCGGGTGGTCAAACACAATGCGCCTTTTATGCCGTGGCCGGATATCGTGGCATTACTGCACCGTTACACGCAGCTGGAAAAGCAGGGTGATACCGGGCTGTACCATGTGGCGCGTATCAAACAGTGGTTCAGCTATCTGCATAAAGCCTATCCGCAGGAAGCGGATGAACTCTTTGCTGTTATTCGTCCGCTGAAAGATTCCCCATCGATTGCACAGGCGATTGCCCGGGCTCAGGGCGCATAAAATTTGCTTTTTTTGCCATATGACACTTTAATTGACAGGTGAACCGGATTTTTTCTTAACCCGTTAATACAGCAGGAGGCAGTAATGAATTTTCTTTCTTGGGTTATTTTTGGTTTGATTGCAGGTGTGCTGGCGAAGTGGATTATGCCCGGAACCTACAGTATCGGAATTATTATGACCATTATATTAGGGGTCGTCGGTGCTGTTGTCGGGGGTTATATCAGTGTTTTCTTCGGCAAAGGCCGGGTTGACGGGTTTAATTTCGGTAGTTTTGTTGTGGCCGTTATCGGTGCGATGGTTGTGCTGTTTCTTGCCGGGAAGTTTGCGGGCTGACAGCTGCATAACAGATTAAAAAATGCCGGAGTCACTGATGTGCTCCGGCATTTTTTTATGGTTCGATCGGCAGGTTATCTGAACCGCCCCATTCCGCCCATGAACCGTCATACAGACGGACATTCTGATGGCCGGTAAGTGTCAGCGCGAGCAGCAGTACGGCGGCTGTCATGCCGGAGCCGCAGGACACCACAAGGTATTTGTTTAAATCCACACCTGCATCACGGAACAGTTGCTGAATCTGCGTCGGGGATTTGAAGATCCCGTTTTCCACCAGGGTATTCCACGGCACATTGCAACTGCCGGGAATATGGCCGGAGCGAACTCCGGGACGCGGGTCCGGTGCCAGTGCCTGAAAACGGTCGGCAGAGCGGGCATCGACAATCTGGATTTCCGGGTCGGTAATCGCCAGCAGTACATCATCTTTATTCACAGCATTATGGCGCTGAAACTCAGGAACAAACGTTTTTGCCTGCGGCAGCGGGATTTCGCCGCTTTCGGTGGCATAACCGGCACTGATCCAGGCATTCAGCCCGCCCTGTAAAATCCGCAGATTTTTCACACCGAAGGTTTTCAGTGTCCACCAGGCGCGCGGGGCGGAGAACAGATTGCCCTGATCATAAATAATCACCATGGTGTCATTATCAATCCCCAGCTCACCGGCGGCTTGTGCGAACACGTCCGGTGACGGCAGCATATGCGGCAGCGGGGAGGTGAGATCAGCGACCTTATCCTGATCAAAATAGTGTGCGCCCGGAATATGGCGCTCAAGCCACAACTGACGGCAATCTGCGGGCTGAACGGGTGGTGCTTTGCTGACATCGAGCACGACAAGATTTTCATCATTCAGGTGTGTGTGCAGCCAGTCTGCTGTCACAAAATAGTCTCGGTACATCGCAATAACCTCGTTAGCAGGACGCAGAGTATTACCGGGTTTCTCCGGTGGTCGTCTCCTGCGCCGTGGATGGAGTCTCAGGGGCAACTGAACGATTATACATGTTCATTCCGGCAAGAAAAACGCCGCCGAGGGAGCCGAAAGCAAAAATAAAAATGAAAATAATCAATAATTTCTTCATAAATGTATTCTGATCTTATCTGATATAGCCTGTCTGCCGGATAAATTCGGAGGGATGTTGATTAATTGTAACAAACTATTGAAGCAACCGTATGCAAAAAATGAGCGGTAACGGCCCGGACATGCTGATTTTTTTTCTGTAGTGTGAAACAATAGCCCCCTGTTTATTTATCCATAGGTTTTTCTGATGCCCCTTTCCGCCACCGTCAAACAACAAATCAGCGCCTGGTACAAAGCCCTGCCGGAGCAGATTGACGGCTTTGTTCCGCGCGCCCCGCAGCGGGAGATGATTGCGGAGGTTGCCCGGACAATGGCGGGGGATGAAGGCCGGCATCTGGTGATTGAAGCTCCGACCGGGGTGGGAAAAACCCTCTCTTATCTGATCCCCGGCATTGCAATGGCACGTGAGCAGCAAAAACTGCTGGTGATCAGCACCGCCAATGTCGCGTTGCAGGATCAGATCTACAGCAAAGATCTGCCGCTGCTGGCAAAAATTATCCCTGACCTGCGTTTTACCGGCGCATTCGGGCGCGGGCGTTATGTGTGTCCGCGCAATATGGCGGTGATCGGTGCGGCGGAAGGGGAGCAGATTGACCTGATGCTGCTGCTGGAAGATAAGGCGGATGTGGCAACGGCCTCTGAACGTGACACGGTGCGGCAGTTGCAGAATGATTTTACCTCTTTCGGCTGGGACGGCCTTCGGGATCACCATAAAACCTCCATTCCGGACAGCCTGTGGCGCAAAATCAGTACCGACAAACTCAGCTGCCTCGGCCGCAACTGCCAGTATTACTCACGCTGCCCGTTTTTTCTGGCACGGCGAGAAATTGAAAGTGTGGATGTGGTGGTTGCCAACCATGCGCTGGTGATGGCGGCAATGGAAAATGAATCTGTTCTGCCGGAAAGTAAAAAACTGCTGCTGGTGCTGGATGAGGGGCATCATATTGCCGATGTGGCCCGTGATTCCCTGGAAGTAGAGGGGGATATCACACTGGTATCACTTCAGGCGCAGCTGGATAACCTTTCCCGGTTTGTCACTCAGTATCTGCAACAATTCCGTCCGGTAAAACCACCGAAACTGGCGGACAGCGCGCGTCTGCAAAAACATCTGGAAGCGATGTCGGACGTGTATCGTGATGTGGCAATGTATACACAAGCGCTGCTGCCGGAGCAGGCGGCAGATCCGCACTATCTGTTTCCGCTCGGGGAATTGCCGGAACCGCTGACCGCAGCCGCTCAGCAGCTGTCAAAACAGACGGATGCTCTGCACAGCATGGTGGAGGGAATACTCAGTGACCTGAACGAACAGACAGCAAAGCAGGATATTGTCCGTCTGCACAAGGCTATTCTCGCGGCCGGAAAGTTTCTCGGCGCACTGGAAAACAGCGCCAAACTGTGGCGTCTGGCGGCGCTGTCGGAAATCTCACACGCACCGGTTTCAAAATGGCTCAGCCGCCGCTATGAAAAGAATCAGTCTCACCTCTGGTTTCACTGTGCGGGCATTCGCGTCAGCGAACAGCTCGGGCATCTGTTATGGCGCAATGTGCCGAATATCATAGTGACCTCGGCGACACTGCGTTCGCTCAACAGTTTCAGCCGGTTACAGGAAATGACCGGGCTGAGTGAAAAGGCGGATGATCGCTTTGTGGCGCTCGGTTCCCCGTTTGACCACTGCCGCCAGGGGCGCCTGGTGATCCCGAAAATGCATTATGAGCCGACACCGGCGGATGAAGCTGCGCATATCGGAGAGATGGCGCGTTACTTCCGCTCACAACTGGCGTCCGGTGAACACCGCGGCATGCTGGTGCTGTTTAACAGCCAGCGGGCGATGGATCTTTTTCTCACTCATGTGACAGATTTGCGGCTGCAACTGCTGGTACAGGGCGATCAGCCCCGCTACCGGCTGGTGGAAACACATTGTCAGCGGATACGGGACGGGCAGACCAGTGTGCTGATAGGCCTGCATTCTTTTGCGGAGGGGCTTGATCTGAAAGGGGATTACCTGACGCAGGTGCATATCCATAAAATCGCCTTTCCGCCGGTCACCAACCCAGTGATTATCACAGAAAATGACTGGCTGAAATCCCTGAACCGCTATCCGTTTGAAATCCAGAGCCTGCCGGGTGCCTCATTCACCCTGATCCAGCAGGTCGGACGGCTGATCCGCAGTCATCAGTGCCATGGTGATGTGGTGATTTATGATCAGCGCCTGCTGACCAAACGGTACGGCAGCAGGCTGCTCAATGCATTACCGGTTTTTCCGATTGTGCGGCCGGATATTGAACCGGAAAAATAAAATCGCGGCGACAATTATTCTGCGGTGGCCGTAAAGGTTACGTTACTGCCGTAATCATTGATATTACTGATAATCAGCGTGTTGCCGCGCTTAACCGCGCTTTTTACCGCGATTTCCGAACGGCTTTTCGGTTGCAGCATAAATGATTTATGCAATATTTGTTTCTTATCTGCCAGGGTTATTTCTGTAATGGTAATATGGTACGGGGAATTATTATTTACCTGTATTGCATTACTGCCGGACTGAAATGTTATCTGCTGAGTGGCTGTGCTTCTGTCACTTAATCCGGTCGGGCGGTAAAATACTTTAAACCGGGAACGAACTGCCAGCTGGACAGAATCTTTTTCTTTCAGCGGTGATGTTTTACTGACCGGCGGAATATCAAGAACATTCAGCCACCACAGGCTTTCTCTGTCGGCCGGCATAGCATTTTTATCAATCAGCCTGAGGCGCAGTATCTGATTTGCGCCGGGGTTGATGCGCGAAATCGGCGGAGTCAGCTCAAACGGTGTTACAGGCAGTTTCGCGGGCAGTACTTCAGAATCCCCCGGATCAAGCCAGTACTGAACAAATGCCGTACCGGCGGAGCCATTACTTATCCGGACAGTGATATCGCTTACACCCTCAGGATAAATATAGCGGGTACCATTTGCACTGATACTATCAGCGAAAGAAAAGACGCTGATAAAATACACGATAAATAACAGATATAATTTCATTTAATTTCTCCGCTGTGCGCAAAGGAATACACGGACAGGTATTATTACTGAGATAATGACCTGCCATAATTACGTATTAACGTATTCCCTTTATTTCATTTAATTTTATGCGTTTTTTTTGTTTTTGAAATACGTATGTTTTCGGGTTGTGGCTTATAGGGAAATACCGTTAATACCGCAGAATAATAAGCAAAAAAAAACCGCCCGGAGGCGGTATAAAGGGTAGGATTGACTCACAAGGTCTTACTGTTTTTATTGTCTTCGACACATACTCACACATGAGATGTTTATTTCAGCCCGCAACCCGGCGGCTGCGGTGCTGTATTTCTGATACTTATTCGATATTAGCTTCGATAAACCACAGGTACTGGTCGAGGTCGCGGGAGGCGGCAGTAAACATATCTGCGGTATTTTCATCCTCAACGCGGCTGACGGCACGGCGGATATCGTTGGCGACGATGGCATAACGGTCGGCCAGTACTTTCAGGTGATCCTGCACGCTGTGGATATCTGTCGGATAGGCCGGTAAAGCGGTGGCCTTACTGATGGCCTGTGATGTACCGAGAGCCACACCTCCGAGCTGAACAGCGCGTTCGGCAAAGGTATCCAGGTGGCTGTTCAGGCTGTCGCGGAAGCCGTCCAGCATTTCATGTACAGCAATGAAATTACGTCCGCGCAGATTCCAGTGCGCCTGTTTGGTCATCAGGGACAGGTCAATAAACTGAAGAACCTGATGATTCAGTTCATCAATGGTTTCCTGCTTAATATCATCAGTGACATCGTTACGGGTGTACACTAAGTGAGAAGCTGTGGTTTTCACTAATTTCGCGGTGCTCATTATTGTTCCCCTTATCTATTCCGTTAAATATCGTTGTTTCGATGGGGTTACTATAGGGCCGTGCATATAATAGTTAAATTCGATTAAATCTATAGAATCGATAGGCAAACCGGCACAAGGCCGGTTTCAGTATGGGGGATTACTCAACAGATTTGATTTTTGACTTCGGTTTGATGGTCAGTGCCGCGCCCATGGAGGCGACCACAATACAGCTCAGCGCCAGCCATTGTGTGAACAACAGGTGCTCGCTCAGGAAAATAATACCGACCATCGCACCAATCACCGGCTCAAGACTCATCAGGATGCCGAATGTCCGTGTCGGCAGACGGGTCAGTGCCACCATCTCCAGCGAGTACGGAAAGGCTGTTGATAAGATTGCCACTGCCACCCCGACAGGCAGTACCGCCCAGCTGAACATCACACTGAGATCACTGTGATATGCCCCGACAGGGAAGAAAATCAGCGCGGCGATAAGTGACCCGACAGAAACCGTGGCTGTACCGTAAAACCGTCCGGCCCGCTGGCCGAAAATAATATAGAGCGCCCAGCCCGCACCGGCACCCAGAGCATACAGCATCCCGATCGGGTCCAGTTGCTTAAGATCCCCGATCTGCTCACCGAGCGGCAGCAGAAAGGCCAGACCGGCGATCACCAGAATAATCCAGAGATAATCCGTTATTTTCCGCGCACCAAACATCGCCACAGCCAGCGGCCCGGTAAATTCCAGCGCGACAGCGATCCCGAGCGGAATGGTGGACAGCGCCAGATAAAACAGATAGTTCATCACCCCGAGCGAGAGGCCGTATCCCAGCATCGGCAGCAGTGATTCACGGGTAAAACGCAGCCGCCAGGGCTTAAAAATCACCAGCAGAATAGCAGTACCCAGCAGCAGACGCAGGGCGGTCACACCCGGGGCGCCGATAACCGGGAACAGGGTTTTCGCCAGTGAGGCACCGCTCTGAATAGAGATCATCGACAGCAGCAATAAGCCGATCGGTAACCACGGAGAACCACTTTGCTGGCGGGGAGACGCAGACATGAAGAACCTCGGGAGCAATAAAAATGCGATGAGACAATTAGTTATGTGGAATTACATGCAAAAGGCAGAACTCGTTCTGCAATCTTAGCGGGGCTGATGACGGATAGCAATTACTGATTTGAGAGGATATTAATCCGCTGACAAAGGTTGCGGGATAGCATAGCAAAATCTGACGAGTGCTATCTTCAGACCGCTTGCGTATACTGACTCTCGGATTTTCAATTTATAATGATAAGGACAGGGCAGATATGCGGGATATTAAACGAATAGCGGTCTATTGCGGGTCAGCAGCGGGTGCATCAGAGATTTACCGCGATGAAGCCGTGAAATTTGCCCGGGTTCTGGTTGAGCAGGGGATTACCCTGGTTTACGGTGGTGCCAGTGTGGGGATTATGGGAACGTTGGCGGATACCGTGCTCCGTGAAGGCGGACAGGCTATCGGTGTGATCCCGGCCTTGCTGGAAGGACGCGAAATTGCCCATAAAAATCTGACCGAACTTCACCGTGTCAGTACCATGCATGAACGCAAAAGCAAAATGATTGAACTGGCAGACGGATTTGTCGCACTGCCGGGCGGTTTCGGCACTCTGGAAGAGTTTGCAGAAGTCTTTACGTGGAGTCAGATCGGGCTGCATCAGAAGCCGGTCGGGCTCATGAATATTAATAACTATTATGATCCGCTGCTGTCACTGATCAACAAAATGACCGATGAACAGTTTATGCAGGAAAAATACCGCCATATGGCAATAGCCGAAACTGACGGTAACGCGCTTATCCGCCGTTTCCGTGACTATGAGGCGCCTGCGGTCAAAACCTACGATTAACCGGAGAGCACGATGATAATCCGCCCGGCCACACTGAATGACACTGACCGCATTGCTGAGCTTTATCAGCAATTATTTGCACTGATGGCAGGTTATCAGCCTGATCGCTGGTGTCCGGCGGAGCAGGATCGCGGGTTTATCGAAAATGCCGTTGCGGATGAGAAATTTTGTCTGCTGGTGGCGGAAACGGAAGGGTGTATTACCGGATTCGTGTTTGCCCAGACGCAGGATACCTCACCTTATACTTGCGTGGTGCCGCGCCGTTTCGGTTATATCTTTGATATTGTGGTTGATCCGGTAGTGCGCGGGCAGGGCACAGGTAAAGAGCTGCTGGATGCCGTTAAAGTCTGGTCAAAAGCACAGGGCCATACGCATCTGGAGTTATCGGTGCTGCCGGAAAATACCGGCGCACTGCGGTTATATGAGCGCGAAGGTTACCAGCCGGTGATCCACACGCTGGCAATTAAGCACTGAGATAAAAAAACCTCATCCGGTGATGAGGTTTCTGTTTTCAGAGTGCCGGTTACCGTCAGTTGGTCAGATGAACGGTTTTACCGCCGACAATCGTACGCAGCACTTTCACATTGGCGATATCATCCGCCGGGATCTGGAACACATTGCGATCCAGCACGATAATATCCGCCAGTTTGCCCGGTTCTAGGGAGCCGAGAATATCTTCGCGGTGCTGGGCATAAGCCGAGTCAATCGTGGCGGCGCGCAGCACTTCCGTGATGGTCAGGTCGCGGTCAGTATCCAGACGCTGTGCAGGCTGCCCGTTAACCGGATGACCACGGCGGGTAGCCGCCACTTTCAGATCATACCATTCATCAAAATCATCAATCGGCCAGTCACTGCCGAACGCGACCACCGCCCCGGCATCAATAAACTTGGCGATAGGCTCCAGCTGCTGATAACGGGTTTCACCGATCATATTGCGGGTGAATTCCGCCAGCTCCGCAGTTGGTGCCGCCCACTGGAAGGAGAGACAGGCAATGGTGCCGAGTCTGGCGAAGCGCGCATAATCTTTGGCATCCACCAGCTCATTGTGAGCGAGTCCCGGACGGATATCTTTGCCCGGATGTGCGGCACGCATTTTTTCGATACCGTTGAGCACCATATCAACCGCGCCTTCACCGACGGTGTGCAGATGCGGATCGTACCCGGCAGCTGCGATACGTTCGAGCAGGGCATCAATCACGTCTGAGGTGAAGTAGAGATCGCCGTAGTTATCTGTCTCACGCCAGTCCGGTTGTGCCGGGGTGCCGTGATTGATCCGGTACGGTTTCAGCAGGGAGGCGGTCATCGTCGGGAACTGAAGCACACCATCGACAAACATTTTGATGTTTTTTACCGCAATGCCCGGCTCAGGGCCCCATTCCGGCTGATGATAGCGCTCTGCAAAGGCAACCGCGTTTTTCACGGCCTGCGGAACAGATGCCACGTCCGGCGCATCATCCGGGGTGATTTCACGGGCGGCCTGAATACGCAGTGTCAGTTCACCCTGTTCCTGCAATGTACGGAACGCATCCAGCTGCAATTCTGCCACACGGGCATCCATCACCATGGTGACGCCCTGTTCATTAAGGACTTTCTGCACCAGACGGGCAACATCCGGCGCGCGGTCAGCCTGAATGGACGGAATGCTGTCCGCTGCACGCATGGCCGGGGCATCCTCGAGAATACCGTTCAGTTCACCGTCAGCGTGTTTGCCGATTTTACCGTCACTCGGTGCCGGGGTTTCTTTGGTGATACCGAACAGTTCCAGCGCACGGCTGTTGGCGAGCAGAGTATGGCAGTCATTGGAGAACAGCACGACAGGGTGGCGGGTATTGAGTTTGTCCATATCTTCGCGGTACATATCAATACCGGCCGGTAACATCCCCTGACGCAGCCAGGCGGTCACTTTCAGCCAGTCGTTTTCGCCGGTGCGCGGATCATTATCCAGATGCGCCTGCACGCGGGCGAGGATCTCGTCAATGGTCAGGGATTCATAATTCAGATGGCAGCCGAACAGCTGAATACCGCCCCAGAACGGGTGCATATGACCATCAATAATCCCCGGCATCATCATTTTGCCATCGAGGTCGATAAACTGTGTATGCTCACCACGGAATGCTGCCATGTCATCATTATCACCACAGGCAAGAATACGGCCGTCAGCAATAGCGATGGCCCCGGCGACGCGGTTTTCCGCATCCGCAGTATAGATATAACCGTTGTGATAAATAATATCAGCGGCAGTCATTTTCATTATGCTCTCCAGTCCTCATCAACAGAGTTAATTGATAATTAAGTGAGTTTCTTCTTCCGTGATTGACGGCGGACGGCGGGTAAAGAACCGGGTGATCACACCGAGGTACACCACGCCGATCCCCAGCCAGATCAGGCCGACAGTCAGTGCCTGGGCATCCAGACTGGTCCACAGCCACAGGGTCAGCAGCACCCCGATCGCCGGTACCACCAGACAGCGCAGAATCACGGCAGCCGTCAGCGGCTCCTTCCGGTCAATAATAAAGTGTTTGATAACACACAGGTTTACAAAGGTAAATGCAATCAGTGCGCCGAAGCTTATCATGGACGCCACCAGGCTCAGGGAGAGCACCAGCGCCATCAGTGAGGCGAGGGCGACAAACAGGATCGACAGCACCGGGGTGTTGAACCGGGCATGCAGACGGGCAAACACAGAGCGCGGCAGCACCCCTTCACGGCCCATGGCATAAAAAATCCGCACAATACTGGCCTGGGATGTCATCGCGGAGGCAAATACGCCGATCACATAAGCCGTGATAAAGGAGGACGCCATCAGTGCACCGCCGACTTTTTCCATCACCTGAATACTGGCGATATCGGTGTTCGGCAGGAAATCACGCCACGCCGGATAGCTCAGGTGGGCGGCGTAAGAGATAATGATAAATAATGTCCCGGCAATAAACACGGTATAGAGAATTGCTTTCGGCAGTGCGCGTTTGGCGTCTTTGGTCTCTTCCGCCATGGTGGAAATGGCATCAAATCCGAGGAATGCCAGACACAGAACCGCCGCACCGGCAAACAGCCCGGATACCTGATCAGACATCACCGTCAGCGGAGCGAGCAGCGCCTCTTTATCCAGCGTGAATGCTGAACTGAAGCTGAGATACAGGAACAGCGCGATAAATATCAGCTGCATCACAATGATCAGCATATTCATCGAGGTGACCAGTTTTATCCCGAGAATATTCAGTACGGACACAATCACAATGGCGGAGACGATAATCAGTTCCATCGGTACCGACGGCAGTGCTTCATGCACAAAAATACCGATGGCGATATAGTTGATAATCGGCAGAAACAGATAATCCAGCAATTGCGCCCAGCCGACCAGAAACCCGGTATTCCCGCCGAAGATTTTCTGGACATAAGAATACGCAGAGCCGGCCAGCGGCAGTGTGCTGGTCATTTTACAATAGCTGAGTGCGGTAAACAGGACGGCTGTCAGAGTAATAATATAAGCAACCGGTAAATGACCTTCACTGAGGACGGTGACCTGTCCGTAAGTCGTGAAGATACCAAGGGGCACCATATAGGCGAGCCCGAAGAAAACCAACGCGGGGGTATTTAATACGCGTTTCATCTGCACAGTATTCTGTTGCATTTTTACAGCCCTTCCCAATAGCCTGAAACATGCCGCGGACATGGCGTCCCGGCACAGCACTTATTTTCCGGCCGTCAGCGGATGACGGTCAGTCTGCATTTATTTTCAATAAACCTCGCACCTTGCGTCTGCATCGTGCGCACTTTACTGAAACGTCAGTGATAAACGGGCCATCACCACACGCTGGGGTAAATGCAGGCGGCGTACAATATATGAGTTATCTGTATTTGGCAATAAGAGTTGAACAGGATAATGACAATGAATATAGCGTATTTTCCCGGAAATTCAGCAAAACGATGATAAAGCAGCTATAAGGATAAAACATCCTTACCGGTGATCGTTTTCCGGGGAACTGAACGGGGAAGTAAACGGATGTATAAAAACGATAAGTAACGATAAAGTAATAACAGACCGGAAAAGGCCGGTAAAAAATAATGTCATCCATCCGGCATATCCGGGGACATAAACAGTATTCCGGAAAAGAAATAAGCTATCATGAGATTCTGCGTTATATCTCTGACGTAATGTAAGACTTACCGTTATATTCTGTGGTCTCCGGTAATAAAAAATTAATAAATTGATTTTTATCTATTTTTTAATTTATGAAAACGTCCGCCGGCGGATATTAGTCATATCGCGTTCATTCTCCGGCAGCAGATGCCGGTGTTCCGGCAGACAATAACGGGCGCGGTAATCAGGTATTATTTCCGGTTTCTTCCTTGTTGTTTTTTGCGTCAGGATGATTTTCAGCCGGAATGTCAGTCATGCGTTAATTCTCTTTAAGTGTGAACGAAATCGTTTGCTTTTGTTTTTTGCGGCTATAGAATTCGTCAGATTTTTTTGGCCTGAGAAAAGCAACAGGAGGCAATTGTGTCCGGGGATAAAAATTACAGTCATGGGCCTGTGCCCATATCCGCGCGGAAAGGCGGGCTGGCATTAACCTTTGTAATGCTGGGTTTGACCTTCTTTTCCGCCAGTATGTGGACCGGAGGTGCGCTCGGTACCGGTCTCAGTTTTAATGATTTCTTCCTCGCAGTGTTTATCGGTAATCTTCTTCTTGGTGTCTACACCGCTTTTCTTGGTTTCATTGGTTCCAAAACCGGCTTAACAACTCACCTTCTCGCGCGTTACTCCTTCGGTATCAAAGGCTCCTGGCTCCCTTCATTCTTACTCGGCGGCACACAAGTCGGCTGGTTTGGTGTCGGCGTGGCCATGTTTGCCATTCCGGTCGGCAAAGCGACAGGCTGGGATATCAGCTGGCTGATCGGCATCTCCGGAGTGCTGATGACCATTACCGTTTTCTTCGGCATCTCCGCACTGACTGTACTCTCCGTGATTGCGGTTCCGGCGATTGCCATTCTCGGCAGCTATTCGGTTTACCTGGCGGTTACAGACATGGGCGGTATGAGTGTACTGCGTGATGTGATTCCGGCTCAGCCGATTGATTTTAATCTGGCGCTCGCCATGGTGGTCGGCTCGTTTGTCAGTGCCGGTACGCTGACAGCGGATTTTGTCCGCTTCGGCCGCAAACCGAAAATTGCGGTGCTGGTGGCGATTATCGCCTTCTTCCTCGGTAACTCACTGATGTTTATCTTCGGAGCAGCCGGGGCCGCGTCTCTCGGTATGGCGGATATCTCTGATGTGATGATTGCCCAGGGGCTGTTATTACCGGCGATTATCGTTCTCGGGCTGAATATCTGGACGACCAATGATAACGCGCTTTACGCTTCCGGCCTGGGGTTTGCCAATATCACCGGGCTTTCCAGCAAAACTTTATCTATCATCAACGGGCTTATCGGCACACTGTGCGCCCTGTGGCTCTACAATAATTTTGTCGGCTGGCTGACCTTCTTATCTGCCGCCATCCCGCCAATCGGGGGCATTATTATTGCCGATTACCTGATGTACCGTCACCGTTATGAGACCTTCGATCGCAGCAAAATGCGCGATGTGAATGTCAGCGCGCTGCTGGCGATGGCGGCGGGTGTGATTGCCGGACACTGGTTGCCGGGGATTGTGCCGGTGAACGCAGTTCTCGGCGGGGCATTAAGCTATGCTGTTCTCAATCCGTTACTTAACCGCCGTCGCACAACCAACCCGGAGATGACCCGTGCTTAATCAAACCGTAAAACATATTTTTAATGCCCGTCTGCCGGATCGTGATGGTCTGTGGCGTATCGATATGGATAATCAGCGCATTACCGCGATTGTACCGCAGCCGGAGGGGGAAGTGCTGCCGGAGAGCCTGGACGCGGAAGGCGGCCTGGTCACGGCACCGTTTGTCGAACCGCATATTCACCTCGATACCACCCAGACCGCCGGGGAACCAGCCTGGAACCAGTCCGGTACATTATTTGAAGGCATTGAACGCTGGGCGGAGCGCAAAGCGCTGCTGACGCACGACGATGTGAAAACCCGTGCCTGGCAGACCCTGAAATGGCAGATTGCCAACGGCATCCAGCATGTCCGCACCCATGTTGATGTCTCCGATGCCACACTGACCGCGCTGAAAGCGATGCTGGAAGTGAAGCAGGAAGTCGCGCCGTGGGTGGATTTACAGATTGTCGCGTTCCCGCAGGAAGGGATTATGTCCTATCCAAATGGTGAGGCTTTGCTGGAAGAAGCTCTGCGCCTGGGTGCAGACGTGGCCGGTGCTATCCCGCATTTTGAATTTACCCGCGAATACGGCGTGGAATCCCTGCACAAAACCTTTGCGCTGGCACAGAAATATGATCGTCTGATCGACGTGCATTGTGATGAAATCGACGATGAGCAGTCCCGTTTTGTGGAAACCGTTGCCGCGCTGGCACACCGCGAGGGGATGGGAGCGCGCGTTACCGCGAGTCACACAACGGCGATGCACTCGTATAACGGCGCTTATACTTCCCGTCTGTTCCGTCTGCTGAAAATGTCCGGTATTAACTTTGTGGCAAATCCGCTGGTGAACATTCACTTACAGGGGCGTTTT
Organism: Morganella morganii; assembly: GCF_003996855.1. Lineage (GTDB taxonomy): Bacteria > Pseudomonadota > Gammaproteobacteria > Enterobacterales > Enterobacteriaceae > Morganella > Morganella morganii_C. The sequence continues at coordinate 1,547,546 of NZ_NRQY01000001.1, read as the reverse complement.
GATACTTATCCGAAGCGCCGCGGGATCACCCGTGTCAAAGAGATGCTGGCGGCGGATATTAATGTCTGTTTCGGACACGATGACGTGTTTGACCCATGGTATCCGCTGGGAACCGCCAATATGCTCCAGGTGCTGCATATGGGGCTGCATGTCTGTCAGCTGATGGGATATGGTCAGATTAATGACGGGCTGAAACTGATCACGGAATACAGTGCGCGCACCCTGAACTTACAGGATTACGGCGTGGCGGAAGGCAAACGTGCCAGCCTGCTGATCCTGCCGGCGGAAAACGGATTTGATGCCGTCCGCCGTCAGGTGCCGGTGCGTTACTCTGTCCGTGACGGCCGTGTGATAGCAGAAACACAGCCTGCCGTCACACAGATCCATCTGGATAAACCGGAGACTATCCGTTACAGCCGCACACTTCGCACTGAGGATCAGGCTTAAGATTAATGGTGCGGAACTGCATACGCATGGCATCAAACAGCACCACTTTTCCGCTGCTCACCTGCCCGTAGCCGGTGAGCAGTTTGATGCACTCCATCGCCTCCAGGGTGCCGATGGTGCCGACCAGCGGTGCCATCACACCCGCTTCCACACAGGTCAGACTGTTTTCCCCGAATAACCGGCTCAGGCAGCGGTAACAGGGTTCCCCCTCCTGCCAGGTAAAGACGGAAATCTGTCCTTCCATACGGATAGCGGCACCGGACACCAGCGGGATCTTCAGCTGATGACACGCGCGGTTAAGTTGTTCGCGGACGGTGACATTATCCGTACAGTCCAGCACCACATGGTGAGACCGGATCAGTATGGCCAGTTCATCATAATCCAGCTGTTTTGTGACAGTTTCAGTCCGGCAATGCGGATTAACGGTTTTCAGTGCGATCGCAGCGGATTCTGTTTTTGCCATTCCGATGCGGGCATCAGTGTGCAGGATCTGACGCTGAAGATTGGAGAGCGACACTGTATCAAAATCCAGCAGTGTAAGATGACCAACCCCTGCCGCTGCCAGATACTGCGCCGCCGCACATCCCAGCCCGCCGAGGCCGGTGATCAGCACCCGTCCGGCTTTCAGGGCTTCCTGACCATCGAAATCAAAGCCGCGCAATACTATCTGACGGTTATAACGCAGCGCTTCCTCATCACTGAGTTCAATATGTCCGGGTTCAGTCGCCATCAGTCATTCTTCAGCAAATGGTTAAAAAATTCGATTTCAACGGTTTCACCGGCCGTAACCGCACCGCGCTCACGCTCCAGCACAATAAAGCAGTTGGCGAGGCTGAAAGAACTGAAAATATGCGAACCCTGATCGCCGGTGGTTTTCACCACCATCTCACCAGACTCATTCACCCCGGCAATGCCGCGCTGGAAATCCAGACGACCGGCGGATTTTTTCAGCGGGGTGGTGGCGACGGCTTTAAACCGCATCGGCGGCTGCCACTGACTGAAACCGGACAAACGGGCGATCAGCGGCTGTACCAGCTCATAAAACGTCACCGTGGTGGAGACCGGGTTACCCGGCAGGCCGCAGAACCAGGCGTTATTCAGTTTACCGAAAGCAAACGGCTTGCCCGGTTTGATTGCCAGTTTCCAGAAATTAATTTTACCGATCTCATCAAGAATCTGTTTGGTGTAATCCGCTTCGCCGACAGACACGCCGCCGCTGCTGATCACCAGATCAGCCTGAACATCGGCTTTCGCAAAGGTGGCGCGCAGGATCTCCGGATTATCCGGGATCACGCCGAGATCAATCACATCACAACCGAGTTTTTCCAGCATCAGGCGAACCGCAAAGCGGTTGGTATCATAAATCTGTCCGTCGCCCAGCGGCTGGCCCACAGCCTGCAACTCATCACCGGTGGAGAACACCGCCACTTTCAGTTTGCGCACCACGGACAGCTCTGCCAGACCGAGGGAGGCGATCAGCGGAAGCTGGGCGGCAGCCAGTTTGGTGCCCGCCGGTAAGACTTCGTTGTGCTGTGCAATATCCTCACCGATACGGCGGATATTTTGCCCGGCGGTAATACCGGCGGTAAACGTGATCCCGGCATCGGATACCTCAGCTTCTTCCTGCATCACCACGGTATCCACACCCGCCGGGACAGGAGCGCCGGTCATAATACGGACACATTGTCCTGCCGGTAACGCGCCTTTAAACGGCACACCGGCCAGGGCGCGACCGGCAACCGGCAGCGGGGTTTTTCCGTCCCAATCCGCCAGGCGCAGCCCGTAACCATCCATTGCGGAATTATCAAATGGCGGTACATTGATAGGCGAAATAACAGGTGCGGCAGTGATCCGCCCGGCGGCATCCGTCAGCGCGATCGTTTCCGTCCCGGTGATCGCAGCCGGGGTCGCGAGCAGCTTATCCAGTGCTTCCTGTAAAGAGATTAACGAAGAGGTGTGACTTTCTGTCGGATTAGCCATGATGCTGTTTCACTCCCGGAGCCCGCAGGGCGCAGATAAAACGGATAATAAAGAGAGGGGCATTATGGCAGACTTACTGCACAAGTTGAATGATATGGCACAAAAGCGTGAGCAACAGATATGATTCCGGAAGTCATTATTGCATTTTAAAGGCTTCTTTCGGTATAACGGTGTTACAAATTATTAACATATTGTATTTCACATGACGACATCTCACTCCGCCCGTCAGACAACGGCGCTTCATATTGCAGTCAGTGGTTTTCTTGCGCTGGTAGTGGCCATGGGGATAGGGCGGTTTGCCTTTACCCCGCAGGTGCCGCTGATGATTGATGAGCATCAGCTTGATCTGACAACCGCCGGTATTGTGGCCGCATGGAACTATCTCGGTTATCTTGCCGGGTCCTTTGATGCCATGCGGGCAAAACGCGGTATTGAGCTGCGGTTGTGGACCGGTTTATGGGGCGCGGTGATTATCACACTGCTCTCGGCGGTGATTTCCGGTGCGGTGCTGCACAGTATCGCACGCTTTTTTATCGGCTGGGCGAGCGGCTGGACACTGGTGTTAGCTGCTGCCTGGACCAATGATGCGCTGGCAAAACTCAACCGTCCGGCACTGAGTGTCGCGGTTTACGGCGGAACCGGCACCGGGATTCTGTTGTGCGGGCTGGCGGCAATCGGTATTCAGGGCTTATCTCTGACCGCCTCGCAGGGCTGGTGGATTTACGGCGCGGCGGCACTGGTATTCAGTCTGTATGTCAGCCGCTATCTGCCGCGCCCCGGGGAACTGAACAGCAGCCATTCCCCGCACAGTAAACCGGTGATGACACCGCAAATCCGCCGTTTATTGTGGAGTTACGCACTGGCCGGGTTCGGCTATATTCTGCCGGCCACGTTTTTATCGCAGATGGCGGCGGCACGTTTTTCCGGCAGCCTGTTTGCTCAGTTTGTCTGGCCGGTATTCGGGGTCGCAGCCGTGGCCGGTATCGCTGCCGCGATTGCCGCACGGCGTTTTTTCACGCCGCAGCGGCGGCTGGCAATCACCCTCTGGGCACAGGCTGCGGGTATTCTGGCGGCGGAAGTCATGCCCGGTATCAGTGGTCTGACAGTCAGTGCGTTTCTGGTCGGCGGCGGCCTGATGGCTGCGGTGCAGCTGGCACCGGGGCACGGCCGCTATATGGCGGGGCTGCTGACCACCTGGTATGCGGTCGGGCAACTCGGCGGTCCGCTGGTATCCTCTGTCTCCGCGTATTTTACCGGCAAACTGGAACCGGCGCTGTGGGTAGCCTTTGCAGCACTGATTATCGGTGGTTTGCTGATTTTCCGTGACCGTAGTGATATAAACGAATAATTATCTCAGGGATAACAGGGTTATTATTTATTAATTCTGTTATCTTTATTAGTTGTTAAAAATAAAAAACAGACAACTAAAAAAACGGTTTTATAACTTAACCGGTTTATGTTTTATTTAATTTTCAGGGCATAAAGTCATTGTTATGAAAAATAACAGGGGGAGTCTTGTTTCATGAGAAAAAACAATATTTTTCAGAAGGCAATCAATGATCTGAAAGATATAAGATTAATATCCATGAATATCAGTATGGTGCTGACATCTCTGATGGTGACTCGCTCGTCACTGAGAATTGTCAGACCGGACAATGTCATGACAGATGTCTTTCTTATACCTGTTATTTATTTGGGATTTTATGTTCTGATAAAAAAGATACTGCACTTAATATTTAAATAATTGAGAGGTTAATTATGAAGGAATTAAATCAGGAACAATTATTGTCTGTTTCAGGTGCCGGGCTTATCTCTGCCGGAACGGTTCTTGCCGGTATTGTGTTTAATATCAGTGCCGTGATTATTTCTGATATTACTTCTGGCAGCGAAGAGATTGTTTTTGCTGATTATAAGAATATTTCCCGTACCCGTTATGAGATTATGTAACACGTCTGTTATCCGGCGTTTTTCCGGTAAATGTTTTTGTTACTTTCTTTCCGGCTGATATCCGTAGTATTAACAGGGATTTCCGGTGCAAACTTTTCATCACCAAAACCACAAAATGGATTAACAAAACGGCGTATTGCTCTAAAATAGCAGGGCGGCGGGTATTGACCGGCCGACGGGTGCAACACAGCACCGGGAGTCACCTGAAAAATAGTCGGAGAAGGTATGTCATCATTAAGCCGGGAAGCAGAACTTGTCCACGCCGCGCTGATCGCACGCGGGCTGGAGACACCATTACGGGAGCAGACACTGCCGCCGGAAACCCGTAAGGTACAGATTGAAGCGCATATGACAGAAATTATGAAGCTGCTCAATCTCGACCTGAGCGACGACAGTCTGGCAGATACCCCGAAACGTATCGCGAAGATGTATGTGGATGAAATTTTTTCAGGGCTGGATTATCACAATTTCCCGAAGATCACCCTGATTGAAAATAAAATGAAAGTCGATGAGATGGTGACGGTCCGTGATATCACGCTGACCAGTACGTGTGAACATCACTTTGTCACTATCGACGGTAAAGCCACCGTGGCATATATCCCGAAAGACACGGTTATCGGGCTGTCGAAGATTAACCGGATTGTGCAGTTTTTTGCCCAGCGTCCGCAGGTGCAGGAGCGGCTGACACAGCAGATTTTACTGGCGCTGCAAACCCTGCTCGGCACCACTAATGTGGCGGTATCCATTGACGCGGTGCATTATTGTGTCAAAGCGCGCGGTATCCGTGATGCGACCAGTACCACCACCACCACCTCACTGGGCGGGTTATTTAAATCCAGCCAGAATACCCGCCAGGAATTCCTGCGCGCGGCCCGTCATATTTAACGGATGAATACGTCTGTCACGCCAGCCTCTGCGCGGATTGATGTTCTCGACATGGTGCGGGGGCTGGCTGTTCTCGGTATTTTTATCCTGAACATTTGCGGGTTCGCGCTGCCGTCCGCGGCATACATGAACCCGTTGTATACTCCGTCAGCGTCAGGAACAGATATCGCCACCTGGGCGGGGCTGAGTGTGCTGGTTCAGGGGAAATTCCTCGGTATGTTTGCACTGCTGTTCGGTGCCACACTGATGATGCTCAGCCGCTACAGCCAGTCATGGAATATGGCGCGTCTGCTGGTGCTGGGGGTTATCGGGCTGCTGCATACGGCGCTGCTCTGGAGCGGGGATATCCTGCTGATGTACAGCCTGACCGGTGTTGCCGCCTGCTGGATCATCCACAATGTATCCTCCCGTTGGTGGCTGACACTGGTGCCGGTGCTGATTCTGACCGGGTTGTTCCTGCTGTTCTTTCTGTTATCAGAGGGTGGTGAGCTGAAACTGCTGTATTGGCAGCCGTCGCAGGAGATGCTGGATTATGAAGTACTGATCGCCAACACCGGCGGTATTACAGGCATGATGGACAGAGTAAACACTATCAGCGGTATGCTGATGATGATGGTGGTTCAGTATGGCTGGCAGTTACTGGCGATGATGCTGCTGGGAGCCGTGCTGATGAAAAACGGCTGGCTGAAAGGGACATTTCCGCTGTCTCACTACCGGCGGCTGGCTGCATGGCTGCTGATCCCGTCACTGCTGTTGCAGGCCGTTGTTGTGTGGATGGAATACCTGAACGGCTGGAGCGTCTTCTGGTTAGGCACTGTTGGGTATCCGCTTGCAGATATTTTACAGCCGGTACAGGCCACCGGGCTTATTGCACTGTTTTACGGTTTACAACCTCAGTTAAAACCAGTTTCGGCCTGTTTACAGCGGGTCGGGCGCACGGCACTGAGCAGCTATCTGCTGCAATCGCTGTGCGGGGTGATGCTGTTTAAGTACTTCGGGTATTTTAATCAGTTTGATCGCCTGACACTGCTGGCGTTTGTGCCGCTGATGTGGCTGATTAACATCCTGTTCTCAACCTTGTGGCTGCGTTACTTTTCTCAGGGGCCGGTGGAGTGGTTATGGCGGAAAGCAGCCAATAAACTGGCTGCCCGATGAGTTGATATTACTGTGTGGCCGGTGCCGGCTGCGCGGTATCAGCCGGTTTTTCCGGTGTCACAGGTGGCTCCGGATAAAGCACATTCAGCTCTTCCGGTGTCACTGCCGGGTATGACGGCACATTTTCAGGCAGGATTTGCGGCGCCGGGATAGACTCCTGCGGGCCGAGGAAACGCGGTTCGCGGTTGAGAATATATAAATCAGCCAGCGCGCCCAGCCGGGCAATCACTTCCCGGGCCCGGACAGTGAACATATTCTTCGGGGAGGAAACAGCGTAACAGCGCGCCTCAATGCCTTTTTCCATTGCGATATACAGCGCCCGTTCACAATGGAAGCGCTGGGTGATAATGGTAAAGCCATTAGTATCAAAGACTTTTCGTGTCCGTACCACGGAATCGAGCGTGCGGAACCCGGCGAAATCGAGCACAATTTTACTGGCCGGGATACCCGCATTCACCAGATCCTTACGCATTGTGCTCGGCTCATTGTAGCTGTGCTGAGCATTATCGCCGCTCAGCAGCAGATACTTCACCTTGCCGCTGTTATAGGCATTCACGGCACCCTGAATACGATACCGGTAATATTGGTTAATTGTCCCGTTTTTATAGTACTTAGCCGTACCGAGTACCATGCCGACTTCACTCGGCGGCAGGTCATTGATATTTTCATAGATATAAGGCGCGGTTTTCCAGCTAATCCAGCGATCTGCCGCAATAGCCGCCACTGCCGCCAGGATAATACCTGCCAGCATCCACAGAATGATCCGTTTCCATATCCGGGCTTTTCCCATTATTCCTGCGACCTTTATCACTAATCGTTATCGTAAGGTTAAGATTACTTGAGCGGTGAAAGGCTGGCAAGGGTGAAAAAAAGAATAAAACCCGCACGGGGGCGGGTTTTCAGTGGCAGAACACCGGTTATTCGTCAGAAAGATGTCCGGCGGTAAACACGATATTCCGGATGCCAGAAATTGCGTTCGATAGCTTCATCGAGTGCGCCGTCAGAAGTCACGGTGGCTACTCCCTGGATCTGTGCTTCCTTGGCAACCTGTTTGGCGATGATCCGGGATACTTTTTTGATATCTTCGATATCCGGCAGCAGTGAGCCCTCGCCATTGATGACCATCGGCGAACAATCAGCCAGTGCACGGCTTGCCGTCATCATCATACCGTCAGTCACACGTCTGGCACCGGCAGCCAGCACACCCAGACCAATCCCCGGGAAGATAAAGGAGTTGTTACACTGGGAGATAGGATACGTTTTATCCTTATAAATCACCGGATTGAACGGGCTTCCGGTTGCAACCAGTGCATGGCCGTCTGTCCAGGCAATAATATCTTCCGGACGGGCTTCCACGCGGGAGGTCGGGTTAGACAGCGGCATGACCACCGGACGCTCACAGTTTTTGTGCATTTCACGGATAATCTCTTCCGTAAACAGCCCCGGCTGACCGGAAACCCCGATAAGCACGGTTGGTTTGGCGTTACGGACCACATCTTCCAGCGAAATCGCGTCATTCTGCACATCCCAGCCCGCAATAATGTCACTTTTAGTGATCAGTTTGCTCTGGAAATTCAGCAGATTAGGCAGTTTATCGGTCAGCAGGCCGAATCTGTCCACCATAAAGATACGGGCGCGCGCCTGTTCTTCACTCAGACCTTCGGATTTCATCTGCGCGATAATCTGCTCGGCGATGCCGCATCCGGCAGAGCCGGCACCCAGGAAGGCAACGGTCTGATCTTTCAGCTGTCCGCCTGCGGCACGGCTGGCCGCGATCAGGCTGCCGAGCGTGACGGACGCGGTACCCTGGATATCGTCATTGAAGCAGCAGAGCTGATCGCGGTAACGTTCCAGCAGCGGCATCGCATTTTTCTGGGCGAAATCTTCAAACTGTAACAGCACATCCGGCCAGCGGCGTTTAACGGCATTGATAAATTCATCAACAAATTCATCATACTCCTCGCCGGTAATCCGCGGATGACGCCAGCCCATATAGAGCGGGTCGTTCAGGCGCTGCTGGTTATTGGTGCCGACATCCAGCACGATAGGCAGGGTATACGCCGGACTGATGCCGCCGCAGGCGGTATACAGAGAGAGTTTACCAATCGGGATGCCCATCCCGCCGATCCCCTGGTCACCGAGACCAAGTATCCGCTCACCGTCAGTCACCACGATGACTTTTACATTCTGCTTGGTGGCATTCTGTAACATATCATCAATGTAAGCGCGGTTCGGATAAGAGATAAACAGCCCGCGCGCACGGCGGTAGCTGTCCGAGAAATGCTCACAGGCCGCCCCGACTGTCGGGGTATAAATGATAGGCATCATTTCTTTGAGGTGAGCATTGAGCAGACGGTAGAACAGCGTTTCATTCGTATCCTGAATGTTACGCAGGTAGATATGCTTATCCGTATCGTTTTTAAAATCAGAATACTGACGATAGGCGCGTTCAGTCTGCTCTTCGATGGTCTCCACCGCTTCAGGCAGCAGGCCGTGGAGGTTGAAATTACTGCGCTCTTCTTCGGTGAAGGCGCTTCCTTTGTTCAGCAGCGGGAACTCTAACAGGATAGGGCCCGCATACGGGATATATAATGCACGTTTGCTTTCGTATTCCAGTTCCATGTATGACTACTCTTTGCCAATTGACATTTTTAAGACAGGACGTCCTGATCCTAAGTTATCTGAAAAATATGTACAGTAATTGTTACGAAATTAGTGATGCTGATGTGTGAAAGTGAGAGGCGGGATAGATTTATATTGAATAATCACGTAAAGGTTGATACCCGGAACCGATAGGTATCAACCTCAGTAAAGGCAGAATCAATAGCTGAACAGGGCGATATCCTGACACCCCAGGGCGCTCAGCGTGGCAGAAGTGCTCTCCCACTGAGACAGCGTGGCGCTGCTGCCTTCCACCAGCACAGCGCGGTGGATATCATGCAGGTCGCCGCCCGTCATATTCATAAAGATCAGTGCAGCCTGTAACGGCGGCAGTCCCGGGTTAAACGCGGCATTTTCAATATAAGCACCGCTGTAGATGCGCCCGCGGCTGTCCTGAAGAGCCACACCGCTGTGGGAATGAGAATACGGTGCATGGCTGCGGTTGGCTGCTTCCAGCGCTTTTCCGACCACCGCATTAGTGGCGAGGAAATGATAACCGTGATGCACCTGGTCAAACAGCCGGGTTTCAATCCCCAGATCCACCGGACCGAAAGCATGCGGCAGCAGGGTTTTCAGTGGCATGGCGGCCAGTTCCGGTAACTGAATCAGCAGCTCTGTGCCGCTGTTCAGTTCATTCATAAACTGACGGCAATGGCCGCACGGTGTGTAATTGACGGTGATTTTGCGCAAGCCGTTCTCGCCGCGCAGCCAGGCATGAGTAATCGCGCTCTGCTCCGCATGTACTGTCTGCTGTAACGGCACATGGCAGAATTCCATATTGGCGCCGAAATAGAGGTTCCCGCTCAGTCCGTGTGCAATCGCGCCGACATTAAACCGGGATACCGGTGTTACCGCGCAGGCTGCGGCCAGCGGCAGCATGGCGAGCGCGAGTGCGTCCTCATCAGTCTCTGCGGCGTTGCAGAGTGTACTGACCTGTTTGGCAGATAAGTATCCGGGGAAAGTATCAGCACAAACAATGTCCGTCAGCAGGGTCTGTAACGGGGAAGGGAGTGTGTTCAGGGCTGCATGAAAGCGGTTTTGCATAAAATGACCTCCATTATCAATAAGATCATTCTAGCGGGGAGTCGCACATAATTAACGTGATTTTTATCACGTTAATTATGAAACGAATGAAACAAATGCTGAATTTTCGAAATTGATCTCAAATTTTAAGTCAGCCGAATAACGCCAGCAGCACCGGGAAGATAAACGGTGCCATCAGAGAAGTAATAATCCCGCAGGTCATTAATGCCAGTGAGCTGTATGCCCCTTCCACATAATCTTCTTCCGCGCAGCGGGCGGTACCGAGGGCGTGAGAAGCCGTGCCCATTGCCAGGCCACGCGAGGCTTTGGTGGTGACCCGCAGACGTTTGAACAGGGTATGGCCGAAAATTGCGCCGAGTATCCCGACGAAAATCACACAGACAGCACTGATTGCCGCCACGCCGCCGATGGAGTTGGAAACCGCGATTGCAATCGGTGTGGTAACTGATTTCGGCAGGATAGAGGCCGCTATTTCTGGTGTCGCGCCCATCATAAAGGCAATGGCGGTGCCGGTGACCATCGCAATCACACTCCCGGCAAAGCAGATAGTGATAATGGATTTCCACTGTGCGCGGATTTGATGCAACTGCTCATACAGCGGAAATGCCAGCGCCACCACCGCGGGTTGCAGCAGGTCGTTGAGGATACGGCTGCCCTCAAAATAGTGGTTGTATGAGACTCCGGTGAATACCAGCAGCGGAATGATAATCACGATGGATATCAGCAGCGGGTTTAATACCGGCAGCTTAAATTTAATATAGATAGCTCTGGCGAGAAAATAGACGCCGATGGTAAGCGGGAGCGACCACCAGATATGCGTTAACATTTGCGTTTCTCTTGTTGTTCGGTTTGTTCTGTTGCGGCAACCGCATCAGCTTCCTGTTGTTCCGGGACCGGAACATGACGGCGGTGAATAAATTCAGAACTCAGCGCCACAGCACACATGGCGATAAAGGTACTGACGACACAGGCGACGAGGATCGGCAGCAGCTGGGCGCTGAGGGTATCGTAATAGTTCATCACACCGATACCGATCGGCAAAAATAACATTGTCATGTTTTTCATTAATAAGGTGCAGCCGGGCTGTACCCAGTGCGCCGGGATAATCTGCAGTGCGAGCAGCACAAAAAGCAGCAGCATGCCAACAATGCTGCCCGGGACGGAAAACGGCAGTAATACCGCGATAATATTGCCGGCAAACAGGCACAGATACAGGATCAGAAATGCCCGGAGATAGCGCCAGCCGGTTTCCGCTATCTGTTTTGGTTTCATGATAATGTTCCTTCTTGGATGAACTCATTCATCATACAATTAACTTTTTATTTGTGCCATAGATCACATAAAAAAACCTGCACCGGAGCGCAGGTTTTTTCAGTTTATTGTACAGAGAAGTACTTACTTCACCTGCTGGCCCGGTTGTGCACCGGAATCCGGGCTGAGCAGGAAAATCTCGTTTCCGCCGGGACCTGCGGCCATCACCATGCCTTCAGAAATACCAAAACGCATTTTGCGTGGTGCGAGGTTGGCAACCATCACCGTCAGACGGCCTTCCAGCGCTTTCGGGTCCGGATAAGCCTGACGGATACCGGAGAAGACCTGACGGGTTTCGCCGCCGAGATCCAATACCAGTTTCAGCAGTTTGTCAGAGCCGTCAACGAAATCGGCAGACACTATCTGTGCGATACGCATATCCACTTTGGCAAAGTCATCAAAACTGATGGTATCCGCAATCGGGTCATCTGCCAGCGGGCCGCTGACCGGCTTGGCTGACATGGCTTTGATATCTTCCTTGGAGGCTTCAATCATCGCATCCACTTTTGCCATTTCAATACGGCTGAACAGTGCTTTGAAGTCCGCAATCTGATGATCCAGCAGCGGTTTTGCAATGCCGTCCAGTGTCAGTTCCTGATTCAGGAAGGCTTCACTGCGTGCCGCCAGTTCCGGCATAACCGGTTTCAGGTAGGTCATCAGTGCACGGAACAGGTTGATACCCATGGTGCAGATGGCGTGCAGTTCGTCATCTTTGCTTTCCTGTTTCGCCACGACCCACGGTGCTTTCTCATCAATATAACGGTTGGCCACATCTGCCAGCGCCATGATTTCGCGGATAGCTTTACCGAACTCACGGCCGGTATACTCTTCGCTGATAGTTTTCTCAGCATCAATAAACTGCTGATATAATTCAGGCTCAGCCAGTGTTGCGCTCAGGCGGCCGTTAAAGCGCTTTTTGATAAAGCCCGCCGTACGGGATGCCAGGTTAACCACTTTGTTGACGATGTCGCTGTTAACGCGCTGTACGAAATCTTCCAGGTTAAGGTCGATATCATCAATGCGTGAAGAGAGTTTCGCCGCATAGTAGTAACGCAGACTGTCAGCATCCAGGTGATTCAGATAAGTACGTGCCTGAATAAAGGTGCCGCGTGATTTGGACATCTTCGCGCCGTTCACGGTCACATAGCCGTGGACAAACAGGTTGGTCGGCTTGCGGTAACCGCTGCCTTCCAGCATGGCAGGCCAGAACAGGCTGTGGAAGTACACGATATCTTTACCGATAAAGTGGTACAGATCCGCATCAGAATCTTTCTTCCAGAACTCGTTAAAATCGAGATTGCCGCGCTTGTCACACAGGTTTTTGAATGAACCCATGTAGCCGATTGGCGCATCCAGCCAGACATAGAAGTATTTACCCGGTGCGTCCGGAATTTCAAACCCGAAATACGGCGCATCGCGGCTGATATCCCACTGTTGCAGGCCGGAATCAAACCACTCCTGCATTTTGTTGGCGACCTGCTCCTGGAGCGCGCCGCTGCGGGTCCATGCCTGTAACATGTCAGCGAAGGCAGGCAGATCAAAGAAGTAGTGCTCACTTTCACGCAGCACCGGTGTGGCACCGGAAACCACGGAGCGCGGGTTAATCAGCTCGGTCGGGCTGTAGGTTGCGCTGCACACTTCACAGTTATCACCGTACTGGTCTTCTGCTTTACATTTCGGACAGGTGCCTTTCACAAAGCGGTCCGGCAGGAACATGCCTTTTTCCGGATCGTACAGCTGGGAAATGGTCCGGGTTTCAATATGGCCGTTCTTTTTCAGCGCCAGATAGATATGCTCTGATAACACCCGGTTCTCTTCGCTGTGCGTGGAGTGGTAGTTATCAAAGCTGATGGCGAAATCCGCAAAATCTTTCTGATGCTCGACGCTCATTTTGGCGATCATTTCTTCAGGGGAGATCCCCTGCTGCTGTGCCTTGAGCATAATCGGGGTGCCGTGAGCATCGTCGGCGCAGATGAAGTGAACCTCTTTGCCGCGCATTCGCTGAAAACGGACCCAAATATCAGCCTGGATGTGTTCCAGCATATGACCGAGATGGATTGAACCGTTTGCATATGGTAACGCACAGGTTACCAAAATTTTATTAGCGATCTGAGACATAGAGTATTTCACTTCCTCAAATAATAAAGGGTCTTTGATGTTAACCGATCCCGTCCACCCCTGCCAGCAGTAATCCGGCTTTGTGTGTGGTTTCCGGGACTTTTTTCCGTCGTGAGTATCCGTGATGACCCTGCTGATTGCAGGGAGTTTGTTTTGTGCGGAATAACTAAATTAATCAGTTGGCTTCTGCTATCATTGATGCCGATAGTTACAGGCAATAAAAATGATAAATCTAAGGAGCCGGGATGAATGCGAAATCCCCCGGGGAGATGAACCCTGAATTGCTGAATGAACAGGTCGCGCAGGTACTGGCGACATTTGAGCATCCGACACTTAAACGCAACCTGATTGCCATCAAAGCGCTGAACCACTGCGCGATGCTGGATGATGTGCTGCATGTTGAGCTGGTGATGCCGTTTGTCTGGAAGCGTCCGTTTGAAGCACTGATTGAAGCAAAAACCAAAGAATTACGTAAAGTGACCGGTGCGGCGGCAGTGGACTGGAAACTGCGTCATGATATCGCGACACTGCGCCGTGCCAATGATCTGCCGGGCATTAACGGTGTCCGCAATATTCTGGCGGTCAGCTCCGGCAAAGGCGGTGTGGGCAAATCCAGCACAGCGGTTAACCTCGCGCTGGCACTGGCGGCGGAAGGGGCGAAAGTCGGTATCCTCGATGCGGATATTTACGGCCCGTCCATCCCGAATATGTTGGGCACCACCAAAGAGCGTCCGACTTCACCGGATGGCCAGCATATGGCTCCGGTTATGGCCTACGGTCTGGCTTCCAACTCTATCGGTTATCTGGTGACAGACGATAACGCCATGGTCTGGCGCGGCCCGATGGCCAGTAAAGCCCTGATGCAGATGTTACAGGATACCCTGTGGCCGGATCTGGACTATCTGGTTATTGATATGCCGCCGGGCACCGGGGATATCCAGCTGACACTCTCGCAGAACATCCCTGTCACCGGTGCGGTGGTGGTGACCACTCCGCAGGATATCGCGCTGGTGGATGCGATGAAAGGTATCGTCATGTTCAAGAAAGTGAATGTGCCGGTACTGGGCATTGTTGAGAACATGAGTGCGCACATTTGCAGTAACTGCGGTCATGTCGAGCCGATTTTCGGCACCGGCGGGGCGGAGAAACTGGCGGAACGTTATCACACCAAACTGCTGGGACAGGTACCGCTGCATATTTCACTGCGTGAAGATCTCGATCGCGGCCAGCCGACGGTGATGCGTGACCCGGATGGTGAGTTTGCGGATATCTACCGTGAAATCGCGGTGAATGTGACGGCAGAAATGTTCTGGGAAGGGGATAAGATCCCGACGGAAATCGCTTTCCGCGCTGTGTAAGCGGGATTTGTTTCTGCTCCGGCGTATCCGGAAAGTAAAAAAGACCGGTACAGTGATGTGCGGGTCTTTTTTTATGACAGCAATTGAACCGGTTACCCCGAAATAATGAGGCCGGATGCCCGATTCTGCTGGAATCCCGCGCCGTTACTCCCTATAATTCAGCGCCGGGCGGACACGTTTTGTTACTCCCGGCCGGATAAGCACCAAAAGAGGCCGCAGCAGACCGTTTCGGTTTTTTCTCTCCTATTTTCAAACCGGGTTATTTCTATTATGGCTGACACAGCACAGCAGCAGTGCACTATCATCGGCATCACCGGCGCATCAGCGTCAGGAAAAAGTCTGATTGCCAACACGCTTTATCACGAGTTACGTGCTCAGGTGGGCGATCACAATATCGGTGTGATTCCGGAAGACTGCTACTACAAAGATCAGAGCGATGTGCCGATGGAAGAGCGCATTAAGGTCAACTATGACCATCCTGGCTCTATGGATCACGAACTGCTGTTACAGCACCTGAAAGCACTCAAAGCGGGTAAGTCTATTCAGTTACCGCAATATGATTATGCGGAACACACCCGCAAGCCGGAATCTGTTCTGTTCAGCCCGAAACGGGTGATTATTCTCGAAGGCATTCTGCTGCTGACAGACAAACGTCTGCGCGAGCAGATGGACTTCTCTATTTTCGTCGACACCCCGCTGGATATCTGCCTGATGCGCCGTATCCGCCGTGATGTGAATGAGCGCGGACGCACGCTGGATTCAGTCATCGCGCAGTACAATAAAACCGTACGCCCGATGTACCTGCAATTTATTGAACCAACAAAACAATATGCTGATATTATAGTACCGCGGGGCGGTAAGAACCGCGTGGCGATTGATATTCTGAAAGCTAAAATCAGTCAGTTCTGCGAGTAATCCGCCGACAACGAATTAACCCGCGTTTATCTGCCGGTGATAAACGCCGGGATTTATGAGGATGATATTATGCGACTTTGTGACCGTGACATTATTCAGTGGCTTGATGACGGCAGACTGACCATTTCCCCGCGTCCGCCGGTTGAGCGGATTAACGGGGCGACTGCGGATGTCTGTCTCGGGCATCAGTTCCGGGTGTTCCGGGGCCATACCGCTGCGTATATTGATCTCAGCGGCCCGAAAGAGGAAGTGAATGCGGCGCTGGAAAATGTCATGAGTGATGAAATCACCCTGACTGAAGATGAAGTGTTCTACCTGCATCCGGGAGAACTGGCACTGGCGGTAACACTGGAATCTGTCACTCTGCCGGATAACATGGTCGGCTGGCTGGACGGGCGCTCATCACTGGCGCGCCTCGGGCTGATGGTACACGTGACCGCACACCGGATCGATCCGGGCTGGCACGGGCAAATTGTGCTGGAATTTTACAATTCAGGTAAATTACCTCTGGCATTGCGTCCGGGCATGGTGATTGGTGCCCTGAGTTTTGAGCCGTTATCCGGCCCGGCTGACCGGCCGTATAACCGCCGCAGTGATGCGAAATATAAAAATCAGCAGGGAGCTGTGGGCAGCCGTATCAGCGAAGATTAAACGGCGGACAGAACTGTCCACCAGCGGGTTCAACAGAGAATGGGAAAGGAACAGGGATTATGAAACGATTTTTCACCACGCTGATTATTCTGCTTGTCGTTGTAGCGGCGGGCCTTGCGGCCTTAATCCTGCTGGTGAACCCGAATGATTTCCGCGATTATATCGTTAATAAGGTGAAGGAAGATACCGGTTACGAGCTGGTGATGAAAGATGATATGCGCTGGCATGTCTGGCCGAAACTGAGCATTATCACCGGTAAAATGACACTGATCGCGCCGGATGCCGCTGAACCGGTGGTCACGGCAGAAAATATGCGTCTCGATGTTGAGCTCTGGCCGCTGTTGTCACACCAGTTATCTGTCCGTGAAGTGATGCTTGACGGCGCACTGCTGAAAATCCTGCCTGAAACCGAATCAAAAGAGAAGAAAAGCGTCCCGGTTGCTCCGGGTAACCAGAAAGCCAGACCGGTGCCGGTTGACCAGGGAAATAAATGGTCATTTGATGTGGATCGTATCCGTATCGCCAACAGTCTGCTGGTCTGGCAGGCTCAGGACGGCACGCAGATCAATATGCGCGATATTAACTTCTCTCTCGAACGCAATACCCCGGAACGTTATGTGATAGCGCTGAACAGCAATATTCTGCGCAATCAGCAGGAGCTTTCTTTCAGCCTGAGTTCTGATATTGACCTTTCCCAGTATCCGGTGCAGGTCAGCGGTAATATTAACCGTCTGAATTACCGTCTGTCCGGTGCCGGTCTGTATGCCAACGGCATCAATGGTAACGGAACGACTACTTATACCTGGCACGAAGCGGTCGGTCAGGCGCCTCAGTCCCTGATCCTGGAAAACCTGAAACTGAGTGCCAACGAAAGCCAGCTCAGCGGCACAATAGAAGCGGCACTCGGTGAAACTCCGCGTTATGACATCCAGCTGGCGTCCTCAAAACTGAATCTGGATAATCTGCTCGGTTATGAGCGCGCCGTGCATTCAGAAAACGGGGAAAAAACACCGGTTGCCACCAAACCGGCAGTAGTCGCGACCGGCAGTAACGCGGATAAGTATGATCTGACCTTTATGAATCACTTCAATGCCACGCTGGCGCTGAATGTGGATTCCCTGATTTATCAGGGGATGGAGATTGGCCAGCTGACAGTGAAAGCCGAGAACCGCGGCAGTATCACGGAAATATCCAAAATGACCGGCAACGTGTTCGGCGGCCGTTTCTCACTGCCGATGACGATTTATTCCGAAAAAGTCCCGGCGCAGTTACGCATTAAACCATTGTTGCAGAATATTGATGTAAAACCGCTGCTGACGGCGTTTAAAATGCCGGAAAAATTCACCGGACGTCTGAGTTTTGACGGCGATCTGCGCGGCACCGGTTATGACCAGGAAGCAGTATTAAACAACTGGCGTGGTGATGTGGCACTGACGATTACCGATGTTAAGCTGCTCGGTCTGAACATTCCGTATCTGATCCAGCAGTCACTCTCCCAGGCAACAGACAAAGTGGCGCCGCCGGAATCCATGGATGCCATGACCGAAGCGAAAAAACTGGAAGCCATCGGTACGCTGAATAACGGTGAAGTGAAAATCAGTAAAATTCTGGCAGTATCCGACGCCTTTAATATTACCGGCAGCGGCCGGACCAATCTGGTGAAACAGAATCTGGATGTCAACCTGGGCGTTCAGATCTTAAAAGGCTGGGGGAAAACCAACGACCTGGTGACCTGGCTGCAATCCATCCGTATTCCGGTTGTGCTGTTCGGTGACTGGGATAATATTCAGTATAAATTTGAAGTGGAAACCCTGTTGCGTAATCAGATACAGCAGCGGGTAAAACAGGCAGCCGGAGAGCTGCTCCATGAAAAAACCGGGCGGGATTTCAAAGCGGTGGAATCCTTAATTAACCGGTTATAAATTTGCGGACGATTTATACAAACAGAGCAGTGACGATAATTTATATTGTCACTGCTTTTTTAATGCCGGAGAACGGAATAAATAAATGATACGTGTAATAACCAAGGTTCATTGACGCATATCATTTAATCTCTTCCCGGTTTTCGGCAGAGTGCATTAATCATTTTTATAAATAAAAATACCAGACAGGAGCAGAAATGTTAGATCTTCTCATTGGTGCTGTCGTCGCCGTCGGCGTCGGGCGCTACATTATTAAAGGGTACTCAGCAACAGGGGTGCTGATGGTCGGGGGCTTACTGCTTCTGGTCATCAGCGTCATGATGGGGAAAAATATCCTGCCGTCCGCCGCCACCTCCACCGGCTGGGGACCGACAAACATTATTGAGTATGTTAAGTATCTGCTGATGAACCGCGGCGGTGACCTCGGTATGATGATCATGGTACTGTGCGGCTTTGCAGCTTATATGACGCACATCGGTGCTAACGATGTGGTTATCAAACTGGTCTCCAAACCGTTGCAGATCGTGAACTCTCCGTATCTGCTGATGATTGTTGCCTACTTTATTGCCTGTCTGATGTCTCTGGCGGTTTCTTCTGCCACCGGTCTGGGGGTGTTACTGATGGCAACTCTGTTCCCGGTCATGGTGAACGTGGGGATCAGCCGTGGTGCGGCTGCGGCTATCTGTGCGTCTCCGGCGGCGATTATCCTGGCACCGACTTCCGGTGACGTGGTGATTGCGGCGGAAGCGTCTATGATCCCGCTGAAAGAGTTCGCTTTCAGCCTGACACTGCCGATTTCTATCGTGGCGATTGTGTCTATGGCGATTGCTCACTATTTCTGGCAGCGTTTTCTGGATCGCAAAGAAGATATCAAATCTGAAATCCTGGATGTGAAAGAAATCACCACCAATGCACCGAAATTCTACGCCATTCTGCCGTTTATGCCGATCATCGGCGTGCTGCTGTTTGATGGTAAGCCGTTCAGTATCGGTTTCCTGAGCCACATCGTGCTGCCTGAATTACATATCATCACGATTATTGTTGGCTGTATTATTCTTTCTGCCATTATTGAATTTGTCCGTGGTTTTGACGGCAAAAAAGTGTATGCCGGGCTGGATGTCTGCTACCGCGGTATGGCGGATGCTTTTGCAACTGTGGTTATGCTGCTGGTTGCGGCCGGTGTGTTCGCACAGGGGCTGAGTACTGTCGGCTTTATCTCCGGTCTTATCGACCTGGCGCAGTCCTTCGGTTCCGGTGCGATCGTGATGATGATTGCACTGGTGATTATTACCATGCTGGCGGCGATGACTACCGGTTCCGGTAACGCGCCGTTCTACGCATTTGTTGAGCTGATCCCGCGCCTGGCACAGCAGATGGGTATCAACCCGGCGTACCTGGTGATCCCGATGTTACAGGCATCCAACCTGGGCCGTACTATGTCCCCGGTTTCCGGTGTGGTGGTCGCGGTTGCCGGTATGGCGAAAATTTCACCGTTTGAAGTGGTGAAACGGACATCTGTTCCGGTGCTCGTCGGTCTGCTGGTGGTGATTGTTGCCACGGAATTCCTGGTACCGGTGACACTGTAAAACGTTATAAGCCGCACCGGTTATCTGTTGCGGCTTTTTTTATATCAATACGGAAAGTGTGAGGTTGGCTTTGGATAAGATTTTTACCGGGGTTGTGCAGGGCACGGCACTGATTTTAAAAATTGAAGAAAACAATGATCATCTGATTCATATTGTGCAGTTTCCGGCGGAATTGTTACCGGGACTGGCGATTGGTGATTCCGTGTCGTATAACGGCTGCTGCCTGACGGTGGCGGCTATAGATAATAGTCATGTCGGTTTTTATCTCTTCACTGATACGCTGCTGAAAACCGCTCTCGGGCGGCTGGCGATCGGCGATAAGGTCAATATTGAAAAAGTGGCGGCATAAGACTATAAAAAAACCCCGTTCAGACGGGGTTTATCTTGTACAGGGAGAATTAATTACACGCGGTTAAATGCAATAATGCGGACTGAACGCAGGTCAGCCTGTGACTCGTCGGCAATTTTCTGAGTGGCTTTTTCTAATGCTTCCCGGGGTGATACACCGGATTCGGTTTCTGTGATCTGATGTCCCTGTAAGGTATCTCCGTTACGGGCGCGCACTTTATACGATACAAACCAATAATCCATATCATCACCTGCTTATGTCATTAATCGTTTAACCACCATAGCGGTTTATGTAACAGATTAATGTGACCGGAATCAATCATTTAATTGTTTTTCTGTCTGTGCATCAACCATGATACCGATCTCTTCCAGGATGATTTCCCGCTCATAGAGCAGGCGTTGTTCACGGCTTGAGGAGCAGGTGAACAGCAGCAGAACAAGTAAACCGGTTGCGGCGGCGGAAATCAGCCATGAGCGGCGATCCATTTTACGGTTACGGACACCGGAAGCCGCAGAATACAACCATCCCGGCACGGCACCGCAAATCAGTCCGCTGAAATGTGCCACATCATCTGTCATCACCTCATCATCACTCTGTAATGCACTGAGTAACGACAGCACGATCAGGACAATCATGGTGATCAGCAGATTTTTATAGCGCAGACTGTCCGCCACAGATACGGAAGGATCGTTCCTGGCCCGGATAAGATACATCACAGTGGCACCGGCAAGCCCCATAATAGCGCCGGATGCCCCGACACCGACAATCACAGAAATACCGGACAAGGGAGACATATCGCTCTGAGCGGACTGCCAGAGCGCGCTGGTTAAGGACGCGGCAATACCGGTGAACAGATAGATAAACAGCATCCGCACTTTACCGGTCAGTGCTTCACAGTTAATGCCGAACACCAGAAGGGCAATGGTATTGATCCCCAGATGTACCGGGTCGGAATGAAGCAGGATACTGGTTGCATAACGCCACCAGTCACCGGTCAGTGAGAACTGATACACACTGCCGCCTGCCAGCAGTATGTTGTAGACCGGGTCTGTCAGCGGCGAGGCAAAATTCACCTGCCAGATATACATCCCTATATTGAGCAGGGCGAGAAGAAACGTGAGCCACATAGCGGAAAAGCGGTATTCCGGCCGCGAAGGCAGAACCACATCACCCCAGGGATTTGTGTTGTTCATTAGTATTTTGCGGATAATTTGATTTGGTTAAGTCTATTTGAGTATCAGGCAGGATGTAAACAGGAAAAAGCCGGGACAATCATCCCGGCTCTGACTAGTGCGGATAACAGCAGGAATTAATTATTTTCCAGCCATTCCGTGTGGAATACACCGTCTTTATCGGTACGTTTATACGTATGTGCACCGAAATAGTCACGCTGTGCCTGGATCAGGTTTGCAGGAAGTACCGCGCTGCGGTAGCTGTCATAATAGGCGATAGCGGCAGAGAAGGTCGGTGTCGGAATACCGTGCTGAACACCGTAGCAGACCACATCACGCAGCGCCTGCTGATACTCATCGGCAATCTGTGTGAAGTAAGGGGCCAGCAGCAGGTTAGCCAGTGCCGGATTTTCCGCATAAGCATCAGTGATTTTTTGCAGGAACTGCGCACGAATGATACAACCGGCACGGAAGATTTTCGCGATTTCGCCGTAGTTCAGATCCCAGTTATATTCGTCAGAGGCAACGCGCAGCTGTGAGAAGCCCTGTGCGTAAGAGACGATTTTCCCCAGATACAGGGCACGGCGGACTTTCTCGGTAAATTCCGCTTTATCACCGCTGAACGCAGCCGCTTTCGGCCCTTTCAGGACTTTGGATGCCGCAACGCGCTGGTCTTTCAGGAACGAGATATAACGGGCAAACACGGATTCGGTGATCAGTGTCAGCGGCACGCCGAGGTCGAGTGCGCTCTGGCTGGTCCATTTACCGGTGCCTTTGTTGGCGGCTTCATCGAGGATCACATCCACCAGATAGTTGCCGTCTTCATCTTTCTTGCGGAAGATATCTTTTGTGATATCAATCAGGTAGCTGCTCAGCTCGCCGTTGTTCCACTCGCTGAATACCGATGCCAGTTCATCATTGCTGATGCCGAGGGCATTTTTCATCACAGAGTAAGCTTCCGCAATCAGCTGCATGTCACCGTATTCGATACCGTTGTGTACCATTTTGACATAATGACCGGCACCGTCAGCACCGATATAGGTTACACACGGCTCACCGTCAGCCTGCGCGGCGATCTGTTTCAGGATCGGGGCAACCAGTTCGTAAGCTTCTTTTTGTCCGCCCGGCATAATGGACGGCCCTTTCAGTGCACCTTCCTCACCACCGGAAACACCGGTGCCGATAAAATTAAAGCCTTGTGCGGACAGTTCTTTGTTACGGCGGATGGTGTCCTGAAAGAAGGTGTTGCCGCCGTCGATCAGAATGTCACCTTTGTCGAGATGCGGGGTGAGGGACGCGATAGTTTTATCAGTGGCTTCACCGGCCTTGACCATCAGCAGGATGCGGCGGGGTTTTTCCAGGGAGTCAACAAACTCTTCAATGCTGTAGCTGGGAACCAGTTTTTTCCCCGGGTTTTCAGCAATCACTTCGTCAGTTTTATCTGAAGAGCGGTTAAAAACAGAAACAGAATAACCGCGGCTTTCGATATTCAGTGCGAGGTTACGGCCCATAACGGCCATACCAACAACACCAATTTGTTGTTTGGACATGAAGACTCCTTCAGGATTGACCCGTAGCTAACGGGGATTTCGTTAGCTGACTGTTAATTTCGTCACAGTTTAACGCATGTAAAGGCCGCGTGGTAGCGATTGATGCAAACGGTATCGTCATTGCGCACAACAGGAACAGCGGCAAAGTACGGAATTTTTTATTGCTATTTGGCCGGACAATCCGCATTATTTCGTGTGCAGCATAAGCTGTGTGAATAAAAGGTAAAACTAACCGTATGGAATGGATCGCTGATCCGTCGATTTGGGTCGGCCTGGCCACATTAATCGTACTCGAAATTGTTCTTGGTATTGATAACCTTGTTTTCATTGCCATTCTTGCCGATAAACTTCCGCCCGCGCTGCGTGACAAAGCCCGTATAACCGGTCTGCTGTGTGCGTTGATCATGCGTATTATTCTGCTGTTCAGCCTCTCCTGGCTTATCACGCTGACCAAACCGATATTTACGATGTTCGGACACGCATTCAGTGCGCGTGACTTAATTATGCTGATCGGGGGTCTGTTCCTGCTGTTTAAAGCCACAATGGAGCTTAACGAGCGGCTGGAAGGCGGTGAGCATCACGACGGACAGCAGCGGAAAACCTCGAAATTCTGGTCGGTGGTGGCACAGATTATCGTGCTGGACGCCGTCTTCTCTCTGGACTCCGTGATCACGGCAGTCGGGATGGTGGATCATATTGGTGTCATGGTCACGGCAGTAATTATTGCCATGTTGCTGATGATCTGGGGCAGCCGTCCGCTGACCCGCTTTGTGAATGAGCACCCGACCATTGTTATCCTGTGTCTCAGTTTCCTGCTGATGATCGGTTTCAGCCTGGTGGCGGAAGGGTTCGGCTATCATATTCCGAAAGGTTACCTCTACGCGGCGATCGGTTTCTCCATCATGATTGAAATGCTCAATCAAGTGGCGATGTTTAACCGCCGTAAGTTTCTGCGCGGGCGAGATTCCCTGCGCCAGCGTACAGCTGAAGCGGTCCTGCGTATTTTGAGCGGTAAACGTGAATCATCGGAGCTGGATAACCGTACGGCAGACCTGATCTCGGATAACCAGGAAATCTTTGACCCGGAAGAACGACAGATGATTGTCCGTGTACTGGGGCTGTCGCAGCGTAACATCAACAGTATTATGACCTCGCGTCATGATGTGGAAATGCTGCGGATTGATGCAACCAGTGATGAAATTGCAGCACTACTGACCAAAAATCCGCATACCCGTGTGGTGATTAAAGGTTCCGGGGATGATGATGAACTGCTGGGTGTGGTGCATGTGATTGATCTGCTGCATCAGCGTTTACAGCAGGATACGCTGGATCTGCACGCGCTGATCAAACAGCCGCTGGTGTTCCCTGAACAGTTGTCATTACTGAAAGCGCTGGAGCAGTTCCGCCAGGCGCAGACTCACTTTGCCTTTGTGGCGGATGAGTTCGGCTATGTCGAAGGGGTGGTGACACTGACGGATGTGATGGAAACCATTGCCGGTAATCTGCCGGTCAGCGGCGTAGAGAATGATGCCCGTCATGATATTCAGTTTACGGATGATAACAGCTGGATCACCAACGGCTTTATGCCGCTGGAGGATTTAATCAACTATATTCCGCTGACACTCGATGAAAAACGTGAGTATGAAACAGTGGCCGGATTGCTGATGGAACATTTGCAGCGTCTGCCGAAAGTGGGTGAGCAGATAAGAATTGACGGTTGTCTGTTTGAGCCGCTGGAAATTCAGAATCACCGGATTAACCGTGTCAAAATCACACTGCCGGAAAATCCGGAAGACAGTGACGATTAACTGTTAAATGATAACGCCGCCGGAAACGGCGGCGTTATCATCATACCGTGCGGGTTATTCAACCTGGGCACATTCAGAATCACTGACGATTTTCTGTTCTTTTCAGCCCGGTAGCGGGATATTCAGATTTTGATACACAATAATTTTACAATTACTGATTTATCTGCTTTATTTTTACCTTTAATTGTATACCCTGCAAATCCTGAATTGTGGTTATGTATCAGATTCCTTAAAGGATAAAAAACCGCCTATGTCTGTCGTTACACTGATCCTCGTTTTTCTGCTGGCTGTGATTGCCAGCGTGTTTATCTCCCGTCTGCTGGGGGATAAAATCCCGTTACCTTTCATCCAGATTGCTATTGGTGCGGGGTTATCACTATTCGGTTTTGATGTGGCGTTTGAGCCGCATCTGTTCCTGTTCCTCTTTATTCCGCCGCTGCTGTTTCTTGACGGCTGGCGTATTCCGAAGGAAGCGTTGTTCAGCGATATCAAACCCATTTTCTCACTGGCTATCGGTCTGGTATTTTTCACGGTCGTCGGAATGGGGTTGTTTATCCACTGGCTGATCCCGGCCGTTTCCCTGGCCGTCGCTTTTGCATTAGCCGCGATTTTGTCACCGACAGATCCGGTGTCTGTGGCGGCAATGACGGTCAACGCACCACTGCCGTCCCGTATGGCGCATATTCTGGAAGGGGAGTCCCTCTTTAATGATGCCAGTGGTCTGGTGTGTTTCAGTTTTGCGGTAGGCGCGGCACTGACCGGGACATTCTCTCTGCCGTCGGCTGCTGGGAAGTTTATGGTGGTGGCGCTGGGCGGAATTATTGCGGGTCTGCTGATTGCCATGTTTATCGGGAAAGTGAACCAGTTTCTGGTGCAGCGCACCGGGGAAGACCCGGCCATTCAGATTATGATCAGCCTGCTTATCCCGTTTGTCTCTTATCTGGCGGCGGAGCATCTGGGTGTGTCCGGCATCCTGGCTGCGGTGGCCGCCGGTATTGCGATGCACTATGAGCGCATTGTCGGCCGTATGCAGTCTGCAACCCGAATGCAGAGCAAGGCGGTCTGGGATACTGTGCAGGTCGCGCTGAACGGAATGATCTTTATCCTGCTGGGTGAGCAATTACCGGGAATGTGGCGTTCAGTGCCGCAGGTGGCGGCAGATGCCGGGGCTTCCGCGCCGTGGGTACTGCTGCTGTATGTGGTGATTATCACCTTTGGCCTCGCGGTTCTGCGCTTTGCCTGGGTATGGATTGCCATGACACTGACGGTTTTCCGCCAGCGCCGCAAAGGTAAACAGTCCGATATGCCGCATTTGCGCCTGATGGCGATTATGGCGACGGCCGGTGTGCGCGGGGCGATTACGCTCGCCGGTATTCTGACACTGCCGATGCTGATGAATGACGGCTCACCGTTCCCGCACCGGGATCTGGCCATCTTCCTTGCGATGGGGGTTATTCTGTTTTCACTGGTGATTGCGGCAGTTGCACTGCCGGTACTGACGAAAGGACTGAATACAGACTTACCGCATGATAATGAAGAGCTGAATGCCCGTTTCACACTGAATGAAGCCGCGATGAACAATCTGCGGGTGCAGATGGCGGAGCCGCTGGAAGATATTGATGAAATGACACTGCGGACAGAAGTGGGAACACACTTACTGGAGATCTACGGCCGTCATCTTGACAGTAACAGTGATGATCAGACCGCCGGCTTTGACTGGCTGAATGTAATCCGTGTGGAACGGCGGATGTCACTGAACGCCCTTCAGGCGGAGCGGGATGCGCTGAAACAGCTGCGCAAGAGTAAGAATATCAGTGAGCACACTTACACACGTCTGGTGCAGGAATTGGATCTGAAAGAAGAAGCACTGAAGCTGGCACTGCGCTGATCGCCGCAGTGCCGGAGAGAAAAACTCTGAAGACCCGCAACGCGGGTCTTTTTTTACATCACAACACTGCTGCGGGTATGCGCCTGCAACACCCGCGATGCGGTCTGCGTCATGGTGTCATTGATTTCATCGAGCCAGTGATGAACCTGCTCTGCGGATAATTGCAGTGACGGACAATCCCGGTCCTTCTGATTGTTCTCTTCCAGCAGCAGAACCAGTTCGGTATCCAGCAGAGACTGGATCATATCAATCCACAGGCCGATTTGGTGATTCAGCGGTTTTCCGGCCGGCGGAGTAATACAGTAGCGGCTGAGTAGTTCACTGCCGGTATACTGAAAATCATCCCGCAGTGCCAGCCGCTCTGCCAGTGTGGCAGTCGCCGGAGCAGGCAGCGGAGTACCGAAACAGGTAAATTCATAACTGTCTTCCCGGGTAAACAGGTTGTCATTCAGCCGGATCTGCTTTTCCTCATAATGCATCAGCACTTCACGCAGCAGGGCGCTGACCGCAAAAAAGTGATCGGTTTTATGAAACTGGCTGCCGTTCAGATACGGCGCACTCAGCTGCTGACGCAGAGATTGCTCATCTTCCCCGGGAGAGGAGACTAAACGCCTGCGGGATTTTTGTGTCTTGAACCAGTGGCGCCAGCGGTGGCGCGACAGATACAGCAGCAGGCTGAGTAATAACAGATAATAAAGAGAGTCTAAAAGTTCGTCCTGCATAAGCGCCTTCCCAAGCAAAAATCAGAGTTCACGGCGGACAAACGATACTGTTTCAGGATCGGCAATCCGCTGATAGTCCTTTGTATTCAGAATGATGGAGCACTCCAGACTGCCGGCATTAAAGGCCAGCTCACTGAAACGCTCAAATAACATCGGATCGGCAACGAGACGGAGATCAGGATGGAAACTGAACGGCGGGATAGCACCGAAGACACATTGTGTCAGTTCAGCCGTCTCTGCCGGGCTGGCGAGAGAGGCACGGGTGCCGCCGGTTTTTTTGCCAGCGCCTGTAAATCCGCCTGCTGATCAGAAGGCAGAATGGCGAGGACATACTGACGGACACCGTTTCCTTTGACGTGACAAACCAGCGCTTTGGCACCCTGACCGTGATGTGTGCCGCGTATTCTGGCCACTTCTTCGGTTTTTCCGGCAGAGGTGTGATGTACCACGCGGTAGCGGGCATTATTTTCATCCAGCCGGGCTGTCAGTTTCTCAAAAATCGGGTTCATTTCACTTATTGTCTCTGCATTTGTTGCCGGTATCCTGCCTATTATAGAAGGTTACGACAACAAAAACAGCGGGCAAAAAAGGATTTGCCCGGCTTTCGGATTAACGGTGACGTGAGCGAAGTTTTTCAATAACAGCGGCTAAATCCAGATCCGCATCCTGGAGCAGAACCAGCAGATGATAGAGCAAATCCGCTGATTCAGAGGTCAGTTCCGCCTTATCGCGGACAGTCGCTGCAAGTGCGGTTTCCACGCCTTCTTCTCCCACTTTTTGCGCGATCCGTTTGGTTCCGGCGGCATAAAGTTGTGCCGTGTAGGAACTGTCCGGATCAGCGGTTTTACGGGATTTGATCACAGATTCCAGTTCATACAGAAATCCCTGAGCCGTCTGTGCCGGGGCAAAACAGCTGTTGGTACCCTGATGACAGGTCGGGCCGATCGGTGAGACCAGCGCAAGCAGCGTGTCGTTATCACAGTCTTTAAACAGATCCGTCAGATTCAGAAAATGCCCGGATGATTCCCCTTTGGTCCACAGCCGCTGTTTGGTGCGGGAATAAAACGTCACGCGTTTTTCGCTGATCGTTTTTTCCAGCGCCCCGCGGTTCATATAGCCCAGCATCAGCACATCGCCGGAGACAGCGTGCTGAACAATAACCGGCAGCAGACCGCCGGTTTTCTGCCAGTCCAGTTGTGCGATTTCCTGTTCCGTGAGCATAGCGTATTACTCCTGTATTCTGACAACGATCCCGTCGCGGGCAAGTCCGCGTTTCAGTTCGCCGATATTAATAATCTGTTTGTGGAAGACGGAGGCGGCAAGCGCGCCGTCAACACCGGCCTGTAAAAACGCATCACGGAAGTGATCCGGATGACCGGCACCACCCGAGGCAATCAGCGGCACCTGACATACTTCACGGACTTTTTTCAGCTGTTCTAAGTCATAACCGTTGCGCACGCCGTCCTGGTTCATCATATTGAGGACGATTTCCCCGGCGCCGCGCTGCTGCACTTCCTGCACCCAATCGAGCGTATTGCGGGAGGTGGCGATAGTACGTTTTTCATCACCGGTAAACTGATAGACCTGATAGTTACCGGTTTTCGCATCGTGCCAGGTATCGATCCCGATGACAATGCACTGCACGCCGAAGCGATCAGCCAGCCGGGTGATAAGTGACGGGTCACTCAGCGCCGGAGAATTGACGGAGATCTTATCCGCGCCGAAACTGAGGATCGCGGCCGCGTCTTCTGTGCTGCGGATACCACCGGCGACACAAAACGGAATATCAATCACTTCCGCCACTTTGGCGACCCAGCTTTTATCAACCACGCGGCCGTCAGAAGAGGCGGTGATATCATAAAATACCAGTTCATCTGCGCCTTCCTCAGCATAACGGCGGGCGAGGGGCACAATATCACCGATAATTTCGTGATTACGGAACTGAACCCCTTTGACAACCTGTCCGTCGCGGACATCCAGGCAGGGAATTATGCGTTTTGCCAGCATGTGATAGCCTCCGGTAATGTCATTTTGCCGTCGAGCAGTGCTCTGCCGACGATCACGCCCGCCACACCGGTGGCAGGCAGCGGGGCGATATCACTCAGTCCGCCGATACCGCCGGATGCCTGAAAGGCAATCTCCGGGAACGCGGCACAGATTTCCTGATAAAGCGCCACATTGGAGCCCGCCAGCGTACCGTCTTTCGCGATATCGGTACATAACACATGGCGTAACCCGGCAGAGGCGAAATCACGGATCACATCTTCGATTGTCTGTTCTGATTCTTCCTGCCAGCCGCTGACCGCAACCCGTTTTTTACCATCTGCGCCGATGCGCACATCAAGCGCCAGCACGATACGTTCAGCTCCCCAGCGGGTAAACCAGCTTTTTACTTTTTCCGGGGATTTCACTGCTGTGGAGCCGACCACCACCCGGGCGGCACCGGCTTCAAGCAGGGCGGCAACATCCTCTTCAGTGCGGATACCGCCGCCGATCTGTACCGGCACGCTGACACCTGCCAGCAGGGTTTTCAGCAATGCGATCTGGCGTTTTGCCGGGTCTTTGGCGCCGGTTAAATCCACAAGGTGCAGCAGTTGTGCCCCTTCGCGCTCATAGGCCTGCAAACGGCTGAGCGGATCAGCGCCGTAATCGCGCTGCTTTGCATAATCGCCCTGGTGAAGGCGCACTACCTGTCCGTCAATTAAATCCAGTGCGGGAATGATCATGACGCTTTCATCTCCAGAAAATTTTTAATCAGAGTGATACCGGTTTTGCCTGAACGCTCCGGATGGAACTGCACGCCGTAAAAATTATCACGGCAGAGAACACTGCTGAAAGCCTCACCATACGTGGTGGTGGCAGCCGTGGCTTCGCTGACCGGGCAGGCGTAACTGTGGACAAAGTAAAAATAGCTCTGCGGCGCGATATCCCGGAACAGCGGCATATCAGCGGTAAATTCCACGGTATTCCAGCCCATGTGCGGCACCGGCAGGCCGTCCGGCGTCATTTTTTGTACGGGGGTATCAATCAGGCCGAGCAGGTCAATATTTCCTTCTTCGCTGGTGGTGCCGAGCAGCTGCATGCCGAGGCAAATCCCCAGCACCGGCTGGGTCAGTGCACGGATGGTGCTTACCAGTCCGCGTTCTGTCAGCTTTTCCATTGCCGCACCTGCGGTGCCGACTCCCGGCAGAAAGACTTTATCGGCCTGCCGGATAAGGTCCGGGTCGGCGGTGACCAGCGGCTGATAACCCAGACGCTCCACGGCGTAGCGGACTGACGCGATATTGGCACAGCCGGTATCAGTAATGACGATGCGCATCACAGCACCCCTTTTGAACTCGGCAGAACATTGCCTTCCACACGGATGGCCTGGCGCAGTGTCCGTCCAAACACTTTAAACAGACTTTCGGCTCTGTGGTGATCGTTCTTCCCTTTAGTTTTCAGGTGTAATGTGCAGCCCATGGTGTAGGAGAGTGAGCGGAAGAAGTGCTCAATCATCTCGGTGCTCAGGTCGCCGACACGCTGGTATTTAAAATCAGCTTTATATTCCAGGTGCGGGCGGCCGGAAATATCCAGTGCACAGCGGGCGAGGCATTCATCCATCGGCAGGGTGAAGCCGAAACGGGTGATGCCGCGTTTATCGCCGAGTGCCAGTCTCAGGGCTTCGCCCAGCGCCAGTCCGGTATCTTCCACAGAGTGGTGATCATCAATCACCAGGTCGCCGCTGACCTGAATATTGAGACGGAAACCGCCGTGGGTGGCAATCTGATCCAGCATGTGGTCAAAAAAGCCGACACCGGTGCAGATGGTGCTGCCGCCTTCGCGGTCGAGCCATACTTCGGTGAGAATATCGGTTTCTTTGGTTTTGCGTTCCACACGGCTGTAACGGTCACGGCGGGTCAGTTGTTCCGCGATGCTGTTCCAGTCAGTGCCCGGCTGTCCGTAACGCAGCCCGGTAATCCCCATGTTTTCCGCGAGCTGAATATCGGTTTCACGATCGCCGATTACATAGCTGTTTTGCGCGTCGATCACGTCCGGCAGCAGGTATTTTTCCACCAGCGTGATTTTCGGTTTACGGCAGTTGCAGTTATCCGCAGGTTTGTGCGGACAAATCAGTACCTCATCAAAGGTAATGCCCTGAGAGGTGAAAATCTGCATCATCAGCTGGTGCGGTGCCTCGAAATCCGCCTGCGGGAAGCTGTCGGTACCGAGTCCGTCCTGGTTGGTGACCATCACAAAGCGGTATCCGGCCTCTTTCAGTTTCAGCAGCGCCGGAATAACATCCGGCTCAAAGGCCAGTTTGTCTAATCTGTCCACCTGGAAATCCACCGGAGGTTCGGTGATCAGGGTGCCGTCGCGGTCAATAAATAAAACATTCTGTGTCATGATATCCGTTGTCCTCAGATTATGGCATTTCAAGCGCGGCGATAGCGGCGATCACCCGCAGGCATTCTGCCCGGGTGCCGACAGTAATACGCAGGCAGTTTTCCAGTCCGCGTTGTTTGCGCTGGTCACGCAAAATAATTCCGTCATTCCACAGGCTGCGGAAAACCCGCTCCGCATCACGGAAACGCACCAGAATGTAGTTGGTTTCACTCGGGAAAACGGTTTCTGTCAGCGGCAGTTTACGCAGCTCATCGCACAGCATCTGCCGGTTGCGGCGGATTTCAGTGACGCGGGCCTGCATGACGGCAATGCCCTCCGGCAGCAGTGCTTCTGCGGCAATGGCCGCCACCGGGGATGACAGCGGATACGGCGCGATCACTTTCAGCAGCACATTAATAATCTCCGCAGAGGCCAGCGTGAAGCCGCAGCGCAGTCCGGCGAGAGCAAAGGCTTTGGAGAGCGTGCGCAGGATCACCAGGTTCGGGTATTCTTTCAGCCACGAGGCGACACTGAATTCCGGACAGAACTCGATATACGCCTCATCGACCACAATCAGTGCACGGTTATCAACGATATCAAAAAGATAGCGTAGATCCTGTTCACGGATCGGGTTACCGGTCGGGTTGTTCGGGTGGCAGACATACAGCACTTTGACGTTATCAAGGCTGGCAGCAATACTGTCGAGATCCAATTGCCAGCCATCCAGTGACGGCACCACTTTCTGCGCGATACCAAAGGTTTCCGCGCTGACACTGTACATGCCGTAGGTCGGCGGGCAGAACAGCACCGCATCTTTCCCCGGTTCGCAGAATGCACGGATCAGCAATTCAATGCTTTCATCCGCGCCGCGTCCCGCGATAACCTGCTCCGGGCTGACACCGGCGTAAGCCGCATAGCGGTTGATCACATTCGCCGGCTGGCACTCCGGGTAACGGTTCAGATTGCGATCCGTAAAGGTGAAATCCGGTGCCTGCGGGTATTCGTTGGCATTCAGCCAGACATCCCCGTTACCGCCGAGGCGGCGTGCCGACTGATACGGCGTCAGTAACTGCACATTTTCGCGGGCCAGTGCCATCGCGCTGAATGGTTTGTTCATCCGTTGTTTTCCTCCGCTTTCAGGGCATTCATCCGCAGTGTTACTGCATTTTTGTGCGCGGTGAGCAATTCCGCCGCCGCCAGGGTTTCAATGGCATCTGCCAGCCCGGATAACCCGGCCGGGGTCAGTTTCTGTACGGTCATCCGTTTCATAAAATCCGCCAGTCCGAGGCTGGAGTATGTTGAGGTGTAGCCGTAAGTCGGCAGGACGTGGTTGGTGCCGGAGGCATAATCCCCGGCGGATTCCGGCGACCAGTCCCCGAGGAATACAGAACCGGCGCTGTTGATAGCAGGCAGCAGGGCATCCGGGTCGCGGGTCTGGATAATTAAGTGCTCCGGGCCGTACTGATTACTGATGGCCACACAGGTGTCCAGGTCGCGGGCAATAATGATGCGGCTGGCGGACAGCGCCTGACGGGCAATCTCTTTGCGTGATAATAATTCCAGCTGTGAATTGGTTTCCGCTACCACTCGCTGTGCCATCTCTTCATCCGGGGTGACCAGCACCACCTGAGAGTCCGGGCCGTGTTCAGCCTGGGAAAGCAGATCGGCAGCCACAAAGGCCGGGTTGGCACCGCTGTCGGCGATCACCAGCACTTCAGAAGGCCCTGCCGGCATATCAATGGCTGCGCCGCCGATAGTCTGGCTGACCTGACGTTTCGCTTCTGTTACATAAGCGTTGCCCGGCCCGAAAATTTTGTCGGTGGCAGGGATAGTTTCTGTGCCGAACGCCATAGCAGCAATCGCCTGAGCACCGCCCACCTGATAAATCGTCTCCACACCGCAAAGCTGTGCGGCATATAAAATCTCATCTGCGACCGGCGGCGGTGAGCAGAGGATGATCCGGCGGCAACCGGCAATTTTTGCCGGGACGGCCAGCATCAGAACCGTGGAGATCAGCGGTGCGGTACCGCTCGGGATATACAGCCCGACACTGTCCACCGGACGGGTGACCAGCTGGCAGCTGACGCCGGGCTGGGTTTCCACATCAATCACGTCCGGGATCTGCGCTTCGTGAAAGCGGGTGATATTCACTTTTGCTGTCGCCATGGCGGATTTCAGTGAGTCCGGCAGGCGGTCAGCGGCGGCGGCAATCGCTGCGGCACTGATTTGCAGTGTTGTTACCTGTGTTTTGTCAAAGCGCGCACTCAGGGCGCGCAGGGCATCATCGCCGTTTTCACGCACATCGCGGATGATGTCACTGACCACGCGGCTGATATCACCGGATGCTGCCATCGCCGGACGCATCAGGGCATCAGCCTGCTGTTGTGCATCCAGATTTTCCCAGCGGATCAGAGTATTAAAGGTCATTGCGGTCATTGTCATCACTCCATCATTTTTTCAATCGGCAGAACCAGAATGGAGCTGCAACCCAGGGCTTTCAGTTTTTCCATGGTTTCCCAGAACAGGGTTTCGCTGCTGACCATGTGCATCGCCACCAGATCCGGCTCACCGGCCAGCGGCAGCAGGGTAGGACGTTCCGCACCCGGCAGCAGGGCGATCACTTCGTCCAGGCGCTCAGACGGGGCGTGCATCATGATGTATTTGGATTCACGCGCCTGGATCACGCCCTGAATACGGGTCATCATTCTGTCGATAAGCTGCTGTTTGGCCGGCGGCATCTCACCGTCGCGCTGGATAAGGCAGGCTTTGGAGCGGTAAATCACTTCCACTTCGCGCAGACCGTTGGCTTCCAGTGTGGCGCCGGTGGAGACCAGATCACAGATGGCATCGGCCAGCCCGGCGCGCGGTGCCACTTCCACAGAACCGTTGAGCAGACAGGATTTAAAGCGGATACCTTTCTGATCCAGATAACGTTTGAGCAGGAACGGGTAAGAGGTCGCGATACGGCTGTCCTGAAGACACTCTGCGCCGTTGTAGCTGAAATCCACCGGGGCGGCCAACGAGAGGCGGCAGGAGCCGAAATCCAGGCGGCGCAGGGTGAAGTAGCGCGGGTTTTGTCCCTGTGCCTGGCGGCTTAATAATTCTTCTTCCAGTACGTTTTCGCCGATAATACCGAGGTCAACCACGCCGTCCATCACCAGCCCCGGAATATCATCATCACGCACCCGCAGGATATCGATCGGCATATTCTCTGCGTAGGCAATCAGGCGCTGCTGTTGTAAGTTGATTTTTATGCCGCAGCGCGCGAGCAACTCGCGGGAATCTTCACTTAAGCGACCTGACTTTTGAATGGCTATCCGTAAGCGCGTTTTATCTAACATTTTGATTATCCTTTAATTTTATAATTCTTTAGGTATAAAAAAACCCCCGGAAAAAAGATTCTTCCGGGGGTTCTCTTTTAGCACACATGCCACCGGAAGCTCTGAACGTCTTCCGGCACCAATCGCCTGAAAGACTAGTCAGGGTGATGGTGGTGGCTGAACTGAATGCGTGTCATGATAATCTCTCGTTGTTTATCTGGTTGTTGCTATCACGGATAATGTTGTCATGATGGTGATAACAATGCCGGTAAATTGCTTGTCTTTCAACCTATAGAACTCATCCGGACTTTGCAACTCCTTTTTTACAAAGAAAGTGATAATTAATTTAATTTACTGAATTAAAAGAAAAAATAAGCCACAGAGAGGTCGATCACGATGAAAACAGTTTCTATCGCGGGGCTGGGCTGGCTGGGAATGCCGCTGGCACTGCATCTTGCTGATATCGGTATCCGCGTTAAGGGCACCAAAACCACACCGGACGGCACAGAGGCGGCAAGGATGTTCGGCATTGAGTGTTATATGCTGAATCTGACGCCGGAACCAGAGTGTGATGCTGATGATCTGGATGCCTTTTTGCAGACAGATATTCTGGTGATCACCCTGCCTGCATCCAGAACTGCGGGTGGCGGTTACCTGTATGTGAAGGCGGTGCAGAACCTGGTGGATCTGGCAGCGGCGCGCGGTGTGTCGCGGGTGATTTTTACCGGTTCAACAGCGGTTTACGGTAATCAGACCGGTAAGCTGACAGAAAACTCGCCGGTCGATCCGGTGACAGAATCGGCAAAAGCGATTGTGGAGATTGAGCACTGGCTGAATGAGCTACCGGGAGTTTCAGCAGATATTCTGCGTCTGGCCGGGCTGGTAGGGGAATCCCGTCATGCAGGGCGTTTCCTGGCAGGAAAAACGGCGGTGAAAGGCGCGAATCAGCCGGTCAATCTGGTACATCAGGATGACGTGATTGCGGCGATCCGCCTGCTTATCCAGCGTCCGCACGGTGGTCATCTGTATAACCTGTGTGCGCCGCAACACCCGTCACGGGCTGAATTTTATCCGGATATGTCCCGTCAGATTAATTTACTGCCGCCGGTGTTCAGAGAAGAAGATATCTCTGAAGGGAAAGAGATTGACGGCAGCCGCATCTGCCGGGAGCTGGGTTTTGAGTATCAGTACCCTGATCCCGGCCGGATGCCGATGACGGAGTAAGTGTTAACTGACCGGCAGCGCCACGATATCGCGGTAGGCCGGACGGGTTTCAATCCGTGCAAACCAGCGTTCAATGTGCGGGAAGTCCGGTCTGTCGTGACACACTTCCCGCCACGGATAGAGCAGCGGCGCCAGTGCCATATCCGCGATACTGAAGGTATCACCGGCGATATAGTCACGCTGTGCAAGGTCGTCATTGAGCATGGCAATCAGGTGATTCAGTGACTGTTTCAGCTCTTCCACCCGAGCCGGATCGCGCTGCTCTGCCGGGGTTCTGACCAGCAGTCCCATCATCGCTTTGATATACGGGAATAGACTGCCGTCAGACCAGTACATCCATTGTGCCGCCCGGGCGCGGAATTCCGCATTATGCGGCAGCAGTGTGCCGTCATCATAGTTATCCGCCAGATAGCTGAGAATAGCATTGGATTCCCAGAGAATAAATTCACCGTCCTGGTAAGTCGGGATAGTTTTATTCGGGTTCATGGCGAGGTATTCTGGGGTATCGAGACCGCCGAACGACCCGCCCGCATCTTTCTGCTGATAAGTCAGCCCCAGTTCAGTCAGACACCATAAGACTTTCTTGACGTTAGACGAGTTTTTTCTGCCCCAGACGGTTATCATAGTGACTCCTGTTGATAGACATGCGATGACGTGTGCGTATTGTCGGTTTTTTTATGTCATGAAGTGTAAATTTTGACACGAAATTCCCGTAACAGGAAGAATCGCGTTAAAGTGTCATTGGCTTACCATTCATGAAATGAATATAGTATTCATTATCACAGAGTTATCACTCTTATTTTTGTCACGATGTACCGGGTTTAAAGAGGGAAGAGTAATGCAGACAGTAATCAGTTCACGGGTAACCGGATTAATCGGCGGGCTGGCTTTCGGATTTTTAAGTGTCGGTCATGCGTTTGCGGAGGAAACACCGGTTGCACCGCAGGTGGATGCAAAAGCGTATGTACTGATGGACTACAACAGCGGGAAAATACTGGCATCCGCAAATGAGGATGAGCGCCTTGACCCGGCATCACTGACAAAAATCATGAGCAGTTATGTGGTCGGACAGGCCATTAAAGCCGGAAAAGTGACACCGGATGACATCGTGACCGTCGGTATCAATGCCTGGGCCACCGGTAACCCGGCGCTGAAAGGCTCTTCCCTGATGTTCCTCAAGCCCGATGATCGCGTAAAATTAATCGACCTTAACAAAGGGATGGTGATTCAGTCCGGAAATGACGCCAGTATTGCGCTGGCGGAATACGTGGCAGGCAGCCAGGAAACGTTTGTTTCCCAGATGAACAGTTATGCCAAACAGATTGGCCTGACAAATACCTATTTTAAAACTGTTCACGGGCTGGATTCCGAAGGGCAGTACAGTACCGCCAAAGATATGGCGCTGCTGACTCAGGCGCTGATCACCGATGTGCCGGATGAATATGTTATCCATAAAGAGAAAGAATTTACCTTCAATAAGGTCCGTCAGCCGAACCGCAACCGCCTGCTGTGGAGCACCAATCTGAATGTGGATGGTGTGAAAACCGGTCATACCAGCGGCGCGGGGCATAACCTGGTGGCTTCCGCGACAGACGGCCCGATGCGTCTGATTTCTGTGGTGCTTGGCGCACCGAGTGACCGCGTCCGTTTTGCTGAAAGTGAAAAAATCCTCTCCTGGGGCTTCCGTTTCTTTGAAACTGTCGCGCCGGTGAAAGCCGACACTCCGCTGACCACCGAACGTGTCTGGTTCGGCGATATTTCAGAAGTGCCGCTGGGTGCGGAAAAAGACATCTATGTCACTATCCCGAAAGGCAAACTCAAAGATCTGAAAGCGACCTTTGAGCTGGACAGCACTACCCTCGAAGCGCCGCTGGCGAAAAATCAGGTGGTCGGAAAAATTAACTTTATCCTCGGCGACAAAGTTGTAGAACAGCGTCCGCTGGTTGTACAGCAGGAGGTCGGGGAAGCCGGTTTCTTCGGCCGTATCTGGGATTATATTGTCCGTTTCTTTGCCGGACTGTGGAATTCCGTCTTCGGTTAAGCCTCCTGTATTTATAAGGTTATTCCCCTTTCAGGCGGCAATTTATCATGCTGTCTGCTGAATTACCCTGTTGAAATCCGTATAAGATCCGATATTACATCCTGATATCGGATTTTTTTATAAAAAAGGACCGGTATTTTTACACACCGGTCAATAAAGGATTAAAGATATGGGGACAATTGTGTTTATCGCGCTGGTCATTGCGGTGGCCGGAATCGTGTGGGGCCGGCGGGTATATCTCCGGATAAATGACGTGCAGGCACCACTTACAGAAGCTTATGCGGCGATTGACGGCATGTTGCACCAGCGGGCGGAGAGAATCGGCCAGCTGGTGGATATGACGGAGAAAGCCGGTATTCAGGATGCAACGCTGTTTTATTCCTGGCAGGATGCCTATCCGCGTTATACCGGGGCAGCGACACTGGATGAGAGTGTCAGTGCCGCAAATGATATCAGCAGTGTTTTTTATCATATTATGACGCTGACAGAGACATTCCCGGTGCTGATTGCAGACCCGCAGTTTGTCCGTATTCAGCTGGCGGTCTGTGATATTGATGATGCGCTGCGTCCGGGCGCAGATACCTTTAATAATATCGTCATCGATTATAATGTATCAGTACATCATTATCCGGATGTGCTTATTGCACATTTATTCGGGTACAAACCCCGGATATTACTTGAGATATAAAAGTTCATACCGGAAATAAAACGGCAACAATACCGTTGCCGTTTATCTGTCTGCAATCAGCTGACAGATAATAAAATGACAGCGATCGTAATCATCATTATTCCGAACCAGCCAACCGGTTTTAGTTTATGGCTGAAAAAAAGACGGCCGCAAATTGCGGTTCCGGTAACACCGATGGCACCCCACATAGCATAAGCAACAGCAAGATCCATTGTTTTTACTGCCTGTCCCAGGAAAGCAAATGCTATCCAGACCAGGACAATTGCGCTTAACCCCCATTTAATCTGTTTAAATCCCCGTGAACGGGCAATAAACATATTAGCGATAATATCAATGAACGCAGATAACGTAACAAATAAAACAGAAACAGATGTCATGAT
Source organism: Morganella morganii (assembly GCF_003996855.1). GTDB lineage: Bacteria > Pseudomonadota > Gammaproteobacteria > Enterobacterales > Enterobacteriaceae > Morganella > Morganella morganii_C. Next base: position 1,508,059 of record NZ_NRQY01000001.1, on the reverse strand, counting down.
TAATGATTCTCACCCAGAGCAACACAAACAATACCGATAACCGCCGCTATAAGACCGGCTGCTTCAGTCAGGGAAACGGATTCGTTAAAAATCGTAATACCGATAATAGTCAGTAATAACAGTCCGGCTCCTTCCCAGATAGCGTAAGCCACACCAACGGAAATTGTGCGTGCGGACAGCGCCAGAAAAAAATAGGAAACCGCTAATGCGGCGACCATGATGATATAGCCGGTATATCCGCCGCCTCTTGCCGCATCAGCCATAAATGAGGTTCCTGTGACTTCGGCAATAATTGCCAGAGCCAGAAATAACCAGGCGGTGCGGTATGTCCGGCTCCGTTTGCTGACAGAGTTCATGTCAATTTCCTTATATAAAATCAGTGTTGTGGTAATTCCGGATATATTATTCCATCTTAAATTGATATCCTTCAAGATGGGATGTATCAGGAAATGAGATGGATATGAGATTCACAATAGACATGCTGAAGATATTTTCTGAGATAACAGAACACGGTTCTTTCTCGGAAACTGCCAGGAAACTGGGTAAATCGCAATCCGCAGTCAGTACGGCGATAGCGAATCTGGAAATTGATACCGGCCTGATTTTATTTGACAGAAGTAAACGTTATCCGGTACTGACAGAGGAAGGGAAATACCTTATCAGTTATGCGAGGGATATATTAGACGCTGCGAAAAATATGGAAAAAGCGGTTATCCGTCTGACGGAAACTGAATCAGAGAAACGGCTGACACTGGTATTGTCGGATATGTACCATATCAGTCCGGGTTATCAGGCGATGCATAAGTTTGCTGATAAGTTCCCGTTTGTTGAACTCGAATTACTGGATTCTGAAGGTCAGGATATTATTTCTCTGGTACAGTCCGGTCGTGCCCAAATAGGATTGATTGCCACTCAGGATAAATATCCGGCAGATATCATTGCAACCAGACTGCCTGATTATGTTGAAATGGGGGTATTTGCGGGGAGAAATCATCCGCTGGCGAAAAAAAACAAAGTCAGCATGTCTGTATTATTAAAAGAAAGACAAATTTGCCTGAATACATTTAAAGAAAATGCAGATAAACCACAGGGGAAAGTCTGGCTGGCATCCGATTATATGATGATCCTGGAAATGGTGGAAGAAGGGTTCGGCTGGGCTGAACTGCCATATTCATTACTGGAATATTATCAGTCTGAGCGGATTGTGAAGCTGGATATTCCTGAGAAAAAATATTTTATCTCTGCGGATATTATCCGCTCCCGTCAGTTCCCGCCGGGGAAAGCCGGAAACTGGTTTACGGAACAGTTATTATCAAAATAAAAAGTCCGGCATGACAGCCGGACTTTTTTATCTGAAGCAGTTAATCAGTCACACGGGATCACTTTGATTGCTAGGCCGCCCTGTGAGGTTTCGCGGTATTTGGCATTCATATCTTTACCGGTTTCATACATGGTTTCGATAACTTTATCGAGACAAACGCGCGGTTCGCTGACACGGCGCAGCGCCATACGGGCGGCGTTGACAGACTGAACAGCGGCAATGGCGTTACGCTCAATGCACGGCACCTGCACCTGCCCGGCGACCGGGTCACAGGTCAGGCCGAGGTTATGCTCCATCGCAATTTCGGCTGCGATAAAGACCTGCATCGGGCTGCCGCCCAGCAGTTCGGTCAGACCGGCAGCGGCCATGGAACAGGCGACACCGACTTCACCCTGACAGCCCACTTCCGCACCGGAGATAGACGCGTTCATTTTGTACAGTGAACCGATCACGCTGGACACCAGGAAATAACGGGTATACGCGTTTTCATTCACCGGACGGATGAATTTATCGTAATACGACAGCACCGCAGGAATGATCCCGCAGGCACCGTTAGTTGGTGCGGTAACAACACGGCCGCCGGCGGCGTTTTCTTCGTTAACGGCGAGGGCAAACATGTTGATCCAGTCAACAACCTGCATCGGATCAGTAGATGTGTTATCACTGGTGACCAGCTGACGGCGCAGTGCAGCGGCACGGCGTGGTACACGCAGCGGCCCCGGCAGCAGACCTTCGGTGCTGACACCGCGCTCAATACCGGCTTTCATCACATCCCATACTGCCGCGAGGTGAGCGGAAAGCTCTTCTTTGCTGTGCAGAGCCAGTTCGTTCTGCATCACCAGCGCTGACAGAGACAGCCCGGTTTCGTTACAGTATTTTTGCAGATCAGCCGCATACTGGTACGGATAAGGCACTTTGGTATCGCTGTCCGCAGCCTGACCAAAATGCTCCTCATCAACGATAAAGCCGCCGCCGACGGAATAATAGGTTTTCTTGTACAGTAATTCATCATCGCTGAATGCGCTGATTGACATGCCGTTTTCATGCAGCGGCAGGTTTTCTTTATGGAAATTCATCCCGTTATCATGCGGGAAATCCACTTCATGGCGTTGGTTTGCCAGCAAAAGGCGTTCACGTTCTTCAACATCCCTGATAAAGCCCGGTATCGCATCAATATCAACAGAATCCGGCAGATTACCCGCAAGGCCCATAATGATAGCGATATCAGTTGCGTGACCTTTCCCTGTCAGAGACAGAGAGCCGTACACGTCAACCTGAATGCGGGTGGTTTTTTCCAGCAGTCCGGCCGCGATAAGATCATCAGCGAACTGTTTACCTGCTTTCATCGGACCGACCGTGTGAGAACTCGACGGACCAATACCAATTTTGAAGATGTCAAATACACTGACCATATTGCTCGCCCCCTATGTTAAGGCGTGGATTAATAGTGTCGTGATAATTCACGAAGCCGTTACTTTTCAGTTCCGGCTGATTATTGTTGTTGCTGTTGCCCGCCGGAGAGGGCAACAGTCATTTATTGATTAACCAAAAAACAGCTGATACAGATTGTAAAACACCGCTGAAATTGCAATGAGACCCATCACAACCACAAACAGATTACTCAGGTGACCGGCATATTTACGCATCGCAGGGACTTTGCGGATAGCGTACATCGGCATGATAAACAGCAGCATAGCGATGACCGGGCCGCCCAGGGTTTCAATCATACCCAGAATGCTCGGGTCTAATGTGGCAACAATCCAGGTGGTTACCAGCATAAACAGTGCAGTCAGTTTATTCAGCTTAGACGGTGCAATGCTTTTGCCTTTGGCGCGTAATGCTTTGTTAACCAGGCCGTTAAAACCTTCACGGGCACCCAGGTAGTGACCCAGGAATGATTTGGTGATAGCGATAAACGCAATGAATGGTGCGATATACGCAATCATCGGGTTTTGGAAATGGTTCGCCAGATAAGACAGAATTGAGATGTTCTGATCTTTTGCTTCCTGCAAATTCTGCGGGGAGAGGCTCAGCACACAGCTGAACACAAAGAACATGACAGTCAGTACCATCATAATGTGAGCGTATGCCAGAATGCGGGAGCATTTTTTCTCCGCATTCTCGCCGTACTCTTCACGCTTGGCGACCGCAAAGGCAGAGATAATCGGCGAATGGTTAAAAGAGAACACCATGACCGGAATCGCCAGCCACAGCGTTATCAGCAGACCGTGACCGGTTACACTGGCAGTATTGCTGTCGAAAGTGAGGGTTTTGAATACATCAGTACTCCAGTGCGGTACCAGATATAACGCCAGCACCATCAGAACCGCCACAAACGGAAATACCAGCACGCTCATTGCTTTGACAATCGCGGCTTCACCGAAGCGGACAATACACATAATCCCGATAATCAGTACCAGTGACAGAATAATGCGCGGTGGTGCTGTCATATGCATCTGGTTTACGATAAAGCTTTCCACCGTATTGGTGATAGCCACACTGTAGACCAGCAGGATCGGATAGATAGCGAAGAAATAGAGCAGGGTGATAAGGCCGCCGGCTCTGGCGCCGAAATGCTCTTCAACCACTTCAGTAATATCTTCGCCCGGATTTTTACCGGACAGCACGAAGCGGCACATACCGCGGTGTGCAAAAAAGGTCATCGGGAAGGCCAGCAGGGCCATGATGATAAGCGGGATCAGCCCGCCGATACCGGCGTTAATCGGCAGAAACAGTACGCCCGCGCCGATAGCCGTTCCGTACAGTCCGAGCATCCAGACGGTATCGGATTTACGCCATTTGCGGTAATCATTGCTGGTGTCAGTCTTGCTGACCACAACCTGCGGTTGTGTTGTATCCATAGAAGTCTCCAAAATGTACAACAATAACAACAATTAAAATTTTGCACGTTAACCTGTGCATTTATTCGTCTCTGAAATAGGGTCTATGTACGTAACCAGATAAAAAATAAGTAAAGCTAAAAAGTTACCTGTAATTGCTTACCGGTAAAAATAATAAACAGCAGCGACCTGATATCTGTAATGGATAAATAAAGGTCTCTGCATTAATTCATATTCAAAAGCACCTGAAATTGATAACTCTCTTTCTGATGATGAAAATATACTGTTTTTCAGTGGAAAACACCGTGATCATAGTCTCAAATGCTATAAATCTCAGTAAAACAGGCTCTGTTGCAAGATTTGATAAAATTGTTAATCCGTGTTTACGGAATGGAGTATGCCGAAACGGCATATGAGGTTACATGTTCTGTAATAATGTCATTTCTGTCCGTATTCTATTTAAGAAAATTAATTTATTCATATATTAATAAATATATCGTTTGTATAATATTCCATTATTAAAAAATAGCGATAAGCAGGAATTTCACCGGATGAAAACCACTTTATAATTGTGGCTTTTGTTTATTACTTTTGTTTTTAATGGAAAAAATATTTTTAAGTTCAGCCAGTGATAATACGGGGCGTATGCAAAGAGTCCGGTAGTATAAAATACGAGTTTATATAATGATCACATTGTGTATCTCCGATGATTAAAATAATTATTTTAATCATGAATCAAGTAGCCTGAGTGATACCGGTGTCAGCTAAAACAGAAATGTTAAATAAATACCAGAATAATATTCTGCGAACAAAAATAATACTGTCAGCAGTGAAAAATGCGGCTTAAAAAAGATCACCGGTGGCTGTAAGAATTAAATACAGATAAAAAATACCGGCACGCAGGCCGGTATTCTCTGATTCATACTTCATAGCGTTGGTTTGCCGGCAAAAAGCATTCACGCTCTTCAGCATCCCTGATGAAGCCCGGACCGGCCGGGCGGAAACCCGCCGGGGAGGGCGGCAACAGTCATGTATTCATTAACCTAAAAACAGCTGATACAGATTGTAAAACACCGCTGAAATTGCAATGAGACCGATCACAACCACAAACAGATTACTCAGGTGACCGGCATATTTACGCATCGCAGGGACCTTACGGATAGCGTACATCGGCATGATAAACAGCAGCATAGCGATGACCGGGCCGCCCAGGGTTTCAATCATCCCCAGAATGCTCGGGTCCAGTGTGGCAACAATCCAGGAAGTTACCAGCATAAACAGTGCCGTCAGTTTATTCATCTTAGACGGTGCAATGCTTTTCCCCCTGGCGCGTAATGCTTTGTTAACCAGACCGTTAAAGCCTTCACGGGCACCCATGTAGTGTCCCAGAAATGCGTTGGTGATAGCAATAAACGCGACTAACGGCGCGATATACGCAATCATCGGATTGCGGAAGTAGTTCGCCAGGTAAGACAGAATGGATATATTCTGATCTTTCGCTTCCTGTAAATTGAGTGGTGACAGGCTCAGTACACAACTGAACACAAAGAACATGACTGTCAGCACCATCATAATGTGGGCGAATGCCAGAATGCGGGAACATTTCTTCTCCGCATTATCGCCGTATTCCTGACGTTTTGCGACACTGAATGCTGAAATAATCGGCGAATGGTTGAACGAGAATACCATCACCGGAATTGCCAGCCATAATGTAACCATCAGACCACGGCCGGTCTCACCGGCAGAGTGGCTGCTGAAAGAGAGTGTATCAAATATCGCGGTATTCCAGTGCGGGATCAAATACAGCGCCAGTACCATCAGAACCGCCACAAACGGAAATACCAGCACGCTCATTGCTTTGACAATCGCGGCTTCACCGAAACGGATAATGCACATAATCCCGATAATCAGTACCAGTGACAGAATAATGCGTGGCGGAGCCGTCATATGCATCTGGTTAACGATAAAGCTTTCCACGGTATTGGTGATCGCCACACTGTAGACCAGCAGAATCGGGTAAATGGCAAAGAAATAGAGCAGGGTGATAAGGTTCCCTGCTCTGGCGCCGAAATGCTCTTCCACCACTTCGGTAATATCGTCACCCGGATTTTTACCGGATAATATAAAGCGGCACATACCACGGTGCGCGAAAAAGGTCATCGGGAAGGCCAGTACGGCCATAATAATAAGCGGGATCAGCCCGCCGATACCGGCGTTAATCGGCAGAAACAGGATACCGGCACCAATGGCCGTGCCGTACAGTCCGAGCATCCAGACGGTATCGGATTTACGCCATTTGCGGTAATCATTGCTGGTGTCAGTCTGGCTGACCACGACCTGCGGTTGTGTTGTTTCCATAGATGTCTCCAAATTTACAACAATAACAACTAAAAATTGCACGGTGATCTGTGCACTAAATGTGTCTCTGAGGCAGGGTCTATGTACGCAACCGGATAAAAATAAGTAGAACGGAAAAGTTACCTGTAATTGCTTACCGGTAAAAATAATAAACAGCAGCGACCTGATATCTGCAATGGACAAATAAGGTCTCTGCACTAATTCATATTCAAAAGAATCTGAGGTTGGTTACTGTCTTTTTGTAGTTAAAATATACTATTTTTCAGTGAAAAACACTGTGATTTTCATCTCAATTGCTATAAATAACATTAAAATGAGCGTTGTTGCAACATTTAATAAGGTTGTTAATCGGTTTTTGCGGAATGGGGTATGCCGAAATGGCATAGGGGATTAGATGTTCTGCAATAATGTTATTTTTACCTGTTTTTTATTTAAACAAATTTATTTGTTCAGATGTTAATTAGTATATGCGCTGAACAATATCGTATTATTACAAAATAAAGATAAACCGGATTATCACCGGATAAAAACCATTTAGATAATATGGTTTCTATGGGTTATCTGTTGTTTTTAAACAAAAATTATTTCTTTATTGAGTTTGTGGTGATTCAGGGGGTATGCAGGGAATCGGGCAGTATGAAACAGAGGGTTATATAATGGTCACAGTGTACATCCCGGATGATTAAAATAATTTTTTTAATCGCGAATTAAGTAGCCTGAGTGATACCGGAATCAGATAAAACAGAAATGTTAAATAAATACCAGAGTCATATTCTGTGAACAAAAATAGTACTGTCAGCAATGAAAAATACGGGTAAAAAAAGATCACCGGTAACAAGCGAAATTAAATACGGATGAAAAAATACCGGCATACGGGCCGGTATTTCCTGATTCATTTTTGTACCGCTATCCCTGTACCCAGCCTTTGCGGATAGGCACGGCAAAACAGTGCCGGTAGAGTGCCTGCAACCGGTTTTGCAGCGGCGTGCCGAACAGGCTCCAGAGCAGCTCTGTCAGTGCACAGGCAATCAGCACCGTGATAAAGGCACCCAGCATATCCACCGGCCAGTGAACGCCGAGGAAAACCCGCGACCAGGCAACAATCAGTGCCGGGATCAGCAGCAGCAGCCCCGCACGGACATTGCACCAGAACAGGCAGCCCAGCGCGAAGGTAAACACAATAATACCGTGATTGCTCGGGAACGAGGCGGTCGGCGCGTGTTCAAGAAAACTGTGGCCGAACGGTTCGGCAAACGGACGTGCGTGCGGCCAGAGTGTGCCGATAATCCGGGAGGCGGCAAAACCAATCAGCAGCGCAATGGCACTTTTGCAGACAGCGCGGCGCTGGCGGGCCATATTCTCCGGCGCTCCCCGCAGCCATAACCTTGCGGCAACAACCGGAAACAGCAAAACCAGATATTTAGCCGCGAAAGTGGCTGCAATAATCATGGTATGAGACGTTTCCGGCGTGGCATTGATCAGGAGAAAAAGCGAATGATTCAGATTTTCCAGCACATCGGACTCCTTAAAAAACACACCTGTGTATACCCGGCAATAAAATGACGGGTCAGGGTAGCCGTCTTGTGCATCAAGGTAAAGTAAAAATATCTTGGTTAATCGTGCTATTATGTAACATTGCAGAAAATTGACAAAATCTGAAATAACAACAGGCGGGATAAACAGCAGGTAATAAAAAACCCGATAGTTAAAACCAAATTGGTGACTATCGGGCTTCCTCAATCTTGGGGATATTCAAAGAAAAGCAGTGGCACTTATTCAGACTACGGCCCGGCAGGAAAGTTCGGAAAAAGATTCAAAAAAATGAAAATAATTTTTTGATGTTGAAAATCAGTGAGATAAGAAAGGTAAAATAAGCCGTTTCCCGGGCGGGAAACGGCCGGATAGCTTAGCTGAACAGGCCGAGGTTGGCTTTTGCGTAAGCTTCGAAGTCAGTGCAGCCGCCGATGTGTTCTTCATCGATAAAAATCTGGGGAACAGTTTCAACCGGTTTACCGATAGTTTTGGATAAATCTTCTTTGCTGATGCCTTCAGCGTGAATATCAATATAACGATAATCGAAGTCATCACGTTCATTTTTCAGTTTTTCTGCGAGTTCTTTCGCACGAACGCAATAAGGGCAACCCGGACGGCCAAAAATAACGGTATACATGAAAAGCTCCTTCATTCATCAGTAACACCGGAAGTGGTGCTTTAATGGGATAAATTATGCCTGTATCATAACGGATAGGAAAGAATGTTGTGACGATTTGTGCGGGAGTCCGCACCAATGGTTCAGTGAGTATCCGCAGTGCGGACAGAAAAACAGAATCGCAGAGGACAAAATGGCAAATAAACAGCCGCGACAAATGCGTTCATTAGGTGATATGCCGCGCCCGGTTATCATCTGTGAGGTCATCGGTGTGATATTACTGCTGCTGGTCTATCTGGCGGTGAATGATTTTATCCCGCTGCCGGGTTTTATGAGCAGCAAAAATGCCCTGATGGTGATGGCGTTTGCCGGCCTGGCGTGTCTGGTTCCGGCGGCAATGAATATTGTCTGGCGGGCAATCAGTGCAATGCCGTCCGTCGGTATTGACAGTAAAAGCAGGGCAGATAAAAAGACCCGGCAGAATAAAAATGAAAAAAAGCAATAAAACGTTATTCCCCTTCACGTTTTTCAGCTAAGATCCGTTATTGGTCCGCGGGTGACGGTTTTCCCCGCTGTACTTTTGTTTTTCCGGTTAAAAGGCTTCAGGTTCATGATCATTCCCGATCTCACGATATTACGCACATGGCTGGATCAGCTGCAACTCTCCTGTTTTGAGTGTGATTCCTGCCAGGCACTGCATCTGCCGCATATGCAAAATGTGGACGGTGTGTTTGATGCCAAAATTGATATCCTTGACGACATGCTGGTGTTCTCGGCGCTGGCGGAAGTCCGCCCGACCGCGATTGTCCCGCTGATTGCCAACCTGAGCCAGATCAACGCCAGTTCGCTGCTGGTGAAAACCTTTATGGATATTCAGGATTCCGCCATGCCGAAGCTGGTGGTTTGCTACTCGCTGCCGCTCAGTGCCGGGCTGACATTTGAGCAGTTTTCACTCTCCCTGCAACTGATGGAAGAGCAGGTCGGCGCGGTGGTTTTTGAGCTGTTCAGTAACAATATGCTGTTTGATCCGAATGATGCGGAACCGGAAGATGAAGAGAACTTCCGCGCTGATTCCGTTCCTTCTCCGGTGATCCACTGATTATCCGTACCACCTTCGATATCCGGGACACCATCATGCATTGCCCTCAGTATTCCGCCGGCCGCTGCCGTTCCTGTCAGTGGCTTGAAAAACCCTATATTCAGCAGATTGATGATAAAGAGCAGGATCTCCGCACTCTGTTATCTCCGTTCACTGTGCAGTCGTGGCTGCCGCCGGTCCGCAGTGCGGAAACCGCGTTCAGAAATAAAGCGAAGATGGTGGTCAGCGGCAGTGTTGAGCGCCCGGTGTTCGGGATTGTGACAGATAACGGGCCGGTTGATTTATCAGACTGTCCGCTTTATCCGCCGTATTTTGCTCCGGTGTTTGCTGCGCTGAAACCCTTTATCGCCCGCGCCGGGCTCACGCCGTACAATGTGGAACGCCGCCGTGGTGAGCTGAAATTCCTGCTGCTGACCGAAAGCCGTGCCACCGGTAAAATGATGCTGCGCTTTGTGCTGCGATCAGAGAAAAAAGTGGCACAATTGCAGGCCGCACTGCCGTTTTTGCAGGCTCAGCTGCCGCAGTTATCCGTGATTTCCGCTAATATCCAGCCGGTCGCGATGGCGATTCTGGAAGGGGAGCAGGAAATTATCTTTACCCCGGATGAGGTACTGGAAGAAACCTTCAACGGCATTCCGCTCTATATCCGTCCGCACTGCTTTTTCCAGACCAATCCGGTTGTTGCCGCACAGTTGTATCATACCGCCGGACAGTGGGTGCGTGAGCTGGGGATCACCCGATTATGGGATCTGTTTTGCGGCGCGGGGGGATTCGGCCTGCACTGTGCGGATAAATCCACACAGCTGACCGGGATTGAAATCAGCCCGGAAGCGATCGCCTGTGCCACCCGCTCGGCAGAAAAAATGGGGCTGGAGAATGTCACGTTTCAGGCACTGGATTCCGCGCAGTTTGCCCTCGGTAAATCTGCCGTGCCGGAACTGGTGCAGGTGAACCCGCCGCGCAGAGGGATCGGCAAAGCCCTGTGTGATTACCTGAATACCATGGCGCCGGACACGATTATCTATTCCAGCTGTAATGCACAGAGTCTGGCGCAGGATCTGGCGCATCTCACACAGTATCAGCCGCAGCGCGTGCAGTTGTTTGATATGTTCCCGCATACTGCACATTATGAAGTACTGGTACTGCTGACCCGCAAATAAAAATCAGAGAATAAGAAAACGGGGCTGCGTATATACGCCAGCCCCGTTTTTGTATGAGCGGATCAGCTACGGTGTTCGAATGCCAGCGCCCGGCGTTCAATCAGACGCATCGCCAGCGTCAGCAGGCTGTTGACAGCCAGATAAATAATCCCGGCGGCAATAAAGACATTCAGATCGTAATCCTGACCAAACAGGCGGCGGCTGTAACCCATCACTTCAAGTAATGAAATCGTCGTGGCCAGAGAGGTACTTTTGAAGATCAGCACCACTTCGTTGGAATAGGATGATAAGGCACGTTTAAAGGCATACGGCAGGATAATCCGCATGGTCTGCTTTTGTGACATCCCCAGCGCCTGGCAGGATTGCCACTGACCCTGAGGGATTGCTTTCACCGCACCGTAGAACAGCAGTGTTGAATAGGCCGCACTGTTCAGTGCCAGTGTCACCATAGCGCAGAGCCACGGGGAGGACATCAGTTCCCACAGCAGCGGATAGTCTTTCAGCCCTTCAAACTGTGCGGGGCCGAAATAAATCAGGAAAAACTGGACCAGCAGCGGCGTACCGGTAAACAGGGTGATATACCCTTTGACCAGCGGCGTCAGAATCCGGGGTTTGAGAGAGAGTATCAGTGTGAATAATACTGACAGCAGAAACGCCGTGACCAGTGCGGCAAAGGTCAGCGACAGACTGACCGGCAGGCCCGGTAATACGGCAAGAATATAATCAAATATGCTCACTGGCCGCTCCGTTCAAAACGAGTGGTACGCAGTTCGATACGTTTGAGGATGTACTGACTGACCAGCGTAATGGCGAGGTAGATAAGTGCCACAATGCTGTACCAGGTGAATGGCTCTTCAGTACGGCGGGCAATGCTTTGTGTTTGCAGCATCAGCTCATTAATACCAATCAGATACACCAGCGCGGTATCTTTCAGCAGAACCAGCCACTGGTTACCCAGCCCCGGCAGGGAATGACGCCACATTTGCGGCATGACGAAGCGCAGGAAAATGGTGGTACGGCTCAGACCGAGTGCCTGACCGGCTTCCCGCTGCCCCTCCGGTACGGCTTTCAGCGCACCGCGCAGGGTTTGTGAAGCATAGGCGGCATAGAGCAGAGAGAGGGCGGTGATGCCACTGAAGATCGGCACATACGGGCCGTTATCGATCTCAAGCGTCAGTGTGAAGAAGCCCAGATTGATACCGTCGCTCAGCCGGATAATCACTTCCTGGGTACCGTAATAGACAAACAGAACTACCAGCAGCTCAGGTAATCCACGGATAAGTGTGACAAGAGAGGTTCCGGCAAAGGCGACAGGTTTCCAGCGTACGTTTTCCCAGAGGGTAAACAGCATCGCGAGCACAAGACCAATCAGGAGTGCAGAAACAGCAAGGCCGACGGTTACCCCGGCGGCACTTGTTAAAGAAAGAAAATCGTTCATTAATTTTTTATGTTATTACTCAAACCATTTCTTATAGAGGGTATCGTAAGTACCGTCCGCTTTGACCTCACCAAGCGCCTTGTTGAGTTTGTCTTTCAGCTCGCTGTTGCCTTTACGGACCGCAATAGCCAGACCGGTGCCGAAATATTCCGGATCGGTGACACGCTCACCCACAGTTTTCAGATTGTCGTTGCTCTTCAGCCATTCATTGATAACAGCTGTGTCACCGAAGACAGCGTCAATACGTCCGCCTTTCAGATCCAGTACCGCGTTCTGGTAGCTTTCATAAGGTACAATTTTCATGTCCTTAAACTGCTCCATCAGGTATTTCTGATGCGTGGTGCCGTTCTGGATGCCAATCTGTTTCCCTTTGAGGCTGTCAATGCTATCAAATTTGCCCGCAACTGCAACGAAAACAGCAGAGTTATCATAATAGGTATTGGTGAAATCAACCTGCTTCTGACGCTCCGGCGTTACGTCAATCCCGGCCATCAGCGCATCAAAACGCTTGTATTTCAGGCTCGGGATCAGGCTGTCAAAGGCCTGGTTGGTAAAGGTGCATTCCGCGTCGATTTTGGCACACATCGCCTGAGCCAGATCCACATCAAACCCGACGATTTCGTTTTTCTCATTCACGGTTTCAAAAGGGGCGTAGCTTGCTTCTGTAGCGAAACGGATTTTTTCTTTTTCTGCCGCCGCTGCGGAGAAAGCAAACGCGCCGATTAATGCGGCAATAACCAGTTTTTTCATAGCAACATCCTATTTTTAATGTTCAGTGGCAGAAAATAATCAGTGTGACAGATAACCGGCAAATGCCTCTGTCTGCGGCGTGGTAAAGCATTGCGCGCCGCCCTGTTCCACGATGCGGCCGTTTTCCATATACACCACTTTACTGGCGGTTTTACGGGCGATATCCACTTCGTGAGTCACAATCACCTGGGTAATCCCGGTCTGCGACAGCTCTTTAATAATATCGACGACCTGGGAGGTAATCTCCGGGTCCAGTGCCGCTGTCGGTTCATCGAATAACAGCACCTGCGGTTCCATCATCAGGGCGCGGGCAATCGCCACACGCTGCTGCTGTCCGCCGGATAAATGCAGCGGGAAACGGTTTGCAAAATCGGTCAGACGCAGACGTGCCAGCAGCTTTTCAGCTTTTGCCAGGGCGGCTTCTCTGGTCAGACCCAGTACCCGGATCGGCGCTTCTGTCAGGTTATCCATGACGGTCAGATGCGGCCACAGGTTATACTGCTGGAACACCATACCGACGTTCTGACGCAGAGAACGGATCTCTTTGGCAGACGGCGTGGTGGTAAAGTCAAAATGGTGATCCGCAATAGTCAGTTCACCGGAGCGCGGCATTTCAAGCAGGTTCAGTGCCCGCAGCAGCGAACTCTTACCGGCACCGCTCGGCCCGAGCAGTACCATGGTTTCGCCTGCACCACATTCCAGGTTGATATCAAACAGCGCCTGATGCTGTCCGTAAAAGCAATTGATGTTTTTTAATTGAATACTCATGCTGTAATTCTGCATACTCAGTGACGTTGAGTGAATACTAACGCCGTAAGAATAAATATGCAATTATTTCTGCATAAAAAACTACTAAAAAAGCAAACTAATAACTTTTACTGAGTGATTATGTTTTCTCAGATGCGGGGAGCGCGTATGCTGCCGCCCGTTTGATGATAGTTTTCGCCATGCCTTTAAAGATGAATAAATGAGCAGGCATCATGGCGAACCAGTAGAGCAGCCCGCTGAATCCGGCCGGATGCCACCAGGCGCGGACATCCAGTTCCCGCTGATGACCGTGGTCGCGGATAGTAAACGTCAGTCGTCCCAGTCCCGGGGCTTTCATGCCGAACAGCAGGGAGAGCTGCTGCTGGGGTTTTACGGTGATCACTTTCCAGCCGTCGATTCTATCCCCCGGTTCCAGTGTGTCGCGATCCGGGCGACCGTAGGTGATTTTATTGCCGCACAGGTCATCCAGCCGGGCGCGGACAGACCACAGAAAATTAGCGTAGAAATAACCGTCTTTGCCGCCAATCTGCTGCACAACGTGCCACAGCGCATCAGCGGAAGCTGAGGTATTCAGGGTAAATCCGGCCTGTTTGGGATAGAAACCGAATCCCGGCCGCCAGCGGGCGCGGACTTCCGGGTCATAACCCCAGTCCTCATTATCCACAGCATCCGCTTCATCCTTAAGGGTCTTGCGCACGGCATCATCGAAGCTGAGCAGCGTCTGCGGGATCAGCGCCTGAAGCGGTTTTCCGTCGCCGGGAAGATCATATTTCAGTCCCATAATCAGCTCTTTGGCAATCCCTTCCGGCACCGTGGTGATCAGCCGCAGAAAGTGAACTGAAATCAGCCGCAGCGGGATAGGCAGCGGGAGCATCAGCCGCTTTTTGCCGCTGATGGTAATAAAATGACGGAACATCTCCAGATAGCTGAGGTAATCCGGCCCGGTGGCATCAAAGTGGCGGTTGCCGGTTGCCGGGTGGGAGAGGAGGCCGGTCAGGTAATTGAGCAGGTTTTCCAGTGCCACCGGTGAGGATTTTGAGCGTGCCCAGCGCGGCGGGGTGAGGATGGGCAGGTTGTACACCATGTCGCGCATGATTTCAAACGCCGCTGAGCCGGGACCGACAATAATAGCGGCGCGGATCTCGGTGACCGGCACGCGGCTGTCTGCGAGAATTTCACCGGTCAGCCTGCGGGCAGCGAGATGCGGGGAGTCGCTGTCTCTGTGCTGCATGGCGCTCAGGTAAATCACTTCGCGTACAGCGGATTTATTCAGCATTTCCTGTACGTTTTCCGCTGCCAGGCGTTCGCGTGCCAGTAAATCTGCCTCATCCGTCATACTGTGGACGAGGTAATACACCACATCGATATCCTGAAAAAGAGTTTTCAGGGTGGATTTATCATACAAATCCGCATAGCAGCAGCGGGTGTTTTTCCAGCCCTGCGCCAGCATCCACTCCACCCGGCGGGCGGCGGCGGTGACCTGATGACCGGCGGCTATCAGCTGTGGGATAAGATTCTGTCCGACATAACCGCTGGCACCCAGCACTAAAATCCGTTGTTGTGGCATACATTTTCACTCTTCAGGTAAACAGGGCTATCAGCACCGGTGCAAACAGACTGAGAACAAAGCCGTGCACAATCGCGGCCGGGACAATCGACACACCGCCGCTGCGCTGCAATACCGGCAGGGTAAAGTCCATCGTGGTGGCGCCGCCGAGGCCGAGGGCGGCTGCGCGGTGGCGGTTGATCAGCAGCGGGATCAGCATAATCGCGGCAATTTCCCGTGCCAGGTCGTTAAAGAAGCCGACACTGCCGAGTACCGGACCGAATGCGTCGGTCAGCAGAATACCGGACAGCGAATACCAGCCGAAGCCGGAGGAGAGCGCCATCCCGGTTTTGACCGGCAGCCCGGCAATCAGCGCCGCGAGTGCGCCGCCGAGTAGTGAGGTGGCCGCCACAATCAGGGAAACCAGCATGCCGCGGCGGTTAATCAGGATCTGGCGCAGCGTCATACCACTGTTGCGCAGCTGGATACCGACCAGGAACAGCAGAAAAATCAGGGCGTATTCACTGGCGGCTCCGGCAAAGGAGAGAAATGACCAGCCGAATAACCCGGTGGCAAAGCCGGCCAGCAGCACACCGCACAGTTGCAGCGATTCCAGTACCATATGCAGGCGGGAAGGCGGTTTTTGCTGTTTGTGAGCCGGCACCTGCCACGGGTATTTTTTGCCGTATAAAAACAATCCGGCGAGATTGCAGCCCAGAACTACCACGGAGAATGTCAGTGTGTACTGCACTATCACCAGCAGATTCGCCCCGAGGTTTTCCACCAGTGCCAGACTGATCCCCATCAGAAACAGTATCACATACACCATCGCGCTCAGGCTGCGGCCGATTATTTTTTTCAGTGCCGTGCTGCTGACCGGGATGAGATAACCCGCAATAAGCGGTGCGAGAATAATTAATAACCCTGAATACATGTGCGTTGTTTCCGTAAAATAATGCCGTCTTTCTTGCGTTCGTGTCAGTGCCTGATTAAAAAGCAGCCGATTATAGCGGCATTCTCACCAGAATTGCTACGTATCCCTCTGTTTTCATGTTTAGTATAAGTCAAAACCGTTTTTATTTATTACATTGTGATAATACTTTATTGTGATCATTATTGTCATAACACAGGCGGTATCCGGCAAACAGTGAGGGAACTATGATTCTGGAAAGAGTGGAAATTCTGGGTTTTCGCGGTATTAACCGCCTGTCATTACCACTGACCGGCAATACGGTGCTGATTGGTGAAAACGCATGGGGGAAATCCAGTCTGCTGGATGCCCTGACGCTGACGCTGTCTCCGCAGGCACTGAATGCAAAATTTATCCTGAGTGATTTTTATCATGCCGCTGACAGTGAAGCAGGGCCTGTCCGCCATTTACAGATTGTTCTGATATTCCGTGAAACCCGGCCGGGACGTTTCCGCTCCCGCCGTTTCCGTGAACTGGCGCCGCTGTGGCGCGCCAACGGAGATGAATATCAGCGAATCAACTACCGTGTCAGTGCGGATCTGGCGGATGACAACACCATTACCTGTCAGCGCACATTTCTGGATGAGGCGGGCGAACCGCTGCTGCCGGCGGAAACCGATAAGTTTATCAGCGAGATTATCCGTCTCTATCCGGTGCTGCGTTTGCGGGATGCCCGTTTTATGCGCGGTCTGAGAAAAAATGTGCCTGATTGTGAGGATGAGGAATATGATCTCCGCACACAGACCGAAACGTTCAATAACCGGATGGCGGATCTGACCCGCGCCCTGGTGAGCAACCCGCAGACACTCTCCAATGATGATTTGCAGGACGGCCTTGAGGCCATGAAACAGCTGCTCAGCCACTACTTTGCCGAGCAGGGGGAATATCTGCTCGATCGCCGCAAGGCACGGCGGCTGAATATCGAACCGCGTCAGCGGGCATGGCAGGCGCTGGAAGGAATTAACCGTGTGGTGGCAGGTCCCAATCAGCGCAATGTGCGACTGATTATCCTCGGTATGTTTGCCGCGCTGCTTCAGTCCAACAGCGGGCTGAAACTCGACCCGTATGCCCGCCCGATTATTATTACGGAAGACCCGGAAACCCGTCTGCACCCGATCATGTTGTCGGTGGCATGGGGATTACTCAACCTGTTTTCCTTACAGCGCATTACCACCACTAACTCAGGCGAATTGCTCTCACTGGTACCGATTCATGATATCTGCCGTCTGGTGCGGGAATCCACCCGCGTCGCCGCTTACCGCCTGGGGGAAAATCATCTGTCGCCGGAAGAGCTGCGGCGTATCTCATTTCATATCCGTTTTAACCGCCCGTCCGCACTGTTTGCCCGCTGCTGGCTGCTGGTGGAGGGGGAGACGGAAATCTGGCTGATGAATGATTTGGCAAAACAGTGTAATTACTACTTTGAGACAGAAGGGATCAAAGTGATTGAGTTTGCCCAGTGCGGTCTTAAACCTTTGTTAAAGTTTGCCAATAAAATGGGTATAGAATGGCATACGCTGGTTGACGGCGACGAAGCCGGTAAGAAATACGCGGCCACCGCCACGCATTTTTCATCCGGGCTTAATGATGTGGATCAGGATCGCCTGACCCGTCTGCCCGCACCGGATATGGAGCATTTTTTATATCGTGAGGGGTTCAGCCGCCTGTATCACCAGGTGGCGGATATTCCGGAAAATATTAAAATGCCGGCCCGCCGGGTCATTACCAAAGCAATTCACCGCACCTCAAAGCCGGATCTGGCGATTGCGATTGCCAATAATGCCGCGAGCCGGGGTGTGGATTCTATCCCGCTGTTGCTGCGCCGGATGTTCTCCCGCGTGGCATGGCTCGCCAGAGGGCGTGCTAACTGAGGAAAAAGGTGTTAATGAAAGCAGTTTCAAAGAAAAAATACTGACCGCCGGCATTCTGATCATTCTGATCGCCGGCGGTTTCTGGTTTTTTACCCGCGAAGATGCGCCGGTCAGCTATATGACGGCAGATGTGCAGCGCGGCACACTGGAAAAGAAAGTGATGTCCACCGGCAAGCTGGATGCATTGCAGAAGGTGGATGTCGGTGCGCAGGTCAACGGACAGTTACAGACCCTGAATGTCAAAGAGGGCGACTTTGTTAAGAAGGGGGATCTGCTGGCGGTAATAGACCCCGTCAAAGCACAGAACGTGGTGATTGAGGCGGAGCAGACTGTCAGTGAAATCAAAGCGCGGCTGAAGCAGGCAGAGGCGGAGTATGCTTTTGCACAGGCAACCTATCAGCGGCGGCTGGCACTGTCAAAAACACAGGTTATCTCAAAGCAGGATGTGGATGAGGCGCGGCGTAATATGGATGTGCAGCGCGCGGCGATTGACACCTATAAAGCTCAGGTGGCACGCAACCAGGCCACCCTGGATACCGCCCGTAATGATTTGCAGTACACCAATATCCGCGCGCCGATGGACGGCGTGGTGACGGAGCTGAAAACATTACAGGGCCAGACGGTGATTGCCATGCAGCAGGCGCCGACTATTCTGTCTCTCGCAGATCTCGATACGATGCTGGTGAAAGCAGAAGTTTCAGAGGCGGATGTGGTCTGGCTGAAACCGGGCCAGAAAGCCACGTTCAGTGTACTGGGTGCGCCGGATAAATCCTTCAGTGGCGTGATCACCGATATCCTGCCGAAACCGCAGAAAATCAATGACGCCATTTTCTATTATGCGCGCTTTGAAGTGCCGAACCCGCAGCATGTTCTGAAACTGGACATGACCGCCCAGGTGACTATCGCGCTGGAAAACCGCGAAAATGTACTGAAAATTCCGCTGGCGGCGCTGGGTAAAGAGATTTCCCCGACCGAATATGAAGTACAGGTACTGGTGAATAATCAGCCGGAAACCCGTCAGGTGACACTTGGTACCCGTAATGATGTGGAAGCTGAGGTGGTAAAAGGCCTGGCGGAGCATGAGAAAGTGGTCACCGGTATTGATGACGGCACAGCAGGATAATTCATGAGCGCATTATTAGAACTGCGGAATATTTACCGCCGTTATCCTTCCGGTGACAGCAGTGTCACGGTACTGGATGATGTCTCACTGACTATCCGCGCCGGTGAAATGGTGGCGATTATCGGCCAGTCCGGCTCCGGTAAATCCACGCTGATGAATATCCTCGGCTGTCTGGACACGCCGAGTGATGGTCACTATTTTGTCGCCGGAAAGAACACGGCAGAACTGAGCGGTGATGAACTGGCGGCACTGCGCCGTGAGCATTTCGGCTTTATTTTCCAGCGCTATCATCTGTTATCCCACCTCAGTGCGGAACAGAATGTGGAAATGCCGGCCATTTATGCCGGACTGAGTGCCCGCGAGCGCCGCGAACGGGCAGCAGAGCTGTTGCAGCGACTGGGGCTGGGTGATCGGCTGATTTACCGGCCGGGGCAGCTTTCCGGCGGGCAGCAGCAGCGTGTCAGTATTGCCCGTGCTCTGATGAACGGCGGTGAAGTGATCCTCGCGGATGAACCGACCGGTGCGCTCGACAGCCAGTCGGGCAAAGAAATGATGGCGATCCTCCACCAGCTCTGTGAGCAGGGGCATACGGTGATTATCGTCACCCATGATCCGGTCATTGCCGCACAGGCAGCGCGGATCATTGAAATAAAGGACGGGCGTATCCTCAGTGACAGCGGGGCGGTAATCAATCCGCAGGCGAAAACCTCGGCGGCAAAACCCCGTCTGAAAAGCAGTGCGTTCAGTCGCTTTTTCGGTCGCTTTAATGAAGCGCTGCTGATGGCGTGGCGGGCGATGGTAGTCAATAAGATGCGGACACTGCTCACGATGCTGGGCATTATTATCGGGATTGCCTCCGTGGTGACCATTCTGGTGATTGGTGATGCCGCCAAAGCCCTTGTGCTGTCTGATATCAAATCCATCGGCACCAACACCATTTTTGTCTATCCCGGCAAAGACTTCGGCAGTGATCCGGGACAGGATCTGCAATCCCTCAAACCCGGCGATGTGGATGTGATCCGTCAGCAGCCGTATGTCTATGCGGCTTCTGCGGAAATCGGGAGTAATGCGCGTCTGCGCCGCGGAAATATCGACTCAGCTGCCCGCATCACCGGGATCGGGCCGGACTTTTTCACGGTGTATGACATGCGTTTCGGCGAAGGACGTGCATTCCAGCCTGAGATGTATGAACGCCGCTCTCAGGTTGTTATCATCGACATGAATACCAAACGCAAACTCTTTCCTCATCAGAAGAATGTGGTCGGGGAAACGCTGCTGGTGGGCAATATGCCTGCAACGGTGGTCGGCGTGATTGCGGATCGCAAATCCATGTTCGGTAACTCGCAAACCTTACAGGTCTGGATGCCGTACACCACCCTGACCGGGCGGCTGATGCAGCGTAATTATCTGGATATGATCTCCGTGCGTATCCGTGACGGTTACAACACCAATAATACGGAAGAGCAGCTGGTCCGGCTGATGACACTGCGCCACGGCAAACAGGATACCTTCACGTATAACCTCGACAGCATTGTGAAAACCGTGGATAAAACCACAACCACCATGCAGCTTTTCCTGACGCTGGTGGCGGTAATCTCGCTGGTGGTCGGGGGGATTGGCGTGATGAATATCATGCTGGTGAGCGTGACAGAACGTACCCGCGAAATCGGTATCCGCATGGCGGTCGGTGCACGGGCGGGGGATGTGATGCAGCAGTTTCTGATCGAGGCGGTGCTGGTGTGTCTGATGGGCGGCGCTATCGGCCTGGGGCTGTCTTACTCCATTGCCTTTGCCGCCAAAATGGCACTGCCGGACTGGGAGTTTGTCTTCCGGCCGGCGGCGATTGTCAGTGCTGTACTCTGTTCAACAGCGATCGGGATCATTTTTGGTTTTCTGCCTGCCAGAAATGCGGCCAAACTTGATCCTATCGATGCACTGGCGCGGGAATAGCCGCACACAGGCTGAAAATACGAATACGTCGCGGAATGACGATTGACATTACCGCGACGATCCGCATAATTTTGTGAAATACATAATTTTGTAAAATACAGTGTTACGGCGCTGCGGTGTCGTCATCTTCAGTAACCGGAATAATCACACTGACGTGATGCCCTTTTGGTCCCTGAATGGTGTCATAATTCACTTTCTGACCCGCCTTCAGCGTGCGGTAGCCGTCCATCTGTATCGTCGAATAGTGTACAAAAATGTCGTCACCACCATCCGACGGGCAGATAAACCCGAAACCCTTGGCGTTGTTGAACCACTTAACAGTACCTGTTTCCATACTGTTATAACCCTCATCTGTCAAACGATTGAAAAATGCTGCACAATGCACCATATGATCCATAATACTCAGTAATGAAGTATCAGCGTCACGCGGATATACTGGTTACGTTGTACATTATTTATACTCTATTGAATTAGAGGGTAACGTCAAGCCTTTGTTGACAGCAAAACAGTATTGGTCTGTAAAGTCTGATAAAAATAACACTAAGTATTGATACGCCTGATGCGGCGTGCGTTTTCTATAACCGGAATAACAATGAGTCACTATCAATCTGAATCACAAACGGATGTCACGCTCAGGGAAAAGGAGCTGCAAAAGATACAGCCGCCCTCAATGTATAAGGTGGTTTTAAACAACGATGATTATACCCCTATGGACTTTGTGGTTGAAGTTTTGCAAAAGTTCTTTTCTTATAATGTTGATCGTGCGACGCAGATTATGCTCGACATCCATTATCAGGGAAAAGGGATCTGCGGGGTATTTACCGCTGAAATCGCGGAAATGAAAACAACACTGGTCAATACGTACGCGAAAGATAACGAACATCCGTTGCTGTGTACACTCGAGAAGGTATAAGAATACACTTTGTTTCTCTGAATGGAGGTGCCTATGCTCAATCAAGAATTAGAGCTCAGTCTGAATATCGCCTTTGCCAAAGCAAGGGACAACCGGCATGAATTTATGACCGTAGAGCACCTGCTGCTGGCGTTATTAGGTAACAAATCAGCCCGTGAGGCGCTTGAAGCCTGCCGTGTTAACCTGGCTGTTCTGCGCCAGGAACTCGAGAGTTTTATTGAACAGACCACACCGCTGCTGCCGGAAGGGGATGATCGCGAAACGCAGCCTACTCTCAGTTTCCAGCGTGTTTTGCAGCGCGCTGTCTTCCATGTCCAGTCATCCGGGCGCAATGAAGTCAACGGTGCGAATGTGCTGGTGGCTATTTTCAGTGAGCAGGAGTCCCAGGGGGCTTATCTGCTGCGCAAGCATGATGTCAGCCGTCTGGATATTGTTAATTTCATCTCTCACGGCACCACCAAAGGTGAGGATGAAAATGAGAGCGGTCCGTCCTTTGATGAGCCATCACAGTCTGCCGCCGAAGAGAGCAGCGGCGGAGAGGACAGCCTGGATAACTTCACCACCAATCTTAATGAACTGGCACGTAAAGGCCAGATTGACCCGCTGATCGGCCGTCAGGCGGAGCTTGAGCGCACCATTCAGGTGCTGTGCCGCCGCCGCAAGAATAACCCGCTGTTTGTCGGGGAATCCGGGGTCGGTAAAACTGCGATTGCGGAAGGACTCGCCTGGCGTATCGAGCAGGATGATGTGCCGGAAGTGATCAAAGGCTATACCATTTTCTCTCTGGATATCGGCTCACTGCTGGCTGGTACCAAATACCGCGGTGATTTCGAGAAGCGTTTTAAAGCGCTGCTGAAAGTGCTGGAGAAAAACGAAAAAAGTATTCTGTTTATTGATGAGATCCACACCATCATTGGTGCCGGTGCGGCATCCGGTGGTCAGGTGGATGCGGCAAACCTGATTAAACCGTTATTATCCAACGGGAAAATCCGGGTGATAGGCTCCACGACTTATCAGGAATTCAGCAATATCTTTGACAAAGATAAAGCGCTGACCCGCCGTTTCCAGAAAATTGATATCAATGAACCGACGCCCGATGAAACTGTGCGCATCATTAACGGCCTGAAAGCCAAATATGAGGCACACCACGATGTGCGTTACACCGCGAAAGCGGTTCAGGCTGCGGTGGATTTATCCGTGAAATACATCACTGACCGCCATCTGCCGGATAAAGCCATTGATGTGATTGATGAAGCCGGGGCGAGAACCCGTCTGATGCCGCTGAGCCGCCGGAAGAAAACTATCGGTGTCGGCGAAATTGAGGCGATTGTGGCGCGGATTGCGCGCATCCCGGAAAAAACCGTGTCCAGCAGTGATAAAGATCTGCTGCGTAACCTCGACAACCGCCTGAAAATGCTGGTCTTCGGCCAGGATCCGGCGATTGATGCTCTGACGGAATCTATCAAAATGAGCCGTGCGGGGCTGGGTAACGAGCATAAGCCGATTGGTGCTTTCCTGCTGGCCGGGCCTACCGGGGTCGGTAAAACCGAAGTGACTGTGCAGTTATCCAAAGCGATGGGGATCAAACTGCTGCGCTTTGATATGTCCGAGTACATGGAGCGCCATACCGTCAGTCGTCTGATTGGTGCGCCTCCGGGCTATGTCGGGTTTGATCAGGGCGGGCTGCTGACAGATGCGGTTATCAAGCATCCGTATTCGGTGGTTCTGCTGGATGAAATCGAAAAAGCGCATCCGGATGTCTTTAACCTGCTGTTGCAGGTGATGGATAACGGGACGCTGACGGATAACAACGGGCGCAAAGCAGATTTCCGTAATGTGATCCTGGTGATGACCACCAACGCCGGTGTGCGTGAAACCCAGCGTAAAGCCATCGGGTTTACCGAGCAGGACAACAGCACTGACGCGATGGCGGAAATCAAGCGGGTTTTCACACCGGAGTTCCGTAACCGTCTGGACGGCATTGTCTGGTTTAATGCACTGTCGCAGCCGATTATCGCCCAGGTGGTCGACAAATTTATTGTTGAACTCCAGGCGCAGCTGGATGCGAAAGGCGTCTCCATTGAAGTGTCTGCCCGTGCCCGCACATGGCTGGCAGAAAAAGGGTATGACCCGGCAATGGGCGCACGTCCGATGGCCCGTGTGATCCAGGATAAACTGAAAAAACCGCTGGCGAACGAATTACTGTTCGGTGAGCTGGTAAACGGCGGCTCGGTGATTATCGATCTTGATAAGAAGAAAGATGATCTGACTTACCGTTTCAGTGCCCTGAAAGAGAAATCCGGTGACCCGGTAGCCTGACGGCAGGGTTGCGCTGATACAAACAGTACAGATATAAAAACGATCACCACAGGACGCGCACTTCAGTGCGTTGCCTGTGGTGTCTTTTTATAAGGCGTGGCCTGCGGGATCAGCGGCTACGGAAGACGATACGGCCTTTGCTCAGGTCATATGGGGTCAGTTCTACTGTAACCTTGTCGCCTGTCAGGATGCGGATATAGTTTTTACGCATTTTACCGGAGATATGTGCAGTCACAACGTGTCCGTTTTCCAGTTCCACACGGAACATCGTGTTCGGCAGTGTATCTAACACAGTGCCTTGCATTTCAATATTGTCTTCTTTGGCCATCTAATCCTCTAATGTTAATAACCAGTATTTTCAAACCGCAAGATAATGCCGAAAAACCGGGATTATGTAAAGGAATGATATTTTTTAAGCACCGCGTCTGAAGTACTGAACGGGCTGAAACATACCATTTCCTGTTAGTTTACAGCGATTTTATAAAAAAGGCGGCAGTTGTGACGGCACCGGACGTGCTAATGTCTGCGGTTGCCAGCATGACTGCGGTAAATGGTTATCGCGCAGCTGATAAAGCTGACGGATAAACGCCTGCCGCGGGATCTCCCGCGCACCCAATGATTCGGTGTAATGATTCAGTATCTGACAATCAAACATCGCGCCGCCGTGGCCGGTAAAATGGGCGAAAAATGTCATAAAGGCGATTTTTGACCCGTTGCTGACACGGCTGAACATCGACTCCCCGCAGAACAGCGACCCGGTGTTCAGGCCATACAGCCCGCCGACCAGCGCGCCATCATCCCACACTTCGACCGAATGAGCACGTCCTGCCTGATGCAGCCGGATATAAGCAGCAACAATATCCTCACCTATCCAGGTGCCTTCATCCCGCACGGTACAGGCGCGGATGACCTGATCAAAGGCATGATTGAGTGTCACCCGGTAAGGATGTTTTTTCAGAATTTTGTGCAGTGAACGGCTGACATGCAGCTCCTCCGGGTACAATACCGCCCGCGGGTCCGGTGACCACCACAGAATGGGTTCGCCGGGGGAATACCACGGAAAAATGCCTTCCCAGTAGGCGAGCAGTAACCGGGCCGGGGAGAGATCCCCGCCGGTTGCCAGCAATCCGTCCGGATCGGTCAGTGCGTGCTCAACCGGCGGAAAGAGAAGTTCCTCATCCAGCTGATAGAACGGCTTCATATTCCCCGGTCATAACCGGAATACGGTTCACAAACTGATAATAACGGCCTCTGCACGCCAGCAGCGCGTCGTGAGTGCCTTGTTCGGCTATCTGCCCGCCATCCATCACGCACAGCGTGTCCATGTGTTCCAGGCCCTGTAAACGGTGGGTGATGATCAGCATCGTCCGGTCACGGCCGATTTCCCGCAGCAGAGCAAGAATATGCTGCTCAGTATCCGCGTCAAGCCCTTCTGTCGGTTCGTCGAGCAGCAGGAACGGCGCATTGTGGAGCAGGGCGCGGGCGATCCCGAGACGACGCTGCTCACCGCCGGAGAGCAAGCGCCCGCCTTCACCGATCCAGGCATTCAGACCCTGGTCGTTATCCAGCAGGTTTTCCAGTCCGACCTGAGCCAGTACTGCATTCAGCTGCGCATCTGTTGCCTCATTATCCCCGATCCGCAGATTGCCGCGCAATGTGTTATTGAACACATGAATACGTTGCGGAACCACTGCCATCAGCGACCGGAGTGTATTTTCATCATAAGCGGCAATCGGCTGGTCATTCAGGCGGATTTCACCTTCGCTGACATCCCATGCACGGGTCAGCAACTGCACTAAGGTGGATTTTCCGCAGCCGGTTTTCCCCAGCAGGGCGAGATGCTCACCGGCACGCAGTGTCAGGGAGATATCTTTCAGTACCGGCTGCGGCTGTCCCGGATAGGTAAACCCGACACCACGGAGGCTGACGCTGACCTGTGCGGAGGCTGCCGGGCCACTGGCCGGGAAAGTCACTTCCGGTTTGGTGTCTACTATCTGCGATACGCGCTCAGCAGAAGTCATTACCTGGCCGAGATGCTGGAACGCGACCGCCACCGGGCCTAATGCTTCAAATGCAGCCAGCGCGCAGAAGACAAACAGAGCGATAATGGCACCACTTTCGCGGTACGGCCAGCTTACCCCGGATGCCATCCACAGCATCAGCGCAACGGCAAACCCGGTCGCCAGAATAATAATCGCCTGGGAAAGCCCGGTCAGTCCGGCCTGGCGCTGCTGCTGTATCAGCCAGCGCTGTTCTGTCTCTGCCAGCTGAGAGCGGAAACGGGACTGCGCACCAAAAATAGTCAGTTCTGCCTGTCCCTGCAATGCACTGGTCAGCAGGGTACGGTATTGCGCCCGCAGCGTGGTCAGCTGTATGCCGGTTGGCTTACCGGCATAGTAGAACACCACCGGCAGGGCAAACAGCAGGAAGGTCATAAACCCGCCCAGCGCATACGCGAGCGTCAGATCGAGAAAGCCCAGCCCGAAGGTCAGTACTGCAATCACCACCAGCGCGGAGATAATCGGCAAAATTACCCGCAGATAGAGGTGATCCAGCGTTTCCACATCCCCGACCAGCCGGTTGAGCAGTTCCCCCTGACGGAAACGGGCGATGCCGCCCGGTGTCAGCGGCAGGATTTTCTCAAAGGCAAACACCCGCAGATGTTTCAGCACTCGGAAGGTGGCATTGTGGCTGACCAGCCGCTCAGCATAACGTCCGGCGGTACGGGAGATGGCCGCACCGCGCACTCCGGCGGCAGGCAGCATATAGTTAAAAAAGGCGATGCCCGGCACACCGGCAATCGCCGTTCCGGCCAGGAACCAGCCGGAGAGGGTCAGCAGGCCGATACTGGCGAGCAGGGTGGCAATCGCCAGCAGGATCCCGAGTGTCAGCAGGAACCAGTGACGGCGGTAGAGGGCTAAAAACGGCAGTAAAACACGCATGGTTACAGATCCCCCGTCCGGTGTGACAGCAGCTGTGCAAAGGCACCCTGCTGCTGTTGCAGGTCGGCATAGCTTCCCTGTTCAATAATCAGACCTTTATCCATAACCCAGACTTCATCGTAGTCACGTGTCTCTTCCAGCAGGTGCGTCACCAGCAGGGTTGTCTGCTGACGGGCTGCATCATTCAGGGCATGCATCACGCGCTCCTCACTGTGGGCATCCAGGCTGGCGGACGGTTCATCAAGCAGCAGCAGATGGCACGGATTGAGCAGGGCGCGCGCCACGGCAATCCGCTGTGCCTGGCCGACAGAGAGCCGCGCGGCATTATCCCCGACCACGGTATTAACCCCGTCAGGCAGAGAATCAATAAAATCTGTCACATACGCTTTTTCCATCACCGCCGTGATTTCCTCAGGAGAGGCATCCGGGCGGCTCAGGCGGATATTGTCCAGAATAGTCTGTTCCGGCAGATGCGGGTTCTGACCCACCCAGCTCAGTTGCGCCCGCCAGCTTTCCGGGCGGATGTCGCGCAGCTCCTGCTGATTAATCCGGATGCTGCCTTCATACGGCAGAAAACCCAGCAGCAGATTGAGCAGTGAGCTTTTTCCGGCACCACTCTGGCCGACAAGCGCAATACGCTGGCCGGCATTCAGGGTGAAATTCAGCGGCCCAGCCAGTTTTTCCCCTGACGGGGCAAAAATCACCAGGCCGGTTGCGGTGACGGCAATCTGTTCTGCCGGTGCCAGCGGTGTTGTTCCCGGCAATTCATCCGCATTATTCTCTGCGGATAACAGGGTCACCAGGGATTCCGCAGCTCCCACTGCCTGCGCTTTGGCGTGGTAATAGGTGCCGAGGTCACGCAGCGGCTGGAAAAACTCCGGCGCGAGGATCAGGGCGATAAACCCGGCAAACAGCGTAACGCCCGTTCCGTAGCTGCCGAAATTCAGCTCACCGAGATAGGAGAAACCAAAATAGACTGCGACCACCGCAATAGAGATCGCGGCAAAAAACTCCAGCACCGCAGAAGAGAGGAATGCCATGCGCAGCACTTCCATGGTGCGCGAACGGAAATCCTCGGTGGCGTTATCAATCTGTTTCACTTCCTCACGGTCGCGGTGGAAAAAGCGGATGGTTTCCAGTCCGCGCAGACGGTCAAGAAAATCACCGCTCAGGCGGCTTAACGCCAGGAAATTACGGCGGTTGGCATCAGCGGCACCCAGGCCGACCAGTGCCATAAAGACGGGGATCAGCGGTGCCGTCACCAGCAGAATCAGAGCCGCAACCCAGTTGATCGGGAACAGAGTGATCAGAATCATCAGCGGAATGATGGCGGACAGAGTCATCTGCGGCAGATAGCGGGAATAGTAATCCTGCATATCATCAATCTGCTCGAGAATAATGGTTGCCCAGCTTCCTGCCGGTTTGCCTTTTACCCGGACCGGGCCGAGCTGCTCCAGTTTATCCAGCACTGCCCGGCGAATATCACGTCTCACCACCTGCCCGCAGATAAACCCGACCCGTTCGCGGATCGCGGCGACAACAGCGCGGGCAATAAACAGTATGATTAGTACAGTGAACGGAGTGAGGAGCTGTTCGCGGGGTGTATGCTCCATAATGAGAAACTGAAGGAGAACAGCGAGGCACCAGGCCTGGCCGATAATCAGTAAACCGCTGAGCACACCCAGCAACATCGAGAGGCGTAACCACCGTCTTGCCGGTGCCGCCTGGTGTTTTAACCAGCGGACGAGTTCTGACTGTCTTGATTTATCCATTTTTTCTGTATGCAGGTGATAAGTAAAAAATTTGGCTGAAATCAGCAGGATAATGCCATGGTACACGAAAAGGCGCTACAGATATAGCGCCCTGATAATGCAGGATTATTTGTCAGCGAGACTGTCGAGATAGCGCTCGGCATCCAGTGCGGCCATGCACCCGGTTCCCGCGGAGGTAATGGCCTGGCGGTAGACATGATCCATCACATCACCGGCCGCAAACACGCCCAGCACGGATGTCTGTGTGGCGTTGCCGTGCGTGCCGGACTGAACACGGATATAGCCGTTTTCCAGATCCAGATGTCCTTCAAAAATACCGGTATTCGGGCTGTGGCCGATGGCGATAAAGCAGCCCATCACCGGCAGCTCTTCGGTTGCATCACTTTGAGTATCATGCAGACGGACAGCGGTGACGCCCATCTGGTCACCGAGCACCTCATCCAGCGTGCGGTCAGTGTGCAGAACGATATTGCCGTTCTGAACTTTATCCATCAGACGGTTAATCAGGATTTTTTCAGCGCGGAAGCTGTCACGGCGGTGGATCAGATGTACTTCTGACGCGATATTGGAGAGATACAGCGCCTCTTCCACCGCGGTGTTACCGCCGCCGACCACGGCGACTTTCTGGTTACGGTAGAAAAAACCGTCACAGGTGGCGCAGGCAGACACACCACGGCCTTTGAAGGCCTCTTCTGACGGCAGACCGATATAACGGGCGGATGCGCCGGTGGCGATAATCAGCGCGTCACAGGTATAGGTATTTTCCCCGGTCAGGGTAAACGGACGTTTGCTGAAATCCACTTTGGTGATGTAGTCATTGATGATTTCAGTCTCAAATTTTTCGGCGTGTGCCTGCATGCGCTCCATCAGGCCCGGTCCGGTCAGACCTTCCGGGTCCCCCGGCCAGTTTTCCACGTCCGTGGTGGTGGTTAACTGACCACCGACTTCCACCCCGGTAATCAGCACCGGATTTAAATTTGCCCGTGCCGCATAAACGGCTGCGGTATATCCGGCAGGGCCGGAACCCAGAATAATTAACTTACTGTGTCGGGTTGCGTTCATGAACACCTCATTAACAAAATGGCAAAAAAGCGTGTACAGAATTGTAGGAGAAACGAAGGGGTAAAAAAAGGAATAAAAACGGCAGAGCACAAAATTGAAATGAGCTGTAAATGAGTCGGTTTTCGGGTGATTGTACGAGAAAGTGATTATTCAGAAGATTCCTAAGTTGTTTGAATATCACACCAAAAGCACGCTGTATTTGTCAGCGAAACGTTTTTCTGCCATTTTCTTCAACAGGTTGTTCTGATTTTTGTTCATTTGCTTTGACAATCGGCTGCGCATTTGCGAAAACATCAGTGTAAGAGATTTTTATCCGTCAGGTTAATACATCCTGTTACACCGGCGATGTGTTTGTCCTGATGACGAAGCGTGGTAATTTCAGCTTACGACTATAGCGATAATAATCTGGATGTTCCGGTAAACTGGCGCCGGTTGCGTATTCTTATAATCAGAAATGCAAAGAATTGGCCTGAAAACATGTTTTCCGATGCTGATTTTGTTCCGTCAGGTCAGGGAAGTGTTATGGGTGTAGGAAAATAGTACAAAATAAGAGAGATAACGAGATGATTGATAACAAAAAGCGTCCGGGTAAAGATCTTGACAGAATCGACAGGAATATTCTTAACGAATTGCAGAAAGATGGCCGTATCTCCAACGTCGAACTCTCCAAACGTGTGGGTCTGTCTCCGACTCCGTGTCTGGAACGTGTCCGCCGTTTAGAGCGCCAGGGTTTTATCACCGGGTATACCGCACTGCTGAATCCGCACTATCTGGATGCCTCGCTGCTGGTATTCGTGGAAATTACCCTTAACCGTGGTGCACCGGATGTCTTTGAACAATTCAACACCGCAGTCCAGAAGCTGGAAGAGATTCAGGAATGTCACCTGGTTTCCGGTGATTTTGACTACCTGTTGAAAACTCGTGTGCCGGACATGTCCGCTTACCGCAAACTGCTGGGTGAAACTCTTCTGCGTCTGCCGGGCGTGAACGACACCCGTACCTATGTGGTGATGGAAGAGGTCAAACAAAGTAACCGTCTGGTCATTAAGACCCGTTAATTTGTTTCCTGCATCATGTGCAAAACGGGATAAATCAGGTACACTCCTGTTTATGCATACAGTTTCAACGCTGAGCTACCCTCAGCGTTGTTCCGTTTTACTGACAGGAAAAACCGGACGTTACGTCAGGAAATGAGATGAGCCAGGAATATACAGAAGACAAACACATTAAATTCAGAAAAATCAGCAGCGGCCGGCGGTTGCTGGAAGCCGTCCTTATTGTGATCGGGTTGTGCGCCGTCTTCCTGCTGGTTGCCCTCTTATCGTTTAATCCGTCAGACCCGAGCTGGTCCCAGACCACCTGGCATGAGCCGGTGAAGAATCTGGCCGGCAGTATCGGCGCCTGGTTTGCGGACATTCTCTTTTCCGCCTTTGGCATACTGGCTTACACCGTTCCCCCGCTGATGAT
The DNA here is from genome assembly GCF_003996855.1 of Morganella morganii. Taxonomy (GTDB): domain Bacteria; phylum Pseudomonadota; class Gammaproteobacteria; order Enterobacterales; family Enterobacteriaceae; genus Morganella; species Morganella morganii_C. The sequence continues at coordinate 1,476,241 of NZ_NRQY01000001.1, read as the reverse complement.
TCTGGGGTGCTGGTCGGCCTTCCGCAGTAATGAAAATAAAGATTACGTGGACTTTTTCTCACTCTCGATGCGTATCATCGGGGGATTGACTCTTATCCTCTCATCCTGTGCTCTCGCCTCCCTGAATGTGGATGATATGCAGAACTTCGCTGCGGGCGGGGTAATAGGCAGTTTATTCAGCTCAGCACTGATGCCGTGGTTTAATGCACTCGGTGCAACGCTGGCGCTGCTCAGTCTGTGGGCGGTCGGCCTGATGCTGCTGACCGGCTGGTCGTGGATCACTATCGCCGAAAAAATCGGCGCGGCTGTCCTCTCGCCGATTACCTTCCTTACCAATCACTCCCGTGACCGTTATGACGATCAGTATTATGACGACCGCGACTATGAGGGTGATGACGAACGCTATGATGATGAGCAGTATGATGACGAATACGATGACGGCGAAGATGCTGATGAGCCAAAAGAGCACAGCAGCGTACCGCAGACAGCGTCTGCCGCAGCGGCACTGACCGCCGTTACGTCTGACAGTGATGCACAGACTCAGGCAGCACAGTACCGTGAATACGATGATGAGGATGATGTGCTGTTTTCCGCGCCGAATGCGGCGGAACCGGCGCAGCAGACGCATTATGATGATCCCGCAGAAAGTGCAGACCCGCTGCTGACACCGGAACAACATATTTCTGTATTCCCGGAAACCGCAGCTGAACCTGAAAGACAGAAACACACGGAGCCTGCTGCGGATGACGCTGAACACTACCGTTTTGATGTTCCGGATGCTTACCGGACAACGTTTGATCTGAATACGCCGATTAACGTACCGGATATTCAGCCGGAACCTGAACCGGCACCGCCGCAATGGCAAAACCCGTATGCAGAAAGCGGCCGTACTGAACCGGTCTTTACTTTCGATTTACCCGATTCAGCGGACGCGGATGATAACAGCAGTGCGCATCTGAGTTCCGCGGCTGCCGCAACCGCAGCGGCGGCTTTCGGTGCGGTGCAGGTCAAACAGGGGCTAGGCCCTGAACTGCCGCGTCCGAACCCGGTACGTCTTCCGACCCGGCGCGAACTTTACGGTATCCGTATCCCGTCTCAGCGTGACGCGGAACTTGAGCGTCTGCGCCGTGAGCAGGATGAATTTGCACAGCATCAGCATCAGCCGGAACAGCCGGTCACACAAACTGAGCCGGATGAAGATGAGGTGTTGCAGGCGCGTCTGCGTGATGAGTTTATGACACAGCAGCGTAACCGCTACGGTGATGATGACGCGGATATGTCTCCGGCAGCAGAGCCGGTACCGGCAGTGACCGCACCCGGGATCACCACCGGCACATCCCCGGCCTTTATCCCTGCGTCGTCCGCCTATCAGACACCGGTCAGTCATCACTCCTTTGCTTCTGTATCACCGGTGGCCGATGTTCACCCTGTGGCAGCAGAAGACGATGAAGATGAGCAGGAATCTGAGCGCCTTCAGGCTCAGTTTATGCAGATGCAGCAACAACGTTACAGCGGGCAGGCCGATGCGATTTTATCTGACCTGGCTGAACTGAAGGCGTTCTCTCCGGTAGAGGATTTGGTAGACCCGGAACCGGCAGAGCCGCTGTTTATCCCGACACCGGTAACCGTTCCTGTGGCTGAACCGGCTCCGGTTTATCATGCGCCGCAGACGCCGGTAAATTCACAGGAAACACAGTTACAAAAACAGATGGAAGAGAGCCTGTTCCATCCGTTCCTGGTCCGCAATGATCAGCCGCTGCCGAAATCAACCACGCCGATGCCGTCTCTGGATCTGCTGGCTTCACCGTCGGATACCATTGAGCCGGTGGATGAATTCGCTATGGAACAGACCGCCCGCCTGATTGAAGCGCGGCTGAATGACTTCCGCATCAAAGCCCGGGTGGTCGGTTATGAACCGGGGCCGGTGATCACCCGCTTTGAGCTGGATCTTGCTCCGGGCGTGAAAGCCTCGCGCATTTCTAATCTGTCCCGTGACCTGGCGCGTTCACTCTCCACTGTCGCGGTTCGTGTGGTGGAAGTGATCCCGGGCAAGCCGTATGTGGGTCTGGAACTGCCGAATGAAAAACGTCAGACCGTTTACCTGCGCGAAGTGCTGGACTGTGACGAATTCCGCGATACGCCATCGCCGCTCTCCATCGTCCTGGGGAAAGATATCTCCGGTCAGCCGGTGGTGGCGGATCTGGGTAAAATGCCGCATCTGCTGGTTGCCGGTACAACGGGCTCCGGTAAATCAGTCGGCGTAAACGCCATGATTATCAGTATCCTGTATAAAGCGAAACCGGAAGATGTCCGCTTTATCATGATCGACCCGAAAATGCTGGAACTCTCTGTTTATGAGGGCATTCCGCACCTGCTGACCCAGGTGGTAACCGACATGAAAGACGCTGCTAATGCCCTCGGCTGGTGTGTGGCGGAAATGGAGCGGCGCTATAAACTGATGTCAGCACTCGGGGTACGTAACCTCGCGGGTTATAACGAAAAAATTCTGATGGCGGAATCCATGGGACGGCCGATTCCGGACCCGTTCTGGAAACCGACAGACAGCATGGAAATGACGCATCCGGTTCTGAAAAAAGAGCCGTATATCGTGGTGATGGTGGATGAATTTGCTGACCTGATGATGACCGCCGGTAAAAAAGTGGAAGAACACATCGCCCGCCTGGCGCAGAAAGCCCGTGCAGCGGGAATCCATCTGGTGCTGGCGACACAGCGTCCGTCTGTGGATGTTATCACCGGTCTGATTAAAGCCAACATCCCGACCCGTATCGCCTTTACTGTTTCCAGTAAAATTGACTCCCGGACTATCCTCGACCAGGGTGGTGCGGAATCGCTGCTGGGGAACGGGGATATGCTCTATCTGCCGCAGGGTGCCAATGCGCCGCTGCGTGTTCACGGTGCGTTTGTCCGTGACCAGGAAGTTCATGATGTGGTGAATGACTGGAAAGCGCGCGGCCGTCCGGAGTATATCGATAATGTCACCCGTGGCGGTGAGGATGGCGAAGGCGGCAGTTCTGTCAGCGGGGAAGATCTGGATCCGCTGTTCGATCAGGCGGTACAATTTGTCACAGAAAAACAGCGGGTATCCATTTCCGGTGTCCAGCGTCAGTTCCGTATCGGTTATAACCGGGCGGCACGGATTGTGGAAGAAATGGAAGAGCAGGGCATTGTCAGCGAACCGCGCCATAACGGCAACCGCGAAGTGCTGGCTCCGTCCTCAAATAACTTTTAATGACGCCGCTGCCTGAAAAGGCGGCGTCTGATTTATCCGAACGCATCATCAGGAATGTATACATGAAAAAGGTGTTTATCACAGCCTGCCTGCTGGCAGGTGCCGCAGTCAGTGCCGCACATGCAGATACCCGCAGTGATCTTCAGTCGCGTCTGGGAAAAGTGAACAGTTTCCATGCGAATTTCGCACAGACCGTCACTGATGCTGACGGCGCACTGGTTCAGGAAGGAACAGGGGATTTATGGGTGAAACGCCCGAACCTGTTCAACTGGCAGATGAGCGCGCCGGATGAAAGTGTGCTGGTCTCTGACGGAAAAACACTGTGGTTCTATAATCCGTTTGTTGAGCAGGTCACCGCCACCTGGCTGAAAGATGCCACACAAAATACGCCGTTTATGCTGATCACGCGTAATGATCCGGCAGACTGGCAGCAATACATGGTGAGCCAGCGCGGGGACAGCTTTGAGCTGAAACCGAAAATCAATAATGGCAATCTGAAATTATTTACTATCACTGTAACTCCGGACGGTATTATTCAGCAGTTTGCCGCCGTTGAGCAGGATGGCCAGAAAAGCAGCTATCAGCTCAAAGGTCAGCAGAGTACTGATGTGAATATGAGTAAATTCACCTTTACACCGCCGAAGGGGGTTACGCTGGACGATCAGCGTCAATGAGGCGTCAGTGACTAACTTTTCTCTCGATTTTTCGCAAAACAATTACCAGCCTCTGGCCGCCAGAATGCGGCCGGGGACACTGGAACAGTATATCGGGCAGACTCACCTGCTGGCAGAGGGCAAACCACTGCCGCGGGCTATCCGCGCCGGACAACTCCACTCCATGATCCTCTGGGGCCCGCCCGGCACCGGGAAAACCACCCTGGCGGAAGTGATCGGCCACTATGCGGATGCGGATATTGAACGCCTGTCCGCTGTGACCTCCGGGGTAAAAGAGATCCGCGAAGCTATCGAGCGGGCGCGCCAGAACCGTAATCTGGGGCGCCGTACCATTCTGTTTGTGGATGAGGTGCACCGCTTCAATAAAAGCCAGCAGGATGCGTTTCTGCCGCATATTGAGGACGGTACGGTCACCTTTATCGGTGCCACTACTGAAAACCCGTCATTTGAACTCAATTCCGCGCTGTTATCCCGCGCCCGTGTTTATCTGCTTAAATCCCTGTCTCCGGAAGATATCGAAGCTGTTCTGATTCAGGCGCTGAATGATTCTGAGCGCGGCCTGGGCGGACAAAATATCGTCCTGCCTGATGATACCCGTAAACTGCTGGCCGAACTGGTCGCCGGTGATGCCCGCCGTTCGCTGAATGTACTGGAAATGATGGCCGACATGGCCGAAACCGGGGCTGACGGCAAACGTGTGCTGACCACTGAACTGCTGAAAGAAGTCAGCGGAGAGCGCAGCGCCCGTTTTGATAACAAAGGCGACCGCTACTATGACCTGATCTCCGCGCTGCACAAATCAGTGCGCGGCTCGGCACCGGATGCGGCACTCTACTGGTATGCCCGGATTATCACCGCAGGCGGTGATCCGCTTTATGTTGCACGCCGTCTGCTGGCGATAGCGTCAGAGGATGTCGGTAATGCCGATCCGCGTGCTATGCAGGTTGCGATTTCCGCCTGGGACTGCTTTACCCGTGTGGGGCCGGCGGAAGGTGAGCGGGCGATTGCCCAGGCGATTGTCTATCTCGCCTGTGCACCGAAAAGTAACGCCGTTTACACCGCTTTCAAAGCCGCCATGCGTGATGCAAAAGAAGGGCGGGATTACGATGTGCCGGAACATCTGCGTAATGCGCCGACCAAACTGATGAAAGAAATGGGGCTTGGTAAAGAGTACCGCTACGCGCATGATGAAACGAATGCGTATGCCGCCGGAGAGGTCTATTTTCCGCCTGAAATGCGTGATACCCGCTACTATTTTCCGGCAAACCGGGGGATGGAAGGCAAAATCGGCGAGAAACTCGCCTGGCTTGCTGAGCAGGATCAAAATAGCCCGATAAAACGCTACCGTTAATGCTGCTGTTGCGGTAAGGTGTGAAACAGATGACACTCCCGTTATAACAACAAGCACAGGAATAGCATGCTCGATCCAAATTTACTGCGTAATGAGCTGGACGCGGTTGCCGAAAAACTTGCTCGCAGGGGTTTTACCCTGGATGTGGATACGCTGCGCACTCTTGAAGAGCGCCGTAAGGTTTTACAAGTTGAAACTGAAACTCTGCAGGCTGAACGCAACTCCCGATCGAAGTCCATTGGTGAAGCGAAAGCCCGCGGTGAAGACATTGAAGCAGTGCGCCGTGAAGTGAACCTGTTAGGGGATAAACTGGATACTGCCAAAGCTGCGCTGGATGAAGTGCAGGCCGAGTTACGTACCATTGCACTGAATATTCCTAACCTGCCGGCAGATGAAGTGCCGTTTGGTAAAGATGACAGCGATAACCCTGAAGTCAGCCGCTGGGGCACACCTAAGCAGTATGATTTTGAAGTGCGTGATCACGTTTCACTGGGCGAAATGACCGGTGGCCTGGATTTCCCCGCAGCCGTCAAACTGACTGGTGCGCGTTTTGTTGTCATGAAAGGCCAGATTGCCCGTCTGCACCGCGCTATCGCACAGTTTATGCTGGATCTGCACACAGAACAGCATGGCTATCAGGAAATCTATGTGCCGTATCTGGTTAATCAGGATACGCTGTATGGCACGGGTCAGTTACCGAAATTTGCCGGTGATCTGTTCCATACCAAACCACTGGAAGAAGAAGCGGAAACCAGCAGCTATGCGCTGATCCCGACAGCAGAAGTCCCTGTCACCAACCTGGTTCGTGATGAAATTCTGGATGAAGCTGATCTGCCGCTGCGTATGACTGCACATACGCCGTGCTTCCGTTCCGAAGCCGGTTCCTATGGACGTGATACCCGTGGTCTGATCCGTATGCATCAGTTTGATAAAGTTGAGCTGGTTCAGATTGTGCATCCGGAAAAATCCATGGAAGCACTGGAAGAGCTGACCGGTCACGCCGAGAAAGTCTTACAGCTGCTGAACCTGCCATACCGTAAAGTACTGCTGTGCACCGGCGATATGGGCTTTGGTTCCCGCAAAACCTATGACCTCGAAGTCTGGGTTCCGGCGCAGAACACCTACCGTGAAATTTCATCCTGCTCAAACTGCTGGGATTTCCAGGCGCGTCGTATGCAGGCACGCTTCCGCGGTAAAGATGATAAAAAACCACAGCTGGTTCATACCCTGAACGGCTCCGGTCTGGCTGTAGGCCGTACCCTGGTGGCTATCATGGAAAATTATCAGCAGGCTGATGGCCGTATTGAAATTCCGGAAGTATTGCGTCCGTATATGAAAGGTCTGACACATATCGGCTGATTGCCGGTCAGTTGTCCCTGATCTGATAAAAAAATCCCGCTGGTGAAAATCTGCGGGATTTTTTATACCACCCGATAATTACAGTGTATTAAACAGGCTCCGGGTCATTTCAAAACTTTCCCTGCGTAACGACGGGATATCATTACTCCACAATGGATTATGCGGTACCATAAATTTGTTACATTCAAGCATGTGGATTACGGTCCGTAAGCCCTCAATATCTTTTGCCAGCAGCACCTGCGGTAATCCGCCCAGCGATTCGGGCAGGAAAAAGGTCACAGGGAAATTAGTATTCATATCAGAAAAAGGGTTAGTGGCATCCATACCGTGATGTACAACCTCTGTTCCCTCCTCCCGGCACAGCGCAGCATTAATCTGCGGGATCATAGCGGCGATTCTTTTCGTGTTATTACCGAAACGGGGATCTTCCCTCTACAGTAATTCTTTGCTGATAATCTCTTTTGTCGATCCGCGGCGCAGAAGATAGGGGCGTTTTTCCGTAAATTCTTTTGCACTGACATCCGGATTATGCGGCATATCCTGCCCGCCGAAATCTTCTGTGCGGGGAGCAACAATCATCAGGTCATAATCAGCGGTCAGTGGCTTATTCAGCTGCGGCGAACAGAGAACCTGTACCGGCGTATCATCTTTCTGTACATAAATAGTATAGAAATCATCTGCGGCCGGTTTGGCAGTGAACAGATGCCGGTGACCATGAGGGGATTGACTTTCGAGTGTGATGAATCCGTTTTTATCCGGCTGATGGCGGGTAAGTAATCCCATATCAACCAGTTCGTTAATACGTGAACCGGTTATTTGCAGATTATCTGCAATGGCATAACCATCCCGCAGACATTCTGCAACTTTTTTATTCATCAGTTCAGCTTTATGTTTCTGGCCACAGAGCTTACTGTAAAACTGATCAACAGGAATAAACCCCGCCATCGGCCCCCAGTTGGCGCTTTTACCTTTAATCGTAAACCCTTTTGTCGGGTAACCTGCACTGATAAGGCCGGTTGCCGTTGCCTCGACAGGGCGGAAACTGATCACCAACTGCTGCTGCTCCGCTACATTCTGAAGAGGAGCAAGATGCTCTTCAGCGATACCGATATGTGAGATTATGGTTTGCCGGTTTGTTATCAGCCCAGGGTATGATTTAGCTGTTTCACCGGAAACCGGAGGCCGCGTTTCCTGAGTACCGCCGGCAGGAAACGAGGGAAAGGACGGGACAATTTTCAGCATCAGTATTACCTTTTAATATAAAAGGTAAAGATAGAAAAACTGACAGAAAAAAATGTCATAAAACAACCCAAACCGGTATAAATTACCAATTAGTCAGTCCGGTAAGTGTCTGACAAGGGGATTGTGTTAACCCGTTGTTTTACCCGGTCTGCATTAATCAGAATCAGATTATTTGCATTTTTCACACCGGATAAGTTTGTTCTGCTGAACAGAGCATTCAGCGGAGGAGTGAATCCGGTTAGTTACGGCTATAAATAAAAACAGCACACCGGGGTGTGCTGTCAGGAATAACAGTGAGATAACTTAATACATCACTTTATGACCATAGCTTTCCAGAATGGATTTCACTTTTTCCATGGTCTCTTTTGACGGTGGTTTAACACCATCAAGTTTGTATTCTTCATTCATTGCCGTCCATTTGTGCTTTCCTAACTCGTGGTAAGGCAGCAGTTCAATCTTCTCGATATTCTTCATATCTTTGGTGAAATCACCGAGAAGGTGGGCGGAATGCTCATCATCAGACCAGCCCGGAACGACAACATAGCGTACCCAGGTTTTCTGATTCCGTTCAGCGAGATAACGGGCGAACTGTAATGTGCGGTGATTGGATACACCGACTAAATTCTGGTGGATGCTGTCATCGAGTTGTTTTAAATCCAGCATAACCAAATCGGTTACTTCCATCAGCTCGTCAATGACAGGATCATAACGGCGGACAAAACCATTAGTATCCAGGCAGGTGTGAATACCTTCTTTTTTACACTCACGGAACCAGTCACGCACGAACTCAGCCTGTAGTATCGCTTCACCACCGGATGCTGTCACACCGCCGCCGGATGCATTCATAAAGTGGCGGTAAGTGACCGCTTCTTTCATTAACTCGTCCACAGTGACTTCCTGACCGTCATGCAGATCCCATGTATCGCGGTTATGACAATACAGGCAACGCATCAGACAGCCCTGGAAAAAGACGATAAAACGAATGCCCGGACCGTCAACGGTCCCGCAGGATTCAAATGAGTGAATACGACCTAATACTGACATGACAGAATTACTCCAAAACTGACCAGTTATAATAAAGGCCCCGAAACAGAGGGGCCTTTTAGTTTAAGTTATTTTAATAAGACAGCAAATGGTTACCGCACAAATTACATGGATTTTGTGAATGTACGGGTAATAACGTCTTTCTGCTGTTCTTTAGTCAGTGAGTTGAAACGAACTGCATAACCTGAAACACGGATAGTCAGCTGAGGATATTTCTCAGGATTTTCCATTGCTTCTAACAGCATTTCGCGGTTCATCACGTTCACGTTCAGGTGCTGACCACCTTCGATGCTTGATTCGTGGTGGAAGTAACCATCCATCAGGCCTGCCAGGTTAGTACGACGAACATCGTCATCTTTACCTAATGCGTTTGGTACGATAGAGAAGGTGTAAGAAATACCATCTTTCGCGTAAGCAAACGGCAGTTTAGCAACGGAAGTCAGAGAGGCAACAGCACCTTTCTGGTCACGGCCGTGCATAGGGTTAGCACCTGGTCCGAACGGAGCGCCTGCACGACGGCCGTCAGGGGTGTTACCGGTTTTCTTACCATACACAACGTTAGACGTGATGGTCAGAATTGACTGTGTAGGAACTGCGTTACGGTACATGTGGTGTTTCTGAATTTTCTTCATGAAACGTTCAACGATGTCACATGCGATGTCATCAACACGGGAGTCGTTGTTACCGAACTGCGGGTATTCGCCATCGATTTTGAAGTCAACAGCCAGGCCGCTTTCATCAATAATCGGGCTTACTTTCGCATATTTGATAGCAGACAGGGAGTCAGCTGCAACAGACAGACCTGCGATACCACATGCCATAGTACGATATACGTCACGGTCATGCAGAGCCATCAGCGCTGCTTCGTAGCTGTACTTGTCGTGCATATAGTGGATGCAGTTCAGTGCAGTTACATAGTTAGTTGCCAGCCAGTCCATGAACTCGTCCAGACGAGCCATAACAACGTCGTAATCCAGAACATCTGAGTGAATTGGTTCGTGTTTAGGACCAACCTGGATTTTCAGTTTTTCGTCAACACCGCCGTTGATTGCATACAGCAGGGTTTTAGCCATGTTTGCACGGGCACCGAAGAACTGCATTTGTTTACCGACGATCATCGGGCTCACGCAGCATGCGATTGCGTAGTCATCGTTATCAAAGTCAGGACGCATCAGGTCATCGTTCTCATACTGTACAGAAGAGGTATCGATAGACACTTTAGCGGCATAACGTTTGAAGTTCAGAGGCAGTTTTTCAGACCACAGGATGGTCATGTTCGGTTCCGGTGAAGGACCCATGGTGTACAGGGTGTTCAGGAAACGGAAGCTGTTTTTGGTGACCAGAGTACGGCCGTCAGTACCCATACCTGCCAGAGATTCTGTTGCCCAGATTGGGTCACCGGAGAACAGTTCATCATACTCAGGGGTACGCAGGAAGCGGACCATACGCAGTTTCATGATCAGGTGGTCAACGATTTCCTGAGCTTCAACTTCAGTGATTTTGCCTTGTTCCAGGTCACGCTGGATATAAACATCCAGGAAAGTAGAAACACGGCCGAAGGACATTGCAGCACCGTTCTGAGACTTAACAGCAGCCAGGTAGCCGAAGTAAGTCCACTGTGCAGCTTCCTGAGCGTTAGTTGCAGGACGGGAGATATCCAGACCGTATTTGGCAGCCATTTCTTTCATCTGGCCTAATGCACGGTGCTGTTCTGAAATTTCTTCGCGCAGCTGGATAGTTTCACGCAGATCTTCGCCGCTTTCTAATTTAGCCTGCAGAGAAGTGAACTGTGCGAACTTGTCTTTCATCAGGAAGTCGATACCGTACAGTGCAACACGACGGTAGTCACCGATGATACGACCACGGCCGTATGCGTCAGGCAGACCGGTCAGAACACCGGATTTACGGCAGCGAACGATGTCCGGAGTATAAACGTCGAACACGCCCTGGTTGTGAGTTTTACGGTACTCGGTGAAGATTTTTTCGATTTCCGGGTTCATTTCGCGGCCATAGGCTTTGCATGAACCTTCGATCATACGGATACCACCGAACGGCAGCATTGCACGTTTCAGAGGTTTTTCAGTCTGCAGACCAACAACTTTTTCTAAATCTTTGTTGATGTAACCGGCATCGTGAGAAGTGATAGTAGACGGCAGATCAGTGTCAAAATCGACAGGAGCATGGGTGCTGTTTTCGATTTTGATGCCTTCCATGACAGTAGTCCACAGTGCGGTTGTTGCATCTGTAGCGCCTGCTAAGAAAGACTCATCGCCTTCATATGGGGTGTAGTTTTTCTGGATAAAGTCACGGACGTTAACTTCCTGTGACCAGTCACCCAGATTAAAGCCTTGCCATGCTGAAGCGAATTTTTCATTTAATTCTGACATGATACTTTACCTTTTAACAATGGAACTTAGAAATTCAGTCGTGATAAACAGAGATTAATGCTTCTGGTCACCGCGTAAATGAATCAGCCAATAAGTCAGACCGACTAAAACTGCACCACCAATAATGTTGCCGATGGTGACCGGAATCAGGTTGTTAATCACGAAATCAGAAACTGTCAGGGACGGAAACTGTTCAGGCGACGAACCAACCATAGTCCAGAATTCAGAAGGTGCAAAATTTTTAATCACAATCCCCATCGGGATCATAAACATATTGGCGATACTGTGCTCAAATCCGCTGGCAACAAACATACCGATAGGTAAGACTAAAGCTAAAAGTTTATCGGTCAGACTACGGCCTGCGTAGCTCATCCATACCGCCAGACAAACCATTAAGTTTGCCAGAATCCCGAGACAGACGGCTTCAATAAAGGTGTGATGAAGCTTATGATCCGCTGTTTGCAGGATATTTAATCCCCACAGCCCGTCGGCTGCCATTGATTGTCCGGCGTACCAGATGAGGGCGACAAAGAAGAGGGCGCCGACCAGGTTACCGAAATACACGCGGGTCCAGTTTGCAAACATCTGTCCCCAGGTGATACGCCCGGTGGCTTTTGCCACGCTGGTTAATACGGTGGAGGTGAATAAATCAGCCCCGCAAACCACAACCAGCATCAGACCGAGCGAGAAACATAAACCACCGATAAGTTTTGCGATACCAAAAGGCACTATGCCTGCGGTACCGGTGGTGGCGGTAATATAAAAGACAAAACCTACTGAGATGAAAATTCCTGCCATAAATGCAGATAAGTATGTAATGTGAGGGGCTTTCGTTGCTTTATAGACACCCACATCGTCTGCAACATGTGCCATAGCGGCAGGAGGTAATAAATTAAAAAGTGCGTCAGTTTTCATAATGCTAACTGTCTCTTGATTCCAAATAATTATAGCACGCAATGATAGTAACAAAGGGTGAAAAAATTAAACTTGATGTGGATCATAAAGGCGTTCAAGAGAATCGTCAAATATCCCTTAAAAAGTTGAAAAATCAATGTAAGCTTATGTATATAAAAGAAAAACTATTTTTTAAAAATTATTAAATATTTTTATTTTTTGTTTTTATTTAATTAAAGTAAAAAATCAGGCTAACTTGTCGTTTTTGTGTTACTTAAAACGAACAAATTAACCTAATATTTACGTTTATTGCTATTTACGACGATTAAATCGCATTTTTATCGTTTAGCCAAAAATGCGTTTTTGCTTTTTGCAGTTTTTCATAAGCTGCCAGCAGTGCCTGATGAGCAGGAAATGCGGTTAAGTTATTATCAGATGCACATAATCCGAAGAAACAGTTTTTGCCGTTCAGGGCATTTAAGGCTGCGTCCAGTGTTTCCTGACCGTACATGCGTGCAAACGCAGGAAGATACTGTTCTGCGTCACGATCCAGCTCCTGCATCAGTAATAACAGGGTATGCAGACAGCGGTAATAGTTTGCCCGCGCAGCACTGAGCACACTGGCGTTGAAATCCTGTGTCCATTCCACCCAGGCCAGCGCCTGATCAGTATCACCACCCGCCAGTGCCAGCATAGATTTCAGCTCACCGATACGCAGGGTGGACCAGCCGTTATCTTTACCGGCGGCAATGCCCAGTAACTCACGGACACGGGTGAAATCGTCATGACCTTCCTCATCCAGCTGTGCCAGCAGAGAGAGATAATCTTCCGGGCTGTAATGGCTTTCCGGCAGGGCGGGGATCGTTTCACGCAGATGAATACCCATGGCGTTATTCGCCATATGCAAATCTTCCACCGGATAAATATCGGACATCCCCGGTACCAGGATACGGCAGGCATACACACCCAGATGCTCATAATCGGCGATATACACGTCGTGACCGGATGCCGCGAACTGCGCCATCAGTGTGGCAAATTCTTCTTCTGTGGTACCGCGGAACTGCCAGTCAGCGAAATCATAGTCCGCATCCTGTTTAAACAGATCCCAGCTGATCAGGCCGCTTGAATCGATAAAATGCGTTTCCAGGTTGGTCTGATCCGCCACTTCCTCATCATCAAAGGTTGGTGCGGTGAAGACATCCAGGTCTTTCAGGCCGCGTCCCTGTAACAGCTCGGTGACGGTCCGCTCCAGTGCAACACCGAAATCCGGATGGGCACCGAAAGAGGCAAAACAGGTACCGTTGGCCGGGTTAAACAGTACCACGCAGATCACCGGATACTGACCGCCGAGAGAGGCATCAAAACAGAAGATCGGGAAACCTTCACTTTCCAGGGTGCGGATTGACTCAACAACCTGCGGGTAGCGCGCCAGCACGTCTTCCGGGATTGCCGGTAAACTGATGCGCTCAGCAATAATGCGGTTTTTCACATAACGTTCAAAGACTTCCGACAGTCCCTGCACGCGGGCTTCATTGCGGGTGTTCCCGGCGGACATACCGTTGGACACATACAGGTTTGCAACGATATTCATCGGAATATAGATAGTTTTGCCGTCAGACTGGCGGGTAAACGGCAGGGCGCAGATACCGCGCTCTTCATTGGACGATTGCAGATCAATTAACTGGCTGCCCTGCAAATCATTTTCCGGATCATAATATTCGCGCAGATGCTGATCGAGAATGCCTTCCGGCAGAGAATCATCGTCTGTCAGCGGGAACCATTTCTCATCCGGATAGTGAACAAATTCCCCGTTGGCAATGGTTTCGCCCAGCCAGAAATCGGCAAAAAAGTAGTTGGTGGACAGACGCTCAAAATACTCGCCCAGCGCGGATGCCAGTGCCGCTTTTTTTGTCGCTCCTTTACCATTGGTAAAGCAGAGCGGACAGTCAGTATCACGGATATGCACGGACCAGACGTTCGGCACCGGGTTGAGCCACGAGGCTTCTTCAATATTGAAACCCAGCTGCTGTAATTTCTGCTGAAAGCGGCTGATGGAATCTTCAAGGGCGGCATCTTTGCCGGGAATAAAAGTATGTGTTTGCGTCATGGGGTCCACAATTGCTGTAACGGCCCGCTGCATGCGGACTCAGGAATACCGGGGAAGAAAGGCGCACATAATACGGATTTTTCGTGTCAGCGGCTACCTTTGTGAATGTAAAGTTGCCACCGCGTTATTCCGCTGTATTTCCGCCGTGCGTCATGTATCTCCGGAAATACATTATATAATATCCCAATCTGATGGTCAGAGTCAGTCAGATATTCTGCCGGGCGATAAAAAGGGTTTGCCGCCCATCATGCAATAAGCATTGCAGCGAAGGATGGGGAGTGATAAAACCGACAGACAGGGCGTATTCATATGATGGATATACAGGGCGTTAATTTACAGATAGGGTGAGGTCAATGAGTCAAGTATACAACTTTAGTGCCGGTCCGGCTATGCTGCCGGTTGAAGTGCTGCGCCGTGCTGAGCAGGAACTGTGCAACTGGCGCGGGCTCGGCACCTCAGTCATGGAAATCAGCCACCGCAGCAAAGAATTTATGTCTGTGGCGAAGGAAGCGGAAAATAATCTGCGTCAGATCCTCGCAGTGCCGGATAACTACAAAGTGCTGTTCTGTCACGGCGGTGCACGCGGGCATTTTGCCGCACTGCCGATGAATCTGCTGGGTGAGAAGACCAAAGCGGATTATGTGGTGGGCGGATACTGGGCGGAATGTGCGGCAGAAGAAGCAAAAAAATATTGCACACCGAACATTATTAATGTCAGAACCGAATCAGAAGACGGTATCGGTGTGAAGCCGATGAGTGAATGGCAGCTCAGTGATGACGCGGCCTATGTGCACTACTGCCCGAACGAAACCATTGATGGTATTGCTATTCACGAAGAGCCGGACTTCGGCGATAAAATCGTGATCGCGGATTACTCCTCCGCCATCCTGTCAAAACCGCTGGATGTCAGCCGTTTCGGGGTGATTTATGCGGGTGCCCAGAAAAATATCGGCCCGGCGGGGCTGACCCTGGTGATTATCCGTGAGGATCTGCTGGGTAAAGCACGCAGAGAAACGCCGTCCATCCTCGATTATACCGTACTGAGCGGATGTGACTCCATGTTCAACACTCCGCCGACCTTTGCTTGGTATCTCTCCGGTATGGTCTTTAAGTGGCTGATTGAACAGGGCGGATTACAGGAAATTGCCCGGATCAACTATGACAAAGCACAACTGCTCTATTCAGCCGTGGATCACAGTGATTTCTACATTAACCGTGTGGCGGCGGCTAACCGTTCACTGATGAACGTGCCGTTCCAGATGTCTGATCCGTCACTGGACAGCAAATTCCTCGCCGAAGCACAAGCGGCAGGGCTGGTCTCCCTGAAAGGCCATAAAGTGGCCGGCGGTATGCGCGCTTCTATTTATAATGCGATGCCGTATGAGGGCGTACGCGCACTGGCTGAATTTATGGCGGAATTTGAAAGCCGTCACAGCTGATTTTTTGCAGACACTTTTCCGGGACCGGATTTACATCCGGCCCCGTTTTTCGTTTTTATGTTATACACCGGAGAATAATTTCGTATGGATTCCCTGACGTTACAACCCATCGCCCGCATTAACGGGACGATAAATCTGCCCGGCTCCAAAAGTGTCTCTAACCGGGCATTGCTGCTGGCGGCACAGGCAGCGGGCACCACACGCCTTATCAACCTGCTCGACAGTGATGATATCCGTCATATGCTCAGTGCACTGCGGGAACTGGGGATACGTTATCAGCTTTCTGACGACAAAACCGAATGTATCGTGGAAGGTCAGGGCAAACCAATCAGCGGATTTAAAGGTATTGAGCTGTTTCTCGGCAATGCCGGTACGGCAATGCGCCCGCTGACGGCGGCGCTGTGTCTGGGCGATAATGACATTACCCTGACCGGCGAACCGCGTATGAAAGAGCGGCCGATCGGCCATCTGACTGATGCACTGCGTCAGGGCGGTGCGCGGATTGATTTCCCGGAAAATGACGGTTACCCGCCGCTGCGTATACGCGGCGGCTTTACCGGCGGTCGTATCAGTGTGGACGGTTCGGTATCCAGCCAGTTTCTGACCGCACTGCTGATGGCGGCTCCGCCGGCGGAGAATGACACCGAAATTACCATCACCGGCGAGCTGGTGTCCAAACCGTATATTGATATCACACTGGCGATGATGTCCGTGTTTGATATCACGGTGGTGAATGAAGATTACCGCCGTTTCCTGATCAAAGGAAAACAGCAGTATCAGTCCCCGGGGCAGTACCTGGTGGAAGGGGATGCGTCATCCGCGTCTTATTTCCTTGCGGCGGCGGCAATTAAAGGCGGAACCGTGCGGGTCACCGGCATCGGGCGCAACAGTTTGCAGGGTGACACGCAATTTGCGGCAGTGCTGGAAAAGATGGGGGCGAAAGTGACGTTTGCTGACACCTGGATTGAATGCACCCGCGATACCCTGCACGGTATCGATATGGATATGAACGCTATTCCGGATGCGGCAATGACCATTGCCACTACTGCGCTGTTTGCAGAGGGGACGACCACTATCCGCAATATCTATAACTGGCGGGTGAAAGAGACCGATCGTCTCAGTGCGATGGCCGCTGAACTGCGCAAGGTTGGTGCGCAGGTGGAAGAGGGCCATGATTATATTCAGGTAACCCCGCCTGCAAAACTTCAGCATGCGGAAATTGAAACCTATAACGATCACCGGATCGCCATGTGTTTCTCGCTGGTGGCATTGTCAGACACCCCGGTCACGATTCTCGATCCGGGCTGCACGGCAAAAACCTTCCCCGGCTACTTCAGTGAACTGGCGGCGCTGTCAGAATAAAAAAGCGCTGTTCCGCGTACAGGGCGTTTCCTCTGCTGTCACAGATGCGTATAATACCGGCATCTTTTTTCAGGCGGCCGTTGTGACGGCCGCCGGACTGCGACAGGAGAGTTCGCATGGCAGTATATGTTCCGGTCATCACCATTGACGGCCCGAGCGGCGCGGGCAAAGGCACACTTTGTCACGCACTGGCAAACGAAATGGGATGGCATTTACTGGACTCCGGCGCAATTTACCGCGTTCTGGCACTGGCGGCACTGCATCATCATGTGGATATTACCTCGGAAGATGCACTGGTTCCGCTGGCCGCGAATCTGGATGTGACATTCCTGGCAAAAGAATCCGGCCTCGAGATTATTCTGGAAGGTGAGGATGTCAGCCGGGGTATCCGTCAGGAAGAGGTGGGTATGACTGCCTCACAAATCGCCGCATTCCCGCGTGTCCGTGAAGCCCTGCTGCGCCGTCAGCGCGCATTCCGTGTGGCACCGGGCCTGATTGCGGACGGCCGCGACATGGGCACCGTCGTTTTCCCTGACGCACCGGTGAAAATTTTCCTCGATGCCAGTGCGCAGGAGCGCGCCCACCGCCGGATGAAGCAGTTGCAGGATAAAGGCTTTAGTGTTAATTTTGACCGCCTTCTTGCTGAGATAGAAGAGCGCGATTACCGCGACCGCAACCGTGCGGTTGCTCCGCTGGTGGCTGCCGGCGATGCGCTGGTTCTGGACTCAACAACCATGTCAATTGACGACGTTATTGCCGAAGCCCTCCGTTATACGAAGGCAAAACTGGCAGAAACGGCGGAATGATAAACAAAATTTGCGGAAAATCTGACTGAAAACGTGTTTTTTAGTAGGTTTCTGTATTCGTTTTTGTTTATAATGTTAAGTTGAAGTTTTTTACCGGCAGAAAACAAGGCAAAGAAGCAGTTTTCTGCCACCCCTTTGTGACAAGGAATGTTGCAAGGTATGTGAAACAACCCCATTCGGCCGGATGCTAAATGGACGTTAATACTTAAACACTTGAAGATCAAACATGACTGAATCTTTTGCTCAACTCTTTGAAGAATCCCTGCAGGCTATCGAAACTCGTCCGGGCGCTATCGTCCGTGGTACCGTTGTTGCTATCGATAAAGACGTTGTTCTGGTTGACGCAGGTCTGAAATCAGAATCTGCTATTCCGGTAGAACAGTTCAAAAATGCTCAGGGCGAGCTGGAAATCCAGGTTGGCGACGAAGTTGATGTTGCTCTGGACGCAGTAGAAGACGGTTTCGGTGAAACTGTTCTGTCCCGCGAGAAAGCAAAACGCCACGAAGCATGGCTGATGCTGGAAAAAGCATACGAAGAAGCTGAAACTGTTACCGGTGTTATCAACGGTAAAGTGAAAGGCGGTTTCACTGTCGAACTGAACGGTATCCGTGCGTTCCTGCCGGGTTCACTGGTTGACGTGCGTCCTGTTCGTGACACCACGCATCTGGAAGGCAAAGAGCTTGAGTTCAAAGTAATCAAGCTGGATCAGAAACGCAACAACGTGGTTGTTTCCCGTCGTGCAGTTATCGAATCAGAAAACAGCGCAGAGCGCGATCAGCTGCTGGAAAACCTCCAGGAAGGCATGGAAGTTAAAGGTATCGTTAAGAACCTCACTGACTACGGTGCATTCGTTGATCTGGGCGGCGTTGATGGTCTGCTGCATATCACTGATATGGCGTGGAAACGTGTTAAACACCCAAGCGAAATCGTGAATGTCGGCGACGAAATCACTGTTAAAGTGCTGAAATTCGACCGTGAACGTACCCGCGTATCTCTGGGCCTGAAACAGCTGGGCGAAGATCCTTGGGTCGCAATCGCTAAGCGTTACCCTGAGAACACCCGTCTGACCGGTCGCGTGACCAACCTGACTGACTACGGCTGCTTCGTTGAAATCGAAGAAGGCGTTGAAGGTCTGGTACACGTTTCTGAAATGGACTGGACCAACAAAAACATCCACCCATCTAAAGTTGTTAACGTGGGCGACGTTGTTGAAGTTATGGTTCTGGACATCGACGAAGAACGTCGTCGTATCTCCCTCGGCCTGAAACAGTGCAAATCTAACCCATGGCAGCTGTTCGCGGAAACTCACAACAAAGGTGACCGCGTTGAAGGTAAAATCAAGTCAATTACTGACTTCGGTATCTTCATTGGTTTAGATGGCGGCATCGACGGTTTGGTTCACCTGTCTGACATCTCCTGGAACGTTGCAGGCGAAGAAGCAGTACGTGAATACAAAAAAGGCGACGAAATCGCAGCTGTTGTTCTGCAGGTTGATGCAGAGCGCGAGCGTATCTCTCTGGGAGTTAAGCAGTTAGCTGAAGATCCGTTCAACAACTACACCGCTGTTACTAAGAAAGGTGCTATCGTCACCGGTAAAGTAACCGCAGTAGACGCTAAAGGCGCAACTGTTGAGCTGATGGATGGCGTTGAAGGTTACCTGCGTGCATCAGAAGCTTCACGCGATCGCGTTGAAGATGCTACTCTGGTTCTGAATGTTGGTGATGAAGTTGAAGCGAAATACACCGGTGTTGATCGTAAAAACCGTGTAATCAACCTGTCTGTACGTGCAAAAGACGAAGCGGATGAAAAAGACGCTATCGCGACTGTCAACAAACAGGAAGAAGCTGGCTTCTCTAACAACGCAATGGCAGAAGCTTTCAAAGCAGCTAAAGGCGAGTGATTAAGCAGCGGCAGGCCGCGCAAGCGGTCTGCTTTTATGATAACCAGGGTAGTCCAGGAGGTTATATGACCAAATCTGAACTGATTGAGAAGCTGGCAGGCCAACAATCTCATCTTCCGGCTAAAGTTGTTGAAGAAGCAGTAAAAGAGATCCTTGAGCATATGGCAAATACACTTGCTGACGGTGAGCGTATTGAAATCCGTGGATTCGGCAGTTTTTCTCTGCACTACCGTGCACCGCGGGTAGGTCGTAACCCGAAAACCGGCGAACAGGTGGAACTGGAAGGTAAACACGTTCCTCACTTCAAACCGGGCAAAGAGTTACGCGACCGCGCAAATATCTATGCTTGATTATTGACAGAGATAATAAAAATGACGCCACCGGCGTCATTTTTTTGCAATAAACAATAGAATATCATTATTATAAAAATGTTAATATAGTATTAACTATGGTTGTATCAGGTTCTGGTGTTGGCAAGCTGAGTTCATTTATTAATAATAGGTTACCGGAAGATATCATATTCAGTTCGTCATAAAATACTATCAGAAATTAGAGTGTATTTATAATTAAGCAAATAATTGTGAGTTGACTCGCATAAAAAAATTGATTATTTGTATAGTTAAAATATAAATTCGTGACAACTCTCATCTTTCTGTAATCAGAATAACATGTGATGCCGGCCATAACATAATACCCGCCTGTTTACCTGCCGGATGAGTAATATGTCTGTTGTGGCTGTGCTGAAATATCTGTTTCCCCGTCCTCTGTCACTCTGGCTGGCCGCAGCAGCTGTGGTGGCAGGGCACCTGCCTTTACTGCTGATACCACGACTGTTATCAACGACAGAAAGTCTGCTGTTATTCGTCAGTGTTTGTTTGCTGTTTCTAATTCGTACCCAGCTGAGTTTTTTTATCCGCATTGTTATCAGTACTTTTTTGATCGTAAATATTTATCTTGGTAGTACATTATCACTCTTTACCGTTGAACAACCTGTATATATCGATGTTATGATTCGCGATATTATTATCAATCCATCTGATTATTATTTGGTCAGGGGCCGCATTATTAATATTAATAATAAAAGTTATGATGATACTGTTTTTATTAATATAAAGATAAAAGGTTCATTTAAACCAGAGTGTGCCGGGGAGATATGGCGTATATTTCGTCCGGTATTACGGCCGGTTCATGGTCAGTTAAATGAAGGGCAATCAAACCGGCAGCAATATTTATTTTCAGAGCGGGTTCTGTTTTCTCTGACTCCGGGCCGCAGCGAAAAATTATCTTCCGTCTGCAATCCGCGTCAGAAGATGATTGCTGCATATCTTCCCGTGATGGATAACCTGCCGCACAGCGGACTGATGGCGGCACTGCTGTTTGGTGAGCGGCGCGGTATCACACCGGAGCAGCGCAGGCTGGTGCAGGAAACCGGTGTGGCACACGTGGTGGCTATTTCCGGGCTGCATATCGGACTGGCAGCGTTATGGGGCTGGTGGGCAGGACGTTTGCTGTTACTGCTGTTACCGCTGCGTGTGATGTCATACCTTATTCCGTCAGTGCTGTCAGTGTGTGCTGCCATTGCTTATGTCTGGCTGGCCGGGTTTGCGGTTCCCGCCTGCCGGGCATTGACTGCTTTGCTATTGTGGCATCTGTTGCGCTGGCGGCATTATCATCTGCCGGCATATCAGTTTGTTGTGATCAGTGCGGCGCTGTTACTGTTGTCCGACCCGCTGACGATTTTATCCGCCGGATTCCGGCTGTCTTATACGGCGGTGGCCGCATTACTGTTCTGGCATCATACCGGTGCTTTATTCCGCAGACCTGATTTTATCCCCGTGACACATTTTACCCGTTGGTGGCGCAATATCCGGCTGTTTTTCTCTTACCAGGCCGGCTTATTTCTGTTGTTGCTGCCGGTTCAGGGATTTTTTTTCGGTGGTATGAATACGTTGTCGTTCCTGA
This sequence comes from Morganella morganii, assembly GCF_003996855.1. Lineage (GTDB taxonomy): Bacteria > Pseudomonadota > Gammaproteobacteria > Enterobacterales > Enterobacteriaceae > Morganella > Morganella morganii_C. The sequence continues at coordinate 1,454,464 of NZ_NRQY01000001.1, read as the reverse complement.
GTAATCTGTGGGTCGTGCCGGTGATCTCTTTTCTGACAGTTCCGTTACTGTTTGCCGGGTTGCTGACAGAGATTGCACTACCGCTGGCGGATTACTCCCTGACACTGGCATTATGGCCGCTGCCGTTTCTGGCGCAGGGCTGGCTGGCCACAGGACATACTGCCCTGATATGGGTACCGCTGATGTGGGTGGCTGTTTATATTATCCGGCTGGATATGTGGCGGCAGCATCCTCTGTTGTTGCCGGGAATGGTGTTCAGTTGTTGCCTGTATCTGCGGAAAACGCCGTTACCGGAATGGTCGGTTACATTGCTGGATATCGGGCACGGGCTGGCGGCAGTTATCATAAAGGACGGCAGAGCAGTGCTGTATGATACCGGCAACCGCTTCGGATCACGGGATGACGGGCTGCGCACGGTAATGCCTTATCTGCATTATCACCGCCTGACCCCGGACTGGATTATGATCAGCCATGATCACCGTGACCACACCGGCGGGCTGAACTCACTGCGCCGTGCTTATCCCGCCGCCGTGGTAAAAGGCAATATCCCGCAGGCTGATACACCCTGCCGCCGCGGGGAACGCTGGGTATGGCAGTCATTGTATTTTGAGGTGTTGTGGCCGGATGAAAAATATCAGCTGAGTAAAAACGACGGTTCCTGTGTTATCCGCATCAGCGACGGGAGATATCAGGTTTTACTGACCGGTGATATTGAAAAACAGGCAGAAAAACAGCTGATTAAGTATAAAGATGAGCTATCCGCCACGGTACTGCAAGTTCCGCACCATGGCAGCAAAACCTCATCATCAGAATTTTTTATTCGTGCGGTAAATCCCGCTTTCGCACTGGTTTCCGTTGCGCTATAGCCCGTGGCGCCTGCCTTCTGATAAAGTACGCCGTCGCTATCATGATCTCGGCGTGCAGTGGCATGATACTGCGCACAGCGGCCAGACTTCTGTACACTTTTTTGCCGGAAAGATATCTGTTGTGACATACCGTTTTCATCTCTCAGCCCGCTGGTTCAGTGCATGGTTTGGAGATCAGCCAGTAAACGGGTAATATAGGCAGCTAATTTTTGGTATTGGTAAACGCAATAATGAAAGATATTGATATTTCAACCCGGCAAACATTCCGCCGGTTATGGCCGACAATCGCACCGTTTAAAACAGGTATCATCGTGGCGGCTATTGCGTTAGTCATCAATGCGGGCGGCGATGCATTTATGCTGTCGCTGCTGAAACCGCTGCTTGATGAAGGTTTCAGTACTGCTGACAGTGATTTTCTCCGTATTATGCCGCTGATTATCCTGGGGCTGATGCTGTTGCGCGGGATCTCCAGTTTTGTTTCCAGTTATTGCCTCTCCTGGGTGTCCGGCAAAGTAGTTATGAGCATGCGTCGTAACCTGTTCCGGCATATGATGGGCATGCCGGTTTCCTTCTTTGATCAGCAATCCACGGGGACACTGCTTTCCCGTATCACCTATGATTCTGAGCAGGTGGCTTCCTCTTCCTCCGGCGCGCTGGTGACGGTCGTCCGTGAAGGATCGTATATTATCGCGCTGTTCGGTATTATGTTTTTTAACAGCTGGCAGTTGTCACTGATTCTGATTGTCATTGCGCCGATTGTGGCATTCGTTATCCGCAAGGTGTCTGTGCGTTTCCGTGAAATCAGTAAAAATATGCAGAGCGGGATGGGACAGGTTACCGCCAGTGCGGAACAGATGCTGAAAGGTCACAAGGAAGTCCTGATTTTCGGCGGTCAGAAAGTGGAAAATGATCGCTTTGATAAAGTCAGCAACCATATGCGCCGTCAGGGAATGAAACTGGTTACCGCATCTTCCGTTGCCGATCCGATTATCCAGGTTATCGCGTCATTTGCGCTGGCATTTGTTCTGTTTGCCGCCAGTTTCCCTGAAATTAAAGATGCACTGACGCCGGGTTCTATCACCCTGGTTTTCTCCTCCATGATTGCCCTGATGCGTCCGCTGAAATCCCTCACTAACGTGAACGCTCAGTTCCAGCGCGGGATGGCTGCGTGCCAGACACTCTTTGTTCTGCTCGATATGGAGCAGGAAAAAGATACCGGTACCAAAGTACTGAAAGATGCCAAAGGTGATGTGACGTTCGATAATGTGACTTTCCGTTATCACGGAAAAGAGAACCCGGCACTGAAAAATGTGTCGTTCACTATCCCGTCAGGTAAAACGGTGGCGCTGGTCGGGCGCTCCGGTTCCGGGAAATCAACCATTGCTAATCTGATCACCCGTTTTTATGAAATAGAAAGCGGACATATTATGATCGACGGCAACGACATCCGTGACTACACGCTGGCATCACTGCGCAGCCAGGTGGCACTGGTGTCACAGAATGTCCATCTCTTCAATGATACGGTTGCGAACAACATCGCGTATGCCACAGAAGGGAAGTACACCCGCGAACAGATTGAAAAAGCCGCTGAAATGGCCTACGCCATGGACTTTATCAAAAAAATGGACAAGGGTCTGGATACCGAAATCGGTGAAAACGGCGTCCTGCTTTCCGGCGGTCAGCGCCAGCGTATTGCTATTGCCCGTGCATTGTTGCGCGATGCTCCGATCCTGATCCTCGACGAGGCAACCTCAGCACTGGATACCGAATCTGAACGTGCGATTCAGGCAGCACTCGATGAGTTACAGAAAAACCGTACCTGTCTGGTGATCGCGCACCGCTTATCCACCATTGAGAAGGCTGATGAAATTCTCGTGGTGCAGGATGGTGAGGTGCATGAGCGTGGTACGCATGATGAGCTGGTGAAACAGCCCGGCATCTATGCACAGCTCTATAATATGCAGTTTGGTCACTAAGCGGCATTACTGATGATCGATAAGATTTGGTCCGGCCGCTCAAAGCTTTACTGGCTGCTCTTGCCGCTCTCGTTTTTGTACGGTGCGGTGAGTGGTCTGCGGCGTTTGTTGTTCCGGTACGGACTGAAAAAATCCCGCCGTATGCCGGTGCCTGTGGTGGTGGTTGGTAATCTGACTGCCGGCGGTAACGGCAAAACACCGGTGGTTATCTGGCTGACAGAGCAATTGCTGGCCCGGGGTTACCGTCCCGGGGTGGTTTCCCGTGGTTACGGCGGAAAGTCGGATCATTACCCGCTGCTTATCACCGGAGAGACTACGACGGCACAGGCCGGTGATGAGCCGGTGCTGATTGCCCGCCGCACCGGTGTGCCGGTTGCGGTTGCCCCTGACCGTGCCGCAGCGGTGGACGCTATTTTGCAGCATACTCCGGTGGATGTGATTATCACTGATGATGGTTTGCAGCATTACGCGCTGCAACGCGATATGGAAATCGTGGTGATTGACGGTGAACGCCGTTTCGGTAACGGCTGGTGGCTGCCCGCCGGGCCGATGCGGGAACGGGCGGGACGTCTGAAACAGGTGGATGCGGTGATCGTTAACGGCGGCACCGCTCAGCCCGGCGAAACCGCTATGCAGCTGGTAGCGGGAGAGGCCGTTAATCTGTCAGACGGCACACGTAAACCGGCGGCTGAGCTCGGTGAGTGTGTGGCAATGGCCGGCATCGGGCATCCGCCGCGCTTTTTTGCCACACTGAATTCACTCGGCGTGACGCCGGTACAATGCGTTGCGTTTCCGGATCACCAGGCTTACAGCCCTGAACAGCTTTCTGCGCTGATAAAACCGGGTCAGTCACTGCTGATGACAGAGAAAGATGCAGTGAAATGTTTTGCCTTTTCTGCAACCAACTGGTGGTATTTGCCGGTCAGTGCCGCTATTCCTGTAAAATCCACTGATTTAATTCTGAATAAAGTCATATCCCGTATAAAAAATGCATGAAGGGCTTGTGCTTTTTATCTGAATATGGCTTAATCAGAAAGTTGTATTTCTGTGATGTATTTCATATCTCACTGTGCAACCAATTCCGCGTGTCACTCATATTCTGATCCCGCTGTCATAATTTTTTCACACCACCTTGTTAATCTTGTGGTGCGGATGACCGGATCCCGCGGATAAACGGTATGTTTTGCAGCCGGTGTCTTACCGGCTGCAAATCAGAATAAAAAATAATAACTATAATGTTTTGCTCGTTACCGGGTGGCTGTTCGCAAAGAGAGCACCCGTGTTGCCCGGCCGGAGCAGACATAACCAGTGATGGGGTGTATACCATTCCTGGTGATATAAAAGGAGTTAATACTATGTCTAAACAATTACAACTTGGCCGCGTTAAATGGTATGACGCGAAAGAAGGTTACGGTTTCATCTCCCCGGTTAACGGCGGCGATGACATATGGGTAACCCGTAACGGGATAGCCAATTCCCGTAACAAATTACTGTGCGAAGGGCAGGAAGTGGAATTCTCACTGACCCGCGGCAGTTATGGTATTGCAGCGAACGATGTGATCGCGCTGTAATATGGGTAAAAACGCGATTATCTCTGTGATATCGCAACAACAGAGTTAACGGTGAGACTGGGCTTATGTTATTCTGAGCCAACGTTTTTATCTCATTGGGGGACGTATGGATCACCGTTTACTCGAAATCGTGGCCTGCCCTGTTTGCCACGGCAAACTCAGCTACGACAAGCAAAATCTCGAACTCATCTGCAAAGGCTGCCGTCTGGCCTATCCCGTCTGCGACGATATCCCTGTCCTATTAGAGAATGAAGCCCGCGAATTGCCGGTCTCAGAAGGATAATCTCCATGTTTACCGTTATCATTCCCGCACGTTATGCCTCCACACGTCTGCCGGGTAAACCGCTGGCGGATATCTGCGGCAAGCCGATGATTGTCCGTGTGATGGAGCAGGCAAAGCGTTCAGGCGCCGCGAGAGTCATTGTCGCCACAGATACGCAGGCCGTATTTGATGCCGTGATCGCAGAGGGCGGCGAAGCCTGTATGACGCGCGAAGATCATCAGTCCGGGACTGAGCGCCTGGCAGAAGTGATTGATCACTACCAGTTTGCTGATGATGAGATTATCGTGAATGTCCAGGGTGATGAACCGTTAATCCCTGACAGCATTATTGCGCAGGTTGCTGAAAATCTGGCAGCCAGCGAAGCCGGTATGGCAACCCTGGCGGTAAAAATTACCTCGGCGGAAGAAGCGTTTAACCCGAATGCGGTTAAAGTGGTGATGGATAAACAGGGCTACGCGCTCTATTTCTCCCGTGCCACCATTCCGTGGGATCGCGAGCGCTTTATGCACAGCCGTGATAGTGCAGGTGATAATTTCCTGCGTCATATCGGCATCTACGCTTACCGTGCCGGGTTTATCCGTCGTTATATTCAGTGGGAAACCAGCCCGCTGGAGAAAATCGAGATGCTCGAGCAGCTGCGTGTGCTCTGGTACGGTGAAAAAATTCATGTCGCGGAGGCATCAGAAGCGCCGGGCACCGGTGTTGATACCCCGGAAGATCTCGACGCAGTGCGCAGGTTGTTTGCTGCCCGCTGAGAGATCGCCGTTATAAATGCAAAAACGCGGGATTTCCCGCGTTTTTGCTGTCTGTACTATCTGTTATTCCTGTTCTTCACTACTATCCGACTTTTTCACTGATTGCCAGAGCCGTCCCAATCCTTCATACCAGACCCGTTCACTGTGTGATAAATAGTACGCGGAAGGAATGGTTTTCTCCCAGCTGTGCAGCGGGGTGGTTACCGCCAGCTGATTAGCCGGTGCCGGGATCGGATGCAGGCCGCGTGCATCAAAGAAGGCTTTGGCGCGGGTCATATGATTGGCGGAAGTCACCAGCAGGAACGGCGCGCTACCCACGATTTTTTCCACTTCTTCCGCTTCTTCTCCGGTATCTTTCGGCAGTACCAGCGGCAGTGTGCGCTCAGCGGAGATCCCCAGCGACTGCGCAACCTCTGCTGCCATTTCCGCACTGCTGATACTGTTCACGCCCGGCCCGCCGGTGAAAATCAGCGTTGCCTGCGGGTAGCGCAGCGCGAGGCGCACACCTTCTGTGACGCGCGGCAGACTGTTACTGATCAGGTTGGCGGACGGTGACCATTCCGGGTTATAGGTAAAGCCGCCGCCGAGCACCACGATGTAGCGCAGATCCTGTTGCTGAACCTCCGGCGGAGTGATGAGCTCATAACGTTTTTCATACGGTTTTTCTGTTGTCAGTAACAGCGCATCCGCCACCGGTTGCAGACTGAGCAGCACCAGCCCGAGCCAGCTCACGGTGATCAGGGTTTTGCCGGTTTTCTGCCAGCGGGAAAACCACAGCAGTAATAATCCGGCCAGGATCAGCAGGAGCATAAACGGCAGCGGCATCAGAAAACCGCCGAGGTATTTTTTCAGGGCAAACAGCATGAGAGCACCTTAAATATGATTGATTTATCACCGGTTAACGGCAGGACTCTGCACAAATCGGGTGACATTAGACACGTCTGTGACACAATAGTTACCGGCTTTGCATATTGCACTGCTCTGCCCGGCAATACAATTGAAGATAGCCGGATCGCGCGGGAAACCGCCGCAGACTGACCCGAAATATCCCCCGGAACTGAACACAGGTTTTCATGGTTGATCGTAATTTTGACGATATCGCGGAGAAATTCACCCGCAATATCTATGGCACAACAAAAGGGCAAATCCGCGAAGCGGTGGTCTGGCAGGATCTGGACGCCTTACTGACACGGCTGAAGCCGGGTCCGCTGCGCATTCTCGATGCGGGCGGCGGTGACGGCTTTTTCTCCCGCCGTCTGGCCGCGCTGGGGCATCAGGTGGTATTGTGCGACCTGTCAGAAGAGATGATTGCGCGTGCGCAACAGGCCGCGCAGGATGACGGCGTGGCAGAAAATATGTCCTTTATTCATTGTGCGGCACAGGATATCGCACTTCACACTGAAGGCACGTTTGATCTGGTATTATTTCATGCCGTTTTGGAGTGGATCACAGATCAAAAAGGTGCAATTGAAGCACTGACCGCTATAATAGCGGGCGGTGGTGCATTATCGTTAATGTTTTACAATGCGAACGGACTTGTGATGCGCAATGCGATATTAGGCAATTTTCATCTGGCAACCCCGGAAATTCAGCGCCGCCGCAAGCGTTCGTTATCGCCGCAGAATCCCCTTATGCCGGAACAGGTTTATCAGTGGCTGGATGATTGCTGTCTGACGATTGAGGCAAAAACCGGTGTGCGGGTTTTCCATGATTATCTGCAAAGCAGCCAGTTACAAAACCGTGATTTCCCGGCGCTGCTGGCACTGGAGCAACGCTATTGCCGTCAGGAGCCTTATATCAGCTTAGGCCGCTATATTCACGTTATGGCACGAAAACCGATCAGAAGGATGGACAATGAGTGAGTTTACCCAAACAGTCCCGGAGCTCGTGGCATGGGCGCGAAAGAATGATTTCTCCATCGCGCTGCCGCCGGAACGGCTGGCTTTTTTACTGTCTGTTGCCGTTCTCAACAGTGAGCGCATCGACGGTGAAATGAGCGAGGGGGAACTGGTGGATGCCTTCCGTGAAGTCTGCAAAGGCTTTGAACAGACCACCGAATCTGTCGCGGTGCGTGCAAACAATGCCATCAATGATATGGTGCGCCAGAAAATATTTAACCGTTTTACCAGCGATTTATTTGAAGGTAATGCGATTTACCGGCTGACCCCGCTCGGGATCGGCATTAGCGATTATTATATCCGTCAGCGTGAATTTTCCTCACTGCGTTTATCCATGCAGCTCTCAATTGTGGCCGGTGAACTGAGCCGCGCGGCAGATGCCGCCGAAGAGGGCGGAGATGAATATCACTGGCACCGTAATGTGTTTGCCCCGCTGAAATATTCGGTAGCAGAGATTTTCGACAGTATTGATATGTCGCAGCGCATTATGGATGAGCAGCAAAACGGCGTGAAAGACGATATCGCCAAGCTGCTGAACCAGGACTGGCAGGCCGCGATTGCCAACTGTGAGCAGTTGTTATCCGAAACATCTCTGACTCTGCGGGAATTACAGGACACCCTCGAAGCTGCCGGTGACAAATTGCAGGCAAACCTGCTGCGTATCCAGGATGCCAATATGAATACCACCACCGGCTCTGAGCTGGTGGATAAACTGATTTTTGATTTGCAGGCCAAGCTCGACCGTATTATCAGCTGGGGCCAGCAGTCTATCGATCTATGGATCGGCTATGACCGCCATGTCCATAAATTTATCCGTACCGCCATCGATATGGATAAAAACCGTATTTTCTCGCAGCGTCTGCGTCATTCTGTTCAGCACTATTTTGATTCGCCGTGGGCACTTAATGTCGCGAATGCGGATCGCCTGCTGGATATGCGTGACGAAGAGATGGCACTGCGTGATGACGAAGTGACCGGGGAATTACCGCCGGATCTGGAATATGAAGAGTTCAGCGAGGTCAACGAGGAACTTGCGGCCATGATGGAAAGCGCGCTGGCGGTGTATAAAGCACAGGCGAAGCCGCTGGATCTGGGCGCGGTTCTGCGCGATTACCTCGTGAAATATCCGCGGAGCCGTCAGTTTGATGTGGCACGGATTATCGTGGATCAGGCCGTCCGCCTCGGGGTTGCCGATGCCGACTTCTCGGGTATCCCGGCTGAATGGTCAGCAATTAATGAATACGGAGCGAAGGTGCAGGCACATGTCATCGACACATATTGAACAATTTATGCCGGTAAAGCTGGCTCAGGCACTTGCCAACAACCTTTTTCCGGAACTTGACAGCCAGTTACGCGCCGGCCGCCATATTGGTGTGGATGACCTGGATAATCATGCGTTTCTGATGGATTTCCAGTATGAACTGGAAGGTTTTTATACCCGCTATAATGTGGAGCTGGTTCGTGCGCCGGAAGGGTTCTTCTATCTGCGACCGCGTTCCACCACGCTGATCCCGCGCTCTGTTTTATCCGAACTGGAAATGCTGGTCGGGAAAGTGCTGTGCTATCTGTATCTCAGCCCGGAGCGCCTGGCCAACCAGGGCATTTTCTCCACGGCAGAACTCTATGAGGAACTGCTGTCACTGGCGGATGAAGCCAAATTGCTGAAAGTGGTGAATAACCGTTCCACCGGGTCCGATCTGGACAAACAAAAATTACTGGAAAAAACCCGTGGTGCACTGAACCGCCTGCGCCGGCTGGGGATGATCACATTTGTTTCTGCGGATAACAGTCAGTTTGTGATTGCCGAATCTGTTTTCCGCTTCGGCGCGGATGTCCGCAGCGGGGATGACCCACGCGAGGCGCAGCTGCGTCTTATCCGCGACGGTGAGGCTCAGTCCCTTGCGGAAGAAGAAAAACACCCGCGCCCTGAGGATCAGGACGATGATACTGAAGAATCTGATAATGACAACGCGACGGATGAAGCGGAGGATGAAGAATGATTGAACGTGGTAAATTCCGCTCGCTCACGTTAGTCAACTGGAACGGCTTTTTTGCGCGCACTTTTGATCTGGATGAGCTGGTCACCACCTTATCCGGCGGTAATGGTGCCGGTAAATCCACCACCATGGCGGCGTTTATTACCGCCATGATCCCGGATTTAACCCTGCTGCACTTCCGTAACACCACCGAAGCCGGGGCAACATCCGGTTCCCGTGATAAAGGTCTGCACGGTAAACTGCGTCCGGGCGTGTGCTATGCCATGCTGGATGTGGTGAACTCCCGTCATCAGCGTGTGCTGGTGGGTGTGCGTCTTCAGCAGATTGCCGGACGTGATAAAAAAGTCGATATCAAATCCTTTATGATTCAGGGATTGTCGGCACAATACTCCCCGACACAGATTGTTAGCGAACAACTGGCTGAACGCCAGGTGCGGGTACTGCCGCTGAATGATCTGAAAGCACGCCTGGAGGATATTGAAGGTGTGCATTTTAAACAGTTTAACTCGATTACGGATTATCACTCGGTTCTGTTTGAACTGGGGGTTATTCCGAAACGCCTGCGTTCTGCGGGTGACCGCAGCAAATTCTACCGCCTGATCGAGGCCTCTCTTTACGGCGGTATCTCCAGCGCCATCACCCGTTCCCTGCGTGACTATTTACTGCCGGAGAACAGCGGGGTGCGCAAAGCGTTCCAGGACATGGAAGGGGCATTGCGCGAAAACCGTATCACGCTGGAAGCTATCCGCGTTACCCAGTCTGACCGCGATCTGTTTAAACACCTGATCACAGAATCCACTGCCTATGTTTCCGCAGATTATATGCGTCACGCCAATGAGCGCCGTGTGCATATCGACCAGGCGCTGGCCGTGCGTCGTGAACTGCTTGGCAGCCGCAAGCAACTGATCAGCGAACAGTTCCGTCAGGTGGAAATGTCCCGCGAGCTGGCGGAGCAGACGGCGTCATCCTCGGATCTGGAAACGGATTACCAGGCGGCGAGTGATCATCTGTCTCTGGTACAGACGGCGATGCGTCAGCAGGAGAAAATTGACCGCTATCAGTCTGACGTCGAAGAACTGACATTCCGTCTGGAAGAACAGACCGAAGTGGCGGAAGAAGCGGCAGAACAGCTGGCAGAATATGAAGAACGCAACCATGTTGCGGAAGAAGAAGTGGATGAGCTGAAAAGCCAGCTGGCCGATTACCAGCAGGCACTGGATGTTCAGCAGACCCGCGCCATTCAGTATCAGCAGGCATTACAGGCACTTGAGCGCGCTAAAGCGGTGTGTCAGCTGCCGCAGCTGGATATTGATTCACTGGATGAATGGCTGGAAACCTTCCGCGCCCGCGAAGAGCAGGCGACCGAATCTCTGTTAGGGCTTGAGCAGAAGATGAGTGTGGCACAGGCCGCACACAGCCAGTTCTCTCAGGCCTATGAGCTGGTGAAATCCGTTGTTGGTGAAGTCAGCCGCAGCGAAGCATACCAGACTGCCCGTGAGTTACTGCGCGACCTGCCGTCACAGCAGATGATGGCCGATCGCGTCCGGCCGCTGCGTCAGCAGTTATCCGAACTCGAACAGCGTCTGCACAGTCAGCACAATGCACAGAAATCGCTGGATGATTTCTGCAAACGCATCGGGCAGCAGATTGAGGCGGACGGGCTGGACGACATGCTGATGACCCTTGAGGCGCAGCAGGAAAACCTGAGTGTCAGTGTCAGCGAAAGCGGTGAGCGCCGCATGGAAATGCGCCAGCAGACCGAACAGCTGAAGCAGCAGATCCAGTCCCTGACTGTCAAAGCCCCGGCGTGGCTGGCGGCGCAGGAAGCCCTGACACAGCTGTGTGAGCAGTCTCATGAGACGTTCACCAGCGCCAATGATGTCACTGAATACATGCAGCAGTTGCTGGAGCGTGAGCGCGAAGTCACTGTTGAGCGTGATGAAATCGCGCTGAAAAAAGCACAGCTGGAAAAAGACATTGAACGGCTCAGTCAGCCGAGCGGCGCGGAAGACAGCCGTATGCTCGGGCTGGCGGAGCGTTTCGGTGGTATATTGCTGTCAGAAATCTATGATGACATCACGATTGATGACGCGCCGTATTTCTCCGCATTATACGGCCCGGCGCGCCATGCGATTGTGGTGCCGGATCTCAGTGCCGTGCGCCCGATGCTGGATGCTCTCGATGATTGCCCGGAAGACCTCTATCTGATTGAAGGGGACCCGCAATCCTTTGATGACAGTGTCTTCACCACCGAAGAGCTGGAACGCGCGGTGCTGGTGCGCAGCACCGATCGCCAGTGGCGTTACTCCCGCTTTCCGTCCGTACCGCTGTTCGGCCGTGCGGCGCGGGAAAATCAGCTGGCAGTGCTGGAACATGAACGGGATGAGCTGGCAGAACGCCTGGCGACACTCTCTTTTGATGTCCAGAAAATGCAGCGTGCCCATCAGGCATTCAGCCGTTTCGTCGGTAAAAATATCTCGGTGGCCTTTGAGTCTGACCCGGAAGCGGAAATCCGCACGCTGAATCAGCGCCGTAATGAGCTGGAGAGGGAACTGGCGCAGTTTGAGGATCAGACTGCCGTTGCCCGTCAGCAGTACGCACAGATCAAAGAAAACCTGAGCATCCTCAACCGCCTGATCCCGAATACGGCTCTGCTGCTTGATGAAACACTGGCTGATCGTGCGGATGAGATCCGCGATGCACTGACAGATGCTCAGGAATCGGCCCGTCATATCCAGCAGTACGGCGCGGCACTGCGCAAGCTGGAGCCGATGGTTGCGGTGTTGCAGAGTGATCCGGAACAGCATGAAGCCCTGATCCGCGATTATGAAAACGCGAAACAGGTTCAGCAGCAGGCCCGTCAGCAGGCGTTTGCCCTGGAAGAAGTCGCACAGCGCCGTCAGCACTTTAATTACGGCGAATCTGCCGGCATGCTGACAGAAAATGCCGATCTTAATGACAAACTGCGTCAGCGTCTGGAACACGCGGAATCTGATCGTACCCGCAGCCGTGAAATGCTGCGCCAGCAGCAGACCAAATGTGCGGAGTTCAATCAGGTTCTGGCCTCACTGCGCAGCTCGTATGAAACCAAGTCAGACATGCTGCGTGAACTTGAGCGCGAAATGAACGAGATTGGTGTTCAGGCGGATGCCAATGCGGAAGAGCGTGCCCGTGTGCGCCGTGATGAACTGTACAACCAGGTCAGCCATAACCGCTCCCGTATCAATCAGCTGGAAAAACAGCTGGGGATCGGGGAATCGGAAATGGATAACCTGCAAAAACGTCTGCGTAAAGCAGAGCGTGATTACCAGCAGATCCGCGAGCAGGTGGTTACCGCCAAAGCGGGCTGGTGTGCCGTGATGCGGATGGTGAAAGAGAGTGGTGTTGAGCGCCGCCTCCACCGCCGTGAGCTGGCTTATGAAGATGCGGACACACTGCGCTCCATGTCGGATAAAGCCCTCGGGGCACTGCGCCAGGCGGTGGCAGATAACGAACATCTGCGTGACGCGTTGCGTCTGTCCGAAGATCCGAAACGTCCTGAACGCAAGGTGCAGTTCTTTATCGAAGTGTACCGCCATCTGCGCGAACGTATCCGCCAGGATATTATCAAAACGGATGATCCGATCGACGCCATTGAGCAGATGGAAATTGAACTGGCCCGTCTGACCGACGAACTGACCGCCCGTGAACAGAAACTGGCGATCAGTTCGAAAAGTGTGGCCAATATCATCCGAAAAACCATTCAGCGTGAACAGAACCGTATCCGCATGCTCAACCAAGGGTTGCAGGCAGTGGCATTCGGCCAGGTCAAAGGTGTGCGCCTGAATGTCAATATTCGCGAAAGCCACGCGATACTGCTGGATGTGCTGTCCGAAGATCACGAGCAGCATCAGGACTTGTTCGCCAGTCAGCGCCTGACGTTCTCTGAAGCGATGGCGAAACTCTATCAGCGCCTGAACCCGCAGGTGGATATGGGGCAGCGTCTGCCGCAGACCATCGGTGAGGAACTGCTGGATTACCGTAACTATCTCGAACTGGAAGTGGAAGTCAACCGTGGTTCAGACGGCTGGCTGAAAGCGGAGAGCGGCGCGTTATCCACCGGTGAGGCAATTGGTACGGGTATGTCCATTCTGGTTATGGTGGTGCAGAGCTGGGAAGAAGAATCCCGCCGCCTGCGCAGCAAAGATATTTCGCCGTGCCGTCTGCTGTTCCTGGATGAAGCAGCACGTCTGGATGCGAAATCTATCGCCACACTGTTTGAACTGTGTGATCGCTTACAGATGCAGCTGATTATCGCGGCACCGGAAAATATCAGTCCGGAAAAAGGCACAACGTACAAGCTGGTGCGTAAAGTCTTTAACAATCAGGAACATGTTCACGTGGTGGGACTGCGTGGCTTCGGCCAGCCGGAACCCACTCCGGCACCGGCGGTATTGCCTGAACCGGTGACGGAAGACGGGAATGGCGGGGAAAGTGAGGAAGAAGAGCAGGATTAATTCTTTCCTCCCGGTTTTTCTCTGAAACGGATGAGCGCAGTAGTGCGCTCATCCGTTTTTTATATCAGCGCTGTGAATCCGGAATCTCGTTGTTATTCACAACATCCTGTGCTTTGGTATAGCTCTCAATCAGTAACTGATACGCTGGGAAAATCTGCGTGTAAGCCTGCGCCCATTCAGCCGCATCTGCGCGGTTCCAGATTTTTTGCAGCTCAGAAGCCACTGCCGCGGTATCCATCGGCACCACACCGACCTGGACGACACGTGCCAGCGTGATTTCCTGTGCCATTTTGGTATAGGTACCGGAAGCATCAATCACCGCAAATACCTGATAGCCGTCAGCCACGGCACTGATAACCGGGAATGCCATACAAACGCTGGTGATTGGGTAAT
>NZ_NRQY01000001.1:1400226-1439143 GCF_003996855.1 Morganella morganii | reverse complement strand
CATCTGAAAAACCCGGAATTCTGGGAAAAAATGAATAACGAGTGGGATAAATTCAGCATGCCGAAGAAATCCGGTATGGATCTGGTTCAGATGCACCTGAAACGCGGTGATGCCGTTTATTTCATCACCGGTCGCAGCAAAACCAAAACAGAAACGGTCACCAAATATGTACAGGAAGGGCTGCGTATTCCGGCAGATAAAATGAACCCGGTTATTTTTGCCGGTGATGAAGAAGGGCAGAATAATAAAGTCAGTTGGATGCGGGATCACAAACTGAAAATTTATTACGGTGATGCGGATGCGGATATTGCCGCTGCACGGGAACTGAATATCCGGGGTATCCGGGTATTACGTGCATCAAATTCCTCTTATCAGCCGCTGCCGAAAGCCGGTCAGTTTGGCGAGGAAGTGGTTATTAATTCCGAATATTAATCATCATCTGCCGGTCATATAACAATGCCGCCGGGTTGCGGCATTGTTTTTCTCTGTTTATCCGGACAAAAAACAGAGAATGAGATGTATTTCAGACGCCTGCAACCGGTATTTATGTAAATAGTGCAGTGTATTCATCTTAAAAAGACGTATTTGCGCCTTTTTTCTACGATTTTATCGTTATCCTATTTCCAATTATTCTCTGGCGGGTAAAATCAGCAGGGAAGTCATTTAAACGATGTATTTACTATACTGACCATAAGTATTAACAACTGTCCGGAACAGATATAATAAAAAATAAGAGAGGGATGTTATGGTGACGGGAGTTAAAAAAGTTGTTCCCATTTCCGCCATGATAGGAGCACTGTTACTGACGCCTGTTTCGTGGGCCTCAACAGCACCGGTAACGCATCTGGCTGAAGCAGATGCCAAAGTGGAAAACCTGAAAGCATTTTCAGAATCGCCTGAAAGCACAGAAATGCAGGCCTCAGAGCCGGTGGCCGGTATTAATGCACTGCCTCTGAGCGATGTCGCTGACAGCATCCGTCGTGAAGTATCGGCGGCAACACCATTACTTTACACTGATACACTGACAAACATTTATGCGGAACATCAGCTTAAGCCGCTGTGGACCGATGAAAAAGCGCGTCTGTCACTGGAAAATCAGCTGGCGGAAACCGCTCTTGCCGGGTTCCAGCCGCAGTTTACGGCCTGGCTGAATGCCCTGGCACAACCGGATCTGTCTCCGCTGGCGCGGGATATGATTTTAACGGATGCTGCGCTGGGTTATCTTTATTACCTCGATAATGTGGGCACCAGGGGCGATAAATGGCTGTACGGCGCGCGTCCGTTCACATTTGCGGCTGTCAGTGAGCCGTCACTGGCCCGGCTGAATACGGCAGCGCATAACGGCACGCTGGCGGCATTTACAGACGCACTGCTACCGGCGAATAAGATGTATCAGCCGATGCGCAAAGCCATGCTGACAGAACTGGCCGATACCGCGCCGTGGCCGGAAATGGTGATTAACCGGACACTGCGCCCGGGAGAAAGTCATGAATCTGTCGGGGCACTGCGGGAAATCCTGCACCGTTTTAATCTGATCTCAGCCAATGACATGATGAGCGCCGGTTCAGCGTATGATAAAACGCTGGTGGCGGCGGTTAAGCAGTTTCAGTTACAACACGGGCTGGAAGCTGATGGTGTCATCGGTAAACAGACCCGCGAATGGCTGAATAAGACACCGCAGATGCGGGCAGCAATCATGGCGGTGAATATTCAGCGTCTGCGTATCACGCCCGACAATCAGCCGACAGCTATTCTGGTGAATATTCCGGATTTTTCACTTTATTTTTATGTGGATAATAACCTGATTCTGGAATCCAGAACGATTGTCGGCCGCGCTGAGCGCAAAACACCGATTATGTCCAGCGCCCTGAATAATGTGGTGATCAACCCGCCGTGGACAGTACCGCCGACTATGAGCCGCCAGGATATTGTACCGCGCGGCAGAGCCGATCCAAGTTACTTCAGCAGCCGTGGCTACACCATTTATAACGGGTGGAGTAACAACTCGTCTGTGGTTGACCCGTACAGCATTGACTGGAGTGTTATCACGCCGTCAAACTTCCCGTACCGGATAACTCAGGCGCCGGGCCCGTCCAATTCCCTGGGCCGCTATAAATTCAATATGCCGAACTCAGAGGCTATTTACCTGCACGACACGCCGAATCACAGCCTGTTTAATAAAAACATGCGGGCTATCAGTTCCGGTTGTGTCCGGGTGAATAAAGCCAAAGATCTCGCGGCGATTCTCCTTGGTGATGCCGGCTGGAACGAAACCCGGGTGGATGGTGCACTGAAAGCGGGCAGTACCCGTTATGTTTCTATCCCGAACCGGATTCCGGTTTATCTCTATTATCAGACCGCCTGGGTAAATGCGGAGAATATCCCGCAGTACCGTGCGGATATTTACCGCTATGATGACAGCAGTCTGAAAAGTATTGATAAATTAACCGATATCACGCCGTTCCTGATAAAAAGCTAATCGTATTAAGCCGCTTGTTTATTATAAATAAGCGGTTTTTTTCTTATAAGAATATAATTAAAAATTAATTATTATTTGGTTTAAATAATTTAACGCAATACGTTGTATTCCCTCGCACTATTAATTAATTGAATGTGATGACAGGGCATCCCCGGCAAAGGCTTGCTGCGTGTGACATGGCGGATTTACACCTCTGATGTTCATAAATGTCGGCCGGATTTACTTTCTGAGTAAAAATATGCTTTTTTATTTGACTCCGGCGGTTTGAGCCGGTAAAAAATAGGTGGTCAGTTTTGTTTATCGCTGTTTTTTCATATTGACATTAATATTGAAATAATCTGACGAAAATTTACAGAAATAGACAAAACCGATCCGCTGCGGGTCTGAACGGTGAACACAATTATCGCTGTTCGGCCATGTTATATTTAATCAGATAAAGAGTGATTACCGTCAATGGATATAATTGATAACGACCGCCGTAAATGGCTGGGATTTGGTGCGGCGGCGCTGGGGCTGGCTTTATTACCGAATCACGCGTTTGCATCCCTGACCACACCCCGGCCGAAGATTTTACGTTTTGAGAACCTCAATACCGGTGAAGTTTTGAAAGCAGAATTTTTTGACGGTAAACGTTATAACCGCTCTGAACTGGCCCGCCTGAACAAGTTGTTCCGTGACCATCGCAGTAATAAAGTCAAAACCATTGACCCTCACCTGTTTGACCAGATGTATCTGTTACAGGTGATGATGAATATTAATAAACCCATCCAGCTGGTTTCAGGTTACCGCTCACTGGTCACCAATAATGAACTGCGCAGAACCACCTCCGGTGTGGCGAAGAAAAGCTACCATACCCGCGGCCAGGCCATGGATTTCCGTATTCCGGGCATCCAGTTAAGTCAGGTTCGCAAAGCGGCCATGAAAATGCGGGCCGGTGGTGTGGGGTATTATCCGTCCAGTAATTTTGTTCATATGGATACAGGACCGGTCAGAACGTGGTAATCTTTTGTTATTACCCGCTTTAACCGGAGTTTTGTGTCATGCAATATCATATTATTCCTGTCACCGGCTTTATGCAGAATTGTACCCTGATCTGGTGCGATGAAACAAAAGCCGCTGCTATTGTTGATCCCGGCGGTGAAGCGCCGCGTCTTATCCGTGAAATTGAACAACGCGGTCTGAAACTGGAAAAAATACTTCTGACTCACGGCCATTTTGACCATGTCGGTGCCACTGCTGATGTGGCAGAACACTTTAATGTACCGGTGGTCGGTCCGCAGAAGGAAGATGAATTCTGGATCGACGGTCTGACTCAGCAGAGCCAGATGTTTGGTGTGGAGCCATGTCGTGCATTTACACCGGATCAGTGGCTGGAAGAAGGCGATAAAGTCACGGTCGGTAATATTGAACTGGATGTGCTGCATTGCCCGGGCCATACGCCGGGTCACGTGGTCTTTGTTGATAAGCAGGACAAGCTGATTTCAATGGGGGATGTGCTGTTCAGGGGCGGCGTCGGCCGCAGTGACTTCCCGCGCGGCAATCATCAGGATTTGATCAGTTCGATTAAAGACAAAATTCTGCCGTTAGGCGATGAATACCGCTTTATTCCCGGCCACGGCCCGATGTCCACACTCGGGGAAGAGCGCCGCACAAATCCGTTCTTACAGGATGAGCAGCCGGTTTGGTAACCGATATCACTACAGAAATAAAAAATGCCTGACATAGTCAGGCATTTTTTTATGATAAAAATGAAATTACAGCACCGCGACGATGGCTTCGCACAGCGGAACCATATTTTCCAGCGTCAGACCGGCAACGTTGATACGACCGGAGCTGACGGCATATACTGCATATTCATCACGCAGGCGCGCAACCTGTTCTTTGGTCAGGCCGCTGAAAGAGAACATACCGTTCTGGCGGATAATAAAGCTGAAGTCCTGCTTCGCACCTTTTTCCTGTAAGGTGTTCACAAAGAGCTGACGCATGCGCTTGATGCGCTCGCGCATGGTGGTCAGTTCCTGGATCCACTCTTCTTTCAGTTCCGGATCAGACAATACTGTCGTTACAACAGCACCACCGTGTGATGGCGGGTTAGAGTAGTTGGTACGGATAACAATTTTGATCTGGCTGAACGCGCGATCAGCGGTATCCGGATCAGCCGCAACCAGGGTGCAGGCACCGACACGTTCGTTGTACATGCCGAAGTTTTTAGAATAAGAGCTGGCGACCAGCATCTCAGGATGGGATTTTGCGAAAATACGCAGCCCCTGAGCATCTTCATCCAGACCGGCAGCAAAGCCCTGATAAGCAAAGTCGAAGACCGGCAGCAGACCTTTTTCTTTTACCAGAACAGATAATTGTGCCCATTGTTCAGCCGTCGGGTCGACACCGGTCGGGTTGTGGCAGCAGCCGTGCAGCAGGATCACATCACCCGCCTGTGCCGCTTCCAGACTTTTCAGCATACCATCGAAATCAAGCGCATGATTTTCGGCGTCATAGTAATTGTAAGTGCAGATTTCCAGACCGGCACCGGCGAAGATACCGTTATGGTTAGGCCAGGTCGGGTTGCTGATCCAGACACGTTTCGCGCTGGTTTGTCTGGCAATAAAATCAGCGGCAATACGCAGCGCACCAGTACCGCCCGGAGCCTGTGCAGTACGGGCGCGTTTGGCAGTGATGATGTCGCTGTTATCACCAAACAGCAGTGCCTGAGTCACCATACCGAATTCAGGGATCCCGGTGATAGGTAAGTAGTTTTTCGTGGTTTCATTATCCAGCAGATACTTTTCCGCTTTTTTAACACAGCTCAGAACCGGGGTTTTACCGGTTTCATCTTTGTAAACACCAATACCTAAATTGATTTTGTTTTCACGGGGGTCCTGACGGAAGCTGTCAGCCAGACCTAAGATCGGGTCGGCAGGCGCGGCAGTAATATTCTCAAACATAGTTGTTGATCCCAATAGTATCTGATAGTGCGGATAAGAGGATAGTCACAAGGCTATCAGGTTAACTCCCTGTAAATCATTTGCCAACTGTTTACAGAAAAAAGACGAAGATCTTGTGAAGTGGGTGACGTCCTGTTGAGATTTGCATGATAATGCATCACAAAACGCGTTAAACAGATAACAAAAAACCCACGGCAAGCCGTGGGTTTTGTATTCAAATTTAGCGTTAAGGCTAAATTAGAACTGGTAGGTCAGACCTAAACCAACAACATCACCGGTGTTGATTTTGTTGCTACGAGTGAAGTCGTCGTTATCCAGCAGGTTGATTTTATAATCAATGACTGCAGACATGTTTTTGTTGAAGTAGTAGTAAGCACCCAGGTCAATGTATTTAACCAAGTCTTCGCTGCCTTTAGTACCATTGTTCAGGTCTTTACCTTTAGATTGCAGGTAAGCGATGGATGGACGCAGGCCGAAGTCGAACTGGTACTGTGCGACTAATTCAAAGTTCTGAGTTTTGTTAGCAATGTTGTCAGTATCAGTGATGCTGTTTTTACCGTACTTAGTCATGTTACGGGTTTCACCGTACAGAGCTGCCAGGTACAGGTTGTTAGCGTCGTATTTAGCACCAACATCCCATGCTTCTGCACGTTTACCATCAGCACCGCCCAGACCATTCTGCTGAGCAACAGTACGTGCAGAGTTAGAGTAACCAGCACCCAGAGTCACGCCCCAGCCCAGGTCATAAGAGGTAGAGAAACCGTAACCGTCGCCATTGGCTTTAACGCCTTTACGACCAGAAATTGAGTTTTCGTCGTTAGCACCCTGATACTGCAGAGCGAAGTTCAGGCCATCAACGTAACCGAACATATCAGTGTTACGATAGGTCAGCAGGTTAGCTGCACGACCAGTCATGTAGATATCGGTCTGAGCCATGGTGTCGCCACCGAACAGTGGCAGAACGTCGGTCCATGCTGCGGTGTCATATACCACACCGTAGTTACGGCCGTAGTCCATTGAACCGAAGTCAGCAAATTTGAAACCAGCATAAGCTAAACGAACTTTATTAGGGTTGTCGCCTTCAACGTTGTTGGTTTTGATTTCGTTTTCGAAACGACCGAAACCGGTCAGTTGGTCAGTGATCTGAGTTTCACCTTTGATGCCGAAACGAACGCGTGAATCGTCGCCATCTTCTTTGTCGCCGTTGTCGTGTGATTTAGCGAACATGTGACGAACGTCAACTTTACCGTACAGATCTACTTTGTTGCCGTCTTTGTTGTAGATTTCAGCTGCGTTTGCTGCACCAGCAACTAACAGAGCCGGGATAACCACTGCAAGAATATTGCGTTTCATTATTATTACCCTCATTGGTGTTATTCGGACACCTGCCACTGCCAGAAATAGTTCTGAAAAAAATTTGGAACTATTTATGAGAGTTTAGTGTCGTCTGTGTCGGCGACCAGTGTTCCATTGGTAAAATATTTTATCTACCCTGAAAGTGCTACAAAAACGAAGAATCTGTAACAAATGGCAAATAAATGTTTCAAAATGTAAATAATAGGGAACTTTTTGAACAGTCAGATCGTCAGACATAAAAAAAGCCGACCTGAAGGCCGGCTTTTTACATTCAATATTTTTGATGGAAATCAGAATGTGGCGCTGCGCGGGGTGCGCGGGAACGGGATGGTTTCACGGATATTTGAGACACCCGTCACATATGAGACCAGACGCTCAAAACCCAGACCAAAACCGGCATGCGGCACGGTGCCATAGCGGCGCAGATCACGGTACCACCAGTAATCTTCTTTGTTCATACCCAGTTCATCAAAGCGGGCATCGAGTCTGTCCAGACGCTCTTCACGCTGAGAACCCCCGATGATTTCGCCGATACCCGGTGCCAGCACGTCCATCGCGGCCACGGTTTTGCCATCTTCGTTTTCGCGCATATAGAAAGCTTTGATGGCTTTCGGGTAGTTTTTAACGACGACCGGCGCTTTGAAGTGCTCTTCTGCCAGGTAACGCTCGTGCTCAGAGGACATATCCACGCCCCAGTACACATCGTTTTCGAAGGTTTTGCCGCAGTTTTCCAGAATTTTGATCGCGTCGGTGTAATCAACCTGTGCGAAATCGGAGGTGACAAAACGCTCCAGGCGTTCGATTGCTTCTTTATTAATACGCTCAGCAAAGAATTCGAGATCGTCGCGGCGTTCTTCCAGAATTGCTTTGAAGACATATTTCAGCATGGCTTCGGCCAGACCGGCGACATCATCCAGATTGGCAAAAGCCACTTCCGGCTCGACCATCCAGAATTCCGCCAGGTGGCGGCTGGTGTTGGAGTTTTCCGCACGGAATGTCGGGCCGAAGGTATAGATTTTGCTCAGCGCAGAGGCATACGCTTCACCGTTCAGCTGACCGGATACGGTCAGGAACGCTTCCTGGCCGAAAAAGTCTTCGCTGAAATCCACTTCGCCTTTGTCGTTGCGCGGCAGGTTGTGGAAATCCAGCGTGGAGACACGGAACATTTCACCGGCACCTTCAGTATCAGAGGTGGTGATAAGCGGGGTGGATACCCAGAAGAAACCCTGCTCGTCGAAGAAACGGTGTAATGCCTGGGATAAGGTATGACGGACACGGGCTACCGCACCAATCAGGTTAGTACGCGGACGCAGGTGCGCCACTTCACGCAGATACTCGACAGAGTGGCGTTTTGCCGCCATCGGATAGGTATCAGGATCATCAACCATACCGACAACACGAACCTGTGTGGCATGGATTTCAAAACTTTGTCCCTGACCCGGGGAAGCAACCACTTTCCCGGTAACTTCGACAGAACAGCCCGTCGTTAAATGAAGCACTTCATCATTATAATTAGGTAAATTATTTTCGATGACGGCCTGTACCGGATTAAAGCAGGAACCGTCGTAGACGGCGAGGAATGAGATCCCGGCTTTTGAATCTCTCCTTGTACGGACCCAACCCTGTACTGTGACTTCGCTGTCAACAGGTACACGGCCTTGCAGTACATCGACCACAGGCGCTATGCTCATAGTTGAAACTCTCTCTTCTTATATATAGGTCTGTTACACGCGTTACCCGCCATCCTCTGAGATGTGAGTAACAGAATAGTCATCAGTTGCCGATAAACGGACAATCTCACTATGTTACTTGCTCACTGTCAGGAAACAAGCAGAAATTGGGGGTCAACAGCCCGAAAAACAGAAAAAATAACCGTCTTTTTCTGTTCTCCGGGGGTAACTGTATAAAAGAGAGGATCAGCAGGCGCGCTGAACGTGGGGAATATCAAAAGCGCGGCGCAGTTTGTCGACAAACTCATCATCTTCACAGATGGTTTTACCGGGACTGTCAGAGAGCTTGGCGACCGGTTTCCCGTTGCATTCCACCAGCTTGATAACAATATTAAGCGGCTCGACATCCGGGATATTGCAGGTCAGGCGGGTGCCGATACCGAACACCAGGTTTATCCGGTCACAGAAATGCGCATAAAGCGCGAGGGCTTTGCGGAAATCCAGGTTGTCTGAAAAGACCAGGGTTTTGCTCATCGGGTCGATACCCAGCTTTTCATAGTGAGCAATGGCTTTTTCGCCCCATTCCACCGGGTCCCCGGAATCGTGACGCAGGCCCTGATAGGCGCGGGCAAACGGGGCATCGAAATCGCGCAGGAAGGCATCCATGGTGATGCAGTCTGTCAGCGCAACACCGAGCTGATCCGGATATTCATCAAGCCAGGTCTGGAGGGCGGCGCGCTGGCTGTTGGCCAGTTCCGCACTGATCTGCTGATGTGCCTGGAACCATTCGTGTGCCTGGGTGCCGACCGGCTCCAGATCGAGTTTTTCTGCCAGCAGGTAATTACTGGTGCCGACCAGATACGGGAAATGCTGTTTCAGTTCCGTGACAATCGCTTTCTGAACATCAAAAGAGAAACGGCGGCGGGTACCGAAATCCATCAGTTTAAAGCGGCTGAGATCCAGCCCTGCCTGCTCTGCATCCTGATAAAAACGTGCCACCAGTTCACGCAGGCGGATAACGGCATCTTCCGGCGTGACCTGCGGGGATTCATGGTGGTGGACGAGTTCACTGATCAGCGCCAGCAGCGGGACTTCCCACAGGATAACTTCCACCCACGGGCCGCTGATACGGATGGCCAGCTGACCGTTGCTGTCACAGCGGATATTCACCTGTGACGGATCAAAGCGGAACCGGCGGAACCAGGCGAGGTAATCCGCCGAAAAGAACGGCAGGCGGGCCAGATAGTTGTATTCGTCATCACTGACTGACAGCTCTGCCATCATTGCCACCCGGCGGCGCAGTTCATCTGCGTACTGCCCCAGCCGTTTGTTGCTCCGGCAGCGGAATTCCGCGACCACCGGAATTGAGCGGTAATGATGGAACACTGCCTGCTGCATGTGCAGCTTATACGCATCGGTATCCAGCAGTGATGTGATAATCGGGGTTGCTTCTGAATTCATGGCGCTTTCAGCATCCTCACGGAGCAATCAACCTAAACAGGTTATAGCTTACTATTATCTGCGTATAGTAACACGTTATTTCCCCTGTGCGCGATGTTCAGCGGGTGATCACATTATTTGTTAACATTTTATTCACATTTGACACGGTATCGCACCGTGAGGAAATCAGGGCGTATCACAAACTGCTAAAATTTCGTTTACCACAGCGCCTGAATTATGAGAGCCTAAGTACAGCGTAATTGTAATCATTTAATAAAACAGTGAAGAGAAAACCATGACACAACAGCGGCAGGCGAAGTATCGTCAGGACTATCAGGCCCCTGACTATACCATTACCCATATTGATCTCGATTTTGCACTCGACCCGCAGACGACAGTGGTGACTGCCGTCAGTCAGGTGAAGCGCCTGAATGACAGTGCCTCAGAGCTGGTTCTTGCCGGTGAGGGGCTGACTCTGAAGCAGCTGACCATTGACGGCAACATCTGGCCAGATTACCGCGAAGAGTCCGGTTCACTGCGTATTCAGAATGTGCCTGAACAATTTACTCTGCAAATTATTAATGAAATCAGCCCGGCGGAAAATACCGCCCTTGAAGGGCTGTATGTGTCCGGAGATGCACTCTGCACACAGTGTGAGGCGGAAGGCTTCCGTCATATCACGTATTACCTTGACCGCCCGGATGTGCTGGCACGTTACACCACCCGTATCACGGCGGATAAAGCCCGTTATCCGTATCTGTTATCCAACGGTAACCGGATTGATGCCGGGGAATCCGGGGATAAACACTGGGTAAAATGGGAAGATCCGTTCCCGAAACCAAGTTATCTGTTCGCACTGGTGGCCGGTGATTTTGACGTGCTGCGCGACACCTTTACTACCCGCAGCGGCCGTGATGTGGCGCTGGAGCTGTTTGTCGACAAAGGCAACCTCGACCGCACCGGCTGGGCGATGACCTCTCTGAAAAATGCCATGAAATGGGATGAGGAGCGCTTTGGTTTCGAGTATGACCTTGATATCTATATGATTGTGGCCGTTGATTTCTTTAATATGGGCGCAATGGAAAACAAAGGGCTGAATGTCTTTAACTCCAAATATGTGCTGGCGAAGAATGAAACGGCGACAGACAAAGACTATCTCGGGATTGAATCTGTTATCGGCCATGAATATTTCCATAACTGGACCGGTAACCGTATCACCTGCCGTGACTGGTTCCAGCTCAGCCTGAAAGAGGGGCTGACGGTCTTCCGTGATCAGGAGTTCAGCTCTGATCTCGGTTCGCGTCCGGTTAACCGGATCAATAATGTCCGTGTCATGCGTGCGGCTCAGTTTGCCGAGGACGCCGGTCCGATGGCGCACCCGATACGTCCGGATAAAGTCATTGAAATGAATAACTTCTATACACTGACTGTGTATGAGAAGGGTTCTGAAGTGATCCGCATGATCCACACCCTGCTCGGCGAAGAGCAGTTCCGGGCGGGGATGCAGCTTTATGTTCACCGTCATGACGGCAGCGCCGCGACCTGTGATGATTTTGTGCAGGCGATGGAAGATGCCTCAAATGTCGATCTTACACTGTTCCGTCGCTGGTACAGTCAGTCCGGCACGCCACTGGTGACTGTACGCGACAGTTATGATGCGGATAAAAAACAGTATCAGCTGCATGTGACCCAGATGACCCCGCCGACACCGGATCAGCAGGACAAACAACCACTGCACATTCCGTTTGATATTGAACTGTACGGCAGTAACGGTGATGTGATCCCGCTGCGCCATGAAGGGGAGCCGGTTCATTCTGTACTGAATATTACCCGTGATGAACAAACCTTCACCTTTGATGATGTCGGCGAGAAGCCGGTGCCGTCGCTGTTCCGCGAGTTCTCCGCCCCGGTGAAAGTGGATTATCCGTATACGGATGCACAACTGGCGTTCCTGATGCAGCACGCCCGCAATGAATTTTCCCGCTGGGATGCCGCACAGTCTCTGCTGGCGTTGCATATAAAGGAAAACATCCGCCGTTATCAGGCTGGTGAGGACTTACAGTTACCGGAAGGGGTAACGGATGCTTTCCGTGCTGTGCTGCTTGATGAACAGATTGATCCGGCGATGGCGGCTCAGATTCTGACACTGCCGTCAGAAACGGAGGTTGCGGAATGGTTCCCGGTCGCGGACCCGGATGCAGTCAATGCAGTGATGACCTTTATCGCAGGCACATTTGCCCGTGAACTGGCTGACGAACTGTATGCGGTGTATGTCAGCATGAAAACCGGGGCATACAAAATCGATCATGCGGATATTGCAAAACGCGATCTGCGTAATGTCTGCCTGGGCTATCTGGCACTGGATGAGGACACCGCGCAGGCCGACAAGCGCGTGTCACAACAGTATGTGCAGGCTGATAATATGACGGACTCCCTGGCAGCACTGACGGCGGCGGTAAAAGCCGCTCTGCCGTGCCGTGATAAACTGCTGGCGGATTATGACAACAAATGGCATCAGGATGGTCTGGTGATGGATAAGTGGTTCATTCTTCAGGCAACGCGTCCGGATGCGGATGTGCTGGATAATGTGAAATCACTGCTCAGCCACCGTTCCTTTACCATGGCGAACCCGAACCGGGTGCGCTCACTGGTCGGTGCGTTTGTGATGA
Source organism: Morganella morganii (assembly GCF_003996855.1). Classification (GTDB taxonomy): domain Bacteria; phylum Pseudomonadota; class Gammaproteobacteria; order Enterobacterales; family Enterobacteriaceae; genus Morganella; species Morganella morganii_C. The sequence goes on along the minus strand of NZ_NRQY01000001.1, from coordinate 1,426,584 downwards.
ATAACCCGAAAGCGTTCCATGATAAGTTCGGTAAAGGGTATGCGTTCCTGGCGGAGATCCTTTGTGATCTGAACAGCCGTAACCCGCAGGTCGCTTCACGTCTGATTGAGCCGCTTATCCGCCTGAAACGGTATGACGACAACCGTCAGAGCAAAATGCGTGATGCGCTGCTGCGCCTGAAAGGACTGGAAAATCTTTCCGGTGATCTGTTCGAGAAAATCACCAAAGCACTGGATGAGAACTGATCGGAGAGACGTCTCCGGGGGAATTTTTTACCCCGGAGAAGATCCGGATAACGGGCAAAATAAAAAGACGCTGTAAATATGTCCCTATACGCTCAGGCGCGTCATCCATGACGCGCATGCTTTTTATTTCTCTGCCCGCCATCCGGATGATTACATCGGCATTGTTACAGACCAAACACCTCTCCGGAGGTGTTTTTTTTTGCACTGAAATACATTGTCACTGTAACAGCGCGTTATTTTTAGCCGTATACGGTAAACTCAGATTAATTGACGACCTGTATATAAAAGAAAGGATTTCGGGATGAAAAATAACATAAACCGGTTCAGTCACTGGTTACAGGGCATATTTTCCCTGTTTTTGCTGCTTTTTGCGGTAACGGCGGTGGCTCAGACGGAGACACTTCCCCGTATGCAGGGAGCTGTCACTGATACCGCCGGATTGCTGACTGCGGCTGAGCGCAGCAGTATTGACCAGAAACTGAATGCACTGCGGGAGCAGACCGGTGCCCGGATTGCGGTTCTGACCGTGAAGACGACCGGATCACGTGATATTGAAAGCTATGCAGAGAAAGTATTTAACCACTGGCGGCTGGGTCGTATCAATATTGATGATGGTATTTTGCTGCTGGTGGCCGCTGATGATCGCGCGATGCGGATTGAGGTCGGGTACGGGCTGGAAGGGGCGGTCAGTGATGCGGCGGCAAACCGTATCCTTAATGATTATTTCATTCCGAATTTTAAAATGGGGAATTATGCCGGTGGTATTAATGATACCGTTGATGCCCTGATTGCCAAAGTTCGTAATGAACCGCTGCCACCGGTTACCACCCCGGCATTCTTTATCGCCAAACAGGCAGAGCCCGTTGGCTGGATTGATATTGTGCTCGGTGCGGTACTGGCTGCGAGTGCTTATTTATGGGGCGCTTTTTTGTATGGCATGGTAAAGCGTTTTAAACTGAAAGCCGCGATCCCGATAGCCATTATTCTTTATCTGACCTGGTACGCCGGCGGATTTAATAATCCGGCCGGAAACGGTATCCATTTCGGGGAAGATTTTCTCTATACTGAATTACCGCGCTGGAGTCAGTTCCTGTTCCTGAAAATTCTGCCGTTCTGGCTGGTTATCGTCCTCACCTTCACGATGTTTATCGCGGTCGTTTTCCTGTTTCTGCTCTGCCTGGGCGGGGCAATCTGGCTGATCGGAAAAGTGGTGAAAACACAAAAAATGCGTATGGCCATCGGCTTCGGTGCTTTCGGCACGCTTTTCGGGTTTATTTTCGGTTTGTCGTTCGGCGGCAACCTGGTTTTTGCGCTGCTCTGCGGGGGCGGATTCGGTCTGTTTATGGGCATCGGTAACTATCTCGGCATTGTTAAATCCGGTGGCGGAGGCGGCCGTGGTGGTCGCGGCGGAGGCGGAGGCGGATTCCGCAGCAGCGGCGGTGGTTACAGCGGCGGCGGCGGGGCATCCGGTCGCTGGTGATCTGATAATAAACGACGCACATTCTTTGTGCGTCATTTACTGCGTAAAAAAGCCGTGCAGAACGGGCGCATTTCACCTATTATAGCCGCCTGAGATAGGCTCCCGCTGTTTCAGCTATGATTCACGACCTATTTTGTTACAGAGAAATTGCCCGGTACGGCGTGTTGTGCCGAAAACACATATCTATAGCAAAAGGTATTTAAGATGTATTATCCGCTAGTCAGGAAGGCCCTGTTCCGCCTTGATCCGGAACGCGCCCACGAATTCACCTTTCACCAGCTTAAACGTCTTTCCCGCTCTCCTTTCCGTTTTCTTATTCAGCAGCATGTCGCCACCAAACCCGTTCAGTGCATGGGACTCTCATTTAAAAACCCGCTCGGATTAGCCGCCGGTCTTGATAAAGACGGTGAATGTATTGAAGCGTTTGATGCAATGGGTTTTGGTTTTGTTGAGGTCGGTACGGTCACACCGAAACCACAACCGGGAAATGATAAACCGCGTCTGTTCCGTATTGTGGAAGCAGAAGGGTTAATTAACCGGATGGGATTTAATAATCTCGGGGTGGATAATCTGGTTGAGAATATTAAAAAGGCCCGTTTCGGTGGCATCCTGGGGATCAATATCGGCAAAAATAAAGATACGCCGGTGGAGCAGGGTAAAGATGACTATCTGATTTGTATGGATAAAGTGTATGCCCATGCCGGGTATATCGCTGTTAATATCTCATCACCGAATACACCGGGATTACGGACACTGCAATACGGTGACATGCTGGATGATCTGCTGTCAGCAATAAAAATAAAGCAGCAGGAATTGCATCAGAAGCACGGTAAATATGTTCCTGTCGCGGTAAAAATAGCACCTGATTTAACCGCCGAAGAATTAATTCAGGTTGCTGACAGCCTGGTGCGTCATAATATCGATGGTGTGATTGCTACCAATACCACATTAGATCGCTCACTAGTGCAGGGATTAAATCACTGTAATGAAACCGGCGGATTAAGCGGTCGTCCGGTGCAGAATAAGAGCACTGAAATTATTCGTTTATTATCGAAAGAGCTGAACGGAAAATTACCGGTTATCGGTGTCGGCGGAATTGATTCCCTGGTTGCTGCCCGGGAAAAAATGGCAGCAGGTGCATCATTGATCCAAATCTATTCAGGATTTATCTACCACGGACCCAAATTAATTAAAAATATTGTAAATTACCTGTAATTTTCACTATTATTCCTGTCAGGGGGTTTATTTTTCCCCCTGTTTCTTCTATATTTTCAGATGTTGCCTGAAAAATTATCACTGACAGGCAATACACGTTAAAGCAAACAATCATTTTTAATTATTTTATTTAATGTGTCGTGAAAATATGAATCGCTAATCAGGTATTAGCTGGGAATGTGATCAGATGAAAATAAAACCTGACGATCAATGGCAGTGGTATTACGATGATACGCATGAGCGTATTATGCTGGATCTTGCCAACGGAATGGTATTCCGCTCCCATTTTGCACCACGCCTGCTGGCGCCGTATGCACGGTGTCACAGCCCGTTTTCTGTTGATGATGCCGCGTTATTTTTTATCTTTGAAGAACAGATTAAAAAATTAAATATTCCGGCACAGCAGTGTGCTGAATTAACACTGAATGCGTTAATTGCATCGCGTTTTTTAAAGCCGCAGATGCCGAAGAGCTGGTATTTCTCATTGTTTTGCGCAATGACAAAACCGGAACAGGGGCAGCTGGTTGAGGTGGTGGCGGATAACAACCGTCAGCGCAGCAACTTTATTGTGGCGGAAGCAGGGGACAGTGCCAGTTTATGTCTGCTGGTTGATCCGGTACTTGAATTGCACGATCGGAACATGTGTTTTTGTGATCCGATAAAGATCATGAATGATCGTTTATTACCGAAAACCCCGGTAACCCGGAGTTTATTAATGGGCAGAGCTGTCTGAGGTTGTCCGGTAAACGATCAGGATCGGATGACGTTATATAACTCCCGGAAGATCCTTATTATTAATGAGTGATCAACTCAGTTACCGGGCGTTATAAACAGATTACGCCAAAAAAATACCCTCGGTGGTTTATCTGCCGGGGGTATTTTTTACCGGTTATCCGTGCCGGACGGTAATATTAGTTTTCGGAATACAACTGCACGCCAGAATATCCCCGTTCTCTTTTACCGCCCCGGCTTTCAGCGGGGTGACCTCACCGGAGACCAGCGTGACCTTACAGCAGCCGCAGACACCGGCACGGCAGGAATACGGAATACTGACCTGATGGCCTTCCAGTTGTTCCAGCAGGACATGCTGATTATTCACCGGATATAATTTTCCGTTAAACGTCAGTTCAAGCTCAGCTTCCGGCTGTGCGGGAACGGCCTGTACTTTCTCAACGTTCTGTTCCTGATACTGCCGCGGCTCCCGCGTTTCCAGGACGGTTACTGTATCACCGACCTGAATCACTCCTGTGTTGCGGGCAATGGCATTCATGCCGAAATCCACATCATCATTATCCGCAGCTTTCCGGAAGGTTTGCAGAGTGTGGAACGGTTCCATTTCCGGATGTTTAATCCCTCTATCGGTACTGACGGTGGTGAGAATACAGCGGCTGCACGGTTTTTTCAGATCAAACACCACATCGCCGATCTGAATGGTTTTCCAGCGATCTTCCGCAAATGCCTCCGCACCGGTGACAATAATATTGCCGCGAAACTGCTCGATTTTAATACCGGCACCGCAGCGGCGCTGTACTTCGCGGAAAGAGGCTTCGTTAACCACCAGGTAAGGATAACCGTCGGCAAAAGATACTGCGGTATCCGGGAATTTTTTTACTCTGCGGGTGGATTGCGGGCTGAGCCAGCGCAATTGCACCGGGATATTAAAGAACTGACACAGCCACTGATTGATTTTTTCCGGCGCAAGCAGCGAGGTGAAATGATTTCCCCAGACTTCGCACGGCAGGTGATCGGGACGGAAATCCTCAAACAAAATAGTGGCACTGCTGCCTTCAGGGCTGCGCAGGCAGATCCCGTTACTCAGCAGTACCGGGGTAAACAGCACCATCTGCGGATAACGGCGGGCGGTGATAAATTTTCCGGTTTCATCCGTTATCATAAAATTGCGGTCAAAGCTCAGTCCGGTTTCGCCGGCATGGCTTTGTGACTGGCGGATGCCCTTCATTGACTTCACTGGAAAGGTATATAAACGGGAAAGTGTGATAGGTGTTGTCGTCATTGTTATCCGTTCTTTTCGTTATTATCAGTAATACCACAATGGCATCCCGGTTTATCTGGAAAAAGGTGAACGTCAATTTTATGATTTACCGCCCGGATCCGCTATAATGCGCTCCAATTTTTTATTTCAACGGTAAACCATGATGAACGCGTATTTTGCCAGCACCGCCCGCGGGCTCGAAGAACTCTTAAAAAATGAATTAGCGACACTGGGCGCTGAAGATCTCAGTATTACGCAGGGTGGCGTTCACTTCCGGGCGCAACCGCGTACGATGTACACGTGCCTGATGTGGAGTCGTCTGGCATCCCGTATTTTATTACCGCTGAATGAGTTTAATGTCTATAGTGACATGGATCTTTATCTCGCGGTGCAGTCCATTGACTGGCCTTCAGTATTCTCCGCTGACAAGACATTTGCCGTGCATTTCAACGGCACCAATGACGAAATCCGCAACAGTCAGTACGGCGCACTGAAAGTCAAAGATGCTATCGTTGACAGCTTTACCCGCAAAACCGGCACGCGCCCGGATGTGGCAAAACAGCAGCCGGATATCCGTATCAATGTGTATCTCAATAAAGAAAAAGCCTCGCTGGCGATCGACCTGAGCGGGGATTCCCTGCATATCCGCGGTTACCGAGAACTCGCCGGTCAGGCGCCGCTGAAAGAGAACCTGGCAGCGGCGATTATTCTGCGTTCCGGCTGGCAGAAAGAGACACCGATGGTCGATCCGATGTGCGGCTCCGGCACCCTGCTGATTGAAGCGGCAATGATTGCCTCCGATTGTGCTCCGGGCCTGAATCGTCACCACTGGGGTTTTGAAGCCTGGGGCAGCCATGATAAAGCGGTCTGGGAATCTGTCCGTGCCGAAGCGCGTGAACGCGCCAATGCCGGTCTGGTCAGTGCAACCGCGCGTTTCTTCGGCTCAGACACTGACAAACGTGTGCTGGATATGGCCCGGGCCAATGCCCGCCGCGCCGGTGTCGATAAATTGATCACCTTTCAGCAGAAAGATGCCACCAAACTGGAAAATCCGCTGCCGGACGGCCCGAAAGGTACTATTATCTCCAACCCGCCGTACGGCGAGCGTCTGGAAAGCGAACCGGCTCTGATTGCTCTGCACAGCGTGTTCGGTCGTGTGGTGAAAACCCGTTTCCCGGGCTGGCGTCTGTCATTATTCAGCGGCTCCCCGGAGCTGCTCAGCAGCCTGCAACTGCGTGCAGAACGTGAATTCAAAGCGAAAAACGGCCCGCTTGACTGTGTGCAGAAAAACTATCAGTTAAGTGAAACACCACCGGCAACGGCGCAGGATATCGGGGCGGATTTCGCCAACCGTCTGCGCAAGAACGAAAAGAAATTAGCAAAATGGGCGAAACAGGAAGGCGTTGAATGCTATCGTCTTTATGATGCTGATCTGCCTGAGTATAATGTCGCGGTTGACCGCTATGCCGATTATGTGGTGGTACAGGAGTATGCACCGCCGAAAACGGTAGATCCGAACAAAGCACGTCAGCGCCTGTTTGATGTGATCAGCGCGACACTGGCAGTGCTGGAATTACCGGCGCATAAGCTGATTCTGAAAACCCGTCAGCGCCAGAAAGGCAAACAGCAGTACGAGAAACTGGCGGAGAAGCAGAACAGTTTCCTGGTAAAAGAGTATGATGCACAGTTATGGGTTAACCTGACTGATTACCTCGACACCGGTCTGTTCCTTGATCACCGTCTTGCCCGCAAAATGCTGGGACAGATGAGTAAGGGCAAAGACTTCCTCAATCTGTTTGCTTACACCGGCTCGGCAACGGTTCACGCCGGTCTCGGCGGGGCGCGCAGCACCACGTCCGTGGATATGTCGCGCACCTATCTGGAATGGGCGGAACGCAATCTTCAGAGCAACGGCCTGAGCGGCAGACAGCACCGCCTGATTCAGGCGGACTGCCTGAGCTGGCTGGCGCAGACCCCGGAACAGTTTGATCTGATCTTTATCGATCCGCCGACGTTCTCCAACTCCAAACGGATGGAAGACACCTTTGATGTCCAGCGTGATCACATCGACCTGATGAAACATCTGAAACGTATGCTGCGCCGCGGCGGTACCCTGATGTTCTCCAACAATAAACGCGGCTTTAAATTAGATCAGGACGGTATGGATGCACTGGGGCTGGTTGCTCAGGAAATCACCGCCAAAACACAGTCACAGGATTTTGCCCGTAACCGTCAGATCCATAACTGCTGGCTTATCCGCCACGCAGGCGAGGAATAACAGAAATTATGTCGTTGATTAATATGGCGGGCGCCTGGCTCGCATTCAGTGATGCTCCGCTGCTGGAAAATGCGGAGATGCATATCGAAGAAAATGAGCGTGTCTGTCTGGTCGGCCGCAACGGAGCGGGAAAATCCACTCTGATGCGCGTGCTGACTAAAGAGCAGCCGCTGGATGACGGTACAGTTATCTATGAACAGGATCTGATCGTTGCCCGTTTACAGCAGGACCCGCCCCGTGATGTGGAAGGTACAGTATTTGATTTTGTCGCCGAAGGGGTGGCAGAGCAGGCACGGCATATCAAGGCATATCATCAGATCTCAAAATTAGTCGAAAGTGACCCGAGTGATAAAAATCTGTCAAAAATGGCAGAATTGCAGGAGATCCTGGACACACAGAATTTATGGCTGCTCGACAGCCGGATTGCGGATGTGATTGCCCATCTGGAATTACCGGCGGATGAAAAACTGTCCGCACTGTCCGGCGGCTGGCTGCGTAAGGCCGCGCTCGGACGTGCACTGGTCAGCGGGCCGAAGGTGCTGTTTCTGGATGAACCGACCAACCACCTGGATATCGAAACTATCCAGTGGCTGGAAGGTTTCCTGAAAAATTTCAGCGGCAGTATTGTCTTTATTTCCCATGACCGTTCATTCATCCGCAATATGGCGACACGGATTATCGATCTGGATCGCAGAAAATTAGCCTCCTGGCCGGGCAGTTATGATGATTATCTGGTGGCGAAAGAGGAAGCGCTGCGCGTCGAAGAGATGCAGAATGCGGAATTCGACCGCAAACTGGCGCAGGAAGAAGTGTGGATCCGTCAGGGTATCAAAGCCCGCCGTACCCGCAACGAAGGACGTGTCCGCGCCCTGAAAGCGCTGCGCAATGAACGCGCCGAACGCCGCGAGGTGATGGGTAAAGCGAAAATGCAGGTGGAAGAGGCGACCCGCTCCGGCAAAATCGTCTTTGAAATTGATGATATCAGCTATGGTATTGATGGTAAAAATCTGGTCAGCCATTTCAGTGCTCAGGTAAACCGCGGGGATAAAATTGCCCTCGTCGGCCCGAATGGCTGCGGTAAAACCACACTGCTGAAACTGATGCTCGGCGATTTACAGCCGGACGACGGCAGTGTACATATCGGTACCAAGCTGGAAGTGGCTTATTTCGATCAGCACCGTGCAGCGCTGGACCCGGATAAAACGGTGATGGATAACCTGGCGGAAGGCAAACAGGAAGTGCTGGTGAACGGCAAGCCGCGTCATGTGCTCGGTTATTTACAGGAATTCCTGTTCCACCCGAAACGGGCGAGAACACCGGTGCGGGCACTGTCCGGCGGGGAGCGTAACCGTCTGCTGCTGGCCAGATTGTTCCTGAAACCGAGCAATCTGCTGATCCTCGATGAACCGACCAATGACCTTGATGTCGAAACACTGGAACTGCTGGAAGAGTTGGTTGATAACTATCAGGGCACCGTCCTGCTGGTCAGCCATGACCGTGAGTTTGTTGATAACTGTGTGACAGAATGCTGGATTTTTGAAGGCGGTGGTAACATCGGACGTTTTGTCGGCGGTTACTTTGATGCTCAGCAGCAGCGTGCACAGGTTAAATTGCTGAAGGCTCCGGCGGCAAAACCGGAAGCAGCGGAAGAAAAACGTAAAGATAACATTAAAAAAGCAAATACATCTGCAAAATTAAGTTATAAATTACAGCGGGAACTTGAACAGCTGCCTTCATTGCTGGAATCCCTCGATGAGGACATTCAGCAACTGCAAAGTCAGGTCAGTGCGGCTGAATTCTTTAATCAGCCGCACGATGAAACAGATAAAGTGCTGAAACTGCTGGCAGAGAAAGAGCATGCGCTGGAAGAGGCGTTTGAACGCTGGCAGACACTGGAAGCAATGCAGAGCGGGAACTGATCCTGCCTGTGATTTTGGAGAAATAACGAAACAGTGTGTGCTCATCATTCACATGATTCAGTCACGGTGCTGTGTCCGCAGTGCGACCTGGTGGTGGAAATCCCTGAGCTGGAACGGGGAACCAAAGCTGAGTGTCCGCGCTGCCACACACACCTGGCCGCCCGCTGGCGTGAACCGCGCCGCCAGCCGCTGATGTATGCCCTCAGCGGCCTGGTGATGTTTGTGCTCGCTGGGATGTTTCCGTTTGTCTCAATGAAAGTGGCGGGTATTGAAAGTGAAATCACGCTTTATCAGATACCGTCAGTGATGTTCGGGGATAATTACGGCGAGCTGGCACTGTTCTTTATGGGATTTGTGCTGGCAGTTCCTGCCTTTTGCCTGTTTGCGATTACATTGTTGTGCAGCGGTATCCGTCTGCCGCGTCCGCTGGCAATCCCGGTAACGCGGTTGCTGTTCCGGCTGCGCACCTGGTGTATGGCGGAGATTTTCCTCGCCGGTGTGCTGGTCAGTTTCGTAAAACTGATGGCGTACGGGGATATCGGGCTGGGGGTGAGCTTTTTGCCTTACTGTCTGTTCTGTGTGATGCAGGTGCGGGCATTTCAGTGTCTGGATAAACACTGGGTCTGGCAGCGGATTGCGCCGCGTCCTCAGCTGCCGGTTGCGCTGGAAGCAGGAAAAGGCGGTTTGTGCCAGGGCGTGCGGTTGTGCGGTACCTGCCAGGCGATTCTGCCGGCAGATATGCATCAGTGTCCCCGTTGCAGCAGCCGGGGTCATGCCCGGCGGCCGAACAGTTTGCAGCTGACGACGGCACTGCTGTTCACCTCCGTGATTTTATATATTCCGGCGAATCTGTTACCGATTATGATTACTGAATCGCTCGGCAGTGATTTCGGCTCGACCATTATGGCCGGGGTGATCCTGTTGTGGGGTGATGGCTCTTATCCGGTTGCAATGGTTATTTTTATCGCCAGTATCATGGTACCGAGCCTGAAAATGCTGGCCATCGGCTGGTTGTGCCTGGATGCCAAAGGTCATGGCCGGCGTGATCTCGGCCGGATGCATTTTATTTATGAAATTGTGGAGTTTGTCGGACGCTGGTCCATGATTGATGTATTTGTGATAGCCGTACTGGCAGCACTGGTACGGATGGGGCGTCTGATGAGCATCTATCCGGATATTGGTGTGATTTTATTTGCGATGGTTGTCATTCTGACAATGATTGCCGCCGAAATGTTCGACCCGCGCCTGACGTGGGATCGGGTTGAAAAAAAGGGGGCGGAGAGTGCTAAGGAGCCTCAGGTTGAACGATAAAACTGATGATCTGACAGAAGCGAAGGTCAGTAAACTGAAAAGCTGGTCACCGGTCTGGATAATTCCCATCGTCACGGTACTGATTGGTGCCTGGATTCTTATCAGCCATTTTCGCGGACAGGGACCGGAAATCACACTGATAACCTATAACGCGGAAGGGGTTGAAGCCGGAAAAACAAAAATCAAAAGCCGCAGCGTGGATGTCGGCGTGGTGGAAAGTGTCATGCTGGATCAGAGCTACAGCCGTGTGATTATCAAAGCACGTCTGAATGCCGAGATGAAAGATGTGCTGCGCAAAGACACGGTTTTCTGGGTGGTGAAACCGACAGTCGGCCGTGAAGGGGTGTCCGGACTGGGCACACTGCTGTCAGGGGCTTATATCCAGGTACAACCTGCTAATACCGGCGGCGAGCGCCATGAATTTGAATTGCTCGACTCACCGCCGCTGGCCTCTCCGGATGCCAAAGGGATCCGCGTGATATTAACCAGCCAGCAGGCAGGGCAGCTGAACCCGGGCGATGCGGTACTGTTCCGCGGTTATCGTGTTGGTTCCGTGGAAACGGCGGAGTTTAATCTTGACGAGCGTGAGATGCAGTATGAGCTCTTTATCAACGCGCCGTATGACAAACTGGTGACCACCAACGCCCGCTTCTGGAAAGACAGCGGCATTGCCTTTGATATGTCCTCACAGGGCGTGAGTGTGCAGGTTGGTTCGCTCTCCACACTGTTCAGCGGCGGGGTCAGTTTTGATGTGCCGGACGGCTGGCAGGCGGGTGAGGAAGTGAATCCGAAGACGCTGTTTAAGCTGTTTGATAACCAGAAGAGCACTCAGAACTCACTGTATACCCAGTATAAAAGTTACCTGCTGTTCTTTTCTGACTCTGTGCGCGGTCTGTCTCCGGGGGCACCGGTGGAGTTTCGCGGTATCCGCCTCGGTACGGTGGCACAGGTTCCGTTTTATGCCAAAGGGCTGGGACAGACATTTGACCAGGACTTCCGTATCCCGGTACTGATCCATATCGAACCTGAACGTTTCGAGAAAGATGTGGGCAAAGATTTCAAACTGGCGCAGGAGCTGGAAACCGCGTTACAGCAGGGCCTGCGTGCCTCACTGAAATCCGGTAATTTACTGACCGGTGCGCTGTATGTCGATCTCGATTTCTATCCGGATCAACCGGCCTGGAAAGCACCGATGACCATTGCGGATTATGACATCCTGCCGACCACCAGCGGTGGCCTGGTTCAGTTGCAGCAAAAAGTGCTGGCAGCTCTGGATAAAATCAATGGCATGCCGATTGAGCCGATGATGAAACAGGCGACGGAAACACTGCGCGCCAGCGAAAAAACCATCGCAGAAGCACAGAAAACCCTGTCTGAACTGAATGTGTTACTCGGCAGCAAAGAGTTCAAAGCACTGCCGAAAGACATGCAGGCAACACTGCGTGAGCTGAACCGCAGTATGCAGGGAATTCAGCCGGGATCACCGGCGTACAATAAACTGGTTGATGACATGCAGCGTCTGGATCAGGTTCTGCGTGAGTTGCAGCCGGTATTGCGCACCCTGAATAACAAGAGTAATGCTCTGGTCTTTGAAGCCGCGCCGCAGGCCGACCCGCAACCTAAGAAGGCAAAGAATTAAGATGAAAAATCTGACAAAAGCACTGGCATTTCTGGGCGTTTTTGTACTGGCGGGGTGCAGCAGCACCCCGGTGAAACAGTATTATCAGTTGCCGCCGGTTGCGGCTGCCGGCAGCAGCAGTGCGCAGACGAGTTTCCGCAGTACCGGCAGTGACAACCGTCACCCGCAGTTATGGCTCCAGCGTATTACCCTCGGGGACGTGCTGGGGAATGCCGGGATTGTCTATCAGACCAGTGATGTGGAATACAATATCGGCAGCACCAACTTATGGGCCGGGCCGCTGGAGCAGCAGTTGCTGGAGTCGATGACAGCTCAGCTCAGCCGAGCTCTGCCGGACAGACTGGTCTCAGTGCAGCCGCTGGAAACCAAACCGGATACCCTGACCATCACAGTTACAGGCTTTCACGGCCGTTATGACGGCAAGGTGATTGTGGCGGGCAGCTGGATTTATACCCACGGGGATGCAGTGATCCGCCATCCGTTTAATCTGGTACTGGAACAGGCTGAAAACGGCTATCCGGCGCTGGTACGCACGCTGGGTGAAGGCTGGGCACAGGTGTCACAGTCTGTGGCTGACGAACTGCGTAAGTAATCTGTCATTCACTCTCTGCACCGGATGTGCAGAGAGTGAATTGTCATAAAAATGACAAATTTGTGAAATACGTCGCATTAATCCGGTTAATATACTGATCGCAAAAACGATTCTGTTTCTGCCCGATATATCCCCCTGACCGCCTTTACTGTCCGCAAAAAACTAATAATCTGATTACGCTGGGAAAATAACAGCCCTGTTTTTATTGTGTATTTTTATGCAAAGCGGGACTGACATGCCCTGAATCTTCTTTACTTGCAAACTCTGTCCTGAAAGCGTATTTCTATTATGGGTTGAATGAAAATCAACCTGTTTACAGCACTGAATAACATGAGGGAAGTAACGGCATGAAAAGACAAAAGCGTGATCGTTTAGCCAGAGCATTAACCAAAGGTTATCAGGCGGGTATTTTAGGACGTTCTAAAGAGAGTTGCCCGTATCTTAAAATTGACGAACGTTCTCATTGGTTGGGAGGCTGGCGCGAGGCCATCGATAAAAGGGCGGTCATTGCGTAACCCGGTTTGAAGGATAAAAAACCTCCGCATGCGGAGGTTTTTTACAGATAACACCACGGAAAGAAGGATTAAAACGCGCTGGTGTCTTTGAAAAGACCCACTTTCAGATCCGTTGCGGTATAAATCAGTTTATCATCAACAAAGACTTCGCCGTCACCGATACCCATGATCAGCTTGCGGTTGATCACACGCTTGAGGTGAATGCGGTAGGTGACCTTTTTCGAGGTCGGCAGAACCTGGCCGGTAAATTTCACTTCACCCACACCCAGAGCACGGCCTTTGCCTTCGCCGCCCAGCCAGCCGAGATAGAAACCGACTAACTGCCACATGGCATCCAGACCCAGACAGCCCGGCATCACCGGGTCGTTGACGAAATGGCAACCGAAAAACCACAGCTCAGGTTTGATATCCAGCTCAGCTTCGATATAGCCTTTATCAAAATGACCACCGGTTTCGCTCATTTTAATGACGCGATCCATCATCAGCATATTGCCGGATGGCAGCGGCGGCCCGTTTTCACCAAAGAGTTCACCCCGTCCTGAGGCTTCAAGTTCTTGCTTTGTGTAGGATTCTTGTTTTGCGACCATAACTCAATCTTTGCCTTGTTTATCAGATAGGCTACACAATAGCTTACACTTGTACGCTGAACAAGTCCGATCAGATAAAAATTGTGCTATTTCCACCAGCGGGAAAACCACGAATTTCTCGGTTTATCCTGATTATTTGCCAGGAAAATCCGATCCTGAATTATAGCTAACAAGTGTTCTCCGGACGGATTACCTTCTTCTTCATAATACGGCATATTCATCAGGTGTGAGGCAGCCTGTGAGACATGTCCTGCTGTCCAGATGTGGAATTCACCCTGACGTACAGCTTCAACCACATCATCCGCCAGCACCAGATGACGTTCATTAGAGGCCGGGATAATCACACCCTGTTTGCCGGTCAGACCTCTGGCCTGACACAGACGGAAAAAGCCTTCGATTTTTTCATTCACGCCGCCGATGGCCTGCACAAACCCGAACTGATCAACAGAGCCGGTTACTGCAATCTGCTGGTCAACCGGTTGCCAGGAGAGGGCACTGATCAGTGCACACAGTTCCGCCAGTGAGGCGCTGTCACCATCCACTTCGCCGTAGGACTGTTCAAACACAACGGAGGTTGAGAACGGGAACGGCTGTTCCAGTTTGAGTTCCGCAATCAGATAAGCCTGCATAATCATCATACCTTTGGCGTGAATATTGCCGCCAAGCTCTGACTTGCGTTCGACATCAACAAACTCACCATCACCGATATGTGCCACACAAGTGATACGGGAGGGCTCTCCGGTTGCGTCCGGGTGTCCCGGATACTGAAGAACAGATAATCCGTTGATCTGGCCGACAGCGCTGCCCTGGGTCTGGATATAAACCTGACCCTGAAGAATTTCATCCAGCCCGCGGTCGGCCAGATAGCCGTGCCGCCAGCTGCGGTTATCTTTGATTTTGCGCAGCGCTTCAGCGGTGATGGTCTCTGCGGGCAGCAGCGTGGCGGCATCGCGCAGCAGAGTCGTCAGCCATGTCAGGTCGAGTGGCAAGGCCTTTTTATCTTCCTGGAAACGCATGCCCTGGCGGAGCAGCTCATACCAGCCGTCAGCACTGAGCGGCGGCAGCTGATTCTGCTTCAGCAGCCCGTTGACAAACTGACACCAGACAGTCAGCTGTTCTGTTTCTTCCAGCTGACAATCAAATTCATATTCACCGTACAGCGCTTCTTCGCTCAGTTCCGGCTCGGAGAGCATAAACTCATCCAGGCTCAGGCGATCACCCACCACGATGACCCGCAGGTCGAGCGGCATGCTGTCAGCCGGGAACGGCAGCGGATGCTGTTCTGAGTGAGCGAGCCAGTCAAAACGCTGTGCGCAGACCATCTGCTTTAAGCGCAGCCACATCAGCGGTTGTGCGAGCAGGCTGCGCAGTGACATGATCAGAAAACCGCCATTGACTTGGTGAATAAGACCGGGTTGTAACTGAACGTGCTGGTTATGGGTATAGACCTGGCCGAACAATTGCTCCGGCTCCGTCCAGTCACAGACTGCGAACGGCTGCACGGCGCTGAAATGGCCGTTATCCGCAGGGGTAAAAATAAACCTGTGATTATCAAAGTGGTATTCACCGCCCATGGTGTGTTTTTGCCGGAGTTTGATCTCCGGCGGCAGTAACTGCGCTATCGTATTCAGATAACACTCACTTTCGTCACTTTTGACCAGCATAAAACGGCGTTTTGCCGCCGGATGACTGAAAAGTGACAGGCTTTCCTGCAAACGCGGCTGTACAATACCGGCCTGCTGAGCAGGCAGTTCAGACGCGGTTTCCAGGATGGTGCGGTAACTGTTTTCATCAGGCAGTAACGCCTGCCAGGTCAGCTGTTTAATATTCACTCGGTATTGTCTGCTTTTGATAATGTCGGATTTAATCGTTGCGGCAGGATCTGGTGCTCTCCGCAGTGTGCGGTTATCAGCACCGCCTTTGAATAGTAACGAAAATAGCGGGACATTGTAGCGCGGAAGCCGACCGGATAGCTATCCTCGCAGCGTTTATTTTTACCCGTACTGACAGGAAAGATTTGTGCAGGGGGGCGGTTTTTTCCGGGGAATATTGCTATGCTTATGTCAGTGTTACCCTGTCACTGAGAAAAATCATGAAATATCAGCAACTAGAGAATCTTGAATGTGGCTGGAAGTGGGCATATCTGGTCAAAAAGTATCGTGAAGGTGAGGCGATTACCCGTTATGCGGAAAAAAGCCGGGCTGAAGAGGCTGTGGAGCAGTTACTGAAACTGGAATCACATCCGGCAAAAGTGATCGGCTGGATACAAAAGCATATGTCCCCGGCACTGGTGAACAGGATGAGCCAGACTATCCGTGCACGGCGCAAGCGTCACTTTAATGCTGAGCAGCAGCATACCCGTAAAAAATCGGTTGATCTGGAGTTTCTGGTCTGGCAGCGGTTGTCTGCATTATCGCAGCGGCGCGGCAGTACTTTATCGGAAACGATTGTACAGTTACTGGAAGATGCGGAACGCAAAGAAAAGTATGCGACGAAGATGACATCGCTGAAGGAAGATTTGCAAAGTCTGCTGGGAACGGGCCAAAAATAAACCCCATCCGGAGATGGGGTTTATATAATTCATTGCATCATGCAACCGAATCAGAACTTACTGAGCAGCCTGAGAGACTTGTTCAGTTACGCCCTGGATTTCGATTTCAACACGACGGTCTGGTGCCAGACATTCGATCAGAGCAGCGCGCTGTTTGATGTTGTCACATTTGTTGCCAGTGACAGGATCTTCTTTACCGCGGCCTTCTGCACGGATGCTGCCGGCAGGGATGCCTTTAGCGACCAGGTAATCTACAACGCTCTGTGCACGTTTCTGAGACAGTGGCAGGTTGTAGTTCTGAGAACCGATGCGGTCAGTGTAACCGATAACCAGGACGTTGCCCTGAGTCGGATCGATTGACGCCAGTTCGTTGAACAGCTGGTTCAGAGCTTCCTGACCTTCAGCTTTCAGAGTAGATTTGTTGAAGTTGAACAGAACGTCTGAACGCAGAGTGAAACGTTTGTTCTCAACAACCGGAGCAACAACCGGAGCTGGTTCTGCAACTGGTGCAGCAACGTCATCCTGGCCGAAACGGTAAGCAACACCAACACTCAGCATGCCGTTATCCGGACGTGCTATAGTTGATTCAACATCACCGATGTTGTTGATCCACTGATATTCTACACGAGCTGCGATATCACGGGTGATTGCATACTCAGTACCCAGTGCGAACAGCGGGGAAACACCAGTGTCGCTGTCTTTATAACGCTCACCGTTGTGAGATGCGGTTGCATCTGCACGCCAGATCATCGCACCCAGACGGGTATAGACATCTAAGTCATCCATTACCGGATAGCTCAGTTTGGTAGTCAGCTGAACGCCCTGTGCTTTGAATGCGCCGTTGTTACCGTCGCCTTTGTAAGGCATACGACCTAACCAGTCATAACCTAATTCAAAGCCCATGTACTGGTTGTGCTGATAACCAGCATAGATACCAGCGCCGAGCTGATCTTTGTGAACCGGACCAGTGTTACCTAAGTTTTCACCATCGAAAACGTTACCGGTACCAGTATTCTGATACTGAGACCAACCTAATTTACCACCGGTATACCAGGTATTGTCTTTTGGAGCTGCCTGCGCAACGCTTGCGAAAGCCGCCACTGCCACTGCTACTGCGATAGCTGTCTTTTTCATTTTACGCCTCGTTATCATCCAAATTGGCTCTGGCCTAAATAGCCTTATTTTTGCCTTTGGTTTTTAAAAATAGTCAGGGATTATGTGCGCTATTTAGTAAATAGCTCCCAACAGGGAATTTTAAGCACTACCTTAACGGTGTAAAGTCTACAGCGAACTTTAAAAGTTACAAGCCTGTCCTGCGGAATTCGACTAAAAAAAGTAAAAAACTGTACTGATTCATAAACATACAAAATAGTCAATTTCTTTGGATATTTGGCTTAACACGTTGAAATAGTGTAATTTTATTAATTAAGCAGAGCAAATGATACGGGCTTGTAAAAAATCCTGAGAATATTCTTAAATTTTCTCAATGGTAAGGGAAAGAATGAATTTGTAATGTATTCAGTTGTCGTGCGACAGGGGTATTATCATGACGCCATTCCTGCGGACGCATAATAAAGCCGAGACAGCCGCCCTGTTCCGCAGCGCGCTGTAACCGGGTATTTTCCTGCTCAGTCAGTACCGGCAGCCAGCCCAGAACCACACTGTAATTACCGCTGGCCAGAGCTTTCTCCATAGCGGTAACACTATTGATTGCCGGAATGCGGGACAACTGCATTACTTTATCACCCGGCAGATGATTCTGCGATAACCAGGTACGATTAAGTTTTGCGCCCGGTGAGAGCCATAACAGCCAGCGGGACTCCCCGGCGAGCTGACGTAATAAAGGAAGCAGAATATGGGTCAGAACGATATCATTATTGCGATAAACCAGTTCGCTGACCATTCCGTCCTGACGGCTTTCTTCCGCAAGAGCGGGTGACACAGATGCCGGTGTTACAGGGAAGTATTCCCGGGTTGCCTGCTGGCGCATAGTTAACCTCACATAGTGATACTGTATATGTATACAGTATAATCCAATTTCGCTCAGATCAAGTAAATTTTTTCCATACAACTCGCAAAATTCAGGTTTGCCGGACACAAATACGAATTTATCGTTGGCAATCGGGGAAACATTCCTTATTTTGTGGCGACAGCTGAGCTCAGTCAGGGAATGACACAACGATATGTTTAACCTGCTTTCAAAGGACTGATAATATGAAGGATTATTTGAAATTGTCAGATGTTCAGTTTGATTGTCTTCAACACAGCACACAACCGTTTGGCCGGATACGTCTGAAATCACAGTTCGGGTGTATGGGATTATCCATTGACCGGGTCACTTTCGCACTGATTGCTAACAGTCAGCTCTGGCTGAAAAGCACAGAGGCTACCAGGGAGTTATTCTGCCGGCTGGAACTGAGTGACCGGTTCACTTATCCCAAACGGATCCTGCCGATGCGGATTAATTACTACCGCGTACCGGATGCGGTATGGCAGTGTCCCCAGCAGTGTGAGTTTCTTTTTTATCAGACCTATCTGCATGCACGGGCGCATGCTCAGTCACGGCAGCAGCTGCCGTCACGGATTAAAGATCTGCCTAATGTGGACAGGGCACTGGAACGCCGTTTGTGGCAGGCGGGGATCCGCCGGGTGGATGACCTTTATCTGCTGGGCGCCAAAGCGAGTTTTCTGAAGGTCAAAGCCCGGCCGCAGAATGAGCTGAAATTACTGTTCGCCATCGCGGGGGCGATTGAGGGGTGTCACAGTGCCGTATTGCCGAAAGCACTGCGCGAGGATCTTATCCACTGGCACGGCAGGCTGAATTAAGCGGTATGGTCATCCCGGGGAAAGTTATCGTTTCCCCGGGTATCCGGGTTATCCGTTCTGCATATCATCCGCCGCAATGTGCTTTTTGCGGCGGAACCGTCCGGAGGAAGGCAGCCGGTTGTGTTCTTTGTCATTTATCTGCCGGATAAGCCCCGTTATGTCCGGCGTCAGGCTGAGTAACAGACGGATTTGTTCCAGTACCAACTGCTCTGTGCTGTTATTGTCACAGGTACATTTATCCAGGCGCTGTGCCAGTGCATCCGCAATAGCCTGAATCTGCAAATCTTCCCAGTGTCCTTTTTGCAGTGCGGTCTCGATATAACGAATGGCGTCATTCAGCAGACGCAGAATGGTGTCATCCGTGAGTTTGGTACGATGGGCACCAAGAGCGGAAATATAACTGAGCAGAGTATGGTTCAGGCAGAGCAGCCGGAACGCTTCATCCTGCGATGTGCGGTAACTGCTCGGTTCTGAGGATATATTGGCCACAACAGAGGCAAATTCCCCGTCACTGATATGGGCATCGCGGCGGGCAACCCGGTAATCCAGACTGTCAGTTTTCCCGTTGTAATACTGTTGCAGGATTTGTTCCAGATAACGGCCGTTTGCCTGCATGGTGCGGTCAATCACCAGCGGCAGCTGGCGGTATTTCCAGTCCGGCCAGATATAACTGACAGCAAACCAGGCGAGTCCGCAGCCAATCAGGGTATCAATAATGCGGTGAATGGCGATATCAAACCCTTCACCCAGCAGGTTGAAACTGAACAGCACCAGCAGGGTGATAAAGATAGTAGCCTGGGCGTACTGGCTGGTGCGGAATACAAAGAACATCAGTCCGGACAACACCATCAGAATAAGCTGTCCCTCATAAGAGGGTACAAAATACATGATCGGCAGGCCGATCAGTATCCCCGCCAGTGTCCCCGTGATACGCAGCATCAGGCGTCGTCGTGTGGCACTGTAGTTAGGCTGGCAGACAAACAGACTGGTCAGCATAATCCAGTAACCGCGGGTTAAATCAAAGGTCAGAATGATAGCGTAACCGGCACACAGCAGCAGTGACATCCGGATAGCATGGCGGAACAGCGCCGAGCGTGGTGTCAGGTTCTGCCGGACACGTGCCCAGATATCACGGAGCCCCTGTAAGTTTTCGTTGGACAGCCGTGCATCTTCCTGCATCTTTTCGGCCGGCAGCTGAGTCTGCTCTGCGGTCAGTCCCTTAAGCTGGGAATCGACCCCGTGCAGGTTTGTCAGCAGATGGCGCAGTGCCATGACACTGCTGTTGCCGGGTTTCTGCTGCTCCAGCAGGTTGAGGGAGTTTTCCAGATAAGAGAATGTCCGCTCAAAACGCGGGTTATGGTGATATTTGCGGCGCTGCAAAATAGCCTGTGCAACAGCGGCGCAGGCGTGTCCCTGCATTGTCATCAGCCGCTGAAAGCGAAACATAATGTCGCTGTAGCGCAGTTCGTTACTTAAATTCTGATACTGAATATGGGACGAACTCGCCCGCTCGTGAATATCCTGGGCGACAAAGTAATAATGAAGAGCGTGACGTGTACTGCGCTGGCCGCGATCGCCTTTAAGACGGGAATACAGGGTCATTTTGGCCTGATGCATGGCTTCGGTCAGTGCACTGTTTGCCATGGCCAGTTCAAAAACAGATTGCTGATAATCTTCTTCTATGTCCGGATCAAACAGGTTTGCTTTTGCCTCCAGATAGCAGGAGAGCTGCATATAATAGCGGGCAAGATTATCCTGAAGCGGGCGGACAGGGAAAAACAGGTGTCCGGTCAGGGTGAGCAGGTTATACCAGACTGCCCCGGTCAACAGTAACAGTGGTTGCTGATACCAGTCATCAAACAGGTTTTTTCCCAGCATCGTGTAAATGGCGATCAGCAGTGCCCCGAAGGCAATGGTGGCATAACGCTGTCCGAGCGCACCCAGCAGAATAAACCCGCTGGTTGATACGGCCAGCCCGGCCATAAACAGGAGGTGGTGGTCATACAGCAGTTCAATTGACGCCGAGGCGATAAAGAAAGAGATCAGCGTGATAAACAGATTGCGCAGGCGCCCTGCGAGCCGGTCATCCAGGTCTGTCAGCGCAGCTGCGACCATCCCGAGTGTCAGGGCGATGGTGACTTTCGGCGGCATGTGCAGCAGCCACGGCACCAGTGTGGTCCCTGTCAGTGCAATCAGAATGCGGAAATAGTAAAGAAAATTACTGTTATAAATATACCGGCTGAAGCCGGAAAACGCTGCAAGCACAATAACCTCAATGAGTCAGAAATACCCTTAACGGGAATTTGGCAGTAAACTAATTGTGTCTTTCCTGTAATATGGCAATGGTATGGCGCTGGCATACGTTTTACCACATCTGGTTTTATCACATATTGATTTCAATCTTGTAACGGTGCGGAACACATGGAATTAAAATCAACACAAATGGGGCAGACACTGGCCCGGCATCCTTACAACCGCGTGCGGTTACTCAACGCAGGTATCGAAGTCAGCGGGGCAAAACACCGGTATGTTATTCCTTTCAATGAGTTAATCAATATTCAATGTAAACGCGGCATTGTCTGGGGCGAACTGGAGTTTGAACTGCCGGATGAGCAGGTTGTGCGTCTGCACGGTACGCAGTGGCAGGAAACTCAGGAATTTTATCAGTATGTTACTGATATCTGGTCACGCTGGAGTGAGGAAATGAGTGTGGTCAGCGCAGGCGTGCTGGATAAACAGGTCAGTGAAATTAACGCGGTTATTCAGGCCGACCGCTGGCTGACACAGCCGGAAAGTCAGAAACTGCATGACAGTATTCTGCGTACCTTTGCGGCACTGCCGCTGCCCCGTGCGCGTCTGGCAAATTTTGACAACTGTGCGCACTCTTATCAGTTTTGTCTGGACTGGCTCAGTCACACTGATGAAAAACGCCGTCAGCGCAACCGGGAATGGACAGAACAATGTCTTGAAACGTATGCGGATTTCTTTGCCAGTGTGGAATCCTCTCCGCTGAACACTTCGCAGAGTGAGGCAGTGGTTAACGGCGAACCGTCCGTACTGGTGCTGGCCGGCGCCGGAAGCGGCAAAACATCTGTACTGGTAGCCCGTGCGGGCTGGCTGCTGCGCCGTCAGCAGGCGTTACCGGAGCAGATCCTGATGCTGGCTTTCGGGCGGCAGGCGGCGGATGAAATGAATGAGCGTATTCAGCGCTGTCTGCATACTGAAGATATCCGCAGCAAAACGTTTCATGCTCTCGCGCTGCATATTATCCGCGAGGCATCCAATAAATCGCCGGTGATCAGTGAGCTGGAAAGCGACACCATCGCCCGCCATGAACTGATTAAATCCGTCTGGCAGACTCAGTGCCGTGAGAAAAAAGCGCAGGCAAAAGGCTGGCGTGAACTTATCACCGGCAGTATGAACTGGCGGGTGAATGAGGACGAATACTGGGAAGATGACACTCTTTGCCGCCGCATTGTGCCGAGAATTGATCGCTGGCTGAGCCTGATGCGCATGAACGGCGGAAGCCAGAAAATGATGATTGAATCCGCGCCGCCGGATATCGCCCCGGAATTCACAAAACAAATCAAACTGATGGCGCCGTTCTTAAAGGCCTGGAAAAGCGCCCTGAAAGAAGAAGGTGCGACAGATTTCTCCGGGCTTATCCATCAGGCGGTGAATCTGATTGAGAAAGGGCGGTTTATTTCTCCGTGGAAAGCCGTGCTGGTGGATGAATTCCAGGATATTTCACCACTGCGGGCAAAACTGATCCACGCGTTGCGTGCTCAGAACCCGCAGACCACACTGTTTGCTGTCGGTGATGACTGGCAGGCGATTTACCGTTTCAGTGGTGCGGAACTGACACTGACCACCGATTTCAGTGCCGTTTTCGGTGAGGGCGGCCAGTGTGCTCTGGACACCACATACCGTTTTAACAGCCGTATCGGCGAAATCGCCAACGGCTTTATTCAGTGCAATCCGCAGCAGTTGACCAAACCCCTGAACAGCCTGACGAAAGGGGATAAAAAAGCCGTCCTGTTACTGCCGGACAGTCAGCTGGAAGCGTTGCTGAATAAAATGAGCGGCTATGTGACAGAAGCAGAAACGATTCTGATCCTGGCGCGTTATCACCATCTGAAACCGGATATTTTGTCGGTTGCGGCAACCCGCTGGCCGCATCTCAATATCCGCTTTATGACTATGCATGCCTCAAAAGGACAGCAGGCGGATTATGTCATTATTACCGGGCTGACGGATGAGCGGGACGGCTTCCCCGCAGCGGCGCGGGAATCGGTGATTGAACAGGGGCTGCTGCCGCAGGAAGAGGAATTTATGCACGCCGAGGAGCGCCGCCTGATGTATGTGGCACTGACACGGGCGAAAAAACAGGTCTGGCTGCTGTATGACAAAGACTCACCGTCCTGTTTTGCGGAAGAACTGGCGGGTATGGGCGTAAACCGGGTGAAAAAGCCCTGAACGGGGAGGATGCGGCGGGGGAGGTTCACCGCCGCAACAAGCGGTTACTGAGTCCGCTCACTTAAATAGCGGTTGTAATCCGGAATAACAATATCCACATCATTATCGAAATCCGGCGAGTGAATAATAAAATCGGCGGTGGACATATTGGTCGCCACCGGGATATTCCAGACGGTGGCCAGGCGCAGCAGGGCTTTCACATCGGGGTCATGCGGTACCGCATTGAGCGGGTCCCAGAAGAAAATCAGTACATCAATTCTCCCTTCCGCAATCATCGACCCAATCTGCTGATCCCCGCCCATCGGGCCGCTCAGCATACCGGTGATCTCAAGCCCGGTTTCCCGGCTGATAAGCTTGCCCGTGGTACCGGTGGCGAACAGTTCGTGGCTCTCTAATTTAGCCAGATTGCGTTTGACCCAGTCCAGTAATTTGGATTTATAGTGGTCATGTGCCACAAGGGCGATTTTTTTATGCCTGGTCAGTACTCGGGTGGTTGATTCCATAACGCTCTCTTTTCCGGCGAATAAAATGTTATTCAATAACATAAGCGAAAAAAAGGGTTCAGCCAACAGGTGATTTTCAATTCAGTATGCTATAACTCAGATTGTGGTGCAGGATGATAAAAGAGGCTTATATGAATGACACATTTCTGACCGGTATTCTTCAGCAGGTAAAAACGATTGCTGTAGCCGGTGCGAGTGATAAACCGGATCGCCCTGTTTATCATGTGATGGAATATCTGCTGGGGCAGGGATACCGTGTGATTCCGGTGAATCCGAAACTGGCGGGAAAAACGCTGATTGGTCAGCTGGTCTATGCCACGCTGGCCGATATTCCGGAGCCGGTGGATATGGTGGATGTTTTTCGTAACGCGGATGCCGCACCGGGGATTGCACAGGAAGCGATTGCCGTGAAGGCGAAAGTGTTGTGGCTGCAACAGGGAATTGTCAGCAGTGAGGCGAAAGCACTGGCAGAAAATGCCGGGCTTCTGTTCGTTGAAGATCGCTGTCCGAAAATCGAGATCCCGCGCCTGGGACTGGAAAAATAAGCAAAAATAAAGCCCCGGCATGTGAGTGCGGGGTTCTTCGTGCGTTAATTGCGCAACCGGGGAGACTGTAACTGGTTGCGGATGGACTCAGCCAGCTCATCCATAGTGATGTTATCGGGGTGGTCTTCATCCATCTCATAGGTGATCTGGGCTTCTGCCAGATAGCTATGGATAGGCTCACCGTTATCGTCTTCCATCACGACGTGGTACCAGGGCGCAGAGCGCAGGTTCATATTGGATGCGATATCGTCCTCTTCCGGCTGATCCAGTGAGTATTCAGCATCAATATCGACAATCACGCCCAGGTAGCCAAGCAGCTTATGGCGGACTTGTTGTCCGATACCGAACTTACTTGAAATCATCATAATCACCTCCGAAGAAACTATGCTCTTTTACTAATATGGGGGTACTGATGACAGATTCAATCCCTTAACAGATTGTTGTTTCCTATCACTGCAATCAGCAACAGCTGACAATTTCAGGTTATCGGGGAGTGGGTAAAATTACAACCAGCGGACAGCGATACAGATTAAAATAATGACATTTTCAGAAAAAGGAGCGACATAATGAAGATTGGACGACATTTTGCCGTATACGGACGCGTTCAGGGTGTTGGTTTCCGCTATCAAACGTTTTACTGGGCAAAACGTCATGATGTGACCGGTTTTGTCCGCAATCGTCAGGATGGCAGCGTGGAAATTGAGGCTTACGGTGATGAAAGTGTGCTGGATGCGATGACCGCGTGGCTCGAAGCGGGCGGGCCGCCGGGGGCGAAAGTCACGGATATTATCGCAACCCCCTGTGATTACAGGGAAGTTGCGGTATTTCGTGTCCGTCACGAATAAACGGGTATCAGATACACTTCACCGGTTTCGGCAGGCCGGCCAGCTTTGTTGCCTGTTTGGCGGGGCCTTTCGGAAACAGGCGGTACAGGTAACGGCTGTTCCCGCGTTCCTCGCCATACTTCTGTGTGATAGCTTTTACCAGCATACGGATAGCCGGTGAGGTATTAAATTCCAGATAAAAATCCCGCACAAAGCGGATAACTTCCCAGTGCTGTTCTGTCAGGGTAATGTCTTCCTGTTCAGCCAGCAGCGGCACCATTGCCTCCTGCCAGTCCTGCACATTGAGTAAATAGCCGTGGGGATCAGTGGCGATTTCACGCCCTTCAAACACAAACATAATCGGAACCTGCTGAAAATGAGAATGAAAATGTAGCAAAAATCTGCCGCTATCCCAAGCATCAGAAGAAAGAAACCGGCGGTTGTGACGATAAAATCAGCTAACACATTGAGAAATGACTAAATTTCCGGCATTCAGACTATCCGGGACTTTACAAGGTACGGGGAGGGGACTATAGTGCTCCTCATTGCGGAGGGGTGGCCGAGCGGCTTAAGGCAGCGGTCTTGAAAACCGCCGACGGGAAACCGTCCGAGAGTTCGAATCTCTCCTCCTCCGCCATTTCAACGTATCCCACCATCCTGTGATGTCTCTCAAATCCCGTTAAATCAAGCATTTTGATAAAATTATCGTCTGTTAGCGTCTCCGGACGTCCCGTGACAGCTACCTCCTTTATATCCCGCTCACTTTTAATCATATTCCGGAGCTAAGCCGAAACACTAAGCTGAATGCAGGGCATACAGATAAAGGGATCTTGCGCTTTCACAGGGATTATGGGGTAAT
>NZ_NRQY01000001.1:1354041-1399326 GCF_003996855.1 Morganella morganii | reverse complement strand
CTTACATCAGAGAAAGTGTATTATACTCAACTGCACTAACGATATCTGATTGTCGATTAATTAGCTGAATTAAAAGATGATATTTTGATTTTCACCTTATTTTCATTATGGGTACCACCGGATATCTGCGAGCTTATTTTTCTTTGTAAATGATAATTATCTGATATTTATCACTATGCGCGGTTTCTGCGGATAAACAATAATAACAGTCTGACACCGGCAGCTTTTGACAATAACGGCAGTGATTAATCGGAATTTCTTATCAACAGGCCACCGGAACAGTCCGGCAGCCGGACGATATATGTGACGCCGGAAAGACAGATTCCGGGGATTACAATCCGCAGGAGAATGCAGTTGAGACGCCTATTTTTCAGACAACGGCGACGCCGTTTACTTATCACATTACTTATTTTTCTGGTTATCATGGCTGGTTACGGGATATACAACGCCATCCGGATGAAGGCTGACGGTGTGGAGGAACACTACACACACCGGGGAGAGATTAAACAGTACGCTCTCCGGGACGGCAGTCAGCTGAAGCTGGATACCGAGTCACGTGCTGTGGTGGCCTATGATAACGGCAGCCGTGCGGTAAAATTACTGTCCGGACGGGCACGTTTTGCCGTCAGTGAAAACCGGGAGGAGCCGCGTCCGTTCCAGGTCACTGCCAATGGTGTCCGTGTGGAATCCGGTAATGGTAATTTTGTGGTGGATATTGCGGATAATAAAGTTTCCGTCTGTCCGCTGGATAAAACCGTCACTACCTTTTTTGACGGCAAAACCGAAACGGTGGGACCGGGACAGCGCTTGGAAATTCTGCCGGAAGGCCGGGCAAAAGTGTTTCAGCGCAAATATACCGATATCGACTGGTTATCCGGCTCGCTGGTGCTGAATGACATCCCGCTGTCAGAAGCGATTGAAATGATTAACAGCTATCGTGCGGTGCCGGTGGTATTGCTGAACAGCGATAAGAAAGACATTGTTGTTGACCGCGTACTGGATCTCAGCCGTCTGGATGAGGAAGTCGGGGAAATGATGCGCTCTCTCGGGCTGACCCCTGAATCACTGCCGGGTTCAGAGGCTTACCGCTGAGTTGCCTGCCCGGCGGCGGCGTGCAACGGAACGGATGGCGATGATGAACCGGGCAGTCTGAACATAAAAAAAGGGTGAGCTTCGGCTCACCCTTTTTATTGTTATACATTATCTCTGTCAGGCAGATTTACTGTCTGCGCTTTGCAGCATTTTCCGCACCGGCACAATCAGCACACACAGCACTGCGGCACAGATAAGCAGGGCAACGGAAACGTGTGAGAAGAAGCCCGGCAGATTCATCAGCTGATCCGGACGCACATTACCGCCCATGATACCGGCTGCGAGGTTACCCAGCGCACTGGCACAGAACCACAGACCCATCACCTGGCCGCGCATTTTCATCGGCGCCAGCAGTGTCATAGTAGCAAGGCCAATCGGACTTAAGCACAGTTCGCCCAGGGTAAGCAGCAGGATACTGAAGGTCAGCCACATCGGTGATACACCGGCGCTGGTTTCAATAACGCGCTCAGAAGCCATCATCATCACCGCAAAACCACCCGCGGCAAACAGCACACCAAACATAAACTTGGTGATACTGCTCAGGTTCATATTACGGCGCGCCAGGGCAGGCCATAACCAGCTGAACACAGGTGCCAGCAGAATGATAAACAGGGCGTTGATAGACTGGAACCAGACAGTCGGGATTTCGAAACCGAGCAGGTTACGGTCAGTGTAATCCTTCGCGAACAGGTTGAATGAGGTCGGTTTCTGCTCAAACGCAGACCAGAACAGAGCGGCGGTGACTAACAGAATAAAGCAGACAAATAACCGGATACGTTCACTGCTTTTCAGACCGGCAAACACAAACAGGTAGATGAAGTAGAGAATAACCATCCCGGAGATGAGGTAAACCATGTTGGTGGCAACCAGCATCGGGTTGAACGGGATAACACCGGTGGCGATCAGTGCAGTGACAACCGCGATAACCGCTGCCGCCAGACTAACCCACATACCGACATTTTTACGCACGACAGTCGGGCGATCCCAGCTGGAATCCAGACCCACTTCACCGTCATACTGACGCATCAGCGGTACCGCGTAGAAGCGGAACACCAGCAGGGCCACTAACATTCCCAGACCACCGATACCGAAGCCCCAGTGCCAGCCGAAGTTAGGCACTAACCAGCCGGTCGCCAGAGGCGCGATAAAGGAGCCCATGTTAATCCCCATATAGAACAGGGAAAAGCCACCGTCACGACGTGTATCGTCCTGTTTGTACAGCGTACCGACCATCACCGTCACACAGGTTTTAAATAACCCGGTACCGATAACGATAAACAGCAGGCCGACAAAGAACAGCTTCGGTGACCAGATTGCCGACAGGGCAATCGAAAGGTGACCCAGCGCGATGATAATTGAGCCGTACCAGACCGCCATGCGCTGTCCGAGCCAGTTATCCGCCAGCCAGCCGCCCGGCAGGGAGGTCAGGTAAATCGCACCGGCAAAAATACCGACGATAGCGGATGCCTGTTCACGCGGAATATCCATCCCGCCTTCATAGACGGTGGCTGCCATAAACAGGATCAGTAACGGACGGATACCGTAGAAGGAGAATCGTTCCCACATCTCGGTAAAGAACAGAGAGCTCAGCGGGTAAGGGTGCCCGAAGAAAGTATGTTTTTTGGTTGTTGTTGATTGCATCTGTAATTTCCTAAAGGTTTATTCCGGAGGATAAGCCTGAAAATGGTAAGGATAAACAGTTCCTGTTAACAAAATGATACTTTTATGTATCAATAAACATCCTGTCTTATTAAAGTATTATTAACATACTTATCGTGAATCGTATTCACTTAAAGCACGTTTTCTATTTTATAAACCATTTTTTAGATGAAATGTCGACAAAAATCTCATTTCGCAAGACTTATTTATACAAAATGTGATGAGGTCTATTGACAGAAGATGTGGATTATGAAGCTTGCGGAAATTGACAAAATTATTTTAAATCAACCAGTTAAAGTTGATGAATAACGGAAAGATGAAATTTCAGTAACAAATTGCTGACAGTGAAAAGTAACCGGACGAAAACCGGCGATATCTACCCGATATCGGCCGGTTTAATTTCCGGCGTACTCTGCGATTTTATGCACCGCCACGAATAAAACAGATTAAACAGTACAACAGCGGCGGTGAAATAAAAGACAGAAGAGAAGCCGAAATGTGCGGCAACCCAGGCACCCATTAACGGTCCCGTAACATTTCCGGCATCACGCAGTGCCTGGTTATAGCTGAAAATCCGTCCGGCAATCTCATGGGTGATATGATAAATAATCAGTGTCTGTACTGCGGGCAGCAACGCGGCATTGACTGCACCGAGCAGAAAACGCAGGGCGCCGAGCTGCCAGTAATGCGTTACCCAGGCCATCGGCAGGATGACAAAAACAGATACCGCCAGCATGGCAATCAGTACTATATCCGGCCCTATCCGGTCACTCAGTTTCCCGAGCCGCGGGGCACTGATAAGGGCAGCCAGTCCCGGTACGGAGGCAACTAATCCGCTGATAAAGGCAAGGTTTTCGGTATGCCCTCCCAGCTCCCGGATATAGAGGGTAATAACAGGGCTGACCGAGCCCGCCGCTATCTGAATACACATCGTGGTAAAGAACAGACAGATCACCAGGCGCGGATTTTTTATCGCTGCAAAGACCTGCCTTGTGTTGAGGGCATCTTTACGTGAAACCGGGGTGAAGTTTTCGCGGACAAAAAACAATGTCACAAAAAAGCAGATAAACAGCACAGTGGCGGTAATATAGAAGACGGGGCGCAACCCGGTGTGATCCGCCAGAAAACCGCCGATAAGCGGGCCGATAAGTGCGCCGCTGACGGCTCCGGTAGAGAGTGTGCCCAGCGCCCAGCCGGTGCGTTTGACCGGGACCTGGGTGGCAATCAGGGCATTGGCATTCGGCACAAAGCCGCCCAGCAGCCCGAGCAGGGCGCGCAGAAACAGTAACTGCCAGACATTCTGCGCATAGCCCATCAGCAGCATGACAATGGCCATACCGAGCGCGGAACGCAGCAGCATCAGTTTACGGCCTTTGCGGTCAGAAAGTTTGCCCCAGAAAGGTGCAGCGATGGCAGAAAACAGGAAGGTAATGCTGAATGCGGCCCCCGTCCACAGGTTGAGCTCCTCATGGTCTGTCACCCCGAGTTCTTCCACATAGAGCGGCAGAAAGGGCATGATCAGGCTGAAGGCGGCGCCGGTCAGAAAACAGCCGAACCACACAACATAAAGATTTCGTTTCCAGTTACGGTTGGGTGCTTTGTTCTGCATTAGTGTAGTGATTTAATTCCTTTTTTAATGAACTTTATCCCGGTTATGGTAGAGGGACGGTTCGCCTTCCGGCCGTGTTTTGAAGCGCCGGTGCAGCCACATATACTGTTCCGGGGCGCGCAAAATTTCGGTTTCCACAATATGATTCATCAGGGTTGCTGCTGTAATATCATCATTCTCCGGAAAGTTTTCCACCGGCGGCTGAACCAGTAATTCATAGCCTTTACCGTCCGGTAAACGGCGGGGGGTAAAAGGCACAAGAACAGCGCGGCCTGCTTTAACCAGTATGGATGTACCGGTGATAGTAGCGGCTTTCTCCACAGCAAAAAATGGCACAAAAACACTCTTATGCGGGCCGTAGTCATGATCCGGCGCGTACCAGAGAATCTCACCGTCGCGCAGGGCGCGGATCATGCCTTTGACATCTTTGCGGTCAATCATGGATTTATTTGAGCGCATACGGCCGATCGTCTGTACCCAGTCCATGACCGAGTTATCATTCGGCCGGTAAACACCGATTCCGGGGCTCATGATCCCGATAATCCGCGCGCCCAGTTCCAGGGGCAGAAAATGGATACCGACAACAATGATGCCTTTACGTTCTTTCTGCATTTCATAGACGTGTTCAAAGCCATCGGTACGAAACCAGCGCTTTATCCGCCAGTCCGGCCAGAACCAGGCCATGCCGGTTTCAAACAGTCCCATGCCGACGGATTCAAAGTTTGCCACCACCATCGCTTTGCGTTTCGCTTCCGGCATATCCGGAAAGCATAATTGCAGATTGCGGTCAGCAATCTCCGCACGGCGTTTGAGAAAACGCATGGAGAAGCGTCCCAGACGGGTACCCAGCCGGTAAATCACCGGGTACGGCAGCAATACCAGCACGTACAGCATACCCAGGCCGAGCCAGGTCAGCCAGTAGCGGGGATGCAGAAACGAGCGTTGAAATTCAGGAGCTGTAATCATAGTCAGACATCGTTATTATCAGAAGCATCAGCAGATGCGGGTTCATGTAAATGATATTACACTAAATTATACGTTGTATCGGCCGCAGATGTCAGTGTTCTGCGGTGCTGTTTTCAGCATCCGTAATACTGTTGAGCTGCGTGACCAGTTCCGCGAGACTGCCTGCTGCCATTTTTTCCATCACTTTGGCGCGGTGCACTTCGACGGTTCTTACCGCAACGTGGGCGATATCGGCGATTTCCCGGTTCATCAGCCCCTGTGCCACAAAACCGGCAATCTGACGTTCTTTCGGTGTCAGGGTCTGAAAACGGTCACGGATTTGTGCGCAGGCGACCGCTTTACCGGTCACGGCTGCGGCGCGGGTCAGCGCTGCCTGTAACGGCTGTGTGGCAACCGGCTTCTGCAGAAAATCAACCGCGCCGAGTTTCATCTGTTCAACCGCCATCGGCAGATCACCGTGGCCGGTCAGGAAAATGACCGCCAGGGTGCTGTGCTGCTCCTGAAGGATCTGATGTACCCGGCAGCCGTCCGGATGCGGCATACGCATATCCAGTAACACAATACCGTAAGTGTGCAGCGGTGCCTGTGCAATAAATGTCCGGCTGTCATTACAGACACACACCTCATAGCCGAGGCTCTCCAGCAAAAACTGACACGCCTGTGTCACAGCAATATCATCATCAACCAGGTGGATCACGGGCATGAGGGTTCCTTTGTCGGTTCACTGAAGATAAGGGTAACACATAAGCCGGGCTGTTCGTCCGGGCCGGTACAATTTTCCATGTGAATATCACCGCCCTGGCTGCGCATCAGGCGCTGGCAGATCACCAGACCCAGCCCGAGCCCTTCCGCACGGGTGGACCGGAACGGTGAGAAAGGCTGTATCAGCTGCGTCTCATCCATCCCGCCGCCGTTATCCTGCACCACCACTATCTGTCCGCCGGGGGTATAGTGATGGGTGACCCGGATGCAGTCCGCCCCGGCCTGTAAACTGTTACTGAACAAATTGGAGAGAACCTGATCCAATAGTGCCGGCGGTAAGTGTAATACAGTGTCCCGGGCGACGGTGTTATATAAAACCGCAGCGGGATATCGTTCCGTAACCCGCAGTAGCTTCCAGACCAGGTCCGGCACGGAGGCCACATTCTGCGGCACAGGAGCGCCTTCCGGTGAGGACGGGCTGTTTCCCGCCCACAGCCGCAGGTTGCGGATAATGCTGGCGCCGCGTTCGGCCTGGCTGTCAATCTGTGTCATGACCGGCAACAGCGGATGTGCGGGATCTTCCCGTTCCAGCCGGATTTGCGAGCCCTGGGCATAATGGCGGATAGCCGACAGCGGCTGATTCAGCACATGGGCAAAGCCGGAGGCCATCTCCCCGAGCACACTGAGTTGCTGTGCCTTTTCCAGATCCTGCTGCTGGCGCTGTAACTGTGAATGGGCTGCTTCCAGCTGGCGGGTACGGCGGCGTACCCGGAAAGCAATCCACACATGATTGATACCGAGCAGCAGAAAAACCAGAGCAACCGAGCCTAACAGCCAGCTGTTTTTCCGGCTCCAGCTGATAATTTCCTGCCAGAACTGACGCTGCTGCGGGTGCTGATTGACTTCCCGCAGCAGGTTTTCCACCTGACGGGTGGACGACGGTGCCCCCCAGCGCATCGCTTTTTCGCCGTGACTGTTAAGCAGGACGCGGGTGACTTCATCCGCCAGTTCGTCCGGTACGTCACTGCCTGCGGCAAATGACCAGTTCGGATATAATTCGCTGCTGGTCCAGCAGGGAATGGTGCTGTCGCGTGCGAGAAGCGGGCGGAAATCATCGCGGCGAATGAGTCCTTCGTTATCCATAGATTCAATCAGGCATGCCGGGACAATCGCGCCGGAAATCGCCTTATCCCGCAGCAGATAGAGCAGGGCGTCGGCCGGAAAACCGGAGAACTGAAGATGGAAATCACGCGGCGGGTCGATACCCGCATCACGTAATGCTTTATAGCCTAATAAATAGCCGCCGAAGGCATCCGGTGCGACCGCACCGACTTTTTTACCGGTCAGATCCGCCGGTGTCTGATAAGGGCTCTCTTTGCGCACCAGCAGGACACTGCCGATCACATTGCGGGTGGCGTTATCCGGCTCATAAGCCGAACGCAGGGAAACCAGCCAGCGCAGGGGAAAGTTGCTGTCCAGCTGAATAAATTGTGCCGGATTGGTGAGGACAAACTGCACTTTATTACTGTGCAGAGCTTCCCGCATCTGATCCAGCGTCAGCGGCAGCAGGGTGAAGTGTTCACCGGGCAGCGCGCGGTTGAGCTGTTCTGTCAGCGGCTCCCAGTAATGACGTGTCGGTGCATCCCCCCGCAGAGCCAGCACACCGATAGTCCATTGTGCGGCAAACGAAAAGGAGGTGAAAAATAACAGTATGGTCAGCAACCCTGTGCGTACGGTCATCTTACATATGTCCCGGGGTCAGTGCGTCCTGAGTCTGTTTTCTGAGAAAAATCTGTTGTTTTAGATCAACGTATTCCCCGTTATGTGGTTAACCACAATAGGGGAAATCTCCGGCAATTTTTACAATCCCCATAATGACATATCCCTTTACCCAACAACATGTTTATTCCTTTTTGGTTGGGTTTGAATACGACGAGCAATGAAGTTCCAAATACACCGGAGAGCAGTATGGATCTTGGCAAACGAAAATTTCTGCAAAACCTGGGCGTCCTGACAGCAGGTACGGCCCTGGTTCCGATGGCGGAGGCAGGTCTGCATTTTTCGCCGACCCGTCAAAACGCTACGGTATGCTGATTGATTTACGCCGCTGTGTCGGCTGTCAGTCCTGTACCGTCAGCTGTTCTGTTGAAAATCAGAGCCCGCAGGGGCAGTTCCGCACCAGTGTCAGTCAGTATCAGATTCAGATTCGTAATGAAGAGGCAACAACCAACGTGCTGCTGCCGCGTCTGTGCAACCATTGTGATAATCCGCCGTGTGTGCCGGTTTGTCCGGTACAGGCTACCTTCCAGCGCGAAGACGGTATTGTGGTGGTGGATAACACCCGCTGTGTCGGCGGTGCGCGTATTATCGGTGACCTGAAAGATCCGTCCAGCACCATCAGCAAAATGCTCAGAGAGCACGAAGCGGCGATTAAGGTACTGAAACCGGAAAACGGCACACTGCCGCAGGTGTTCTATCTGGGACTGGATGACGCCTTTGTTCATCCGCTGGAAAACCGCGGACAGCCCGCATTATGGCAGGAGATCCACTGATGACTGAACAAGCGATGTTAATTCAGGAAGTGCTGGCCCGGCCGCAGGAAATTACCTGGCTGCCGTGGGCGGTGCAATACTTCTTTATGATCGGGATAGCCGCCTGTGCAGCTCTGTATGCCTGCTGGCAGCGCTGGCGGGGAGACAAACGGGATGCCCGTCTGGAGATGCTCGCGGTCTTTATCAGCATCACCCTCGGGATTGCCGCGCCGATGGCACTGACAGCAGATCTGCATCAGACCGCCCGTGTCTGGCACTTCTATGCTTATCCGACGCCGTGGTCGTGGATGCCGTGGGGCGCACTGTTCCTGCTGGCGTTTACCGGCTGTATCGGCCTTTATTTTCTGGCGCTGGTGGCGGACAAAATCTGGCATAAGCAATTTAAACTGACCCGCTGGGTGGCGCTCGGCAGTGCCGCATTTGCCATCGGCCTGCTGCTGTATACCGGCCGTGAGGTTTCCGTGGTGCGTGCGCATCCGATCTGGTTCAGCTACTGGATTCCGGTACTGCTCTTTTTCAGTGCATTACAGGCACTGCCTGCCCTGATGATGCTGGGCGCCCGCCGTGAGCCGCAGTACCAGGCACAACTGGCACGCTTGCAGGTGGTTTCCCTGCTGTTGCTGGCGGTATGCATGGGATTCTGGATCGCCGGTGATACCGTTTCCGGTGCCGCTATCCGCGCTCAGCTGAGTTTCGGCACAACCGGGTGGACGCTGGCCATGGGTGAAATCGTTCTGTGGATTGCGCTGATGGTGCTGGCGGTTCGTCTGCTGACGCATCGCGGTTCAGTGGCGTATGTCACCATTCACACGCTGCTGACCCTGTTCCTGACCTGGTCGCTGCGCTGGTTGCTGCTGATGCAGGTACAGACGCTGCCTAAATATAATGTCATGCACAATCCGTACAGCCTGCCGATGGGCACGGACGGTATTCAGGCCATTATCGGCACGATCGGTTTATGGATAGCTCTGGTGATTATATTCCGTGAAGGTATCCGCTGGGTTAATAACAAAGTACAGAATCAACAGAAAGTCGCGCAGGACGGGGGTGTACAACATGGCTAAGTCAACAAGACGTCAGTGGTTAAAAGCAGGTTTGGCGATCGGCGGGCTGGCAGCATTCGGTTACAGCTACCGTGATGTGGCGAAACGCGCCGTCGACGGGCTGATGAACGGCACATCCGGCCAGGTGACTCTGTACCGTATTAACGGCAACTCGCTGATCCCAGAAGGGAATGCCCTGAAAGGCTGGCAGGCGGAAAATACACAGGCGGTATCGATGACCCAGTGCTTCGGTTGCTGGACCCAGTGTGGTATCCGTGCCCGCGTTGACCGCGAAACCAATCAGGTGATCCGCATTGCCGGTAACCCGTATCATCCGCTCTCACATGACCGCCATATCGCGTATAACACACCGCTGGCGGAAGCCCTGAAAAATATGGGCGGCGAAAGCGGCCTGGAGGGACGATCTACTGCCTGTGCCCGTGGTGCGACACTGATGGAGGGGCTGCACAGTCCGCTGCGTATCCTTGAGCCGATGAAGCGCGCCGGTAAACGCGGTGAAGGCAAATGGCAGCGCATCAGCTTTGAACAACTGATTAAAGAAGTGACGGAAGGCGGTGATCTGTTCGGGGAAGGCCATGTGGACGGACTGCGTGCTATCCGTGACCTCGATACGCTGATTGACCCGGCACAGCCGGCACTCGGCCCGGTGGCAAACCAGTTACTGGTGACCAACGCCGGAGATGACGGGCGCGATACCTTTATCCGCCGCTTTGCCCAGAATGCCTTCGGCAGCAAAAACTTTGGTGCGCACGGCTCGTACTGCGGGCTGGCTTACCGTGCCGGTTCCGGGGCGCTGATGAACGACCTCGACAAAAACGCTCACGTCAAACCGGACTGGGATTATGTGAAGTTTGCCCTGTTCCTCGGCACCTCTCCGGCACCTCTCCGGCGCAGTCCGGTAACCCGTTCAAACGGCAGGGGCGTCAGCTGGCCAATGCACGGATACGTGACAGCTTTAACTATGCGGTTGTCTCCCCGGCACTGCCGCTGACCACCACGCTCGCCAATGACCACGGACACTGGGTTCCGATCACCCCCGGTACCGATTCCGCGCTGGTGATGGGGATGATCCGCTGGATGATTGATAACAACCGTTGCAACGCGGAGTATCTCGCCGTTCTGGGAGAAGCGTCCATGAAACGCGTTGGTGAGAGTAGCTGGACAAACGCGACTCACCTCGTGATCACTGATAATGCGCACCCGCTGGCCGGTCAGCATCTGACAGCGGAAGCGCTGAGCGGACAGACATCCGAAGAGCCTGTGTATATGGTGATGACAGAGCAGGGTGAACTGGTGCCGGCGGATAATTGTGACCGCGCGGTACTGGACGTCAGCCAGCCGGCCACACTGGCAGACGGCACCACAGTGAATCTGAAGAGCAGTTTCCTGCTGCTGAAAGAATCTGCGCAGTGCTTTACCCCGGCAGAATACAGCGCCCGCTGTGGTGTGCCGGAAGAAACGATTGCCGCACTGGCGAAAACACTGACGTCGTACGGACGTCAGGCAGCCGTGATTTTCCACGGTGGCATGATGTCCGGTAACGGATTTTATAACGCCTGGGCGGTGATCATGCTGAACGCGCTGATCGGCAACATGAATCTCAAAGGCGGTGTGTCTGTCGGCGGCGGCAAGTTCAACGGTGCCAATGACGGGCCGTGCTACAAAATGGATAGCTTCCCGGGCAAAGTGAAGCCGAAAGGCATGAACCTGGCGCGCAGTAAGTCGGTCTATGAAAAATCTGATGAATACAAAAACAAGGTGTCTGCCGGTCAGAACCCGTACCCGGCCAAAGCGCCGTGGTATCCGCTGGCGGCCGGTCAGCTGACAGAGCAGCTCGGCTCCGCACTGGAAGGGTATCCGCACAAGCTGAAAGCCTGGATCACCAATATGACTAACCCGCTGTATAGCATTGCGGGCATCCGTCAGGTGATGGAAGAGAAGCTGAAAGACCCGGCACACCTGCCGCTGATTATCGGCATTGATGCCTTTATGAATGAAACCACCGCACTGGCGGACTACATTGTCCCGGATACCCATAACTTTGAAAGCTGGGGATTCAGTGCGCCGTGGTCCGGTGTGCAGACCAAAGCCACCACCGCCCGCTGGCCGGTTGTTGCGCCGCGTGTGGCAAAAACGGCGGATGGTCAGCCGGTAGCCATGGAATCCTTCTGTATTGCGGTGGCGAAAGCCCTGAACCTGCCGGGATTCGGCGACAATGCTATCGCGGACAATGACGGCAACACCTATCCGCTGAACACGGCAGAAGATTACTATCTGCGTGTGGCCGCTAATACCGCCTTTATGGGTGAAAAACCGGGGCCGGAAGCCAAAGAGGCGGATATCCGCCTGTCCGGGGTGGATCGCATTATGCCTGCCATGCAGCAGGTACTGAAAGCAGAGGAAATCAGCCGTGTTGCTTATATCTTCAGTCGCGGCGGTCGTTTTGCGCCGTATGAAAAGGGCTGGGACGGGGAAAAAACCGGGCCGCAGTGGAAACAGCCGCTGCAAATCTGGAATGCGGAAGTGGCACAGAACCGCCATGCCATCACCGGCGAGCGTTTCAGCGGATGTCCGTCCTATTATCCGCCGCGCCTGTCTGACGGCAGCGATATTGACCGCGTCTATCCGGCGGAAAGCTGGCCGCTGAAGCTGATGTCCTTTAAATCCCATGTGATGAGCAGTTCAACCACAATGATTGAGCGTCTGCACCATGTGAAACCGTCAAACCTGGTGGCGATCAACCCGGCGGACGGCGAGAAGTTCGGCGTGCAGCACGGGGACCTGGTGCGTATCACCACACCGGGCGGCAGTGTTGAAGCACAGATTAGCCTGCTGACCGGCGTTATGCCGGGCGTGGTGGCGATTGAACACGGTTACGGACATCACGAAATGGGCGCACGTCAGCACTACCTTGACGGCGAAGCGCTGGCGATGGATAAACGCATCGCGTCCGGTATTAATATCAACGACCTGGGCTTCGCTGATCCGACCCGTCAGGTGGCGAACACCTGGCTGGACTGGGTAACCGGCGCTTCTGTCCGGCAGGGATTGCCGGCGAAAGTGGAGCGGATTTCCGCAGTCTGATAACACTATCTGCCTCAACCCATCATCCAACAATTATAATAAGTCGTAAATGTAATACTTCTGACCACCTCCGGGTGGTCTTTTTTTTGCCGCAGAAAACACAAAGGACACCAAATGGTGTCCCTCTTGTGCAGTCTTTGTCTGTCAGTGCCTGATATTGTCGGACTGATTATAATATTCGCCGGACTCAATTTTATCGATACCGGCCTGAAGTATGTTAATCAACTGGCGGGCGACATCGGTCGTCAGCCACATGGTTTTATCCACTTCTGCATGTTCGGGAGACTGGGACTGATCCTGCAAATAGTGCAGGCGCAGCATCATAGCGTCGTAACTGTCGACGGTACTGATGTCCCATCCGATAACCGGATGAGTCTGAATGACGGCTTTTTTATCGTTCATTGAACCTCCTAATCATACGGCAAGATGGTTAACTATCTCTGACTAAGAGCTGACATCCCGTTAGCAACGGGTGATATCAGTATAAGGTCTTTTTGCAAAGTAAAAAGAGGTGGATAAGACTTTTATTATGCAAAAAACGGGAAATTTATCTTCTTTTAACATAATAACAGAGCAATAAGACGATTTTCGCCTTATTGCTCTGAGGGGGTGGGTGTTTGTACTTGGTTTATTTTACTTAACGGCAGATTTTAACATCCCAGCGGGCATCGGTTCCGGCCAGGAAAGGCACTAAAATATCCTCTGCACCGTTAATAGTTTCCGGTGTGATCACTTCCTGACGGGTTAATTCGATAAAGCCGTCATTCACCGGCAGGCCATAGAACGCCGGGCCGTTCAGTGAACAGAAGGCCTCAAAATGCGCAAGTGCGTTAAGTTCCTCAAATACCGTAGCATAAGCAGCCAGTGCGGTCGGCGCATTGAACACCCCGGCACAGCCGCAGGAAGACTCTTTGCGGTGGCGTGCATGCGGGGCGCTGTCCGTACCGAGGAAGAACCGTTTGCAGCCGCCTGCCACCGCCTGACGCAGTGCTTCCTGATGCACATTACGTTTCAGGATCGGCAGACAGAACAGATGCGGACGCACACCGCCGACCAGCATGTGGTTGCGGTTAAACATCAGATGCTGCGGTGTCAGTGTGGCGGCGACATTATCATCGCCGTCCAGCACATACTGCGCGGCTTCTTTGGTGGTGATATGCTCGAATACCACTTTCAGTGCCGGGAAATCACGGCGCAGCGGGATCATCACATCATCAATGAAGCGGGCCTCGCGGTCAAAAATATCAATATCAGCGTGTGTCACCTCACCGTGCACCAGCAGCGGCATACCGTTGCGGGACATCATCTCCAGCACTGGATAAATATTACGGATATCCGATACGCCGTGCGCAGAGTTGGTGGTCGCATTTGCCGGATACAGTTTACAGGCGGTAAACACACCTTCGCGGAAACCACGTTCAATCTCAGCCGTATCCGCATTATCGGTCAGATAACAGGTCATCAGCGGGGTAAAGTTGTGTCCCTGCGGCACCGCGGCCAGGATGCGATCGCGGTATGCAATAGCGGCATCGGTGGTGGTGACCGGCGGAACCAGGTTCGGCATCACAATGGCGCGCCCGAAAAACTCACTGGTAAAAGGCACAACAGTACTGAGCATCGCACCATCACGGAAATGGATATGCCAGTCGTCAGGGCGGCGGATTTTCAGGGAAGTA
Organism: Morganella morganii; assembly: GCF_003996855.1. Lineage (GTDB taxonomy): Bacteria > Pseudomonadota > Gammaproteobacteria > Enterobacterales > Enterobacteriaceae > Morganella > Morganella morganii_C. The sequence continues at coordinate 1,384,922 of NZ_NRQY01000001.1, read as the reverse complement.
ACAGGATGAGTCATTGAACCGGCTCCGAAATAAGTATAAGGATAACCTGATGGCGGGTGCCATAAGCCGGAACAGGATGATAGAACGATTCGCCGGTAAATACCATGTTAATTTGCGTTTCTGCGTTTTACCGGCGGAAAACGGAATATTGATATTGAGCTGCCGGACGGCATTATATATTCAGGATCTGATAACAGGATAATACGGATAAAACAGAGAGGCAGACAGGAGAGATAAACGCTGGCTCCTCCAGCTGGACTCGAACCAGCGACATACGGATTAACAGTCCGCCGTTCTACCGACTGAACTATGGAGGAAGCGTGTTCTCTGTGAGAACGGGATGCATAGTAATGCGGTCAGTGAGGATTGTCAAAGCGAAAATCAGGGAATGTGAACTGTTTGCCGCACTTATGAGCATTTCGGCGGAATAATCATCGAAATCACAGGGTTAACGGGTATAAAACCAGGTTCAGAACTGCGGAAACAGAAATGAAAAAAGCCTGCTCAGTGAGCAGGCTTTTGAATTTGGCTCCTCCAGCTGGACTCGAACCAGCGACATACGGATTAACAGTCCGCCGTTCTACCGACTGAACTATGGAGGAAGCGTTGTTCCCTTGGGAACGGGGTGAATCATAGCTATCCTGCGGCAGCTTGTAAAGGGCAAAATGCAAAAAAATGACTGAGTGGCTAAGGCTTGAACAATTGCGGATAAACAGGGGCGGAAATGAAAAAAGCCCGCTCAGTGAGCGGGCTCTTAAATCTGGCTCCTCCAGCTGGACTCGAACCAGCGACATACGGATTAACAGTCCGCCGTTCTACCGACTGAACTATGGAGGAAGCGTTGTTCCCGAGGGAACGAGGCGCATACTAACGGGGTGTCCCGGTTGTGTCAACGGGAAAAAGATAATTTTATTCTGTTTGCTCAGCAAGTAAGCCGGATGAATAAAAAACAGGCATAAACAGTAGCTTAAGCCGCGCCTTTCATCCAGTGAGAGCGCGGTTTTTCCGGATAGGCCATCAGATGCAGGTCATAAAATGATACTGTACCTTTTGTTTCTGTCATATTGCGGATGTCCTGCTTCAGCGCATCGCTGACCTGCGGGTGAGCAAGTATCGCTGCCAGGGTTTCCTGCGGCACTGTTTCACTGACAAACCATTCACCGTTGTAGCACACCCGTAAATCCAGCACGCCGATATCGGAAAAACGGTAAACCGGTTTAACTTCAAAAAGCAAAATTGCCGCCATTACCAGGAACAGGGCACTGAAACCGAGCAGCCAGTAAACGCCGAAATAGGGAGCATAATAAATAAGAACACCCAGTACGAGATAGGATACGACCATCGCCAGACATAAATAAGGATAGGTGCGGATAAAATGACTGCTGAAACGGGGTTTCCCGTCCCGCTTCTCCCGCTGATTGATATTATCGAGAGCGCCGGTAATAAGTGTTCTGACGACATCCATAGAATGACCTCCGGAGGTCTGCTGCTGTTCTGATACATTATATTAACATATCCGGAACGCAATCGCGCAGAACAGTTACGGGGTTTGTGAAGGGTAACTGTTATGATGTGCGGATTATTAAGAATAGTCTTACCCTAGTCAGGGGTGAGGTTCCGGCTATTCAATACGCTGAAATCGCAGACAATTAGCCGGATAAAAGTGAATAAATTTGAACTCTTTCACTTTTTTTAAAGTTCACGGTAATAAACCAGTTGCTATTCATCCCCACTCATGAGTTAATGCTTGCGGCCCGATAAAAAGAGCAGCTTTATGTATGACAACTGAGTTTGAGCGTTTAAGTTGAGTGTTATCCAGGATAGCCTTTGACCGTTTCATATGCTGTGTGCCTCCATTTAGTTTTTGCTTCCGGCCAGTACCTGCCAAAATGGCAATGCATTTATTTATATATAGGAAAGTCACATGTCTGACAAAATGAAAGGTCAAGTTAAGTGGTTCAACGAATCTAAAGGCTTTGGTTTCATCACTCCAGCTGATGGCAGCAAAGATGTTTTCGTTCACTTCTCTGCCATTCAGGGCGCAGGTTTCAAAACCCTGGGCGAAGGCCAACAAGTAGAATTCACCATCGAGAATGGTGCTAAAGGCCCGGCTGCAGCCAACGTAACTCCGCTGTAAGATATAGCCAAACCAAATTCCAAGCCTGCCGCGTAAGTGGCGGGCTTTTTTTATATCTGTTTTTTATGCTTATCACCTTATTGTGATCACCGGGAGCCGGATTATGCAGATTAACGACACTGTTTATATCAAAACGGATGCGAATGAGCCGCGCGAAGGCCGGATATTACTGATCGAACCCTTCAGTGAGGGCGTGATGTATCTGGTGGCTCTGCCGGAATATCCGGACGGTATCTGGTTTTTCAATAAAAAAGAGGGCGGGGATGGCGTATTCATCACGCCGAAAAATAATTTCTGACTTTACATATTTTCGCGGACACCCTATACTCCGCGCATCTTTTCTGAACAGAGGACCCGGATTTGGACAGTCACAGTTATCATTTTATTAACTGATCCGGCACACCTTTCTCTTCTGAAACTGTCTGCCGGCACGATTATGGCGGGCAGCACCTCTCTGCGGTACTGCACTTTTTATTGTTACAGATGATCCACCGGATTCCGGTCGCATCACTGCCACAGGTATGCAGTATGTTTATTGTTTCTCACGCACTCTTTCCTCCGGGTAACTGAGCAGAATTTTCAGTCATTTTCACATTTTCTGCTGTTAACACCTGACGTCATTACGTCATTACGTCTTTCGGGTGGAGGTTACTATGTTTGCAATTCCTTATTTACTCAATTTACTGGCTGCGCTGGCACTCGGCGCACTGATTGGTGCGGAGCGCCAGTGGCGTCAGCGGATGGCCGGTCTGCGGACCAATGCTCTGGTGGCAGTGGGTGCCGCCGTATTTATCTTAAGTTCGGTCACAACATCACCGGACAGTCCCGGCCGGATAGCCGCGCAGGTGGTTTCCGGGATCGGTTTTCTGGGCGCCGGGGTTATTATGCGTGAAGGCATGAATATCCGCGGACTGAACACTGCCGCCACGCTATGGTGCTCCGCAGGTATTGGTGTGTTGTGCGGACTGGGAGAGTTCGGCCCGGCGTTGACCGCAGCACTGGTGATCTTATGCGGACAGTGTTCCGGTGTTGATGTGATAGTAAAGGCGTACCGGCTGTACCGGGAGCAGTGTCCGCCGGCTCCCGGTGAAGAGCCGCTGCTGGCACTGACCCGCGCTTGGACACTGGTACGTTTTGTGGAGAGCGGAATGCTTCAGCGTTCCGTTTGCCGTTGCTGTAGCGGGTCATTTGTCACCTATGCGCATATCCCTGAAAACAGTTTTACCTGTAGTTTGTGCCAGCCGCCTTCACGGGCAATAAAAAAACGTAAACTTTCCGCGCTTCCCGCCGATATTACGCTATATCGAGAGGATGGCATTGCCAAAGCGGTAATGTGACTGGATTGATTCGGTAAACAGGCAAATCCGTTTTGCCTGTCCTTCCTGAAAATTCCCTTTGACAGCCATCCGATACCTAACTGAGTTAAAGGGAATAGTGTGTTAATACTCATCGGATACATCATTGTTACGGGCACGGTCATCGGCGGATATCTGATGGTTGGCGGCCATATGGGCGCGCTTTATCAACCCGCTGAATTTGTTATTATTTTAGGTGCCGGTTTTGGTGCATTTGTCGTCGGTAACAGCGGGAAATCCATTATTGCCCTGGGTAAAGTTCTGCCGCGCCTGTTCCGGCGCTCCTCCTACAACAAAGCGATGTCGATGGATTTGATGGCGCTGTTGTTCCAGTTACTCAATAAATCCCGCCAGCAGGGTTTGCTGGCCCTGGAAAAAGATATCGAAAATCCGCAGGAGAGCGATATCTTTTCCCAGTACCCGCGCATTCTTAAAGATCCGGCCGCGCTGATGTTTCTGGTGGATTATCTGCGCCTGATGATCACCAGCAACCTGCAAAGTCATGAAATTGAAGCCCTGATGGATGAAGAACTGGAAACATTCCGTCAGGAGAGCGAAGTACCGGCTTCCGGCCTGAATATGGTCGGTGATTCCATGCCGGCATTCGGTATTGTTGCCGCTGTTCTCGGGGTGGTGAACGCACTGGGTTCTGCTGACCGTCCGGCCGGTGAACTGGGGGCGCTGATTGCGCATGCGATGGTCGGGACATTCCTCGGTATTCTCGTCGCGTACGGCTTTATTCTGCCACTGGCGTCGCTGATCCGCCTGCGCAGCGGTGAACAGCTGAAAATGCTGGAATGTATCAAAGTCACTTTCCTTTCTTCCTTACAGGGATATCCGCCGCAAATCGCCGTTGAATTCGGCCGTAAAGTGCTGTTCAGCGCGGATCGTCCGTCTTTTGCCGAACTGGAAGATAAAGTCCGTGAGGTAAAAGTCAGCCACCGGACCGAAGCGCAGGACGGGGAGTAAACGGACGATGAAACCGGGCAACACGCATATTATCCGCGTCAAAAAGCGGGGCGGTCACGGGCATGGCGGCGGACACGGCGGGTCATGGAAGATTGCTTACGCTGACTTTATGACCGCCATGATGGCGTTCTTCCTGGTGATGTGGCTGATTTCTATCTCCAGCCCGCAGGAACTGACTCAGATTGCGGAATACTTTCGCACCCCGCTGAAAACGGCTATCAACCCGGGAACAAAAACCGGGGATGCGACCAATCCGATTCCGGGCGGCGGCAAAGACATCATCTATAAAGAGGGTGACACACTGCCGGACCCGGACAGTATGCAGGAAGAGCAGGGACAGGATGACGCCGGTCGTTTTGAGAAACTGAAACAGGATCTGGAACAGGCCATTCTTAAAGACCCCCGTCTGAATGAACTGAAACCACATCTGCTGATTGATACCACTGATGACGGGCTGCGTATCCAGATTGTGGACAGTGCCAACCGCCCGATGTTTATGGTCGGTTCCACCCATGTCGAGCCATATATGCGGGATATTCTGCGCGCGATTGCGCCGATTCTCAATGACGTGCCGAACCGCATCAGTATTTCCGGTCACACCGATGACCTGCCGTATGCCAACGGCGGCAACTACAGTAACTGGGAACTGTCCGCCGAGCGTGCTAATGCCTCGCGCCGTGAACTGGTTCGCGGCGGTATGGCAGAGAACAAAATTCTGCGGGTGGTCGGGATGGCATCTTCCATCCACCTGGATAAAAACGACGGGCTTGCACCGGTGAACCGCCGCATCAGCATTATCGTTCTGAATGCATCGGAGATGGAAAATATCCTCCATGAATATGAAGGAGCCGTCCCCATTACGGATTTACAGCAGCTGAAGCAATTGCCGCCGCCGCGCAGCGAAACAACGGTACCGCCGGAGATCCCGCCGGAAGTGGTGCCGGATTTCCGGCAGTACCTGTCCGCCGTAACACAAGAAAAAATTGGATAACCGCGATGGATATAACCGAGTTTTATCAAACGTTCTTCGATGAAGCCGATGAGCTGCTCCGGGATATGGAACAGCACCTGCTGGAACTTGATCCCCGGGAACCGGACAATGAGCAGCTCAATGCTATCTTCCGCAGCGCGCACTCCATTAAAGGTGGTGCGGCAACATTCGGCTTCACGCTGTTGCAGAAAACCACGCACACCCTGGAAAATCTGCTCGATAAAGCCCGCCATGATGAGCTGACGCTGACGCCGGATATCATTGATGTTTTCCTCGATACCAAAGATGTGATGGGCTCACAGCTGGATGCCTATAAGAGTGACACACTGCCGGATGAAGAGAGCTTTAACCGCATCTGCGAGGTGCTGGGGCATGTGGAATAGAGTGTGGCAGATGCTGCTGTTGTCACGGAAACTGCCGCACCGGAAGCTGTTAATGAAACAGCTGAAAATACCGGCTCCGCAGAAGAGATCATCGCGGTACCGGAAACCGGATTTACACATCATTTTACCTTCACACTCAGTAAGTTAAAAGAGAGTGAAGTCGCTCTTCTGGCAGATGAACTGTCACTGTTCGGCACGGTATACAAAACCGAACAGGGTACCGATACGCTGAAAGTCTGGCTGGGCACCAATACCGCGATTGATGACATCTGCGGTGTGCTCTGCTTTGTGGTGGATGATTCTCAGATTGCCCGGGAGGAAACACCGGCAGCGGAGTTAACCGCAATCCTGGCCGCAGACAGCACCCCGGCAGAGCCGGAAGCGGAACCGGAACCGGCCAGTACACCGGTTGCCGTACCGGTACCGGCGGCGGCATCGTCTTCTGCTCCGGCCGCCCGCAAAGCACCTGCTGCGGCTGTGAAAAATAAAGGCGACAGCGGCAGTATCCGTGTGGCGGTGGAGAAAGTGGATCAGCTGATCAACCTCGTCGGTGAACTGGTTATTATCCAGTCCATGCTGACCCAGCACAGCCAGCAGGTGGATCAGGCGGAATATGCTGATCTGCTCAGCTCCATTGTCCAGCTGGAGCGCAACTCACGGGCATTACAGGAATCGGTTATGTCTATCCGTATGATGCCGATGGATTATGTCTTCAGCCGCTTCCCGCGCATGGTGCGCGATATCGCCTCAAAACTGAATAAGAAAATCGAACTGAAAGTAGAGGGCAGCTCCACAGAACTCGATAAGAGCCTGATTGAGCGGATTATCGATCCGCTGACACACCTTGTGCGCAACAGTCTCGACCACGGAATTGAGAAACCGGCAGTCCGCGCGGCAAACGGCAAACCGGAGGCCGGCACACTGACGCTGGCGGCGGAACACCAGAGCGGCAATATCTGCATTGAAGTACGGGATGACGGTGCCGGTCTGAACCGGGAGCGCATCCTGGCCAAAGCCCGCCAGCAGGGTATGGATGTGCATGACAACATGACCAACGATGACATCGCAATGCTGATTATGGCACCGGGTTTCTCCACTGCTGAAGTGATCACCGATGTCTCCGGCCGGGGTGTGGGTATGGATGTGGTGAAACGGAACATTCAGGACATGGGCGGCCGCATTCAGATTGGTTTCACCGAAGGGCGCGGTACCGTGACCCGGATTCTGCTGCCGCTGACACTGGCTATCCTCGACGGAATGTCCGTCAAAGTGGCGGATGATGTCTTTATTGTCCCGCTCAGCGCCATCATCAGCACACTCCAGCCGCGCCAGGAAGATATTTACCGCCTCGCCGGTGAGGAAAAAATGCTGCTGGTGCGCGGCGAATATCTGCCTCTGGTGGAAATGCATCAGGTCTTCGGCATTGAAGAGGCCGAGCATGATCTGGCGAAAAGCATTGCCCTGATTGTTCAGAACGCCGGTAACCGTTACGCCCTGCTGGTGGACAGACTGATCGGACAGCAGCAGGTGGTGGTGAAAAATGTTGAAAGTAATTACCGCAAAATTCCCGGGATCTCTGCCGCCACCATCATGGGCGACGGTTCTGTTGCACTGATTATTGATGTGGCGGAATTGCAGCGGATGAACAACGAAATTTTGTGCCAGAAGAAACTGAACACGTCACACGTCGTGATGCAATAAACAAAGGTAAATAACCATGTCGATGATGGATGAAGATTTAAACAAACTCGATGAAGAGAAAAATGGCGAAGGGTATCTGATTTTTACCCTGGGCGAAGAAGAGTACGGCATTGAGATCCTGAAAGTACAGGAAATCCGTGGTTATGAGCAGGTCACCCGTATCGCGAATACGCCGGATTTTATCAAGGGTGTCACCAACTTACGTGGTGTGATCATTCCGATTATTGACCTGCGTGTGAAGTTCTCACATCAGAACGTCACTTACAACGACAACACCGTGGTGATTGTGGTCAATCTCAAAGATCGCGTGGTGGGCATTGTGGTGGACGGCGTATCGGACGTGCTGGTGCTCAAAGATGAGCAGATTGCCCCGGCACCGGATTTTGCGGTCACGTTATCGACCAGATATCTGACCGGTCTGGGCACCATCGGTGACCGGATGCTGATTCTGGTGGATATCGAAAAGCTGCTTTCCAGCGAGGAAATGGCGCTCATCGACAGCATGGCTGAATGATAATTCAGCCATATAGTTTTGGTTAATCCATCACTAAAGTTTTTTGTCGTGTGACCGATATCAAAAATACAATAACACTATGCCAGTAGAAAATTATGTATAGCAGAATTAAAATTGTATCAGGGCTTTTATCCGTTATTCTTATATTTGTACTGTTGCAGCTGGCATCCAGCGGGCTGATGTTCAGCAAACTGGGTGAAAACCGCGACAGTATTCATTTTCTGGATTCGCTCCAGAGCCAGAGACAGGTTCTTACCCAGAGCTGGGTCAATCTGATCCAGGCCCGTGCCAATTTAAACCGTGCGGCAAACGGTTTTCTGCTCAGAGAGCACACCTTTAAAGATGATGCCACCTCGGACGATCTGATCAAACAAGCTACCCGTCAGTTAGCAGATGCGGATGCCGCGTATGCCCGCTATATGAAAATGATGGAAGGCACCAGCTACGACAAAGCGAAGTTTGAAAAGCTGCTGTCCACTTATGAAACCTACCGTAATGCACTGACCCGGCTGATGTCCTATGTCCGGGATGATCAGCTGGAACAGTTTTACACCTATGCCACATCCGGTTATCAGATGAAGTTTGAAGAGCAGTTTAATGCGTATTTCGACAGCATTTCGGCGGCATTTCAGGGTGAAGTGCAGGGCGCAGAAGATAACTTCAGTGAATCTCTGTATATGCTGATTGCACTGGCTGTTGTTCTCGCGCTGATCAGCATCATCAGTTACCGCTATGTACAGCGCGGCATTATTCTTCCGCTCAATGGTCTGGTTGATCGCATTAAGATCTTTGCGGCCGGTGACCTGACTCCGACAGTACCGGTGAACGGTAACAATGAAATTGCTGAGCTGGGCCGCGGTGTGCAGCATATGCAGCAGGAGCTGATTAATACGGTGCACGGTGTGCGTGACGGCAGTGAAAACATCTATCAGGGAACCAGCGAAATCGCCGCCGGTAACAATGATTTGTCTGCCCGTACCCAGGAGCAGGTTGCCTGCCTGGAAGAGACAGCAGCAAGTATGGAAGAGCTGACCGCAACGGTGAAACAGAACACCGAATATGCCCATCAGGCGAGTGAGTTCGCCGGTCAGGCGTCTGAGATTGCCCGTGAAGGCGGCAAAGTGGTGTCCAATGTGGTGAATACCATGCTGAATATCGCTGACAGCTCCCAGAAAATTTCCGATATCACTGCCGTTATCGACAGCATTGCGTTCCAGACCAATATCCTGGCACTGAATGCGGCGGTTGAGGCTGCCCGTGCCGGTGAACACGGCCGCGGGTTTGCAGTGGTGGCGGATGAAGTCCGTAACCTGGCGCAGCGCAGCGCGGATGCGGCGAAAGAGATCAAAATCCTCATCGAAGACTCGGTATCCCGTACCGGGACCGGTGCCCGTCAGGCAGAAGATGCCGGTGAAACCATGACCAAGATTGTGGAATCCGTCACCCGTGTCACCGACATTATGGCGCACATTGCCACAGCATCCGATGAGCAGAGCAAAGGTATTTCACAGGTCAGTATTGCAGTTGCTGAAATGGACAAAGTGACGCAGCAGAACGCCTCACTGGTTGAGCAGTCTGCGGTGGCGGCAAATGTGCTGGAAGAACAGGTGGCGAAACTGTCACAACTGATAGCTATTTTCCGCTTACCGACCCTGAAACACAAGGACGATAAACACACTGAGCCGGCGGCAAGAACGATTTCCAATGTCGTGAAAACCCCGGATCTCAGCAAAATATCATCGAAGAATCACCAAGATGATGACAATTGGGAAACTTTTTAACGACGTGTCTCAGCTTTGCGCTGTCAGGGAAACCTGACGGCGCTTTTGTGCATCACAGCGATAACAACAATTGAAGCAGGTGAGCCCGGCCGGACGCAGTGGGGATAGCATTATGTTTGGTAAGAGAATACGGATTTCTGTCAGTTTATATCTGTTGCTTATTTTCTTTTGCGGCATGCAGATAGTGTCCAGCGGATTATCGCTGGGGATTGTTTCATCAGAATTATCGTCACTGGAACGGGTCGATCTCGGCTCAAAAAAACGGGCTTTGCTGGTGTCTTCTTATGAAGATCTGATGCAGGCCCGTAACCTGCTTACCCAGGTTGTTGTTCATATCAAAGTCGGCTCTGAGGAGAGTGATATCCGCCAGGTCAAAGCGGCGTTTGATTTACTGCTGGATAAAGCGGCGGAAGATTACAATAACTTCAAATCCCAGCCTGTCCTCAGCGAAAAAGAGGATTTTGCCGGCATTGAGGAGCAGTACCAGTCTTACCTCGGTGTGATCAAAGAACTGCGTGGTTATATCGATAACGCGAATATCTCGGCATATGTGGAACACCCGACCCAGATGTATCAGGACAGAATGGGCGCCGTGGTGAATGATTATCTGGCCCTGCTGGATGAAGAGAGCCGCAGTGCGATTGAGTCCGGCACCTTCTATAACCGGCTGGCGTGGATCATGTTCTTTTGCGTCACCGCCACCATTCTGCTGATTTCCGGCCTGGCCCATTTCTGGATGCGTCACAAAGTGATTAACCCGCTGACCAGCATGAGCGAGCACTTTATGCAGGTCGCTCAGGGAAAACTGAACCAGAAAATAGAGGTGACCACCCGCGATGAAATCGGCGTGGTATTCGGCCAGCTTAAACTGATGCAGGAATCACTGGCAGAATCTGTCTCAAACGTTCGCCTGAATACAGACCAAATGTATACCGGAATTCGCGAGATTGCCCTGGGCAATAATAATTTATCATCGCGTACAGAACAGCAGGCTGCATCGCTGGAAGAAACTGCTGCCAGTATGGAAGAGCTGACCGCGACGGTGAAACAGAACGCCGACAACGCCCGTCAGGCCAGTGAACTTGCGGTCACGGCATCGAAAACTGCCAGCCGCGGTGGTCAAATCACTGACAGCGTGATCGAAACCATGACCTCGATTGCCAACAGTTCGCAGAAGATCAGCGCCATTATCAGCGTAATCGACGGTATTGCCTTCCAGACCAACATCCTTGCCCTGAACGCAGCCGTGGAAGCGGCCCGTGCCGGTGAGCAGGGACGCGGATTCTCCGTGGTTGCCGGTGAGGTTCGTGCGCTGGCACAGCGCAGTGCGGAAGCCGCGAAAGAGATTAAATCCCTGATTGATGAGTCTGTTGACCGCGTCGGCCAGGGAACACAACTGGTGGACAGCGCCGGTAAGACAATGGAAGAACTGGTCACTGCGGTGAACCAGGTGACGGAACTGATGAGCGAAATCGCGTCTGCTTCCAACGAGCAGAGCCGTGGTATCGAACAGGTGGCAACCGCCGTCAGCCAGATGGATCTGGTGACCCAGCAGAACGCCGCACTGGTTGAGCAGTCAACAGGTGCGACAGCCGCACTGGAAGATCAGGCGAATAACCTGGTCGATACGGTCGCTTTCTTTGAACTGCCGGATAACAGGGGAACACAGTCCGGTTTTGCCGGCTGACAGTCCTGAATTCCGCCTGTCGCCGGTTCGTATCGCAGACCCGCCGGCAGGCGGTAACTGATCTGTTTGTATTGAAAACTGTCACTGAATCGTTTTTACCGAAAGGACAACAAGTACGATGCTTTTTGCGCCACAGATAGAACCACTCACAGATGATGAGTTTGGTCGGGTGTGCCGGTTTATTCATAAAAAGTCAGGCATCGTCCTTAGCATGAATAAAAAAAATATGGTCTACAACCGCCTGTTAAAGCGGCTCAGAGACTGCAATATGGGCACATTCGCCGAATACCTGCGTTTGCTGGAACGGGAGCCGCTGCACCCGGAATGGCAGGCTTTTATTAATGCTATGACCACCAATTTAACCGCATTTTTCCGGGAGCCTCATCACTTTCAGACACTGACTGATTTTATCCGCCCCCGCCGTAACCAGCCGGTCACCATCTGGTGCGCGGCCGCGTCAACAGGGGAAGAACCGTATTCGATCGCCATGACACTCAGTGATGTTCTCGGCGCGAACGCCATGAATGCCAAAGTGATCGCCAGTGATATCGATACCGAAGTTCTGGATAAGGCCCGCAAGGGTGTCTACCGTATCGAAGAGCTGAAAAATCTCAACGCCCTTCAGCGCCAGCGCCATTTTATGAAAGGTGTCGGGGAATATGAAGGCTACGCCCGGGTGAAACCGGCGCTCGGCCGGATGATTGATTTCCGTTATCTGAATCTGACGGACAACGACTGGCAGTTTCAGGGGCGATTTGACGCCATATTTTGTCGTAATGTCATGATTTATTTTGATAAAGATATGCAGAAACAACTACTGGAACGTTTTGTTCCGCTACTGAAGCCTGACGGGCTGCTGTTTATCGGACACTCGGAGAACTTATCACAGTTATCCACGCGTTATGTCATCAGAGGACAGACCGTTTACAGCATTCAGGCGGCCGGGAGAAGTGATGAAAAAAATAAAAGTGCTTTGCGTTGATGACTCGGCGCTGATGCGTCAGTTAATGCGTGAAATTATTAACAGCCATCCGGATATGACCGTGGTGGACGTGGCACCGGACCCGTATGTCGCGCGTGACCTGATTAAACAGCATGAACCGGATGTGGTGACACTGGATGTGGAAATGCCGCGTATGGACGGCATCGATTTTCTGGAAAAACTGATGCGCCTGCATCCGGTGCCGGTGGTGATGGTCTCCACACTGACGTCCAAAGGTTCGGAAGTGACCCTGAAAGCCCTGGAACTGGGCGCGGTGGATTTTGTCACCAAACCGCAAATCGGGATCCGCGAAACCATGATGAGCTACCGCGACCTTATCGGTGAAAAAATCCGTGCGGCGGCGATGTCAAAAATCACCCGGGGCAATAGCTTCCGCCGTCAGGAAAACGTGAACGCGGCACCGGCAGTGATCAGCAAACCGCTGTCATCATATGTCTGCCATAACCGCGTGATTGCGGTGGGCGCATCGACCGGCGGTACCGAGGCTATCCGTCAGTTCCTGGAGATGCTGCCGCCGGAGTGTCCGCCGGTGGTGATCACCCAGCATATGCCGGCCGGTTTTATCCGCTCATTTGCCGAGCGTCTGAACAAACTCTGTGCGCTGACAGTAAAAGAGGCGGAACACGGTGATGTGCTGCTCAAAGGGCTCGCCTATATTGCTCCGGGGGATGCGCATATGCTGATCGCGGATAAAGGCCAGGGTTACCAGATCGTACTTCAGCAGACGCCGCCGGTGAACCGTCACCGTCCGTCTGTGGATGTGCTGTTTGATTCAGTGGCTGAATGTGCCGCACGCAAATGTATCGCGGTACTGCTGACCGGCATGGGTATGGACGGCGCGCGCGGTATGCTGAATCTGCGGCAGAAAGGTGCGGTCACGTATGCCCAGGATGAGCGCAGTTGTGTGGTTTTCGGCATGCCGAGAGCAGCGATTGAACTGAATGCGGTCGATGAAATTCAGGATCTCGTCAAAATTGCCCCCAGTGTGCTGGGCAGACTTGCTGCCGTTTCCGCCTGACGGAACCGGCAATTATTCATTGTATTATTGCAGGAGTGGTTATGGCCGCTAAAGATTTGAATTTTCTGGTAGTTGATGATTTTTCCACTATGCACCGTATCGTGCGTAACCTCTTAAAAGAGTTGGGATACAACAAAATTGAAGAGGCGGAAGACGGTGTGGATGCCCTGGAGAAAATCCGCGGGGGGCAGATTGATTTTGTGGTCGCGGACTGGAACATGCCGAACATGGACGGGCTGGAGCTGCTGAAAACCATCCGTGCGGATGATGCGCTCAAACACATCTCGGTCATGATGGTGACGGCCGAAGCGAAAAAAGAAAATATTATTGCCGCCGCTCAGGCCGGTGCCAGCGGTTATGTTGTCAAGCCGTTCACCGCCGCGATCCTTGAGGAAAAACTGAATAAAGTTTTCGAAAAGATGGGTCTGAACTGAGAGGAATCAGCAGAAGGAAAGCAGGATGACGGAAAATAAATCAACGGACAGAAACAAAAACAGTGATGATGACTTAAAACAGATCATCACCAGAGTCGGTTTTTTAACGAGAATGTTAAGAGAAAGCATGCGTGAACTGGGATTAGAAAAGGGCGTGCAGCAGGCGGTCGCGACAATTCCGGACGGAAAAGACAGATTGCGTTACATCGCTCAGATGACCGCACAGGCGGCGGAAAAAACACTCAACGGCATCGATACCATCAAGCCGTTACAGGTGAAAATGCACGAAGATGCACTGGACTTGCAGGCGCGCTGGCAGTCCTGCCCGTCCGCGGAGGTTGATCCGGCATTGCAGGAGTCCACTCTGGCATTTATCCGCCGTGTGATTGACGGCAGTGCCGTGACCAAAAGTGAGCTGCTGGAAATTATGATGGCACAGGATTTCCAGGATCTGACCGGTCAGGTCGTGAAAAAAATGATGGAAGTGGTGGAAGAGACGGAGAAACAGCTGCTGTTTCTGCTGATGGAAAACACCCCGGCAGAAATTCGTGCAAAACATCCGGTCGACAGCCTGAAAAACGGGCCGCAGATTGACCCGAAAGGGACAAATGTGATGGCATCACAGTCGCAGGTCGATGATCTGCTGGATGAGCTTGGTTTCTGACATAAAAAAACCGCAGTAGGGACACTGCGGTTCGGACAGGTCAATCCGTCAGAGCGGAAATCAGATACCCATAGCCTGTTTAACCTGAGCGAGTGCTTCGCTGCCGGCTTTACATGCTGCATCCTGCTGGTCAGCCGGCAGTGCTGCGATTTGTTTTTTCGCATCGTCGTACTGTTTCATCATCGGTTCTAACTGAGCTTTAGCCGCTTCGTTTTCGCTGGCTTTTTTCACTAACCCGTCAACTTCTGCGAAGTATTTGTTACAGGTTTCAGTAGCACCCGGGACGGATGATGCTGTTTTTTCTTCGCCGGAACATGCAGTCAGAGCCAGAGCCATTAAACCCATAGAGCAGGCTAAAATTGTTTTTTTCATTAGTGAGTACCTTGTGATTATCGTGGAATAAAACTGTGCCAAATTATAAAGTACCGGTAGTAAGTGCCTATCGGAATTGTTCCTAATTTAACAGTCCGTGCGAAATACGGACTTTCATCAGGTTCAGCAGCTGAAATTGGTTATATTGCGTTGCTGACCACTGCCTGCGGGTGTCACGGAGTGATTTTCTGCTGATAAATCCGCCGCTTCTGCTTTAATCAGGGAATTGCACCGTTAAGTTTGGTCATTTTCCACCATTGAATTTGCAGCACTCTGTCATGCTATAGCCATAAGCAAAATCCCGGCAGACGGCGGAGGCGTGTGTGTCTGATGAAAGTGATGTAGAAAAAACAGAAGAACCCACCCCCCATAAAAAACAGAAAGCCAAAGAAGACGGACAGATTGTCCGCTCCAAAGAACTCAGCTCACTGATGATGATGCTGGCGGGTGTCAGCCTGCTGTGGTTAAGCGGCGGCCATCTGGCGGGACAGTTGCGGGATATTTTTCGTCAGGGATTTATCTTCGATAACTTTTATTTGCAGAACCCGGGGCTGATGCTGCGTTTTCTCGGAAAAGTGATTGGTGAAGCGTTGTTTGCGCTGCTGCCGGTTGTCGGCGGTCTGGCGTTTAACACCAAATCCATTAAGTTTGATCTGACAAAACTGAGCCCGCTGAAGGGCTTTAAACGTATTTTTTCCATGAATGCACTGGCCGAATTATTCAAGGCGATTCTCAAATCCCTGCTGATTGGTCTGGGTGCATGGATTTTTTTATGACAGGCGTGGCCGTCATTATTGCATCTGGCGATGGAATCCCCGTCAACCGCGATGGCGAATGCTATGGAGAAAGTCATTTTTGCCGGTTACCTGATCATTTTTATGCTGATCCCGATGGTGGCATTTGATGTGTTCTGGCAGTTCCGTTCGCACCTGAAAAAACTGCGGATGAGCCGCCAGGAAATCAAGGATGAATTTAAACAGCAGGAGGGTGACCCGCAGATAAAAGCAAAAATCCGCCAGCAGCAGCGTGCCATGGCGCGCAACCGTATGATGGCGGATGTGCCGCAGGCGGATGTGATTGTGACTAACCCGACACACTACGCTGTTGCCCTGAAATACGACGGGGAAAAAATGACCGCGCCGAAAGTCCTGGCCAAAGGTGCCGGGGTGCTGGCACAGCGGATCAAAGAGATTGGTGCGGAGAACCGCATTCTGCTGCTGGAGGCTCCGCCGCTGGCGCGGGCACTTTACCGCCATGCGGAAGTGGGGCAGTCAATCCCGGCAGCACTGTATGCCGCGGTGGCGGAAGTGCTGGCATGGGTGTTTCAGCTGCGCCGCTGGCGTCGTGAGGGCGGCCTGAAACCGAAAAAACCGAAGAATTTACCAGTGCCGAAGGCACTTGATTTTGTTGGAGAAAATACCCGAAATGGCTAATCTGGCTGCACTTTTGAGATTACCGAAAACGATGCAGGGAGCACAATGGCAGTTACTTGCCGGGCCGGTTCTCATCCTGATGATCCTGTCAATGATGGTACTGCCGCTGCCGGCGTTTGTGCTGGATTTGCTGTTTACCTTTAATATTGCACTTTCCATTATGGTGCTGCTGGTGGCGATGTTCACCCGCCGCACCCTCGATTTTGCCGCGTTTCCGACTATCCTGCTGTTTTCCACCTTATTGCGTCTGTCGCTGAACGTGGCCTCGACCCGTATCATTCTGATGGACGGTCACACCGGCCCGGCTGCTGCGGGCCGCGTGGTGGAAGCATTCGGACACTTCCTCGTCGGCGGTAACTTTGCTATCGGGATTGTGGTCTTTATCATCCTGGTGTTAATCAACTTTATGGTTATCACCAAAGGTGCGGGACGTATCGCCGAAGTCGGCGCGCGCTTTGTGCTCGACGGGATGTCGGGCAAGCAGATGGCGATTGATGCGGATCTGAACGCCGGGATCATCAATGAAGAAGAAGCCAAGCGCCGCCGCACCGAAGTAACTCAGGAGTCAGACTTCTACGGTTCGATGGACGGCGCCAGTAAATTTGTCCGCGGTGATGCTATCGCGGGGATCATGATTATGGTTATTAACGTGGTCGGTGGTCTGATTGTCGGTGTGGCTCAGCATCATATGCCGCTGGGCGACGCGGCCAGCACCTATACTCTGCTGACCATCGGTGATGGTCTGGTGGCACAGATCCCGGCACTGATTATCTCAACCGCAGCCGGTGTGATTGTGACCCGCGTAGCAACGGATGAAGATGCCGGTGAGCAGATGGTCACCCAGCTGTTCAACAACCCGCGTGTGATGTGGCTGAGTGCCGGGGTTCTGGGCTTGCTGGGGCTTATCCCGGGCATGCCGAACTTTGTGTTCCTGTTATTTACGGTGGCACTGGCATCTCTCGGCTGGTATCTGGTGAAGAAAAGTAAAGAGCCGGTCAGCGAAACGGAAACCAATGTGCAGGAGCAGCAGTTTCGTGAGGCTAATAAAGTCACGGAAGCGACCTGGGATGATGTGGTGGCGGAAGATCTGCTGGCGATGGAAGTCGGTTACCGGCTGATCCCGCTGGTGGATAATGACCAGCAGGGTGAGCTGCTCGGGCGTATCCGCGGACTGCGCAAAAAATTTGCTCAGGAAGTGGGGTATCTGCCGCCGGTAGTGCATATCTGCGATAACCTGGAGCTGACGCCGACCGCCTACCGCATCCTGATCAAAGGTGCGGAAGCCGGACGCGGTGAAGCGCAGCCGGGCCGCTGGCTGGCGATTGACCCGGGTAATGCGGCTGGCTCTCTGGAAGGGGATGCCACACAGGAACCGGCATTTGGTTTACCGGTAGTATGGATTGATGATGATCTGCGTGAGCAGGCACAGATTCAGGGTTACACGGTGGTCTCTGCAAGTACGGCGGTGGCGACTCACTTTAACCAGATCCTGCTGGAATACGCGAGTGACCTGTTCGGCCGTCAGGAAGCGCAGATGCTGTATGACCGCGTGAAGAAAGAGATGCCGAAGCTGGCTGATGATCTGATTCCGGACACACTGTCGCTGACGGTTTTCCACCGCGTGCTGCAAAACCTGCTGACCGAAAATGTCATGATCCGCGACATGCGCACCATCATTGAAACGCTGGCAGAGCAGGTCGGTGAGAACGGCGAGCAGAAAGATACGGATGTTCTGACCTCGCAGGTGCGTATCGCGCTGGGTCGCGCCATCACCCAGCAGTGGTTCGGTGCATCCGGGGAAATTCAGGTCATCGGCCTGGATGCAGGACTGGAGCAGATCCTGTTGCAGGCCTCGAAAAGCGGCGGCGGTCTGGAGCCGAACCTGGCACAAAATATTGAAATACAGGCGATGAGTGCGGTACAGCATCAGGAAGCTATGGGCGCACCGACAGTATTACTGGTCAATCACTCACTGCGCCTGATTTTATCCCGCTTCCTGCGCCGCAGTCTGCCGCAGCTGGCGGTGATGTCTAACCTTGAACTGAATGACCGTCGTCAGATACGGATGACCTCCATGATCGGCGGCTGAGGCCGGACAACATCATAACGATAAGGGGAACCCGCGCAAGCCGGTTCCCCTTTCTTATACAGGAAGCAATCCTTCCCGGACAGACGATTTCATCCCGGGCGGAAAACGGCCGGCACAACCGGTGCTGATAATTTCAGGTCAGCATTCAGGAAGGTGAATAAAAGTATGGGGTGAGAGATATCAGGAAAATACAGCAGCAACGCAGGATGATAAACAGAGGGATAATACGCAGAGGAGATTAACTGCCGGGGGAGGGCAGTTAATTATCAGACAGAGATTTTTTTGCCAAGGACCGGAGTGCGGGATTCCTGGCCATCAGAGCCGTAAGTTGCCTGGTTATTATGCTTTTTCATAAAATCCAGCCGCTCCTGATTAAACTGCATATGCAGCTTCAGCATCTGATGATTGCGGTAATTCATCTCTTTCAGCGTGAGGGTAAGGTCTTTAATCGCGTTCCAGACAGTGTGCATGGTTTCATTATTTTCATAGGGGGCACACAGACCGTTTTCCTGCTCCAGCGCCTGACGGCGGGTTTCATTATGGCCGATAGCGGCAACGAGAAACCGTTTCTGCTCCGTGGCTTCCTGAAACGGGGACTGCGGAACACGCGGGTAGCCGAGTAACAACTCTTCATTTTTCATCACCTGATGCAGCGATTGTAAATGAGAGAGTTGTTGATCCAGCAGCGGCAGAAGTTGATCAGTCATTTTTATCAGCATTGTCCATGGATAACATGCATTCGTGAGCATCACGCAGCAGACCGTCAGCGATTTTACCGGCGTCCATCCGTAATGTGCCGTCTTTCAGTGCCTGTCTGATTTCGGCCACTTTTGCCGTATTAATGTCATTTTTACCCGGTGCAAGCAGCTGCTTCTGAAGTTCACTCGGTGAAAATGCGCTTTCGCGGACAGTCTCTTCGGCCTGAACTTTTTTATCGCGCACCGGCGCGGTCAGCTCTTTCGGGTCGCGGTTAGTCACTTTGGTCAGTGCTGAAATCGCGGATGTTTGCTCAATTGCCATATCTGTTTTCCTTTTCCCGATCTGTATGAGATGGAGGGGCGCCTCCCTTGTGCTCATTGTTTATCGGCAATCTTATCTGAAACTTTATATCTAAATTTATCACTCAGCATATAACTACAGTGACACTTTCACACTACCGTTTTCAAGAGCTTCACCACTGACAACCTGACCATTTACCAGCCGGACGCGGATTGTCGTCCCGGCGGCGGCATTATTAATGGCACGGCCTTCATATTTTACCGAAAAATTATCACCGTCCGCCATGACAAAAACGCTTTGCCCGGCTTTTATTGCCCAGGCTTTGCGGGTCATCGAGGCAACATAGGTCCGGCCTGCATCAATATTGCGCAGGGCAATCGCACCGCGGAGCGACATCTTATCGGTAACGGCGCCCGCAGGCAATTTGTGAAGTAATCCGCGCTTTGTGCCGATATCCACAAACTGAACAGTATCACCACGCTGAATCTGCCGGGTCGCCACGTAATACTGACCGGTGACATTCACTGTCAGTTGCATAAACGTGCGTTTTTTACCGCATAACACCGGCAGCGACACATTGCCGGTGTTGCGTCCGCCCGCAGGCAGTTGCAGTACCGGATTTTTGCAGGCGGGCAGCGGTCGATCGGGGTTTTTATCTCAACTGACACCTGCATCGGCTTCGGATGTAACTGCCGGAAGTAACGATTGATATCTTCCGGTAAACCGGCGTGTGAGGAGGCGGAAAATACCAGTAATCCGCTGATAAACAGGGTGCGGTAACGGGATGTCATTCTTTTCTCCTTCACAAACACGGTTATTTCTGATGGTCGCAGTTTACGCAATTTCCGCACTGTTGAATCCGGTAAATAGGTTGGTTATTTCACGTTTATCCCGCCATTAGATTTTGACGGGGCAGATAATATACCTGTCACTAGAACAGGCGTAACACATCATCAGAGGGCAGACATGCTTGATAAGTTAAATGCCACGTTTGCATTCCAGCAGCAGGCACTTTCGCTGCGGGAAACGCGTCAGACAATCCTGGCATCCAATATTGCCAATGCGGATACCCCGGGGTATCAGGCACGGGATATCGATTTCAGCCATCAGCTGAAACAGGCAATGAATAACGGCACGGTGAAAAACGGCGGCCTGGCGATGGCGGTGACCGCAAAAGGTCATATCAGCGGACACGGTGCCGCAATGCCGTCAGCAGTTGATCTCAAATACCGGGTTCCGTATCAGACATCGATGGACGGTAATACCGTGGATATGGATGTTGAACGCAGTCAGTTTGCTGATAACACCCTGAAATATCAGGCTGACCTGACCTTTATTAACAGCCGCGTGAAAAGCATGCTGGCTGTCTTACAGCAAGGGTAATCCTTATGGCATTACTGAGTATTTTTGATATTTCGGCTTCCGCCCTGACCGCGCAATCCCAGCGCCTGAACGTCAGCGCCAGCAATATGGCGAACGCAGAAAGTGTCGCGGGGCCGGACGGCGAGCCGTACCGTGCGAAACAGGTCGTATTTCAGACTGCACCGCAGGGGCGTTATGACATCGGTGGTGTAAAAGTCAGTCAGCTGATTGACGATCCTGCACCGCCGCGTCTTGAATACAAACCCGGTCATCCGCTGGCGGATGAAAAAGGCTATGTGCGGATGCCGAATGTGGACACCGTGGGTGAAATGATCAACACAATTTCCGCCTCCCGCAGTTACCAGGCAAACCTGGAAGTGATGAACACAGCCAAAGTGCTGTTACAAAAAAACCTAACCCTCGGACAGTAACGGAGTCAGTCATGGGGATTAATGCAGCAACCAATGATCCGGTCAATAACGACATTGATGCGCAGAAAAAGCCGCAGAAAAGCCAGAGTGACGATATGCGGGACACCTTTCTGAAAATGATTGTCACGCAGATGCAGAACCAGGACCCGACCAAGCCGATGGATAACACGGACCTGACCAGCCAGCTGGCGCAAATCGCCACCCTGGAAAGCATGAACAGCCTGAATGACAGTGTCAGCGGTATATCAAAACAGATTAACTCCGGCCAGTCATTACAGGCGACACAACTGGTCGGCAAAAATGTCCTGATCCCGGGCAGCGACCTGGTCCTGGTACCAACCGGTGACGGCACAACCCGTGTGAAAGCGGATAACCCGCCGCCGGGTGATGATACATCCATTACCCCGTTTGCGGATGATAACGGCGGTGATGACAGCAGCGGCAGCGGATTTGAATCCTCGCCGTTCGGTTTCTTCCTCGCCAAACCGGCGGACAAAATTGAGATAACTATCCGCGATAAAAACAAAGGAATTGTCAGGACTATCACGATTGAAGGTGAAACCAAACCGGACATCTATGACAAGACCTGGGACGGCCGCAATGATAATGGTGAATTGGTTGCCGATACCAAAGGAAAATACACCTTTGAGGTCAAAGCCACCATGAAGGGTGAAGAGATCCCGCAAAGCGGCGTCGTCAGACTGAAATACGCGAAAGTGAATGGCGTGACACCGGGAGCGGATGCACCGCTGCTGGATGTGGGGATCGGTCACAGCGTACTGCTGTCTGAAATCTTTAAAGTGTACCCGTCAAATTAAAAAGCAAACCCAATTGTCATGGAGGTGACATGTCTTTTTCACAAGCAGTCAGCGGCCTGAATGCCGCTTCATCCGGTCTTGATTCGATCGGTAACAACATTGCCAACTCCGCAACCAACGGCTTTAAAGGAGCTCATGCTTCTTTTGCTGATATGTTTGCCGGTTCCGGTGTGGGTCTCGGGGTTAACGTTGCTGCGGTTTCCCAGAACTTCAAGGACGGTGCAATCACCCGTACTGACCGTGCAACCGATGTTGCGATTTCCGGTAATGGTTTCTTCCGTCTGCTGGATGGTAACGGTGACGT
Organism: Morganella morganii; assembly: GCF_003996855.1. Taxonomy (GTDB): domain Bacteria; phylum Pseudomonadota; class Gammaproteobacteria; order Enterobacterales; family Enterobacteriaceae; genus Morganella; species Morganella morganii_C. Next base: position 1,362,477 of record NZ_NRQY01000001.1, on the reverse strand, counting down.
GGTTTACAGCCGTGACGGTGAATTCCACCGTGACAAGAGCGGTAACCTGGTCAACAACCAGGGCATGATGGTCAGCGGTTTCCCGGCGGGTCAGGATGCTTCCGGTAACACCACTATCCAGACCGGCGGTATTCCGCAGATACTGAATGTCCCGACCGATATGATGGATGCGAAAGCATCTGCCAAAGGTGAATTAACCATCAACCTGAACTCGGATGATAAAGCAATCACCGCAGCGTTTGATCCGGATAACCCGGATACCTACAGCTTCAGCACCACCATGACCACTTATGACAGCCAGGGTAACACCCATGAAGTCGCGGTTTACTTTATCAAAACTGCTGACAATAAATGGAGTGTCAAAGCCAAAGACAGCAGCGATAAAACAGCGGCTGTTGAGGACCTGGGGGATATGGAGTTTGACGGTAACGGTAAATTAAAAGGGGCTGCTGATTTTCAGTTCACCTATAAAGGCTTAAACGGCGCGGATGGCGGCACGATTGACCTGAGTTTCAACAAAACCCGTCAGCAGAAAGTGACCGAATCATCAGTCAGTAAAATTGATGTTGATGGTTATCAGTCCGGTGAATATACCAGCTTCAAAATTGAGAATGACGGCACCATCACCGCCAGCTATTCCAACCAGCAGAAGCGGACTGTCGGTAAAATCGCACTCTCTTCCTTTGCTAACCCGAATGGTCTGGCCTCCCAGGGCGGTAACGTCTGGAAAGCCACCAATGCATCCGGTAATCCGATGGACGGCGTTCCGGGAACCGGGCAGTTCGGTAACCTGACCGGCGGTGCGGTGGAAGCCTCCAACGTGGACATGAGCCAGGAGCTGATCAACATGATTGTGATGCAGCGTAACTATCAGTCTAACTCGCAGACCATCAAAACGCAGGATCAGATGCTGCAAACGCTGGTTAACTTACGTTAAGCATAACGACAGAAGGTGGCCATGGATCACGTTATTTATACGGCAATGGGCGGCGCTAAACATGCGCTGGAAAATCAGGCCATTGTCTCGAACAACATTGCCAACGTCTCGACATCCGGGTTCAAGGCACAGTTATCCGCGATGCGGGCTGTGCCGGTAAACGGGGATACAGAGCAGACCCGGACACTGGTGGTTTCTTCGACCCCCGGGGCGGACATGACACCGGGGCCGCTTAATTACACCGGCCGTCAGATGGATGTGGCGCTTAACGAAGGTCATTTCCTGGCGGTTGCACTGCCGGGCGGGGAAGAAGCGTATACCCGTAACGGCGGTATTCAGATTTCAGCGGATGGTCAGCTGATGCTGGGTGAACACCTTCTGCAGGGTGACGGTGGTGCAATTGATGTTCCGCCGCACGCGGAACTGACTATCGGCGGTGACGGTACTATCACTGCGCTGATCCCGACTGATCCGCCGACGATGCTCGGCCAGATCGGACGCCTGAAAGTGGTGGAAGCGAAGCCGCAGGATGTGCTGCGCGGGGAAGACGGGCTGTTTCATCTCACTGCCGCGGCGCGTAACGCCGGCGGCAATGAGCTGCCGGTCAGTGAACGCGGCAAAGTGTCCTCCGGTGTTCTGGAGGGCAGTAACGTCAATCCGGCACAGGCGATGGTGGAAATGATTGCCAATGCGCGTCATTTCGAGATGCAGATGAAAGTGGTTCACAGCGCGGACGAGAACGCCCAGCGGGCCAATCAGCTGCTTTCTGTGAGTTAATATTCAGTAAGGAATTATCATGATCCGTTCATTATGGATTGCCAAAACCGGGCTTGAAGCCCAGCAGACGAACCTGGATGTTATTTCCAACAACCTGGCCAACGTCAGCACCAATGGTTTTAAACGCCAGCGTGCGGTGTTTGAAGATTTGCTTTATCAGAACATCCGCCAGCTGGGTGCGATGAGCTCCGAACAGACCTCTCTGCCGACCGGCCTTCAGCTGGGTACCGGTGTGCGTCCGGTGGCTACCACCCGTATTCATGCCCAGGGTGCGCTGAATAAAACCGGCACGTCTACTGATATCGCGATCAGCGGACAAGGTTTTATCCATGTTCAGATGCCGGACGGTTCTGATGCATATACCCGTGACGGCTCCCTGCATCCGGATCAGAACGGTCAGCTGGTGACCTCATCCGGTTATCAGATTGTCCCTGCCATTATGATCCCGGACGGGGCTCAGGAGATGGAAATCGGCCGTGACGGTACGGTATCTGTCACCATGTTTGGTGAAAGCCAGCCGCAGCAGATCGGGCAAATCACTCTGACCACCTTCATTAATGATGCGGGTCTGGAGAGCATCGGCGAAAACCTCTACATGGAAACCGGCAGCTCAGGCGCGCCGACAGAAAGTGCGCCGGAAACTAACGGCGCAGGCCGTCTGTATCAGGGGATGGTGGAAACCTCGAACGTCAACGTGGCGGAAGAGCTGGTCAACATGATCCAGACGCAGCGCGCGTATGAAATCAACAGTAAGGCCGTTTCCGCCTCTGATCAGATGTTACAGCGTCTGACACAACTGTAATCCCTGTCCCGGCCGTGAGGTTATCGCGGCCGGGGCTTTTTTACTGAGACACGCACAGAACAGCAAGAGTATTAAGATGACTGAAAGCGGCATTGTTCCACGGCAGCAGGATTGCGCAAGTTCTCCTGCAACATCTGTTTGCGGGCGCGGACTGGTGACAGCGGCAGTGCTTGCCGTATCACTCAGCGGCTGTGCTTACATCAAACCCAAACCGCTGGTGGATACCCATACCACCGCGCTGCCGGTCGCACCGACTGCCCCGGCCGCGAACGGTGCTATTTTTCAGAGTGCCCAGCCTGCCTACTACGGCTACCAGCCGCTGTTTGAGGACAGACGCCCGCGTAATACCGGCGATATCCTCACCATCAATTTGCAGGAAAACGTCAGCGCCAGCAAAAACTCCTCCGCCAATGCCAACCGCGCCGGAAAAACCGGATTTCTCGCGGCTATCCTGCCCGGCTTTATGCAGGGCTGGCTCGGCTGCGGTAACACGGAACTGGACGTAAAAGGTAACAGTGAATTTACCGGCAAAGGCGGTGCCAATGCCCAGAATACCTTTAAAGGCACGATTACGGTCACGGTGGATCAGCTGCTGGCGAACGGCAACCTGCATGTGGTGGGTGAAAAACGAATCGCCATCAACCAGGGCACGGAATCTATCCGCTTCTCCGGAGTGGTTAACCCGCGCACCATCGGGGCGGATAACAGCGTCAGCTCAACTCAGGTGGCGGATGCCCGTATTGAGTATGTCGGCGACGGCTATATTAATGAATCGCAGAATATGGGCTGGTTACAGCGTTTCTTCCTGAATGTGTCACCGTACTGAGCAGAGGTAAAGTGAGAATGAAAAAAGTACTGGCCGGCCTGCTGATTGCGGTTATGGGTGTGATAAGTATCCCGGCACACAGTGAGCGGATTAAAGATCTGACCACCGTGCAGGGCGTGCGTGAGAATGCACTGATTGGTTACGGGCTGATTGTCGGCCTTGATGGTACCGGTGACCAGACCATGCAGACGCCGTTTACCACGCAAAGTCTGAATAACATGTTGTCGCAGATGGGGATCACGGTACCACCCGGCACGAATATGCAGCTGAAAAACGTGGCGGCGGTGATGGTCACGGCCAAAATGCCGCCGTTTGCCCGCTCCGGCCAGGCTATCGACGTGGTCGTTTCCTCCATGGGGAACGCCAAAAGTCTGCGCGGCGGCACACTGCTGATGACCCCTCTCAAAGGGGTTGACGGTCAGGTGTATGCACTGGCGCAGGGGAATATTCTGGTCGGCGGTGCGGGTGTCAGTGCCGGGGGCAGCAGTGTCAAAGTGAATCAGCTGGCCGGCGGCCGTATCAGCGGCGGGGCAACTATCGAGCGTGAACTGCCGGGCGGATTCGGTCAGAGCAGCGTGATCAATCTCCAGCTCAATGAAGACAGCTTTGCCCTCGCGCAGGATATCAGTGACGCGGTGAACCGTATGAACGGCTTCGGTACAGCGACGCCGCTGGATTCGCGGACTGTACAGTTGCGCGTACCACAGAGCAGCAGTGATCAGGTGCGCTTCCTGGCGCGGGTGCAGGATCTGAATATTCGTCCGCCGCAGAATGAAGCCAAAGTTATCCTTAACTCCCGTACCGGCTCTGTTGTGATTAACCGGACTGTCACGCTCGATAGTTGTGCAGTCGCTCACGGCAGCCTGGCAGTGACGGTCGATCGCCAGACACAGGTCAGCCAGCCGGACACACCGTTTGCCGGTGGTCAGACTGTCGTGACCCGCAACACCAATGTCGGGATTAGCGAGCAGGATGGCACACTTAAAAAAGTGAATGCCGGAGCGAATCTTAATCAGGTTATTCAGGCGCTCAATACATTAGGTGCGACACCGACCGATCTGATGTCGATTTTACAGGCGATGGAAAGTGCCGGTTGTCTGCGGGCGAAGCTGGAGATCATCTGATGAGCGACATACAGTTGATGCAGAGCGCGGCCTACGATGTGCAGTCGCTGGGCAGCCTGAAACAGCAGCTGAATGAAAAACCGCAGGAGGGGCTGCGTCAGGTGACGCAGCAACTGGAAGCGACCTTTGTTCAGATGATGCTTAAAAGCATGCGCGCCGCACTGCCGCAGGACGGATTGTTTTCCAGTGACCAGACCCGGATGCTGACCAGTATGTATGACCAGCAGATAGCCCAGAACCTGTCAGAAAAGGGGCTGGGCTTCGGCGATATGATGTACAAACAGCTTGCTGCGGATAATGAACCGGATCTGCCGCTGCGTGCGTCAATGATGCCGCTGGATGATGCCACCGTTATTCAGTCCATGCCGCAGCAGGCGATGGCTCAGCTGATGCGGAAATTCAGTTCGGCGGGGGATGCACTGAGTTTGCCGCTGAAAAAAGTGCGCGAACTGGGGCTGAACAGTCAGAATTTCATAGCAAAACTGACCGGACCGGCGAAAGCGGCATCACAGAAAAGCGGCGTGCATCACCTGCTGATCCTGGCGCAGGCGGCACTGGAGAGCGGCTGGGGGAAACGGGAAATTCTGACAGCGGACGGCAAAACCAGTCACAACCTGTTTGGTATCAAAGCCGGAAAGGGCTGGGAAGGGCCGGTCACCAATATCATGACCACCGAAGTTATCAACGGCAAGACTATCAAAATGCGGGATAACTTCCGGGTTTACGGCTCTTATGAAGAAGCGATTGCCGATTACACCCGCCTGCTGACTGAAAATCCGCGCTATCACGGCGTGAAACAGGCGGCCAGCCCTGAGCAGGCAGCACAACGCCTGCACAAAGCCGGTTACGCCACCGACCCCGGTTATTCGGACAAACTGATTGTCCTTATCAATCAAATCCGCGGTACACCGGCAGCGGCACCGGTCGCTTCACGGGCGGTACAGGCGTACACCCTCGATTTGAGTGATATTTTCTGATCATCCCCGGCGTAAAAAATGCAGTGAAACACTAAATTTTTGCGCCGTCTTTCCGATAACTAAGTAAGACATAATTTTAAACGGACGCTATCTGCGCTGCATTTTCAGTAAGTCGCCGGGAAAGCAGTCGCCAGAGAAAGGAAAAGCACATGCTGAATAATGTAATGAATAACGCATTAAGCGGAATTAACGCGGCGCAGGGCGGGCTGAGTGTAATTTCCAACAACCTGGCCAACGCCGGGGTGGGTTATTATCACCGTCAGAGCGCGGTATTCGGTGAAAACCCGGGCACCATGACAACCAATGGCTACTTCGGTAACGGCACCTATTTCAGCCATGTCCGCCGTGAGTTCGATGAATTCGTCAACATGCAGTATAACAACGCGCGTTCCCGCAGCGGCGACTACGAAGCTTTCATGAAAAACGCCTCCGGGGTGGATGACCTGTTATCCAACAGCACCGACGATATCGCCGGAATGCTGGGCAGTTTTTTCACCTCGCTGGACGAAGCGGCCAGTGATGCCAGTGATAAAACCCTGGTGGACGTGTTCCTCGGCAAAGCCAAAACTATGGTCAGCCAGCTGAAAGAAGCTGACCGCCGTCTGCGTGAGATGGATAACGATGTTAACCATCAGATTGATAACAAAATAAAAGATATCAATACCTATGCGGAAAAAATCGCCAAACTGAATGAGCAGATCAGCAACTCCCGTGCAGTCAACGGCGCAGAGCCGAATGATCTTCTGGATGTGCGTGATCGTCTGGTCAATGAGCTTAATTCTGTTATCGGCATCAAAGTGATCGAGCAGAACGGCAACTTTAATGTCTCGTTTGCCAACGGCCTGCCGCTGGTGACCGGCGGACGCGCTAACCGTCTGGAAGCCGTGGCCTCCGGGACGGATGACAGCCGCCTGAGCATCGGTTTTGTTGACTCAGCCGGTAATGTCCGTGAAATCAAAGATGACCAGATTCGCGGCGGTGAGCTGAGCGGTGTTCTGCGCTCACGTCGTGAAGTCATCGACCCGGCAAGACAAAAACTGAATCAGATGGCACTGGTTTTTGCGGAGAAATTCAATGAAGCTCACCGCAAAGGCTATGACGCTAATGGCAATACCGGCAAAGACTTCTTTGCTGTCGGCGGCGGCAGCATGGTGAGTAACACTCACAATAAAGGCAAAGCCGATTTTGATATCAAATACAACGATGTCTCCAAAGTCACCGGCAATAATTATGATGTCAGTTTTGATGGTACCAACTGGAATGTGACCCGCTTACCGGAAGGCATTGCGGTGGCCGCGAATTTTGACGGTGCAACCGGAACCTTAAGTTTCGAAGGCATGGACATCAAAATCAGCAATAACACCGCGCAGGCCGGTGATAAATTCCTGCTCAAGCCGGTGGATAATGTGATCGGCGGCCTGAATACCCTGGTAACGAATGCGGCGGATTTTGCCGCGGCAGACGGCACGGGTGGCGCCAGCAACAATGAAAATATCAAAGAGCTGGTAAAACTTCAGGATCAGAAACTGGTCGGCGGTACATCAACGCTGTCAGATTTTTATGCATCCGTGGTAAACGAAGTGGGCAGCAAGGCCAGCCAGGCACAGATTGATTCTGAAGTTCAGAACAAGCTGACCGTCAGCTTCTATGAGCAGCAGCAGGGCATTTCCGGCGTTAATACCAACGAAGAAAGTGTCCAGATGCAGAAAATGCAGCAATTCTTTAATGCCAACGCCAAAGTGCTGTCGACCGTTGAGGATTTATTCAACGTTCTGATGCGTGCATTCTGATTTTGAGTTAAGAAGGAAATTATTATGCGTTTCAGTACCAATTTAATGTTCAGTCAGCGTGTGACGGATATGAACAATGCCACATCCCGCTGGATGGAAGCGGGCAGCAAACTGGCGTCCGGTAAACGTGTCAGTAAGCCGTCTGATGATCCGCAGGCATCCGCACAGGCGGTGCGGGTCAGTCAGTCAGAAATCCGTAACCAGCAGTATGCATCCACCCGCGGTTATGCGAAAACCGGGATGACATTGCAGATGAGTATTCTGACGCAGATGAACAGTGTCTCCACACAGATGGATACCACGGTTATTCAGGCATCCAACCAGGGATCACTCAGTGACAATGATCGCGCCTCACTGGCGGAGCAGTTGCAGGGGCTGAAAGACCAGCTGGTGTCTCTGGGAAATACGACGGACGGTATCTTCCCACGCCAGCCCGATCAGTTCTCCCGGTCGCAATCCGGTATACACTGACAGGATGAGCATGTTTCTTGCCTGGTAGTTTTGGCAGCAACTAATCAGTCTTAAAAACTCATCTTCTGATAGCGGGTCAGGCTGCGGCCTTTCCTTTTTCAGATATGAGAAATTTGTTGTCAGATCATCGGAGATGTATTTATTGCTGTACGCAAATCGAAACAGGGATAAAAGCATACGCATGTAGTTGTTTACTGTCGCAACGCTCCTTCCTATATCGTTTACTGGCCTGTATTTATTTGGCAGCTGATGTGAGGTCAGCAGGTTATTACGTATTTTTAGTAAATCACTTTGTGAGTACGATGATATTAATTTTCTATGGTCAATAAACGCCATCAGTGACCGTATCATTGATTCGTAGCGCCTTAATGTGCTCTCAGCGATTTCTATTTTCTTCAGATCCATGTACAGATCTGTCAGCTCAATAAAAGTTATCTTGGAATCACAGTTACCAGATGGCTTATTGTCCGGGAACTCCTCATCGTAATTAAACGTCCCCATCTTTATTTTGTACACAATGGATGCCCGGTATTCTCCGGCGATTCTCTTGTTTTTTGCTGTGTCTGGCAGGGAGAGCCACTTTCTGATCCGCCTGCCTTTATACACGAAGTTTATCCTTAGGGAGCCGTTGTGTAATTCGACTCCCGGCGGGTATTTACTCATAATTACCCCTTTGGTTGATGTTTAATCTGGCGTTCAATCCACATATTGATCGCTTGGTGATTGGGTAAT
>NZ_NRQY01000001.1:1256886-1352907 GCF_003996855.1 Morganella morganii | reverse complement strand
CAATAACAGGGCTTTGCAAAATATTATTACGATACGCGTACGGTGTCTCCGCCCGGCCTTTTTCCAGCATCTCCTGAATCTCATCCCGTGGCAGCCCGTAATAACTGGCCAGAGCATTCAGATCCATCAGGCTGTCAGTATTGACGGCCGGAAAATTTTTCTTCAGCAGGGCGTCTGTTGCAGATTCACTTAATCCATCGGTTTTTTCTGTCAGAATGGCTACAGCTCCGGTGAAATATCGGCGTATAACGCCATCTGTGCGGCAGATTCAGCGCCTTTGGTAAGAACATTATCCGGCAGAACAAAATCCTGCTGTATCAGAGATTCACGCATTCCCTTAAACGGCGCGTTATACGGTGTTACACCACTGCGGCGGGATGTTGCCAGGGTTTCATAGTAAGCAGTTTTGTTTGTCAACCCGGCTTTTGCCATCAGCGCCGTTTCTATCTGCTCATTCGACAGCGCCAGCGTGGAGATTTCATCATCGAGGTTTGATTGTGACAGCGTAAGTTTCGCGAGGTCAGGGCGGCGTTTGTCGAGGTTACGGGGACTGTCTTTCTGATGCAGACCGCGGGCCTCACGGTACAGTTCTGTCAGATAACCGGCCGGGGAAAACATGGAAGAGACAGCCCCCGGTGCGGCAAACTCATCGGCACGCGGCACAATAATATCATCATAGCCATAAGGGGTTGCACCGTGATAGCGGGCTCTGCCCATCTCGTTGCGCAGCAGCGGATTGGCGCGGGTCAGTGCCCGGGCGGTATAGATAAGGTTGTTTTGTTTTTCTTTTTGCGCTGCACGGTACAGTAACCGTGCTTCATCCCGTGAAAGCTGACCCGTATTACGGATTTTGGCGAGGGAAAGTGGCATAAAATCGGCCAGGGTGAGAGGCTGGTCGTTACGCCCCTGATTTATTTTTTCAAGGACTCTGATTATTTGTTCCATTAATGATTGCCTCATAAATGTTAAATTATCTAATGTGAGTGATTTTAACGACAAAATATTTCCATTATTTATTATATGGGGTTATTTTCGCCTGAATTATATTGGCGTATAAGTAAAAATCACCATTAATGATAATTGTCGCCAATGGTTCTTTAGTCAAATGAAAGGGGTATCATAAGATGCTTATTTTACGGTACTGGTTTTAATTATTTGATTATCAATAATATTTATTCAGAATTATTTTTTATAAAAGCATCATTAAAATTTATAAATATAGATATATTTATATAATGAAGTGATTGGTTCAACGAATTCCGGTGACAAAGCGCGGGGCAGAATGACTGACCCGTTACCCGGAAAGACGGGTTTTTTCCCCGCAGAATGAACGTTTCTTTGAGTTGAGTGTCTGTAGCATGTAGAATGCTGGCAATAAGTCTGTTAACCAGCAATATAGAGTGTTGGCTTTGAGTCCTTACAGGTGTCCAAAGCTAGTTTTATAGGGCATTGCAAAGAAGAATTTTATCTTGAAAATCAACCATATCCGAAATTTTTCCATTATTGCTCATATCGATCATGGTAAATCGACCTTATCTGATCGCATTATTCAGATTTGCGGCGGGTTATCCGACCGTGAAATGGCCGCACAGGTTCTGGATTCAATGGATCTGGAACGCGAACGCGGCATTACTATTAAAGCACAGAGCGTGACGCTGGATTACACTGCGCAAAATGGTGAAACGTATCAGCTCAATTTCATCGACACCCCGGGCCACGTTGACTTCTCGTATGAGGTTTCCCGCTCACTGGCCGCCTGTGAAGGGGCGCTGCTGGTAGTTGATGCCGGTCAGGGCGTGGAAGCGCAGACACTGGCGAACTGCTACACGGCGATGGAAATGAACCTGGAAGTTGTTCCGGTTCTCAACAAAATTGACCTGCCTGCTGCCGATCCGGAGCGGGTGGCGGAAGAGATTGAAGATATTGTCGGCATTGAAGCGGCCGATGCCGTGCGCTGCTCGGCGAAAACCGGCGTGGGCGTCACCGATGTGATCGAACGTCTGGTGCGTGATATTCCGCCGCCGGAAGGTGACCCTGATGCGCCGTTGCAGGCACTGATTATCGACTCCTGGTTTGATAACTATTTAGGGGTTGTGTCTCTGATCCGGATTAAAAACGGCACACTGCGCAAAGGCGATAAGATCAAAGTAATGAGCACCGGCCAGGTGTATAACGCCGATCGTCTCGGGATCTTCACACCAAAACAGGTGGATAAAGAAGTCCTCAGATGCGGTGAAGCCGGCTGGGTGGTCTGCGCTATTAAAGATATTCTCGGGGCGCCGGTCGGGGATACCCTGACGGGCGCCCGTCAGCCTGCGGAAAAAGCCTTGCCGGGCTTCAAAAAAGTGAAGCCGCAGGTGTATGCGGGTCTGTTCCCGGTCAGTTCGGATGACTATGAGGCGTTTCGTGATGCGCTGGGTAAACTCAGCCTGAACGATGCGTCATTATTCTACGAACCGGAAAGTTCCACCGCGCTGGGCTTTGGTTTCCGCTGCGGCTTCCTGGGTCTTCTGCATATGGAGATTATCCAGGAGCGTCTGGAGCGTGAATATGATCTCGATCTGATCACCACCGCGCCGACGGTTGTTTATGAAGTTCTGACAACCGGTGGTGAGACGCTGTATGTTGACAGCCCGTCCAAATTACCACCGCTTAATAATATCGAAGAGCTGCGCGAACCGATCGCGGAATGTAATATGCTGCTGCCGCAGCAGTATCTCGGTAACGTCATTACCCTGTGTATTGAGAAACGCGGCGTGCAGACCAACATGGTCTATCACGGCAATCAGGTTGCACTGACCTATGAAATTCCGATGGCGGAAGTGGTGCTCGATTTCTTCGACCGCCTGAAATCCACCTCACGCGGTTATGCATCACTGGACTATAACTTCAAACGTTTCCAGGCATCTGACATGGTGCGTGTTGATATCCTTATCAACAGCGAGCGGGTTGACGCTCTGGCACTGATTACACACCGTGATAATTCAATGTATCGCGGCCGTGAACTGGTAGAAAAGATGAAAGAGCTGATCCCGCGCCAGCAGTTTGATATCGCGATCCAGGCTGCCATCGGTATGCATATTATTGCGCGTTCAACAGTGAAACAGTTGCGTAAAAACGTCCTGGCGAAATGCTACGGCGGTGACGTCAGCCGTAAGAAAAAACTGTTGCAGAAACAGAAAGACGGTAAGAAACGCATGAAGCAGGTCGGTAACGTTGAGCTGCCGCAGGAAGCGTTTTTAGCCATTCTCCATGTCGGTAAAGATTAAACATTCAGCAGGTTGTAAGGAGACATAATGGCGAACACCTTTGCGCTGATCCTGACTCTGGCAACATTGGTTACCGGGATCATCTGGGCGGTGAATAAATTTAAAATTCAGCCGGCCCGTAAGAAAAAACTGGCGCGCATGGCAGAGCTGACTGAAGGAACCATGGATCAGGCGCATCTGGCTGAAACAGTAGCCAAACCGGGCTGGGTGGAAGGTACTGCATCCCTGTTCCCGGTGCTGGCGATTGTTCTGATCGTACGCTCATTTATTTATGAGTCGTTCCAGATCCCGTCCGGCTCGATGATGCCGACACTGTTAATCGGCGACTTTATGCTGGTGGAAAAATACGCTTACGGGTTAAAAGACCCGATCACGCAGACTACTCTGATTAAAACCGGGGAGCCGAGGCGTGGTGATATTGCCGTGTTTAAATATCCGGAAGACCCGCGTGTCGATTATGTTAAACGCGTGATTGGCCTGCCGGGTGATAAAGTGGTGTATGACCCGTATGCCAAAGAATTACAGGTCTATCCGGGCTGTACCAAGGAGCAGAGCAGCTGTGAAACGCTGCCGGTCACTTACGGCCAGGAATATGAGAGTGAGTGGGCTATCCGCTGGGAAAAATCCCCGCTGGGCGGCTCCTTTATGAGCGGCGGTGCCCGTCAGTTCCCGATCGAAGATGATATGGAAGTCGGTTATCGTCGTCAGGCGGAACGGATTGAAAACCTGGGGCCGGTTGCACATCATATTCTGACAGTTCCGGAAATTACACCGGACAGCATCCGGGGACAGCGTCTGTTCCGTCAGCCGGGATTGCCTGAGTACACCTGGGTGGTGCCGGAAGGGCATTACTTTATGATGGGTGATAACCGTGATAACAGTGCGGACAGCCGCGTCTGGGGATTTGTGCCTGAACAATACCTGGTCGGTCGTGCCAGCTTTATCTGGTTAAGCCTTGAAAAACAGGAAGGTGAATGGCCTACCGGCCTGCGTCTGAGCCGTTTCGGACGGATAGAATAGAAAAAACAGAATTTGCTGAGCATTACCTGTAATCACAGTGTAGAATATGCCCCGCAAAATGATTGGCTCCCCGGCATCCGGGGAGCCAGTGCAAACGCAACAGTTTTGTATCGCGGTTCCCGCGGCTACAGGTCTGTTGCGTGTGCGTTTTATAAACATCCTAATTTTTGGTCGCACATGAACCCGATAGTGATAAACCAGCTGCAGCGAAAACTCGGCTATACTTTTACCCGTCAGGACTTATTAATGCAGGCACTCACTCACCGCAGTGCCAGCAGTAAACATAACGAACGCCTGGAATTTCTCGGCGATTCTATTTTAAGTTTTGTTATTGCCAATGATTTATATCACCGCTTCCCGAAAGTGGATGAAGGGGATATGAGCCGGATGCGCGCCACACTGGTGCGCGGAAATACCCTGGCGGAACTGGCCCGCGAATTTAACCTCGGCGAATGTCTGCGCCTGGGGCCGGGGGAGCTGAAAAGCGGCGGCAGCCGCCGTGAATCGATCCTTGCGGATACCGTCGAAGCCCTGATTGGCGGGATTTTTCTCGACAGTGATATTCAGACAATTGAGCGGATTATCCTCAGCTGGTATGAATCCAGACTGAATGAAATCTCGCCCGGGGATAAACAAAAAGACCCGAAAACCCGGTTACAGGAATACCTTCAGGGGCGGCATCTGCCTCTGCCGAACTACCTGGTTGTTCAGGTAAAAGGTGAAGCTCACGATCAGGAGTTCACCATTCACTGCCAAATCAGCGGTGTTGAACAACCGGTAAAAGGAACCGGTTCCAGCCGCCGGAAAGCCGAACAGGCCGCGGCGGAACAAGCATTAATTTTGTTGGAGCTTGAATGAGCGAAGAAAACACCTATTGCGGCTTTGTCGCGATAGTCGGACGTCCCAATGTGGGCAAATCCACCTTACTGAACCAGTTACTGGGGCAGAAAGTCTCTATTACCTCGCGGAAACCGCAGACCACGCGGCACCGCATTATGGGGATCGATACACAGGATAATTACCAGATTATTTATGTGGATACCCCGGGGCTGCATATTGAGGAAAAACGGGCAATCAACCGCCTGATGAACCGTGCAGCCAGCAGCTCCATCGGTGATGTTGAGCTGGTGATTTTTATGGTTGAAGGCACCAACTGGACGGCGGATGATGAGATGGTACTGAATAAAGTCCGCTCGCTGCGCTGCCCGGTTCTGCTTGCCATCAACAAAGTGGATAACGTGGAAGATAAAACCAAACTGCTGCCGCATATTGCGTTCCTCAGTCAGCAGATGGATTTCCTCGACGTGGTGCCACTGAGTGCCGAGAAGAAAATGAACGTCGATACCATCGCGAAAATCGCACGTCAGCACATTCCGCAGGCACCGTTCCACTTCCCGGAAGATTACATTACTGACCGTTCACAGCGTTTTATGGCCTCTGAAATCATCCGTGAAAAACTGATGCGTTTCCTCGGTGATGAACTGCCGTACTCGGTGACCGTGGAAATCGAACAGTTTGTTGTGCAGGACAACGGCGTATTTCAGATCAATGGTCTGATCCTCGTTGAACGCGAAGGCCAGAAAAAAATGGTTATCGGCAACAAAGGCAGCCGTATCAAAACTATCGGGACTGAATCCCGTATTGATATGGAGCGCCTGTTTGATGCCCGTGTTCACCTTGAACTGTGGGTGAAAGTCAAAGCCGGCTGGGCAGATGATGAACGTGCGCTGCGCAGCCTGGGTTATGTTGACGACCTGAAGTAACACACCGATGGACGGCTGGCAGCGCGCATTTATACTCCATAGTCGCCCTTACAGTGAAACCAGTCTGATGCTGGATGTGTTCACTGAACAGGAAGGGCGGCAGCGCCTGCTGGCAAAAGGGGCACGCCGCCGCCGTTCCGGTCTTAAAGGGGCATTACAGCCCTTTACGCCGCTGCTGATCCGCTGGGGCGGGCGCGGGGAACTGAAAACCCTGCGTGACGCGGATCCTATCTCCCTTGCATTACCCCTCACCGGCACTGTTCTTTACAGCGGTTTGTATATCAATGAGCTGCTCTCCCGCGTGCTGGCTAACGGCGTCACCTGTTCCGCCCTGTTTTTTGATTACCTGCGCTGTCTTCAGTATCTCGCGGCCAGCGAAACCACACCGGAACAGGCTCTGCGTCAGTTTGAACTGGCACTGCTGCACCACATCGGCTACGGCGTGGATTTTCTTCACTGTGCGGGCAGCGGCCAGGAAGTCTCTGACACCATGACATACCGCTACCGCGAAGAAAAAGGCTTTATCGCCAGTCTGGTGGTGGACAACAGCAGTTTCACCGGCCGTGAACTGAAAGCCCTTGCCGCCCGGGAATTTCCGGATGCGGAAACTTTACGTGCCGCCAAACGCTTCACCCGCATCGCCTTAAAACCCTATCTCGGCGGAAAGCCATTGAAAAGCCGCGAATTATTTCGTCAATTTGTGCGCCCGCCGTTGGTTTCAAAAGAAAATAACCGCAGTGGTTCCTCTTCGTCTGAAAAAGGTTAAACTGAATAACAAAAGTTACCCGGAGGATGATAAAAAATGAGTGAAGTTTTATTGGGTGTCAACATTGACCACATTGCAACTGTCCGTAACGCACGCGGCACCAACTATCCGGACCCGGTTCAGGCGGCATTTGTCGCAGAGCAGGCGGGTGCGGAAGGTATCACTGTGCATCTGCGCGAAGACCGCCGTCATATTACTGATCGCGATGTGGAATTGCTGAGACAAACCATTCAGACCCGTATGAATCTGGAAATGGCCGTCACCGACGAGATGGTGGATATCGCCTGCCGTATCAAACCGGCGTTCTGCTGCCTGGTACCGGAAAAGCGTCAGGAAGTGACGACGGAAGGCGGGCTGGATGTCGCGGGTCAGAAAGAAAAAATTGCCCGTGCGGTTAAACGTCTGACTGAAGCCGGGATTAAAGTCTCTCTGTTTATCGATCCTGATCATACTCAGATTGATGCGGCGGATGATGTCGGCGCACCGTTTATTGAAATCCACACCGGTGCTTATGCGGATGCGGAAACGTCTCAGGAAGAAGATAAAGAATTTGTCCGTATTAAAGATGCGGTTGCTTATGCGGCAGGTAAAGGACTGAAAGTGAATGCCGGACACGGTCTTAACTATCATAACGTTCAGCGTGTAGCGGCACTGCCGGCTATTTATGAACTGAATATCGGCCACGCAATTATTGGTCGTGCCGTCTTCAGCGGACTGGCTGCGGCAGTCGCAGACATGAAAACCCTGTTGCGGGAAGCCCGTCGTTAATGGCAATTGTCGGCATTGGTACGGATATTGTTGAAATAAGTCGTATCGAAGCGGTTATCGGGCGTTCCGGTGACCGCTTCGCAAAACGAATCCTCAGTGAGGCGGAATGGGACGTCTACCGGCAGCATAAACAGCCGGTGCGTTTTCTGGCCAAGCGGTTTGCTGTCAAAGAAGCGGCATCCAAAGCACTGGGAACGGGGATACGGCAGGGGCTGGCATTTAACCAGTTTGAGGTCAGTAATGACTCACTCGGAAAACCCAATCTGACCTTCCTCGGCTACGCCGGAGAGCTGGCTGCTGCCCGTGAAGTCACACACTACCATGTCTCGATCGCCGACGAGCGTCATCACGCCTGTGCAACGGTTATTCTCGAAACAAATACCTGACAGATGGGCCCGGCCACGGGCACATCTTTCCACTTAAATCTTATCTGCGTGATGTATCAGCACAAATTTATCCCACAGCATCTCCTGTGTTTCGGTATGCTCAGGATTGATAATAATAGTGTTGGTGATCGGACAGACTGACTGACAGGTCGGCTTATCATAATGCCCGACACATTCAGTACATAAATCAGGATTAATTTCATAGATGGAATCCCCCATCGAAATTGCTTCATTAGGGCATTCGGGTTCGCACATATCACAATTTATGCAACGTTCGGTAATCAGTAACGCCATAGTCGCTATCACCATATAAATTATTTAAAATTCAGTAACTTATATCTTGCACTTATACGTTACTCTTTGACCGGTTTCTGTAAATATAACCAGTATTATAACCTTGGTTTTCCTGTTTCAGGAACACAAATCAGCAACACAAGCCTTTACTCCTGCCTGAAAATACCCTGGTTTGTGAACCTCTCTATAACTTACTGCAAAATATGGATATTTTATGTCACGTTGTGTTACTGCGGCTGTCACTATCTTAAATTATCTCAAAAAATCGCGCAGAACATAGTACGAAAGAGACAATTTTTTGCGGCTCGATTTCAGCCGTGGCGGTAAGGTTACCATTTATGCCGAGTTTCCTAAAGGGATGCAGCTTAAAGGACGTAAACTGGGTCAATGGCCTGAATTATCGCTGGCAATGGCCCGTGAAAAAGCGCACGAGATTGGCAGGGAGGGTTTATCAGCTGAGTCAGTTCATGGCGTCTTAGCGCGTTATGAGGCGGATATGGAGGCGAAAGTAAAACGTCATAAGCTTAGCGAGGGAAGCTTTGGTACTTACTGTTGTCGTCTGAAACAAATTAAGTCTGCATTCGGGGCAAGAGAAGTATTTTGTGATGTTAAATATACAAAGCTTATTGATGTACTTGATTTATGGATTGACACGAAGACTAACAGTTACGCACTGGAATTGTTTGCAGAACTACGGCGTGTCTGGAAATTTGGCGCTCCTCTTTATGCCAGCGGAAAAAATATCTGCCTTTACTCACTCCTCAAACTCAGTACCAGCAGGCAATAAAAATATATAAATTACTGATTTTTATAATTATTTATTTGTGGCTACATGTCTGGGACAAAATATGCTAAAAACGGGTTCTACCTGGGGAGTGGAAATGCGGTTGCCCGCAATAATGATCGTTATTTGCATCCGGGTACTATTAGTGCAGGGTGTGTTACTGTCGATGTCGCAAGTTGGACTGTGTTATATGAATACTTAATCCGGTGCAGGAGTGGTAATGGAAAAGATGTTGGGCGTATTGTTGTTACTAATTAGCATGAGCACCGTGTCTTTTGCTGATGAAAATAAATATTTATTAACTGACGTTGAGCAGGCAGCAGACCCTATCCTTGTTATTGGTAAATTGAAGGAAGGGGCACCGCATAGTACGGTTGAAATGGATAAACCGGCTAATGTGAACAGCGACCACGGCGTTGCTGTAAAATATTACGGATTATTATTACAGTATTATCCTGCTCCCTCGGTGATAATTAAGTATGCGGACTCAAAATTATTGATGCTGCGGGAGGTAAGAGTAAGAAATCATGATATGAATAAATTTATAAACTCTGACTTGATTTCAATGTTGCCTTACTATAAATCTGCATTTGATGTGAATAATGAGGTTAATATGTTATCTGCATCTGAGTCAAAAGCGTTAGTTGATAAAATCAATTGTATCGAAAGTTTTATCAATGGAAATGACAAAAAAACATTTAACTGTGACCTGAATTAATTCTTCAGCAAATCAATAAAATTTAATATTTGAAATAATTAAAATAAAGCCCCGCTAAATAGCGGGGCTTTTTTATGCGGTGAGTGTGCGGGGAGAAACAAAAAAACGAATCCACAGTGTAGTTACCGATACAGGCAGCAACGTCAGCTGGTGGCCCGGCAAAATGATGACGGAAAAGGAATACCTTTGTCAGGAAAAGATTTAGCTTTCTCAATATTATGCAGTTCATATGGCTTAATAAGGCGCGATATTTGTGGTATCTGTCGCGCAGACTCTCAGACGATGACCGTCAGGATCGGTTGCCACGAAGGTATAACCGAAATCCAGCATCACGGGTTTCATAATAATTTCCACGCCCAGTTCACACCATCTGCAATAGATATCATCGACTTCCCGGTTACTGACATCAGACATACATATTTCCGCACCGCCAATGTGGGGCTGTGGTGCCGGATCGATGCCGGACTTTGCCTGAAGCCCTAATATCATGCCATCAGATAAGACAAAAACAGAAAATTCACTATATTGCTCAACGGGCTCAGCGTTGAGTAGTCTGGTATAAAAACGGGTACTTTTTTCTGTGTCACTGACATACAAAATAATACTGTTTGGCCTGAACATATTACCTCCTGATTTTTTCTTATTATAGTGCCGGCGAGTGACAGAAATTGTCAGTAGTGATAATTTCTGTACCGGGCATTTATGTATTAATGCGATAAATTGTAGATGTAACCCATTAAAAATTTTTTTAAAATTCATAACTATTTTGATAAATAACAAGCCCGCACCGGAGGTGCCGTGTTACGGTCGGATAAATACTGACCAAACGGGGAGCAGGATATGCCTTATTTATTCTTAACGCTGGCGGCGTGTTTCTGGGGCGGAAACTATGTTGTCGGACACCTTTTGGTGTCTGAGGCCGATCCGGTTATTTTGTCGCAATTACGCTGGCTGGTGACCGCCGTTTTACTGATGACGCTGTATTTCAGTCAGGTGAAACAGCAGTGGGTATTTATGAAAAAGGCGAAAGGAATTATTTTTTCCTGTCGTTATGCGGACAGGTTTTATTCCCGGTCACATTGTATATCGGTCTGCAATATACGACAGCACTTAATGCTGCAATTTATATGTCTGCAACGCCATCGATCGTTTTGCTGATAAATGCACTGGTGTTTAAAGAAAAAATCCAGGGTAAAAATTATATCGGCGTATTATTGAGTACGCTGGGTGTAATTTATCTCATATTTAAAGGCGACCTGAATTTTGCAAAAGTCATCAGTCATTTGAATAAAGGGGATTTGTGGGCTCTGGGATCTGTCATCAGCTGGGCATTGTATTGTGCTTTTTTAAGGCTGAAACCCCGTGAGGTGAACGGTAATGCGTTCGTGGCCATCAGTTCGGTTACCGGTAGCCTGATGATGTTGCCGATACTGATTATTTATCTGTTTTTGCATGATTTTCAGATCAGTAATATTGGTAATTATGCATCACCTCTGTTTATATTCGGGCTTGCTTATCTGGTTATTTTCCCGTCATGGCTATCATATTTATTATGGAATAAAGGAATATTAACGATCGGAGCAACAAGGGGGGAGATTTTCTCACACCTGATTCCGTTAAGTGGCGGCTTCTTCGGTGTCCTTTTCCTCAGTGAGAAATTACACAGCTATCACTTTTTAAGTGGTATCTTAATTATATCCGGGATTTACTTTTGTTCTTCCGCGAAAAAATAAAGGTATGCGAAGGATTATGATGCTTAATATTGTGTTATTTATTCCTTTTTCTAAGTAATGCTAATATGGTATTACCGGAGGTTATATTGCTTGAATATGAGACGTGAATACTCTATGTTTTATCCGGGATATTCACTTACAGGAGTAATATTATGACTATCAATAAAAAACAAACCTCTGCAAAATTAGCATCACAAGCCGCCGGCGTACTGGCAGATAAAAATTCATCTCCTCTGATTAAGAAACTGGCAGCATCCGTATTGGCACAATCAAATACCACAAAACAAACCGGAGCGGACATGGAGACACTGGCTTCGGATGTACTGAAAAGTGATCAGTATGATGAAAAAACCAAAGCGTTTGCGGCATCTGCATTATCTCAGGCTAATAAAGAGCGATTCAGTCCGCGTAAATAATATAATATATAAGGTCACTGCGGTGACCTTTTTATGCACGACGCATACTATGTGAGCGGGCGGAAAGAATACAGATATGATAATCTTGTTATATACGATGTCACAATAATATCAGAGGCATAAATAAATGGGGAGTTCAGCAGAAGTTGAGTTGCAGTCGACACTGCGTTGTCCGGTTTGCGGTTCAGAAAAAACAGAAACGATGCCGGTGAATGCCTGTCAGTGGTTTTATGAATGTGAGCACTGCCATACATTATTAAAACCACTTCCGGGAGACTGCTGTGTATTTTGTTCTTACGGAACAGTGGCCTGTCCGCCGGTGCAGGAAGCGGCATTAACCGGAAAAAAATCCTGCTGTTGTCCTTCATCCTGAGAATAAAAAATACCCGCACAGGTGAGTGTGCGGGTAAATCATATCAGAAATAGTTCCTGCAAGGTCAGGAACAGGCCAGTAATGTGAATATCAATTAATTAAAACTGCTTATCAATATAGCTATTGTGCGGGAGATGTACAGCACAAAAATGTCTCTGTTGCTATTTTCAGTATTTACACGTAGTGATTTGTGTCAGGCAGGGATATTACGTCAATGCATGATTTTTTCAGCATATACAATGTATTGTTAAGAGAGTTATCAGTGTTTTTCCCGGGGGGATAAAAAAACCTCTGAACAAACAAGGCGGGTTCAGAGGCGTCAGGTGTTACTTTCAGCTTGGTAACACGCTAAGAATAGTTAAATTATATGAATTAGTCAAAAAGTGATTGGTTAAAAAGTGTGTCTTATTATACAGGGAAGGGAGAACCGGGTATTGAGCAAAAGCGTAAATAAAAACGCCTTTCAGTTTTGAGATAACACTGAAAGGCGTTCAGAGAGACAATAAGTCTGTGTTCATTTAATCATCCCATTTCGGGCTCATGACTGTGGCAAACAGGCAGGACAAGATAATAAATCCGAGTGTCAGTAAAAACATATATTCTCCTTAACGTAATTTTAATCTGATCCGATAAACATTCTCCGGCAGAGGGTGCTAAATCATAATGTGTCTTCACTGACTGATTCTACCGGATAAAGACGGTAACTCAATGAAAGAAAACTAATTTATTGTCATGATTTGTCATTTTTACCAGGGTAAACTGACAAAGAATAAAGTATGTAAATAAAAACAGCAGAAATGAAAATATCCGTCGCGGAGAAAAAAAGAGTAGCAATAAGGTATAAAGGTTGTACATTGTCAGTATGATGAATAATAAAATTACACTCTGTTTATCACATAATGATTTCTGGTGGCGCACAACGTGCGGCGCCGGTTTTGTTATTCAGTTTTAATTTCAAAAATCGCCGCCGGAGTGCGGCGATTTTATTTCAGACATATTGCATTCACCCCGGCGGCCTCTTATCACTTTATAAAGAGGAATTCGTATGTCTGCTCATCACACCCGCCCCGTTATTCTGACCGGTGACCGCATTACCGGACCGCTACATCTCGGGCACTATACCGGCTCGCTGCAACAGCGGGTCACTCTCCAGCATGCTGCTGTGCAATATATTCTGATGGCGGATATGCAGGGACTGACGGATAACGGCACGCAGCCGGAAAAAGTAAACCGCTATTTTTATGATGTGGCAGCGGATTATCTGGCGGCAGGAATCGATCCCGCCCGTTCGGTAATTTGTCTGCAATCCGCGCTGCCCGCTCTGGCAGAGCTGACTCTGCTGTATCTCAATCTGGTGACGGTTTCCCGGCTGGAGCGTAATCCGACAGTTAAACAGGAAATTATTCAGAAGCAGTTTTCCCGCACACTGCCCGCCGGATTTCTGATCTATCCGGTCAGCCAGGCGGCGGATATCACCGCGTTTAAAGCGGATCTGGTGCCGGCCGGGGAAGATCAGCTGCCGATGATTGAACAAACTAATGAGATTGTCAGTAAAGTGAATAATATTACCGGACAGGAACTACTGGTTCACTGCCGTGCTGAAGTCGGTAAAACCGGCCGTTTGCCGGGGATTGACGGTAACGGCAAGATGTCAAAATCACTGGGCAATGCGATTAACCTCTCCGTCAGTGCGGATGAACTGACCCGCGCCGTCAATGCTATGTTTACTGATCCGCAGCATCTGCGGGTGTCTGATCCGGGCCGGATTGAGGGGAATGTGGTGTTTACTTATCTTGATGCATTCCATCCGGATATGGCACGGGTAGCAGAGATGAAAGCCCGCTATCAGGCGGGCGGGTTGGGCGACAGGGAGTGCAAGGCGGTACTGAATGAGTGCCTGCAGGCACTGCTGGCACCAATCCGGGAAGAGCGGGCACGGCTGATGGCGGATAAACCGTATCTGCTCTCGGTGATCCGCAGCGGAACAGAAAAAGCACGGGAAGTGACACAACAGACACTGGATCAGGTAAAGCGGGGAATGGGAATGCTTGTTTTATGAGCCGGATCGCACGAATTGTCATTTTATACCAAAGATGCTGCATTATCATGCGCCGATTAATTAACTTGATGAATTATAAGTATTTTCACGGATGGTGTGATGATGAAAGCAAAAATTCTTATCCCGGTACTGGCAGTGCTGCCGCTTTTTTTCTCCGCAGCAGCAATGGCCTGCCCGTACTGTCATAACCAGTATAATGATGGTTACCACAACCGTTATTCTGATAACAACTCTGAGACAATGCAGGAATTTCGTCAGAAACGGGCAGAACTTAACCGGTTGTATGATGATGGTGTGGCGGAAACGGATGACAAGGCCACCGCACTGATTAATGATCTGGATAAACTCAGTGAAAAAGTCCGGGCGGAATCACGGCAAAACCGTAATCAGTCATACCGTTATAACAATTATGACGATAACGACCGCTATCACCGTCGCGGCGGTTGCTGGTAATTTTATACCGGCGCAACAGCGCGGCATCTGCTTCGGCGGTGCCGCGTTTTTTTTGCGGATCATGCTGATTTGACAGGATGCGATTGATTCCCGTTTGCGGGAGGTCTATTATACGAACCATATCTGTTTTATATATGGTTTATCAGTTAAGGATTTCACGTGGGTATTGTTAAAATCTCCGATGAATTACATGAATATATGCGCCGGGCGAGCACAGTGATGTCGCGCTCTATCAACGCACAGGCAGAATTCTGGATCAAAATCGGAATGCAGGCTGAAATGAATCCGGATAAAACCTTCACAATGCTTGTCAGCGAAATGCTGGAAAAAGAATCTGTCAGCCGGAAAGGAGAACAGCATGAGTAGTATCGTTATAAAAACACCTGAAGAAATTGGGCTGATGCGGGAATCAGGCCGCCTGCTGGCAAGCGTTTTTGCCATGCTGGACGATTTCATTAAACCGGGTGTTTCCACGCTGGCGATTAATGACAAAGTCGAAGATTATATTGTGAATACCCTTCAGTCACGTCCTGCCAGTAAAGGGCAGTACGGGTTTCAGTACGTGCTGAATACCTCGCTGAACGAAGTGGTGTGTCACGGCGTCCCGAAAGCGGACGAGCTGGTGAAAGATAAAGATATCATCAATGTGGATATCACACTGGAAAAGAACGGGTTTATTGCGGACTCGAGCAAAATGTATGTGATGCCGGGGGCTTCGCCGCTGGCACGCAAGCTGGTGAAAACCACCTATGAGGCCATGTGGGAAGGTATTCAGCAGGTGAAACCGGGCGCAACGCTGGGGGATATCGGCTCTGCCATTCAGCATTATGCGGAGTCACGCGGCTACAGTGTGGTACGCGAGTATTGCGGTCACGGTATCGGCCGTGAAATGCACGAAGCCCCGCAGGTGCTGCACTATGGTGTGCGTGGTAAAGGAACGGAACTGAAAGAGGGGATGACCTTTACCATCGAGCCGATGATTAACCAGGGCGGAGCTAAAATCAAAACCAAAAAAGATGGCTGGACTGTGGTTACACGGGATAAAAAATTATCCGCGCAGTCTGAACATACTATTCTGGTGACTGCGGCCGGTTATGAAGTATTAACTCTGCGTGCGGATGAAACATTACGCTGATTTTTATCAGTATAAACAACAGAGTGCAAAAAGCCCGGCTGCGACCGGGCTTTTTTTATCAGAACCGCTCAGGATTTCACAAAGCGGAGAAACTGTTCATACAGTACGCCGCCCAGCGTCTGTACAGTGTAGTGACCGGACTGCGGCAGGGTATCCACAGCGGCATGCATACCGTGATAAATAATCATTGCCGTGATATCCGGATACGCCACCCGCCAGTGACTGTGCTGCTCACCTTCTGCGATCAGGGCAAGTAACTGATTCAGTACGGCATTTTCATGGTCATTCCCTTGCTGGTGAAACCCCTGATGAAACAGGACATCATGCAGTGCCTGTTTTTCAGTATATGCCGTGACAGAACGATCACACCAGACGGCCAGTTTGGCATCCGCATCACCCGCGGCACAGGCATCCATCGCCTGCTGGGTCTGTGACAGAAACCACTCCATATAACGGTGGCGTAAGGCCTCGTAAATATCTGGTTTGGCAGCGAAATAGTGGTAATAGGTTCCCTTCGCGACACCTGCACGCACCACAATGTCACTGACCGTAGTGGCATCAAATCCCTTTTCGAGAAACAGCGATTCGGCAGCATCCATCAGTTCATTGATCCGGACATCGGCAGGTTTAAAACGGGGCTTGTGTTCTGCTGACTGAGTCATAAATGCGCCTTTTATAACGGAAAAACCTGATTATGCCATTTCCCAGTTGTTAAGGCGAAAAAAACACGCACATGAAATGTGTTCTCATTTGGATTGACCGTCGGTCGGTCGATGTGTATTCTGCTTCTGAGAAAGGAGAACACTATGAACCGACTTCGTTATTTTGCCGTTACCACCGCGATTTGCCTGGGTACCTTTATGGTAACGCTGGATATCAGTATTGTGAATGTGGCACTGCCGGCCATTCAGCATGATTTACAGGCACCGATGGTGTCATTGCAATGGCTGATAGATGCTTATGCATTGTGCTTATCTGCCCTTATTCTGTCCGCCGGCCCGCTGAGTGACCGCTACGGACGCAAAAAGATGTGGCTGGCCGGGGTGCTGATTTTTACCCTCGGTTCATTGCTCTGTGCACTTGCTGATACATTGCCGCTGCTGCTGGCGGGGCGGGTTGTGCAGGGGATTGCGGTGGCGCTGCTGATCCCCGGGGCGCTGTCACTGATCACGCATACCTTTGCGGATAACCGGCAACGTATCCGCGTGATTGGTATCTGGTCGTCCGTCAGTGCGTTGTCACTGATTGTCGGGCCGATCCTCGGCGGCGTGCTGGTACATACTACCGGCTGGGAAGGTATATTCCTTATCAATATTCCGATCGGTATTATCACGTTTTTGCTCGGGCAGTACGGCATCCGTGAAAGTGCAGACCCGGAAAAAGCGGCGTTTGATCCTGCCGGGCAACTGCTGAGTATTGCGGCGCTGGGTTGCGTGACGTACGGACTGACTGAAGCGGGCACTCATGGCTGGCTGCATCCGCTAACGCTGTTAACTGTCACAGGCGGAATTATTTTTCTTCTGTTATTTCTGTACACCGAAAGCCGGGTGGAAAAACCGCTTCTGCCGCTGGCAGATTTCAGACGCCGGGAGTATCTGCACTATAATCTGGCTTCGTTTGTGATTGGCTTTGCAGCCTATACCAATGTGTTTTTTATCGCACTGTTTTTGCAGAAAGCGCAGGGCTGGAATGCTCTGGAAGCGGGCTGGCGGATGTCACCGGAGTTTATCGCCATGGCGCTGTTTGCATTTTCATTCGGGCGGATCGCCCGCAAGCTGAGTATCCGTCTGATCCTCGGCACCGGTCTGCTGCTGACAGCGGCGGCCTGCGGGCTGATGACATTGCTGACACCGTATACGCCGTATCCGCTGACGGGGCTGATACTGTTTATGCTCGGCACCGGTATGGGGTTATCCATTCCCGCCACCGGTGCACTGATTATGCACGCTGCTGACCCGGCCCGTTCCGGTGTGGCCTCGGCGACACTGAATATGATGCGCCAGACCGGCATGACACTGGGGGGGGCACTGCTCGGCACGCTGATGATTCAGCGGGCGGTCACTATTGCGCAGCACCGCAAGTTACCGGATGCAGTGCAGATGATCACCGGCGTACAGTCCGGGGAACTGACGACAACCGTGCAGCATACGGTTTATGAGGCGTTTGCGGGCGGGTTTAATCTGGCCATGGCGGGCGCAGCATTATCGGCAGTATGGGTGTTTATCCTGATATTTTACCCCCGCCGCTGCAAAATACCGCAGGAAAAAGGGAAAATAACCTCATAACAGAGATGGTCTATCCGTGGCGCTTATTTTGTGTTTAATTAATCTGAACACAAAATAATAAAAGACAGCAGTAAACTTGCACACACCACGGAGGCGTTATGTTTGAAAATCTGGGCATACTGAATATCGGTACTTATATTATCGGCGTTATTTTTATTATCCTTGTGCCGGGGCCGAACTCGCTGTATGTCCTGAAATCCAGTGCGACATTCGGGTATAAAAAAGGTTACCAGGCTGCTCTGGGCGTATTTACCGGTGATGCGGTGCTGATCATGTTGTCATTTCTGGGGGTGGCATCTGTCATTAAAGCCTCTCCGGCATTATTTACCGCTGTGCGTTACCTCGGTGCCGCGTATTTATTGTATCTGGGGCTGAAAATCCTCTATGCCACCTTTATGCAGAAACAGGGACACCATGAGGATAAACCGCTGAAAGCGGAAAATGCCTTTAATAAAGCCCTGATCCTGAGCCTGACAAACCCGAAAGCGATTCTGTTTTATGTCTCTTTCTTTATCCAGTTTATTGATTTTAATTATGCCCATCCGGCGGTGAGTTATAGCGTGCTGGCGCTGATTCTGGAAACAGTCAGCTTTTTGTATCTTTCCTTTTTAATTTACAGCGGCACCAAATTATCGCAGTTTTTCCGCCACAAAAAACAGGCGGCAAAAGTGGGTAACAGCACCATCGGGCTGTTTTTTATGGGCTTTGCCGCCAAGCTGGCACTGTTTACGGCGTAAAGAAACTGCCTGCCCGGCAAAAGTAACGCTATACTGTGCCTGATTTTAAACAGGCAGGTATTAACGTGACTGACACTACAACACCTTATAATAATGATGAATTCTGGATGAGGCAGGCGCTGGCGCTGGCAGAAGAGGCTGCGCTGGCCGGAGAGATCCCGGTCGGGGCGGTGCTGGTAAAAGATAATCAGCGCATTGCCGGCGGTTTCAATCAGCCGATCCTCAGCCATGATCCGACCGCTCACGCCGAAATTATCACCCTGCGCGGGGCCGGAGAGGTGCTGGAAAATTATCGTCTGACGGATACCACACTGTATGTCACCCTTGAACCCTGCATGATGTGTGCTGGGGCGCTGATCCACAGCCGGATCAAACGTCTGGTTTACGGCGCGGCAGAGCCCAAAACCGGCGCTGCGGGGTCATTTATTGATTTACTGACCTTGCCGCGTCTTAATCACTATATGGAAGTCACGGGGGGCGTGCTGGCGGAGGAGTGTTCGGCGATGCTCAGTGAGTTTTTCCGCCGCCGCCGGGCGGAGAAAAAAGCCCTGAAAAAACAGAATGCGGACAACCCGCAGACAGAAGGTGAGTGATTAGTTTGGTGAGGCAGAGGTCAGAATCTCTGCCGTTTCTTCTTCCGGCTGCTGTAAGCGCAGCTCTTCCTGATGTAATTCGAGATAGCCCTGTAAACTGAGCTGATAGCGGCGTACCCCTTCCACATAGCGGTAAGCCTCATAGCCGCGCACATAGCCGTACGGCAGTGACTGGTAATAGGCTTTTTTGCTCAGCAGCGGCAGGCGGGATTTCACATCCAGCCAGCTGTCTGGGTCTGCGCCCTGCATTTCCGTCAGTTTACGGACATCCAGCATGTGACCGTAGCCCATATTATAAGCCGCCAGCGCAAACCAGATTTTTTCATCTTCCGGGATGGAATCCGGCAGTTTATCCATCAGATAATTAATATAGGTCCCGCCGCCCTTGATGCTCTGCTCAGGATCAAGGCGATCCTCAATGCCGAAGAAATCCGCCGTCGGCCGGGTCAGCATCATAATGCCGCGCACACCGGTCGGTGAGGTGGCAGTCGGGTTCCAGTGTGATTCCTGCCAGGCAATCGCCGCCAGCACCTGCCAGTCCATTTTCCCCGCGTACTTTTCAAACAGCGGGCGGTAAGTGGCCAGCTGGGTATTAATAGCATTGATAAAGGTTTTGGTATCCACATAATTAAACTGATTCATGTGGCTGAAATATTTTTCTTCCAGACGCGCCAGGGTGTCAGTTTCCCGCGTCTGGTTGAAGAAATCGAGCAGGGCAGCGTTCAGGCTGCTGTCTTCGCTGCGTTTCAGATACCAGGTCAGAGGCTGGTTTTCCGTGACCTCAAAGGCGACTGTGACATTCGGGTGAATATGCTGCTCCTGTGCCACACTGACGGAGTCACTGACGACATAATCAATCTCACCTTTCGCCAGGCGCTGAAGCAGATGGCTGTTGTTTTTATCGGCAACTTCCCGGATGTCCAGATTCGGATATTTATCCGCTTTAAGCTGACGAAGCAAACGGGCATGCGCACTGCCGGCCGTGACCCAGACCGGGGAGCCGAGATCGCCCAAATCCCGCGGACGTTTGTTACCCATGCGGTAGAGAAGCTGCTGTGCCACGGTATAGTACGTCGGACCGCTCAGGGCGGTTTCCAGGCGGTCTTCATTATAGATAAGCCCGGCGGCAAGCAGGTCGGCATCGTTATTGGCAAGGTCGCTGAACAGATCATTAACGCCGTCACGCTCCTGCACCACCAGTTTTACACCGAGGTAGTCTGCAAAACGCTGGGCCAGTTCGTAATCAAAACCGCTGGCCTGTCCCTGCTTATTAAAGCTGATAAGCGGCGATGTTACCGCGCTGACACGCAGTTCCCCCCGAGCAAGAATGCGGTTGAGCTGCGGCTGCTGCGACGGCCAGCTGATATTGATGGCGATCAGCGCCGCAGCGAACAGCGCGACGACGATGACGACATAATTTAGCTTTTTATGTACCAAAGGCGTGTCTCACCGGTTACACAAAAGAGTTCATTCTGGGGCATAAATTACCATGGTTATATTTCCAGTAATCGGACATTTTGCTCAACATTTTGTCACGATGCAACTTTATTCCGCTTTTCCGGGCTGAAATCCGGAAAAAATCCCCCCAGGAAAAAACGTCACGCAAACGGTTTCGTCCGCGTCAGTATTGCTCTATAATGTGCCCGTTTCCCCTCCGGGCCGATGGCTCTGCGTGTTAAAAAGAGAGAACTGACAACTATGGAAATTTTGCGTGGCTCACCTGTGTTATCTGCGTTTCGCGTATCAAAATTTATCAGCGCGTTCACTGAACACCACCTGCCGGTGACCAATATCTATGCGGAATATGTGCATTTTGCTGATCTTTCCGCACCCCTGACCGACGATGAGCACACCAAATTACAGCAGTTGCTCCGCTACGGCCCGTCACTGGCGGAACATGCACCGGAAGGGATCTTGTTTCTTGTCACGCCGCGCCCGGGCACATTGTCTCCCTGGTCGTCGAAAGCTACGGATATCGCGCATAACTGCGGTTTGTCAGCCGTTGCCCGGCTGGAGCGGGGGATCGCCTACTATATTACTACCACAGGGCTGACAGAGAATGAACATCAGCAACTGAGTGCGCTGTTGCATGACCGTATGACTGAAACAGTCTTCAGTGAACTGTCACAGGCACAGGCGCTGTTTGCCCGCCATGAACCGGCACCGCTGACTGTGATTGACCTGTCCGGACAGGGGCGCGCGGCTCTGGAAAAGGCCAATATTTCGCTGGGGCTGGCACTGGCGGAGGATGAAATTGATTACCTGGCTGATGCATTCACCAAACTCGGCCGTAACCCGTCTGATGCGGAACTTTACATGTTTGCCCAGGCAAACTCCGAGCACTGCCGTCACAAGATTTTTAACGCGGATTGGGTGATTGACGGCGAAGAACAGCCGAAATCGCTGTTCAAAATGATTAAAAATACCTTTGAACAGACGCCGGATCATGTGCTGTCCGCCTATAAAGATAACGCGGCAGTGATGGAAGGCTCATCCGCCGGGCGTTTCTTCCCGGAAGGGGAAGACCGCAGTTATCAGTATCATCAGGAAGAGACCCATATCCTGATGAAAGTGGAAACTCATAACCATCCGACCGCCATTTCTCCGTGGCCGGGAGCGGCAACCGGCTCCGGCGGTGAAATCCGTGATGAAGGTGCGACCGGGCGCGGCGCCAAACCGAAAGCGGGATTGACCGGATTTTCGGTTTCCAACCTGCGCATTCCGGGCTTTACCCAGCCGTGGGAGCAGGATTTCGGCAGACCGGATCGTATTGTCAGCGCGTATGACATCATGACCGAAGGCCCGCTCGGTGGCGCGGCATTTAATAACGAATTCGGCCGCCCGGCACTGCTCGGGTATTTCCGGACCTATGAAGAGCAGGTTAGCAGTCACAACGGTGAGGAACTGCGCGGTTACCACAAGCCGATTATGCTGGCGGGCGGTATCGGTAATATCCGTGCTGACCACGTACAGAAAGGGGAAATCACGCCGGGCGCGAAACTGATTGTATTAGGCGGCCCGTCGATGAATATCGGGTTGGGTGGTGGTGCTGCGTCATCCATGACATCCGGTCAGTCGGATGCGGATCTGGATTTTGC
Organism: Morganella morganii; assembly: GCF_003996855.1. Taxonomy (GTDB): domain Bacteria; phylum Pseudomonadota; class Gammaproteobacteria; order Enterobacterales; family Enterobacteriaceae; genus Morganella; species Morganella morganii_C. Next base: position 1,330,257 of record NZ_NRQY01000001.1, on the reverse strand, counting down.
GTCCGTGCAGCGTGATAACCCGGAGATGGAACGCCGTTGTCAGGAAGTGATCGACGCCTGCTGGCAACTGGGTGATAACAACCCGATTCTGTTTATCCACGATGTGGGCGCGGGCGGTCTGTCCAACGCCATGCCGGAACTGGTCAGTGACGGCGGGCGCGGCGGACGTTTTGAGCTGCGTGATATTCTCAGTGATGAGCCGGGCATGAGCCCGCTGGAAATCTGGTGTAACGAATCCCAGGAGCGCTATGTGCTGGCGGTATCGCCGGCGCAGCTGCCGCTGTTTGAAGCACTGTGTCAGCGTGAGCGCGCACCGTATGCGGTGATTGGTGAGGCGACAGAAAAACGCGACCTGATCCTTAATGACAGTCATTTTGATAATCAGCCGATTGATATGCCGCTGGATATCCTGCTGGGGAAAACCCCGAAAATGCGCCGCGATGTCACCACACTGACAGCGGAAGGCACACCGATTGATCGTCGTGAAATTAAGCTGCATGAAGCGGTAAAACGTGTGATGCACTTACCGGCGGTGGCGGAAAAAACCTTCCTGATCACTATCGGTGACCGTACAGTGACCGGTATGGTCTCCCGGGACCAGATGGTCGGCCCGTGGCAGATCCCGGTGGCGGACTGCGCAGTGACCACCGCCAGTCTCGACAGTTACTACGGCGAGGCGATGTCTATCGGTGAGCGCGCACCGGTTGCCTTACTGGATTTTGCCGCCTCTGCGCGGATGGCCGTGGCGGAAGCACTGCTGAATATTGCCGGTGTGCAGATTGGTGATATTAAACGGATTAAATTGTCAGCTAACTGGATGGCGGCAGCCGGGCATCCGGGAGAAGATGCCGGGTTATATGCGGCGGTGAAAGCGGTGGGTGAGGAGTTATGTCCCGCGCTCGGCCTGACGATTCCGGTCGGTAAAGATTCAATGTCGATGAAAACCCGCTGGAATGAGCAGGGCGAAGAGCGCGAGATGACCTCGCCGCTGTCGCTGGTGATCACGGCATTTGCCCGCGTGGATGATGTGCGCCGGACGGTGACTCCGCAACTGCGCGCGGATGTGCCGAACCGTCTGCTGCTGGTGGATCTGGGCGAAGGCCGTAATACCCTCGGTGCAACCGCGCTGGCTCAGGTGTATCGTCAGCTGGGACAAAAAGGTGCTGATCTGCGTAATCCGCAGGCGCTGCGGGCATTTTTCGACACCATGCAGACGCTGGTACGGGACGAAAAACTGCTGGCGTATCATGACCGCTCGGACGGCGGCCTGTTTGTCACCCTGGCGGAAATGGCGTTTGCCGGACACTGTGGTGTGAATGCAGATATCAGTGCATTTGATGAGGATATCCTTGGTGCTCTGTTTACCGAAGAGCCGGGTGCTGTGCTCCAGGTGCGTGAGGCGGATCTGGATGCGGTTGTTCAGGCCTTTACCGATGCCGGGCTGGCAGACATGCTGCATATCCTCGGTGATGCGGTGCCGGGGGATGATTTCATTGTCCGCAGCCACAATACTGAAGTGTATCACCAGTCCTGTCGTGAATTGCGGATCATGTGGGCGGAAACCACCCGGCAGATGCAGCGTCAGCGTGATAACCCGGCGTGTGCCGATGAAGAGCATGAAGCGAAACAGGATCTGACAGACCCCGGCCTCAATGTGGTACTGACGTTTGATCAGAATGAGGATGTTGCCGCGCCTTATATTGCAAAAGGTGTGCGTCCGCGGGTTGCGGTGCTGCGTGAGCAGGGGGTTAACTCCCATGTGGAAATGGCGGCTGCTTTCCACCGCGCCGGGTTTGATGCCATTGATGTGCATATGAGTGACCTGCTGAACGGGCATCTTCCGCTGGAGAGTTTTCAGGCACTGGTCGCCTGCGGCGGCTTCTCGTACGGTGATGTGCTGGGGGCAGGTGAGGGCTGGGCGAAGTCGATTCTGTTCAATCCGCAGGTGCGGGATGAATTCGCACAGTTCTTTGCGCGTCCGGACACCTTATCTCTCGGGGTCTGTAACGGCTGTCAGATGATGTCAAATCTGCGCTCACTGATTCCGGGGGCAGATTTATGGCCGCGCTTTACCCGTAACCGTTCTGAGCGTTTTGAAGCCCGTTTCAGCCTGGTTGAAGTGGCAGAAAGCCCGTCACTGCTGCTGAGCGGCATGGCCGGTTCACGGATGCCGATTGCGGTTTCTCACGGCGAAGGGCTGGCGGAATTCCGCGATGAGGCGCATCAGCAGGCACTGATGCAGCGCGGCCTGGTGGCACTGCAATATGTGGATAACTACGGTCAGGTCACTGAACGCTACCCGGCTAACCCGAACGGCTCACCGGACGGTATCACGGCGGTTACGACCGATGACGGACGCGCCACTATTATGATGCCGCATCCGGAGCGCGTCTTCCGTACGGTCAGTAACTCCTGGCATCCGGAAAACTGGGGTGAAGACGGGCCGTGGCTGCGGATTTTCCGCAATGCCCGTAAACAATTAGGCTGATGTTTCATTAGGTTATACATCTCTGCGGCGGGGTTATCCCCGCCGTTTTTTTATCTGTCTGCCGGAAAAATACACAGTGTGTCACAGAACAGCGACAACAGGGTTTTCCGGTGTCTCCAAAAGAAGACATTTAACCCATTGATATATAAGAGGGTGAAAAAGAGCAAAAAAGACTGTCGCAAATCAGAGACGGTTTTTCACAAAACTGCGGAAAAACTGTGGAATTGTGCGGTTATGGCAGTATCTGTAAAATATCAAAAGAGTAATATTAAATATTTTTCATTTAATAACAATGTATTAATTTTGTTTTTTAAAAGTTGGCACGGCAGTTGCAACATACTTTGCAGTTGCTCATTCAATTTTTTATGTCGGCCCGCAATATGGGCGGAAACATGCCACATAAGCCTGGGAATGATGCCAGAGTAAGGTGCCTACCGTCCGTTAATACCGATAACTGCGCAAGCTTTATCAGACACAGGGCGACACGTTGAGTGAGGCACCACCTTAATCTCACTGACGGGACGGCAGGAAACTGTCGTCCCGTCGTCATTTTATACCTTCCCTGCATTTTTTCTGTTCTCTTTTTCGCACAGATGCACGCTGACCCTTTTCTCTTATCCCGGACCCGGTTAGCATCATGCACATGACAACAGGTTAAGAGATGATAATCTTGAAAAAATGGCGATTATTTCCGCGTTCGCTGCGTCAGCTGGTGGTGGTGGCATTCTGTCTGGTATTGCTGCCGTTGCTGGGACTGGCATGGCAGGCGTATCAGAGTTTTGATGAGCTGAGTAATCAGGCGGCGCAAATCAGTATTTCGACGGTACAGGATGCGCGGCGCAGCGAGGAAATGTCGAGCCTGGCGCTGGAAATGGAGCGCAGCTACCGCCAGTACTGTGTGCTGGGCAATGAAACCCTGAAAAATGTCTGGCATAAGCAGTATCTCCGCTATGAGGAATATCTCACCCGCCAGAAACAATCCACGCCTGATCCGCGCTATACTGATGATATTGCCAGAAGTCTCGGGCAGTTATCTGTCCTGCAATGTGAAAACGGCGAGCCGGTCGCGGCCATGACCACTCATCTGGAAGCCTTTGCCCGCAGTAATGCTGACCTGGTGCAGGCTATCCGTGAGGCGAATTTCCGGCGCGGAGAAGAACTTCAGAATGCCATCGCCCGTAAAGGCCAGTCATTCGGCTGGCAGAGCCTGCTGGTGTTTGTCCTGAGCACCGGGCTTATCATCCTGTTTACCCGGATGATTATCGGGCCGGTGAAAGTCATTGAACGGATGGTTAACCGGCTGGGAGAAGGCCGTAATCTGATACAGCGCCTTGATCATTTTAACGGGCCGAGAGAACTGCGTTCACTGGCACTGCGGATTGTCTGGCTGAGTGAGCGTCTCGACTGGCTGGAATCCCAGCGTCATGAATTTCTGCGTCATATTTCGCATGAACTGAAAACGCCGCTGGCCAGTATGCGTGAAGGGACTGAACTGCTGGCAGATGAGGTTGCGGGGCCGCTGACGACTGATCAGAAAGATGTGGTATCTATCCTGAGTGAAAGCAGCCGCCATTTACAGGTGCTGATTGAACAGCTGCTGGAGTATAACCGCACTCTGGTGGACAGCCCGACAGAAGCCAAATGGGTTAACCTCGATACGGTAGTGCATGAGGTGGTTAATGCCCACCGCTTACCGGCGAGAAGCAAAGAAATCACTACGGAAGTCGGGCTGGATGAAACAAGTGTCTGGGCAGAACCCGTCTTATTAACGCGTGTACTCGATAATCTCTACTCAAATGCGGTACACTATGGCGCTGAATCGGGTAAGATCCGGATAACCAGCCGGAAAGCCGGTCAGCATATACAGATTGATGTCGCCAATACCGGTACGCCGATCCCGGAGGAAGAACAGGAAATGATCTTTGAACCGTTCTACCAGGGATCGCTTCAGCGCAAAGGTGCTGTGAAAGGCAGCGGGCTGGGGCTGAGTATTGCCCGGGATTGTATCAACCGGATGGGCGGCGAACTGATATTAGTCGGTTCTGAAGGTGCGGATGTGTGCTTCCGTGTTCAGCTTCCGTTCCACACCTTACTGGAATAACAGGTCAGCATTAACTTGAAAATGACATTTAAGTCCCTGATTGCTGCCGTCCCGCTGTTGCTGGCCGGCTGCGTAAAAACCGCAACACCGCCGGATCTCTCTGCGCTGGCCTCTGTCGTCCTGCCGCAGGAAAGGACGGCGGATTACCGGATTGCGGATTGCCATGCTATCTGGGAACTCAACTCTGCGGCCGCGGCAGAAAGCGCCCTGTACTGGCTGCGGATGATGGATTGCGCTGATCTGCTCAGCAGTGATACGGCCCGCATTATGGCGGGAAAAATCACACCGGACAGCTGGGATACTGCATTCCGCCAGAGTATTTTACTCAATAATACCGGCACGTCGGCCAATGATAAACGCAAAGTGCTCGATACCCTGAATACTTACAGCGCCGGATTCCCGGTTTCACTGCGTCCGCTGATGACTCTGTGGCGTGATCAGCTGAAACAGGCAATTGCCCTGAGTGATGAACGCCAGCGCTACCGCCGTTTGCAGAGTGATACCGACGGCAAGATTGATCAGCTGCGTGCGGTAAACGCCCGCCTGCAATTTGAATTACAGAACACAACCCGCAAGCTGGAAAACCTGAGTAACATTGAGCGCCAGCTGGCCGGCCGCAAGCAGCCGACCAAAGCGGATGCGGAACTGGAAAGCACCCTCGAGGAGCGCCGTGAAGCATTAGAGGAGGCCGCCGGTACGGCAGAGCCGAAACCGGCGGAAGAAAAACCGGCTGACAATGTTAAACCGGCAGAACCAAAAGCCGCCGAAACACAACCGGCACAGGATAAAAAGGAGTAACCCCGGCATGACAGCACGCCGCAGCGCAAACTTACTATTGGTTGATGATGATCCGGGCTTACTGAAACTGCTGGGTATGCGCCTGAGCAGTGAAGGTTTCCGGGTGTCAACGGCAGAAAGCGGCCCGGAAGCGCTGAAGGTACTCAATAAAGAAAAAATTGATCTGGTCATCAGTGACCTGCGGATGGATGAAATGGACGGTATGGCGCTGTTTGCCGAGATCCAGAAAACCCATTCCGGTATGCCGGTGATTATTCTTACCGCACACGGCTCTATCCCCGATGCGGTAGCCGCCACCCGTGAAGGGGTTTTCAGCTTCCTGACCAAGCCGGTGGATCGTGATGCTTTATACAAAGCTATCGATGATGCACTGGCACTCTCCACCACCACCGTCAGTGATGAATCCTGGTGTGAGAGCATTGTTACCCGCAGCCCGCTGATGCTGCGTCTGCTGGAACAGGCGCGCATGGTGGCGCAGTCAGATGTCAGTGTGCTGATCAACGGCCAGAGCGGTACCGGGAAAGAGGTACTGGCACAGGCCATCCACAAAGCCAGCCCGCGAGCGAAAAAGCCCTTTATCGCCATTAACTGCGGCGCACTGCCGGAGCAGTTACTGGAATCTGAACTGTTCGGCCATGCCAAAGGTGCCTTTACCGGCGCAGTCAGCAGCCGCGAAGGGCTGTTCCAGGCGGCGGAGAGCGGCACACTGTTCCTTGATGAAATCGGGGATATGCCGATGCCGTTGCAGGTCAAACTGCTGCGTGTTTTGCAGGAGCGCAAAGTACGCCCGCTCGGCAGCAACCGCGACATTGATATTGATGTCCGCGTGATTTCCGCGACACACCGTGATTTACCCAAGGCGATGGAGAAACACGAATTCCGTGAAGATCTCTACTACCGCCTCAATGTGGTTAACCTGAAAATTCCGACACTCCATGAACGGGCTGAAGATATCCCGCTGCTGGCCAATCATATTCTGCGCGAAGCGGCGAAAAAGCATAAGCCCTTTGTCCGCAGCTTCTCCCCGGATGCCATGAAGTGTCTGATGGGAGCGAGCTGGCCGGGTAACGTCCGTCAGTTACTTAACGTTATCGAGCAATGTGTGGCACTGTCCACCGTGCCGGTGATTAGTGAGGCGCTGGTGACACAGGCACTGGAAGGCGAAAATACCGCATTGCCGACTTTTGCGGAAGCCCGTAATCAGTTTGAACTCAATTACTTACGTAAACTTCTCCAGATGACTAAAGGTAACGTGACCAATGCGGCACGGTTGGCAGGGCGTAACCGGACAGAGTTCTATAAATTACTGTCCCGTCATGAGCTGGATGCGGCCGACTTTAAAGAATAAGCAAAGAATCGGCTCTGACCGGCACATTTTGCTATCATCTTCATTATTAGCTGTTTTATTATTAATTTTTACATACGGTGAGACTCATCCCAGGAGAGCAGGATTTTATGCGTCGTACACTTAATATCGCCCTGGCCCAGCTGAATTTTCTGGTCGGAGATATCGAAGGCAATGGTGAACGTATTCTGAAAACCATGGCGGAACAGCAGGCGGCCGGGGCTGACCTGGTCATGTTTTCCGAACTGGCATTGTCCGGGTATTCACCGGAAGACCTGGTTTTTCGTCCCGATTTTCATCAGCGGATAGTGCAGAGCCTCACCCGGATTCAGCAGGCCAGCGGTGACTGTGTTGTGCTGGCGGGTCATCCGTGGCAGGAAAACGGCCATATTTATAATGCCCTCTCTTTTTTTGAGAAAGGGGAGCTTCGCGCCCGTTATTTCAAACAGGAACTGCCGAATTACGGTGTGTTCGATGAAAAACGCTGGTTTACAGCGGGAACTGAAAGCTGTGTGATCGATTTCCGTGGTTATCGTCTCGGGTTACTCATTTGTGAGGATATCTGGACTGACGGCCCTGTCGATGCCCTGAAAGCGGCCGGGGCAGAAATCATTCTGACACTGAATGCTTCACCGTATTCTACTGATAAAATTGATACCCGGGATGTGCTGATACAGGTACACTGCCGCCGTACCGGACTGCCGCTGGTTTATCTCAACCAGGTCGGCGGGCAGGATGAACTGATTTTTGATGGTGATTCCGCTGTTTTCGCCGCTGATGGCAGCGTAACGCATCGTCTTGCTGCATTTTCAGAGCAAATCGCGCAGTGTCACTTTACGGATCTGACGATCACACCGATGGCAGACCCGGCACCGTCGTTATCTGTTCTGGCTCAGGTTTATCAGGGGCTGGTGCTGGCAACGCGGGATTATGTCCGCAAAAATGGTTTTCAGGGGGCGCTGCTGGGTCTGTCCGGCGGGATTGACTCCGGTCTGACGGTCGCCATTGCCGCTGATGCACTGGGTAAAGATAAAGTGCAGGCGGTGATGATGCCATTCCGCTACACCTCTGATATCAGTATTCATGATGCCCGCGAGCAGGCGGAATTGCTGGGCGTGGAATTTGATGTGGTGTCGATTGAGCCGATGTTTGAAGCCTTTATGCACGAACTGGCGCCGAAATTCGCCGGAACACCGGTGGATACTACCGAAGAAAATTTACAGGCCCGCTGCCGTGCCGTGATCCTGATGGCAATGTCTAATAAACGCCGCCGAATTGTGCTGACCACCAGCAATAAAAGTGAATGTGCTGTCGGTTACTCCACACTGTACGGGGATATGGCCGGGGGCTTTAACGTCCTGAAAGATGTGCCGAAAACCATGGTGTTTGAACTGGCAAGATACCGTAATACGCTGTCACCGGCGATCCCTGAGCGGGTTATCACCCGTCCGCCGTCTGCGGAGCTGGCACCGGGTCAGCTGGATCAGGACAGCCTGCCGCCGTATGACATCCTGGATGCATTGCTGGCCGGGTATGTTGAAAAAGACATGTCCGCCGATGAACTGATTGCCGCCGGGTTTGATGAGGCGGTGGTCCGCAAGGTTATCCGGCTGGTGGATATCAATGAATACAAACGCCGCCAGTCACCGGTGGGGCCGCGCATTACCGCCCGGAACTTTGGCAAAGATCGCCGTTACCCGATTACATCCGGGTTTGGCCGCAAAAATTGGTAACAGGATCTGACAATGAAAAAGATTGAGGCAATTATTAAGCCGTTTAAACTCGATGATGTCCGCGAAGCACTGGCTGAAGTCGGGATCACCGGGATGACCGTGACAGAAGTGAAAGGGTTCGGCCGTCAGAAAGGGCATACCGAACTGTACCGCGGTGCCGAATATATGGTGGATTTTCTGCCGAAGGTGAAAATTGAAATTGTTGTCGCCGATGATATTCTGGAAACCTGCGTGGAAACCATTATGCAGACGGCGCAGACCGGCAAAATCGGTGACGGTAAAATTTTTGTGTTCGACGTGGCGCAGGTGGTTCGTATCCGTACCGGTGAACAGGATGAAGACGCTATCTGAGTTCTGCTGAGCACATCTGTCAATCATATTCATCCGGCGGCTGTCATTTCTGATACCGCCGGATTTTTTTGCCGGTCAGTAAAAGGAGAAGATTGACAGGTAAAAAAAAGAGTAACAGTGAACCGGGCGAAAGGATGGGATAGATATAAATTCGGCGGTTATGTCACTGTTACTCAAATGTGCTGTATTTTAAGCACATACGCTGAATATCCAGCGTGTTGTTATTGTTGTTCTGTCGCGATTATAAAATTTTGTGCGGACCGAAACATTCATAATGGATCTGGTCTGCATTGACACCCATTGCGGTCAGCTGACGCGCAATGTGCTGCATAAAGCCCACCGGGCCGCACAGGTAATAGTGGCGGGTTTTACTGAGCAGGGTATCCTGCTGAGCGGTTAAATCCATCAGCCCGGTCAGGTGCGGATGAGTGTCATCTGCACGTGGCTCTCTGTACCAGACGGTCTGGCTGAATGCAGGCAGCTGAGCACCAAACCGGTTTACTTCATCCGCAAACGCATGCGCGCCGCCGTGCTCTGCCGCATGCAGCCAGGTCACGTCCGCCGGATGCTGTTGTGCGGCGAGCGTTTGCAGCATAGCCATCATTGGTGTTAAGCCGACACCCGCTGAAATCAGAACGACCGGCGTTTCTTTTTCTGCATCCAGGAAGAAATCCCCCAGCGGTGGTGTCAGTTTTACCACATCGCCTTCCTGCACATTGGCATGCAGCCAGCCGGAAATCGTACCTTTATCTTCACGCTTGACCGCAATCCGGTAGGTTTTACCGTCCGGTGCCTGTGTCAGCGAATACTGGCGGATCTCCTGATTTTCCAGCGTGTCATCATTGATATAGACACTGATATACTGCCCCGGGCGGTAATCGGCGACGGGCTGACCATCAACCGGTGCCAGTTCAAAACTGGTAATAAGCTCGCTCTGCGGCTGTTTGCGGATCACGCGGAATTCACGCAGACCTTCCCATCCGCCCTGTGACACGGCTTTTTCCTGATACAGTCCGGCTTCGCGCTGAATAAAGATATCTGCCAGTACGCCATACGCTTTACCCCAGGCGGTCAGCACTTCTTCACCCGGATTGAGTAACTCTTCAATGGTGGCAAGCAGGTTTTCCCCGACAATCGGGTAATGCTCTGGTCTGATCATCAGACTGGCGTGTTTGTTGGCAATTTTCTCGACTGCCGCACCCAGTACACCGAGGTTATCAATATTCATGGCATAGGCGCAGACCGCATTAAACAAGGCTTCACGCTGCGCACCGTTCTGCTGGTGGCTCATGGTGAAGATATCTTTTAACTCGGGATGCTGACGAAACATACGGTCATAAAAATGGGCGGTCAGTTTCGGTCCGGTAGCGGCGATCAGCGGGGCGGTGGATTTTACGGTGGCGATAGTTTGTGCATCGAGCATAGCAGGGCTCCTGAAAAAGCATCACATCAGTGTGAAATTTATAACATGTATTTTGTATGAAACTTATAATACAGGGCGGAATTTGTAAAGTGCAAATTTTTCTGCTGTTTCTGAAAATCCGCTGAAAATAGCGGAATTGATCAGTGAGCATGGGCAGAGGGGGATCACAAATCCGGTATTGCGTCCGATGAACAGGATATTCTTATGAAATAATAAGTGTGGTAATTGCCTGATTTTACCGGCATGCAATCGTTTGCGTATTTTTTGTTTCCGGGGCTATCTCAATTCAGAAAAAGGGTTTACACTGTAGGGCATTCGTCCCCGGAAAGGGGTGTTTTTTTATCGGCATCAGGCGAGTCAGGAGAAGCTAATGTTAAAGCGTGAAATGAATATTGCAGATTACGACCCACAACTCTGGCAGGCGATGAAAGATGAAGATCGTCGTCAGGAAGAGCATATTGAATTAATTGCCTCTGAAAACTACACCAGCCCGCGCGTTATGGAAGCTCAGGGCTCCCAGCTCACCAACAAATATGCGGAAGGGTATCCGGGCAAACGCTACTACGGCGGCTGCGAATATGTGGATATCGTGGAACAGCTGGCGATTGACCGTGCAAAAGAACTGTTCGGTGCAGATTACGCCAACGTTCAGCCGCATTCAGGCTCCCAGGCTAACGTCGCAGTGTACTCCGCACTGCTGTCACCGGGCGATACAGTATTAGGGATGAACTTAGCGGAAGGCGGTCACCTGACTCACGGCTCTCCGGTAAACTTCTCCGGTAAACTGTACAATATCGTCCCTTACGGTATCGATTCTGCCGGTAAAATCGATTATGACGATGTTGCTGCTCAGGCAAAAAAACATCAGCCGAAAATGATCATCGGCGGCTTCTCTGCTTATTCTGGTGTGGTTGACTGGGCGAAAATGCGCGAAATCGCTGACAGCATCGGTGCTTACCTGTTTGTTGATATGGCGCACGTTGCCGGTCTGGTCGCTGCGGGTGTTTATCCTAACCCGGTTCCGCATGCACATGTTGTCACCACCACCACGCACAAAACCCTGGCGGGTCCGCGCGGCGGGATGATTCTGGCGAAAGGCGGTGATGAAGATCTGTATAAAAAACTGAACTCAGCCGTATTCCCGGGCAACCAGGGCGGTCCGCTGATGCACGTTATCGCCGGTAAAGCAGTGGCGTTAAAAGAAGCAATGGAGCCTGAATTTAAAGCAAATCAGGTTCAGGTTGTGAAAAATGCCAAAGCAATGGTTGAAGTCTTCCTGAACCGTGGTTATAAAGTGGTATCCGGTGGTACTGAGAACCATCTGTTCCTGGTGGATCTGGTCGACAAAGACATCACCGGTAAAGATGCCGATGCTGCACTGGGCCGTGCTAACATCACTGTGAACAAAAACAGTGTGCCGAACGATCCGAAGAGCCCGTTTGTGACCTCCGGTATCCGTGTCGGTTCCCCGGCAATTACCCGTCGCGGCTTCAAAGAAGCAGAAGCCCGTGAACTGGCCGGCTGGATGTGTGACGTGTTAGATAACCTCAATGATGAAGCGACCATTGAAGCTGTGAAACAAAAAGTTCTGGCTATCTGCGCGAAATACCCGGTTTACGCATAATCGCGTTACCAATCTGATATCACCAAAACCCGCTTCGTTCGCCACAAGCGGGTTTTTTGTATTCCTAAAAAGGAGAGGCAGATGTTTGTTCCGTCATCGCTCTGGCTGGCGCTTGATTATTTTACGTATTTTTTTCCTACGGGATTTTTCTTCCATACTGGGGCGCATGGCTGAAAGGTGAAGGGCATGATGTGGCAACGGTCGGTATGTTGCTCAGTGTGGGGCTGGTGGCGCGGTTCGTTGGCAGCCTGTTTATCACGCCGCTGTTTAAAGATCCGTCGCGGCTGATTTTTGCTCTGCGTCTGATGGCGCTCTGCTCTTTTCTGTTTGCGGTGGCGTTTTATTTCGGTTCGCACTGGCTCTGGCTCTTTTTTGTCATGGCCGGATTTAACCTCTTTTTCTCACCGATGATCCCGCTGGGGGATTCACTCGCCGGTACCTGGCAAAAGCAGTTCCCGATGGATTACGGCTCGATTCGTGTCTGGGGATCGGTGGCCTTTATCATTGCCACCTCGGTGACCGGAATACTGATGGATATCTGGATGCATGAGGTAATCCTGGCGGCACTGGTGGTCAGCACCGGGACTCTGCTGCTGACGTCGCTGCTGCGTCCGCGCACTATGCCGGCCGGAGAAATGAAACAGCGCGGGCCGCAGGTGAAATTCCGGGTTCTGCTGAAAGATAATGCCGTTGTCCGCTTTCTGTTGTGCGTGAGTTTATTGCAGGGGGCGCATGCTGCCTATTACGGCTTTAGTGTGATTTACTGGCAGAAGGTCGGGTATTCTGATGCAGCGATAGGCTACCTCTGGTCACTGGGCGTGGTGGCGGAGGTGATTGTCTTTACCTTCAGTAATAAGCTGTTCCGCCGCTGGAGTGCGGCAAACCTGCTGCTGCTTTCCGGTATCTGCGGTATTCTGCGCTGGTCGCTGCTGGGCATGTCGGCGGCACTGCCGGTGCTGATTGTGGCGCAGATCCTGCACAGCGGCACATATACTGTGTGTCATCTGGCAGCAATGCGTTTTATCAGCGCGCGTAAATCCACAGAAATCATTCCGTTACAGGCTGCGTATTCCGCGCTGGCAATGGGCGGGGCGATTGCGGTGATGACGCTGGTGGCGGGGTATCTGTATGAGGATATTCATGGCGGGATATTCTGGCTGATGGCGCTGACAGCACTGCCGGCGCTGTTCCTGCGGCCGAAAGTGCAGGCTCAAAATATATAAACAAAGACAGACTGAATAATAAGAGGATGCTGAAGTATCCTCTTATTATTTCTGATATTAATAAAACTTAGCTGTTAAAACAGGTAAAGTAATTTTTTTGTTCAGTCACCAGAGTATCAAGTCCGTTCAGATCAGCATTGTCAGCAAAGTAGACGTCAAAACGCTGTGAGCTATTTAACCATAATTCACTTATAATGGATGGCAGTCTGTACCTGTTTTGCCGGCAGGCACACGTACAGTATTGTACCGGTTCCGTATAATAATGAGATTCAAATAAAAACATCAGGAGTCAGTTTTGGTTACCGGACCTTTTATTAATGCCGCCGCCGTACTGATCGGCGGAATTGCCGGAGCAGGGTTAAGCCATCGTCTGCCGGAACGTATCCGGACATCCATGCCGTCGGTATTCGGGCTGGCATCACTCGGGATCGGAGTTTTATTGATTATCAAATGTGCCAATATGCCGGTGATGGTGTTGTCAGTGCTGCTCGGGGCAGTTATTGGTGAACTGTGCTGTCTGGAAAATAAAATCAATACCGTCGCCGGTAAAGTAAAAATGTGGCTTCCGGCGCGGGGTGGAGCACAGGAAAGTTTTATTGAAAACTATGTGGTGCTGATTTTTTTGTTCTGTGTCAGCGGTACCGGGATTTTCGGGGCGATGCATGAAGGAATGACCGGTGACCCGATTGTTCTGCTGACTAAAGCCTTTATGGATTTTTTTACTGCGATGATATTTGCCTGTTCGTTAGGCATTGCGGTATCGGTTATTGCTGCACCGATGCTGATTATTCAGCTTATGCTGGCGGGCAGCGGCGCATTATTAATGCCGTTTACCACACCGGCTATGATGGCGGATTTCACTGCGGCGGGCGGGGTATTATTAATCGCGACCGGGTTTCGGATCTGCGGTATTAAACTGTTTGCGGTGATTAACCTGCTTCCGGCTCTGGTACTGGTGATGCCATTGTCGCTGTTCTGGTCATATTTCTGAATGATGAGATAAATCAGCCGGATAGAAATAACAGGCAACGGCGGGCTGTCATGCGGGGGTATTTTTTGGTCATTGATCCCGCCGGTTAACATCTGATTGAGCAAAACATCCGAAAATACAGGATTGGAGATATTTATCTGCTTTATTTAAGCAGCTTTAAAAAATTGAATTACTTCTGAAATTACAGGGTTATAATCCGGAAAACCTATTCCGATATTTTCTGTATTCATTTCATGGATGTTATCAGTATTATCATTTCAGCGGGTAAAGCATCCGTTGATGTCGCGCTTTATACCTTATTACCGATTATGGTCGTCATGCTGATCATAATGAAATATCTCTCTGTCAGGGGCGTACTGGATGTGATTGTCCGCTGGCTGGCTCCGTTGCTTAAACCCTTCGGCTTAACCGGGATGAGTGCATTCGCACTTATCCAGATAAATTTTGTCAGCTTTGCCGCGCCGCTGGCGACACTCGCGATTATGGATAAGCGGGGGGTGTCTGATCGCCATATGGCCGCAACGCTGGCGATGTGTTTTGCCATGGGGCAGGGAAATGTATTTTATCCGCTGATGCCGTTCGGTCTGCACTGGACGGCTGCCATTATAATTTCGATCGCCGGAGGATTGTGTGCGGCAGCCTTTACCTGGTATGTCACCGGCCGGCGTTTATCGGCGGCAGAGACTGCCGGTTCAGAACCGCTGCCGGATGCGGAGCAGAATAATCAGGGGATTCTGGCAGTTATCAACAGCGCGGGAGCGGATGCTATCCGTCTGGCACTTGGCGCCATTCCGATGCTGATCCTGTCATTATCCATTGTCGGATTAATGCAGGCGGCCGGAGTTATTGAATGGCTGCATCATATCCTGATGCCGGTGCTCAATATTCTGCATATTCCGGACAGCTTTGTCCTGCCTGCCCTGGTGAAATGTGTGGCCGGGGGAACAGCGTATTTCGGGGTGATTTCTGACCTGGTACAGCAGGGAGCAGTAACCGCCAATCAGATTAACGCCTCTGCCGGATTACTTATCCAGACATTTGATTTACCGGGTATCGGGATTTTCCTCGGTATCAGTTCGCGGTTTGTCCGCTTATTCCGTTATGTGATCCCGGCTGCATTGTTCGGTATTCTTATCCGTACGATTTTGCATATAGTATTATTTTAAGCCGGAGGAGATAAGTGATGGATATTCGTGAAGATGAAACCCGTTTTTATATTCTTTCTGAGGACGGCAAAAACCGGATAGCGGAAATCACCTTTGTGTATACAGGGGATAATCTGGCAATTATTGACCATACTATGGTAGATGACAGTCTGCGCGGGCAGAAAGTCGGTAATAAACTGGTTGCGGCGGTGGTTGAGAAAATGCGTCGTGAAAACCGGAAAATTATTCCTCTCTGTCCGTTTGCCAAAAGTGTGTTTGATAAAACCAGAGAGTATGACGACATCCGCCAAGCCGGGTAATACATGATTCCGGAGGGGAAGCCGTTTTTCCCCTCACGGAACAGACAGAACGGTTACCATCCGCAGATATTGGTTTCTTCATCCATATCATAACCACGAATAATATTAATCAGATCTTTGACGATTTGCGCTGCATTTTCCGCATCGGCTAACTCAGCGACGGAATCCACGTCTTTATCCACTGAAACACCATTATTTTTATTGGTCATGGTGACCATCAGTGCTGCATCATTAATCTTTTCTTTACCGTCTAATTCGCTGACCAGCAACGCAATTTCTTCTGCTGCAATCTCAGGAATATATAATTTTTTCGGATTAAGAAAGAGTTTCTCCGCGGTCAGACGGTTACTTTCATTGATCAACGCTAATAAAAAGCCTTTGTTTTCGTCGTTCATGATTGTGTTACTCCTCGGTCAGAATCTCTGGGGCGACATAAAAATCAACATTAAACACAGTATCGTCAGTAACCGCTTCTATCCGGTGCCAGGTTTCCGGCGGAAAAACACCGAACTGTCCGGCTTCTATCACCAGAGTGTCTGTTGGCTCAGGGCTGGTTTCATCTGCATAGGAATAGTAAATAACCGAGCCCTGCATAACAGACAGTTTAGGATAAACGCCCTGGCGTGTCCCTTTATCGAGATGCCTTTGCCAGATAGATTTCGGTGCTGTTTCTCTGGTCCAGAGCGGGGTGCTCCGGACATGGATGTAGTTTGTCGGAATAATGATGCGATCCATCTGTGCTCTCCTGAAATTAAACAGATGATTAAGATATGATTCTAAAATATTTTTCAAAGTTTAAAAAGTATTTTATATGCAACTTTAAAAAAAAGCACAAATTATTGGCCGGCACCAAGGAAACTCTGATGAGATATGATGCACACCAATTACCCTTTGTAATCACATGGGTATTTGATTATTAGTTTCTTCATCCCTGCACCGGTGTCGGTACAGATGGAATAAACAGACAGAGCATTATCAATGCAGATGAATTTTATATTTTATCAAAATTATTTATCTTTGAAATAAGGTAAAGCATATTAATTAGTTAATGGAATGCAGTTAAATGCTGCAAAGCAGAATGTGTCATTGTTTCATGAGATTTATTCTTAACCAAATGTTGATTTTATTTAACAGCAGGGAGATATATTTACTCAATATCTAATTCGAGCTGAGTAAAATAACAACAATATAGGATATAATCACATATTATGGATAAATTGATTTAAAGAAATTAATGTAAAGAATATTTTGTGTTGCATATAGGTTACTACGTAGTTTTATTTGTCTATTTTAAATCATGATGAAACAATATTGAAGTAATTTGTCGTTAATCACTGCATTCTAAGATGTAAAATCTGTTATGGCTAATTTTTATAAAATCAACATGTGTAACTAAATATTTCTGATTGTCCCGTGTGTGTGTTTTTTAGCTATATGATATGTAATGAGTAATTATATCTCTTTTGACTTTAAATAATTATCAGTTATTGGATTAATGCAAATTAATAGGCAAAACCTATCATTAGTGAACACTAAAGGCGTAAATAACTATTGGATTAAAGTGTTTGAATCTCAGTATTATTGGTCGCAAGAAATAAATAAATGCATCACCGCATTTACTAAAATTATTATTTATATAATTTATTTTATGTAAAGCATAAGGTATTTTTATGCAATCACTAGACACTGTGCGATTTTTTTGTCGAATATGTCGCCAATAGATATTTAGGTGCTTTATTACGCCTGAGGAGAAAAGAACTGGGCATAAGTGGTCAGGAATTATCCGGAATGCTTAATATCAGTCAGCAACAAATATCACGTTATGAGAACGGATTAACTAATTTCAACATTGTTATCCTTTTTCGGTTTTTTTCTTCCTTAAAAATGACCTCGGAAGAGGTGGTCAGGATATTTAATGAACAGGGATTGTTCTACTCTGATTTAAATATGAGTCAATATCAAAGATTAAAAACAAAGGAGGGTAACCAGTAATATCAAAATATGGAGTAAATGATTTTCTACAGGGAAAGTCACCTGTCTGTTGTAAGTAATAATACTTAATATCAAATAAAATTAACAATGAGGAATAAAGCGTATGTTGAATAAACAACGTTTAGTTATGTCTGTGGTTGCTCTCGCAGTGTTATCGGCAAGTCAGTTAAGCATGGCAGCAACAACCGTTACAGGCGGTACTGTTCACTTTACAGGACGAATTGTGAATGCTGCATGTGCTGTCAGTGCTGACTCTACCGGTCAGACGGTCAATATGGGGCAGTACCGCACTGCATTTTTTGATGCCAAAGGGAAAAAATCCGGTAATGTGCCGTTTTCTATTAAATTAGAAGATTGTGATACCAGTGTATCAACCAAGGCATCTGTTTCATTTTCCGGGTTAACCTCTCCGGATGATCCGACTGCACTTTCAACCAGCAATATCGGTGGCGGTGCAGCCGGTGCAGCCAAAGGTGTCGGTATTCAGATCGCTGACCATCTGGGGAAAGTGCTGAAACCGGACGGTTCTGCTTTCTCAACGGCCCAAAATTTAGTTGAGGGTGTCAACGTCCTGAATTTTTCGGCAAATTATGTTTCAACGCAAGCCTCGGTAACACCGGGTGGCGCGGATGCGGATGCTACCTTCACAATGCAGTATTAATAAAATCGCCTTTTATTACCGAACCCGTTAGCGCGTTATCAGTGGCCCGGGTGACCGGGTCACTGTTTGCCGATTGGAGTAAAATAAATGCATAAATTAATCAGCACGGTATTTTTGTTGTGCGGTTTTTCTGCCGGCACCTATGCCGGAAATAACACGCATACCATTATTGACGGGGGAATGGTGCATTTAAGAGGAGGACTGGTGGAGGCCGGGTGTGCCCTTTCAACAAACAGTGAAAACGATGTTATTGATATGGGGGGAATTCAGAACTAATCAGTTTAAAGGAACCGGAAGTTATTCAGGTAATATTCCGTTCAAAATAGTAATAACGAATTGCAGTACTGCGGTAAGTAATAAAGTAGGGCTTTCTGTCTTTGGCTATATTAATGAGAAAGATCCGCAGATAATTAAGCTTGAGGATAGCGACGAAACGGCAAAAGGTGTAGGTATTGCCATTCTCGATAGCGACGGAGATATTGTTATTCCCGATAATATACCATCAAAATGGATTGACTTTCATGAAGGTGAAAACATATTGAATTTTAACGCCAGATACAGAGCAACGGATATGCAGGTGACAGGCGGAAAAGCAAATGCGTCAATATGGTTTAATTTAACATATAAATAATAATTAAATACTCTCTGCGGGGATTTAAGTAATGTATAAGTCAAAATTTAAAATGAGAAAAATAATATTTTCTTTCATCGTCGTATTACTTTTTCCGGCTATGGCTTCAGCCGGCGGGATTGCTTTAGGTGCAACCCGTATTATTTATCCTATGGAGGAAAAACAGGTCTCTCTGGCGGTAACGAATACTGATGAAAAGAATCGTTTTTTGATTCAGTCCTGGATAGATGATGCCTCTGATAAAAAAACAAAGTTATTTACGGTTACCCCTCCTTTGTTTGTCAGTAAGCCAAAAAGTGAGAATACAATAAAGATCATTAATACAGGTGCAAATTTACCCAAAGACAGAGAGAGTTTATTCTGGCTGAACAGTAAAGCAATCCCGTCGGTTGAACGCGAACAGATAGCTGATAAAAACGTACTGCAAATTGCTGTTCTGGCGAGAATTAAGATGTTTGTCCGTCCGGAAGGTTTGCCGGTAAAGGTGGGTGATGCGTATAAAATGCTTAAATTTAATAAGGTCAGCGGAGGATTAAATGTTACTAACCCGTCACCTTATTACCTGACTGTGATAAATATGACAGTTGCTGATCAAAAAATAGATGGTTTTATGATCGCACCATTCGCCGAAAAAATAATTAATACAACAAAACCTGTTGCGGGAAAAATATCGTATCAGACCATTAATGACTATGGTGCCAATACACCGGTAATCAGCGTTAATTCAAATTAACCATTATTATCTTATTTTATACGGAGCGCATTTTATGCAGAAAGAATTGCCATGCTTTAAATTTAACAAGATAATGTTAATGCTTTCATGTGCAATGATAACAGGCAACATGGTCATTATTAAGAACGGTTATGCAGATGAATTTTTTAACCCTGCATTTCTGTCAGATAACGGTAATGAAGTTGCCGATCTGAGCCGGTTTGATAAAGGCCTGGGACAAGCAGCGGGTGAATACCGGGTTGAGGTATTTCTTAACGGTGAGTATGTGGCAACACAGGATGTTTTATTTGTCAGTAATGAAAAGGACGGTAAAATAAAATCGGATAAGGATGATTCAGGTTTAATACCCTGCTTAACCACAGACTGGTTTGAAAATATAATATTGACATCAGTAAAGCCGTATTACTGAATGACAGCTGTGTGGATTTCCGGGCAACATACGATAAATCGCAGACCCGCTTTGATTTCGAAGATCAGAAATTGCATGTGGATATTCCGCAGGCTGCATTTATCAATAATATCCGGGGTTATATTCCGCCATCAGAATGGCAGGATGGCATTAATGCCCTGTTACTGAATTATGGTTTTACCGGCAGTCACAGTAAAAATACTAAAAATGATGCAAGATATAACAACTATTTTTTAAATCTGGGCAGCGGCATTAACCTCGGTTCGTGGCAACTGAGAAACGCCAGTACCTGGAATTATACGTCCGACCGTCGTACAGATAACAGTCAGTGGAATAATATTCGTACTTATGTATAAAAGGCGATCATTCCGCTGAAAAGTCAGATGACCATTGGTGATAGTTTTACTGAAAATGATATCTTCGACAGTGTGGGTTTCAGAGGGGTAAAACTGGCGTCTGATGATAATATGCTGCCGGACAGTATGCGTGGTTTTGCTCCGACAGTAAGAGGGGTTGCCAACAGTAATGCACAGGTCACTATTCGTCAGAATGGCTATGTTATTTACCAGTCCTATGTTTCCCCCGGCGCATTTGAAATCAAAGATCTGTATGCAACATCCAGCAGCGGTAATTTAGATGTCACGGTGAAAGAAAATAATGGCACGATTAATCAGTTTACGGTGCCGTATTCTGCTGTACCGATGTTACAGCGTGAAGGCCGGACAAAATATGAATTAACTGCCGGGGAATTCCGTTCCGGCTCATCTATGCAAAATAGTCCGGATTTCTGGCAGGGAACTATCAGCCACGGTTTTTCAGAAGGTGTGACGGTATATGGCGGGACACAGTTATCGGATAATTACCGTGCGTTCTCTGCCGGTGCCGGGAAAAACCTCGGTGTATGGGGGGCAATCTCAGCGGATATTACACAGGCAAACAGCCGTTTACCTAATGGTGAGCATAAACAGGGACAATCTATCCGGTTTTTATATGCCAAGTCGCTGAATGAACTGGGCACAAACTTTCAGCTGATGGGATACCGCTATTCCACCAAAGGGTATTACACATTAAGTGAAACCAGTTATAAACAGATGAGCGGCTATAACATCAGGACTCAGGATGGTCCTGAATATAAAGACGCTGAAATCATTGACTATCATAACCTCTATTATACCAAACAGGGACAGTATCAGATTAATATCAGCCACAGTTTGATGGTTACGGATCTGTTTATATTACCGGTAGTCACCAGACATACTGGGGAACCAGTGAAACAGATCAATCACTTCAGCTGGGTTATAACGGTAACCTGGAAGATATTACCTATGGTTTAAACTGGTCACAAAATAAATCCGTCGGATTATCGGATAAAGATAAACGCATTGCTTTTAATATTTCAATACCGCTGAGTCGCTGGTTTGGCGGCGGGGATGCTGCGGATATTACCGGTTCACGGAATAATATCTATTCTACTTATACGCTGACAAGGGACGATAATAATAAGGTTTCTCAGCGGCTGGGTATTTCAGGTACGTTACTTGAGGACAATAACCTTAATTATAACGTTCAGCAAGGATATGCGAATAAAGGTGAAAGTGCATCCGGAAGTGCATCTGTTAATTACCAGGGCGGATATGGCGAGGCCGGGGCTGGTTATAATTACGGAAAAAATTGGCAGCAAGTGACCTATACTGTCCGCGGCGGTGTTCTGGCACATCAGAATGGTATTACATTAAGTCAGCCGCTCGGCCAGACCAATATATTAGTTGAAGCGCCGGGTGTTAAGGATACATCCGTTGAAAATGAAACTGGTGTTTTCACTGACTGGCGGGGCTATGCCGTTATCCCGAATGCAACTGCTTACCGGAATAACCGTGTTGCACTGGATATCACCACATTACCGGATAATGCAGAACTGGATTATGTGGTTCCGGTTCAGGGCGCTATTGTGAAAGCGAATTTCAAATCCCGTATTGGCCTGAAAGCAATGGTGACGCTATTGCAGAAAAACGGAAAAGTGGTGCCGTTCGGGGCAATAGTCAGCGATGACAATACCGGTAAAGCAAATATTGTCGGAGAAGATGGGGTTGCATTTATGTCAGGTCTGCCGGAAAAAGGGAAACTGAATATTGTCTGGGGAAACAGTGCAGATTCACAATGCACGGCTGAATATCATTTAACAGCCGGTAATAACACCCCGATCAGCAATATCAGTGCCCGCTGTTTATAACACTTATCTGATAAAGTGAGTTTTAATTATGCGTAATATAATGTTATCAGGTTTACTTCTGTTTTGTGCAAACAGCTATGCGGTAACCTGTACTTCAGGATGTAATGATGTCTATCTTAAGATAGAGCAAAATCTGGCATCAAATGAAAATGATACCGGTGCACAGATTAACAGTAACACAATAACATCGCCTGATGTCCACATGAAGGCAACACATAATGGTTATCTTATGCAATGGGCGAAATTTAATGGTGATACAATTCCGTCACCGCAGTCTCATGCAACTAACTGGCAATTCAAACGGGTTGATGATTATATTTCTGTGGCACTGGGGCGGGATTCTCCCTGTATCGGAAGCACTGGAAAAATCTATGTGCCTTTTAATGAACGGGTTTACGGTAACGGAAACTGTACACCGGTAGATTATAATAATGGCGGGAACATTACTATATTTGCTCGTGATTGGCAGAGCCGGATCCGTATTGACCGGAAAATTGTCAGTGGTACCTATTCAAAAAATATCCTGATTGGTCAGTTCGGTTTTTGCCAGCCGGATAACTGTGCTTCACCCCAGGTAGTGCAGAATATTTATTTATCTCTGAATATTACGGTTCCGCAGACTTGCTCCATTAATGCCGGACAAACCGTTATTGTGGATTTCGGGAATATATCAACCGGGGCATTTAAAACGGCGGGAGCCAGAGCACAGAATATCAATCCGAAGGAAAGCACGTTATCGGTGACCTGCGATAATATTGCCTCAGGAACAAACCTGAATATGCGTTTGCAGGCTAATAACGTTGCGGGAAATATTGTGATTTCCGATAACAGTGATGTCGGGTTTATTGTCACTGACAGCAGTGATAAGGAACTGACACCCAACAGTCTGTCGAGTTTTATTCCTTTTTATCTTGACGGAAATACACGGGCGAATGCACGTATCCGGGTTTATCCGGCCAGTGTGACAGGCGTCAGGCCTGATGAAGGACCGGTAACATCACAGGCTTATTTGCGGATTGATTTCCCGTAATTCTCCGGAGGATACAGATGATGAAAAGTACAAATAATGATTTTTCCGGAACAGGGCGCAGAAAAGGAAGTCTGATTTTTTTACTGACGACGTTATTCAGCTCTGCTGCTGTTTCGGATATCGGCAGTATTAACTTAATCATGAAAGCCAATCTGGTTTCCAATGCCTGCACCATTACACCGGGCACAATGAACCAGACGGTTGACCTGGGAACATGGGCGGTAAAGCAATTTCAGGAAACACCGCGGGGCGTGCCGCCTAAGCGGTTTGTCATTAACCTGATTGACTGCGGGCCGCTGGCAACCGGCGTAAAAGTAAAATTTTCAGGTACGGCGGATTCTGTAAATAATACACTGTTTAAACTTGATGCCGGCAGTACTGCCAGAAATATAGGGATCTCTATTCTTGACAGAAATAAGAATGTTGTAAAACCCAATTCTGAAACCATTATATATCCGGTTAGTCCGGATTATACGATTATTCCGCTGGAGTTTTATGCGCAATATGTCGCCACAGGTAATCCGGTCGGTGCAGGTACCGCAAATTCACAGGCAACCTTTACACTGGAATATCTTTAATATTGATTATTCGGGAACCAAATAATGATAAAGAGTAAATTACTGACAGGCTGCCTGCTGGCACTGGCTTCCGCACATGCATTTTCCGCATCTCAGCCGGGTTTTTATATTTCGGCCAAGGCAGGTGCGGGGGTGTTAAAAACAACAGATAATTCATTACAGGGCTCGGGTATGACAGCGGGAGCGCTGTCATATAATATTGAAAAAGAAAATCTGAAAAATATCACAGAGACTGCTTTTTCGCCGGGGATCGCGGTAGGGTATCAGTTTACCGCTGATACTTATCAGCCTGTCCGTGTTGAACTCGCATTTCAGCATTACGGGCAGCAGGATGATAATATGTCTTTTTCACCGTCTGTTTCCGGCTACTGGCATAATCAGAAAAATAACACCTTTCCGTTACCGTCAGAGTCTTCGCTGTATATGAAAACGAAAGCCGATACCCTGATGGTGAATGTGTATTATGACATTCCGGTTAATAATGATATTAGTGCTTATCTGATGGCCGGGGCCGGTGCTGCATTTATCCGTAATGATGTTTCCTGGGATACCAATGTGGCCGGGCAGGCGCTTAGTGCCGGGGCATCAAAAAGTGTGACTAATCTGGCCTGGTCTGCCGGTGCCGGTATTTCCTGGAATATTAATGATAATATTTCGCTGGATACCGGTTATTCATATACGGATGCCGGATCGGCAGAAAACAGAATTACGGCGCATAATGGTCTTAATACCGCAACAGGTTATACCAATACGGATGTTAAATTACATTTGCTGTACGCCGGTATCCGGTATCACTTTTAATTTATTCTCCGTCTCTGCACATAAATGCAGAGACGGTCATCCGCAAAATATTGTTGTGACGGGATTAATCATAAGTAATCATAAAAGTAGCATCCGCATCGGCAATGCCGGGAGTCGGGCGGTCAGCGGTGGCGATATAATTGGCATAAAATTGCGCCTGACCGTTACCGTTAATATCCATGGCGATTTTCGGGCTTTTGGTCTCCATAGGCAGCCGGTTTTTTTGACTGTCGAGGATTTCCACCGCCACAGACCTCGCCGCACTTGCACCTTCATTTATGGCCAGCAATGAGCTGTCCGTTTTATCTTTCTTACCGCTGAAAACAAAGGTGACAGCAGAAGAGGGCGGGCAGTTCTGTAACTGAAAACTGAACGGCATGGATTGTGTTTTATCACCGGCGGCACGGAAATTCTTCAGTGCCCAGCGCCCCAGCTCAACTTTTTTATTTGCCTGAGAGACTTCAACCCCGCAGCTGTAAGCCACAATTTCACCGGACAACTCAATATTCACCCGGCCAAGTTCATAGGCGGCAGCGGAATGGATCAGCAGCCATCCGGAAAGCAGGGGAAACAGAGCGTGTTTTATTCTTTTTTTCATTACCGTGCCTGTTATTCGTAGTCTACGCGTAAATATCCGCGGGATTGGAAAACACCTTCTTTCGGTTTATTTCCTGTCACGCTGACAGGCCAGGCGGTAATTGCCGTCCGGGCCGATCCGGCACCATCGAGCTGGAACGGAATAACACTGCCGATATTATTCGGCGTTAATGCGTTGCCGTCTTTATCACCAACCATAAAACCGACATCCGGGTTATCAGAGACAATCATATTACCGTTGACTTTTTCGGCTTCGATACGCAGTGTCAGATAAGCTTTGGCTTCTACGTTGGTACACTGTATCGCGATATTTTCGAGTTTTTTATTTACCGTAGCTGGCTTATTACCGGCACCGGCCTGGCTGAATAATTGCGAGCCGATTTTGCCGAAGTTAATCACCACAATATCATTAACCCCGACTTTGCATTGCTGCGGCACATTAATAATGCCGCTGTAGCTGATGGTGTAGACGGGAGTGCTTAACGGGTCGGTATTTGCCGTGGTGACATATACGGTAAACAGCGTCTTTTTCGGGATCACCACCTGATCAACAAAACGGCGGGTCACTTTCAGACGGAATGTAAAATTACTGTCCATGATACCGAACGGTTTTCCCTTGGTAACGTTCGGGTGATTTCCCATCAGAACATAGTCCTGGGGCGGATAAAAAGTACCGGCGGAGCTGTCAATAATACTCATCGCCCCGCGCAGATAATCATTCAGCTGGAGGTATTTATATTTCCCTTCCGTTTCCACTACAGGCATATTGGCGACATAGCTTCGCATTGTCCGGTTATTACCGGAGTGAACCGGGCAGATCCCCTCAACCCGTTCACTGAAGTTTTTGGTTAATATTTTTACCTGACCGACCTGGTTATTGGCGGAAGTAAAGCTGTCTGTCAGATCATAATACACTTCACTGACCCCGCCGGAGGCATTACTGCATACCACTGCCAGCGCCGGAAGAGGTAAAAATGCCATTAATAACGGGATTGCATATCTCTTTTTCATCATTAACTCTCTATTTACATTCAAGCGCGGTCCGGAGTAACGGCCCTTTGATTTCCTGACGGGTAAAATCATAATCCGCAGTGCACTGGTCACCCGGCTGATTTCCCCACTGCACCAGTAATTTCCCGGTCAGCGGCAGGCCGGTTAAATACACACGCCCGTCATCATCAGCGATGCTGCTGATCTGAGAGCCGGTTTCCTGCACCATACTGCCGAAGCGGATTGGTTTGCCGTTGTGTGTCAGGGTGAGCAGCGCTCGGATCCCGATACTGGTCTCAAACGTGGCACGGGCGACAGCGCCGCTGATCGGCACCACGTTCTGTACGTTATTTTTAATTTCCGTATTGTCATTAAATGAGTCCGGATTCAGGGCAATACGGTTGTTCCTGTAGGCGGAGGCATAAGGGATGATGGCGTAACCACGCCAGTCCGTTTTCACCCCGGTATAGTTTTCCACCGCCACACCGGCAGCACCCGGCGCTTTGACCAGCACGGTGGTGTCATTGATTGACTGGCCGAATGTAAACCCGTTCTCATGCAGCAGTACCGCACCCGAAGCCCGGTAGTTCAGCTGGTTCTGATCCGGGTCGTAGTTATAGCTGATCCCGAAGTCGCCGTAGGTGCCCTGATAATCCAGGCCGGCCGAGCCGTTATAACCCTGCTGGCTGACATGTCCCTGTGATACGGAATAGCTCAGGTTTCTGGCTTCCAGCAGCGTGCCGTTCATGCCGACGCGGTAAGCGTCCCGGCCGCCGGAGTTATTGGTGGCGGAGAAGGTGGCATAGGCGTTATTAAAGGCATCATTACTGCGCGCATTACGCGATGAGAATGAGGAAAACGGCACGGACACATTCACTGACAGCATGTTATCGCGCTCTTTGAGTTCCAGTGCCTTGGTGGTGCTCAGGGAAACGGAGTAATTTATCCCGTTCCAGCTGTTGGAATACCCGGCCTGATACCATTCATCTTTGCCGCTGCGGTTCCAGTAAGATTGCTGGTTACCGGATACATAGAGCGAGCCGTACTGATCAAATGATTGCGAAATATTGACCTGAAAACGCCCTTTTTTGTTATAGAGCAGGTTGTGATAATTAATAATGATCGGCTTGCCGGTATTACCATCTTCGCCATCCGGGGCATATTCATACCCGGACATCTGTTTATACGCGACATCGTTTAAGGTATAGAAGCCCTTGGTGGAATAGCGGTAACCCAATAACTGGAACGTGGTTCCGGTGGTGTTCAGAGATTTTGCATACAGGAAACGGAATGACTGCCCGCTGTGATTTGAGCCGTCCGCCAGTTCACTGTTTGCATGGGTGACATCGAATGAAAATGCACCAAAACGACCGATATTCTGGCCGACACCCACCAGTACGGATTTATATTTATCCGCCAGCTGCGTCCCGGTATAAACAGAGATATCCCGTGTCAGACCGGCCAGCAGTGTCGCCTGGACAAATGTTGGCTTATCCTGGTTACTGTTACCGCTGCGGAATTCCCCGGCCATCACATCATATTTCACACGGCCTTCACGCTGGAGCACCGGCAGTGTCGAATAGGGTACGACATACTGCTGCTGCGTGCCGTCTTTCTCCTCGATGGTAACCTGTAAGTCACCACTGGAAGTGGCCGGATTTAAGTCATTAATGACAAACGGACCCGGCGGAACATACACCTGATAAATCACATAACCGTTCTGGCGGATAACCACCTTGGCATCGGTTTTCGCCATACCACGCACGGTCGGGGCATAACCCTGCTGGCTGTCCGGATACATATTATCGACAGAAAACAGCCGCACACCACGGAACCCGGCAGAGTCAAAGACACTGCCGTCCGAGTTGCCGTCACCGATGACCAGCTGGCTTTTCAGGGCGATGATCGGCCGCTGAACATAGTTCATCAGGCTGCGCCACTGGCTGTTACTGGTGTTTTTACCTTTGTTGTAATTCCAGGAGCCGGACTGACGGAACTGCCAAGCACCGAGGTTAAATCCTGAGTTCAGGTTCACGTAGTAGCTGCTGGTATTGTCCGAGTTATTATTCCCGGACGCGAAATAGTTCATAAACAGCGCCGGAATACCGGATTCCCATCTGTCCGGCGGAATATAGCCGCGTGCCTGCCCGGAGAGGCTGGCCTGAGGGAAACTGAGCATCAGCCGCTGTTTCTGAAAATCAAAGTGATATTCTGAACCGGGAATTTTTTCGGTAAACGGAAAGCATTGCTTATCCTGCGCGGTTAATTCCTCCGGACGGGCGATATTTACCCCGAAACCGATAATGGTCTCTGCACTGAAGCAGGGGAATAAATAAGGCTCACCCTCTTTATTTTTCAGCTCGGTAAAGGTGATTTCAGAGGAGGAGACAAAATCATTATTAACGGACAGTTCAACCAGGTAATTACCGGGTGGCTGATAGCCGCCCGATTCAAAGCGGGATAAATCAGAGACATCCGCATCAGACAGGTCGTCGGTTAAAAACGCGGCGTTAAAGGAAGGTTTCGCACCGGCGGTTCCCGCAGGGAAAAAACACGTAACGGCTGCAAGCACAGCAAAATAGACCGGCGTATGTGTGAAAACCTTTTTGATGTTACTCATTTCACCCTGTTCCCTGCATGACAACAATAAAATAATGAATGTCTTAATTCAGATTCACTTCGCGCTGTTTGCGCAGTCCGCCGTAATCATTAATTGTCTGATAAGTCAGTTTACGGCCGTTTTTACCGGCAATCTGATGGGCACTGAATGGTGCAACCATGACATTTTCAAGCGGACGTCCGTCTAAAATGATATTGACGAACGTGGTGTAATAAGGCGTCGGGTTATCAATCGTAATCGCGCCGTTTTTTTGCGTGATGGTAATTTTTTCCGCCGCATCTTCTGTCTGGATCGGTAAATTCGCCGGTCTGACAAATAATTTAATCCGCGACAGAATCGCCAGCTGGAGAACATTTTTTCCTTCCAGTGACTCTTTATCCACGGACGGAATGGCTTTTACGTTCAGCCAGAAAATAGATTCTCTGTCTTTCGGCAGATCCTGAGCCAGATTGACAATCCGCAGAATATTTTCGCTGGCAGGCTCCATCACAAATAATGGCGGAGTAATAACAAAGTCTTTCTCTTTGCCGTTTTCATTATCAACCCATGAGTTGATCAAAAAACGCTCTTTCGGGCTGTGATTAATTACAGACAGTGAAGTTTGTTTTGCATCCTGGGGATAAATAATCCGGGTTGCACCCAGTGCGATTCCTGAGTTTTGATTTGATGCGGAATAAGAAAAACCTGAAATCAGTGTGAAAAACAATATCAATGCACTATTTTTAAAATAATCAGAAATCACAAAGGCACCTCTTAATATTCTCTGTAAGAAATAACGCATAGAGTATGGTATTTCATTTTTCGGGATGGCTTATAATACAGTAGATGATATATAAAACCCTCTCTGCTCCCTGTTACAGGCACAATCCATCGTCAGAATTAATAAAGCATAATTCTGTGCAGAGAGAGTTTTTATTTAATTAATTACTTTCTGTAATTTATTATTCGTACTTAACAACGAAAGTGGCATCAGCATTTGCCTGACCCGGTGTGGATACACCTTTGGCAACATAACGGGCAGAGAAATCTAATACGTTAGTGCCTTCGTTCAGTGTTTTGGCTGCTGAGAATTTGCTGCCGTTTGGTGATAAAATCGCAGAGGTACTATCAGAAATCTGAATACCAACGTTCTGTGCTGCCGGTGCGTTTGTACCTGAATTTACAGCTAATAATGTTGCGTCACCATCCATGCTCTGACCTGCAAAGGCAACAGCCGCAGTTCCTGATACAGTCGGGTCACAGTCAACCAGTTTGATTTTGAACGGAACCGGAGTTGTCATGTCGCCGGCTGCGGCTAATTTTGCTGTACGGTACTGACCTAATTCTACAGTCTGGTTGCTGCTTTCAGTGCTGACTGCACATGCCGCGTTAACCAGTTCCCCGGTAAAATGAACGTTTCCGCCGTTTACAATAACCGGATCAGCAGCAGAAGCAGCAGCGGAGAATAATAAAGCGGATACAACAGATGCACCAATAATATTTAATTTCATAATACTGAATTCCTAAAAAAATAAACGCCATCTTCAAATTTTACTATCTTAAAAAATAGTAAACCACTACATCTGAAGAATGTAATCTTCAGATGCAATTTTTGCATTGTGTGTATTAAAAATGAAAAAACGAAAAAATAATAAAATTAATATATAAAATACCGGCTGTTATCCAGATCACCAAACAGCTTTACAAAAGGCACTTCCAGAACCAGTGAAATAGTAAACAGCATGTCAAGCGGAATATTACATTCCCCACGCTCATAACGTGAAACTTGTTGTTGACTTAATTTTAATTTGTCACCTAATTCTGAACCGGATAATCCCTGTTCTTTTCTGTGTGCTCTGATTTGTTCTCCAACAATTTTATTTATATTCATCATGAGTCGTACTCAAAAATTACCGGGTTTCTTATGGGAATAATATGCAAGGCATTCTGAATTATTAATCAGATAATACAGATCCGAATTCCGTCATAATTAAATATGGCAGGAAAGGCGTAGCTGCATTTCGCGATTAAGTATTAGCTCTTACACAGGCTAAGTAAAGTTAGTTATAACGATCAAAGGCTAATTATTGATTGATAAAAATTATCAATAATGATTTTTTGATCGTTATAATCTTTTTTGAATGTTAACAATTTTTGCTGTGTTCAAAAAAATATATCTTTATTTTTTACCTATTTTGTAATCTTATGATAAATAAGTAAATAAAATTATTATTTCATTTTCTTTTCTTTTGTAAATGAAGATTACATTCATTTATAACGCATAGATACTATTTTCATATCTTTTTATTTTTAATACATTGATTTTTAATGAATAAAAAGTAAATTAAAAATTTAATCAATAATTCAATATTTTGATTAAATATCAATAACGCGGTCATATCAAAGATAAAATCCTGTAATCTTATTGTTATTTATATTTTTATTTTGAGTAATAGGTTTGTTTTTAAAATAAAATCATTGATTACATCAAAAATGCGTTATAACGGGTAAAATCATAAATTTATGTGTTTTTTTAAACATAAATTATACACAATAAAAACATATATTTCATAATGTAAAATTATAAAAGTCATTATACTTCATGATGTTATATCAGTTTAGATACAAAACACCTGAAATATTACAAATTATTACCACAATATACCCGATCACAAGTTTAAAGTGTAAATGCGAATTTACACATATAACGAGTAATTACAGGCTGAATAATAATTTATCCGATAAAAAAAACATAATATGTCGACGTATACTAAAATCATATATAAATCATTATGTTGATATGTGTATTATGACAGGGCTACAGGTTATTATCGGCGGTTATCCGGAAGACTTTAGACTTTTCAGGGGTTGCGCTATAAAAGCAGAAGGGCTGAACGTAATCATTTTTCATTCTGAGAAGGGAGATAACATATGATACCAGACTATACCGAAAGCAATTTTGCCGGTATTGAACACGGCAATGGTGTTGCGGTTATCCGTTTTCATGCACCCTGGTGTGAGCCGTGCCGCCGGAGTGAACATCTGTTTGATGAGGCGGTAACACTATTCCCAGCCGCCGTCCGGGCCGGAAAAGTGAATGTGATGCAGGCACCGGTACTGGCGGCCAAATACGCGGTATGGGGATTGCCGGTTGTTCTGATCTTTAAAGACGGCCGGGAATTTGCCCGTATTTCCGGGCCGCAGACGGCTTCTGTATTCGGTGAAGCCGTACATGATGCGTTGTTATAGCATGACCGGGATGTAGTAATTAATTTCCTTCACGTACTGCATGCCGTTGGCAATAAAATCATCATGCCGCTCCGCGGGTTGCAGTTTATAATGCTCAATATCTGGGCCTCGTCTGCGCAGCAGGTTCATTTCTGCCAGCGTGCAGGAATAGGCGGCATGAATAATATTGTTGTAATCACTGGGCAGATTTTTCAGTGTGGCCGGGTCAATGGTTATTCTGAGATAACATCCGCCCGGTAAGGTTACCGGGGTAAGCGAAGCCCGGCGGGTCCCTTCAGGTGATAATACTGACGGAATAACTGCGGTGGTATAAGCATAACTGATATCGTCTGCGGTAGATTCATACGGGGCGTGCACGGCATACAAATCCGCCGAAATAACATCCACTTCCTTAAAAAACAGCTCCCAGAATTCACGCCGGAACTGCCGGTTTTCTGTCTGCCAGTCGGACAGATTTTTCCGGTGATAATGATGTGATCCCGCTAACGGTATTTCCGGTAATTCGGTCAGTTCAGACTGAAATTCAATCAGATTTTCAGCCTGTAACGGAAAACAAAACCCGTTGCTGTCCCAGCCTGCTTTTTGCGGTAGGCGGATGGTGTGATATTAAACTGAGATTTAAAGGCGCGGCAGAATGTCTGTTGTGAATCAAAACGGTATTTCACGGAAATATCGAGAATACTGCTGCGGGTGATCCGCAATGCTTTTGCCGCACAGGATAAACGCCGGGCACGGATATATTTTCCGATTACCACTCCGGTATGTTCTTTAAATAAACGCTGCAAATGCCATTTGGAATAACCTGCCCGTGCAGCAATGATATCCAGCGATAAATCAGATTCCAGATTTTGCTCAATCCACAAAACCAGACTCTGGATAATACTTCCGCGAAGCCCGTCTATGTTCATTCTTCTTATTACCGGTAAAAAGTGATATCGCCCGGCTATTGGGCGATAAAAAGTTAACTTCCTAATATTAAATGAATTTACCTTTTATATCCGCAAGGAGTGTAAATATCTGTATGCAGTGTGCAGAAGTTTGTATTTTTTTATCAGGAATTGTCTTTTTTTATGTAAATTTGAGACATACAAACAGAAAAATATCTTGAACCGGTAAAAATCGGGTAGCTATTAACCTGAAAAACAACAAAATTTTAAAAAATAACAAAAAAATTATAACTTTTAGGTTTTCTGCCGATAACAGTATCCGTATGGCCTTGTCATATCATTTTGTCGCCCCTTAAAGGAAACTGTATGCAGTTACTTCGAAACTTATCCATCCGGTTCGTCATGCTGTCGATACTCGGTATTTTGTGTCTGACACTCGGATGTGTCAGCTTTTACAGTGACTGGTCACTGTCGAGAGTATCTGACGGCAATGCGACCGATCGTCAGTTAGTCCGGCAGCTGACGGTACTGAATCAGGGAAATGATCAGTATTTCCGGTTTATTTCCAGACTGAACCGCGAGATGCAGAAAAAAGCAGAAGGGGAAGTGCCGGATTTAAAACCGTCTGCGGAAGCGATGGAGAATATGGGGCTGCACCTGGCGGAAATGAAACGTATTTCCCCGGGACCGATGGATGTGCAGATGTCGGAAAGGGTGATTGCCCGTTGGCAGGCGCTCTATGACGAGGGTGTCAAAATCCAGATGCAGCTGGCAGAGCAGGGCGATCAGGCGGGTTACCGCAAGCAGTCCCATGATGTCACGCCGCAGCTGAGCAAAGAATTTGGTACTGCCAGCCTTGAGTTCACTCATGTGGCGGAGGCGCGGATTGAACAGACCCGTACCCTGGTGGACGGTCTGATGACTACCACGCGGATTGTGATTATCAGCGGCACACTGTTTGGTCTGCTGATCCTGATTTTTGCGGATCGTTATCTGGTGAAAATGATGCAGCGTCCGCTGAACAATGTCCGGCAGCATTTCCGCCGTATTGCCGGAGGCGATCTGAGCCGGCCGGTGGAAAATGATGCCGCCGGCCGTAACTGTGTCGGGAAATTATTCCCGTTACTCAGTGAAATGCAGGACAGCCTGCGGGAGGCGGTCAGCTCTATCCGTGAAGGCAGCGATACATTACGTACCAGCGCCTCGGAGATTGCGCGCGGTAATACGGATCTCTCTTCCCGTACCGAGCAGCAGGCAGCAGCGCTGGAAGAAACTGCCGCCAGTATGGAAGAGATTACCGCGACGGTGAAACTGAATGCGGATCACGCACATCACGCCAGCGAACTGGCAGAAGTGACTTCCTCAACCGCGCATCAGGGACATGAGATGATCGCCTCTGTTATCCGCACAATGGACGAAATTTCCGAGAGTTCACGGAAGATTGCTGAAATCACCAATGTGATCAACAGTATTGCATTCCAGACTAACATTCTGGCACTGAATGCGTCGATAGAAGCGGCGCGGGCAGGTGTTCACGGACGCGGCTTTATGGTGGTGGCCGGTGAGGTGCGGACACTGGCCAGCAACAGTGCGGATGCGGCCAAAGAAATTGAGCGGCTGATAGCCAATGCAGTGTCCCGTGTCGACCAGGGGATTAAACTGGTGGCCGGCGGCGGGGTGACTATGGAGGAGATTGTCCGCGCCTCCGGTGAAGTGACGGCGATCATGAAAGAAATTGCCATCGCGTCAGAGGAGCAGACCAAAGGTATCTTACAGGTCGGTACGGCGATTACCCAGATGGATACGGTCACCCAGCAGAATGCCTCGCTGGTCAGCAGTGTTTCTGAAACAGCTGCCGGTCTGGAGTTGCAGACGCAGGCGCTGCAAAGCTCAGTACAAAAATTCCACCTCAGCGCCGCAGACTGATACGGCTCAGATTGCTGCCGTGGTCAGTAAATCACGGTAGTAATCTATCTTTCTTTCCAGGTGCTGAAAATGATCATTCAGCACCGCTATCTGCTGCTGTAATGCCCCGCTGTGTGCCAGCAGTAAGTCCATACGTGCCTGTGCTGTTTCCTCTCCCTGTGACCGCAAATCCGCATAATATTTTATCGATTTCAGCGGCATCCCGGTTTCTTTCAGCCGTGTGATAAAGGTGACCCACTCTGCATCGCGGGCGGAGTAACTGCGGTGATTATTTGCCCGGCGCTGCGGGATCAAAATACCTTCTTTTTCATAAAACCGCAGGGTATGGATACTGAAACCGGTTAAGGCAGAAAACGCGCTGATAGAATAATACATACAGAAACCTCTTGACCTCGGGTGAACTCTATCTTTTACGCTCCGCAGACTAATGTCAAAGGAGGTTTGTATGAACAGTCAGAATTATGTGGTGATCACCGGTGCCAGCGCCGGGATCGGACGGGCCATTGCCGCCGCGTTTGTGCGCCGGGGTAACAATGTTGTGCTGGTGGCACGGCGTGAGGAGGCACTGCGGGCACTGAAAGCGGAACTGATGCAACTGAACTCGGACATAACAGCGGAAATCCGCGTGTGCGATCTGTCAGTGCCCGGCAATGCGGCGGCGCTGTATCACTCGTTGTCCGCACTGAATATTATTGCGTGGATTAATAATGCCGGTTTCGGCTATTACGGTTCGGTGGCAGATCAACCGGTGGCGGAGGCGGAGAAAATGCTGGCTCTGAATGTGAATGCCCTGATGGTGTTATCTGCCCTGTATGTGCAGGATTATCAGCATACGGAAGGTGCACAGCTGATTAATATCAGTTCGGCGGGCGGATATACGATTGTTCCTTCGGCGGTAACCTACTGCGCCACGAAGTTTTTTGTCAGTGCCTATACGGAAGGACTGGCGCGCGAGCTTATCCGCAGCGGGGCAAAACTGCGGGCAAAAGTGCTGGCACCGGCAGCCACACAGACGGAATTTGGTCAGGTGGCGAATAATACGGATTCTTATGATTATGATCGGGCTTTCGGGCGTTATCACACCAGTGCGGAAATGGCTGAATTCGCTCTTGAGCTGTATGATGCTGACAGTATCACCGGCATGATTGATCGCGATAATTTATGTTTTCAGCTGGCGGATACCCGGTTTTCTCATGCGGAAAACAGTCTCTCAAATCAGAAAGTTACGCCATAGGGTTCAGAGGTTATGCCGGGGTGATTGCTGTCCCCCGGCATTGCTGATAGTGTGAGGTGACTCTCATTTTTCAGGTTGGATACCGTTTTATGCTGCAATTACTCCCTGTTACCTCACCGGCTGACCCGGTACTTAATGACATTCGTCCGCTGTATGAATCCGCTTTTCCGCTGCATGAACAACGCACGCGGGCAGGTCGGGATAAACTGTTTTCACAGCCCGGTTATTATTTGTATCAGATAAGGGATAATGATCGCTTTGCCGGATTTACCGGCTGCTGGCAGGTCGGCTCCCTGTTTTATATTGAGCACATTGCCATTGCGCCGGCGATGCGCGGCAGTGGTGTCGGGCAGCGGGCATTATCGCTTTTTTGTCAGGAAAAACAGCGGGTTGTTCTGGAAATTGATCCGCTGACAGATGAGGTGGCACAACGTCGTCTGCGTTTTTATCAGCACTGCGGTTTTGCCGTCAATGACTACGTTCACCATCATCCGGCTTACCGCCCGGAATTTCCGCCGCACGAACTGGTGATTCTGAGTTATCTGCAGGTGATTAATCCGGAAGAATATCAGCAAATTAACGACTTTCTCATTTGCCATATTATGCCGGAAAATCTATTGTAGCGCCTGACTCCCCGCATGTTATGATGACCGCTTTTCCGGCGGTCTGTCCGCCGGTTTCCGTACTGTACTCTGCTGACAGCGATTGTCTGCGGGGATGACTTTGCAGGGTTGCCATGAACAAGAAAAAATGTGCTGTCAGCGGGCTGCTCAGCGGCATGCCGGATCTCCCGTTCGAAACGGTTCCTCTCAGTGAGTGTGATTTCACCACGGTGTCGGTATGTCTGGTGACACCGGCGGATACCGGCAACGGGCAGCTGGCGCGGATCCGGCAGCAGGGCTTCGGTCAGCCGGTTTTTATGGTGATCTGCGATGGTGAAACAGGGACGGTACAGGACGGTATCAGCGGGATTATCGATCTCAGCCGTGATAACGGCAGCACGTTTGGTGACATACTGCTCCGCGCGGCACAGGTATATGAAGAGAGCCTGCTGCCGCCGTTTTTCGGGCGGATGAAACATTATACCGCACAGCAGAATATCTCTTTTGCCTGTCCCGGCCATCAGGGCGGGGAATTTTTTCGCCGTCATCCCGCCGGGCAGCAATTTGCCGACTATTTCGGTGATGCGCTGTTCCGCGCCGATCTCTGCAACGCGGATACCGCGCTGGGGGATCTCCTGATCCACGAAGGGGCGGCGCTGGCCGCGCAGCAGCATGCCGCAAAGGTTTTTCATGCCGATAAAACCTGGTTTGTGCTCAATGGCACATCCTCATCCAACAAAGTGGTGCTGAATGCCCTGCTGACGCCGGGTGACCTGGTATTGTTCGATCGCAACAACCACAAATCCAACCACCATGGCGCGCTGATCCAGGCCGGAGCCACGCCGGTTTATCTGGAGGCGGCGCGTAACCCGTCCGGGTTTATCGGCGGCATTGATGCACACTGTTTTGATGAGGATTACCTGCGGACGCTGGCGGCGGAAGCCGATCCGGAAAAAGCGGGGAATAAACGTCCGTTCCGTCTGGCGGTGATCCAGCTGGGGACGTATGACGGTACCGTGTATAACGCCCGTCAGGTGGTGGACAGTATCGGCCCGCTGTGTGATTACATTCTGTTTGATTCCGCCTGGGTCGGTTATGAGCAGTTTATCCCGGTGATGCAGATGTGTTCGCCGATGCTGCTTGAACTGAATGAAAATGATCCGGGGATTCTGGTGACGCAGTCTGTCCACAAGCAGATGGCCGGGTTCTCCCAGGCATCTCAGATCCACAAAAAAGACAAACATATCAAAGGGCAGGATCGCTATGTCTCTTTCCGGCAGATGAATAACGCCTTTATGATGCATGCGTCCACCAGCCCGTTTTATCCGCTGTTTGCCGCACTGGATGTGAATGCGAAAATACATGCCGGCGAATCCGGGCGGCGTCTGTGGGCGGAATGTGTCAGAACAGGAATTGAAGCCCGTAAGCTACTGCTGCAAACCTGTCAGCATATCCGCCCCTTTATCCCCGATACCGTGGACGGTCGTCCGTGGGAAGACGCGGAAACGGATGTTATCGCCGCAGACCGGCGCTTTTTCAATTTTGTACCGGGCGAGCGCTGGCACGGTTTTGAGGGCTATGCGGACGATCAGTATTTTGTCGATCCCTGCAAATTATTGCTGACCACTCCCGGGGTGGATGTCAGCAGCGGGGAATATGAGGATTTCGGTGTTCCGGCGACGATTCTGGCGTATTACCTGCGCGAAAATCAGATTGTCGCGGAAAAATGCGACCTGAACTCGATTCTGTTTTTACTGACCCCGGCTGAAACGCCGGAAAAAATGCAGCGGCTGATCCGGCAGATTGCCCTGTTTGAGCAACTGCTGGACAGTGATGCCTCACTGGAGAGTGTCCTGCCGTCATTATGCCGCACATATCCGGCGCGTTATGCGGGATACACACTGCGGCAGTTGTGTCAGGAGATGCATGAGCTGTTTGTGAAACACAATGTCAAACAGCGCCAGAAAGAGATGTTCCGCCGCCGTTATTTCCCGGAAGTGCGGATGTCACCGAAAGCGGCACATACCGGATTTGTCCGCGGTAATACCGAACGGGTGGCGGTGTCGGAGATTGCCGGGCGCATTGCGGCGGAAGGGGCACTGCCGTATCCGCCGGGGGTCTTGTGTGTGGTGCCGGGGGAAGTCTGGGAAGCGCCGGTTCAGCGCTATTTCCTGGCGCTGGAGGAGACCGCCGATCGCTTTCCGGGCTTCGCGCCGGAATTGCAGGGGGCGTATATTGAACAGGATGACAGCGGACACCGGCGTGTGTATGCCTGTGTTATCCGCCATCAGAAGGCCATCGCCGCTGCTGATGAAAGTGGCCGGGGACGGTAATATTATCCGGGGAGCCGGATAAATCCTCACTTTCCATTCCTGATGGTTATCGGACGAATCAGATAACTCATTATACGGGCTCTCTGTGCTGTGGTGTGATAGGGCAGAGAGTTCACACTGATGAGGAAATGATCATGCCTGTTAACACACCTTCCGTACTGCGGGTCGCCACTGTGCAGTTTCAGCACCGTCCCAGCGACAAAGAATACAATCTTGCCTGTATCGATCAGTTTATTGACCACGCCCGTACGGAGCAGGTGCAGATTCTGGTGCTGCCGGAAATGTGTATCACCGGCTACTGGCATGTGACAAAACTGCCGGATGAGGATGTCCGCGCACTCAGTGAGCCGCTGGCGGTCAGCCCGTCACTGCGGCATCTCTGCGCCCGCGCCCGGGAAACCGGTATGATTATCGGGGCGGGGCTGATTGAAGACGGTGGCGACGGTTATTGTTATAACACCTATGTGGCCTGCATGCCGGATGGTTCATATCATGCACACCGCAAACTGCATGCTTTTGAGCATCCGGTTATCCGCAGCGGTAATGAATACACCGTATTTGATACACCGTGGGGTGTGAAAGCCGCGATTCTTATCTGCTGGGACAATAATCTGGTGGAAAACCCGCGCGTCTGCGCACTGATGGGCGCCGGTATTAATCCTGGCTCCGCACCAGACCGGCGGTACCAGCTCACGCAGCCCGCACGGAATGAAACCGGTTCCGCTGACATTGTGGGAAGAAAGGGACAAAAAACCGGAAGCATTACGTGCTGCCTTTCAGGGGGAACGCGGGCGCGGCTGGCTGATGCGCTGGCTGCCTGCAAGGGCGCATGATAACGGCGTGTTTTATCTGTTCAGTAACGGCGTGGGACAGGATGATGATGAAGTCCGCACCGGTAATGCTATGGTGATTGATCCTTACGGGCGGATTGTTGCGGAGAGCCGGGCCATTGAGGATGACATGGTGGTGGCTGATCTCGACCTGACACTGCTGCCGCTCTCCACCGGGCGGCGCTGGATAACCGGGCGTCGTCCGGAGCTGTATCAGATCCTGACACAGCGACAGGGCTATGAACGGGATGCACGGACAGTCCGGTTTGCGGAAGAGGCGGTGGCAGTCGCACCGCTGGAACCCAGGCTGAAAGGATGATTGCCCGGTGATGCCGGTCAGGTTATGCTCATGACCGGCATCTCAGACAGGATAATCAGCATGGATCTGCGTTTACTGCGGGCATTTGTGACACTGGCCGGTTGCGGGCACTATCATGAGGCCGCATCCGCACTCTGTATTACTCAGCCTGCACTGACCAAACAGATAAAACTCCTGGAGAACAGGCTCGGGCTGATACTGTTTGTACGCGGACGGCACGGCGCACAACTGACGGCGGAAGGGGCTGAATTACTGCCTGCGGCCTCGGCACTGACGGAACAGAGCCGGGAATTTATGCATCGAGCAAAGCTGCTGAGCTGTCAGTTACCGGCGCGGCTTAATACCGGATTCGGTATTTCTGCATTCAGAGAAGCGGCTGAGTTTGTCAGCTATCTGCAAAAAACACTGCCGGATGTTGATGTGTCTCTGGACGATTTCCCCTCTCAGGTGATGACAGAAAAATTACTTTCCGGTGAACTGGATATTGCCTTTATGCGCCTTCCGCTGCCGGAAACTGCCGCTCACCGGCTGGACGCGGTTGCCTTTAAACAGGAAACATTATCTCTCGTGGTGCCGGCCGGAACCGTCGTGCAGCCCGGTCAGGTATTGTCACTGATCACCCGCAGCCCGCTGCTGGCACTGCATGAAAACCGGGGGGCGGGGCTGTATCGCCAGATAACGGCATTTCTGGATGCCAATCATGTTACCCCCCGGGAC
This sequence comes from Morganella morganii, assembly GCF_003996855.1. Taxonomy (GTDB): domain Bacteria; phylum Pseudomonadota; class Gammaproteobacteria; order Enterobacterales; family Enterobacteriaceae; genus Morganella; species Morganella morganii_C. Next base: position 1,289,367 of record NZ_NRQY01000001.1, on the reverse strand, counting down.
GTGCACTACAGCAGTGATATCCGGACACTTATTGCCCTGGTGGCGACCGGTGCCGGTGTCGCACTGCTGCCCGGCGGAGCCGGTAATCCGGGACATCCGGATGTCACGTTTTACCCGCTGACTACCTTTGCACAGGCATCCTGGAAGCTCGGTATGATCTGGCGGCGTGAGTTACCGCTTCTCTGGCGGCAGCAGTGGCGCGGGTGGCTGACAGTAAAAGATCACCCGTTCAGTCCCGGTAAACCCGGGCACCCGGTGTAACCGCTGCGATGCGGTATTTTTTAATAATCACGGGATTCATTATGTATTCTCCGCAGTGTGAGCAAATGCGTGACAAAACCAGTCACTGACCGCGCTGATCATGGTCTGGTCGGCACTGTGGCGGTTATGCATCAGATAAAATCCTTTGCCGGAATGCAGTGTCAGTACCGGGAAAAGCGGGATAAGCGTCTGCTGAGCCAGTTCATGCTCCAGCAGAAAATCATTGGCAATCAGGATACCCTGCTGGTGTACTGCCGCATCAATCGCCAGTAAAAACTGATCAAAATGCAACCCGGCGGTGAACGGCGTGCCGCCGGAAGGTATTTCTGCATACTGTTCCAGCTAGGCGTCCCAGTAAGGATAGAGTGTGGTGTGCAGCAGGACGGCGTTTTTCAGATCCTCAGGGCGGTGAAGTGACAGCCGCTCAGCATAAGCGGGGTGACAGAACAGACGGCAGGGCGCGTCAGATAACAGTACCCGGCTCGGTTGTGCGCGTGATAAATCCGTATAACGGACGGCCAGATCCACATTATCTTTTTCCAGCGAAACCAGTGCCGCCGTAGCATTCAGATGCAGATCCAGTCCCGGAAAGGTGCGGACAAAGTCACTCATCCTGGGGGAAAACCATTTGGAAGCCAGCCCGGGCGGCATAGAAAGTGTTAGTGTATGGTGCGCTGCATAGCGGATTTTCTCACCGGCGGCGCGGATCTGTTCCAGCGCAGGCTGAATTAAGCGATAGTATTTCTGTCCTGTCTCTGTCACCGTCAGTTTGCGGATCTCCCGCAGAAACAACATCACCCCCAGCTCCTCCTCCAGCTTTTTTATCTGCTGACTGACCGCACCCGGTGTGACATGCAGCGATTCTGCGGCTTTGATAAAGCTCCCCAGCCGGACACTGGCTTCAAAGGCCAGCAGAGCTTTCATCGGCGGATAGTGATTCATGAAATAGTTTTTCTCTTTCATAAGGTAATTTAAATCGGTTGTAGCACAGCCCCGGATTCAGAACAATAGCGGTATCAGAAAAAAGAGGTATCAGTGAGATGAACAGTAAAACAGCATTAGCTTTTGCGTTTCTCGGGATTATCTGGGGAACCAACTTTATCTTTATGCGCCAGGCGAGTGAGTGGATTTCACCGGTGCAGATTGTGTTTTTACGGGTGTTATGCGGATTTGTACCGATCGCTTTGATGGCGTGGATGCAGAAAGCGGTGCGCCGCGAACACCTGAAATACACCGGACATTTTCTGGTGATGGCGCTGCTGGCCACGGTGATTTACTACTGGGCCTTTGCCTCCGGCACCTCACTGCTGCTCTCCGGTGTATCCGGTGTGCTCAGCGGGGCGATTCCGCTGTTCTCGTTTATTGTCGCGGCGATTTTTCTGCGTCAGGAAAAAATCATGGCGATGCGTTTGTGCGGGCTGATGCTCGGTTTTGCCGGTGTAATTCTGATCGCCAAACCGTGGCAGGTCAGCGGGGAGAGTATCAGTCTCGCCGGGGTGGGCTATATGATTATGGGATCACTGAGTGTGGGGATTTCATTTGTATATGCTAAAAAATTTCTGGCGGATAAACAGATTGCCCCGCTGGCACTGACGACTTATCAGATTGGTTTTGCTCTGCTGATCCTGGCCTGCATTACGCCGTTTACCGGGATTACCGCGATTGCACAGGACGGTACTGCCAGCCTCGGGCTGGTTATCGGACTGGGATTGCTCGGCACCGGGGTCGCTTATCTGACGTATTACTATCTGATCCTGAATCTGGGGGCGGTCGCGGCATCATCTGTGACCTATATTCCGCCTGTGGTGGCACTGATTGTCGGGTTCCTCGCGGCCAATGAGCAGCTCGGTCTGACAGAAATTCTGTCGATGGTGCTGATTATGAGTGGTGTGTTCTTATTACAGCGTCCTTCGCGCCGGCCGGAAGCGGAGAAGGAAGCTGAGGCTGTGCAGTAATATTCCGGAAAACCAAACCTATCTTTTTATTGTCTGTTCGATTTGAGTTGCATTTCCTGCCCCGCCGTCACTATCGCGAGGCTTTTTTTCACCCGCAAACTGCATTACCAGCACACCTGCCACCACCAGACCGATACCGGCGAGTTTGGCTATCTGAACCGGCTGTTTCGGCATCCCGAACAAGCCGAAGTGTTCAATTAGTGCGGAAATGACCAGCTGACCGGCAATCACCATCACGAAAAAAGTAATACTGCCGATTTTCGGTACCAGGATCAGGGCAGAAGTCAGATACAGCATCCCGGCAACACCACCGAGCCAGATCCAGAACGGCTGATGCAGTAAATCGGCACTCAGTACCGGTTTTGGAACTTTAAAAATAAATAATAACAGTTCTAAAACAATAATACTGATTAATAATGATACGAGACTGGCCCACAACGGATGACCCAGATGGCGTGCTAATACCGCATTGCTGACCGCCTGTACCGGCACAATAGCACCTGCAAAAAAAGCACAGGCAATCAAAGCAATGGCAGATAATGAAGCCGGCGACAAACAGCACACCGGGAACGGCAGGGTAATCAGACATAGCAGTGTCTCCGTAAGATAAGGGGTTATCCCATCTTACACATTAATCTGCCCGGGTGCCGGGAATATCATCTCTTCATACGGTGCCGCGCGGCAGGCATCCAGCCGCTGCTGTATCCCGCCGGAATGTGCCTCAAGCTGATGTCCGTCCGGGTCGAGAAAATAGACGGAATCCCCCTCACTGCGGTTGCGTTTCCAGAGAGTTATCTGATGAGAGTCGAGAAGCGAGCGGAAGGCAGGGAACTGCCCGGGAGGAAGGGTGAAAGCGTAATGGGTATAACCCTGGTGAACAGGCCGGTGAATGATCTCCGGGTCCGCTGATAAACAGATCCACAGATCTCCGCAGGTCAGGTACGCTCCGTATTTCCAGCGTGCATGCAGTGTCATTTTCAGAATATCATGATAAAAATGCAGACTGCGATCCAAATCGGCGACCGCCAGGGTCAGATGATTCATTCCGGTTAACATCATCGGGAAGCTCTCAGAGAAAAGTATCAGTCAGATTTATAATTACTCTGAAGCTTACTGACTGACAACGCAGGGTGCCAGATAATTCCGTTGCCGGGCGCTGTGATTTAAGATCACGTTAATTTAGTTCAGTCAGGGATATTCACCCTGAATATGATTTACCTCAATTATCCTTATTATTAATAGGTCTACTCTGGCGCCACACATTAATAATGATAATGGTAGGTCTACTTATGTCATTAGTCACACAACTTCCGTCGATCTTTTCTGATTTCTCCGATGCCCGCCAACAGGGCTTTCTCACTGTCATGGAACTGAAAGAGCAGGGTGTCCCGCTGGTGGGAACCTATTGCACGTTTATGCCGCAGGAGATTGCCATGGCTGCCGGTGCAGCGGTTGTCTCCCTCTGTTCAACCAGTGATGAAACTATTGAAGAAGCGGAAAAAACCTTACCCCGCAACTTATGTCCCCTGATCAAAAGCAGCTACGGATTCGGTAAAACCGATAAATGCCCCTATTTCTATTTTTCTGACATCGTGGTCGGTGAAACCACCTGCGACGGCAAAAAGAAAATGTATGAATATATGGCGGAATTTAAACCTGTCCATGTGATGCAACTGCCGAATAACAGTGAAAGTGCGGAATCTGTTGCACTCTGGCGTTCGGAAATTATCCGTTTTCAGAAACGGCTGGAAGAACAGTTCGGCTGTGAAATCACGGAGCAGGGGATACGCGATGCTATCGATCTGCGTAACCGCGAGCGTCGTGCATTGACGGAATTCTACCGCCTCGGGCAGCTCAATCCGCCTGCGATGACCGGCCGTGAAATTCTGAGTGTGGTATATGGTGCGACCTTCAAATTTGATAAACGCGCGCTGATCGGCGAACTGGAAACACTGACCGCAAAAGTACGTGCGGAATATGCCGCCGGTAAACAGCTTGACCAGCGTCCGCGTATTTTGATCACCGGCTGTCCGATTGGCGGAGCGGCGGAAAAAGTGGTGCGGATTATTGAAGAAAACGGCGGTTGGGTTGTCGGTTATGAAAACTGCACCGGCGCGAAAGCGACCGAACAGTGTGTGGATGAAAATCCGCAGGCCGATGTTTATGATGCCCTGACCGAAAAATACCTTGCTATCGGCTGCTCCTGTATTTCACCGAACACACAGCGCCTGAATATGCTCAGTGAGATGGTACAGGACTATCAGGTGGACGGAGTGATTGATGTGATTCTCCAGGCCTGTCACACCTATGCGGTGGAATCCCTGCTGATCAACCGGCACATCCGCGAAAAACACGATATTCCGTATATGGCTATCGAGACAGATTATTCCGCGTCTGACACCGGTCAGCTTGCGACCCGCATTGCCGCCTTTATTGAGATGTTATAAGGAGGCGTCATGCTGAGTATAGGTATTGACTCCGGCTCGATGGCCACCAAAGGGGTTTTATTCAGTGATGAAGACGGTGGCGTGATCCTGCGCCGCTTTCTGATCCCGACTCCGTTCCGGCCGCAGTCGGCGATTCTGGAAGCCCGGGAAATCCTGTGCGGTGAATGTGATACAAAACCGTATCTGACCCTCACCGGTTATGGTCGCAAGTTGGTGGACTTTGCCGACAAGCAGGTGACTGAAATCTCCTGCCACGGTATCGGGGCGCGCTGGCTGCATCCGCAGACCCGCACGGTTATTGATATCGGCGGCCAGGACAGTAAGGTGATCCGGCTTGATGAGCAGGGGCATCTTACCGATTTTCTGATGAACGACAAATGTGCCGCCGGGACCGGGCGTTTTCTGGATGTGATCAGCCGGACACTCGGCACCGAAATCACTGCGGTGGATAACACCATCCGCGGGATTGAGCCGCATGCTATCTCCAGCATGTGTACCGTTTTTGCCGAATCTGAAGTGATCAGCCTGCGTTCCTCCGGGGTGGAGCCTGAGTCGATTCTGTCGGGGATTGTTAATTCAATGGCACAACGTACCGCCGGGTTTGCCAAGCGGCTGAGTATCGTGCCGTCAGTGCTGTTCAGCGGCGGGGTCAGCCGCAGTCAGGTATTCTGTGAGCGGCTTTCACAGCACCTGGGGGCAGAGGTGATCACCCATCCGGACGGGCAGTTTGCCGGCGCTATCGGCGCGGCCATTTACGGCATCCGACAGTTACAGAAACAGTCAGCCGTGACCTCCGGGGATATCCGTTCATGAATGACTATCTGATTTTATTTGAAAATATGCTCGGCGTGGTGGCGATGCGCAAACATCTCACGGCGGCCGGGCAGCCTTTCACAGTGACGGATATCCCGCCGTCACTCGGGAAAGCCTGCGGTCTGGGGATACGTCTCAGTGTCAGTGATGACTCACTTCCGGCACTGCGCGACCGTCCGCAGGTCAGTGAAATATACCGCTGCGAAGCGGAGGAATATGTACTGACGGCGGCGGAGTAAACCTCCCTTACAGACAGATAACAAACCACAATCACGATAATCCGGCATTTTTTATTCTGTTATGTTGTAAAAAATAATAAAAATGAAGGGTCTTATTGTGAGTAAAGAAATACATAGCATGATCACCACTGATGCGAATCAGGCGGTGGCGCGGATGGCGTATCAGCTGAATGAAGTGATCGCCATCTATCCTATTACCCCGAGTTCAACCATGGCCGAATATGCCGGCCACTGGTCCGCGACCGGGGAACCCAATTTGTGGGGCGATGTCCCGCGCATGATGGAAATGCAGTCGGAGGGAGGGGCTATTGCCACTGTCCACGGTGCACTTCAGACCGGCGCACTGTCGACCACTTTCACGTCGTCCCAGGGATTGCTGCTGATGATCCCGTCGCTGTATAAAATCGCTGGGCAACTGATACCCTTTGTCCTGCATGTGGCGGCGCGGACAGTCGCGACCCATGCGCTGTCTATTTTCGGCGATCACTCGGATGTCATGGCGGTGCGCCAGACCGGCTGTGCGCTGCTGTGCGCCAACAGTGTTCAGCAGGCCCAGGACTTTGCTGTGATTTCACAGATAGCCACGCTGAACAGCCGGGTGCCGTTTATTCATTTCTTTGATGGTTTCCGTACCTCCCATGAGATGAACAAAATTATTGCGGTCAGCCGTGAGGAGCTGGGTAAACTGATCCCGGAAGAGGCGATCCGCGCACACCGCGACAGAGCACTATCGCCGGAACATCCGGTGATACGCGGCACATCCGCAAACCCGGATACTTATTTCCAGGCCCGTGAAGCCACAAACCCGTGGTATAACGCGGTTTATCAGCATGTAACGGATGCCATGACCGCATTTGGTGATGTTACCGGCCGTTATTATCAGCCGTTTACGTATTACGGACATCCGCAGGCTGAACGCCTGATTATTCTGATGGGATCGGCTGCCGGACCGGCGGAGGAAGTGGCGGATAAACTGATTGCGCAGGGTGAAAAGGTCGGCGTGCTGGAAGTGCATCTCTACCGGCCGTTCTCCGCACAGCATTTCCTGGATGCCATTCCGGAAAGCGTGCAACACATTGCGGTGCTTGACCGCACCAAAGAAGCGGGTGCACAGGCGGAGCCGCTGTATCTGGACGTGATGACTGCCTTTGCCGAAGCGTATCAGAATGGTGAACGGGCACTGCTGCCGCGCATTATCGGCGGACGCTACGGGCTGTCATCCAAAGAGTTTGATCCGGACTGTGTGATGGCGATTTTCCGTGAACTGACACTAACATCGCCGAAATGCCGCTTTACGTCCGGAATTATTGATGATGTCACCGGGCTATCCCTGACACCGGTTCCGGCGGAATTGCCGGTCACACACCGCCTCAGTGCGCTGTTTTACGGGCTGGGCAGTGACGGCACCGTTTCGGCGGCCAAAAATGCCATTCAGATCCTCGGCAGTCACACGGATAACTACGCCCAGGGTTTTTTTGTCTATGACTCGAAAAAGGCGGGCGGCCTCACCGTTTCTCATCTGCGCATCAGCGAACAGCCAATCCGCGCCACCTATCTGATCCGGCAGGCGGATTTTATTGCCTGTCATCAGTGGCAGTTCCTCGATAAGTATGAAATGGCAGAAAAACTGGCGCCGGGCGGGATTTTTCTGCTGAACAGCCCGTATCCGGCGGATGAGGTATGGCACCATATTCCGCAGGATGTTCAGGCGATTCTGGCGGAGAAACAGGCGCAGCTGTATGTTATCAACGCGTACCGTATTGCCCGTGAATGCCGCCTCGGGGCGCGTATCAATACGGTGATGCAGATGGCGTTTTTCCATCTGACGGCATTGTTACCGGCCGCGGAAATTCAGTCTTATTTACAGCAGGCGATCATCCGCAGCTACAGCAAAAAAGGGGAAAGTGTCGTTCAGGATAACCTGATGGCGATAGCCCGCACCCCGGAAGCCATGCACCGCGTGCCGTTGCAGGCTGTGGATATGAGCAGCCTGCCGCGTCCGCCGGTCGTGCCGGATAATGCGCCGGACTTTGTCAAAACCGTCACCGCCATGATGCTGGCCGGACGCGGTGATGCCCTGCCGGTATCGGCATTCCCGCCGGACGGAACCTGGCCTTCCGGTACCACACGCTGGGAAAAACGTAATATCGCGGAGATGATCCCCATCTGGAAACCGTCACTCTGTACCCAGTGTAACTATTGCGTCGCGGCCTGTCCGCATGCGGCTATCCGCGCCAAAGTGGCCGATCCGGCAGACTTCAGCAGCGCACCGGATACACTACAGCGCCTGCCGGTCAAATCCCGTGATATGAAAGGGATGGATTATGTCCTTCAGGTCGCCCCGGAGGATTGCACCGGCTGCAACCTCTGTTATGAGGTCTGTCCGGCAAAAGACCGGGAAGACCCGGCTGTCCGCGCGATTAATATGCAGCCGCGGCTGGCGCATCTGGCAGAGGAAAGAGTCAACTTTGATTTCTTCCTGCAACTGCCGGACACCCCGGCATCCCGGCTTGAACGCATTGATATCCGGACATCACAACTGATCACCCCGCTGTTTGAATTCTCCGGCGCCTGTGCAGGCTGTGGTGAAACACCGTATATCAAACTGCTGACCCAGCTGTACGGTGAGCAGTTACTGATCGCCAATGCCACCGGCTGCTCCTCTATTTACGGCGGTAACCTGCCGACCACGCCGTACACCACCACTAAAGAGGGACGCGGTCCCGCCTGGGCTAACTCCCTGTTTGAGGATAACGCTGAATTCGGACTGGGATTCCGCCTGACGGCGGATCAGCACAAAAAACGGGTACAGCGGCTGCTGATGACCTTTGCGGCGCAACTGCCGGATGAGTTACGGCAGCGGCTGACGGATGATGCACTGTCTGCGGATGAGAAACGCGCGGCCATCACTGAACTGCGGACGTTACTGGCGGATAACCCTGATCCGCGTGCGCGTGAGCTGTCAGAAGATGCACATTATCTGCTGCCGAAATCTGTCTGGCTGATCGGCGGTGACGGCTGGGCTTATGATATCGGCTTCGGCGGGCTGGATCATGTGCTGAGCAGCGGCGAGAATGTCAATGTGCTGGTGCTCGATACCCAGTGTTACTCCAACACCGGTGGTCAGCAGTCAAAAGCCACGCCGATGGGGGCGGTCACTAAATTCGGCGAAGAGGGCAAAGGCAAATCCCGCAAGGATCTGGGCGTGTCCGTGATGATGTACGGTAACGTGTATGTGGCACAGATAGCCATCGGTGCGCAGATGAACCAGACCGTGAAGGCGATTCAGGAAGCGGAATCCTATCCCGGCCCGTCCCTGATTATCGCTTACAGCCCGTGTGAGGAGCATGGTTATGATCTGGCGTTCAGTTACGATCAGATGAAAGCGCTGACGGCCAGCGGGTTCTGGCCGCTGTACCGGTTTGACCCGCGCCGTGAGGGAACCGGTAAAGCACCGCTGATCCTGGATTCCCGTCCGCCGTCACAATCCCTGGCAGACGTGATGCATCAGGAACAGCGCTTTAACCGTCTGAACAGCAGTGACCCGGCGCGGGCCGCCATTCTGGCAGAAAAAGCGGAACAGCGGACAGCAAAACAGTATGCATTACTGGAACTGCTGGCCTCACAGAAATCTGAACCGGCAGAAACCGGCACGGTTCAGGAGGATGCCTGAACGTCATGATGATAAATGACCGGATCGCCGGGGATATATCCCCGGCAACGGAACAGGATCTCGCGCCGTTAATTGCCTTCGACAGCATTGCGGCACAGGAGCCGCAGCGTCGTGAGGCGATCCGTGGCTGGATTGAACAGAAGGTCTGTTTTGTGGCACGGCGTGAAGGCAGGATTACCGGTTACGGTGTGCTGCATTATCACTTTTTCGGCTGCGGATTTATTGAGTTACTGATGGTGGACCCGGCGCTGCGCGGACAGGGGATCGGCAGTACATTACTGACGGCATTGCAGCAGCAGTGCCGGACAGAAAAACTGTTTACCTCTGTGAATACCTCGAATACCGGTATGCAGGCGTTGCTGCTGCGTCAGGGCTTTGTGCTCAGCGGGCAGGTGGATAATCTGGATGACGGTGACCCGGAACTATTTTACTTCCGCAGACTGAGTTGTAAAAATTATTAATAATATTAATAATATTAATAATTAATTGCATTGAAACTATTTCTCCGGATATATTTCCTGCTTTTCGGTAATGGTAATTAAGAGCAAACTGATAGTCTGAAAAATAGTTAATGATTACATTACAGTCTCAATAACAATGCATTAAAGGGATTTTTAATGAAAAAATTAATTTTAGCTGCCGGGTTGTTATCACTTTCTTCAGTTGCATTTTCTGCTCAGTTATCTGCTACTTGTGAAGATTACTTTAAACAGGTTGATGGATACATGGAGCTGCTGTCCAAAAATGACGCAATGAAAGGTCAGATTGATACCATGAAGCAACAGTATGCTGATGCTAAAAAGCAGTTTATGGAATTACCTGCTGATGCACAGGATTCTGCCTGTAAACAGGGCATCGATGCGTTAGCTCAGACTAAAGCGATGATGGAACAGCAAATGCCGAAATAATGGCTGCTGTTATTCTGACGGGCTGTATGATACAGCCCGTTTTTGTTTTCAGCGGGATGAAAACTGTTTGCGGCGTTTTTCATATTTTGCCGGATTGCGGTGAAAATGACGCCAGTGAGGTTCTCCGGCGGCATACAGCAGCTCGTAATCCCCGCGTGAATCTCCCCAGGCCCGCATATGATAAGCGGACAAATCACCGTAAACCTGTTGCAGCCGGGCAATTTTCTGCCCGCAGCGGCAGTTGTTGCCGTTGATTTTTCCGGTCAGAATCCCGTCTTTCTCTTCCAGCTGTGTACCGATAAGTTTGATCCCCAGCCGCTCCGTAAACGGCCGCAGCACCAGCTCGGGTGATGCGGAACAGAGTGTGACTTCCGCACCTGATGTAATCTCTGCCGCTACCGCATGCAGACCTTCCGGACGCATCATCTTATGCCAGTAACGCTCACAAAATTCCTGAGCTTTCTTCTCCACCCAGCGGGCGTCAGTGCCGGTCAGAAAGGTGGTGATCAGAACTTCTTTCAGTTCGTCACGGGTCAGCTTGCGTGAAAAGCAGCGCAGCGTTGGCAGAACCAGGCGCAGCATCTTCAGGGAAAAAATACGTTTCCCGAACGCAAAACGCAGGAAAGGAACAAAACTGTCACGGCGGGTCAGCGTGCCGTCAAAATCAAAAACGGATAACACCGGTTTTTCTGACGGGGATGGTGCGTGCATAAAAAGGTATACTCCGGTTAAATAGGTGAACATGCAGAGTTTAGCATTTTTTCCGGCAAAAGAAGACATCTGCCCGGCTTGTTCTGTATTCATAAGTTATTTACTATCAGGTTATTGATTATCACTATCTGAATTATACCGGTAACCTCTGAGAGAGCATGATGATTGCAATCAGTGCCTGCCTGGCAGGCGAAGCCGTCCGTTACGACGGCAGTCATAAATTATATGCTCCGCTGAAAGCCTTGCAGAACAGCGGCATGGCCGTTCCGGTATGCCCGGAAATCCTCGGCGGCCTGCCGGTACCCCGCGCCCCGGCGGAAATCACCGGCGGTGAGGGTTGTGATGTCTGGGCGGGTACCGCACGGGTAACCGGCAGTGACGGCGAAGATGTCACTGATGCTTTTAAGCAGGGGGCACTGCGGGCACTTGAGTATCTGAAACAGCGGGATATCACGCATGTGATTCTGAAAGCCAACAGCCCATCCTGCGGCAGCGGCCTGATCTACAGCGGCACATTTGACGGCACGCTCAAATCCGGTAACGGCGTGGCGACGGCACTGTTTGAGGCAAACGGGCTCACCGTCTGGCATGAAAACCATCCGGAACTGCCCGTGCTGATTGAACAGCTGTTACAGAACGGAAAAAACGCGTGATAACCCTGACACCCGCCAGTGTGTTAATTCATGTGTCAGGTTGAAGACCCGTTTCAGAATCTGATAGGGTTAAGAGGTGCTTAACCGCAGAAAGGAGAATTGAGTGATATATCCGGTTGATTTACATGCCCATACGGTTGCCAGTACCCATGCTTACAGTACTGTCCGTGAATATTTTACGGAAGCGGAGGAAAAAGGAATAACTCTGTTTGCAATCACCGATCATGGCCCGGAAATGGCTGACGCGCCGCATCCGTGGCATTTTGCCAATATGCCGGTACTGCCGCGTATGATTAACGGCGCCGGCCTGCTGTACGGCATTGAGGCCAATATTAAAAATCAGGCCGGAGAGACTGACTGTACAGATAAAATGGCGCAGCAGCTGGATATCATCCTCGCCGGTTTTCACGAACCGGTGTTGAAGCCGCAGGGACAGGCAGCCAATACCGAAGCTATGATTGCCACTATCCGCAGCGGAAAAGTGCAGATTATCACCCACCCCGGAAACCCGAAATATCCGCTGGATATACAGGCGGTGGTGCAGGCAGCGAAAGAGTGCAATGTGGCACTGGAGATGAATAACTCCTCGTTTCTGCATTCACGGGCGGGCAGTGAGAAAAACTGCCGTGCGATTGCCGAAGCGGTGCGTGATCACGGCGGCTGGATCTCGCTGGGGTCGGATTCCCACTATGCCGGTTATCTGGGCAATTTTGAGCGGGTGGTTACCATGCTGCGCGAGATTGAGTTTCCCGAAGCGCGTATCCTGAATGTCACTCCGCGCCGGGTGCTGGATTTCCTGGAATCACACGGACGACCACCGATCCCGGAATTTGCCGGGCTCTGAAAAAAAGCCCCGCATTGCGGGGCATCTCATTATTTACTTAGTGCGTAAATCATAATTCCAGTTGGTTTTTTCCAGTGCCTCAATACTTTCCACCACCAGGTCAGTCAGGGCATTCAGCATTTTTTCGCCTTTCTCAATACTGGCGTAAGTCGGATCGCCGGTGGCTCCGGTGACAGAAACTTCCGTAATATCCCACATAATCTGCACGTTATCGCCGTGGCGGATACTGTCTTCCGGCATCTGGCGCACGGCTTTGCTCAGGTCGCACAGATCAGGACATACCGCGGCGGTAATAGAGGATTCGCCCTCACCGCCGTGTCCCAGCCCGTTCCATTCACGGAAGAAATTATCCCCGAGACGGCCGCCGAGTACAGACCACCAGGCCGGCAGGAAAGCAAAAACCACATCTTTATGACGTGCTTTGACATTCCGCTGCGCGATATCCAGTGACGGAATATTTCCGTCGTGACCATTGAAAACAAAAATGTGTTTGATGCCGTACTGAATCAGGCTTTCAAACATATCTTCCGCAATGGCAATCACCGTTTCAAAGCGGATATTAATCGCCATCGGCGTGCCGTTATAGTGTGCGGAGGTGCCGAACGGCACACCCGGCACCACAATGGTGCGGGACAGACGCTGTGCCGCCCGGCGGGCAACGGCTTCCGGCACAAACAGATCCGGACCGAGCGGCAGGTGCGGGCCATGACTCTCGCAGCTGCCGAAAACGGTAATGGCGCTGTCAATTTCGCCCTTATCGAACCGGTTTTTCAGTTCTTCAGTAGTGAATTCATTCAGATAGACTTTTTTCATTATGATCTCCCTGTGGCCGGTGAGGTGGCTTTTGCCGCCAGCAGCGGATGTAATATCAGATAAATAATAACGGTAATAACTAATGCCAGCAGGCCGGTCGGCCAGTCAGACAGAATATTATTCAGTGCCATGATCAGACCGGAAGCCATCCCGGCCAGCGCACTGATCACCCCGGCATAGTTGTATTTCGGCTGATGGTTGATCTGCGTGATATCGTAGCGGCACCTGCGGGTGATGTAGTAATCCGCCAGTAACGGTCCGGCCAGCGGTGGTGCCATAATGCCGAGATAATTAATAAAATCAGCAAAGAAGATCTGGTAAAAGCCGATAGCACCCAGCACGGTACCGATAATCCCGGTGGTCAGGATCAGCACGTTTTTATTCACTTTCACACCAACGGAATCCAGCACCGGCCCCGTATAGAGCGAGTTACAGTAAAGCTCAGCATCGTTGGTGGTCCACAGTGACAGTGTCCAGGTGATCACCCCGATCAGTGCCAGCAGGAAGCTTTTCTCAATCATCCAGGTAATGTAGTTCGGCATCCCGACTGTCATGGTGCCGATATAACCGACCACATTGAGCAGCGGGTTGGTGAAAATAAAACAGGCCGCCGATCCCCAGAATACCGCCGAGATACTTTTATTAAAGCGGAACAGATCCACGCCCATCACCGCCCCGGCAATCCAGCTGCCGACGACCATGGTGATCGCGGTGGACAACATCAGCCCCTCATTGCGGTTAGAATTTTCGATAAAGACAGATAACCCGCCGCCCTCCTGTAACATGGCATAGCCGGTGATAACGGCGATGATCATAATAATCGGCGAAACCGGAATCGCGATAATTTCCAGTCCCTTCATGCCGTGGAGTGAGGTGTAGGTAAACAGCAGACCGGCGACGACACAGGAAATAAAGACTTCCAGAGTGATCGGCACACCGTTATAGCCGTGCTCTGCCGGGTTAAAGACGATGATCCCGCTGGGATTACCCAGGAACGTGCCCCAGATATCCCCGACCATCCCGGTGATTGCCGCAAACCAGCCGAGCGTCAGCAGTCCCATGGCAATCATCGGCAGGTTGGCGCCGAAACGGCCATAAGAAAAACGGCTGATCAGTGCCAGGCTCAGTCCGGTACGCTGCGCCATAATGCCGAGCAGCGAGGTGAGGATAAATAACAATCCCATCCCGATGGCGATAGCCAGCAGCGCCATCGGGAATGACATTCCCGGCCCGCCGTTGGCACCGGCCAGTGCACCGCCGATAAATAACCCGGTTGCCACATAACCAAAGCCTATCCAGACAAGCACCTGTTTCCAGGTCTCGCGGCGGTGTGTCATCGGTATGGGCGTAAACATAAAATCATGGTCATGCGCCGGTGGCGCGGATGACGTCTCGTGTTTGCTCATCGTGTTTCCCCTGTCTTGCATGGTGTTGGCAGCTGCCGTTAAAGGTGTTTTTAAAATAAAAGGCCATGCTCTTGTTATGATTTATTATTAGCCCGGTAAAGTAATTGTTGGCAACTAAATTAATGAAAATAAATGGAAAAGAAAATTTAATATAACGGACAGGTTGGCGGCAAAAGCGGGAAGGGAAATCATATAAACGGGAAGGAGAACAAAAAAACGACGAAAAATGCTGCCATCAGAAATGATGACAGCAGGATATAAAATAACCGGGATGGTAATTATTCCGGCAGCGGTACCATACAGACGGCACTGCCGAAGCTGCCGTGACTGCATTCAACACGGAATTTCCCGTAACGGCTGAGAAATCCGAGCAGGCTGTCGCCGGAGTTAAAGGTGACAATCCCGGTCACCGGTTGCCCGTCTGTGGACATATGCGGCATCAGGCTGTCTGCCAGTGCCCGCCTGACCAGCCCGGCTTCGGCGGAGGAGCCGATATAGAATTCTGATTTCAGCCAGTTCACCCCGGCGGAAACGGAGTTCACGCCCGGAGAGCGGGCAGCGGCAAACACCATCAGCACCCAGCCGTTGGAGTTCTGGCTGTCGGTCGCAAACGGATGTGCCACCATGTTGTAATCCGGATTGTGTAATGCTTTGCGCAGTTCCGGGTCACGCAGCACTTTCAGCAGCTGGGACTGTAAGGCAGGCGGGAAGTGCAGAGTGGCAATGGTATTTCCGGCCAGGTCATCATCAATAAACTGATAAAGCCCCTGGATCCACAGCTCAGACTGCGCGGTGCCGCAGGTATTGAGATTATGATACACCCGCCAGGTGCCGTTCCTTTCCCGCACGGCATAACCGGCATGGGAAAAGCTCAGCCCGTAGTCACTCAGTGCCTGACCCTGGCGGACCAGCAGGACGACCCGATCGCCCTGTTTTTCCAGCCAGTCATTCAGCACTTTGGCCTGTGCGGTGCGCTGTGCGGCTTCCTGCGGCGCGGGCGGGGATTTATCCTCACAGTTCTGACTGCCGCTGTATGCAAGGCCGGATGCAGTGAGCAGGGCAGCCGCAAAAACGGATTTCAGCAGTCGCATATTATGGCATCTTCTCCTGATGGGTTAATTCACGATCATCCTGAGTCACCATATGGGAGATAATTTCCCCGTCCTTTTTCAGATACGCACCGGGGCCTTTTTCAGCCGGTTCCAGTGTCAGTTTATCACCCGGATTCACCGGATTTTTCTCCAGTTTTTCAGTGGCGACCAGCAGGGCGACATCTTCATTTTTATCGGTTTTGCCGGTGATGGTAGTGACTTTTTCTTTTTTATTATTTTCCACAGATTCCGCACTCAGCTGAGCCGGTAAAATGATCGGCGATAAAATCGCACCGCTTATCATCACAGAGCTGTAGACACTGCCCGCACTACTGAGTACCGCAGTCGATAAATAAGGATTATCCGGCAGTTTACCTGCATTTGCAGGCAGTGTAACCAGCGTGGCGGCACATAATATTGCCGGAAAAATAAACTTATTCATGCTGTTTCCCTTAATTTAATGAATAAAGGTTCTTTTTACCCGTTCAGACACCAGGAAATACGAGATCCAAATAATAGCGTAAATCACCAATCTTATCAGCGGATAATAAAGATCAAAATCCACACGGACATCCAGCAGATTAACCAGCACTATTTCCTGAATAATTTCAGAGGCAATAGCAAAAAGAACAAGGGTAATATACAGCTTCGGCAGGTAGCGTGAACGTCTGAAAAAATAATAGAGTGTTGTCAGCACAAGCAGCATGGTCAGTATGACAAAGGCAATATTGATATACATAACCTGCAATACACGGCCGGGAATAAAACCTGAATTTTGCTGATATAAGCCATACCATTCACTCAGTGTGTAACCCCCGTTACCCAGTGATAAAAAGAGAGTGATTAACGGCAGCCACAGCCAGCCGCCGATACGCGACATCTGTTTTTCCGCACATTCATCACAATATTCCGCGTACTGCGGTATCTCTTTTTCCCCGCACTGAATACAGACCCATTTTTGTTCCATAATGTATTTCCGTTTTAATCTTTCCGGATTATCCGGTCATTTGGGCTGATTATTTATCCGGCTCATCAGAACCGCATCCACATAACGCCCGTCACGGAATGCATAATCACGGGCAATGCCTTCGCGCTGAAAACCAAATTTTTCATACAAAGACAGACCGTCAGGATTATTGGCAAAGACTTCTAATTAAATACGGCGGATACCCAGCCAGTTATCACAATAATCAATCATTGCCTGCATTAATGCACTGCCGACACCCCGGCGGCGGTAACTTTTATCTACCGTAATACCAAAATTCACCACATGGCGGCGGCGGGGATTATTGTTCTGATTAATACCCAGCAGCCCGACCACCACACCGTCAATCACCGCCACCAGCCGTGTCGCGGATTGATCACTCTGGCTCATGCGTTGTTCCCAGAACTTCCGTGAGGTATACGGCATCTGTAAGGTATTGGCATACGCTGTAAAATCCTGATGCATATCAAACAGTACCGCGGCATCCGACGGCTCGGCTAACCGGATAGTAATCTGTCGCATAAGTGATATCCTTTCTGTAATACGATTATATTTCCTTATTAATGGCACCGATACAGTGTACCCGTCAATACGATGAAAAAGCCTTACCGGGAAAGCAAAAACGGTGTAACCGTGTTTTTCCCTGTTATTTTCTTTTTCACGGATCAAACTGACTGAGAATGAAAGATGACGATAAAATAAGCGGGGTAACATACTGACATAAGCCGGAAAGTTCATTTTCTCTGAAAAATAAAAATTTATGCAAAAAAATAGGTTAACCGGCGGCGGGCGATTAAACTTAACGTTTCCGAAAACAAAGGAGGTTGTCATGAACGTCCGGTTTCTTAAATCCGTATTCTGCAAATCAGGTATCCGCCGGATGACTCATTCAGTACAGACACTGGTTTTTCTGCGTCATGGCGAAAAGCCGGATAATGACAGCGGCCAGTTAACCGGCAAAGGATTAAACCGCGCGCTGGTTTTGGCGGATATTCTTATTTCCCGTTACGGCAGGGCGGATGCGCTGTACGCCGCAGCACCGAAACAAAGTAAGCTTGGTAACTCCCTGCGTTCTCTTCAGACCATCACCCCGGTGGCAATTCGCCTGTCTCTGCCGGTTCATCTGGAATTTCACGCCAAAGAAACCAAAGCACTGCGGGATGCGTTACTGGATAAAGCACATCACGGACATACAGTCTTTGTGGTCTGGGAGCATGATAATCTGATAAAAGTGGTGAGGGATATTCTGAAACAGACCGGCGGGGATTGTTCAGATATGCCTGTCTGGGTGCGCGATGATTTTGACAGTCTTTGGGTACTGACGATTACCAGAGAAAAAACGAAAATTAATATTGAGTTTTCTCAGGAAAAACAGGGGCTGAACAATCTGAACGATTATTATTCCTGAATAGTGTGGATTCTTTTGTATGTATCCTAATGTAAAATTACTTATTTATTATGAAATACAGATGCGATTGTGATTATTTTACAGATAAGATAAATCTCAATAATAGATATGGTTTGTCAGTATTTTACAATCCATTCTCTAAACCTCCTTATACAGACAATATCCGGTAAGGTTATTATCCGCCATAAGATGAAATTAAATGTAATGAATTAAATGCAATCTTATCTTGTGGTTATTAAGTATTATTCTGATACTGTGTGTCTGCTCCCTTTATTAACTGTATTCTAATTACAGTTTTCATATCAAAAAACCAGTGGTAGCTATAAATTTTTATTAAAAATCACACTGTTGTGACTTACTGATCCGTTGGGTAAGGATATTTTATTGGTGGTGTTCTTAATATAAAAATAAAAGATGATATACGCTTGGCATTAATGTTTCTGCGCACATAGCTAATAATTAGTTTGCGGCGATTAGCCGGAATTAAAAATGGAGTTGTAAATTACTACTGTTAATTTCTATAAAAGGAAGTATTATGAAAATTAAATATGCCGTTTTACCAGCTGCTTTTGCCCTGTTATTCAGCGCATCATCATTTGCTGACGATACCGGTACAGTTTACTTTTACGGATCAGTTAAGGCGCCTACCTGTAAAGTCAATAATGGTAACAAGGATTCTTATGTTAACGTAGGTAATCACGAGACAAGTGCGTTTCCTTCTATAAATTCACAGGTTAAAGGCGACGAAAAAGTGGTTCTGAAGCTGACTGAATGTACCGGTAATAAAGCAAACCTGGCATTAACGGCTAACAACCGTGATGGTGATGATCGAATTAAGTTAAAAGCAACCCCAGGCAGTGCTAAAGGTCTGGTTATTATGTTAGCGGACGAAACTACCAATACTGTTCGTCTGGTAGATGGTGACGTTACCAGTGAACCAATTGTCAACGGTGAGGCAATCTTTGAATATCAGCCATACCTGGTCAGTACTGCAAATGTAGTAGAAGCAGGTACTATTGATGCTTCTGTAGATTATACTATTTCATATAACTAACAGATATATCTATAACAGGGCAGATACATCTGCCCTGTTAATTATATTCAGGTGGAGTTATGATTAAATTAGTTAAGATAGTTATATTTATCTTTTCATGTGTTTTTGTTAATAACAGTATTGCTGATATATCTCTGGGTTCAACCCGTATTGTTATTAGTGACGGTAAAAATGAAGGTAGCGTAAGTACACATAACCGGGATAAAACAAATTATCTTATCCAAAGTTGGGTTTTAGATGAAAATGATAAAGAAACCAATGATTTTGTAATAACGCCCCCATTATTTAAGCTGGAGAGCAATATATCAAGCTGCCTCAGGGTTGTGATGGTCGGGGATTTACCACAGAATCGCGAATCACTGTATTGGCTAAATGTAAAGTTTATTCCTTCAACGGATAAAAATGTAAAAGAAAACAGACTGACATTTGCTATTAACAACAGAATTAAAGTAATTTACAGACCAAAATCATTATCTTTTTCTGAGCCTGTGGATGTGTTTAAAAAAGTGACTGTCAGGTATGTTGATGGAAATATAGAGTTTAAGAATCCGACAAAATACTTCGTTAATATTAGCGAGGTTAAAGCCAATGATATGATTTTAAAGTCACCAAGCTATATAAGCCCGGAGTCTGCGGAATTGCTTCCGGTGACAAATAACAAAAAACCATCTAAAGTAAATTAAGTATTAATTGATGACTTAAGGAAGCTGAATTTATTTCAGGCTGATTTGTGATTTTTAAATAAATTTTCTTTTCATGATAGGGATTTTCATGGAGATATTATTATGAAATCATCAGAAAGAACGTTATCTTACAGTTCAATTCTGATAGCTGTATTGCTGGGTATTAATGCCGCAAAAGCTGATGACTACTTTGACCCCGATTTTCTTACCAGTCCGTCGGGTGAAGCACTTGATATAGATTTGTCCTCATTTGAAAAGTCATCTTTTATACCCGGAATTTACCGGGTTGATATCTATCTGAATGAAAAATATGTCAATACGCAGGAAATTTTGTTCTACAATGACAAAAATACAAATAAACTGCGACCTTGCTTTTCAGATGTTCAGTTAGCTGACTACGGAATAAAACCGGAATATTATTCGTTATTAGATAAATCCGGAGATTGTGTCGATCTGAGTGGTATTGAAGGGGCTGATGCTGAATTTAAAGGGAACCTGAGCCGGTTATATCTCAGTATGCCGCAGGTTGCCTTTGATCAGAACGCGCTGGATGCCCGGCAGGAGTTACTGTGGGATGACGGTATTCCTTCTGTTTTCACTGATTATAGTTTTTCCGGCCTGCACCTGGTCAATACCAACAATAATAATTCAGATGATTCACTTTATCTGAGTTTGCGTTCCGGAGTGAATCTCGGCAGCTGGCGTTACCGCAACAACAGTACCTGGAACAGAAATGCGGGTGGCCATCAAAAATGGGTGAGTCAGCTGAATTATATTGAACGTCCGTTGCGGTCAATTAAAAGTAATGTTTTGGTTGGTGATAATTTTTCTGATTCGGATGTTTTTGATAACGTCTCATTTCTCGGAATAAAACTGTGGTCTGATGATCAGATGTATCCGCAATATGCCAGCACGTATGCGCCGGTTATCAGTGGTGTGGCAACAACTGATTCCACGATTGAGGTATATCAGAACGGTTATGTTATTTACCGGACCAATATCCCGGCGGGTCCTTATGAGTTAACCGATGTTATTCCTCTGAACAGCGGAGAAAATTTATACGTTGTCCGTAAAGGTATTGATGGCAGCGAATTCCGTTCTATTGTTCCTTTTTCATCTCTTAATTTTATGCAGCGCAAGAACCGGTATAAATACAGTATTACTGCCGGTCAGTACAGAATGAATAATTATGGGTCTTTAGATAGTACGGGCAATAAAACAAAATTTGCTCAGGCAGATGCATTTTACGAATTAACCGGCAATACCACTATCTTCGGCGGTGTGCAGGCAGCATCCCGTTATCAGGCCTATGATGCCGGTATCGGTATGAATATTCCGGTTATTGGTGCTGTTGCAACCGATATTATGTTTACCCGGGCGCAGCCGGATTCTATTGATAGTATGGAGGGCAGGGCATTTCGTTTTCGCTATTCAAAGACACTGGAAAATACAGGAACTAATATCAGTTTTGCCGGATATCGTTATATAAGTGGTGATTATCTCACCATGAAAGATATGTTTGATTATTATAGCGGGCAGGCTGATACATCGGCATATCTGATGCGTAAAGGACAATTTGAATTAACAATGACCCAGAGTTTGCCTGACGGACTTGGTGCATTGAATGCATCCGTATCCCGTCAGACGTATAACACCTATTATAATAATGAAGAAAAAAGTGTTGAATCTTACAATATCGGTTATTCCAATGTATTTGACGGAATATCTATGAATGTCAATTACGCATATTATAAAAGTTCACTCAACAGGCAAAACTACTCGACTAATCTTTTTGAGACAGATCGTAATAATGACCATGTTGTTTCCCTGAATATCAGTATTCCATTGCAGGGTCGTTTTAAAGACCAGTGGGTAACCTATGGTGCCTCATATAATAAAGATGGTAATTTTGATAATTACGTCGGGGTAGGCGGCATACTCCTGGATGAAAAGAATCTCTCGTGGAACGTTCAGCAGGGATATGGTAACAGGGGAAGCGGGAACTACGATAGTGTATACGGTAAATATAAAGGGCGTTACGGGGATGTAAATGCCGGCTATTCTTATAAAAATGATAACCGGCAGGTTTCTTATGGCCTGAATGGTTCCCTTGTTATGAACGGTTACGGGGCAACATTATCACGACCGCTGGGTAATACAAACGGATTGATATATACACCGGGTGTATAAGGTATCCATATTATTAACAGCCCCGGGGTGGCAACGGATAATTCGGGGCTGGCTGTCGTGTCTAATCTTATTCCTTACCGCAATAATAGTGTCCGGATTGATAACCTTACTCTTCCGGAAAATGCTGAAATTGAAACAACGATAAAAGAAATATATCCGACCCGCGGAGCAATTGTTCTGCTTGATTATAAAACAACACTCGGAACAAAAATTTTAGTCACACTGCGCGGAGAAGATGGTCAGCTGATTCCGTTTGGTGCTTATGTACAAAATGATAATGACAATGAACGTGCTTATGTCAGTAACTATGGACGGCTTTATCTAACGGGTGCAAAAGATAAAGATGATATCAGGGTTATCCGGGGAGATAAGAACCAGTATCAGTGCAGCTTTTCTTATGATATTGACGGAAAACGAAAAGTAAACGGATTTTATATTTTCGATGCAGTTTGCCACTGACCGGAATATTACAGTATCGGCAGAGGCCGCCGGTAAATAGCATTAAGTGGGGTTATGATGATATTGAATAATCAAAATAAATGGATGATGCTGGTATTACTTATGCTTTCAATACCGGCAGCAGCGGATTGCGGAAAAAGTACTTCCGTACTCAAAACAGCAGAATCACATTTGCTGGCGCGCATTGAAGGAAAAATCAGCGCCGGTGCCTTGCTGGCGACTGATATATTGCAGGTAGATGATATTTCCGCCTGTAATAACAGCACGTATGAGGAATTATTGTTGGTGGCTACTCAGCTGAACAGTGATTCATCGCCTGAGTTTTTCAGAATGATCAACGGGGTGCCCGCCTATTATCTTAATAAGGATTATACTTATTCTGTCCGTCTGGACGGAGTGCAACCTTATTCATCACAAGGTGTGCCTTTTTCTGCGGAAAACCGGAATGGCATTATGTATATTCCCCGTGTATTGATTTCCGTCTATGCGGCAACCGATAATCCGGAACCACTGAGATTACCATCATCACAGGTAGGACAGATAAAAAATGACAGGCATGAAACGATAGCGAGACTTAAATTATCTGCCAACATCGATACCGTTGAAACATGTGCAATTGATACCCCGCAGATAACCTATGACTTCAGTGATCTGGAGCTCTCTGATTTTCCGGCAGAAACGGGCAGGACAGGTATCCGCTCTGATAATACGCTTTCAGTCAGTTGTACTAATGACAAAACAACCAAACGTGTTTCTGTTATATTAAGTGAAGCAACACGTTTCGCACAGGCAGATAAGGCGGTTATTGCGTCAACAAATCCGGCTATCGGGTTTGTGCTTTATTATAATGGTGAACAAATTACAGCGAAGAACAGGGCTTATCTCGGCAATATGCAAAAACAGTTAAACGTGTCTGTTACGGCATATATTTATAAACTGAAAAACCGGGTTGAGCCGGGACAATTCTCGGGAACAGCAGAATATATTATCCGTTTTGACTGATAAGCGGACGAATATCTGCACTACCTCCCGGGATGATTGTCCGGGAGGTACACCATTCAGCTCTCTTTCTTTTTGCGGCTGGCATCTTCCGCCCGTTTGCGGCGCATTTCTTTCGGATCGGCGATCAGCGGGCGGTATATTTCCACGCGATCACCATCACTGACTATATCGGTCAGTTTCGCCGGACGACTGAAAATACCGACTTTATTTTTCGTTAAATCCACATCATCCCGCAATGATAAAATGCCGGAAGCAAGAATAACGGCTTCCACGGTGGCACCTTCACTTATTTTTACCGGGATCAGAAATTGTTTATCCGGCAGGGCATAGCAGACTTCAGCAGAAATATCAGACACGGTAAACCTCTTTTGCCCGTTTGGTAAATGCCATCACCATATTACCGGCCAGCTCTTTAAATATACGGCCGAAGGCCAGCTCAACCAGTTTATTGGTGAATTCAAAATCCAGATTCAGCTCAACTTTGCACGCATCCTGGCTCAGCGGAATAAACGACCAGCCACCCATCAGTTTACGGAACGGGCCTTCCACCAGCTGCATGCGGATATACTCATTACTGGTCAGATGATTGCGGGTCACAAAAGTTTTACTGATACCGGCTTTGGACACATCCACGGACGCGGTCATTTCATCCTGATCGTGGCTGATAATACGGCTTCCCACGCAGCCCGGTAAAAATTCCGGATACGCACGGACATCGTTCACAAGGTTGTACATCTGTTCCACACTGAACGGAACCAGTGCGGAGCGGCTAATTTGCGGCATAACATATCCTGCGGTCAAAAATCACGAAACGGCGGAAATTATCGCCGCCTGTCAAATCCTATTATACTGTGCTCCGGCGCGGAGATAAATGCACAATACGGCGCGTGCTGATGACACAATGTATCTTAATGACAACAAAGATGTTTATCACAAAAAGCACTTGCCAAATCCCGCTGACATGTTAAAAACATCGTACAGGGACAGAAAACCCGCAACGGCGCTTAAAATATCAGCATTTACTGTGCGACGGATAAATAAGCAATTTATTTCGGGTGTGCATAACGTATAATAGTGGTCATTATGACAAAGAAAAAAGCTCACAAACCAGGCTCAGCCACCATCGCGCTGAACAAACGCGCCCGCCACGACTACTTTATCGAAGAAGAGATAGAAGCCGGTCTGGCATTGCAGGGCTGGGAAGTTAAATCATTACGCGCAGGTAAAGCCAACCTGGGGGACAGTTATGTCATCCTCCGTGACGGCGAAGCTTTCCTGTTTGGTGCTAACTTCACACCGCTCAGCGTGGCATCATCCCACGTTGTCTGCGACCCGACCCGGACACGAAAGCTGCTGCTTAACCAGCGTGAACTGGACGGTCTGTACGGCAAAATCAACCGTGACGGGCACACTGTGGTCGCACTGTCGCTGTACTGGAAAAACGCCTGGTGTAAAGTTAAAATCGGCATTGCCAAAGGTAAAAAAGAACACGACAAACGCGATGACATCCGCGAACGTGAGTGGAAATTAGACAAAGCAAGAATTATGAAGCACGCAGGTCGTTAAGTACTGGTATTCTGTACTGATTTTCTGCTATACTGTGTTTCACAACTTGGGGCTGATTCTGGATTCGACGGGATTTGCGAAACCCAAGGTGCATGCCGTGGGGCGGTTGGCCACGATAAAAGCCGCAAAAAAATAGTCGCAAACGACGAAAACTACGCTTTAGCAGCTTAATAACCTGCTCAGAGTCCTCTCTCCCCAGCCTCCGCTCTTAGGACGGGGATCAAGAGAGGTCAAACCCAAAAGAGATCGTGTGGACTTCCTGCCCGGGGAGAAAGCATTAAAACGAATCGGGCTAGTTTGTTAGTGGCGTGTCTGTCCGCAGCTGGCAAGCGAATGTAAAGACCAGACTAAGCATGTAGTACCGAAGGTGTAGAAATTTCGGACGCGGGTTCAACTCCCGCCAGCTCCACCAAATAAAACAAGGGGTTACGCGAAAGTGTAGCCCCTTTGTCTTTTCTGATGTCCATTTAACGTCCATTACATCTTACTAAGTCATTTTGTGCTAACTCTAATCAGAACTGTTTCAGATAAGGGGAAGCGGACAGTGCCGTCCGCATTCTGAGATCTTTGTTAATACGGATTTGGTATCCTCATCAAATGATGAAGACATAAGATGAAATAAATACATTATACTAATTTTAAAACCAGTCCGGCAGCGATATTCTGGTTTGCTTATAATGTAGCTATATAACGCAGGTGTTATTATTTAGTAAAAACACAATATAATATTGATAATTATCTCATTTACAGGATGCCGGGCTTAAGCTATACATAAAAATTAATTATTAACAGGGAGGTAAATATAATGTCCGATTTTGAAATCAGGCTTAACAACCGGTCATATCTGACCAGCCGTGAATTTGAACTGACGCCGGGATATTCGGTTACATTGAAAATATCCGGACTACATAATAAAAAACACTTAGTATTTAGTTCGAGTAATGATCGGGTTCGTTTAACACAAACTGCAAATGATAAAAATATAGAACAAAAATTAGTGATAACGGCGGTCAGTGAGGGAAGTAGTGAAATTACTTCTGCCACTAAAGATATTGGTCAGTGTGATTCTGTGACGATGACAGGTAAAGTGTCCGGTTGTTTTCCGCGGCTGACTTTCCTTGTATTGCCCGCTGTTGGTATTCCCGCCGGACTGACTCCCCGGCAAAAAGCGCTGGTACAGGTTTTTCTTTCTGAAACAGCAACGCCGGCAAAAGGCGGCTTTATTCAGAGCGAAGCCAGGGAAGCTATGATTCTGATGCATGATGCGCTGTATAACAGGATTGCATCACCAAAAGCAAGATATCTTGATGTACCGCAGGATGGCCGCGATAAATTGCTGGGGCTGATTTTTAATGGCCGGGTTATTGATGGTTTCAGTGGTGGATCAGTCGTTCGTCAGGACGTTCAGAGCAGAATAAATGATCTGATAAAATATGCTAACGATGGCAACCGTAATATGAAAAAGTACAGAATATTGATATCGGATGCTATCGAAATCGCAAAAAAAGACGCTATTATCTCCTCTGATAAGGTTATCGGATGGCGTACTCAGGATACCGGCTTAGGCGGTAGTAATTTTGAATTCCTTAAGAATTTGCAGGGGCAGACATTTTATACGCTCAAAGCAAGTTTTTTACAGGAGTAATTAACTGATGAAGAAAGTAACATTATTGTTTGCGGTATTGACCACCGCCTGTTTTTCGGGAACGGCGGGTGCATCATCATGGGAAGATTCGGGGAATTGGGGGATGTATGATTCAAAACCGGACCATACATTTAATCCGATGGATATCGGTTTTTATAAAGATAATTTTGAAGAATCCGCAAGATATATAATATCTGGCTTTAGTCGCAATAATGTGAGTAATGATTTTTGTATTATCGGTTATAAATGGAAGGATAGCAGCAGAAAAAATAAAGTCAGTGTTATCTGGAAAGATAATTTTATTATTAACTGGGAAAAGCCGGTGAGTAATGATAGCGGAATAAATTATCTTCATTCACTGATGAATTCAAAGCCGAAAGTAGATCTGAAAAATAACGTTATTCCTTATGAAAAAATCAGTACCCAGACCGCTGCCTGGGCTGAGGAAGGGATAAAGCAAATGATTGCAGATTGCGCTGATAATGGTATTCAGATAAAAATCAGCCCTTTCAGGAGTGAACAGCAGGAATAATACATTATTAAAATAAGGTTATAATGGCGATATTGTATGATAAAGGCCGCTTTGCGGCTTTTTGTCATTAATCATCACTGATAAAATTCCACATCCTGTAATGTATTTAACTCCTGCTCAATGCGTTCACGACTACTGAGTAATACATTGATAATCTGGTTGTTTTTTTCATCATTACTGCGGAATGTCGGGACGGAGACACTGATGGCGGCGATAATTTTATTACGCTGGCGTAATGAAACAGCGTAGCAGCGGGTTTCCTCGTTTATTTCCAGGTTGTCAGTGGCGTAATGATGTATTTTGACATCTTCCAGTTGCTGACGTAATTCTGTAATGGTGGTGATACTGTATTTTGTCAGCGGGGTAAAACCATCAGGATATAACCGGAGAATATCGTCATCACTGTAATGGCATATCATGGCTTTGCCTAATGCAGAATATACAGCAGGTAAGCGGGTGCCGATATTAGAGACTAACTGAACTTTCTGCACAGACTGTACTTTATCGATATACAGCACGTCCGGGCCATCCAATATTCCCATCTGGCACACTTCGTTGCACTCGTTGACAATATTATTCATCTCCCGGTGAACCATTTTCAGCCAGTACGATTTTTCAAAGAAAGAACGGGAAAGAATTGAGCAGGCGATACCCAGAAAATAAAGCTGAGTGTTTTCGTCATAATTAATATAACGGCGTTCTGCCAGGGTTTTCAGAATAGGGTAGAGTGTGCCTTTTAATATGCCGGTTTTTCCGGCCAGCTGAGTGAGGGATATCCCGGTATTTTCTGCCGCCAGAACACTGAGTACCTCTAACACCCGTATTGTTGGCATATGCTCCGTTGACATGAATCCACCTCCCTGACAGTTTATGCCGCTATTCTAGGTACAAAGCTCCGCTAAGTAAATCATGTCCGGGTGTCCGTTTGTGACATTACACGCCTGTGTCAGGGTATCTACTTCCTGTAATGTGCTGTTCTTCACAAATAAATAATAAATAACCGCAATTCGGATCGGTTTTTCCGCAGATACAGTTTTCAATCGCTATTAAAACAGCCTGTTAGCACATTTTATCAGCAAATGTACAAAATTTTACTCACTCAGTCTTTCGTGATTATATACCTGCGTTTTTATTTATTAACGAGGTTTGTATATATGAGCAATGTGGGTATGGAAAGCCGTTATATCACGCCGGCCGTGACAATTTTTGATGACAAAGGCCGGATTGATACTGAACAAAACCAGCGGGTGTATGACTCTCTGAAGGGGCATGTCTCCGGATTTGTGGTTATGGGCAGTACCGGCGAGTTTTTTTCACTGGATATGGAAAGCTCAAAAACACTGATCAGGTTGTGCGGTAATTACGATAAAGGGGGGATGAAAGTGTATGCCGGAACCAGTCGCCCGGATGTGAATGAATCTGCTGCGCTGGCGAACTATGCTCATGAGCAGGGTGTGGACGGGGTTATGATTATCAGCCCGTACTATTTCCCGCTGGATGATGAGGGGGTTTACCGGTTTTACAGCGCGGTCGCGGAAAAAACGTCAGCCAATATTTTTATCTATAACTTCCCGGAACGTACCGGTTACTCGGTGTCGCCGGAAGTGTGTCTGCGCCTGGCGGATCGGTATCCGAATATTATCGGGCTGAAAGATACAATCCCCGATACATTGCATACATCGCAGATTATTCAGACGGTAAAAAAAGAGATCCCGCATTTTGAGGTTTATGCCGGTTATGACAATAACTTCGCCCATGTTGTGCTGGCGGGGGGAAATGGCTGTATCGGCGGGTTATCCAATATTGTGCCTGAATTTTTCGCCTCCTGGATGGATGCGTTCGCACAGGGTGATATGGCAGCCGTGGCTGCACATCAGCGCAAAGTGGATCAGCTGATGGCCGTTTACGGGGTGCATTCTCCGTTTATCCCGACCTTTAAAAAAGCATTACAGACGCGGGGCATTATTCAGTCAGACTACTGCACAGCGCCATTCAGCAGACTGAATGCGGAGCAGACTGAGAAACTGATGCAGATACTGGCGGATGCTGAAACAGCACGCTGATTTTTCCTGATTATAACGACAGAACATCTTACCGACAGGGAATATTATCATGGCGACTATCACAGCTTATGACAATCCTGCTTTAAATTCCGCGATTCAGAAATCGTGGAAGCGTTTAGTACCTCTGATGTTTATTTTGTACTTTGTGGCATTCATCGATCGTGTGAATGTGGGCTTTGCAAAAGATGCTATGCAGGTGGATATCGGGTTGTCCGATTCCGCCTTTGCACTGGGCGCAGGGATTTTCTTCGCCGCCTATGCATTGTTCGGGATCCCGGCAAACCTGATCCTTAATAAAATCGGTGCACAGAAGTGGCTGAGTATTACAACGGTTATCTGGGGTGTGTTATCCGCAATGACCGGGTTCGTGACCAACGAAACTCAATTTATTGTGCTGCGTTTCCTGCTGGGGCTGGGGGAAGCGGGTTTTTATCCGGGAATTTTATTACTGGCGTCTATCTATTTCCCGAATAAGGTTCGTGGCTCGGTTATTGGTATTTTTGTCCTCGGCGTACCACTGGCGCTGACACTCGGTTCGCCGTTATCCGGCGCACTGCTGGAATTACACGGCTGGATGGGACGTCCGGGCTGGTTCTGGATGTTTGTGATTGAAGGTTTACCGGCGGTTGTTATCGGGATCTTCGCCTTTTTCTGGCTGGATGACAGCCCGGAGAAAGCCCGCTTCCTGACAGCGGAAGAGAAGAAAGCCCTGACAGAGCAGTTAGCCAGTGAGAATGCGAAAACGGAAACCACGTCTGTGTTGTCTGCGCTGAAAAATATCAAAGTCTGGCATCTGGCACTTATCTACGGCACCATCCAGATCTCAGTCTACGGGCTGATGTTTTTCCTGCCGTCACAGGTGGCTTCCCTGATGGGGCAGAGTCTCGGGTTCAAAGCGTCTCTGGTGGCTGCCATTCCGTGGGCATGTTCGGCGTTAGGTGTATATTACATCCCGCGCCTCGCTGACCGGAATCCGTCCCGCCGTGTGGCTATCTCCGTGATGTGTATGCTGGCGGCAGCAATCGGCCTGGCATTATCCGCCTTTGCCAGCCCGGTCTTTGCGATTGCCGCGCTGTGCCTCAGCGCCGTCGGTTTCCTGTCGGTGCAGCCGGTGTTCTGGACATTTCCGCCACAGTTACTGAGCGGCCCCGCACTGGCTGCCGGTATCGGGTTCTGTACCACCATGGGGGCATTTTGTTCTTTCCTCGCACCGATCATCCGTGTGGAGATGGATAAGCTGATGAGCAGCAATACGGCGGGGATTATCACTCTCTCTGTGATTACTGTCGGCTGCGCACTCCTGATTGCCTTACTGAAAAATAATACACAAAAATAACCCTGATTGATTGCCGTCATTTTGGCGGCAATAACCGGAAGGTGAGTTATGCAAAAGATATTACGTATTGATGAAACTGATAATTTAATCGTGGCACTGAAGGATTTACATGCCGGTGAGGTATATCAGTGGGGTGATGAGTCTGTCACACTGGTCACGGATGTGAAAGCCAAACACAAGTTTGCCCTGGAAGCGGTGCCGGAAGGCGGTATTGTCTCCATGTACGGGACGTCGGTGGGGAAAGCGACAAAGCCGATTGCCCGCGGGGAAGTGATAACCGTGGATAATATCCGCCATTATGCCGCTCCGGTATCGTTGGAGGAGAGCGGACATTATGAATGGCAAACCCCGGATGTTTCCGCCTGGAAAGACCGGACATTTAAAGGCTATGTCCGTGATGACGGCCGGGTCGGCACGGCTAACTACTGGCTTATTTTCCCGCTGGTGTTCTGTGAAAACCGCAATGTCACCAAACTGACGGATGCCCTGAATGAGGCGCTGGGCTACACCGATAACAGTCTGAAAAGTTTTGCGCTGGATTTGACTGCCGGTGAACAGGTGCAAACCGCAAAACCTAAATTGTTCCCGCATATTGAAGGTGTGCGCTGTATTACCGTGACCAGTGGCTGCGGCGGTGCAACATCTGACAGTAAAACCATGTGTGATGTTCTCGCCGCGTATGCGGATCACCCGAATGTTATCGGCATTACTGTGTTCAGCCTGGGGTGTGAAAAAGCACAGCGGAAGATGTTCAAAGAGTCTCTGGCGGCACGTAATCCGGACTTTGATAAACCGGCGCTCTATTTCCGTCAGCAGGAATGGAGCAGTGAAGAAGGGATGATGCAGACGGCACTGAAGCAAACCTATGAGTGCATGAAAGCGGTGAAGCCTCAGAGCCGAACGGATGTGCCGCTGTCCTGTCTTAAACTCGGTGTGAAGTGCGGGGCGTCTGACGGGTTCTCGGGTATTTCCGGAAATCCGGCGATGGGGCTGGTATCTGACTGGCTGGTAACACTCGGCGGCGCTTCCGGCCTGGCGGAATTCCCGGAGCTGTGCGGTGCGGAAGGCGATATGGTAAAACGCTGTGTCCGCTTTGAGGATAAGAAGAAATTCCTCGATCTGATGGGGCAGTATGAGAAAACCGCGAACTTCTTCAATACGACTATCGCGGATAACCCGAGTCCCGGTAATATTGCCGATGGTTTAATTACCGATGCGATTAAATCAACCGGTGCCGCTAAAAAAGGCGGGAAATCGCCAATCAGTGCGGTGTGTGATTATGCAGAACCGATGCCGGACAGCGGACTGTCTCTGGTCTGCACACCGGGAAACGATGTGGATGCCGTGACTGGTCTGGTGGCAGCCGGGTGCAACGTCGTTATTTTTTCCACGGGATTAGGAACACCGACGGGAAACCCTATTGTGCCGGTAGTCAAGATTTCCACCAACAGTGCCATCGCGCAGCGCCTGTCAGACATGATCGATTACGACTGTGGCCCGGTAATAGAAGGCGTACCATTGCCGGAAATCAGTAAAGGACTGTTTGAGTGGGTGATTGAAACGGCAGGCGGAGAATATAAGGTAAAAGCAGACCGTCTGGAGCAGTTCGATTTTCTGCTGTGGAAACGGTCACTGGATTTATAAAAAGCGGGCTGTCGCACAGGGGAAAACAAAACGGGGAATTTTCCCCGTTTTTGTTTTTCTGATGTCCACTTAGCATCCATGCTATACAGCACTTCCTGCG
>NZ_NRQY01000001.1:1200273-1255947 GCF_003996855.1 Morganella morganii | reverse complement strand
ATTACCGTCCTTAGTGGCTTTGTTTTGTCACTATCATTTAATAGAACAAGAAATCATGATGCCATTTTTTCAGGAGTTATAAAAAGATACCCCAGAATCATGCTCCCTGTGGCTGGTTCGATGATTTTTATGTACATAGTTATGATGCTGACCGATAAATTTATTGGTCAAGCATTTGGAGCTCAGTTTTTTTATATCATCAAACAAATATTTTACCAAATTCCTTTCACACACGTGGCGTTGACAAATTATCCATTATGGTCAATGTCATATGAGTTATATGGATCACTGTTGGTTTTTTCTATACTTGCGATATTTGGCTTAAGTAAATACAGATTGTACTTTTACTATATAATAATGATTTACTTTTTTGTTGCAGAGGATAGTGCGTACTATGCCCTGTTTGTATTTGGCATAATACTATGCGAAATACAAACAGGGCGGTGCATTTAAGATTAATTTGCCATTAAGATTTATTCTATTTCTTGCTGGGGTATTTCTTGCCACTACCCCATTACCAAGGTACGGGCTTACCCCATACGCTGGGGTATATAGCTATCTTAAAATATTTGACCATGTCGAGTATATGAAAGTATCAATTACTGCTGGTATAATTGGAAGCATGCTGCTATTTGCATCTGTTATAGATTCAAAATTAGCAATAACAGCTTTGTCAACAAGGTTAGTAATGTTTTTAGGGAAAATATCATTTCCTTTATATCTAACTCATGCAACAGTAATATATGTTATTTCTTTCATTCTTCATCGTAAGTTTGAAAATATTGGAATGGTTGCGTTTTTAGTGGCAACTATATTAACTATATTGTTATCCATACCTGTTGCATATTTATTTGAGAAATTTATAGATTCACCATCAATTAAGATATCTCATAAACTTAGTAAGTTAATTAACAAGTGAATATTTTTTGTTTATTTATGGTAATTCAAAGATGGTGAGGGCGCGGCATTAGAGCAATGAGACTCATTTACTCTAAATAATCAATTTAATTTCATGTGCATTTTTGTTTATCTTTTTTCTGCTGTAGCATCATGGTTATTTAATGATCATGATGCTCACTCCTTCTCATACTCAAACCCGCGCGGAAACCTTTTCCCTGCCTCCCTGTAGTGCTCCAGTCTCTCTCTGAAGTACGGGCGTAAATGCTCGGGCTGCTGGTTTTCTGTTTCGTACAGATCATACGGCAGCCCGAGTCTTTCTTTGTACGCGATACCGGATGCGGCTAAATCGGCATTAATTTTGTCTTTTTCGTCTTGGGGCAGGTTGGCGATATTGCGCATGTTGGTTTCGGAGTGGTGGGTGATAATGGGAGTATAGCAGGGGGGGTAGTAATATCATGTTCATTATTGGTACTCTGTTTGTGATGCTTACCACCTTTTCATAAATGTAAAGATATAAAAGTTTTAATCCACATTTGCTGTGTTAGTATGGATTTCGAGTTCCGGCAATAAGCGCCATGTACATTTGAAGTCTGTGTACATATGAGCGTACATAACTCGCAACGTAAAGTGAGAAATTGCCGGTAACGTACTGAAAATCAA
Source organism: Morganella morganii (assembly GCF_003996855.1). Taxonomy (GTDB): domain Bacteria; phylum Pseudomonadota; class Gammaproteobacteria; order Enterobacterales; family Enterobacteriaceae; genus Morganella; species Morganella morganii_C. Next base: position 1,254,387 of record NZ_NRQY01000001.1, on the reverse strand, counting down.
ATAAATGAGATTTCTATATGTGATCTTACGTATGGGTCACCACTGTAGATAAGGATTTAAAAATGCCTGTAATTACTCTTCCTGACGGCAGTCAGCGCCAGTTTAACCATCCTGTTTCTGTCCTTGATGTTGCAAATGATATCGGTGCCGGTCTGGCGAAAGCCTGTATCGCCGGTCGTGTTAACGGCACGCTGGTTGATGCCTGCGATATGATCGAACACGATGCCAATTTAGCCATTATCACCGCCAAAGACGAGGAAGGACTGGAAATCATCCGCCACTCCTGTGCTCACCTGTTAGGTCATGCTATCAAACAATTATGGCCGGACACCCGCATGGCGATTGGTCCGGTCATCGATAACGGTTTCTATTATGACGTTGACCTCGATGAGTCTCTGACCCAGGAAGACCTGGAGAAACTCGAACAGCGGATGATGGAACTCGCCAAAAAAGATTATGACGTGGTGAAAAAACGCGTCACATGGAGCGAGGCCCGCGAGACGTTCGTTTCCCGTGGTGAAGATTACAAGGTTGAAATTCTGGACGAAAATATCGGTCAGGATGAGCATCCTGCACTGTATTTCCATGAAGAATATATCGATATGTGCCGCGGCCCGCATGTACCGAACATGCGCTTCTGCCATAACTTCAAATTACAGAAAGTGGCCGGTGCCTACTGGCGCGGCAACAGTGAAAATAAAATGCTGCAACGTGTTTACGGCACAGCGTGGGGCGATAAGAAGCAGTTAGCCGCTTATCTCCAGCGCCTGGAAGAAGCCGCAAAACGCGATCACCGTAAAATCGGTAAGCAGCTTGACCTGTATCATATGCAGGAAGAAGCGCCGGGTATGGCGTTCTGGCATAACGACGGCTGGACAATTTTCCGTGAACTGGAAGTGTTCGTCCGTGTGAAACTGAAAGAGTATGATTACCAGGAAGTTAAAGGTCCGTTTATGATGGATCGCGTTCTGTGGGAAAAAACAGGGCACTGGGAAAACTACAAAGAGCACATGTTCACAACCTCTTCCGAGAACCGTGAATACTGCATTAAGCCAATGAACTGTCCGGGTCACATTCAGATCTTCAACCAGGGTCTGCGTTCTTACCGTGATCTGCCGCTGCGTATGGCGGAATTCGGCAGTTGCCACCGTAATGAATCTTCCGGTGCACTGCATGGCCTGATGCGTGTCCGCGGCTTTACCCAGGATGATGCGCACATCTTCTGTACAGAAGAGCAGGTGATGGACGAAGTCAGTGCCTGTATCCGTATGGTCTATGACATGTACTCCACTTTCGGCTTTAAAAAGATTGTGGTTAAACTGTCCACCCGTCCGGAAAAACGCATCGGTTCTGATGTCCAGTGGGACAAAGCGGAAGCTGACCTGGCTAGTGCACTGAAAGAAAACAACATCGAATTTGAATATCTGCCGGGCGAAGGTGCCTTCTACGGGCCGAAAATTGAATTTACTTTGTATGATTGTTTGGATCGTGCATGGCAATGTGGTACAGTGCAGCTCGATTTCTCTCTGCCGGCTCGTCTGGGTGCAACTTACGTTGCCGAAAACAATGAACGCGTTACCCCTGTGATGATTCACCGCGCGATTTTAGGCTCGATGGAGCGCTTCATTGGTATCCTGACTGAAGAAACTGCCGGTTTCTTCCCGACATGGTTAGCGCCTAACCAGGTAGTGGTGATGAACATCACTGATTCTCAGGCCGATTATGTCCAGAAAGTCGTCAAAGAACTGCAGGATGCCGGAATTCGTGCAAAAGCAGACTTGAGAAATGAGAAGATTGGCTTTAAAATTCGCGAACACACGCTACGTCGTGTTCCGTATATGCTGGTCTGCGGTGATAAAGAGATGGAAACAGGCGAAGTGTCTGTTCGTACCCGCCGCGGCAACGATCTTGGCAGCATAAACGTGAGTGAATTTAAAGACGCACTGCTTGAAAAAATTCGCAGTCGCAGACTTGAAGAACAACCGGAGGAATAAGGTATTAAAGGCGGAAAAAGAATTCAAACAGCACGTCCGAACCGTATCAATACGGAAATCCGTGTCAATGAAGTTCGTTTAACTGGTCTTGAAGGTGAGCAGCTTGGTGTTGTGAGCCTGAAAGAAGCTCTTGAGAAAGCCGAGGAAGCCGGGGTTGATTTAGTTGAAATCAGCCCTAATGCCGAACCGCCCGTTTGCCGTATCATGGATTACGGCAAATTCCTCTACGAGAAAAGCAAATCGGCTAAAGAGCAGAAAAAGAAACAAAAAGTTATTCAGGTTAAGGAAATTAAATTCCGTCCTGGCACAGATGAAGGCGACTATCAGGTCAAACTACGCAACCTGATTCGTTTTCTTGAAGATGGCGATAAAGCCAAAATCACACTGCGGTTCCGTGGTCGTGAAATGGCGCACCAGCAGATTGGTATTGAAGTGCTTAACCGCATCAAAGAAGATCTGAGTGAATTAGCTTCCGTCGAATCCTTCCCGTCGAAGATCGAAGGTCGCCAGATGATCATGGTGCTCGCTCCTAAGAAGAAATAGTCCGGCAATCCAAGTAATAAATGCCGGGGGCAACCCCGGCTTTTATTCGCCGGATTAATTCGTTGTTTAACAATGCGAAGTGGAAATAAAAATGCCAAAGATTAAAACTGTACGTGGTGCAGCTAAGCGTTTCAAAAAAACCGCTAAAGGTGGTTTCAAACGTAAGCATGCTAACCTCCGTCATATCCTGACTAAAAAATCAACTAAGCGTAAACGTCATTTACGTCCGAAAGGTATGGTCTCCAAAGGGGATCTGGGTTTAGTTGTCGCTTGCCTGCCATACGCATAAGCAAGTTTTTAGCAAAGTTTACGACTTTAGGAGATTAGTATGGCTCGTGTAAAACGTGGTGTCATTGCTCGCGCACGTCACAAAAAAATTCTGAAACAAGCGAAAGGTTACTACGGTGCCCGTTCGCGCGTTTATCGTGTTGCCTTCCAGGCAGTAATCAAAGCTGGCCAATATGCTTACCGTGACCGTCGTCAGCGTAAGCGTCAGTTCCGTCAGCTGTGGATTGCACGTATCAACGCAGCAGCTCGTCAGAATGGTCTGTCTTACAGCCGTTTCATCAACGGTCTGAAAAAGGCATCCATCGAAATCGATCGTAAGATCTTAGCCGATATCGCTGTATTCGATAAAGCCGCATTTACTGCGCTGGTCGAAAAAGCAAAAGGCGCTCTGGCGTAATTGTTCAGACAAAAGAGGGAGCTTGCTCCCTCTTTTGCTATCCGGCAGAAAAAATCTGCTGAATGAATAATTTGTCATTGTATATCCGCTTGTTTTTCGCGTAATATGATGAAATACATTCTGTTAACTGACAAATAGTTGAGAAAATGAATAATATCGTTTCTTTCCGCTTCTTTTTTTACTTTAGCGCCTGAACTCAGGGGGCTTTGCGCGTAAAAAAGAAACGAAAAGTAACGCCGTAAGCCTCCAGTCTGGAGGCTTTTTTGTTTCAGGGGTTTGCCGGAACGGGTGAGATAATCACGTCCGGGAGCGCCGTTGTCATAATTGAAGACCACAGGGTCAGAGGAATAGGAAAACATGCCACATCTCGCTGAACTGGTTGCTCAGGCAAAAGCAGCCGTCGAAGAGGCAAAGGATGTTGCAGCGCTGGAATCGGTACGTGTTGAATACCTGGGTAAAAAAGGGCATTTAACCTTACAGATGCAATCGCTGCGGGATCTGCCGCCGGAAGATCGTCCTGCTGCGGGTGCAGTGATTAACGAAGCCAAACAAGAGGTTCAGACTGCACTGAATGTCCGTAAAGATTCCCTGGAATCTGCGGCGCTGAATGCCCGTCTGTCTGAAGAGCGGATTGACGTCTCACTGCCGGGGCGCCGCATGGAAAATGGCGGCCTGCATCCGGTTACCCGTACCATTGAGCGTATCGAAACCTTTTTCGGCGAACTGGGCTTTTCTGTGGAATCCGGCCCTGAAATTGAAGACGACTATCATAACTTTGATGCACTGAATATTCCGGCACATCATCCGGCGCGTGCTGATCACGATACTTTCTGGTTTGATGCCAAACGTCTGCTGCGTACGCAGACCTCCGGTGTGCAGATCCGTACCATGAAAGATAAACAGCCGCCAATCCGCATTATTGCACCGGGCCGCGTTTACCGTAATGACTACGACCAGACTCACACTCCGATGTTCCATCAGGCAGAAGGCCTGATTGTGGATACTGATATCAGTTTCACCAATCTCAAAGGCACACTGCATGATTTCCTGAATCATTTCTTTGAAGAAGAAGTGCAGGTGCGTTTCCGTCCGTCCTATTTCCCGTTCACTGAACCCTCAGCGGAAGTGGATGTGATGGGTAAAAACGGTAAATGGCTGGAAGTGCTGGGCTGCGGAATGGTGCATCCGAATGTGCTGCGCAATGTCGGCATCGACCCGGATATTTACTCCGGTTTCGCCTTTGGTATGGGGATGGAGCGCCTGACTATGCTGCGCTACGGCGTGAGCGATTTACGCGCATTCTTCGAAAATGACCTTCGTTTCCTCAAGCAATTCAAATAAGGCGGGATACTCTCATGAAATTCAGTGAACTCTGGTTACGCGAATGGGTAAACCCGGCTGTCAGCAGCGACGCGTTATCTGATCAGATTACCATGGCCGGCCTGGAAGTGGACGGCACAGATGCCGTTGCCGGTCAGTTTAATGGTGTGGTTATCGGTGAAGTAGTTGAGTGCGGACAGCACCCGAACGCCGATAAACTGCGTGTGACAAAAGTAAATACCGGCGGTGACCGCCTGCTCGATATCGTCTGTGGCGCGCCAAACTGCCGTCAGGGTCTGCGTGTGGCGGTTGCGACAGTCGGTGCGGTCTTACCGGGTGATTTCAAAATCAAAGCGGCTAAACTGCGCGGTGAGCCGTCAGAAGGCATGCTCTGTTCATTCTCCGAGCTGGGTATCAGTGCTGATCACAGCGGTATTATTGAATTACCGGCAGATGCACCAATCGGTACCGATCTGCGTGAATATATGAAGCTGGATGATACCGCGATTGAAATCAGCATCACGCCAAACCGTGCGGACTGCCTGAGCATCCGTGGTGTGGCCCGTGATGTGGCGGTTATCAGCAAGATGGATTATCAGGCACCGGATATGTCCCCGGTCGCCGCCGTTCATCAGGATACATTCCCGATCCGCGTTGATGCACCGCAGGCGTGTCCGCGTTTTACCGGGCGTGTGATCAAAAATGTCGATGTGACAGCAAAAACCCCGCTGTGGATGGTGGAAAAACTGCGCCGCGGCGGCATCCGTTCTATCGACCCGGTCGTGGATATCACCAACTACGTCCTGCTGGAGCTGGGACAGCCGCAGCATGCTTATGATCTGGATACCCTTGAGGGTGAGCTGATTGTCCGCATGGCAGAGCAGGGTGAGAAACTGACGTTGCTGGACGGCAACGAAGTCACGCTGACTGATAACATTCTGGTGATTGCTGATCGCCGTGGTGCGCTGGGCATGGCCGGTATTTTCGGCGGCGAGCACTCCGGTGTGTCTGAAACCACCAAAAATATCCTGCTGGAAACTGCGTTCTTCAACCCGCTGGCTATCACCGGCCGTGCCCGTCAGTATGGTCTGCATACTGACGCCTCACACCGTTTCGAGCGTGGTGTGGACCCGGAATTACAGCGTATTGCCGCTGAACGTACCACCCGCCTGATTCTGGAAATCTGCGGCGGTGAACCGGGTGAAATCATTGAGGTTGTTTCTGAGACGGATTTACCGAAAGCCGCAACGATAACACTGACCCGCAACAAACTTGATCGCCTGATTGGGCATTATGTTGATGACGCACAGGTAACAGATATTCTGACCCGTCTGGGTTGCGATGTGAAAATTTCTCAGGATCAGTGGCTGGTGACGGCACCGTCATGGCGTTTCGATATGGAAATCGAGGAAGATCTGGTGGAAGAAGTGGCCCGCGTTTACGGCTACAATAATATCCCGGATGTTCCGCTGCGTGCTGACCTGATTATGACCTCCCGTCATGAAGCGCATCTGCCGCTTAAGCGCGTGAAAACCCTGATGGTTGATCGTGGTTTCCAGGAAGCAATCACTTACAGCTTTGTCGATCCGAAGATTCAGGCTCTGCTGCATCCGGCACAGGATGCGATTATTCTGCCGAACCCGATTTCTGCGGATATGTCAGCCATGCGTCTGTCACTTCTGACCGGTCTGCTGAGCACTGTCGTGTACAACCAGAACCGTCAGCAGAGCCGTGTCCGCCTGTTTGAATCCGGTCTGCGCTTTGTTCCGGATGCTGCCGCAGACCTGGGAATCCGTCAGGAAACCATGCTGGCAGGCGTTATCGCCGGTAACCGTAATGAAGAGCACTGGTCATCGGAAAAACAGGTCGTTGATTTTTATGATTTAAAAGGTGATCTGGAAGCCATTTTAGAATTGACTGGTAAATTAGATCGTGTATCGTTTAAAGCAACGACAAATCCGGCCCTCCATCCGGGACAAGGTGCTGAGATTTATCTGGAAGATGAGCATATTGGTTATATCGGTGTGGTTCATCCGGAACTGGAGAAAAAACTGGATCTCAACGGCCGTACGGTTGTCTTTGAAATCCGCTGGGACGCACTGACAAACCGTATTATTCCTGAAGCTGAAGCAATTTCACGCTTCCCTGCGAACCGCCGGGATATCGCCATCGTTGTACCGGAAAACGTCGCTGCACAAGACATTCTGAACGAATGTAAAAAAGTTGGCGTAAATCAGTTAGTTGGCATAAACTTATTTGACGTGTACAGTGGTAAAGGTGTTGCTGAGGGTTATAAGAGTCTGGCGATCAGTCTGACCTTACAGGATACAGAGCGTACACTTGAAGAAGATGAAATTGCAGCAACCGTAAACAAATGCGTTGCCGCGTTGCAACAGCGATTTAAAGCATCCTTGAGGGACTAAACCTATGGCGCTTACTAAAGCTGAAATGTCAGAAAATCTGTCGGAAAAACTGGACCTGAGCAAACGTGATGCGAAGGACCTGGTTGAACTGTTTTTTGAAGAGGTACGCCGTTCTCTTGAGAATGGTGAGCAGGTGAAATTATCCGGTTTCGGAAACTTTGATCTGCGGGACAAGAATCAGCGTCCGGGCCGTAACCCGAAAACGGGTGAAGATATTCCTATCACAGCCCGTCGTGTTGTCACTTTCCGTCCGGGGCAGAAGCTGAAAGCCAAGGTCGAGAAATCGACACCGAAAGAGTAAGACCTGAAACGACCTCGTATGAGGTCGTTTTCTTTTCTGTGGTTTGTCAGACATTAACATCCTTCTGACTCAGGTATACTGCCTCCCGTCTTGATCAATGACAGGGATCTCATGCATATTCACAACCCCATCACGAAGCTGGTACAGACGCGGAAAAAGCGGGATGTACAGCGCATAGTTATTCTTTCCGTTACCTTACTTATCATGATAACTGTTGCACTCTGTGCCGGTGAAATGTGGATTTTACCTGACCAGTGGTTATCTGAAACCGCGAAATTGTTTGTCTGGGATCTGCGTTTTCCGCGGGTGCTGGCGGTGATTGCGGTGGGGGCAGGGCTGGCGATGGCCGGTGCAGTGATGCAGGCTATTTTTGAAAACCCGCTGGCAGAACCGGGGTTACTTGGCGTGAGTAACGGCGCCGGGGTATTTGTTGTTTTTATTGTCCTGTTTTTCAAAGGGATGCCGCCACTGTGGGTGCTAGGGGGCGGGGCGGTAATCGGGGCAACACTGCTGACGCTTATTTTGCTTTATTTTGCCCATTTCCGGCGGCTGAGTAACAGTCAGCTGTTGCTGGTCGGGGTGGCACTCGGGGTTATCTGCGGTGCATTTATGACCTGGATGGTGTATTTCAGTACCAGCCTGGATTTACGCCAGCTGATGTACTGGATGATGGGCAGTTTCTCCGGGGCAGACTGGCGGCTCAGTCCGCTGCTGGCGGCCATTGCAGTGGTGGCCGTGTGGCTGCTGTGGCAGGCTCCGGTGCTTAATTACCTTGCGCTGGGGGAGGTGAATGCCCAGCAGCTCGGAGTATCGGCACACCGCTGGCGCAATATGTTTATTATCGCCGTCGGGTTGCTGATCGGCCTGAGTGTGGCGGTGGCCGGTGCCATCAGCTTTATCGGGCTGATTATCCCGCATATGCTGCGGCTGATGGGTATTACTGATCACCGGACATTATTACCTGCCTGTGCGTTGTTCGGCGCAGTCAGCCTGCTGCTGGCAGATTTATGCTCGCGGCTGATTTTATCCAATGCAGAGATTCCTATTGGCGTGGTGACTGCGACTATCGGCGCACCGGCCTTTATTTATCTGCTGACCCGGCATCACGGAGGGCGCCGCTGATGGAAAAATGTTTGCTTGATGTCAGTGGTCTTTGTGTCGGCCGCCGTCTGTCCTGTGACGCTCTGCAATTTTTTGCCGGACAGCAAATCCACCTTTTGGGGCCGAATGGCTCCGGTAAGAGCACACTGCTGGCGGCACTGGCGGATGCGGTGCGCTATGACGGGCAAATCCGCTATCGCGGCACAGATTTAAAAACGATCCCCGGGCGGCGGCAGGCGCAGTTTCGTGCTTATCTGACGCAAACCACCGATTGTGTGCCGGTCATGACGGTATTTCAGTATTTGCAACTCTATATGCCGGCGGTGCGGGAAAATACACAACTTATTTATCAGTTGTGCGGTGATTTTCAGCTGGAGCCGTTATTATCGCGCATGCTGACGCAATTATCCGGCGGCGAATGGCAGCGGGTGAAAATAGCGGCAATATTTCTGCAATTATGGAGCCCGGATGATCTGTCCGGAAAATACCTGCTGCTGGATGAGCCGCGTAATCATCTGGATATTACCCAGCAGGCGATGCTGGATAAATGGATAGCCCGGTTTTGTGAGCAGCGCGGTACGATTATTACCAGCGGTCATGATTTAAACCATAGTTATCTTCATGCCGATGCCGTGGTGTTACTTAAAGCCGGTCAGTTACTTGCGGCCGGTGAAACACAGATAATTATGACTGAAGATATTTTGAGCGAACTCTTTCAGTCTGAAATAAAAAGTATCAGGCCAACACAAGAAACACACTGGCAAATAACAGATTGGCATCAACAACGTGACTGATTTTTGTTATGCTGTTACACAAAATTGCTGTTATTTATAGTCGCAAAGATTAAGAATTATTTAAACAGGGCCCTGGTGTTGAGCGTCAATTGAATCAATTCAGGATATAATCATCACTTCCGATTCTTATTAGGTTGTATTTATGCTTGAGTTTCTTCCGTTTTCCCGGCCTGCTATCGGGGAGTCAGAAATCACCGCAGTTGAAAAAGTGCTGCGTTCCGGCTGGATCACGACCGGCCCGCAAAATCAGCAACTGGAAGCGGATTTCTGTCAGCGTTTCGGCTGTAAACACGCTATCGCTCTGGCATCAGCAACCGCCGGTATGCATGTTGCGCTGATGGCACTGGGTGTCGGCCCAGGGGATGAGGTGATCACACCTTCACAGACCTGGGTTTCCACTATCAATATGATCGAACTGCTCGGTGCGGTGCCGGTAATGATTGATGTTGACCGCGACACGCTGATGATTCAGCCGGACACTGTCCGCGCCGCCATTACACCGAAGACCAAAGTTATCATTCCGGTTCATTATGCCGGAGCACCCTGTGATTTGGTTGCTTTACGTGCGATTGCGCAGGAACACAATATCTTTCTGCTGGAAGATGCCGCGCATGCTGTCGGCACCCGCTACCGGGATGAGTGGATCGGCGAAAAAGGCACGGCAATTTTCTCTTTCCACGCGATTAAAAACGTCACGTGTGCGGAAGGCGGATTAATTGCTACCGATGACGATGAACTTGCACAGCGTATCCGTTGTCTTAAGTTCCACGGGCTGGGTGTGGATGCGTTTGACCGTCAGATGCAGGGGCGCAAACCGCAGGCGGAAGTGGTCGAACCGGGGTTCAAATATAACTTGTCAGATATCCACGCCGCGATTGCGGTGGTGCAGCTGAGCCGGATGGACGAACTGAACGCACGCCGCGCACACCTGGCACAGCTTTACCGTGAAGCCCTGGACGGGCTGCCGGTTAAATTGTTATCCGTGCCGGATTACCCGCATCTTCACGCCAATCATCTGCTGATGATCCGTGTGGATAAAGCGGTCTGCGGCATCGAACGCGATACCTTTATGGAGCAGTTAAAAGCGGTCAATATCGGGACGGGTCTGCATTTCCGTGCAGCTCATACCCAGAAATATTACCGGGAACGGTACCCGTCATTATCACTGCCAAATTCGGAGTGGAACACGGCGACATTATGTTCGCTGCCGTTCTTCCCGGATATGAAAGACAGTGATGTGACTCGTGTGACAGACGCAATCAGAGCTATTCTTGCGGAGCAGAAATAAGTGTCATTTAACGAAATTAAGAAAGTCTCAGTAGTGATTCCGGTTTACAACGAGGAAGAGAGCCTGCCTCAGTTGCTGGAACGTACAATCAAATCCTGTCAGTCACTGAAACAAGCCTATGAAATTGTGCTGGTGGATGACGGCAGCCGCGACCGATCAGCAAAAATGCTGACGCAGGCGGCGGAAATTCCTGAAAACTGTGTGGTTGCTGTCCTGCTGAACCGTAACTACGGCCAGCATTCCGCAATTATGGCGGGATTCAGACAAGCCGACGGTGATCTGGTGATCACCATGGATGCGGATTTACAGAACCCGCCGGAAGAGATCCCGCGTCTGGTTGAGAAAGCAGAAGAGGGCTATGACGTGGTCGGCACACGCCGCGCAAACCGTCAGGACTCCTGGTTCCGCAAAACAGCCTCAAAAATGATCAACAAAATGATCATTGCCGCCACCGGCAGTGCCATGGGTGACTACGGCTGTATGCTGCGTGCGTACCGCCGTCATATCATTGACGCCATGTTACAGTGCCATGAGCGCAGCACCTTTATTCCTATTCTGGCAAACACCTTTGCCCGCAAAACGATTGAAATTGATGTTAAACACGCCGAGCGTGAATTCGGTGATTCAAAATACAGTTTCTTCAAACTGATCAATCTGATGTATGACCTGCTGACCTGCCTGACAACCGCACCGCTGCGCCTGTTAAGCATTGTCGGCAGTATCATTGCCGCGTCCGGTTTCCTGCTGGCGCTGTTACTGATTATCCTGCGCGTGGCCTTCGGCGCGCTGTGGGCGGCGGAAGGGGTGTTTACCCTGTTCGCCATCTTATTTATGTTTATCGGCGCACAATTCGTGGCAATGGGTCTGCTCGGGGAATATATCGGGCGGATTTATAACGATGTTCGTGCGCGTCCCCGGTATTTTATTCAAAAAGTGGTCGGCGCTCAGGCGAAAGAGACCAGTGAAACTGAAACTCAGGAAATAAACTAATGAAAGCAATCGTATTTGCCTACCATGATATTGGTTGTGTCGGATTGAAGGCCCTGAAAAAAGCGGGCTTTGATATTCAGGCCGTCTTTACCCATACGGACGACCCGGGTGAAAACCATTTCTTTTCATCGGTAGCCCGCGTCAGCGCGGACATGGAATTGCCGGTTTATGCCCCTGAAAACGTTAACCACCCGCTGTGGGTGGATCGCATCCGTGAACTGAAACCGGATGTTATTTTCTCTTTCTACTATCGCGACATGCTGAGCGAAGAGATTCTGGCACTGGCACCGAAAGGCGCATTCAACCTGCACGGTTCTCTGCTGCCGAAATACCGCGGCCGCGCACCAATTAACTGGGCGGTACTCAACGGTGAAACCGAAACCGGTGTGACTCTGCACAAAATGGTCACCAAAGCGGATGCCGGTGATATCGTTGCGCAGGAAAAAGTCACTATCGGTGCGGATGACACTTCTCTGATTGTTCACGGTAAAGTCCGTGAAGCTGCGGAAACACTGCTGAATAAAACCTTGCCGCTGATTGAGGCCGGTACTTACAAAACCACCGCTCAGGATGAATCTCAGGCAACGTATTTCGGCCGCCGCTGTGCGGAAGATGGTCTGATCGACTGGAATCAGCCCGCTGCTCAGATCCACAACCTGGTCCGTGCAGTGACTGAACCGTATCCGGGCGCATTTACATTCCTGGGTGAACGCAAAATGATCATCTGGCGCAGCCGCGTGCTGGCCGATAACAAAGGCAAACGTCCGGGAACCGTTATCTCTGCTGAGCCGCTGGTGATTGCCTGCGGAAACGGCGCGCTGGAAGTGGTCAGCGGCCAGGGCGAATCCGGCCTGTATGTGCAGGGTAACCGTCTGGCAGCAGAAATGGGTATTGTGACCGATGTCCGTGTGGGCCCGAAAGCGACTGCTCAGGTTGCCCGCCGTAAGCGTGTTCTGATCCTCGGTGTGAATGGTTTCATCGGTAACCACCTGACTGAACGTCTGCTGGAAGACGGCAACTACGATATCTACGGTATGGATATCAGCTCTTCCGCGATTGACCGTTTCATCGGTGATGAGCGTTTCCACTTTATCGAAGGGGATGTCAGCATCCACACCGAGTGGATTGAGTATCACATCAAAAAATGTGATGTCATTCTGCCGCTGGTGGCCATCGCCACGCCAATCGAATATACCCGTAACCCGCTGCGTGTGTTCGAGCTGGACTTCGAAGAAAACCTGAAAATTGTCCGTTACTGTGCAAAATACAACAAACGGATCATCTTCCCGTCCACATCCGAAGTGTACGGCATGTGTGATGATAAAGAGTTTGACGAAGATAATTCACGTCTGATTGTCGGGCCTATCAATAAACAGCGCTGGATTTACTCTGTTTCCAAACAACTGCTTGACCGGGTTATCTGGGCATATGGTGCGAAAGAAGGTCTGAAGTTCACCCTGTTCCGTCCGTTCAACTGGATGGGACCGCGTCTGGACAGCCTGAATTCTGCGCGTATCGGCAGCTCCCGTGCTATCACGCAGCTGATCCTGAACCTGGTGGAAGGGTCGCCAATCAAACTGGTTGACGGTGGTGAACAGAAACGCTGCTTTACTGATATCCATGATGGTATCGAAGCCCTGTTCCGCATCATTGAAAACCGTGACGGCAAGTGTGATGGTCAGATCATCAACATCGGTAACCCGGTGAACGAAGCGAGTATCCGTGAACTGGCAGAAATGCTGCTCGACTGCTTCGAAAAACACCCGCTGCGTGACAACTTCCCGCCATTTGCCGGCTTCCGTAAAATCGAAAGCAGCACGTATTACGGTAAAGGTTACCAGGATGTGGAGCACCGTAAACCAAGCATCAAAAATGCTGAGCGTTTACTGGACTGGAAACCGACTATCGATACCCGCCAGACAGTGGAAGAAACACTCGACTTCTTCCTGCGCGGTGCGGTTGAAGAGCTGAGGAATGACGAGTAATGAAAAATGTCGGCCTGCGGGTTGACGTGGATACTTACCGCGGCACACTGGAAGGTGTGCCGCAGTTACTGAAGGTATTTGCGCAGCACGATATTAAAGCCAGTTTTTTCTTCAGCGTCGGGCCGGATAATATGGGGCGTCACTTGTGGCGCCTTTTGCGTCCTAAGTTTCTGTGGAAAATGCTGCGCTCCAATGCGGCTTCATTGTATGGTCTTGATATTCTGCTGGCCGGTACGGCGTGGCCGGGTAAGAAAATCGCCCGTGACCTGGGGTATCTGATGAAGCAGACGCTGGATGCCGGTCATGAGGTTGGTTTGCACGCCTGGGATCATCAGGGCTGGCAGGCAAAAATCGGCCGCTGGACACCGGCACAAATCACAGAACAGATCCGCCTCGGTACAGATGCCTTATCACAGGCCACCGGACAGCCGGTGCAGTGCTCCGCTGTTGCGGGCTGGCGCGCGGATGAGCGGGTGATTGAAGCCAAGCAGGCGTTTGGTTTTGCATATAACAGTGACTGCCGCGGCACGCATCCGTTTCGTCCGCTTCTTGCAGACGGGACTACCGGAACCGTGCAGATTCCTGTTACACTGCCGACCTATGATGAAGTGGTGGGGCCGCAGGTGGCTGATGCGGATTTTAACGACTTTATCCTCGATGCAATCAGACGGGATCAGGGCGTACCGGTCTATACTATTCACACTGAAGTGGAAGGTATGTCCAAAGCTGCGCAGTTTGAGGCATTACTTGAACGGATTAAAAATGAGGATTTCCGCTTTTGTCCGCTCAGTGAACTGCTGCCGTCTGATTTATCAACATTACCGACAGGCAAAGTGGTCAGGGGTGATTTCCCCGGCCGGGAAGGGTGGCTGGGCTGCCAACAAGAGGGATAGCATTGCATGCTGAATAACCGGGCGAGTAAAATCGGAGCCTTTCTGCTGGCTCTTTTTTTCGTGTTAACGTACCTTTTCCCGATCAATGATCGTCTGCTCTGGCATCCGGATGAAACCCGGTATGCGGAAATCAGCCGTGAAATGGTGACTCAGGGGGACTGGGTTGTCCCGAAGTTACTCGATCTGCGTTATTTTGAAAAACCGGTGGCCGGTTACTGGGTGAATAACATCAGCCAGCTGGTCTTCGGTCATACCAATTTTGCTGTCCGTGCCGGCTCTGTCTTCAGTATCCTTATCAGCACTCTGCTGGTGTATTGGATGACCCTGATGATGTGGCGCAACCGTCATACGGCATTTGTTGCGTCGCTGGTCTTTATCTCCATGTTTCTGGTGTTCAGTGTCGGCACATACAGCGTGCTGGACCCGATGTTTGCCATGTGGGTGGTGGCCTCGATGGCCTTCAGCTTCCGGGCACTGAAAGCCGAAAATCTGAAAACCAGGATAACCTCTTGGTGCCTGCTGGGTTTGTCCTGCGGTATGGGCTTTATGACCAAAGGCTTTCTCGCACTGGCTATTCCGGTGGTGGCGATGCTGCCGGTGATGCTGTACCAGCGGCGTTTCACTGAATTACTGAAATTCGGGCCGCTGGCCGTGATTTGCGCCGTACTGATCAGCCTGCCGTGGGCGATTGCGGTGCATCAGCAGGAACCGGATTACTGGCGCTATTTTATTGTGGTGGAGCATTTCCAGCGTTTTTCCGGCGAAGATGCCCAGCATGCCTCGCCAATCTGGTATTATATACCGGTGATCCTGCTCGGCTGTCTGCCGTGGCTGGCACTGCTGCCGGGGGCGTTATCCAAGGGCTGGAAAGAGCGGCGTAATAATCCGCCGATGTTCTTCCTGTTCTGCTGGTTTGTCGCTCCGTTCCTGCTGTTCAGTATTGCCAAAGGCAAACTGCCGACCTACATGCTGCCGCTGATGGCACCGCTGGCGGTGATGATCGCCAAATACGGGGTTGACTGTGTACGCAAACACAGGATGCGCGCGTTACAGGCGAACGGTATTCTGAATCTGACCTTTGGTGCTGTCGCCGTCGCCGGACTGATAGTCGCCAGTTATCTGGTCAGGAAACCAATTTATCAGCCGGATGAGTGGTCCAAAGTGGTACTGGGCATTGTCGCCTTTACTATCTGGGGCATCATCGGGTATCTCTGTTATCTGCTGAAAGCAAAACACTGGCTGTGGGCAGCATCCTGCTCGCTGGTGATCAGTCTGACATTCGGCAGTGCGGTGCCGGATCGTTCAGTGGATTCCAAATTGCCGCAGGCGTTTATCCGCCAGAATATGGCTGATCTGGAAAAAAGTCCGTTTATTGTCAGTAATAGTGTCGGCATTGGTGCCGGACTGGCCTGGGAGCTGAAACGCGGTGATATTTATCTGCTGAATAATTCCGGTGAGCTGACGTATGGTCTGAAATATCCGGACAGCGAATACCGTCTGCTGAATGATGCCAATTTCGCAGAGTGGCTGGCGGAAACCCGCAAAAAAGGGCAGGTAGCTCTGCTGGTAACAGATAAAAATGATACCTACGATGCCAAACTGCCGCCGGCGGATAAGCGTACTGAAAACAGCCGGATGACACTCTATATCTATGATAAACAGCCCTAAGGTGTGATGGTGTCCGGACAAATCGTCTTACTGATTATTGTGAGTTTTCTCACCTGCGGCGGTCAGATCTGCCAGAAACAGGCAGTTGATGTCTGGCAGGCGGCGCAGGAAAATGCAAAACGCAGAGGCCTGTACTGGCTGGTACTGGCAGTGTTTCTGCTTGGTTTGGGTATGCTGCTGTGGCTGAAGTTATTGCAGGTCATGCCGCTGAATATTGCCTATCCGATGCTGAGTATCAATTTTGTGGTGGTTACGCTGGCGGCTCAGTTTTTATATGGTGAGCGGGTGACCCGCAAACACTGGTGCGGCGTGGCAGCGATTGTCACCGGTGTAATTCTGATGGGAGCGGGGCACTGATGCGCGGATATCTCTGGGTACTCGGCAGTGTGCTGTTTGTTACCGCCGCACAGCTGTTGCTGAAACAGGGCGTAATGCAATTACCGGATATTGCACTGAGTTCACAGTGGCTGGATATCCGCTGGTTGTTATCTCAATGGCAGCCGTTTGCGGTTGTATTCGCCGGGTTGACGGGGTATGTCCTGTCGATGGTGTGCTGGCTGCTCGCCCTGCGGGATTTGCCGCTCAATAAAGCCTATCCGCTTATCAGCCTGAGTTATGTGTTTGTCTATCTGCTGGCGGGGTGCCTGCCCTGGTTTAATGAAGGCGTATCGCTGATAAAAAGTATCGGTATTATTTTTATTCTGTTTGGTGTACGTCTTATCCACAGTAAAGAAAAAGCCGTCGTATAATCATAATGCGGCTTAGTGTTTTATTAAGCCGCCATTGACGGTTAAGCCTGAATTAATCCCTCCGCTCGTTCTTTCCTGTATAAACAAAAATATCCTGTGACTTCGTGAATTATTCTGCCGGACTCTGGTCTTAATGGAAGTAACAGAGATGGTTACCTTATTGTTATCAGATCGTATCCTTGTCCGGAGGTTATATTGGATGTTACCAGTCGTAAGTCCGTGTTTAATGTGGCGTATCCGTCTGCCGCAATGTGGGCTGTGTTATTCCTGCTGTTTATTGCAGTGACCTATTTTATACCTTTGGAATTCCGCGCATTATGGCAGCCGGATGAAACCCGCTATGCGGAAATCAGCCGGGAAATGCTGGCCGACGGCAACTGGGTGGTGCCGCACCTGCTGGATATCCGCTATTTTGAAAAACCGGTGGCGGGGTACTGGGTGAATAATATCAGCCAGATGCTGTTTGGCCATACGCAGTTTGCAGTGCGTTTTGGTGTTCTTTTCTCAACAATGGTCAGCACACTGCTGGTTTACCGGCTGGCAATAAAAATGTGGGATGAGAAAGTCATTGCCCGTACTGCGGCCTTCCTGTATGCCAGTATGCTACTGGTGCTGGCGCTCGGGACTTACAGCACACTGGACCCGATTCTGACCATGTGGGTCACACTGGTGATTTACCTCAGTTATGGCCTGACAACCGCAGAGTCACGCAGCGCATTGCTGGGTTACTGGATTGCCTTCGGGCTGGCCTGCGGAATGGCACTGATGACAAAAGGATTTCTGGCGCTGGTGCTGCCGGTTATTGCACTGATCCCGGTGCATATTTTTTACCGTCGTTTTAAAACGATGCTCTGTTATTGCTGGGCGGGGATTGCGGCCGCCGGGCTTATCACACTGCCATGGGCACTGGCGGTATATCACGCCGAGCCTGATTTCTGGCGTTATTTTGTGATGGTTGAGCACATACAGCGTTTTATGAGTAAAGAGGCGCAAAATCTCTCACCATTCTGGTTCTTTGTTCCGATTCTGTTTGCCGGTGTTTTACCCTGGAGTGGTTTTTTATTCGGGGCATTAAAACAGGGCTGGCAACAACGCCGTGAAAATAAGCCGTTATTCTTCCTGCTGTGCTGGACGGTATTACCGTTCTTATTTTTCAGTATAGCCAAAGGGAAATTGCTGACCTATATCCTGCCGGTTATTGCACCACTGACGATTCTGATGGCGGCTTATATCCATACCCTGATAAAGAAACAAGCTGTATCAATCTTTAAACTGAACGCGGTGATTAATATTATTTTCGGTTGCTGCGCCGTTATTGCTCTGCTGGTGATTAATAATCTGGAAAATACCCTGGTTTATTCTGCCGCTGAACGCGGTAAATTTACCGGCGCAATTGCGATTTTCCTGTTCTGGATTGCGGTTTCGGTGGTTACACTGATAAAAGGGTGCCGCTACTGGATGCTGGCGGCATTTTGTACCGTAGCGATCAGTCTGTCGGTCAGTTCACTGTTACCGGCCCGGACTGAACGGGCAAATTTACCGCAGATTTTTATTCAGAATAATATCGCGCTGCTGAAAGATGCCCGTTATATTCTGGTCAATAGTGTCGGTATCGGTACATCAGCGGCCTGGGAATTACAGCGCAGTGATATTTATATGTTTGATCGTCCGGGAGAGCTGAAATACGGGCTGAGTGATTTATATGCTGACAGTAAATCAAACTTTATTGCACATGATGATTTTGAATCCTGGCTGAAAAATGCCCGCAAAACCGGCAATGTTGCGTTGATCCTGCGTGACCGCCACGGGGTGGATGAAAATGATGTTTCGCCGGCGGATAAATTGGTCACTGATGAAAACCTGACGCTACTTTATTACCGAAAAATGCCTTAACGTCCGGTAAAATACGGCAAATATTGACTTTCACCCGCAGATATTAATACAGTAATGCGGGTTGAAGGTCAGCCGTGCCGGGGATAATACAATGAAAATGATATTCCGTTCTTTACTTTTTATCTGCGTATTAGCCGTCGTCGGCTGTTCATCGACGCCGCGTAAATATCATGCACCTCCGATCAAAACGGAATTATCAGACCCGATTATGGTCATTGCTCAATTACGGGAACAATTATCGCAATGGCATGGCACGCCATATCATTACGGCGGAATGGATTTAAACGGCGTTGATTGTTCCGGCTTTGTCTACCGGACATTTAACGATCGCTTTGCTATTTCGCTGCCACGTACCACCAAAGCTCAGACAACTTACGGTACCCGCATTGATGTTGTTGATTTACAACCCGGCGACCTGGTATTTTTTAAAACCGGCGGTGGCGAAAACGGGTTACATGTCGGTATTTATGATTCTGACCGCGCTTTTATTCATGCTTCCACCAGCAAGGGAGTGATGCGTTCCAGCCTTGATAACGTTTACTGGAAAAAAGTCTTCTGGCAGGCGCGCAGGCTTTAAAATTACCGGGATAAATATGTTATCTTAACGACAGCCTATTTTTTTCGGGGGACAATATGTCGTCACTTCGTCTTTTTATTTCTGATTCCTGTGATCCGTGGTTTAACCTTGCCGTTGAAGAGTGTATTTTCCGTCAGATGCCCGCTGACCAGCGCGTGCTGTTTTTATGGCGTAATAATGACACTGTGGTTATCGGCCGGGCACAAAACCCGTGGAAGGAATGTAATACCCGCAAAATGGAATCCGACCATATTAAATTAGCCCGGCGCAGCAGCGGCGGCGGGGCGGTATTCCATGATATGGGAAATACGAATTTCACCTTTATGGCCGGGAAACCGGAATATGATAAAACGGTATCCACCAATATTATTCTCGACGGTTTAACTCGGCTCGGAATTTCGGTATCGGCATCCGGGCGTAATGATTTGGTCGTTAACAGTGAAGACGGTGAGCGGAAAATTTCCGGTTCGGCGTACCGGGAAACCAAAGATCGCAGTTTCCATCACGGCACCGTGTTAATTAATGCGGATTTAAGTCGTCTGGCGGATTATCTCAATCCGGACCCGAAAAAACTACAGGCCAAAGGGATCACCTCTGTCCGCTCGCGGGTCACTAATCTGGCGGAAATTATTCCGGGAATTAACCACGAACAGGTTTGCGAAGCCATTAAAGCGGCATTTTTCGATTATTACGGCGAGAAGGTGGCCGCTGAACGGATTTCTCCGGATTCGCTTCCCGATCTGCCGGGATTTGCAGAGACATTTGCCAGACAAAGCAGCTGGGATTGGAATTTTGGAAATGCGCCGGCTTTCAGCCACCTGTTGGATACCCGTTTTAAGTGGGGTGGCATTGAGCTGCATTTTGATGTGGAGCGCGGCATTGTCAGCCGTGCGCAGATTTTTACTGACAGTCTCGACCCGGCTCCACTTGAACAATTGGCACAGCTGCTGACCGGCCAGCGATACAACGCTGTTGCGGTGGCGGCTGTTTTCACTGAACTGATGGTCGGTTATCCGGATATGCACAGTGAACTGATGCAGTTGCGGGATTGGCTGGTAACAGAACTTAAATAAAAAATATCCCCGTCCGGCGGTTGTGGCAGACGGGGATACTTTTCAGATTTTTAGTGTGAACCACATTCCATAAAACAGCGGGGTTCCGGCAGCTGACCGTGGTCACGGAATTTCGCCGGTGTGGTATTGAAATGTTTCTTAAAGATGCGGGTAAATGTTGCCTGTGAACTGAAGCCATACTGTAACGCAATGTCCAGAATAGACATATCGTTATCGCGCAGAGATTTTGCTGCTTCCAGCAGGCGGCGCTTACGGACATACTCACCTAATGTGCATCCCTTGATATCTTTGAAAATACGCTGGAGATGCCATTTTGAATAACCGCTCTTATCCGCAATAGTATCTATTTTGATCCCTTCGTTGCGCTGTAACTGGGTTTCCAGCCATTTGATAATATCGTTCACTACACTTTCTGACATGTTCACCTCCCAATATCGGGCTAACAATCTATAAATTCTAATAATCACATATGTTATTAACCGTATTTTATGAATTTTCCAAGAATTGTGTAGGCAAATCGTGCCTTTCATGATTGAGAATCATTATCAGACCAATAGATGAAACCAATTGTTTTATTGCCAGCAGATAGCACCATATGTCACCAATTTTGATTTCATAATCGATAGAATCTGCCGATTACAAATATAATTCAGGATGCTTATGTCACAGCAATTTCGGTTTCTTTTCGCGGCAATGGGACGTTTTTTTATGCTGGCGCTGATCATGGCCGCCAGCACAAGTCTGTTGTTTATTGATATTTTGGTTCTTAAGAATGATTTGGGTGAAGACTCGGTGACAGAAATTGTCGCAGAGGTGATGTTGCTGGCAGTGATTATACTGTTTTTCCGCAAAGGGTTGCGGGAGCCGGAGGACAGGGCGGGATTCTTCCTGATTGCCGGTTTTTTTGCCAGTATGCTGATCAGAGAATTGGATCAAATTTTTGATTATATTTCCCATGGTGCATGGTTTTGGTTTGCTGTTCCGGTCTCACTGGCCGCGATCCTTTATGCATTCCTGCATCCGCGGACTGCGGTTAACGGACTGCACCGTTTTGTCTCCCATCCGGCGTACGGCGTGATGGTCACCGGTTTGTTGGTGGTATTGGTATTCTCCCGCCTGTTTGGTATGGGGATTTTATGGCGCGGTATGATGGGCGCTGATTTTAACCGGCTGGCAAAAAATCTGGCGGAAGAAGGCTGTGAGCTGCTCGGATATACGTTATGTTTGCTCGCGGCAATTACCTTCTGCCGCAAACAACGCGTTACGGCAAAAAGGGATGAGCATTAAGGCGTAAGTAACACAGAATTATTGCCGGTCAGCGGATGGCGGAGTGTTATCAAATTTGCCTGATAGGTTTCCGTCAGTACGGTTTTTTGCAGTACACCGGCGGGTGTTCCATGGCAGACAACATGGCCGTTATCCAGCATTACAATGTGATCTGCATATAAAGAGGCCAGATTGAGGTCATGCAGAATACAGCAGACGGCCAGTGAGGTTGTACTTACCCGCTGTTTCAGCATTCGCATCAGGCGTTGCTGGTGATGAAGATCCAGAGCAGAGGTAGGTTCATCCAGCAATAACAGGCGGGGAATGGGCCGCGGGCAACTCAGTTGCATCAGTGCACGTGCCAGGTGAACCCGCTGTTGCTCACCACCGGAAAGCTGATACCAGCGTTTTTCCAGCAATGATTCACAGGCCGTCAGGTGTATCACCTCTTCAATAGTTTCCCTGCGGGTATATCCCCGGTGCAAATCCTCGAGAGCAATAATGTCTCTGACCCGGAAGGGGGCAGAGATAACACTTTGTTGTGTCATTACCGCCCTGATTTGTGCCAGTGCACCTGAAGACCAGGATGACATGGGTTCTCCGCACAGCATAATCTGCCCGCTGTCACAGGGATAATAGCCGCTGAGTAAACGAAGAAGGGTTGATTTTCCCGCACCGTTCGGACCGGTAATGGCAGTGATGGTCCCGCAGTGTAATGTCAGCGATATATCACTGATCACCGGCTGGCCGCCGCGGGAGAAACAGATATCCCCGGCATCCAATACGGGTGGTAAGTTATTCGTGATTGAGCGGGGCATATCATTCCTTCACCGAGAAAATCAGCCAGAGAAAATAGGGGGCACCGAGCAATCCGGTCAGTAACCCGACCGGAATTTCTGCCGGTACAGCCAGTGTGCGGGCGAGCGTGTCAGAGAGCAGTAACAGCAGTGCGCCGCCAAGAGCCGATGTTACCAGCAGAAGCCGGTGATGCCAGCCGAAAATCATGCGCATCAGGTGCGGAATAACCAGGCCGATAAAACCGATAATTCCGCACAGTGCGACGGCAATACCCGTGAGCAGTGCACTGATCAGCAGTACACATTGTTGTGTCCGGCGGACATTGACCCCGGCATAATGTGCTTCTTCTTCTCCCAGTTGGATCATATCCAGCGGCCGTGACAGCCGGAATGCGGCATAAAAGGCAGGAATTGCCAGTCCGGTAGCAGGCAGTAACAGTGTCCAGCTGATATGCCCGGTGTTACCCATCATCCAGAGTGAAAACTGACGTAATTCTTTATCATCACTCAGATAATTAAGCACGCCGACAAAGGACATACTTATGGCATTAACGGCAATACCGCACAGCAGTAAACGCAGCAGCGGCTGACGGCGGCGGTTGAGCAGAAAAATCAGTCCGCTGATGCAAAGTGCGCCGCTGAATGCGGTAATAATATGCAGATACAGTGTGACCGTACCGCTCAGGTAAGGTGCGATAAAGACAATCCCCAGTGCCACCGCAACGGCAGCACCGCTGCTGATCCCGAGTAAGCCGGGGTCTGCCAGCGGATTACGGAACAGTCCCTGTAATAATACCCCCGCAGTCGCCAGTGCCATACCAACGAGAACCGCCAGTACAACCCGCGGCAGACGGACAGATAACCAGATCTGCCAGAGTTGCGGCGTGATTTCCCCGCGAAGGTAGGCAGTGACGGAAACCGGCAGTCCGCCGGTATTCATGGCGGTAAGTATCATTACCATCAACAAAAAATAAAGACACAGGCGGCGCAGGCGAAAAACGGGTTGATTGCTCATAATACGACGGCTGCCTCCATCGCCTTACGCAGCTGGTACAGCGTTTCCGGGGTCTGTAATCCGAAGCCGAGAAATCCCATATCATCTGCCACAAGCACCCGCTGATGTTTTCCGGCCGGTGTCTGAGCCAGCCCCGGTAACTGCCACAGCATATCTGTGCTGCCGATGGAGGCCAGCCCGCTGCGGGTAATCACGACTGAGTCAGGCTGAGCGGCAATCATGCCTTCGGCGGAAAGCGGGCGATAATGCCGGAAAGAGGCTGCGGCATTTCGCCCGCCTGCGCTGCGGATAAGTATGTCAGCGGCTGTATCTGTACCGGCTGCCATTGGTGAAGTGCCGGTGTGGCTGAGCAGGAACAGAACATTAACCGGCAGTGGTGTTTGTGGTACGGCGTCCAGTTTACGGTTTATTTTGTCGGTCAATGTGGAAGCTGCGGGTTGTAAAGCCAGCGCTTCAGCAACCTGTCTGACTTTGGCAGTAATGGCCGGGAGTCCTGCTGCTGCACTCACCGTGACAACCGGAATACCCGCAGCGCTGATCTGTGATAATACAGCGGAAGGGGATGCCAGTTCACTGGCGAGGATCATCGAGGGCCGGAGTGACATCAGACCTTCTGTATTCAGAAGCCGCAGATAGCCGACATCCGGCAACTGAGTGACTTGTGGCGGATGCTCACTGGTGGTATCACGGGCAATGACCCTGTCACCGGCGCCGAGTGCAAAAACAATTTCTGTCACATCACCGCCGAGAGTGATAATACCGCCTTGTGCGCTGAGTGCGGACGGACAAAAGCAGATTAACAGCAGCAGTACATATTTTTTCATGCGGCCGCCTCACCGCTGCTGTCTGTCAGCAGATCGTTAACCTGCCGGAGCCAGACAGCTTGCTCCGGCTGGCCCTCGGTGCGTTGTCCGAACAGCTGAGCGATAGCCTGACCATTCTTATCAAATAATTCCAGGCTGGTGACAACACCATCTTTGGTAGGCTTACGGGTTATCCAGGATTCGGCAATGGCGGATTCGATCAGATGGAGGGTGAACAACGGATTGAAAATATTGATCCAGTATTGCCCGTCACGGGGGCTGGTATAAGGCTCAACCCGCACAACGGGGCCGGTGAAAATCTGCACACAACCGCGGTTGGCGACAAAGATCATAATGTCGTTTTGTTCTTCTGTACACTGCGTGAGCAGCCGTGATAATGCGTTGTTACCAACCCGCTGTGCCAGCGTGTTATCCACACAACGGAAGGCTTGTAAGCGGCTGATATTAAACTTTTTCAGCAGGATGAAAAATTGGTGCACATCGGTCATCTGCTGCCAGTGACGGGTAAATTCAGCCTGCTGATCCGGCGTCAGTGATGCGGGCGCCGGGGTGATGGCGGGTTCCGGGATAACCGGCGGATTATCATACGCGGCAAACTGTGCTGTCAGGTGATGCCAGACACCCATATCGGTATCAGCGGTGGTGTAAATTTTGTGGACAGCATCCCCGTGACGATCAAAAAACTGAAGGCTGTGGTGCAGGCCGCGCGGGGTATTTTCCGCGAATGCAAATACCGTGTGCCACTGAGACAGGAAAAAGCGTAAATCCAGTCCGTACGGGTTCAGCAACAGACAGGCGTGCTCCCCGAATTCAGCATTATTATAGGTGCCGGTATGTTCATGTACTGCATGGTCATTACGGGTGATGCCTTTTAGTTCCCCGGCGGTGGCCAGCACACGAAAAATAGCGGGGATATCCGGCGTGAGACGGCAGGCGTCATAACCGGTCCGGCAGTGTGCCAGTTCTGCCTCGGATATTTTCATTGCGGCGGCAATATCGCGGGCACGGATAAGATGTCCCTGTTCTTTCAGGGTAAGATAACGGGAGAGTGTTTCACTGTGCATAGCAGATCCTTACTTTTTCGTGATCTGCGCCGAACCGGTGCAGACCGGATAATTAATGTCAAAAAGTAAGCTGGCTGCCTTAAGGAAGCAGGTGGCTGGCCTGTATGTTATTTGGTCAGAATGAGTTTTCCGTTTTTTGTCCGGCGCAGATGATACTCCTCATTCTGATGGCGGATAATAATGCGCTGTTGCGGTCCCAGAAGTGCTTCACTGCTGATAACCGTGATTTTATCTGTTGCTGTATTTTTATATCCGGAAAGCACGGGTACGGAAAAATATTCATTATTTTCAGTCATATAATTTTATTTGATATCAATTCGTATTCGCAAATCATTATCAGCAGGTGACGGAGCCTGTTCAAGTGATTTTTATCCGGCGGGGGAATTTACACGGAAAAAGTGAGCTGCATCTCAACTATATAGGGCAGGAATGATAATTGCGGGTGATGAATAAAACAGGATGCGGAAGTATCCTGTTTTATTGTAAGGGAAGGGGATCAGCTGAAACGGGCATCTGCCGCATCAGCCAGAATATCCAGCATGGTGACGGTATCTGCCCAGCTCAGGCACGGATCTGTAATTGACTGCCCGTAAACCGGCGCTTTGTGATTCACCAGTTTCTGTGTACCTTCCTGGATAAAGCTTTCCGCCATAATACCGGCGATAGCCCGCGAGCCGTCTTTAATCTGCTGTGCAACATCTTTGGCGACATCCAGCTGGCGGCGGTGAATTTTCTGACAGTTGCCGTGGCTGAAATCAATGACCAGATGTTCCGGCAGATCAAACTGGCGCAATTGATCGCAGGCATGCGCAATATCACCGGCAGCATAATTCGGCGTTTTACCGCCGCGCATAATAATGTGCCCGAACGGGTTACCTCTGGTCTGGTAAATGGTCATCTGGCCGTCTTTATCCGGTGACAGAAACATATGACCGGCCTGTGCGGCACGGATAGCATCAATAGCAATTTTGATATTGCCGTCAGTGCCGTTTTTAAAGCCGACAGGACAGGAGAGCGCGGAGGCCATTTCGCGGTGGATCTGGCTTTCCGTGGTACGGGCGCCGATAGCGCCCCAGCTGATCAGATCCGCAATATACTGTCCGGTGACCATATCGAGAAACTCGGTGGCTGTCGGGACATTCAGGGCATTAACGTCGATCAGCAGTTTCCGCGCCAGCCGGATACCTTCATTAACCTGGCAGGAGTTATCCAGACGCGGGTCTGAAATCAGCCCTTTCCAGCCGACAACCGTGCGCGGTTTTTCAAAATAGGTGCGCATTACGATTTCAAGGCGTGAACTGTATTTCGGCAGCAGCTCGCTCAGACGCTGCGCGTAATCCAGTGCGGCAATCGGATCATGCACCGAGCAGGGGCCGACAATCACCAGCAGACGCGGATCATCACCGGTTAAAATGCGTTCAATACGATTTCGTGACGTTGTCACATTTTTATTTATTGCTTCTGTGGCCGGAAACTCACCGGCCAGCGCAGACGGGGTAATCAGTTTGTCTATTGCCCGCGTGCGCAGTTCATCCGTTTTTTCCATAGATTAATACTGTCTCTGAATTTGTTCAGTTGCTGTGTTAAACCACAGTGATACCGATCACAATAAACGAAAACGTGATGATTACAAGATGCAATTGCAGAAAGCGGATCACAGGGTGATGTGATCCACTTAACCGTTTCCGCTGTCAGAACATACGGCGGTTTAATCCCAGAGAATCGATAATTTTTGTCGATATCTCTTCGACAGAGTAGTTGGTGGTATTGAGATAACTGATTTTGTGTTTGCGGTAGAGTGCTTCGACCTCTGCCAGCTCCATCCGGCACTGACGGATTGAGGCGTAACGGCTGTTCTCGCGGCGCTCTTCCCGGATAGCGGCCAGGCGCTCAGGGTCAATGGTCAGACCGAATAACTTTTTATTATACGGTTTCAGGGCGGCAGGAAGCTGAAGATTATCCATATCATCCGCCGTAAACGGATAATTAGCGGCCTGGATACCGAACTGCATGGCCAGATACAGACTGGTCGGGGTTTTACCGCAGCGGGAAACGCCCAGCAGAATCACCTGCGCCTGATCCATATTGCGCAGGGACACACCGTCATCATGCGCCAGTGCGAAATCAATCGCGGCGATACGGGCATCATACTGGCTCAGGTTGCGTTTGGATAAACCGTGTGTCCGGTTGAAAATCGGCTGCGGTTCCATCTGAATCTCTTTCTGAATCGGAGCGACCAGGGTCTGCACAATATCCTGGCAGCAGCCCTGACTGCCGGTGATGGCCTCGCGCACGTCCTGACAGATAATGGAATAGAACACAAGAGGGCGTAACCCGGTGGTTTCAAAAATAGTATCGATTTTTTGTCTGATTTCCAGCGCACGCTCTACGGTTGCCACGAAAGGCAGGGTGTAAGCGATAATATCAATAGGGAACTGTGACAATACAGCATGGCCTAATACTTCCGCCGTAATTGCCGTTCCGTCAGAAATAAAGAAGACACTCCGTGTTTCTTTATTTTGTGTATCAGAAGATGAGCCGGTTGTGATAGACATGTTATTTATTTTCCTATGTTTTTTGCTGAATCGATAATCCGGAGCAACGGCACAAATAAATTAAAACATGATTATAAAGGATAAAAAAATATTGTAATCGGGTTGATCGATTCACCTGTCTATATTCTTACAAACATTGTGATAATCTGTTTCTGATGCTCAGCAGAGCCCGTACTTCCGATTTTACCTTCTTTTGAATGTTAAAAGGATTGCTTGCAATGTCCAACAATGGTCAAACCCCGTGTAATGTACTTTGGTATAACCAATTAGGTATGAATGACGTACCCCGTGTCGGTGGTAAAAATGCGTCTTTAGGCGAAATGATAACCAATCTTTCCGGATTAGGCGTGTCTGTTCCCAATGGTTTTGCCACCACGGCACAGGCCTTCAATGACTTTCTTGAGCAAAGTGGCGTCAACCAGCGTATTTATGAGCTGCTGGATGAAACGGATGTTGACGATGTCAACCAGTTGGCGAAAGCAGGTGCGCAGATCCGCGCATGGGTAATTGATACCCCGTTCTCCGCTGAATTTGAGCAGGATATCCGTCACGCGTATGAGCAGCTGTCCGAAGGCGAAAAAGGCGCAACTTTTGCTGTGCGTTCTTCCGCAACGGCTGAGGATATGCCGGATGCCTCCTTTGCGGGACAGCAGGAAACCTTCTTAAACGTGCAGGGTATTGATGCGATTATGGTCGCTATCAAGCACGTATTTGCTTCATTATTTAATGATCGCGCGATTTCTTACCGCGTGCATCAGGGCTACGACCACCGTGGTGTTGCACTGTCTGCCGGTATTCAGCGCATGGTGCGTTCTGACCTCGCGTCTTCCGGTGTCATGTTCACCATCGATACCGAGTCCGGTTTTGACCAGGTTGTCTTTATCACTTCAGCTTACGGGCTGGGTGAAATGGTGGTACAGGGTGCGGTAAACCCGGATGAATTTTATGTCCACAAACCAACCCTGGAAAAAGGCCGTCCGGCCATTGTCCGCCGCACCATGGGTTCCAAGAAAATCCAGATGGTTTATGCGGATGACACCAGCCACGGCAAACAGGTGCGCATTGAGGATGTGGATGCAGAGAAATGCAAACGTTTCTCACTGACCGACAGTGAAGTGGAAGAACTGGCAAAACAGGCTGTTACTATCGAAAAACACTACGGTCGTCCGATGGATATCGAGTGGGCGAAAGACGGTAATAACGGCAAACTGTATATCGTGCAGGCGCGTCCGGAAACCGTCCGTTCCAATCAGCAGGTGATGGAACGTTATCAGCTGAACGGCCAGAGCAATGTGCTGGTTGAAGGCCGTGCAATCGGTCACCGTATCGGTGCCGGTGTGGTAAAAGTGATTCACGACCTGAGTCAGATGGATCGTATTCAGCCGGGTGATGTGTTAGTTACTGATATGACTGACCCTGACTGGGAACCGATCATGAAAAAAGCGGCGGCGATTGTGACCAACCGCGGCGGCCGTACCTGTCACGCGGCAATTATTGCCCGTGAGCTGGGCATTCCGGCGGTTGTTGGTTGCGGCGATGCCACTGAACTTCTGAAAGAAGGCCAGGAAGTGACTGTTTCCTGTTCTGAAGGGGATACCGGTTATGTGTACAGCGGCAAACTGGACTTTGATATCCACTCTTCCGAAATTGATAAAATGCCGGAAGTGGGCACCAAAATCATGATGAACGTCGGTAACCCTGACCGTGCATTTGACTTTGCCTGTCTGCCGCATGAAGGTGTCGGTCTGGCGCGTCTGGAATTTATCATCAACCGTATGATTGGTGTGCACCCGCGTGCACTGCTGGAATTTGACAAACAGACACCGGAATTACAGGCAGAAATCCGCAGCATGATGCAGGGCTATGATGATCCGGTGGAGTTCTATATCGGTCGTCTGGTTGAAGGGATCGCTACTATCGCAGCGGCTTTCTATCCGAAGAAAGTGATTGTCCGTCTGTCTGATTTTAAATCCAACGAATATGCCAACCTGGTCGGCGGGGATATCTACGAGCCGCACGAAGAAAACCCGATGCTGGGCTTCCGTGGTGCCGGCCGTTATGTGCATGACGATTTCCGTGATTGTTTCGCGCTGGAGTGTGAAGCGGTGAAACGTGTGCGTAATGATATGGATCTGACGAATGTTGAAGTGATGATTCCGTTTGTCCGTACCGTGGCACAGGCAGAAGCCGTGGTTAATGAGCTGGCGGTACATGATCTGAAACGCGGTGAAAATGGCCTGCGCCTGATTATGATGTGTGAAATTCCGTCAAACGCACTGCTGGCAGACCAGTTCCTTGAGTATTTCGACGGCTTCTCTATCGGCTCTAACGATATGACGCAGCTGACATTGGGTCTGGATCGCGACTCAGGTGTAGTTTCCACGCTGTTTGATGAGCGCAACGATGCGGTGAAAGCACTGTTGTCGATGGCTATCAAGGCGGCGAAAGCTCGTAATAAATATGTGGGAATCTGTGGTCAGGGACCATCCGACCATCAGGATTTCGCGGCCTGGCTGATGGAGCAGGGAATCGACAGTGTTTCTCTTAATCCGGATACTGTAGTGAAAACTTGGATTTCATTAGCAGAAAATTGCTGATTCAGTCATTTTAAATGATTAAAAGCCCGGATTGTTTCGGGCTTTTTTTTATCATTCAATGTTAGAATGTCTGAGCGCATTTAAGGCAAATCAAAACAAAACCAAATGAGTTATCCTGAATTACAGGCAAAAAAAAGCCTATCATGGGCTGACAGGCAAAGACTACACACAGCAATATTTATATTCGGAAGGTATCATTGTAATGAATAACAATACCTTTTAATTCGTTACTTGATGGCTGATATATTAAAATAATTAAGATATGCCTGCATTAAGAATTGTCTCAATATATATATTTACTGCTTGTTAGATAAGTGAAATATATTCAGAACCTCTGTCTGTAACCGGAATAAGTCCGGTGGGTATATCTCAATGTATATTAATATTTCAAATTATTAATGCTATTTATGAAGTGTAATTGAATAATTAATTAAATATATCAAAGGTGCATTTCTACACCTCTGATTAAAAACCTATTCTTTTTCCGAGAGTTGTTCTTCCATATAAGCGCGAACTTCGGTCAGATCATCCGACGGCTTTGGCACATCATTCATCCACGCCTTCAGCAGGGTGTAGGAAACCGCCAGCACGACAGGGCCGATAAAGAGTCCTATCATTCCGAGTGATAACATCCCGCCGATAACGCCCGTCAGAATCAGTATCATCGGTAAATCGGCACCCATTTTGATGAGGTACGGGCGCAGCACGCCATCCATGGTGGCAACAATGCCCGACCAGACAATCATGACCACGGCCCAGGTGGTATCGCCTGTCCAGAACAGATAAATGACGGACGGGATCATAATCAGCAGCGGGCCGAGTTGTGCCACACAGCAGATAAAGATAAGTACTGTCAGGATGGCGGCAAACGGCACGCCGGCCAGTCCCAGCCCCAGTCCGCCGATGATGGCCTGGGTTAATGCGGTTACCACGACGCCCAGCGCTACGGCGCGTACAGACATCGCTGCCAGCAGCACGGCGGCATCACCGCGCATACCGGCCAGACGAAGGGCGAAATGGCGGAAGCCGCGCATTGCCTCTTCTCCCTGAAGGTAGAGCAGGCCGCTGAACAGCAGCATAATCGCCAGATGGAACAGAAACTTGCCTGCACTCAGTAACTGTGTCAGGAACCAGGCCGCGCCTTGTCCGAGGTAAGGCTGGATTTTCGCCATCATAGCGTTGCCGCCGCTGGCGACCAGGCTTGTCCAGTTGGCGAATAATTTCGGCCCGATAACCGGGATGGAGTCGAGCCAGTAGAGCTCCGGCAGTGTCAGCTGCTCGGGGGATTTTACCCAGCGCATCAGCGGTTCACTGTTCTCGACAATACTGTTAATAAGCAATGCCAGCGGAAAAACAAACAGAAGAATAATCAGCATGACCATAATCGATGCCGCTATCCAGCGGCTGTTGCGGACACGATGGCGAATTCCGGTATAAACCGGCCAGGTGGCAATAACAATCATGCCTGCCCAGATGAAGCCGGGAAGAAACGGACTTAATACCCAAAAACTAATGACAATGAGAATTGATATCGCCCCGACGGCGAATATTAGTTTAGGTAAATCATAACCCGGTTGCGATTTTTCCACGGATAAGTTTCCCTTTGTAAATGAATTAACTGGTTGTTCCTGATAAAGGAGCGCGAATATTGCGTTATTTTATTGCAGGCGCAAAATGAATACATTGTGTGTTAAGGTGAATATTCTCGCATGAATCATGCATCAGAATGAAGAGTTAACCACATAATTATATTGTCAGATTTGCAATGTGACCATTTATGATAAAAGAGCCGCAGATAATGATCCCACGATTAACGCACGCCCCTCAGGTAAGCCCGGCGGTTGAACGTTATATTCACGCCCTCAATGAAAGCGGATTTACCGGTGATACGACCACCCGCTATGGCGATCGCCTGACACTCGCTACCGACAACAGTATTTATCAGCTTCTGCCGCAGGCAATCGTTTTCCCGCGATCGACCGCCGATGTGATTCTGGTGATGCGCCTGGCCGCGCAGGATGAATACCGGTCGGTTACCTTTACCCCGCGCGGCGGCGGTACGGGCACAAATGGTCAGTCGCTGAATAACGGGGTGGTAATCGATTTATCCCGCTATATGAACCGCATTTTGGAAATTAATCCGGAACAGGGCTGGGTGCGGGCGGAAGCGGGCGTGATTAAAGATCAGCTTAATGCGTATCTGAAACCTTACGGCTATTTTTTTGCGCCGGAGTTATCCACCTCTAACCGCGCCACACTGGGCGGGATGATTAACACCGACGCCTCCGGGCAGGGATCGCTGGTATACGGTAAAACATCAGATCATGTGCTGGGGCTGCGCTCGGTACTGCTTAATGGTGACCTGCTGGATACTGCGCCGCTGCCGGTCAGTGAGGCGCGGCGCTGTGCGCAGGAGGAAAGTGCGGCCGGGAAACTTTACCGCACCACGCTGGAAAGTTGCGAAACCCACCGGCAGGCCATTCTGGACAGCTTTCCGAAGCTCAACCGCTTCCTGACCGGTTATGATCTGCGCCATGTCTTCAGTGATGACATGCAGACCTTTGATCTGACCCGTATCCTGACCAGTTCGGAAGGAACACTGGCGGTGATCACCGAGGCAAAACTCAATATCACACCGATCCCGAAAGTGCGCCGCCTGGTGAATGTCAAATATGATGCATTTGATTCTGCGCTGCGCAATGCCCCGTTTATGGTGGCGGCTCAGGCGCTGTCAGTGGAAACGGTGGATTCAAAAGTGCTGAACCTGGCGCGGGAGGATATCGTCTGGCACTCCGTCAGTGAGCTGATTACGGATGTGCCGGATAAAACCCTGTCGGGGCTGAATATCGTTGAATTCTGCGGTGACGATGAGGCGCTTATTGACGGACAGGTTTCATCACTGTGCGAACGCCTCGATACATTAATGGCAAATAATGAGGCGGGTGTGATTGGTTATCAGATCTGCCGCGAACTGAGTGGTATTGAGCGTATTTATGCAATGCGCAAGAAAGCGGTGGGCTTGCTCGGTAACAGTAAAGGAGCGGCAAAACCGATTCCGTTTGTGGAAGATACCTGTGTCCCGCCGGAACATCTGGCGGATTACATCACCGAATTCCGCGCGCTGCTGGACAGCCATCACCTGGAATACGGCATGTTCGGTCATGTGGATGCGGGCGTATTGCATGTGCGGCCCGCGCTGGATATGTGCTCACCGGAACAGGAAATGCTGATGAAGCAGATTTCTGATGATATTGTCGCACTGACTGCCAAATACGGCGGTCTGCTGTGGGGCGAGCATGGTAAAGGGTTCCGGGCTCAGTACAGTGAGGCTTTTTTCGGTGACACGCTGTACCGCGAACTGCGCCACATCAAAGGGGCATTTGACCCTGAAAACCGGCTCAATCCCGGCAAAATCTGTGCGCCTTTAACCAGTGATGCACCGATGATGCAGGTGGATGCCGTTAAACGCGGCACGTATGACAGAACGATTCCCCTCGAGGTCAGAAACACGTTTCCGGGTGCGATGAACTGCAACGGCAACGGATTGTGTTTTAACTTTGATGTCAAAAGTCCGATGTGTCCGTCAATGAAAGTGACACAATCACGTTTTCACTCGCCGAAAGGCCGTGCCGGACTGGTGCGTGAATGGCTTCGGCTGCTGGCAGAGCAGGGTACTGATCCTGCGCTGTTATCACAGGCAGTACCGCAGAGCAGCATTTCACTTCGTGGTCTGATTGAAAAAATCGGCAATACGCGGCGGGCCTCACGCGGGGAATACGATTTCTCCCATGAAGTGAAGGAATCGATGTCCGGCTGTCTGGCCTGTAAAGCCTGCTCCACACAATGCCCGATCAAAATTGATGTGCCGGAATTCCGCGCCCGTTTTCTGGCGCTGTATCACGGACGCTATCTGCGGCCACTGCGCGACCATCTGGTGACGAATGTGGAAGCCGGTGCACCGCTGATGGCGAAAGCGCCGAAGATGTTTAACTTTTTCCTGAAACAGCCGTGGGTGCAGAAACTCAGTGAAAAAACGGTGGGTATGACTGATTTGCCGCTGTTGTCGTCGCCGTCACTGAAACAACAGCTGGCAGGCAGTAAAGCCGTCTCCGTCACACTGGAAATGCTGGAAAGCATGAGTGAGGAGCAGCGGCGCGCCGGGCGCTATCTCTTTATTGTTCAGGACCCGTTCACCAGCTACTTTGATGCAAAAGTGGTGGCCGACTTTGCCGCGCTGACGGAAAAACTGGGTTTTCAGCCGGTGCTGCTGCCGTTCAGTCCGAACGGAAAAGCACAGCATATTAAAGGTTTTCTTGCCCGGTTTGCCCGCACGGCAAACAAAACGGCAGATTTTCTCAACCGGGTGGCGCGGCTCGGCTGCCCGATGGCGGGGGTTGATCCGGCACTGGTGCTCTGCTACCGCGATGAATACAAAACGGTTCTGCCGCCGGAGAAACAGCAGTTCCGTGTGATGTTAGTTCATGAATTTCTGACAGAATATGCGGATTTATTGCCGGAGAAGGATGTCAGTGCGGATACTCCCCCCTGGTATCTGTTCAGTCATTGTACCGAGTCCACTGCACTGCCGGACAGTGTGAAAACCTGGCAGAATCTCTTTCACCGTTTCGGCGCCTCACTGCAATCCGTCAGCACCGGCTGTTGCGGAATGGCGGGAACCTACGGCCATGAAATGCCGAACCAGGCGCGCTCGAAAGGGATTTATCAGCTCTCCTGGGCGCAGCCGTATCAGTCACTGCCGTCAGAACGCTGCCTGTCCACCGGGTACTCCTGCCGCAGCCAGGTAAAACGGATGGAAGGCAAAGTGATGCTGCACCCGTTGCAGGCGCTGCTGACACTGGTATCCTGACTGCGGGATAAAACACGACTCGGAGAGCTTATCAATGATATGGAAACGACCTGCAACACCGGCAGAACTGAATCGCATCTCGGAAGGGAATATGCTCAGTCACCTGGGCATTGTCTTTACAGCGGTGGAGCCGGAACAGCTGATCGCGGTGATGCCGGTCGATGACCGGACAAAACAGCCGCACGGCCTGCTGCACGGCGGGGCATCGGTGGTGCTGGCGGAAAGCCTCGGCTCAGTAGCCGGTTATCTGTGCAGTGAAGGGGATGAAACCGTGGTCGGTGTTGAGATTAACGCGAACCATGTCCGTGCGGTACGCAGTGGTGTGGTCACCGGTTATTGCAAGGCGGTACATCTCGGACGCAATCAGCAGGTCTGGTCAATTGAAATTTTTGATGAGCAGCAACGGCTGTGCTGTATCTCCCGTCTGACCACCGCGATCCTGCGCGGAACAAAAACTAACACCTGAGTAACATTTCAGCCGGCACTGTGTGAATTTCGACCGAAATCACCGTGTGCCGGTTCCTCTCTGTAAAAGTCGTATTTATAATGATCCTTTTGTGCCATTAATATTGTACTGTCTGGTACGGTAAAAGATATTTATCATTGATAAATAATCTCTTTTACAAACAAAGAATTAATTCATTTTTCGCTCAAAAATGATAACGCTTGTCTGGTATGAGCGTCTATTATTTAATCAATAATCGGAATATCCTTTCAAAGCAAGTGGTTGAAGTGAGAAATATTATCATTAACATGATGTTTACGGAGAGTTCCCGTCGAATTTTATGAGGTCAATAATGACAACACACAGCACCAACCCGGTGGAAACCTTTTCACTGAATGATAACGACTGGACAGGTATCACGCTGACAGCGGCCGCTGCAAAGCAGATTGTGACACTGATGAATAACACCCCGGACAGTATCGGGCTTTGCCTGAGTGTCAAACAATCCGGTTGTGCCGGGTTTGGTTATGTTTTTGAAATGATTAATCAGGCGGATGCAGACGACATGTTGTTTGAGCGCGACGGCGCCCGGCTGTATGTTCCGCGCAAAGCCATGCCGTTTATTGACGGCACCGAAGTGGATTTTGTCCGCGAAGGGCTGAATCAGATATTTAAATTTAATAATCCGAAAGCTCAGCATGCCTGCGGGTGTGGTGAAAGCTTCGGAGTTTAAGAGCGAAGCCATATTATGTCTCAGAGCAATGCAGAGATTGGTGAAGACGTTCAGACCTGGCTGAATGACGGGCGCTATAAAGAGGGCTTCTTCACTAACGTCGCTACGGATGAACTGGCGAAAGGGATCAATGAAAATGTGATCCGCGCCATTTCCGCCAAACGAAATGAACCGGAGTGGATGCTCAATTTCCGGCTGGAGGCTTTTCAGCACTGGCTGGGGATGGAAGAACCACACTGGCTGAAAGCAAAGTATCCGCAGCTGGATTATCAGGATTACAGCTATTATTCCGCGCCGTCATGCGGTGCGTGTGATGATACCTGCGGCTCACAGCCGGGAGCAACACAAAGCCCGGCGGGCAGTTTTCTGACCAGCGAAGTGGAAGAAGCCTTTGAAAAACTCGGCGTGCCGGTTCGTGAAGGGCAGGCAGTGGCGGTGGATGCGATTTTTGACTCCGTGTCCGTCTCAACCACTTACCGTGATGAACTGAAGAAACACGGCGTGATTTTCTGCTCATTCGGGGAAGCGATTCATGACTATCCGGAACTGGTGCAGAAATACCTCGGTACGGTGGTTTCCAATCACGATAACTTTTTTGCTGCACTTAACTCGGCGGTGGCCTCTGACGGTACCTTTGTTTATATCCCGAAAGGGGTGCGGTGCCCGATGGAATTATCCACCTATTTCCGCATTAACGCCGCCAAAACAGGCCAGTTTGAGCGCACGATTCTGATCGCGGATGAAGGCAGCTACGTCAGCTATATCGAGGGCTGCTCCGCACCGGTGCGTGACACCTACCAGCTGCATGCAGCCGTTGTGGAAGTGATTATCCATAAAGATGCGGAAGTAAAATATTCCACCGTTCAGAACTGGTTCTCCGGTGGTGATACCGAAGGCGGGATACTCAACTTCGTCACTAAGCGGGCATTGTGTGAGGGTGAAAATTCCAAAATGTCGTGGACACAGTCTGAAACCGGCTCGGCCATCACATGGAAATACCCGAGTGTGATCCTCAAAGGGGATAATTCGGTCGGCGAATTTTTCTCTGTTGCCCTGACCAACGGCACACAGCAGGCAGACACCGGCACCAAGATGATCCACATTGGCCGCAATACCAAATCCACCATTATCTCGAAAGGGATTTCCGCCGGAAAAAGCCAGAACAGCTACCGCGGACTGGTGAAGGTACTGCCGGGGGCGGAAAATGCCCGTAACTTTACCCAGTGTGACTCGATGCTTATCGGCACCGAATGCGGCGCACACACCTTCCCGTATGTGGAAGTGATGAATAACAGTGCGCAACTGGAGCATGAGGCAACCACCTCACGTATCGGTGAAGATCAGCTATTTTACTGCTTACAGCGCGGGATCAGCGAAGATGACGCCATCTCAATGATTGTTAATGGTTTTTGTAAAGATGTGTTCTCTGAATTGCCGCTGGAATTTGCCGTTGAAGCGCAAAAACTGCTGGCGATAAGCCTGGAACACAGTGTGGGTTAATACATCAGAATCAGCGCCTGCGGGATAACCGGCGGGACGGAGTAGTACATTATGTTAAGCGTAAAAGATTTGCATGTCAGCGTGGAAGGTAACGAAATCCTCAAAGGGTTATCACTGGATGTGAAACCGGGGGAAATCCACGCCATTATGGGGCCGAACGGTTCCGGTAAAAGCACCCTGTCTGCCACACTGGCCGGCCGGGAGGAGTATAAAATTGACAGCGGATCAGTCACATTTAAAGGTAAAGACCTGTTGGAACTGGCACCGGAAGACCGTGCCGGTGAAGGGATTTTCCTTGCTTTTCAGTATCCGGTGGAAATTCCGGGTGTGAGTAACCAGTTTTTCCTGCAAACCGCAGTGAATGCAGTGCGCGAATACCGCGGTGAAGAGGCGCTGGATCGCTTTGATTTCGCCGATTTTATCGAAGATAAAATTGAACTGCTGAATATGCCGCAGGATCTGCTGACGCGTGCCGTGAACGTCGGGTTTTCCGGTGGTGAGAAAAAACGTAACGATATCCTGCAAATGGCCGCTCTTGAGCCGTCACTCTGCATTCTGGATGAAACGGATTCCGGGCTGGATATCGACGCCCTGAAAACCGTGGCAAACGGCGTGAATCAGCTGCTCAGTCCGGATCGTGCTTTTATTATTGTCACCCACTATCAGCGCATCCTGGATTATGTAAAGCCGGATTTTGTTCACGTGCTGTATCAGGGCAAAATTATTAAATCCGGTGATTTCTCACTGGCGAAAAAACTGGAGGAGCAGGGATATGGCTGGCTTATTGACCAACAGTGAGCGTGCGCTGAAACGCCGTGAGGTCAGTGAGCGCAATCTGGCCGCGATGGGGCGGATCGAACAGCTTATCGCGCAGCATCCGCTCTCCGTACACGCCGCACAGCACTGGCAGCAGGCTCAAAAAACCGGATTCCCGGCATTTCATCAGGAGGATTGGCACTATACCTCTCTGGATGCACTTCTGGCGGCTGATTATCAGCAGCAGACCGGCACACTGAATGCATTACCGGACGCGGTACTGATCTCACTGAATGCATATCGTATCGTGCTGGTGGACGGCTTTTTTGCGCCGCAGTGGAGTGACACGGATTCGGGCGTGTTTGAATTGACGGCGGCGGATAATCGCAGTGAATTTCCTGAGCCGGTTAACGGAGAGATTTTCCTGCATCTGACCGAAAGTCTGGCGCAGTCACCGCTGATGATCCGCGTAAAAGCGGGTGCGCAGGCGGAAAAACCGCTGTATATAGTCAATATCTCAACGGCACATAATGATGCGCTGAATATGAATCACAGCCGTTATCACCTGGATATCGGTGCGAATGCGTCAGTGTCTGTGATTGAGCATTTTATCAGCCCGGATGAGCAATCAGCGCATTTCACCGGCGCGCGGATGACCGCCGCTATTGGTGAAAACAGTGATTTCCGTCATCTGAAACTGGGGTTTGAAAACCCGCGGGCGTACCATTTCGCCCATAATGATTTGGTGATCGCCGCACATGCCCGTGTGGAAAGCACCAGTTTCCTGCTTGGCGGCAAACTGACACGGCATCACACCAGCACACAGCTTAACGGCGAAGGTATTGTGCTGGCCATGAACAGTCTGGTGTTGCCGAAACATGGCGAAATCGCTGATACCCGTACGTATCTGGAGCATAACAAAGGGTATTGTGAAAGCCGTCAGCGCCATAAAACGATTGTGATGGATAACAGCCGGGCGGTGTTTAACGGCATGATTAAAGTGGCGCCGCATGCACTGAAAACAGATGGTCAGATGACCAACAATAACCTGTTGCTGGGCCGGAAAGCAGAAATCGATACCAAACCGCAGCTGGAAATCTATGCGGATGATGTGAAATGCAGCCACGGTGCGACGGTCGGTCGTATTGATGAGGAGCAGCTGTTTTATCTGCGCACCCGCGGGATCGCCGAAAAAGCTGCGAAGCAGATGATCATTCTCGCGTTTGCGGCAGAACTGACGGATGCGGTCGGTGATGAGTCTCTCAATGATGTGGTGATGGCGCGTATCCGTCAGTCGCTGGACCAGGGGGATAAACAGCCATGAGTTATCCTGTGCAACAATTACGGGCCGACTTCCCGGTGCTGGCCGGGGAGGTGAACGGCAAACCGCTGGTCTATCTTGACAGCGCTGCCAGTGCCCAGAAGCCACAACAGGTGATTGATGCGGTGAGTGATTTTACCGCTCACCATTATGCCGCGGTTCACCGCGGCATTCACACCTTAAGTGCAGAGGCAACGGCCGCCACGGAAGCGGTGCGTCAGAAAGCGGCGGCGTTTATCAACGCGCCGCAGACGGACGAAATTATCTTTGTCAAAGGCACCACAGAGGCTATCAATCTGGTGGCGGACAGCTTTGGTCGTGCGTTCTGTAATGATGGTGACAATATCATTATTACGGAGATGGAACATCACGCCAATATTGTGCCCTGGTATATGTTGGCAGAGAGTGCGGGGATTGAAATCCGTGTGCTGCCGATGGCAGATGACGGCACTCTGATCCTGAGCAAACTGCCGGAACTGATCGACAACCGCACCCGGCTGCTGAGTTTTACACATCTCTCTAATGTCCTTGGTACGGTGAATCCGGTGAAAGCGATAATTGCACAGGCGCGGGAACTGAGCCGTGCCGCCGGTGGTGAGCTGGCGGTGCTGGTGGATGGCGCCCAGGGGGCGATGCATCAGCCGGTGGATGTGCAGGCACTGGATTGTGATTTCTATGCGTTCTCCGGCCATAAACTGTACGGGCCGACCGGCATCGGTATTTTGTGGGGACGTAAATCCCTGCTGGGTAACATGCCGCCCCGCGAAGGCGGCGGTGCGATGATTGCCGATGTCAGCCTGACAAACGGTATTACCTATGCGGATGTACCGTGGCGTTTTGAGGCAGGAACACCCAATATCCAGGGCATTATCGGCCTGGGAGCTGCGCTGGATTATCTGAAGAACATCGGTATGGCGGAGATAGCCGCGTATGAGCATACACTCATGCAGTATGCACTGACCCGTCTGGCAGAGGTTCCCGGTATTATTCTGTACGGCAATGCACAGCGTGAAGGCGTGATCGCCTTTAATCTCGGTAAGCATCACGCCTTTGATACCGGCGCGTTTCTGGATCGCTATGGTGTGGCTGTCCGCACAGGACATCACTGCGCGCAGCCGCTGCTGGCACATTATGGTGTCAGTGCTATGTGCCGTGCCTCACTGGCGCTCTACACCACGGAAGCAGACATTGATATACTGACGGACGCACTGAAACGTACCGCAAAACTGCTGGGTTAAGGATTTTGATGAAAATTACGCTGCCGGATCAGGCAAAATTACTGCGCAATTTCTCCCGTTGTCATGACTGGGAGGAGCGTTATCTGTATCTGATTGAGCTGGGAGAAAAATTACCGGCACTGACAGAAGAACAACGGCAGCCGCAGCATAAAATATCAGGCTGTCAGAGTCAGGTCTGGATCATCATGCAGCAGGATGAGGAAGGGCGGGTCTGGTTTGCCGGTGACAGTGACGCCGCGATTGTCAAAGGTCTGGTGGCGCTGGTTATCGCACTGTACCAGGGGAAATTTCCGGCGGAAATCCGTGAGCTGAATATCGCGCAGATATTCTCGGAACTGGCGCTTTCTGTTCATCTGACCCCGTCCCGTACTCAGGGACTGAACGCCATGGTTAGAACAATCATACAAAACACGCAGCAAATGAGATAAAACATCGTTCCCTTTTACTTACTCTGCTAATAATATATTACCTGGCGTGGCCGGTAAGCGGCCACGTATTTTTTTGTACCATCAGCTGAGGATCTGGAATGAAACGAATTCTCCCGTTGCTGGGCGGGCTGTTGTTAGCGGTAACTGCGCTGACAGCCCGGGC
The DNA here is from genome assembly GCF_003996855.1 of Morganella morganii. Lineage (GTDB taxonomy): Bacteria > Pseudomonadota > Gammaproteobacteria > Enterobacterales > Enterobacteriaceae > Morganella > Morganella morganii_C. The sequence continues at coordinate 1,212,541 of NZ_NRQY01000001.1, read as the reverse complement.
AACAGAATATCAACTCCCTGCGGATAAGAGTCGGGTCATCGGCGAAAACGTCACCTATGTTGTGCCGGATGACGGACGCTCACTGGAAGCGATTGCAGCAGAATACGGTATCGGCCTGCTGGCGATGCTGGAAGCTAATCCGGGGACGGACCCATATCTGCCGAAACCCGGCAGTGAACTGATTATCCCGTCACAGCTGATTCTGCCGGATACTCCGCATCAGGGTATTGTGATTAACCTGGCGGAACTGCGTCTCTACTATTACCCGAAGGGCACCAATACAGTGCGGATCTATCCGATTGGTATCGGCCAGCTGGGGCGTGATACACCCATCATGACCACCTCCGTTTCCCAGTTGATCAAAGATCCGACCTGGACACCGACCACGAATATCCGCAAAGCCTATGCCGCTCAGGGGATCACCTTGCCGGCGGTCATTCCGGCCGGTCCGGAAAACCCGATGGGGCTGTTTGCACTGCGTCTGGCACACGGTCGAGGTGAATACCTGATCCACGGCACCAACGCGGATTTTGGTATCGGTATGCGTGTCAGCTCCGGCTGTATCCGTCTGCGTCCGGATGATATCGAAGCGCTGTTCAAAACCATTCCGAAAGGTACCCGGGTTCAGATCGTTAATGAGCCGGTGAAATATACCGTTGAGCCGGATGGTCAGCGTTATGTGGAAGTGCATCAGCCGCTGTCCCGTAACAAAAATGACGACCCGCAGACTATGCCGATTGCCCGTTCCGCAGGACTGACCAGCTTTATTCAGTCTCCGGACACCAACAGTGCTATTGTTGAGCAGGCGATTGTTCGCCGCTCAGGTATGCCGGTCAATGTCAGCCGTGATGCGCAGTATAAGCAGGAAGCGGTACCGGCAGAGAAAACCAATTTTGCACCGGTGGAAATGGACGAAGAAGCGGAAGTGAAAGCTCTGAACCTGCAACCGGCCGATTTTGCACCGGGACAGTTAACCCAGCCGGGTCCGATTATCAGTAAGGAAAAAAACGCAGAATAATAACCCGTTATGCTCTGTGACAGGCAAAAGCCGCTTCCGTTGTGAGGCGGTTTTTTTATGACAGTACAAATCTCAGACATAAAAAAATGGCGTAACATAATGTATGCTACGCCACCTGTTCTTCAGGCAGTGATTACAAATTATTTTTTGTAAGAACGAACCTGGTTGTCTAAGCGCTGGTTAGCGCGTGCTGCTTCGTCTTTAGCCTGCTGAACATCAGCGCGGATTGCGTTAACGTCGTTGCTCAGTTGATCAACTTTGGCATTCAGCGTCTTAACGTCGTTGTCCAGTTGGTCAAATTTAGCGTTAGAAGAACAACCTGCTAATAATGCAGAAGCTAAAACTACAGCACCTAATACAATCTTAGAACGACCCATTTTAATACCCTCTAGATTAAAGTTAATCACCAAGTAGCAGTAATGATATTACACATTTCAATAGGGAAAGAGAATAGAAATTCAGCGTTTACAAAGATAATTTTCCTGAAACCGCAAAATAAATCAAAATAAAACGGCAATTGCGTAATTCTCAACCAAATAATCTGATGCGAAGACTGATGCAGCAGAGCAGTATCAGTCCATATTCAGAAAGTGACAATTATTCTGCGGCCGGTTGCTTCATTTCATGTTCCCTTACAGTTTAGAATAAAAAAAGCACCCGCGCAGCGGGTGCTCTCATTAATTCAGATAATACTGAAAAAATTACAGTAATTGTACGGATGAGGTATTGGTGGTGCCGCTTGGTACTAATGCGCCGGATACCATCACCACGATTTCGCCGTTGGTGGCCAGGCCGCTTTCTAGCGCGGCTTCACGGCCGATACGGTAGAAATCATCAGTTGATAAGATCTCGTTCACCAGTTTGGTGGTCACGCCTTTCACCAGCAGTAACTGACGGGCCGTGGTTTCGTTGGTGGTCAGCGCCAGAATCGGGGCTTTCGGGAAGTATTTACGGACAGACTTCGCGGATTTACCGCCTGCGGTTGCCACAACAATCAGCGGGGCATCCAGGTTTTCAGACATCTCAACCGCACCACGGCAGACTGCTTCAGTCACACGCAGTTTTTTACCGGCCTGTAAATCGCCGAGACGGCTGTGCATCACGCGGTCAGTACGCTCGCAGATAGTCGCCATGATGCTGACTGCTTCAACCGGATATTTTCCTTTCGCACTTTCACCGGACAGCATAACCGCATCAGTTCCGTCGAGGATGGCGTTGGCAACATCACCGGCTTCCGCACGGGTAGGGCGCGGGTTTTTAATCATTGAATCGAGCATCTGTGTCGCGGTGATGACCACTTTACGGGCGGTATTACATTTTTCGATCATCAGTTTCTGCGCGAAAATCACTTCTTCAACAGGAATTTCCACACCCAGGTCACCACGGGCAACCATGATACCGTCAGAGGCTTCGAGAATTTCATCGAAGTTGTTCATCCCTTCCTGGTTTTCAATCTTGGAGATGATCTGGATATGTTCGCCGCCGTTGGCTTTCAGGTGAGCACGGATTTCGTCCACATCGGCACGTTTACGGATAAAGGAAGCCGCAACGAAATCAACATTCTGCTGACAACCGAAAATCAGATCCTGCTTATCTTTTTCTGCCAGGGCCGGCAGGCCGATAGACACATTCGGCAGGTTAACCCCTTTATTTTCGCCGAGGTCACCATTATTCAGGACTTCACAGATAACCTCTGTTGCGGTGGTTTCTTTCACACGCATACCGATCAGGCCGTCATCAACCAGAACGATATTGCCCGGTTTCAGATCCTGTGCGAAACCCGCATAGGTGACGGCAACACGTTCATTGTTACCGATGACAGATTTATCAGTGGTAAAGGTAAAGGTCTGACCCGCCACCAGCGCGGCATCATTGCCGCCTTCCAGTTTAATGGTACGGATTTCAGGGCCTTTGGTATCCAGTAAAATGGCTGCTTTCTTGCCGGTACGTGCACAGACAGCACGCAGATTTTTGATGCGCTGACCATGTTCTTCGTAATCGCCGTGGGAGAAGTTCAGACGCATAACATTCATGCCGGCGTCTAACAGTGCTTCGAGTTTCTCTTCTGATTCGGTTTTAGGTCCGATAGTACAAACAATTTTCGTCTTTTTCATGACAGCCCATCTACAGTTATTGAGAGTAAATAGTGAACAACCGCCTGCATTCACACCATACCGGTAAGAATAGGCAATTGTCGGAATCCCCGGTTATTAAAATTAGTCGTTTTTGTAAAAAAACAAATTCAGTATAGCGTGTTTTTTATCACGCCTCTCTGTTTCAGTGCTTGTAAATCAGCAAGCTGAATCCATTCAACAACTATGCGGGCATTATAGAGGGTTATTAGTGTGATTTGAATCATAAAATCAGAAATAAATTAACATTTTTGCGGTAACGCAAGAAATCAGCCGTATTGATATGCAGAAGTACAGTGAAAACAGAATAGGGTAGCTGATTAAAAATCAAATGAACTGAAGAGGGAGAGAAAACAGAACTGCTGAGAAATGGTGCGTCCAAGTGGACTCGAACCACCGACCCCCACCATGTCAAGGTGGTGCTCTAACCAACTGAGCTATGGACGCATTCTTTAATATCTTCGCTGACAACGGGGACGAATATTAACGATCAGAGCCGGTTCTTGCAAGGGGAAAAACACATTTTCTTGTCCGACTGCTCGTATTTAATGCTATCGGACTGAAAACTGTGCATTTTCCCCGTCAAAAACCGTTAACGACCGGCGCGTTGCAGGATAAAACTGTCCGGCTGTTTCTGTAACCACAGGATACGGCATGCCATACCGATAGCGGCGGCGGTTAATCCGATAATAAAACCGATCCAGAACCCGGCAGGGCCCATCGCCGGGACTACAAGGTCAGTCAGACCAAGGAGATAACCGGATGGCAGACCGAGAACCCAGTAAGCCGTAAAGGTAATATAGAAGATGGCGCGCGTGTCCTTATAACCGCGCAGCACACCGGCACCGATAACCTGAACGGAATCCGACAACTGGTAAATACCGGCAAACAGCATCAGACCGGAGGCCATAATCACCACTTCCGGATTATCGTTGTACAGCAGGGCGATAGGCTCACGGAACAGCACCGTAAAGAGCGCCGTCACAGCGGCTATCATCAGCCCGACACCCAGCCCGGTATAGGCGGATACCCGCGCTTTCTCCGTGGAATTTTTCCCGAGGTTAAAGCCGATACGGATAGTCGTGGCGATCCCCAGAGAAATCGGGAACATAAACATCAGCGAGCTGAAGTTCAGGGCAATCTGATGCCCGGCTACTGCGGTGACGCCTAATGGTGCAACCAGCAGGGCAACGATGGCAAACAGCGTGACCTCAAAGAACAGCGCCAGGGCAATCGGCAGGCCAAGCTGCGTGATCCGCTTCATCACTGCCCAGTCCGGCGGGGTAAAACGGGCTTTCGGCTGCACATCCCGCTGTGAGCGGGTATGCTTCACATACCAGCGCATAAACAGGAACATTGCCCAGAATACAGAAGCGGTCGCGACACCGCACCCGACACCGCCGAGGGCAGGTGCGCCGAATTTTCCGTAAATAAAGATATAGTTGACCGGGATATTAACCAGCAGGCCGAGAAAACCAATCACCATCCCCGGTTTGGTTTTCGACAACCCTTCACACTGACTGCGCAGCACCTGATAAAACAGATAGCCCGGCGCACCCCACATAATGGCGTGGGTGAACCCGACGGCTTTTTCAGCCAGAACCGGGTCAATATGCGGCATATTTTCAATAATGTAACGGCTGTTATAGAGCACCGCGATGACCAGGACGGATAAAAATGCCGCCAGCCACATACCCTGACGGATCTGATTGGCAATCATCGGACGCCGCCCGGAGCCGTTAAGCTGTGCGACCACCGGGGTCAGTGCCATCAGCAGGCCGTGGCCGAACAGGATAGCGGGCAGCCAGATGGAGGTACCGACAGCCACGGCGGACATGTCTGTCGCACTGACTCTGCCGGCCATCACAGTGTCAACCACGCCCATCGCTGTTTGTGTAAATTGCGCGATAATAACGGGAATACCAAGAGCCAGCAAAGTACGCGCTTCTTTTAAATACTTCTGCACGTAACACACCTTATTTATTCTGATAAAAGGAGGAGGAAAGACTTTCCGAGATACGTAACATATTTCCGGATCAAGCGGAAAAGTCATTCTAGCGAGTAATCAAATACAAGCCAACAGAATTAAATGTGCGGGATGTAACGGGAAGGGCTGTTTAATTTTTTGTTTCAGGATAAACTGGATAAATCTATCCGAATACTGACTGGAGATCCGCATGTTTACCGGGATTGTACAAGGCACAGGCCCCGTCGTCGCCATTGAAGAAAAAGAAAATTTTCGTACTCACACTGTGAAATTTCCGCCGGAAATGCTGACCGGGATAGAAACGGGCGCATCAGTGGCGCATAACGGCTGTTGTCTGACAGTCACAAAAACAGACGGGGATTTAATCAGTTTTGATCTGGTTAAGGAAACCTTAAGACTGACTAACCTCGGCAGTGTTAAAACCGGAGATGTGGTCAATCTGGAAAGAGCGGCAAAATACGGTGATGAAATCGGCGGACATATTATGTCTGGTCATATTGTCACTACGGCGGAAATTGCCAAAATTTTTGTCTCTGAAAATAATTATCAGATCTGGCTGCGCATCGAAGATAAATCACTGATGAAATATATTCTGCACAAAGGGTTTGTCGGTATTGACGGAATCAGCCTGACTATCGGGGATGTGGTGAATAACCGTTTCTGTGTGCATCTGATTCCGGAAACCCGTGAACGCACCACGCTGGGTAAAAAACGGCTGGGTGATAAAGTGAATATTGAGCTGGATCCGCAGACCCAGGCAATTGTAGATACCACCGAGCGGGTACTGGCGCAGAAAATGCAGCAGTTGCAGGAAAGCCTGACACCACCGGCAGTAACTGAAAAGCCGCAAATCTGATTTTATTCAGATTAAAAAAATCCGGTACTGATTATTGTCAGACCGGATTTTTTATTACGGATAATATATCAGCGCGGAACGCGTAATCCGCCCTCACAACCCTGCGGGCTCCATAATATCTGCCACAGCTGAATATCACGGGCACGAAATGCACCGGCACAGGCATTGAGATAATAAGTGAACATCCGTTTAAAGCGCGGGGTGTAATTATTTTCCAGTGACGGCCAGGCTGCCAGAAAACGGGAATGCCATGCCATCAGTGTCCGGTCATAATCGGCTCCGAAATTATGCCAGTCTTCCATCACTAATTTATTTTCACTGCTGTCGCCGATATTCTGTACAGACGGCAGACAGCCGTTCGGGAAAATATATTTGCCAATCCAGGCATCCACATTCACTTTATTGCGGTTTGAACCGATGGTGTGAAGTAAAAACAGTCCGTCCGGTTTCAGATTACGACTGACCACATCGAAATAGGTGGCGTAATTTTTCGGTCCGACGTGTTCAAACATCCCGACAGACACTATCCGGTCATATTGCTCATACAAATCACGGTAATCTTCCAGAATAATATTCACATCAAGATCTGCACAGCGTGTCTGTGCATATTTCTGCTGCTCGGCAGAAATAGTCACACCGGTGACTGACACACCAAAGTGTTTCGCGGCATACGCCGCCAGTCCGCCCCAGCCACAGCCGATATCCAGCAGCTGCATCCCCGGTTTCAGCTGTAATTTTTCACAGATGAGATGCAGTTTCTGCGCCTGCGCCTGCGCCAGATTGGCGGGGTCATCACTGAGATCTTTCCAGTAGCCGCAGGAATATTGCATATAAGGGTCGAGCATCAGCTCAAACAGGTCATTACCCAGATCATAATGTTCTTCACCGACAATCCGCGCCCGTTTTTTGGTTTGCAGATTACGCAGACGGGCCATGGCGATTTTTATAATATCGTTGATATTCTGCGGCAGTTTATTTTCCAGGCCGGCGCGCAATACCCGCTGAAAGAAAATATCTAACCGCTCACAGTCCCACCAGCCGTCCATATAGCTTTCACCCAGTCCCATCGAGCCTTGCTGTAATACGCGTTTAAAGAACTGGTTGTTATGCACCTGAATATCGAAAGGGCGGGAACCATTAATCTCAATGCCGGCTTCGTCTAAAAGATCGGAGGCAATCCGCTGCCAGGAGTCGGCAGGTATTTTTTGATTTTCGACACAATCAGAACTCATATTATCTCCAATTTTTATCAAAGCGGGATTCTGAGAGCTTTATTTATGACGTTTTGCGCGGAAACGAAAGAACCGGGGTGATTGGCCGTCATCAGGTGACAGTCTGCGTATTAACGTAATCGTTAAGGCAAAAACAAAGCTCAAAATCCGGATTTAAAACGAATTGTGAGAAAAGTATAGGAGCCTGAAATTAAAATTCAATGACAAAAAAGGCCGTACATGAGTACGGCCTGTAATTAGGAATATTCTTAATAACTAATGTAATTTATTGATTTTGTTCCGCAATAGTCACGCTGGTGCGCGAAGGGCGGCGCTGGATAATATAACCGCCGATAGCCAGTACCACGGTTGCCGCCATCACTGCGGTGGTGGAGAGCAGAGGTGTATGCATCAGGGCAGAGACCAGGAAACTGATCGCGGAGCATAAACCGAGCTGAATCGCATTCTGTAATGCCGCCGCTTTACCGCTGTGTTCCGGATAGACCGCGAGGGCGTTTGATACCGCAATCGGGTAAGACGCCCCGTTCATTGCCGCCATAAAGCAGAACGGGATCAGAATCGCCACCAGTGACGGGTTACTGAATTTCGCCATAGCATACAGACCGATCATACTGATCGTATAACCGGCCAGCAGGAACGGCAGCAGTGCTTTGCCGTTAATCCGGGACAGCAGGGCACGGCAGCCGTAGCCCCCGACCATAAAGGCGATGGTCTGCGGGATATAGCTCAGGCCGATATCATTCGGGTTATAGCCCATATCGCGCAGAATAAACGGTGAGCCGGTCAGCCAGGCAAAGAAACCGGCGCTGCATGCAGCGTAAATCAGCACGTTACCGCTGTATACCGGGGATTTCAGCAAGCGAAAGAAGGAGATTTTCTGTTTTTTTGTTTTGGCTGCATCCGGCGCGCTGTGATGCTTTTCTTTCAGCATCAGGGTCGGGATCAGCACCAGCAGGGTGATACCGCCGAGCACGAGGAAAATTTCATGCCAGCCGCCGTGGTTAAGCAGCCATGCGCCCAGTAACGGTGCCAGCGCCGGAGAGAGTGCCACCAGCGGCATAATCGCGGCAAAAACACGCTGTGCGCGGTGGTCGTCATAACGGTCGATAACCAGCGCCTGCCAGGTGACAGCAGCAGAGCAGACACTCACGGCCTGCACAAAACGGAGTAATAATAATTGTGCCGGGGTGGACACCCAGACCATCGCCAGACAGCTCAGGGCAAACAGGCTCAGGCCCATCAGCAGAACCGGCTTGCGGCCGATTTTATCGGAGAGTGGCCCCCATAACAGCTGGCCGATAGCAAACCCGACTAGGAAGATACTCAGACTGGCGCTGATAGCGCTGGCAGTGGAGTTCAGAGAGTCCTGCATCATACCGAATGCAGGCAGATACATATCAATCGCGAGATAACCCAGCATACTGAGTCCGGCGAGATAAAAGAGAAAGCCGCGGGAAGGCGATTTGTTGACAGTCACAGAAAAATACCTGAATGTTAAATAAGTGTAATGCGTGAGTTGTTATTTTAACTATTCGAGTTTTTCTTTGTAAAACGTTATTATTTGCACATTGCTGTGAAAATTTTTGAAAGGAAGGATTATGTGGTCAGAATATACACTGGATGTAGTGGACGCGGTGGCACGTACAGGCAGTTTCAGTGCCGCGGCAGAGGAACTGCACCGGGTGCCTTCCGCTATCAGCTACAGTGTGCGCCAGCTGGAAGAGTGGCTGGCAGTTCCGCTGTTTGAACGGCGTCACCGGGATGTTGAACTGACACCCGCCGGGGTACTGTTTGTCAAAGAAGCGCGTGATGTCATCAAAAAAATGAAATCCACACGCCATCAGTGTCAGATGATTGCCAACGGCTGGCGCGGGCAGTTCAGTATCGCTGTTGACTGTATCGTAAAACCGGAACGGATAACGCGACTTCTGCTGGATTTTTATCATCATTTTCCGGATATCGAGCTGTATATTTATCCGGAGGTATTTAACGGTGTATGGGATGCGCTGGTGGACAGACGGGTTGATGTGGCTATCGGTGCGACCCGCGCGTCACCGATTGGTGAGCGCTATAATTTCCGCGATATGGGGTTTATGCCGTGGCGTGCGGTGGTCAGTCCGGCACATCCGCTGGCCTCTGCCGGGCATGTCCTGTCGAATGAAGAAATGGTGCCGTACCCGAGTTTATGTCTGGAAGATACCTCGCGTTCCCTGCCGAAGCGCGATACCTGGGCACTGGATAATCAGCGCCGTCTGGTGGTACCGGACTGGGATCGCGGAATTGCCTGCGTGGAGGCCGGCCTGTGTGCGGCGATGATGCCCGCACACCGCGCCGATCCGCTGATTGCTCAGGGGCGGCTGACCGCACTGAAGATAGAACAGCCGCTGCCGGACAGCCCGTGCTGTATCACCTGGGTGGATAAAGACACCTCACCGGCACTGAGCTGGCTGCTCGATTACCTCGGGGACAGCGAGACACTCAATGCCGAATGGCTGCGCTGATCCTCAGCGGCGGTAGTCGATAAACGGACCATCCGCCACGGAGCGGCGTTCGACCAGGCGCGGATGCACCTCAATGGTCTGCGCGTCTTCGCGTTTATTGACGATACGGTCGAGCAGCATGGTCAGCGCCATCTGTCCCAGACGCTCTTTCGGCTGGTGGATGGTGGTCAGGGCCGGGGTAAAGTAACGGGCGTTACGGATATTGTCATACCCGATCACAGAAATATCCTGCGGTACACGCAGACCCATTTCATCGGCGGCACAGATTGCGCCCATGGCCATGGCATCACCGCCGCAGAAGACTGCGGTCGGCCGCTGTTTACCGGATAAAATCCGGGTCATGGCCTGATAACCGGAATCCGGTTCAAAATCACCCTGAATAATCCATTCATCACGTACTGTGATACCGGCCTCTTTCATTGCTTTGTTGAATCCTTCAAGGCGATTCCCGCCGGTATTGCGTTCAAGCGGCCCCGGAATGACCGCGATATCGCGGTGACCGCGTTCAATCAGGTAACGGCCGGCGAGATAACCGCCGTGCAGGGCGTTATCAATAATTGCGTCGGTGAAATCCCCGCGTGCTTTGCCCCAGTCCATCACCACCATCGGAATATTGCGGTAGCCTTCCAGCATGGCAATCAGCTGATCCGGGTATTCAGAACACATCACCAGCAGACCATCGACACGTTTCTGCGCCAGCATCGCCAGATAGGCTTTCTGTTTGTCAGGATTATTGTGTGAGTTGCACAGCACCAGGGTATAGCCTTTGCTGTAGCAGCTGTTTTCCACAGCCTCAATCACTTCCGCGAAATACGGGGCTTCACTGGAGGTGGCCAGCAGTCCGATGGACTTGGTGTTATTGACTTTCAGACTGCGCGCCACAGCGCTTGGTGAATAGTGCAGTTCTTTGATTGCAGCCCAGACAGCCGCCTTCGTTTCTTCCGCAACGAAACGGGTATTATTGATGACATGGGAGACGGTTGTGGTGGAGACGCCCGAGCGCTTAGCCACATCTTTAATCGTTGCCATGATGAAAACAACTCCTGACCTGCCGGTCTGTATTTTATTATTCGGTTAATCGATTGCTATTATAGTGCCATTATGCGGTAACAATAGAAAAATTTCTGTAAAAACAGGCATTGTTGTCTGATCCGGGTCAAAAATAAAAAATATCACCTGTGCTATGGTTATTGATATGGTCAGCTATCCGGGTTTTCCGGCCGGACCATCTGTTTTAATTATTTTGATGATTCAGGATGTCAGGTAATCATCGTTGGTCAATAAGCAGCTATTTTGGAGATAAGAATGGATACAGATCTGAAATATGGTTTGTCAACCGCGGTTGCGGCACTGGTTATGATCGTATTGTTTGCAACAATGCTTTTCTGATACACCCCATCAATATAAAAGGGCGGAATATTCCGCCCTTTTTTGATCAACTGTATTTTGTTACCGGATTACGCCAGATTTTCTTCCGCAAATTTCCAGTTTACTAATGCCCAGAAGTTTTCCAGGTATTTAGGACGGGCATTACGGTAGTCGATATAATAAGCGTGTTCCCAGACATCGACGGTTAAGATTGGTTTATCGTTACCGCTGATCGGGGTTGCCGCGTTAGAGGTATTCACGATAGCCAGGCTGCCGTCTGCTTTTTTCACCAGCCATGTCCAGCCGGCACCGAAGTTTTTCACTGCGGCATCGGTAAACTGCTGTTTAAATTCAGCAAATGAACCGAATGTGCTGTTAATTGCGTCAGCGATTTTGCCGGTTGGCCCGCCACCGGCGTTTGGTGCCAGGCAGTGCCAGTAGAACGTGTGGTTCCAGACCTGGGCGGCGTTATTGAAGATACCGGCATCAGAGGTTTTAATAATCTCTTCCAGTGACTTACCTTCAAATGCGGTGCCTTTGATCAGATTATTCAGATTAACCACATAGGTGTTGTGGTGTTTACCGTAGTGGTATTCCAGTGTTTCTTCAGAAATATGTGGCTCTAATGCATTTTTTGCATAAGGCAGTGCAGGTAATTCAAACGACATTGCATTCTCCTTGTTAAGGTTAAATCAGCAGCCTCATCACCGACGGGTTACTGTTATTATTCTGCGAATTATCTTAACAAGTTTTGTCATAAAAAACAGCGTGAAATACCGGGGATGTTATTCACATCGTGAAAGATAAAATCGCCCACAGAATGATATCCGTCACAATAAAGGCGATAAGCAGGGTGTACAGCTTATGGCGGCAGATCCGGTTATAGAGTCGTTTCATTCTGTTTTCTCCGTATGACTGCGGAAATATAAATATAACGGGTTTACGGGCTTAAATCCGGGCAAATTTGACCATTTTACGGAAAGCGTGACCGCGGCCGCTGTTTGTCAACCGGCCTCCGGTCCTTTACAATCCCGGCTATGACAAAAGTACAAGAATGAGCATGATGCTGGCAGACTATATTTCCCGCGCGATACAAAACCATACCGATTGCAGTGCTATTTGTGACCGTTATCAGAAAGATGAACTGTCTGAAGTGATCCGACGTGTCCGCAAG
>NZ_NRQY01000001.1:1193761-1198662 GCF_003996855.1 Morganella morganii | reverse complement strand
CAAGTGGCAGTTCCGGGACGGTATTGAGCTGATGTGCAGCGAAGAGATAGAAACCGCCGTACAGACCGGGGATGAACAGTGTCCGGAGCAGTGGATTGTCTGGTCTGTTACCGGAGATAAAGCGAAAACGGTCTCCCCGCAGCACAAAGAATTTTTCAGTCTGTGCCAGCAGGGTTACTGGCTGAAAATGCAGCTGGCCTGATGTGCCGGATACAATCCTGAAAATTACCGGTATAATTACCCGTAATTATTAAACTGATTCAGAAAAAGAATATGACAAAACTCACGTTGCAGGAACAAATGCTGAAAGCCGGATTGGTGACCAGCAAAAAAATGGACAAAGTCCGCAGAACGGCAAAAAAATCCCGTGTTCAGGCCCGCGAAGCCAGAGAAGCCGTGGAAGAAAATAAAAAAGCCCAGCTTGAGCGCGATAAACAGCTGAGTGAACAGCAAAAACAGGCTGTCTTATCCAGAGAATATAAAGCTCAGGTGAAACAGCTGATTGAAATGAACCGGATCATTATTTCAAAAGGCAATATTGATTTTAATTTCACGGACAGCAACGTAATTAAAAGCATTACTGTTGACAAAACCACGCAGTCTCAGCTGATCAGCGGTCGTCTGGCGATTGCCCGGTTAAGTACTGAAGACAGCAATGTGAATGACTATGCCATTATTCCGGCTGTGGTTGCGGATAAAATCACACAGCGCGATACGGAAAGCATTGTTCTGAATAATGCGCTGGCACAGGATGAAGCGGATGAGGATGATCCGTATGCTGATTTTAAAATTCCGGATGATTTAATGTGGTAATCCGCAATTGTCCGCGCTCCCTGTTCAGAACGGGCAGGGACTGCGGGCGTTTACCGGTTCCCCGTTGACCGGATGTACAAAATCCAGTTCTCCGGCATGCAGCATCAGCCGCGGAATATTTTCTGTGCCCGGCAACAGTTTCCCGCCATAGAGATCACACCCTAAAATCGGATAGCCCAGATACTGACAATGAATGCGGAGCTGATGCGTGCGGCCGGTTTCCGGTGTCAGTTTCACCCGTGTGACCGGCAGTGATAGCCCGTCTTCTGTTTCATAATAAAAACGATCAGTTACCTGATAACAGGAAAGTGCCGGTTTTCCCCGGACGGCACATATTGTCATGCGCGGAAACAGCGCCGGATCTTTGGCAATCGCCGCGTCAATCATTCCTTTATCGTCATTCAGATGTCCGAACAGCAGGGCGCTGTAGCTTTTCCGTACCGTACGCTGACTGAACTGACGGCAAAGCGCGGCATTAATTCCTTTGTTGCGGGCAACCACCAGCAGCCCGGATGTACCGAAATCCAGACGGTGCACCAGTGCGCAGCCGGGAAACAGCTGTACCAGCCGGTAATGCACAGAATCCAGATTTTGCGGGTTTTTCCCCGAAAGGCTGAGCAGCCCGGCGGGTTTATTAATCAGCAGCAGGTGTTCATCCTGATACAAAATATCAATTTGCTCCCGGCATGGCGGTGCGATAAAGGTATCGGTAATGTCAGACATCGGGCTATCCGGGTAAAAAGCGGAAGGGGATAATAACCAATTTTCAGCACAGAGGCGAATCATGTTATCCGGATATCCTATTGCGTAATTCTGCGGAACGATCCACGCTTATGAAAAGTATTAATACGCAGAGGTGCGTTATGCGCAGATTTACACAGGTATGCAATGCGGTATTAGTTATCACCGGACTTTTAGCGGTGCCGGTATCATCTTATGCTGACCCGGGGAATGGTAAAGGGCATGGCAATCCTCATGGCCAGTCCAAAAAACAGGGACATAAAGGTAACGAAAAAGAGAGCAGGGAGTTTGCGGATTCCGGCAACGGAATATCGCTGACACTGACTTACGGAGATGCGCGGAAACTGGCACTGGGCAGCGGGCTGACCGGGTATAGTACGCTGCCTCCGGGAATAGCGAAAAATCTGGCCAGAGGGAAACCACTGCCGCTGGGTATTGCAAAAAAAGCAGTTCCTGCCTCCATGCTCAGCCAGTTACCGAATTATCCCGGGTATGAGTGGCGGATTGCCGGTAACGATTTAGTGCTTATTGCCTTAAGTACAGCGATAGTGACAGAAATAATTAATAATGTATTTGACTGAAAATTAAAGACTGCGGCCTGTGAAGCCCCGCAAAACTGCGGGGCTTTCTACAGAAAGATAATATTTGTGCTTACAGTTCAATCCGGTGCAGTGTATTTTTCCGGTGGATGTCCAGCCGTAATGAATTATCCGGCGTTCCGGATAATAATTCTGCGGCACGTTCAGTCGCATTAACCGGATATATATTGTCGTTGATGCGGATGATGATATCCCCGTTCTGCAAACCGAATGATTTCAGGTATTGCGGGTCATTATTATTGATCATCAGTTGATTATCTTTTGCAATGATGTGGATATTACGATATTTTTTGGCTAAAGCCGGTTGTTCAGCAGACGGCGTATAGCAAATCACGGAACGATCCGGTGAAATCAGGTATTTATCGAAATTATTAAAAACAGACATTCCGATAGCGAATTTACCCAGGACATCACCGCTTATGCGCTCATTGCGGAGTGTAATACCTTCAAGTTCCAGGTTCTTAACGGTATAAGAAACACGCTCTGTCTTCTGAACACCGGCGAGATCAATATATATTTCATTCCGTATTTTAGGATCGGCCTTTACCTGTTCCGGATATTTTTTCGGCGCATCTTTCAGAAAAGCATCATCAAAATAACTGCGTCGCGCACCGGTATCTATATTTGTAGTGATTTTATATTCCCCGATCCATGTAAATATTTCCGGGCTTCCGAAGGTAACCTGGGAGTAAGTCAGGCAGGACGGATACTCATCAATGGGTGGTGCGTCTGTAAAGAGGCGGATGGTCTGATTTTTTTTGTCGATTTCCCAGTTAAATTTATTAATAATATCCATACCGAGGAGCCCGCGGATATTCTCACATGTTACTTCTCTGAGTTTTTCCAGTGGCATATCAATCCAGATGTCATTATGAGTAACCGGATAATCACCAATACGGAACAGAGGCGGGCGAATATATTTTAGTTTTTCACCGTCAATTTTCCCGGAAATAATCGTCATATCAGAAAAATAGTTTTTGTAAGCGGCGGGTAATGTTGTTTTTTCAAGCCCGGCATCACTGATAAGACTGCTGTCCACAATAGTAACAGATGTTCCTGTATCTAATATAAACGGATAGGTTTTATTATTTATTGTTACCGGAACCAGAATGTAAGAGGAGTAATGGTCACTTACTGAGTAACTATAGACAGGATTGTTATACGGAGAATGTTCTTCCTGAACTATATTTGCACACCCGCTGATTAGTAATAATGAAGATGTGGCAGGGATTATTTTTTGTATTATTGACATCATTTTATCTTTTGCAGTGATATATACGGCTGTCAGGGTAACACCTGATAATATGATGTCCATTGTTTTACAGAATAAGCAGAAGCTGAGTTAATGATACCTTAATAAAATATGGATTACCGGTTATACAGGACGGGTAAAGGCAAGCAGAGTGCCGATCAGCATAAATAATGATCCGAAAACTTTATTCATTGCACGGGTCTGTTCCGGACTTCTGATAAACACAGCAATTTTTCGTGCCAGCATGGCATAACCGGTCATAACAATAATATCAGCCGCAACCGTGGTGACGCCCAATATCAGATACTGTAGCAGTTGCGGCTGATGAGGAATAATAAACTGCGGAAATAGCGCTGCAAGAAAGACAATGCTTTTGGGATTCGAAATATTCACCAGAACACTATTCTGATACAGCTTTTTGCGTGACAATATTGCTGTCTGTGTGTTCAGCTCAAGGGTTCCTGCCGCCCGCCACTGACGGACCCCCAGCCAGATAAGATACGCCGCCCCGGCCCATTTCAGTATTTCAAATGCAAGAACAGATTGTGACAGCAATGTTCCCAGCCCGGCACCGGCCAGAATAATCAGCAGAGACAGCCCGGTCTGTAATCCGGCAATGGCCGCCGCTGCGCCCCGGTAACCGTAGCTGACAGAGGTTGTCATGCTGTTAATCGCGCCCGCACCGGGGGACAGACTGACAATAACGGACGTCATCAGATAGGCAAACCACCACTCAAAGGTCATTTCGGGCTCATCACATTGTTAACAAAAAAAGAATATCCGGATTATGGCATTACTGTGTGAGATAAAAAATGATGATGATCTTGTTTGTCAGATGAAAGTGTTGCAAATAACGGATTTTTTCAGCTGTTATGGTTGCAGACGTAATTTGGGTCGAGGAGCCAGGCTTTAAGCCCGGACGGTAAAATAATCCGGGTTGTACAGTATGAAAATACACCGGACTTAGATATCCGGTTGATTTTAACAGTATGTTAAAACCAATACCTCTTGGCAGTGATAAGTGATAACGATTTTTTATTATTATAAATCAAGGCAATAGATCTTAATTAACACTATTATTCACTATTGATTCATAATACAATATCCGTTCGTCCGCCTCTGGTGTCCTGGCAGATGGCTGTCATTGTCACTGACTTATGCCCCAAAAGCTGCTTCACAAACTCCGTACTGCGTTCCTCCGTATATAATAGCCTCTCTTTAATCATAATGCGTCTTACATAAATTTAGATGATATAATCAAGTTCAAAGATATCACCATCTGGTGATAATACTTACAGATAAGGGACTGTATGCTACCTGACAAAAAAAGTAAAAAAGTAAGTTATGATTTATTAAATGAGAAATGGTTAACGGACGCAGGAAAGCAATCAAAAAGCACTGCGCTCATGAATAAACAGCTTGGTGATCTGCCTTTTTCATCTGACCCTAAAATTACAAAAGACATAGTGTCAAAATTGGAAAGAGGAAGTTTATCG
>NZ_NRQY01000001.1:1162174-1192546 GCF_003996855.1 Morganella morganii | reverse complement strand
ATTACCATACCGTTCAGCAGTTTGACACCTCGCTCGCGGATCTTGATGCCACGATTTACCGGTATTTTCCGGCTACGGTGTGATAGACAGGAGCAGTCCCTATTGTGATAATGGGGGCAAAAATACCGTTCACTATTTATCGTAATATGATGATAAATATGGAATGAAAAGTAGTGAAAAGTAGTATTTTGTAGTTCAAATAATGAACTGATATTGTTTTAACCAATTGATATTAAGCAATTTATTTTAAATATTCGTGCTTTGCAGTGAAAAGTGGTATTCTGCGCATAAGTTAACACCGGTGCTAACCGATCTGAAGTGAAGGACGTTTTAAATGACGACGACTATTGAAAAAATTGAACGCCAGATTAAAGAAAACCCGATTCTGCTGTATATGAAAGGTTCCCCGAAACTGCCGAACTGCGGTTTCTCCGCGCAGGCGGTACAGGCGCTGGCTGCCTGTGAAGAGCGTTTTGCATATGTGGATATTTTACAGAATCCGGATATCCGTGCTGAATTACCAAAATACGCTAACTGGCCGACGTTCCCGCAACTGTGGGTTGACGGTGAGCTGGTCGGCGGCTGTGACATCATTATGGAGATGTTCCAGCGCGGTGAATTACAGACACTGATTAAAGAAACCGCAGCAAAATACCGGACTGAAAACGAAGAATAATCCTGTCCCGTACCATTTATAACAGCCCCGCAGGGTAAATCCGCGGGGCTTTTGTTTTTCTGATGGTGGTGAAATGAAAGTTGTTAATGTGATTATTTTTTAGAGTGGCGGCATCAATAACACAAAAAGGAAAAAAGATGCAGCCAGTTTCAGCAGGACAGAATATCAGATTAACCGGGTATATTTCATATCAGGGAACCGGTGGTGCGGTGGGTGAATTAAAAGAATCGGAATCAGTAAAACAGTCAGGTTTATCTGAGCGGTTCACTGAGATCCGTAACAGTGCAGCAGAGTTTTTCACAGTGGTGAAAGGCAAAATAAACAATGTGTTTGAGCCATTAGGGAATTGGATTAGTAAGATAACAATCCGGGAAGAAAAAACGCAATCTGATGCTAATCAGAACGCACGGATGGTGCTGAAAATAGCGCAGGAAAACGTGCCGGGTTATTTAAATAAAGCCTGCGCGTTTCTGGGTGAAAATAAATCTCTGGATGCCGCTTCACTGAAGATGTTCTCAAAAGACATACTGAGACCATTAGTCACATTTCTGAGTGGTGCGGATAAAATAAAAGGTGCGGATAAACCAGCAGAGAAATTCATAACCGAATTTATTCACAAAGTAAACAGCGGGTTATCCGCTGCTGCCGGCTGCGGCCCGAAGCCCTCTGAAAAAGTAAATCAGCTTGCGTCAATCTGTGATGATGATAAGGCCAAAGCTTATTTAGCCACAGAGAATTTTGAACAGGACTTCAAAGCAAGAATGATGATACTGATGACGGATATTGAAGGGTCGATTCTGCCTGATCTGCTGTCTATCAAACCTGCAGAGGTAGTCGCCCGGTATAGTCAGCAGAAACAGGAGGAAACCTGGCGCCGGTTACCTGATAACTGATAGAAAAACGCCACCTCAGCGGTGGCGTTTTCTTATTGATTACTTTCTGCCGCAGGCGGCCAGCCGCCCAGTTTTTTCCAGCGGTTGACAATGTCACAAAAGAGCAGGGAAGTGCGATCGGTATCATACGCCGCGCCGTGAGCTTTCTTGCTGTCAAACGGGATCCCAGCGGTGATACAGGCTTTTGCCAGAATCGTCTGTCCCAGTGATAATCCGCTTAACGCTGCTGTATCAAAGGTGGCAAACGGGTGGAACGGGTTGCGTTTCAGCCCGCAGCGTGCGGCGGCTGCCATCACAAAGCTGTGATCAAAATTCGCATTGTGCGCCACGATAATCGCCCGCTTGCAATCCGCATCTTTCATGCCTTTGCGCACCATTTTGAAAATGGCATGCAGAGCCTCATATTCTGTTACCGCATTGCGTTCGGGGTCTGCCGGATTAATCCCGGTGAACGCGAGTGCAGCGGGATCAAGGTTTGCACCCTCAAAGGGCTGCACATTGAATTCAAGCCGCTGATCCGGCATCAGCCAGCCATTATGATCCATTTTGACGGTAATGGCGGCGATTTCCAGCATACCATCGGTTTTGGCATTAAAACCGCCGGTTTCGACATCGATAACGACAGGATAATAACCGCGGAAACGTGCACTCAGAGCATTGTGATTTTGATTTTCAGACATGGGACTCTTAATTAAACAAACAAAACGCACTATTCTAGCGCGGCTTGCCGGAGGGAGAAAGGACTGATAAGCGTTATACCGGAAAAGAAGGATCGTTTTGATCCTTCTTACAGAGTTAATCAGTTACCGAGTGCAGCACCGGCACTTTTATTTTCAATTAATTCAATCTTGTAGCCATCAGGGTCTTCCACGAAGGCGATAATGGTGGTGCCACCCTTAACCGGACCGGCTTCACGGGTCACATTGCCGCCCGCGTTGCGGATAGCATCACAGGTCGCCGCGACATCATCCACGCCGAGTGCAATATGGCCGAACGCCGTACCCATCTCATAGGAATCCGTGCCCCAGTTATAGGTCAGTTCAATCACGGAGTCTTCGCTTTCGTCACTGTAGCCCACGAACGCCAGTGAATATTTGTATTCCGGATTTTCACTGGTGCGCAGTAAACGCATGCCGAGAACCTTGGTATAAAAATCGACAGAACGCTGCATATCACCCACGCGGAGCATGGTATGGAGTACACGCATAAAGTAACCTCTCAGAGTGCTTTCAGTTATTTATCAGATATGGCTCACACTATAACGTGATAATTGACTACAATTCAAATTATCAGGATGCTGATGGTTACAGGATAACCATTATATGTCCGGCAGGGCATCAGACAAAAGGACAATCAGCCGATGGCAGAACAACTTCACTTTTTTGATATCCCTTCTCCTTGCGTGGGAATATGTCAGCTGAATGAAAAGGGCTACTGCCGGGGATGCTACCGGAGCCGCGACGAGCGCTTTCAGTGGCTGTCGATGAGTAATGCGCAAAAAGAAAATGTTATCCGCCTGTGCCGCCAGCGGCGCTACAGAGCCACAAAAGGTGAGACATTGCCGGAATCGCCGTCCGGACAGTTAGATCTATTTTAGTGAAATAATTGCAAATCTATATATTAGGATAAAATTAATATAATAGGGTTATTTAGTGCTGCTGATTTATATATTATGTAAATAATATTTTTTGTTGTATTTGAATTTATAATCAAGAATGGAATTATATAACTACAATGTAAAATTATCGCCGTAAGTCCGGGTAATAAAATACAATCATAACCATTTGTTTATAAATAAAAATCTTAAATTAATAAATTACTTTTTGTTAAAAATAAAATGGTGGTTATGTAAAAAAATATAGATCCCGGCAGTGATGATCGCTATTCTTAATGCCGAACAAGTTCATCAACTTAATCAATTAAATTTGTATAAAAAGCCAACTATTTCATGGGAATTAAAATGGTCATGAAATAGTCATGAACTGTTTTTTATTACGCCGCAATATTGCGTCCGCTGTCAATGAACAAGTTGTCAATGAACAAGTTGTCAATGAACAAGTTGTCAATGAACACAATAGTGCCGCGTTTCTTTTTATTGGGTGATTGAAAGACATAATGGCGTGTATATACGTCCGTACCGTATTCACATAAGGAGAAATTTGTGGAGTTAACATTGGGATCAGACTTAGCGAGGTTAGTGCGGATATGGCGATCACTGATTGACCACCGGCTCAAACCACTGAAACTCACACAGACACACTGGATTACACTCTACAATATCAGCCTGCTGCCCCCTGATCAGTCTCAGATTCAGCTGGCAAAAGCGATCGGTATTGAACAGCCGTCGCTGGTCCGCACGCTGGATCAGCTGGAAGAAAAGCGGTTAATCACACGGCATATCTGTATTAATGACCGCAGAGCGAAACGGATAAAACTGACGGAGGAATCCGAACCTTTTATCCGGGAAGTGGATGCGGTGATTGAAAAAACACGGCGTGAAATTTTGGGCGGGATCACACAGGATGAATTATATACTCTGGCGGAGATTGTCAGAAAACTGGAAAATAATATTGTGCAGTTGCATAACCGTAATTAATGTCAGGTAATAAAAAAGGCGAAACAGTTGTTTCGCCTTTTGCCGGTAAGCCGTGAAAATTAACGCGGAGATACGGTATAGGTTGAACCGGATTTCGCGATACGAACACGCTGACCGACGGAGAACGGGGTTTTACCTTGTTTTTGTACAACAACAATGATTTCACCGTTATCCTGTTTCAGTTCCAGCTCAACGCCGGATGTGTTGTTCATTGCTGCCTGAGCATTCTGACCTGCAACACCACCAGCGATAGCACCTGCTGCGGTAGCCAGAGTCTGGCCGGTACCGCCGCCGATAGTACTGCCTAAAATACCACCCAGAATCGCACCACCTGCAGCCCCGAGGATATTTTCTTTACCGCCACCCTGAATAGTTACCGGACGGGCGCTCATCACTGTACCATAGGTAACGGTCTGAACACGTTTCGCCTGGTCTGCACTATAAGTGTCACCACTCAGTGTGTCCATATTCACACAACCGGAAAGGGCCACGACGGTAAATATACCGACGAGAAAACGCTTATACATACTTAACTCCTGATTATTGTATTCACAGATTCAGATGTGTTCATTATCTGTAGTGTAATATCTTACCTATTATTGCAGAATAATTTAGCATTAAAAATGTTTTATTTGCACCTTCATTAGGAACAGCTTAAAGCGAAACGTTCCGGCGGCAAGGTAAATCTTCTTATTTCACAAATGTGAGGCGTGCATCAGAATAAGGATTAAGTGGGATCACGATACGAAAAGGGGTGAATCTGCGGAGCGCCCTGACTATAGTAGTCACAGCAGAATATGAATATTATATTTTTATCAGATGGTTATTGATTAAAAGGAATTGGTTATGCGTTCGGGACGTTATATCGGCGTGATGTCAGGAACCAGCCTTGACGGGGTGGATGTTGTTCTGGCCGCGATTAATGATTCAGTGGTTGCGCAGCAGGCGGCGTACTCGCATCCGTTTCCGCACGCGCTGAAAAAGCGCATACTGGCGGTATGTCAGGGGCAGCAGACGACGCTGTCAGAAATCGGCCGTCTGGATTATGAACTGGGCACACTGTTTGCTGAAGCCATCAGCGGGCTGCTGGCACAGACCCGGCTGAATCCGCAGGATATTGCCGGTATCGGCTGTCACGGGCAGACCGTCTGGCACGAACCGGGTAGTGAAACCCCCTTTACCATGCAACTCGGGGATAACAACCGGGTTGCCGCGCTGACCAATATCATGACTGTCGGGGATTTCCGCCGCCGTGATATGGCTTATGGCGGACAGGGCGCGCCGCTGGTGCCTGCATTTCATCAGGCGGTGCTCGGCGTGCCGGATGAAAAACGGATTATCCTGAACATCGGCGGGATCGCCAATATCACCACGCTGATTCCGGGAGCGGAGGTCAGAGGATATGACACCGGCCCGGGCAACATGCTGATGGACAGCTGGACATGGCGGCACCGCGCTGAGCCGTATGATAAAGACGGTAAATGGGCAGAAACAGGGCGGATCAATGAGGATTTGCTGGCACATATGCTGAGTGATCCCTATTTCCGTCGTCCGGCACCAAAAAGTACCGGGCGTGAATATTTCAATATGCAGTGGCTGGACACGCACCTGGATCATTTCCCCGGCCTGAAGCCGGAAGATGTGCAGGCGACTCTGCTGGCGCTGACCACCGTCAGTATCAGTGAACAGGTCACACTGTGCGGCGACTGTGAACGCCTGCTGGTGTGCGGCGGTGGTGCGCGCAATCCGCAGATTATGGCGCGGTTATCTGCACAACTGCCGGGTACAGAAGTCAGCCCGACCGATAAATACGGCCTGAGCGGTGATGATATGGAAGCCCTGGCATTTGCCTGGCTGGCGGCGCGGACACTGGCCGGTGAACCCGGTAATCTGCCGTCTGTCACCGGTGCAGACCGGGAAACCGTACTGGGCGCGGTGTATCCCGTTATCCGTCAGCGGCCGTGATAAAAGACCACACAGTTTCAGTTATTAAAAAGAATAAGAGGATAAAAGGCATGTCAGACGAGTTTACGGACGTTGCTTCACTGCGACGTGAATACACCAAAGGGGGATTACGCCGCCGTGATCTCAGCGATGAGCCGCTGGACATGTTTGAGCACTGGCTCAAACAGGCGTGTGAGGCAAAGCTGACCGACCCGACCGCTATGTGTGTGGCCACCGTGGATGAAACCGGTCAGCCGTATCAGCGCATTGTGCTGCTCAAACACTTTGATAAAGACGGGCTGATTTTCTATACCAATATGGGCAGCCGCAAGGCGCAGCATCTGGCAAAAAATCCGAAAATCAGTGTGCATTTCCCGTGGTACAGCCTGGACCGGCAAGTCTGTTTCCTGGGGGAAGTGGAGCGTTTATCCACACTGGAAGTGGTAAAATATTTCCACAGCCGCCCGAAAGACAGCCAGATCGCCGCATGGGCATCACAGCAATCCTCGCGGATTTCTGCCCGCGGGATTCTGGAAGGTAAATTTCTTGAACTGAAACAAAAGTTTAAGCAGGGTGATGTGCCACTGCCAAGCTTCTGGGGCGGGTTCCGGATTAAATTTAACTCCGTTGAGTTCTGGCAGGGCGGCGAGCATCGTCTGCATGACCGTTTTCTGTATACCCGCACGGCAGACGGCTGGGATATCGACCGCCTCGCGCCGTAACCGGTTGTTACCGGAATTTCTTCAGTAAAATCATTTTAATTGCTGGCACTTCACGGAGTGCCGCTTTATGCTATAGCCTTCATATTTCTAATCCACAATTTTTGCATAGACAAAACAGAACTGACGGAGTCATTGATGTCTGGTACGAACCTGATAAAACAACTGCAAGAGCGGGGCCTCATTGCCCAGGTTACGGATGAAAAAGCGTTAGCTGAGAGACTGGCGCAGGGTCCGATCTCCCTCTATTGCGGTTTCGATCCGACCGCTGACAGCTTGCATTTGGGCCACCTGGTTCCGTTGCTGTGCTTAAAGCGTTTCCAGTTAGCCGGGCACCGTCCGGTGGCGCTGGTCGGTGGGGCAACGGGGCTGATTGGTGATCCGAGCTTTAAAGCAACGGAGCGCAAACTGAATACACAGGATACGGTTCATGGCTGGGTGGATAAAATCCGTCACCAGGTCTCTCCGTTCCTTGATTTTGACTGCGGTACGAACAGCGCCATCGCGGCAAACAACTATGACTGGTTCGGTTCTATGGATGTTCTGACCTTCCTGCGTGATATCGGTAAACACTTCTCTGTGAACCAGATGATCAACAAGGAAGCAGTTAAGCAGCGCCTGAACCGGGATGATGTCGGCATTTCGTTCACCGAGTTCTCCTACAACCTGTTACAGGGTTATGACTTCGCCCGTCTGAATAAAGATCACGGCGTTGAGCTGCAAATCGGTGGTTCCGACCAGTGGGGTAACATCACCTCCGGTATCGATTTAACCCGTCGTATGAACCAGCAGCAGGCCTGGGGTCTGACGGTTCCGCTGATCACCAAATCTGACGGCACCAAATTCGGTAAAACTGAAGGCGGCGCGGTATGGCTGGACCCGAAAAAAACCAGTCCGTACAAATTCTATCAGTTCTGGATCAATACAGCGGATGCGGATGCGTACCGTTTCCTTAAGTTCTTCACTTTTATGAGCCTCGAAGACATCGATGCACTGGAAGCGGAAGACAAAGCCAGCGGCAAAGCACCACGCGCCCAGTATGTTCTGGCAGAGCAGGTGACAAAACTGGTTCACGGCGAAGCGGGGCTGACGGCTGCCCGCCGTATCACTGACAGTCTGTTCAATGGTGATATCTCCGGGCTGACCGAAGATGACTTTGCGCAACTGGCACAGGACGGTATGCCGCATATCGAACTGGATAACGATGCTGATTTACAGCAGGCGCTGGTGGTTGCGGAACTGGTTCCGTCACGCGGCCAGGCCCGTACTATGATTGGCTCCAACGCCGTATCACTTAACGGTGAAAAACAGTCTGATGCGGAATACCGCTTCACTGACAGCGACAAGTTATTCGGCCGTTATACACTGCTGCGCCGGGGCAAAAAACATTACTGTCTGATCTGCTGGAAATAATAGTTTACGGTAAACAGGGGCAACGAAAGTTGCCCTTTTTGATCTGTCAGCAGGATCTTTTCTGTTTCACAGAATATGATATGCACAGTAATAATAAAAATCAGGTTGTATCAATGAAAAATATTCTCTCTATCCAGTCCCATGTTGTGTATGGTCACGCCGGTAACAGTGCGGCTGAATTTCCGATGCGCCGCATGGGCGTTAATGTCTGGCCGCTTAATACCGTCCAGTTTTCTAATCACACACAGTATGCACAAGGCTGGACCGGCTGCGTGATGAGCGCGGAGCACATCACGGAGATTGTGGACGGCATTGATAAAATCGATCAGCTGACCCGCTGTGATGCGGTACTCAGCGGCTACCTCGGCTCGGCAGAACAGGGCAAGCGTATTCTGGATGTGGTGAAAAAAGTCAAAACCCGCAACCCGCAGGCATGGTATTTCTGTGATCCGGTAATGGGACATCCGGAAAAAGGCTGCATCGTGGCGCCGGGTGTGGCAGATTTCCTGTGTCAGGAAGCGCTGGCGGTCAGTGATATGATCGCCCCGAACCTGCTGGAGCTGGAAACCCTGAGCGGACAAACCATTCACAATGTGGGTGAAGCCGTTGCCGCTGCCCGTGAACTGTGTAAAAAAGGGCCGCGCCTGGTACTGGTCAAGCACCTGTCCCGTGCCGGTTACCGCGCTGACCGCTTTGAAATGATTCTGGTCACCGCCGATCACGCCTGGCATGTCAGCCGTCCGCTCGTGGACTTCGGCGAGCGTCAGCCGGTGGGTGTGGGTGATTTAACCAGTGGCCTGATGCTGGTTAATCTGCTGAAAGGTGAAGAACTGCCGAAAGCACTCGGGCATGTGGCAGCCGCCGTTTATGAAGTGATGCTGAAAACCAAAACCATGAACGAGTATGAACTGCAACTGGTTGCGGCTCAGGACGAAATGGTGCTCCCGACGTATAAATTCTGCGCTGAGCAGATCGACTGAACCCGTCTGCATGCCGTATCAGCATAAAGAAAACGCCGGATTATCCGGCGTTTTTTGTCTCTGTGGTCAGACTGATTAAATCAGACCTTCCGCTTCCATCGCATCCTGCACGTGCGGACGATGGGCAATTTTAGCCAGATACGCCTGTAAATGCGGATACGGCTCCAGTGAAATCTTCAGGTGCGGCGCCCAGCCGCAGACGGTAAACAGATAGGCATCCGCTACTGTAAAGCTGTTGCCGGTAATATACGGGCTTTTCGCCAGCACACCGTCCACATAAGCAAACTTATTCATCAGATTACGCAGCGCAATCGGCCGGTAATCTTCTGGGGTTTCCGGGGAGAACAGCGGGCCATAGCTCTTATGCACTTCGCTGGCAATATAGTTAAGCCATTCAATCTGATGATAACGTTCCATCGTTCCCGCTGGGGCAATCAGCTTGCGATCCGGTTTCTGATCAGCAAGATACTGCACAATAGCCACACCTTCGGTCAGCAGCTGACTGTCACTGATACTCAGCGCGGGGACTTGTC
This sequence comes from Morganella morganii, assembly GCF_003996855.1. GTDB lineage: Bacteria > Pseudomonadota > Gammaproteobacteria > Enterobacterales > Enterobacteriaceae > Morganella > Morganella morganii_C. Next base: position 1,182,792 of record NZ_NRQY01000001.1, on the reverse strand, counting down.
CTTTCGGATTAATTTTCAGGTAGTCATCACCGTTTTCGGTTTTCTTTTCTTTCAGATTGACACGAACCAGTGAAAAATCCAGGCCGGTTTCACGCAAAATAATATGGGGTGATAGTGCACAACTTCCCGGGGTATAGAACAATTGCATGGTATGCTCCTCAGTTAAAACAAAAGAACGGACATGGCGGTAATGATGAAGTATAGACCGGTATTCGCGGGCGGGATGTATTCAGTATGCGAATTATTTTTCGGTTAACGCTATCTTTTCATATAATCGCCGCAGATTCAATTTGTGAGAAGACTTTGTAATTCATTGTTACAAAACAATAAAAGGTAAAGCACACATGAAAAAAATCCGTATCGGGGTCGCCGGGTTGGGCGGGATAGCACAAAAAGCGTATTTACCTGTTCTGACCAGAACGGATAACTGGGTGCTGTCCGGCGGGTTTTCGCCGAATCAGCAAAAAGCCCGGCAGGTCTGTGATGCTTACCGGTTTCCCCTGTTTCCGTCACTCCGGGCACTGGCAGACCAGTGTGACGCGGTATTTGTGCACAGCAGCACAGAGAGCCATTTTCAGGTCGTCAGCGAATTACTGAATGCGGGATGTCATGTGTATGTTGATAAACCCCTGGCAGCATCGTATGAACAATCAGAGGCACTAGTCAGCCTGGCGGAGAAAAAACAGCGGGCACTGATGGTAGGTTTTAACCGGCGTTTCTCGCCGTTTTACCGGCAACTCAGAGAACAGATTGCCGGGAAAGCGGCATCCATCCGTATGGATAAACACCGCAGCAACAGTATCGGTCCGAATGATGTCTGTTTTACGGTGACCGATGATTATCTGCATATCGCGGATACTTTGCTCTGGCTGGGACGGGATGGGAATGCGGTTCTGAAAAGCGGGCATATGCAGGTGAATGAGGCCAATCAGCTGCTGTATGCTGAGCACCATTTACAGACTAATGAGGATATCTGGCTGACAGCGTCCATGCACCGCAGTGCAGCCAGTCAGCGGGAGCAGGTCAGTGTGACAGGGCGGGACGGCTGTTATCAGGTAACGGATATGAATCACTGGCGCAGTGAAACTGCCGCAGGGATACAGGAACAGTACCCGAAAGCCTGGGAACCGGTATTAGTGCAGCGCGGGTTTGATGGTGCCGTACGGCATTTTATTGAATCCGTTGCCAATCAGACACAACCACTGGTCAGCGGCGAAGAGGCACTTTATGCACAGCGGCTGACGGAGAAACTGTTAGCAGAAATGGTATGAGATTATCAGAGGGTTAAAGACAAATAACACCAATGCCGCATAATGTCAGCGGATAGCCGGCAAGGGAACGAAAAGCATGCGAGCCATGGATGGCGAGCCTGAGCGTACAGGGATTGTATTCACAGCGACTTTTCGTTTTGACTGCTATCCGCTGTGACACGGAACGCACAGAAAACACAGCCTCTGCCATGCAGAGGCCGGTTACCTTATTTCAGTTCCAGCTCATTCATTGCCGCGATACTGAAACCGCCGTCAACGTGCAGGATTTCACCGGTGATACCACCTGCCAGGTCAGAGCACAGGAACGCGGCGGCATTACCCACATCTTCGGTGGTAACAGTGCGGCGCAGCGGGGTGACCGCTTCGCAGTGTGACAACATTTTGCGGAAGTCTTTAATCCCGGATGCCGCCAGTGTCCGGATAGGACCGGCAGAAACGGCATTAACACGGATCGTTTCTTTCCCCATGGCGTTCGCCATATAACGGACATTCGCTTCCAGAGACGCTTTTGCCGGGCCCATGGTGTTGTAGTTCGGGATAGCACGCTCTGCACCCAGATAAGAGAGTGTCAGCAGGGCAGAATTCGGGTTCAGCATACTGCGGCAGGCTTTTGCCATTGCCACAAAGCTGTAGGCGCTGATGTCGTGGGCAATACAGAAGCCTTCACGGGTTACCGCATCCACGTAGTCACCGTCTAACTGATCAGCCGGTGCGAAGCCGATGGAGTGAACAAAACCGTCAAATTTCGGCCAGGCTTTGGCTAATTCAGTGAACAGGTTTTCAATGCTTTCATCTTCCGCCACATCACAAGGCAGAACAATGGCGGAGCCCAGAGACTGAGCGAACTCTTCAACACGGGGTTTCAGCTTGTCATTCTGGTAGGTGAAAGCAAGCTCTGCACCCTGGTCACGCATTGCTTTGGCAATACCGTAAGCAATCGATAATTTGCTTGCAACACCAGTGATCAGGATGTGTTTACCGGTCATAAAACCCATAGCAGTTTCCTTGTGTTTTCTCTGTCACCCTCAGCGCCGCATATCCGGCTGGTGACGCGGTTAGTAAAAATCCGGCTGATGATGACGGCTCACCGGAAATTGAGATGTAACCGGCCTGAACTATCAGAACCGCGGCAGTTACTCCACATCCTGACGCCAGGCCTCGGCGGACAATGCTTCACCAAAATGGCTGGTGATAAGGCGACGTGTCACATCGTGCAGCGGCGACGCCAGCACTTCTGCGGTATTACCGCGCTCGACGACTTCGCCGTTGTGCATCACCAGGATCTGATCGCTGACATGTTTTGCCATGCCCAGATGCTGTGTGACATAAATATAGGCAATTTTCTGCGTTTCCTGGAGTTCCAGGATCAGATTAATGATTTGCGAACGTAATGACATATCCAGAGAAGCGAGAGCTTCATCCGCCACAATCACTTCCGGCTGCAAAATCAGGGCGCGGGCAAGAGCCACGCGCTGTTTTTGTCCGGAGGCCAGCATGTGAGGATAGTAATCCGCGTGATCCGGCAGCAGACCGACCTGGCGCAGTGTCGCGTTAATCCGCAGATGGCGCCCGGCGGCGTCGAGGTCAGTATTGAGCATCAGCGGCAGCTCCAGGATTTGCCCTGTGCGCTGACGCGGATTGAGTGAGGTGGCTGAATCCTGGAATATCATCCGGATGCGCTGGCTGCGGTAGCTGTAATCACCGAAGGTCAGCTTGTGTTTGTCGATCAGAATTTCCCCGCCGTCCGGCTCAATCATCCCGGATAACATCCGGGCTAGGGTGGATTTTCCGGAGCCGTTTGCTCCGGTAATGGCGAGTGTCTGGCCGGGTTGCAGTGTGAAACTGACCGGTTTGACCGCCTCAAGCTGATGACGGCGGAAAAAACCATCCCGGTAGCGGAAGGTTTTGCTCAGGTTTTTGACTTCCAGCAGCGGACCGGGCATTACACATCCTCCATATTCAGCGGGAAGTGACAGGCAAAGCTGCGGTTTTTTACCGTCCGCAGACGCGGCGCGTCAATACATACTTTCTGTGCATACGGGCAGCGCGGCCCCAGGCGGCAGCCGACAGGCAGGTGCTCCAGTGACGGAATCGCGCCCGGCAGGGTATTCAGACGACATTTGTGCGCCAGCGGCTTTTCAAAATCAGGGATAGCCCGCATCAGAGCCTGAGTATACGGATGATGCGGCTTGAGCAGCAGGTCACCCGGCTCGGCACTCTCCACGGTCTGGCCGCAGTAGAGCACATTAATGCGATCCACCAGCTGGCTCATTAACTGCAAATCGTGGCTGATCAGCAGGATAGTCATATTGTTGTTCTGGTTCAGCCGGGTCAGCAGGCGGAAAATCTGTGCCTGCGTATCGGGTTCCATGGCGTTGGTCGGTTCATCGGCAATCAGCAGGCGCGGCTGATTGGCCAGGGCAATGGCAATCATCACCTTCTGGCATTCCCCTTCGGTCAGCTCATAAGGATAGCTGCCCATTACATCTTTGTGATCTTTGATACCGACGCGGTGCAGCAGCTCAATCGCACGGCGTTTACGCCAGTTAAAACGCTGCCACCAGCGGCCTTTGTAAGTCCAGCCGGGGATGGTCTGAATCAGCTGTTTACCAATATTTTCTGACGGATCAAGACAGGACTGCGGCTCCTGGAAAATCATCGACACATTGTGACCGATCACCCGGCGGCGCTGACGGGGGGAGAGTTTCAGCAAATCGATATCATTAAACCGGAAGCGGTCTGCTGTTACGCGCAGATTATCTTTGGTAATACCGGCAATCGCTTTGGCGATCAGGCTTTTACCGGAGCCGGATTCCCCGGCAAGCCCGCGGAATTCCCCTTCGGTCAGGGATAATGTCACACGATCAACGGCTTTGACCGGCCCTGCCGCCGTCATAAATTCAATGGTTAAATTGCGGATATCCAGTAACGGCATTATTCAACTCCCGCATTAATGGCGCGCTGTAACCCGGTGCCGAGCAGATTCACCAGCAGAACACTGATAAGAATGGCCGTTCCCGGCAGGAGCACCGTCCAGGGTGCGACATAAATCAGTTCCAGTGAATCCCCGAGCATTGCCCCCCATTCCGGCGACGGCAGTTGAGCCCCCAGCTCGAGAAAACCGAGCGCGGCAATATCAAGAATAGCAATAGACAGGGCGCGCGTCAGTTCGGTGACCGTCACCGCACTGATATTCGGCAGGACAGTATGGATAAGAATATTGAGGTTGGATGCACCGTCGAGCCGGGCGGCAATCACATATTCCTTATCAAGCTCATCATGTACTGCGATATAAATCATCCGCACAATACGCGGCAGCAGTGCCAGTGCCACGGCGATCATCGCATGACTGAGGCTGGCACCGAAAAAGGCCACCACAATAATCGCCAGCAGCAGAGAAGGCAGCGCGAGCAGTGTATCAAACATATGATTAAAGATGGCCGAACGCAGGCCGGTGGTCATCCCCGCGAGACAACCGATAATGATTCCGGCAACCGCAGCGGTAATGGTGACCAGCAGTGCACTGCCGAAAGTAGATTGTGTGCCGAGAATAAGACGGCTGAAAATATCGCGGCCGAGATCGTCCGTACCGAGGAAGAACGCGACATTCCCGTAATGAGACCAGGACGGCGGCAGCAACTGGTGACCGGCAAACTGCTGATCCAGAGCATAAGGCGCTATCCAGGAACCGCCGGCAGCCAGCACAATCAGAAACAGCACGCCGTAAAAGCCGATCATGGCCGGGATGTCTGCGGTGAAATGCTGCCAGATAACCCGTCCCGGTGACGGCATCCGGTCTTCACGGTAGAAATTATCTGAAGGCATACCATTCCTTATGTTTCAGCGGGCTGCTGATAGCACCCAAAATATCCGACAGCATATTCACAATAATCACCATGCTCCCGACCAGCATGACGCCGGCGGAAATCGCGGCGAAATCCTGCTGGCGGATAGCCGTGATCAGCCAGCGGCCGATTCCCGGCCAGTTAAACACCACTTCAGTGACCATCGTCAGCGTCAGCATGGTGGAGAACTGTAACCCGAGTTTCGGGATAACCGGCGGCAGTGCATTATGCAGCAGGTGGCGGCGGATAATAGTCAGACGGGATAACCCGCGGATAGCGGCGGCCTTAATGTAGTTCTGGCTGATAATCTCTTCGGTGCTGGTGCGCATCAGGCGGATAACTTCGGTCATCGGCGCGATGGAAAGGGTGATCACCGGCAGCACCATATGGGACAGCACATTGAGGATCATCGCCTGCCGGTACGGTGAATCTGACAGCCAGGCATCGATCACCGCAAATCCGGTGACCGGTGTTAAATCATACAGCAGGTCAATGCGTCCGGAGACCGGCAGCCAGTCCAGCCGCAGAGAGAAGAACAGGGTGAGCAGCAGTGCCAGCCCGAATACCGGGACAGAAAACCCGGCCAGGGCAAAAGTACTGATGGCGATATCCGCCATTTTATTGCGCCAGACCCCGGCAATAATCTCGGCGGGAATGCCGATCACCAGCGCCAGCAGAAAGGCCAGACCGCACAGCTCCAGCGTGGCGGGCAGTGCCGCCCACAACTGCTGACTGACCGGCTCACCGTTAATGACTGAGCTGCCGAAATCCCATGAGAACAGGCTTTTATAATAGAACAGCACTGCATCCGTCAGGGAAGCGCCGCTCAGTGGTGCGTTCGCCGGAAAATAACTCAGGCTGAAACTGAGGACAGACAAAAAGCAGAGGGTGATCAGCACCAGCAGCAGACGGCGAAGAATAAAAATGATCATGGTTCAGCCTCCGGTTCCGGGTCATCCCCGGTATCGCGGTAAACCCCCGCAAAGGAGGTATTGCCGAACGCACTGAGCACCAGTCCTTTGATATCATAGCGGAATGCCTGCAACCGCAGTGAATAGGCCAGCGGCAGTACCGGCAGATCCTGTGCCAGAATCTGCTGTGCTTTGTGATAATACTCTATCCGGCTGCTCAGTTGCTGCTCAAGCAGCGCCTGGTGGATCACATCATCGAATTCCGGTGAGCACCAGTGGCTCAGGTTAGTTTGTGAACCGATGGCTGCGCAACTCAGCAGCGGGCGGAAAAAACTGTCCGGGTCATTACTGTCGGTTGACCAGCCCGCAAGTGTAATATCATGGCTGCGATCCATCAGGCTGTTTTCCTGAAAACGCCCCTCAACCGGGCGGATATTCATTTTAATCCCGACACGGGCCAGATCCGCCTGAATCAGCTCGGCCATTTTCAGCGGGCTGGGGTTGTAAGACTGCGAGGCGGTCGGTACCCAGAGATTCAGTGTTATATCGCTGAACCCCAGTTCACTGAGCATCGCCTTTGCTTTTTCAGGATTGTATTCCGTCACCCTGGCCTGGTTATCATATGCCCAGGAAACGCGTGGCAGGATAGAGGCGGCTGTTTCCGCCGTACCGTAATAGATGGATTTCATCAGGCGCTCATTATTGATCGCGTAAGCAATCGCACGGCGCGCCTCAGGATTATTAAACGGGGGTTTGCTGGTATTAAACGCCAGATACGCGATATTCATCCCCGGACGCAGCATCAGGCTCAGACGCGGATCATCCCGCAGCACCTGTAGCTGACTTGCGGCAGGATAGGCCAGCACATCACACTCTCCGGTGATCAGTTTTGACATCCGCCCGGTGCCGCCTGCTCCGAGATCAACCACCACTTCCTGCATGCGGGGTTTCCCTTTGCGGTAGTTATCATGACGTTGCAGACGGACAAACTGGCCGCTCTGGTAGTCATCCAGATAATATGGCCCGGTACCGACCGGTTTCCAGTCGAGCTGCTCCTGGCGGCGGGTTTTCAGCAGATTATCGGCATACTCTTTTGACAGGATCGGCGCATAGTGGGTTGCCAGATGCCACAGGAAAGAGGCATCCGGTGTATTCAGTTTAAATTCAACGGTATAGTTATTTATTTTGCGGATGGATTTAACATTGGCGGCGAACTGTAAACTGTCAAAATAGGGATAACGCCCGCCGTTGATATAGTGATACGGATTCTGTTTATCCACCACGCGGGAAAAGCTGAACACCACATCATCCGCATTCATTTTGCGGGTCGGCCTGAACCAGTCTGTGGTCTGAAAATCGGTATCACGGCGCAGATAAAAACGGTAAGTCGCGCCGTTGTCCAGCACTGTCCAGCGGGCGGCAAGTTCCGGGATCAGGCGGTAGGTGTATGGGTCGACATCCAGCAGGCGGTCGTAAATCTGAGCTGCCAGCGGCTCGACAATCAGCCCGCTGCTGGCCAGTTGCGGGTTAAATGTACTGATGTTGCCGTTCACACAGTAGACAAAACCGGTATCGCGGACGGGCGGCAGTACAGCGGCCTGAGCTGTTACCGGTTTTACCGGCTGGTCTGTCTGCTGGGCGGGTGCGGCGGCAAAGCCTGAAACAGGCAGGAGAACCGCACATGCCCGGATAATCCAATGGCGCATAAATCAGTTACCGTTAAAAATGAACAGGGTATTGTATCGCAATTTGTGCGACTAACCAAAAACGGAAGCATTTAATCCGGCTGCGGGCTGCCGGCATGTTTTTTCAGTAACCCGCGAAACTGATGATAGGTCAGATTCAGTAATTGTGCAGCTTCGCGCTGATTAAATTGTGCATGTTGCAGCGCGGCATCCAGTGCCTCCCGCTCCTGTGTGTGCTGCCACTGTTTCAGAGGGAACGGCAGCGGCGGCAGAGCTGACGCCCCGGTGCCTGATGAAGGGAGCGGTGTGGTGACAAACGGATTGATGACAAGTTCTGCCAGCAGTCCGGTAGTGTCTCCCTGACGGTAGAGTGACCGCTCAATCACATTTTTCAGCTCACGGATATTGCCCGGCCAGTGATAACTCTGCATCTGTTGCAGCGCATGCGGAGAGAAACCGGCAAAAAACGGCGTACCCATCTCCTGACACATTTGTACGGCAAAATGACCGGCGAGTTCGGTCAGATCGCGCGGACGCTCACGCAGCGGCGGGATATTAACAACATCAAAAGCCAGCCGGTCGAGTAAATCGGCGCGGAATTTTCCTTCCGCTGCCAGCGCCGGTAAATCGGCATTAGTGGCGCAGACAATCCGCACATCTGCTTTCAGGGTCTGCTGTCCGCCTACACGCTCAAATTCCCCGTATTCAATCACCCGCAGCAATTTTTCCTGCACCGTAAGCGGCGCCGTACCCAGCTCATCAAGAAACAGTGTTCCGCCATCCGCCCGCTCAAAACGTCCCTGATGGCGGCGCTGAGCCCCCGTAAATGCCCCGGATTCATGTCCGAACAGCTCGGAGTCGAGTAAGTTATCGTTCAGTGCCGCACAATTAAGCGCAATAAACGGCTCATCCCAGCGGGGGGAGAGATAATGAAGACGATGGGCAAATAACTCTTTACCGGTACCGCGTTCACCGCAAATCAGTACCGGACGGGCAATTTTTGCCAGCTGTGAGACTTTTTCCAGCGCATCGAGAAAGTTGTTATCGATACCGATCAGGGTTTCAGTATTATTTGTCATGATTAATTTGACCATTAAATGGTTGATATAACCACTTTACAAAAAGTCATGGCAAAAGGGAAATAAATAAATTCGATAAAAAACAAAAGGATAAAAATATTCGCAGAATTGGCACGCATCTTGTAATAGTAAACGTGTCATAAGACATAACTACTGATAAAAGGACATCAATCATGGGAATTTTTTCACGTTTTGCCGATATCATTAACGCCAACGTTGCATCGCTGCTGGATAAAGCGGAAGATCCGCAGAAGATGATCCGCCTGATGATTCAGGAAATGGAAGATATGCTGGTGGAAATCCGCTCCACCTCTGCCCGTACGCTGGCGGAACGCAAAAATCTGGCACGTCAGATTGAAAACGGTGAGCGTCAGGTGAGTGACTGGCAGGAAAAAGCGGAACTGGCGATTGTCAAAGGGAAAGAAGATCTGGCGCGTGCTGCACTGCTGGAAAAACAGCGTGTGGAAGGTCATGTCGATACACTGCGTCATGAGCTGATTATTCTGGACGAAACTATCGCCCGGCTGAAAAATGAAATTAACGAACTGGAACAGAAACTGACCGAAACCCGTGCCCGCCAGAAATCCATGGTAGTGCGTCACGACGCGGCAAAATCATCCCGTGCGGTACGCCGTCAGCTCGACAGCGGCCGGATGGACGAAGCAATGGCCCGTTTTGAGCAGTTTGAAGCGCGGATTGACCACATGGAAGGTGAAGCTGCAAGTTATGGCCTGGGGAAAGAAAAATCGCTGGAGCAGCAGTTTGCCGAACTGAAAGCGGAAGATGAGATCAGCGCGCAAATCGCGGCCATCAAAGCACGTCTTGAAAAAGAAGAAAAGGGCGAATAAGGTCGGTAACAGGCTTTCCTGAATTAATACCATTAAGGACAAAAATATGGCATTTATATTTTTAGGTATACCACTGACAATTTTCGTGTTGTTTGTGCTGCCGATCTGGTTATGGCTGCACTATAACAGTCAGCGGGGAAGCCGGGCCGGTGAATTCGAAACCCGCCGCCTTGCGGCGCTGGCGGAAAATGCTCAGCAGATGGAAGCACGGATTAAAACCCTGGAAGCGATTCTGGATGCGGAAAATCCGGGCTGGAGGCAATCATAATGGAATTTCAGTCACGTAAACTGTACCGCTATCCGGATGAAGGTATGTTCCGGGGCGTATGTGCCGGTATTGCCAACTATTTTGAGGTGCCGGCCTGGATGATCCGCATTATCGCGGTGGTGGCAACCTTTACCGGCTTTTTCTGGCTGACTATCACCCTCTATATTTTACTGGGAATGGTTCTGCCGGTGGTGCCGCGGGACTATCCCGGGCGTAACGGCGGGATCAATGCGGCTATGTTGCTGGAGCAGACGGAACGCAGCCTGGCACGCACTGAAAAACGGGTCCGCGATATTGAGCGTTATGTGACATCGGAACAGTATGCTCTCAACCGCCGCTTCCGTGATTTGTAATCTGACAAACGGAGAACACGATGAAGTGGCCGGATAAACACACGCTGCTGCGCGCCGGGAAAACCGGGGCGCAGCTGTTAACCACTGTGGCACTGGCGGCAGCACCTGCCGGTATTGCCGGGGTGATTCTGAAATCGGTTACCCGTCCTGCTCTGCGCGGGGCGGCAATACTGGTACTGGAACCTGTTATCCGTGCCGGTATGAAAAAAGTGATTGGCCGTTTTACACCGGAGAATTATGAAACGACTGCAAAATGAGCTGAGCGCCCTCGTTAACCGGGGGCTGGATCGTCATCTTCGTCTTGCCGTTACCGGACTGAGCCGCAGCGGCAAGACCGCGTTTATTACCTCGTTTGTTAATCAGCTGATGAATGTACAGAGCGGCGCGCGTCTGCCGCTGTTTTCAGCTGCCCGTGACGGGCGCATTCTCGGCGTAAAACGTATCCCGCAGCGGGACCTGGGGGTTCCGCGCTTTGCCTATGATGAGGGGCTTGCCTCCCTGTACGGCACACCGCCGGACTGGCCGGTGCCGACACGTGGTGTCAGTGAAATCCGTCTGAAACTGCGTTACCGCACACAGGACAGCCTGCTGCGCCACTTTAAGGAAACTTCAACACTTTATCTGGAAATCGTCGATTATCCTGGGGAGTGGCTGCTGGATCTGCCGATGCTGGAACAGGATTACCTCACCTGGTCGCAGCAGATGAAAACCCTGCTCAAAGGTGAGCGGGGCGAATGGGCAGAGCCGTGGCTGGCACTGTGCCGTCAGCTTGACCCGGATGCCCCGGCGGATGAACAGCAGCTGGCGGCGATTGCACAGGCGTATACCGATTACCTTCACCGCTGCAAAGCGGCAGGGTTCCACTTTATCCAACCCGGCCGTTTTGTGCTGCCGGGGGATATGGCCGGTGCGCCGGGATTACAGTTTTTCCCGTTTATTACCGATCTGATGCCGGCCTCGGCGCGGCTGGCCAAAGCGGCGAAAAACAGTGTGCTCGGCATGCTGCGTGACCGCTATCAATACTATTGTGACCATGTGGTCAACGGTTTCTATAAGCACTATTTTCAGCATTTCGACCGCCAGATTGTGCTGGTGGATTGCCTGACTCCGCTCAACAGCGGGCCGCAGGCATTTACGGATATGCGACTGGCGCTGACGCAGCTGATGCAGAGCTTCCATTACGGCAAACGCACGTTATTGCGCCGTCTGTTTTCCCCCTGCATCGATAAACTGCTGTTTGCCGCCAGCAAAGCGGATCATATCACCGCTGACCAGCACGCTAACCTCGTTGCACTGCTTCAGCAACTGACTCAATCAGCCTGGCAGCAGGCTGCTTTCGAGGGAATTAAAATGGACTGCACCGGGCTGGCATCAGTACAGGCCACGGAATACGGTATGGTGATGCATAACGGGGAAAAAATGCCTGCGCTGAAAGGCACCCGTCTGGCGGATAACACGCCGCTGACCTTTTATCCGGGTGAAGTACCGAAACGGCTGCCGGATGCAGACTTCTGGCAGCAGCAGGGGTTTCAGTTTGAATCCTTCCGGCCGTTACCGATGCGGATGGATACACCGCTGCCGCATATCCGGATGGACAGTGCGATGGAATTTTTACTGGGAGATAAACTGTCATGAGTGAGCCGATAAAATCCCGGATTGATTTTGAGGAAGCGCCGCTGTCACCGCCGGTGCAGGACACATTAAAACCGGCACAACAGTTTGCGGATGATGACAGCATACAGTTTGAACGCGCGGAATTTACGGCGGATCAGGAGTCGGAAGGGGAAGCGGAGGCGCTGCTGATTCAGGTATTGAAACCCCGCCGCAGCCTGTGGCGCAAACTGGTGTTTGTCGCGGGCGGATTGCTGGGGATCAGCGCTGTCGCGCAACTGATTCAGTGGGTGAATGATGCGTGGACAGGTAATGACTGGACTGCCCTCGGCGGGATCGCCGCGACTTTTCTGGTGCTGATTGCCGCGGCCGGGTCTGTTATCACGGAATGGAGGCGCATGTACCGCCTGCGTCAGCGGGCCACAGAGCGTGAAGCGGCAGAAGAGTTGCTGCAAAGCCACCGTATCGGTGACGGACGCGCATTTTGCGAAAAACTGGCAAAACAGGCCAATATCCCGTCACACCACCCCGCGTTACAACAGTGGCAGAGCCTGTTACAGAGCAGCCATAATGACCGCGAAGTGGTGACACTTTATTGTCAGATTGTTCAGCCGGTGACCGACGAACAGGCCCGCCGTGTGATCAGCCGTTTTGCGGCGGAATCTGCACTGATGATTGCTGTCAGTCCGCTGGCACTGGTGGATATGGCCTTTATAGCCTGGCGTAATATCCGGCTGATAAACCAGGTGGCGGCGATTTACGGCATTGAACTGGGCTATTACAGTCGTCTGCGTCTGTTTAAACTGGTTCTGCTGAATATTGCTTTCGCGGGGGCTTCCGAGCTTATCCGCGAGGTGGGGATGGACTGGCTCTCCCAGGACATTACCGCACGGTTATCTGCCCGTGCGGCGCAGGGTATGGGCGCCGGGCTGCTGACTGCCCGTCTGGGGATTAAAGCAATGGAACTGTGCCGCCCGCTGCCCTGGACCACCACGGATAAACCTAAACTGATGGATTTCCGTAAACAGTTGTTACAACAGCTTAAACAGGCAATACCGAAAGGGAAAAGTACGGAAAAATCCGCCCTGTAACCGATAACCCGGCCGGATGTGCATTTTGTGATGTCATCCGGCTTTTTTATGCAGAAATCTCTGTCACGTCACTGTTTTTTCACAATAATCCCGCTATGCTCCCAACGTGTCACCGTATCACCTCTCCGGCGCGGTTTGCCGTCCGCGCTGAATCAAGCGTCGTTAACCGACTGACATATCTGTACTTTCATTGCCTTTTCACACGGAACTGTGGATAAACACCGCAGGAACGCATTTATTGTGTCAACAAATCGTGACAGTTTTCATTTTATACCGTAAAATCAGTTTCAATTAACGGGAAAATAATAACTTAAGTGTAAATAGGATCGTAACGATGCGATTGGAAGTAATTTGCCAGGACCGAATCGGACTGACGCGGGAGTTATTGGATCTGCTGGTATTGCAAAATATCGACCTCAAGGGTATCGAAATTGCCCGTAACGGCCGGATATACCTCAATTTTATGCAGATCGATTTTTCTGTGTTTCAGTCCCTGATGGCTGAGATCCGCCGGATTCCGGGCGTGGTGGATGTCAGAACTGTTCACTTTATGCCGTCTGAGCGCGAACAGCGCGCCATGTGGGCATTACTCGAATCTCTGGAAGACCCGATTTTATCCCTCGATCTGCGCGGAAATATCGAACTGGCCAACAGCGCGGCACTCTCCCTGTTTGCCACCACCGAAGAGCGCATCCGCCAGCGTAACATCACCTATTATTTCAGTCAGTTCAACTTTACCCGCTGGATTGAGGATGATGAACCCGCGCCGTACAAAGAAACCATCAGCCTCAAGGGGCGTTCTTACACTCTGAGTGTGACGCCGATTAACTTTGATGAGAAAGATGATGCCTCTGCCACGATCGGCGCGGTTGTGCTGCTGCGCACGGTCAGTGAGAGTGTCAGCGGGCAGAAGCGCCGCATGCAGGTCATGCATTCCGGCAGTTTTGATGACCTGGTGGCGAAAAGTGCCAAAATGCGCCACGTGGTTGAACAGGCACAGCGTATGGCAAAAATGGATTCTCCGCTGCTGCTGGTCGGTGAAACCGGTACAGGGAAAGACGTGTTTGCCAAAGCCTGTCATCTCTACAGCGTGCGCGGCAATCAGCCGTTCCTCGGACTGAACTGCGCCTCGATGCCGGATGATGTGGTGGAAACCGAGCTGTTCGGTTATGCCGCCGGTGCTTATGCTAATAGTACGGAACCGAAAAAAGGCTTTTTTGAGCAGGCCAACGGCGGGACTGTCCTGCTGGATGAAATCGCGGAAATGTCTCCGCAGATGCAGATCAAACTGCTGCGTTTCCTGAATGACGGTACATTCCGCCGTGTCGGGGAAGAGCATGAAGTTAAAGTGGATGTGCGGGTTATCTGTGCGACCCAGAAAAATCTGCTGGAACTGGTTAAAGAAGGCAAGTTCCGTGAGGATCTCTATTACCGCCTCAATGTGCTGACGCTGACCATTCCGCCGCTGCGTGAGCATCAGGAAGATATTCTGCCGCTGACCCGCGATTTCGTGAAGCGTTTCTCAGAGGAGCAGGGCTGTGAGGAGCCGCGTCTTGCACCGGAGCTGGGACAGTTCCTTTGTGCTTATCACTGGCCGGGCAACGTCCGCCAGCTGCGTAACGTGATTTATCAGGCGCTTTCTTCACTGGAAGGGACGCTGCTGCGTCCGCAGGATATCGTTCTGCCGGAGCTGGAAGCGGAAATTGGTTTCAGTGAGGATATTCTCAGCGGGTCGCTGGATGATATCACCAAACGGTTTGAATGCTCTGTACTGACACGGCTTTACCGTCACTATCCGAGCACCCGCAAACTGGCGAAACGCCTGAATGTCTCACATACCGCTATCGCCAATAAGCTGCGTGAATACGGGCTGAGTCAGCGACGCGGTGCGGCAAAAGAAGACGAGGGTGAGGAAGCGTAACTCTTCCCCGCCGTAAAAAATAACCCCGCGGCCCTTACCGGCAGCGGGGTTTTTTTACAGATACGGGTAACTTATTTCAGTGCATTCAGCGCGCTGTCATAATCCGGCTCTTCGGTAATTTCACCGACCAGCTGGCTGTAAATCACAGTATCGTTCTCATCCAGCACGATCACCGCACGGGCGCACAGACCGACCAGCGGGCCGCTGCCGATGCCGACGCCGTAATTCTCGCGGAATTCCGGATCACGCAGGGTGGAGAGCATTACCACATTCTCAATACCTTCCGCGCCGCAGAAACGGGATTGTGCAAACGGCAGATCAGCGGAAATACATAACACCACGGTATTGGAAAGTTTTGCCGCAGTTTCATTAAATTTGCGCACAGATGTGGCGCAGACACCGGTGTCCACACTCGGGAAAATATTGAGGATCTTACGTTTCCCGGCGAATTTGGTGAGCTGAACATCTGATAAATCATTAGCGACTAATTTGAATGGTACGGCTTTTTCACCGGCACGCAGCAGTGCGCCGTAAACCAGAACATCATTACCCTGAAGTTTTACAGTTTGTGTCATTTTTATCATCCTCTGAACGGGCTCATAATTGTTGGTATCAAAAATACCTTGCAGGTGTATTCTCACCGGATATCGTCAATTAAAATGTAATATCCGGTTGTTGTGTTTCGGTAATCATCAGATAATCTATCGGTTTACCATTTTTAATACAAGGCGCCCGTTATGTTCAGGCCAGCAAAATTTTCCCGTTCCGCACTTCTTGCCGGGACGTTTTTCACTTTTTCTTCTCTGTTTTGTGCGACGGCGGCGGAGATCCCCGCAGGAACACAGCTGGCAAAAGAACAATCTGTTTATCGTCATCTGAAAGATGAACCCGCTTCTCTGGACCCGATTAAAGCGGTCGGACTGACCGAAGCTCAGATTCTGCGTGATTTATTTGAAGGGCTGACCAGTCAGGGGGCGGACGGTAAACCGGTGCCCGGTGTCGCGTTTTCCTGGGAAACCCGTAATAACCAGGTGTGGACATTCCGTCTGCGCGACGATGCCCGCTGGTCAGACGGCTCACCGGTGACGGCACAGGACTTTGTTTACAGCTGGCAGCGGCTGGTGAACCCGGAGAACCTTTCGACATTTGCCTGGTTTGCACCGCTGGCCGGGATTAAAAATGCACAGGCGATTATCGACGGCAAAATGCAGCCGGAAGCTCTCGGCGTTGAAGCTGCTGACGCCCGGACACTGCGCGTCACATTAGATCGACCTGTGCCATATTTCCCGAATCTGGCAGCAAACTTCAGCCTTTTCCCGGTACATCGCGCCACTGTGGAGAAATACGGTGACAACTGGATTCGTACCGGACATCTGGTCGGCAACGGAGCATTTGTTCTGCATGACCGTGTGGTGAATGAAAAAATTGTCCTGACACCCAACCGGCATTACTGGGATCACAAACACACGGTGCTGACATCCGTTACGTTTGTGCCGATTAACCATGAATCTCAGGCCACCAAGCGCTATCTGGCTAATGACCTTGATATCACGGAATCTTTCCCGAAAAATCAGTATCAGAAACTGAAAAAGGCGATCCCTGATCAGATTTATATTCCGGATCAGCTCGGTACCTATTATTACGCCTTTAACACGCAGCGCGCACCGACGAATGACCCGCGAGTGCGGCAGGCGCTCTCCATGACCATTGACCGCGCAGTGATCGCGGAAAAAGTGCTTGGCACGGGCGAAAAACCGGCTTGGCATTTCACGCCGGATGTCACCGCCGGATTTACACCGGAGCCGGGCCTCTATCAGAAATTCACGCAGGATGAACTCGACAGCCAGGCAAAAACCCTGCTGGCTGCCGCTGGTTACGGGCCGCACAATCCGCTGAAATTATCTTTGTTGTATAACAGTTCGGAAAACCATCAGAAAATTGCGATTGCAGTCGGATCGATGTGGAAGAAAAAACTGGGCGCGGAAGTGAAACTGGTTAATCAGGAATGGAAAACCTATATCGACAGCCGCAATACCGGCAATTTTGACGTGATCCGCGCCTCCTGGGTCGGGGACTATAATGAGCCGTCAACGTTCCTGTCTCTGCTGACCAGCACACACACCGGTAATATCGCGCAGTATCATAATGAAAAATATGATGCTCTGCTGAAAACCGCCGCGCTGGAAACGGATGATAATGCCCGTAATACGGATTATAACGACGCCGAAAAACTGCTGGCGGAAGATATGCCGATAGCACCGATCTACCAGTACACCAACGGCCGTCTTATCAAACCGTGGCTGAAAGGCTATCCGGTCAATAATCCGGAAGATGTGGCATACAGCCATAATCTCTATATCATTAAACACTAAGCCTGCCGCCGGTTTCTGCTGCGGACGGCGGCAGGAACCGGGCGGACACATTCATCAGCTGTTTTCACGGACAATGGGGAGAGACGCATGAGCGCTTTGTACGGATCCGCTTTTCAGGGAACAGATCCCATCTGCCGGGTACAGTTTGACGGAGAGGGCGGTTGCACGCCGGTGGATGTCAATGCCGTTGCGGGGATAAAAGAGCCGGTATGGCTGCACCTGGACTATCTTTCCGGCGGTAATCAGCGCTGGCTGAGTGAAACAGAACTGTTGCCGCCGCAGGCGCGTGAGGGGCTGACGAAAGACGTTATCCGCCCGCGCTCAGTCCGTATCGGTGAAGGTGCATTAATTACCCTGCAAACCATCAACAATAATGACGGTGACCGGCCTGATCAGCTGGTGGCTTTCCGCATCTGGATCTGCGGCAGCTATATTATCTCCACCCGGCACCGCAAAGTACACTCCATTCAGACAATCCAGGATGATTTACAAAACGGGGAAGGGGCAAAAAATACCGGGGAATGGCTGGCGGAAGCGGCATTTTGCATTACGGATGAAGTGGCGGATTTTATTGAAGATCTGCACGATACTCTGATTGATATGGAAGATGCGATACTCGCTCAGCATATTCCGGCACGCGGCGAACTGGCGTTGCTGCGCAAACAGCTGATTATATTACGCCGCTACATGGCGCCGCAGCGTGATGTATTTTCCCGGCTGGCTTCTGAGCGTTACACCTGGCTTTCAGAACAGGACAGACACCAGCTGACGGATGTCAGCGACCGGCTGGGGCGGATTATTGACGATATTGACTCCTGTATCGCGCGGACATCGGTTATCTCAGATGAAATCACCAATATGATGGCGGATGCCATGAACCGCCGTACCTATACCATGTCGATGCTGGCAATGGTATTTCTGCCGACGACGTTTCTGACCGGGCTGTTCGGGGTCAACCTCGGTGGTATCCCGGGCGGGAGTTTTCCGTTTGCCTTCAGTTTGTTTTGTGCGGGACTGGCATGTGTTGTCGGATTTGTTGCCTGGTGGTTACGTAAGAGTAACTGGTTGTAAAAACGTGTATTTTTATATGATTTTACGTACCGGACTTGAGATATATCAAGAAACGACGCGCCCGGTTAGGGCACTATTACTCCCGCAGATGAATACAACGTTGAGCGATGAACGTTGTGCTCCATAATTGTAGTTTTTCTCATATTGAGTTCTTATACAGAATATTGACCATTATCATGCCGGTGTATTTTATACATCGGTTTTTTTTTGCCTGAAAAACACAGATGCAAATGCGCCCTGCGGACAGGAGCGATATTCAGGCCGCACCCTCCGTGGCGCGGCAGTATGACAGGACGCTTATTTTACTTCCGTCACATCCAGACGTAATTCTGTAAAATCCGGACCTTCGCTGTCGTCATCCTCATCTTCCCATACCGGCTGAACAGGCAGTGTTTCGCGGTCAAACGCGAGATCACCGCCGTCAACGATTTCACTGCCGTGATGGATAGATTTGAAATCGAATAATTCAGTATCACATAAATGCGATGGTACGACATTTTGTGTGGCGCGAAACATGGTTTCAATCCGGCCCGGATAGCGTTTGTCCCAGTCACGCAGCAAATCTTTGATAACCTGACGCTGAAGGTTCGGCTGAGAGCCGCACAGGTTACACGGAATGATCGGGAAACCTTTGGCTTCGGCAAAACGCTCTATGTCTTTCTCGCGGCAATAGGCCAGCGGGCGGATCACAATATGTTTGCCGTCGTCACTCATCAGCTTAGGCGGCATGCCCTTGAGTTTTCCGCCGTAAAACATATTCAGGAACAGAGTTTGCAGAATATCGTCACGATGGTGTCCGAGAGCGATTTTGGTTGCACCAAGCTCAGTTGCGGTACGGTACAGAATACCCCGGCGCAGGCGGGAACAGAGGGAGCAGGTGGTTTTCCCTTCCGGAATTTTTTCTTTCACAATACCGTAGGTATTCTCTTCCACGATTTTGTATTCAACACCCAGTTTTTCCAGATATTCCGGCAAAATATGCTCCGGAAACCCCGGTTGTTTCTGATCGAGATTCACCGCGATCAGTGAAAAACGGATAGGCGCGCTCTGTTGCAGGCTCTGCAAAATAGAAAGCAGAGTATAACTGTCTTTACCACCGGACAGACAAACCATAATCCGGTCGCCGTCCTCAATCATATTAAAATCTGCGATCGCTTTGCCGGTATGGCTGCGCAGGCGTTTTTGCAACTTATTGATGTTGTACTGTTCTTTCGGTGTATTCATGTCTTACTGTTCTTAACGGGTTTGGCTGATGCCTGTGTCAGGCCGGCCGCACGGCAACGGAAATCTGAAATAAGGACGCAATGATAGCAGAAGGACGGGGGATTCGGATACGTATGGATCAAAAAGGATGACAGCCCGGAACGAAATGATCCGGGATGACGGGGGCGGGCTGTTGATAGTGGCTGATGTTATTATTTTTTGCTGCGGTTTTTACCTCTGCTTCTGTTCTTCTTATCAATAGTGATGATGTCACAGTCAGTTTCCTGACTCTTTTTTTCTTTATAACTGAGTGTTTTCAGCTTGTTATTATTTTCTATGCAGTCAATAAAGAAGCTTTTCACGTCGACATTAAATAAAAACGAAAGTTGTAACAGCGTGCTTGCTCTTATATTGGTAATACCCTGCTCATAACGGGATATCTGCTGCTGGCTTAAACCTAATAACCCGGCCAGCGCTTTACCGGAAAGACCTGACGATTTTCTTCTCCTCATAATTTGCTGACCGATAAAGAGACTGATTTCTCTCTCATTCATACGTTATGCCCTTAAATAAAATGCTGTGTGTAGTGATAAATCTATTAATTATGTTTATATTGTTCAAATGTTCCCAGGTAACTGCTGTCAGTATATGTATTAAAGTGGTTTGACATATGGGATAATAATTTTTTTGAATCAGGGTCTCTGTTTAATATAAATAATACTCTGTGAATAAATTTTTCCGGAGATATATTAAAAATGCGCAATATCAATATTAATGTATCCAGCGGAACAGCACTATCACCATTCTCATAACGGGATATCTGTTGTTGTGATAGATTTATTATTAAGCCTAACTCATAGCCGGTGATGCCTTTTGATTTTCGTAATGTTTTAATTTCCTGTCCTATAACTGCGTGAAGTTCCTTTTTGAAAATTTGATGCTGACAACTAAGTTCGTGGCAATTATCGGGCTGCATAAAGATACCATCAGGACGTCATTAAATTAAATGTATATTTTAAATGCTATAATAGAGAATATCTGCAAGGTATAAACTGTATATTATGCATAATAGGCAAGCCTTATGGTAAT